>NZ_JACXAJ010000009.1 GCF_014773225.1 Pontibacter aquaedesilientis | reverse complement strand
AACAGAGAAGTTAAGCCCGGCTGCGCCGATGGTACTGGGGTCACACCCGGGAGAGTAGGTGGCCGCCAACCCCAACAACAGGACGGCCCCCGTTTCGCAAGAGACGGGGGCCGTTCCGCGTTTGAGCCAAACCCAACCCCATCCGGCCAAACCAAATCCAACCGACGCCGCGCCAGGGCGACACGACAGGCCAGGCCAAAACCGGTAAGCAGTACAGGGGAAACGATGAAACCGTCAGGCTTTGCATGCAGAAGTTAGCGAAGGTTGGAAGGGCTTCCCAGTTCCACCCCATACAGGCAAGTTTGACTATGTACGCTATGTAAATATCCCATAAACAAAAGAGGCGCTCCCTAAACGGAGCGCCTCTTTTGTTTATGGGAACCTAAATAAGTTTAGATATTGATAAACTTTGGATGAATTAAGTTCTCAATAGAGAATATTTCATCCCATTTTGCTTGAGTAATTCTCTTTCGCTCAAGTACGGTTATTTCATGAATAGATTTGCCAGTTGTAAGTGCTTCCTTCGCAATAGAAGCCGACTCCTCATAACCTAAAATAGGATTGAGCGATGTTACGATGCCTATACTATTCATCACCATGTTCTTGCATATTTCTTCATTAGCTGTTATACCATCCACACATTTCGCCTGTAAGGTATAGCATGCATTTTCCAAGTATGTCAATGAGCTGAAGAGACTGTAAGCAATAACTGGCTCCATTACATTTAATTGTAATTGACCTGCCTCTGCAGCCATCGTGATGGTCATATCTGCTCCTATGACATAATAGGCAGTTTGATTAACTACCTCAGGTATAACCGGGTTTACTTTGCCAGGCATAATAGATGAGCCTGGTTGCATACGAGGAAGGTTGATTTCGTTGAAACCAGCTCTTGGTCCAGATGACAGTAAGCGAAGATCATTACAAATTTTAGATACTTTAACAGCACATCGCTTCAAGACACCCGATACTTGTACATAGGCTCCAGTGTCGCAAGTGGCCTCAATTAAGTCCTCTGCCAGCACGACAGGTATACCTGTAATTTCTCGCAATATATCAGTTACTAATAGTGGGTATCCTTCCGGAGCATTAATCGAGGTGCCAATAGCAGTAGCTCCCATATTGATCTCGCAAATCAACATTTTAACCTCACTCAGACGCTGAATGTCTTCCCTTATAGTTGTGGAGAAACCATGAAATTCTGCTCCAAGCGTCATAGGTACAGCATCCTGTAACTGAGTGCGCCCCATTTTCAATACTTCCTGAAACTCTTCTCCTTTGCGACCAAAGGATTGCTGAAGTGCTTCTAAGCTTTGCATAAAGCTTTGTATTTTCCAGTATAGCGCTATTCTGAATGCCGTAGGGTAGGCATCATTGGTCGACTGGGAGCAGTTAACGTGATTATTTGGATGCAAAAAGTTATAAGTCCCTTTTGCATGGCCCATATGCTCCAATCCAATGTTGGCGATCACTTCGTTTACATTCATATTAACAGAGGTGCCTGCCCCACCCTGGATCATATCTGTTACAAACTGATCTAAGTATTCACCATCAATTAACCTGTCACATGCAATACAGATAGCATCTGTTACTTCCTTGCTTATAACGCCACACTTGTGGTTGGCTATTGCCGCCGCTTTCTTTACATAAGCAAAAGCTTTTATAAATAATGGTTCTTTAGAGATCGGGATGCCAGTTATATGAAAATTCTCAAGTGCTCTCGAAGTTTGAATACCGTAATATACTTCACTGGGAATTTCTTTTTCCCCTAGAAAGTCGTGTTCCGTTCTAAATGTGTTCATGCTTAGTGATAGGTATTTTCTGTATTAGGTATAAGAAGATCTAGTTCTTCGGGGCAGCGGGTTCCATGACAGGTATATCTATACCTAGCTCACTGGCTGTTTGAAGGACAATATCAGTTGCATATTTTTTGGAGCAGCGGAGTCGGCCGGTTTGACTATAATCTGTTATTAAGCTTTGGTTAATGATTAATTTAGAAGCATACTCTCCATATTTAGCAACAATTTTCTGTTGCACTTCTGTTAGAAGCTCTTTGCGTCTTTCAGTCTCAGGAGTGCGCATTGGGCGATGAAAACGATGCTCTGGATAATCATCACTGATGTTATTCGCTTTTGCGGCCTTCTTTGTGTTTTCCAGCGCCTCCTTTAATAAGCGCTCATTTTTAGGTTTCTTTAGGCCACCGTGTATTCCTTTAGTATGGTTTAACCATTCATGAATATCTGCATTCGGATTGTTGGCTAAGTCTACTAACGCATCGTTAGGTATAACATAAGGTGCTGGTTTGTTGAATTCCTGTGCCAATTCATCTCGAAACGCATAAAGCCCTTTTAAGATATACTGCTGATAGTAATTGAGTCGGAAAGCTTGTTTTAGCCGCAAATGTGGGTTTTCAGGCTCCGTGAACTTAAGCTGCTCCAGCAAATGGTTTTCCTCTTCCAGCCAATGGCTGCGTCCCTCTTTCTCAATCGCTTCCAGTAACTTCGCTTTAATTTTGTGCAGGTAGATAACATCTATCGCAGCATAACGCAGTTGATCTTCCGTTAACGGGCGCTTATTCCAGTTACTGGATTGTTGTGATTTGTCTATTTCTGTATTGAATTCTTCTTTAAGGACAGTCGCTAAGGAAGAGCGCTCATAATTTATAACTTTGGCAGCAACATCTGTATCCACTACGTTTTTAATGTGGCAGCCGAGTTTGTCAAGCAGTAGAATATCGTTATTAGAGTGATGTATGATTTTGGCAATAGCTGGATTCTCGATGATTGCAAATAACGGACTAAGATCATCGATGTAAAAAGGGTCTATAATATAGCATGTGCCATTACCGTCTGCAATTTGTATAAGGCACAGATTGAATCCGTAGGTATAACGGTTTTGGTCAAATTCTAAGTCAAGGGCGAGCTCCTGATGCTGCTGCAGATGAGCAACTGCATTTCGCAATGCTTCGTCAGAGGCAACCAATATAATAGCTATGCCATCCTCTGTTAAAGGTAAGTTTTCCATCTGCTAAATTTAACAAGTATTACGCCATATCCGCATAAGAAGGCCTTTTTCTTTTACATATATAGTTTCCCTTAAATGCATAGGTATAAAAAAGAGGTCCTTACCATTTGATTGGTAAGGACCTCTTTTACTTAATTATCTATATAAGATTACTGGATAGGTCTTTCTTCAGGAATTTCATCAGCAACACCGTCATTTACGGTTGTATCCATAACGGTTGTAGTGTCAGCTTCCATGTCCATGTCGGCATCCATGTCAGTTTCTATTTCTTCGATACGCTCGGTTTCTGTAGTCGTATTGGTTTCAGAATTACATGCTGTAAAAGCGAAGAATGCGAATGCGGCGAAAGCTAATTTTATGGTCTTTTTCATAATACTTCAAATTTTGTTAAAAAAGCAAATTTGTACTTATTTATTCTGGTTATACGAAAAGGTAACCCTTGGAATATGTTTTTTTAGATACTATTTAAGTGGTCGCGTTTTAAATGGGTGTTAATCAATGGTATTTAAGAGTGATTGTGTGGTTAGCGTTTATGATAGCTTCAGCGCTATTTAAGTTGATTTATTAAATTTTATAATTATTCTAATTGCCTGCTTGTTGCTGCTGATGATTTATGACAATAATGAGACCTGAGCTTTCATAGCTGCCAATAAAAAAGGCACCTCTTTGGAGGTGCCTTTAAGTTTTTCCTGACTCAAGCCCTATTTGGATTTGGAAAGGGAACTATCACGTTTGGCCTTAAATTCCGATTTAGGTCGCCATTCAGGATACGTATCACCATTGGCTACGCGATAGCCAACCCGGAAGAACAAGCGCAGATCTTCCACAGCGCCATCCAGGTTCCAATCTTCCCGCACTTCGTCGCTCACTTTATGGTAATGGTCAGCAGTATACTGCTCTTGCTTTTTGGTAATATAATCAGCGGGCTGGTTACGGGCTATAATACCTGACTTGGCGTACAGGGCTGGCACGCCTTGCTTCGCAAACTCAAAATGGTCGGAACGATAAAAGGAGCCTTTCTCAGGTGAAGCCTCCGGTACGATGCGCCTGTTTTGTGAGCGGGATTCTTCCGCCAGTATATCCTCTAAGGACGAGTTGCCATATCCAATCACAATTACATCCTCGGTTGGATGGTAGGCATTCAGTACGTCCATGTTGATGTTGGCGAGCGTCCTGTTAAGCGGGTATAGCGGATTAGCAGCATAGTATTTTGAGCCTAGTAATCCTTTCTCTTCAGCTGTCACGGCCAGGAACAGGATAGAGCGGTTCGGTTTTTCAGGTAGTTTTGTGAAAGCCTTCGCCAGTTCAATTAAGCCGGCAGTGCCGCTGGCATTGTCCATAGCACCGTTGTAAATCTGGTCCCCCTGCAGTTTGTCGTCTTTGCCCAGATGGTCCCAGTGTGCGGTATAAACCACGTACTCCTCTTTAAGCTTTGGGTCTGAACCTTCTAGTTTAGCGATGATGTTCTGAGACTCAATTTCACGAAGTTTATTCTTGAGTGTGAAATTAGCTTTGGCATTTAAGGCAACAGGCTTGAATCCTTTATTGGCAGCTGCACGCTTGAGTTGCTCAAAGTTATTGCCCGCCGCGGAGAAGAGTTCTTTTGCCTTGGCTTCTGTAATCCAGGACTCCACGGCCACGCGATCCATGTTTTTGCCGGGGTTGCTGATGTCAAAATTCTCCCGGCTCCAGCTACCCGATACTACTTCGTAAGGATAGCCTGCAGGTCCAGTCTCGTGGATGATGATGGCGGCGGCAGCACCTTTCTCTGCAGCAATCTCATACTTATAAGTCCAGCGGCCATAATAGGTCATGGCTTTGCCGCCAAAAATGGTGCTGTCAAGTTGATCGGCATTGTCGGGTCTAGGTATAGGCGGGTCATTAATGAGCATGACAATGGTCTTGCCCTTCACGTCTATACCTTTGTAGTCGTCCCAGCCATATTCCGGCGCCACAATGCCATAACCCACAAACACTATATCAGAGTTGTTTACGTTCACGTCCGGCACGAAACGGCGCGACACGGCTACGTAATCATCCGGGAAATTAAGGTTAATGGTTTTGCCTCCCGCCGTGAAACTGGCCTTAGGTTGCGCTGTGAAGCCAAACATAGGCACTTTTTGCACATACGTACCATTCGGGTTACCGGGCTGCAGGCCTAACTTTTTGAATTCGCGGGTAAGGTAGTTCACAGTGGAATCTTCACCGGCTGTGCCAGGGCTACGCCCTTCGTAGGCATCGGACGCCAGCACTTTGATATGCTGTAGCAGATCGTTGGCATTTATACTTTGCAGTGCGGGCTGCAGGTTGGTGCTATCGCTTGCCGTCACCTGATTCTCATCCGCAGTTTCGGCTACTTGCCTGGCGTTTTCGCTGCAGGCGAAGGCCGTCAGGCTTAGAAAAGCCAGGCCGACTATTTTTTTCTTCATAGGGTATAGCTAGGTGTTAAGGTACTGAAGATAATACTTTTATTCGTGCCTATAGTTACGCGACAGTGGAATTTAATCAGGCAGCAAGCTCCCAACTGCCAGGAACCCCGCGGTGCAATTCCCGGATCAGGCGCAGGCAACTATCCAGGTCTTGCCGAAGCTGGCACTCCCATATCACCACCCGCTGCCATCCAGCCTCTCGGTACATGGCTTTATAACGCTCATCGCGCAATTGATTGTTAGTAAACTTTTCTTCCCAGAACTGTAGATTGGACTTAGGGAAAGCAGGCTGACAATAGGGGCATCGGTGCCAAAAGCAACCATGCACAAATATGGCAAGACGTCGTGCCGGGTAACAAATGTCGGGCTTGCCAGGAGCTTTACGCCAATGCACCCGATAACCGCGTAAGCCGTTGTTCCAAAGTATACTGCGCAGCAACAATTCCGGCTTTGTGTTACGAGCCTTGTTGCCTCGCATGTAGCGGGTTATTTTCTCTTGGGCTGTAAGCGGGACAGGCTTCGCGCTATATTTTTTGGGTTTCTTTTTGGCGGTCAAAGTTGATTTCGTAGAATGCTCTAGGTTAAACAAACTACCAGAGCCGGAAGTGCCTGAATTGTTCCGGTTTCATAACAATGTAGGAGACAAAAGTGCTTATTATGTGATGTAAACTAGCCCTGTTTTTTCCCTAACATTAATCATGTGCTATATAGAGGTCTTGAATACAATCTTAGGTGGTTGATTGATAGGTGTATTTGCTTATGCGAATTCATGAAGTTTGATTTGTTATAAATACTCTTAACTTTGCCTTTACACACAGCCGTAAATTGAATTATGGATAAATATACCTACATCGCAAATGCGCACGGGGCCTATATTGATGAACTCTATAAGTCTTATCAGCAGGACCCGGAGTCAGTAGACTTTGGATGGCGCAAATTCTTTGAGGGCTTTGAGTTCTCAACTGCTTATAACGAAAACGGTCATGAGAAAGAGGGTGCCCCAGTGGCTGCCCCTGCCAAAGCCACGGTTGCAGCAGGCGAATCGGATAAAGAAGTAGCGGTACGCAACTTTATATACGCTTACCGCAGCCGCGGACACCTGCGCTCCAAAACCAACCCGGTGCGTGAGCGCAAAGACCGCAAGGCATTGCTGGACCTGGCAGATTTTGGTCTTTCTGAAGCAGATCTGGATACTGTTTTTCAGGTTGGTGAGATCATCGGTATCGGACCTGCCAAACTGCGCGATATAGTGGCGGCTGTGCAGAAGATATACGAAGGCCCGATCGGCTATGAGTACATGTATATCCGTGATCCGGAGATGCTCTCTTGGCTACAAAACAAGATCGAGAATGAGTCTCTTAATTTCAACCCAGGCATTGAGTACAAAAAGCGCATTCTTTCTAAGCTGAACGAAGCGGTTGTATTTGAGAACTTCCTGCACACAAAATTCTTAGGCCAGAAACGTTTCTCACTGGAAGGTGGCGAAACGACTATACCTGCCCTGGATGCCATCATCGATAAAGCCTCTGAGCTTGGCGCAAAAGAGGTAGTGATAGGGATGGCGCACCGAGGCCGCCTGAATGTGCTGGCCAACATCATGGGCAAGACCTATGAGCAGATTTTCTCTGAGTTCGAAGGGACAGCCGTGCCGGACCTGACCATGGGTGATGGTGATGTAAAGTACCATATGGGCTTCTCGTCTGAAGTTGACACCCCATCTGGCAATAAAGTGAATTTGAAGCTGGCGCCGAACCCATCGCACCTTGAGGCAGTGAACCCGGTAGTGGAAGGTTTTGTGCGTGCCAAGATCGATTGTATGTATGACCGGGATCCGAAGCAAATTGTACCGATCCTAATCCACGGCGACGCCGCTGTAGCTGGCCAAGGTATCGTGTATGAGGTAACCCAGATGGCCAAGCTGAAAGGCTACCAGACAGGAGGTACCATTCACTTTGTGATCAATAACCAGGTAGGTTTTACAACTGACTTCGAAGACGCCCGTTCTTCTATTTATAGCACCGATGTGGCTAAAATCATTGACGCGCCTGTACTGCACGTAAACGGTGACGATCCGGAGGCTGTGGTGTTTGCTGTGCGCCTGGCAACAGAATACCGTCAGAAGTTCGGCAACGATATCTTCATTGACATGGTGTGCTATCGCCGTCATGGCCACAACGAGGCGGACGAGCCGAAGTTCACGCAGCCACACCTTTATAACCTGATCTCGAAGCACCCGAATCCACGGGAGGTATACAACAAGGAACTGATCGGCCACGGTGAAATCAACGCTGAACTGGCTAAGTCTATGGACAAGGAGTTCCGTCAGATGTTGCAGGACCGCCTGGACATGGTGAAGCAAAAGCCGCTTCCTTACAACTACCAGACTTTGGAGAAGGAATGGAAAGAACTTCGTCGCTCGACTCCAGAAGACTTTAACCAGTCGCCTGAGACAGGTATAGCCCAGGAAGTGATCGACAAAGTAGGCAAGGCGCTTACAACTGTTCCGCAGGGTTTCAAGCCGCTCAAGCAGATTGAGAAGCTTCTGAAAGAGCGTAAAGACATGTTCTTTGAGAGCCGCCAACTGAACTGGGCTGCTGCCGAGTTGCTGGCCTATGGCTCTATTCTGGCAGAAGGACGGGTGGTGCGCCTGAGCGGACAGGATGTGCAACGTGGTACGTTCTCACACCGTCATGCGGTATTGCGCGACGCCAACACGAGCGCTCCATACTCTAACCTCGACCATATTCAGGAGGATCAGGTAAAGCTCGAAATCTACAACTCGCTCCTGTCAGAGTATGGCGTACTTGGTTTTGAGTTTGGCTATGCAATGGCTAACCCGAATGCGTTGGTTATATGGGAAGCACAGTTTGGTGACTTCGCCAACGGTGCGCAAGTAATGATCGACCAATTTATATCGGCCACAGAATCCAAGTGGCAGCGTATGAATGGTGTGGTGATGTTGCTGCCGCACGGCTATGAAGGTCAGGGACCGGAGCACTCCAATGCCCGTCCTGAGCGCTTCCTGCAACTGGCAGCCGAGAACAACATGTTCGTGACCAATATCACAACTCCTGCCAACTTCTTCCACTTCCTGCGTCGCCAGCTGGCCCTGCCGTTCCGCAAGCCAGCCATCAACATGGCGCCTAAGTCACTGCTACGCCACCCGGATGTGGTTTCTTCATTGGATGAGTTCACCCAAGGTGGTTTCAAAGAAGTGATCGGTGACAACTATGCTAATGCCAAGACAGTGAAGAAAGTATTGCTGTGCACTGGTAAGGTATATTTCGACCTGTTGGAAGAGCAGCAGAAAAACAAGCGTAAGGATGTAGCTATTATCCGGATGGAGCAGTTGGCACCGTTCCCGAAAGTGCAGCTGGAGGCCGAACTGAAAAAATATAAGAACGCGAAGGTATACTGGGTACAGGAAGAGCCGGAGAACATGGGCGGCTGGATGTATATCCTGCGTGTCATGCGAAACGGCGTGGAAGATGTAATAGCCCGTAAGCCAAGTGCTTCTCCTGCAACCGGATACAATAAAATACACGGCAAAGAGCAGTTAGATCTCGTTGAACGCGCGTTTGCTATTTAATGACTAGTCAATAATGGTTAATAAGTAATGATGAATGGACTGTGAGGTTTAATTATTCACTATTCATTCATCATTAATTATTAATGATTCGTAATCCTTAATTCGTAATTCATAATTGATAAAATATGAGCTTAGAAGTTAAAGTGCCTGCTGTAGGTGAGTCTATCACCGAGGTAACCATAGCCCAATGGCTAAAGAAAGACGGCGACCGTGTGGAGATGGATGAGGTGATTGCTGAGCTGGAATCTGACAAAGCCACCTTCGAACTGCCCGCTGAAGCCGCAGGCATTTTACGCATCGTTGCGCAGGAAGGCGATACCATTGAGGTAGGCGCTACGATCTGCCGCATCGAGCAAAACGGAGAAGCAGGCAGCGCACCAGCTGCCCCTGCCGCTAAACAAGAAACTGCCGCTCCGACTACATCTGAGGCGACACAACCTGCCGCGCAGGAGTCTGCGCCTGCACAAGGCACTGGCGAGACTGTAGAAATGCGCGTGCCAACCGTAGGTGAGTCTATCACAGAAGTAACAATTGCCAGCTGGTTGAAAAACGAAGGCGACCACGTAGAAATGGACGAGGTAATCGCAGAATTGGAGTCTGACAAGGCAACGTTTGAGCTGCCAGCCGAAGCTGCGGGTACTTTGCAGATCGTAGCCCAGCAGGGTGATACAGTAGAGATCGGTGGATTGCTTTGCCGCATCGTGGCAGGTGCTGGTGCAGGCGCTGCGCAGCCAGCTGCTCAGCCAAGTGTTCCGGCTGCTCAACAGCCATCACAGCCAGCTGCCGCCGCTCCATCTGGAGCACAGACTTATGCATCTGGTACACCGTCTCCGGCTGCCGGCAAAATCCTTTCTGAGAAAGGCATTAACCCAGCGGAGGTGCAGGGTACAGGGCGCGACGGTCGTATCACGAAAGAAGATGCGATGGGTGCGCAAGCAAGACCAGCGGCACAACCTGCTGCTTCAGCCCCGGCTGCGAAGCAAGAGGAAACTGCTCAGGCTACTACGGGTGACCGCAACCAGCGTCGCGAGAAAATGAGTTCACTGCGCAAAACAGTTGCCCGCCGACTGGTGCAGGTGAAAAACGAGACCGCCATGCTGACTACCTTCAACGAGGTAGACATGAAGCCAATCATGGACATCCGTACTAAGTACAAAGACAAGTTCAAGGAGAAGCACGAAGTAGGCTTAGGTTTTATGTCCTTCTTCACAAAGGCTTGTACCGTCGCCCTGCAGGAGTGGCCGGCTGTTAATGCACAGATCGATGGGAATGACATGATCTTCAATGATTTCTGCGACATCTCTATCGCGGTATCCTCTCCTAAAGGCCTGGTGGTGCCAGTTATCCGCAATGCAGAGCAACTGACACTGGACGGCATCGAGAAAGAAGTAATTCGTCTGGCTAAGAAGGCGCGTGACGGGAAGCTTTCAATCGACGAGATGACAGGAGGTACCTTCACAATCACCAACGGTGGTGTGTTTGGCTCCATGATGTCGACGCCGATCATCAACGCACCGCAGTCGGCTATTCTGGGTATGCACAACATCGTGCAGCGTCCGGGTGCCGTGAATGGACAGGTAGAGATTCGCCCGATGATGTACCTGGCACTTTCATACGATCACCGCATCATTGACGGGCGTGAGTCGGTTAGCTTCCTGGTTCGGGTAAAAGAGCTTTTGGAAGATCCGATGAGACTACTTCTTGGAGTATAATTTATTGAGCGAAGGAAGGAGGGGTAAGCGAAGCAGTTTGCTCCTCCTTCTTTTTGTGGTTCTAGGTATAGCAAAAGGCATGATCGTCTTTGTCCACGGCAAGTAATTAGAAGAATTAACTACATATAACGAGAGTATACCTCTCTCAAAGTATAGAAAGAAATGAAATACGATGTTACTGTAATCGGTTCGGGCCCTGGCGGGTATGTAGCGGCTATACGCTGCGCGCAACTGGGACTGAAAACCGCTATCATAGAAAAGTATAATGTGCTGGGCGGTACCTGCCTGAACGTAGGTTGTATACCTTCCAAAGCACTTCTTGACTCATCTGAGCATTATCACAATGCGGCGCATACCTTTAAGGAGCACGGTATTGAGCTGAATGATCTGCAGGTGAATCTGGAGCAGATGATCAAGCGCAAGGCAGGCGTGGTGAAGTCGAACAACGACGGCATCTCCTTCCTGATGAAAAAGAATAAGATCGACACCTACTACGGACTGGGTTCGTTCGTGAACAAGAACACAATCAAGATCGCAGGTATAGACGGTCAGGAGCAGCAGATCGAGACAGATAAAACGATCATTGCGACTGGTTCTAAGCCGACTTCATTGCCGTTCCTGCCAATCGATAAGAAACGCATCATCACTTCCACAGAAGCGCTGGAGCTAACTGAAGTGCCAAAGAAAATGATTGTGATCGGTGGCGGTGTAATCGGTCTGGAACTGGGTTCTGTTTATGCTCGTCTGGGAACGAAGGTACAGGTGGTGGAATACATGGACTCGATCATCCCGACCATGGACCGTGCGCTGGGCAAAGAGTTGCAGCGTATACTTAAGAAAACACTGGGCTTTGAGTTCTTCTTCAACCACAAAGTAACAGGCGCAACCAATGAGGGTGATGTTGTGAAAGTGACTGCCCAGAACCCGAAGGGTGAGGAAGTGACCTTTGATGGTGACTACGTGCTGGTTTCCGTTGGTCGCAAGCCATACACCGAAGGACTGGGTCTGGAGAACGCTGGCGTGCAAATGGGCGAGCGTGGTATGATTGCCGTGAACGATCATCTGGAAACCAACGTGCCGGGCATCTATGCGATTGGTGACGTGGTGCGTGGCGCTATGCTGGCACACAAAGCAGAGGAAGAAGGCGTGTTCGTGGCAGAGACCATCGTTGGCCAGAAGCCGCACATTAACTATAACCTGATACCGGGTGTGGTGTATACCTGGCCAGAAGTGGCGGGTGTGGGTTATACCGAAGAGCAGTTAAAAGAGCAGGGCCGTGCTTACAAGGCCGGTTCTTTCCCGTTCAAAGCATCAGGGCGTGCCAAGGCATCGATGGATACCGACGGTTTCGTGAAGGTGCTGGCCGACAAGGAGACAGACGAGATTCTGGGCATGCACATGATCGGGCCACGTATAGCAGACCTGATTGCAGAGGCGGTGGTGGCAATGGAGTTCCGTGCTTCGGCAGAGGATATCTCCCGCATGAGCCATGCGCACCCAACCTACGCGGAGGCCGTGAAAGAAGCTTGCCTGGCAGCGACGGAAAACCGCGCCCTACATATTTAACCAAATCTGAATAAGATTGATTGGCAGCACCATCCCTGAGGGGTGGTGCTGTTTTTTATTGCTATATAGTGATAAAACTTGTTTTGTGGCTTTTACGTTAAGGTTTAATATGAAAAATTAAATATACACTTGCCATGAGACAGTCCAAATACCTCCCCGAAAAAACACTCAGATTGCTGTTTGGGTTAGGCGTTTTCCTACCTTTTTTAGTGGCAAGCTTCACTAGTCAAAGCATTGGTGCTGATTTTCTTGAGATAGGGATGATTTTCTGCATGGTCTTCGTTTTCAGTTTTCTCACGTACTGGATCGTAGCCAAAGCGGTAATGCAGTTGCTCGAGGATTAATAGAGCCTTGTTTCCTTTCCAACGTAAAGTGCATCGGCATACAACCTGGTGTTTTGCTCTAACCCAAATCCCACCCAAACATTACGCTCCTTCATGGCGTGAGCCGAAATTATTCCTGCATTCAAATTGGTCATGCAATGGCATGATGGGGGAAATTAATTTGGCCCGCAGGCAACCTTTGCGGGGCCGGTCTCATCTTTATGGCATGAATCGTCAATGTTAACTCCACTACATATCATACATGCCATGAAAAAATTACCTCTACTCCTGATTTTATTGATGCTGCCGCTCTTCACATGGGCTCAAACGCGTGTCAACGCCTCCGAAATCATTGCCAAGATCAACCGCGGCGAGGCTGTTTCTTATAAAGACGTCGAGATTGTGGGGAACCTAGACATGACACAGCTCCAGAACATGAAGCTGGAGAAAGAACCGGACAACAGGTATAACACCCGGGAGTATATCAGTACCGTGACTGCTCCTCTAACTTTCGTGAACTGTACTTTCAAGGGCGATGTGCTGGCATATTTCAACCCGGAGGGCAAGCAAGGCAACTGGCAACGCGATAACAGCAAGAACGAGGTATACAACACTAATTTCGAAAAAGCGGTGCGCTTTGAGAACTGTGTGTTTGAAGGCAGCAATGCATTTAAATATTCTGAATTCAAGGGAGACGTGTCGTTTGCAGGAAGCCGCTTCCAGCAAGAGGCGCTGTTCAAGTATAGCAAGTTCTCCAGATCCGCGGATTTCAGAAACGCGAAGTTTGGGGAAGAAGCCAATTTCAAATACGTTGCTTTTCCACAGGTGGCCAGCTTTGAAAATGCTTCCTTCAAAAGAGAGGCTAACTTTAAGTATGCGAAATTCAGCAAAGACGCCGACTTCAGGCAAGCAAACTTCGGGGGCTTGGCTAACTTCAAATACACGAAAGTGGCGAATGAGATGAATCTGCAAAAAGCCGTGTTCGATGGAGATGAAGACTTCAAGTACACACAAGTCAACAACCGAAAAGTATCGAGAGCTGACCTGGTGAATAACTAGTCGCTAATAAGAAAGGCCATCCCTAGGGGTGGCCTTTCTTATTTCCTGGCGTTTTTGAGATGTTTGATTGCTGCCTCCAGGTATAGTGCGTTATTTTCTTTTTCTTTGTCAGTCAGGCTAAGCTCAACATCAGGGGTGATGCTCTTACCGTATACCTTGCCGTTCCGGTCAGTGGCTTTTGTAGTGGTCAGGTTCAGCCAGGCGCCGTCAGACAAAACAAAGGGCCGATTGCTGGTGGTAAGGCCCAGGGTGCTGGTGCCGATTAGTTTGGTACGTTGTCTGCCGACAAAGGTGATAGCTGCAAACTCTCCCGAAGAGCTAGTGGATTTGCTCACCAGTACTGCAACAGGCAAGTTGCGTTTCTTTACTTTATAGGGTTTAGCAATCGTATGTTCCAGGCTATCTGTCAACCCTGTGATAGTGCCGTTTTTATAAGTTTCGTGTCTAAGGTTACCATCCGCATCGGTATAACCTATCCAATTGCCATCGCCTAAAATCGGGAGTAAGCCTGCCATAGTAGGCTCAAAGTTACCACCCTGGTTTCTGCGCAAATCTATAATCCATCCTTTCGGCTTTTGGGCATCCAGGCTTTTAATGATGCTTTGCAGGGAGTCTGTGAAGGCAAGTTGTTCTTCATTGAGAAAGGCGGCGAAGCCCGGGATAACGATCATGGCGTACTTCCCCTCCACCATGCGTCCCGATGGCATAGGCAATTTCTGAGAAGTGGCCTCCTCGTAACTGTATTTCGATAATATCTCAATCACTTCGGCGCCATACAAGCCACTGTGCCCGTCACCCAACCGATGCAGCGCTTTTTCTATAACCGGATAGGTGGCTCTTATTGTCGTAGCGGCCTTCGCATCTTCCAGTGTTTTGGCATAAAGCGTTTCCCAGTCTGTCGTGTGCTTTTTCAGGGAGTTCTTTTTCATGATGTCCAGCGCCTGCACCACATAAGTTTGGATGGAGTCGGGCAATACTTTTGCAAAAGAAAGTTGAGCTGAAGCAAGGAAGGTAAGAAGTAGGAGGAGCGGCTTTTTCATGGAGCTAAAGTTTCTTTTTATATCAGTTTGCTTGTTTCATTTAACTGATACAAACATACTGGCTCCTGAGTGAAGGCAACGGCAGTAATACAGCAACTGCCTATTTCAATTTACGAACGGATTATTGGCTACACGAACAGCTTGCTACACGAGGTAGAACGGTTGGTAAAGTAAATTGGGCAGTTGCTGTATTTTAACCACGATGTTCTGTTCAATTCATTTATTTTTAGGGATGAATAAGAAGAAGATCATCCTGTTTCATTGCCTGTTTTGGTTTTTCGATTTCTTCAAAGACACGGTTTACGGTTTCCAGTACTACTACTTTTATGATGCCCAGTATACTCTGGCGTCGCTTTACAAAACCACAGCCGTTGACTTTGTGCGCACGCTATTGACGGCAGCACTGTTTTATCTGAATGCCCTGGTCCTTGTACCCCGCTTTTTTGGCAAAGGCAGGTATGGACTTTATGCGCTAAGTTTATTGGCCTTGCTGGTGGCTTTTACACCGGTTCACTATCTGCTGGAGGTTATCCTGTTGAAGTACTTTAATTGGGCTACTTATGGACGGGAAATCACCATGGTTTGGATCTTCCAGAGTGTGCTGAGAGGCAGTCTGATGTACATCTTGTTAGGTATAGCCTATGGGTATGTAGTGGATTACTTTAAAACACAGGAAGAGAAAAAGGAACTGGAGAAAGCAAAAATGGCAACAGAGCTGGCCTTTCTGAAATCACAGATCAATCCGCATTTCCTTTTTAATACCATCAATGACATTTACTCACTCACCTACCAGAAATCTGATCTGGCTCCGGAGGCATTGCTTAAGTTGTCGGCACTGCTGCGCTACATGCTACGCGAAAGCGAGGCAGACAAAGTGCTGCTCTCGAAGGAGGTAGCATACCTGGAGGATGTGATAGACCTGCAGCGCATCGGTTTGAAAGGCCATGCTTTTATTGAGTTTGAGAAAGAGGGAGCTACTGACCAAAAGCTGATTTCGCCGCTGGTGCTGATCGCTTTTGTGGAGAATGCCTTCAAACACGGTGTGTGCGATGATCCAAACCATCCGATCCACATCAATCTAGCTGTGGAAGGTAATACTTTATTGTTTAAGGTGCTTAACTGGAAGAACAATGACCAGAAAGACAGAACAGGAGGTATAGGGCTGGTGAATGTACGGCGCCGGCTGGAGCTATTATATCCTGATTGCTATACCCTGGAGATTACAGACGAGCCGCATACCTTCAAAGTAGAACTGGCACTGCAATTAAATGCCATGAAATCAAGTCAACCAAACGAGCACCAAGCTATACCTGCCGGAGCCTACTAAGCCTGAGATGAATAACCAAATGAAAACAATACGCTGCCTTTTAGTAGATGACAAGCCACTGGCGCTGGACATCCTGACTGATTATATTCGGAAGATAGACTTTTTAGAGCTTGTGGCCAGCACCACCAGCGCTTTGGAGGCACTGAAACTAATAGAACGGGAACAAATAGACCTGATCTTTTTGGACATCCAGATGCCCGAGCTGACAGGTATACAGGTCATGAAAATCATCGGTGACAAGTGTCGGGTTATCCTGACAACGGCTTACACCGAGTATGCGCTGGAGGGTTATGAACACAACGTGGTGGACTACCTGCTCAAGCCGATTGCTTTTGATAGGTTTTACAAAGCAGCACAGAAGGCACGACAACAACTGGAGGTCAGTCCCCCATCTGTCGCTGCTATGCCCCCGGCTCAGGCAGAAGAAAGAACCCCAGAGACAAGTAACCGGAGTTTTATTTTTGTGAAGACGGAATACAAGATCGTGAAGGTGAGGCTGGATGATATTCTGTATGTGGAGGGGTTGCAAAACTACGTGTCCATCTACACCCGCCACGAGCGTATCTTATCACTCCGGAACATCAAAAAGATGCAGGAGCAGTTGCCTGCGCAGCAGTTTGTACGGGTGCACAAGTCTTATATCATCTCACTTGATAAAATCGACTCAATTGAGAGGAACCGGATCTTTATCGGCGATGCCGTTATACCTGTTGGCGACACCTTTAAGGATAACTTCATGGAGTTGATCGAAAATGCCAACAGGAAGGAATAGCAGGATAAGCGGTTACTGCTGCAGTAGGTTGAACATCTTTCCCAAGCCTTCTTCAGGTAAATAAGTAGGTATAGGCGCCAGCTCCAGCCATTGTACGCGAGCGTGGTTGATCAGTGATAGGTCTGACGCTGCAGCACTTACACGTTTCAATGCTAACAATGTAGCCACAGCTGTTTTCAGTGTATTAGCCTTCACTCTGATCGTGTGCTGGCTATACCTTGCTGGGTGCAAATGCACATGCCTTCCTTTCACTACGCCCCATCGTAGCACCCACTTGCTTCCGTCAGACAGAGTAAGCAACCCGTAGTTTGCCTCGCTATTGGATAGGTATAGCTGATAAGCTTCAGGTTCGAGGATATGCTGCGACTCTAGATATAGGATTGTCTCTTGGGCAATCTGTTGAGTTGATAGCTTACCCAGGTATAGATCGAGCTGTGAACTGCCTATTGTTTGGAGTTGCGCGATAAGTGTCACTTCTTCTGCGGTTGCTTGCTCCTTTATAAACTCCCGGATATACCCCAGGTGATGCTTGAGCGGGTGAAAGAGAATCGGCGCAGGTACATCCGTGTATCGCATAGCTTTTTTACGCAGAGGAGAGGGCCGTTGGCAAAATTTTCACCAAACCGCAGGCAACCGACCCTCAGTCTTTTTCATCTTTATGATGAGCACGGCAAAATGATGAGCACGGCAAAATAACCGTGTACGGCGTTTCGATTCAACTCAAATTAGCGCGAGGGTAACGGAAGCTTGCCTGCCAAATAGCAACTTGATTGATAGATAAACTATACCTGTCAATCGAGATAATGCCGCTGTAGGTATAAAGTTCAGAAAATTTAGCACTATATAGTGCAATTTGCAAAGCGAATACTTGTAATTTATTTGCCACCACTACTGTCTGCCGCCTATGATCCAGCTGGAAAATATACACAAATACTATGCGGTGGGGCACAACAAACTGCATGTGCTCAAGGGAATCGATATGCTCATAGAGGAGGGCGAACTGGTTTCGATCATGGGGTCCTCGGGCTCCGGCAAATCCACTTTGCTCAATATCCTCGGCATCCTCGACGATTACGACAACGGCAGCTATACCTTGGCAGGCACGCCCATCCGTAACCTGTCTGCTGCGAAGGCGGCTTACTACCGCAATAAATTTCTGGGCTTTGTGTTCCAGTCCTTTAATCTGCTTTCTTTCAAAAATGCTATGGAAAACGTGGCCTTGCCACTTTACTACCAGAATGTGGGCCGCAAGCAGCGCAACAAACTGGCCTTGGAGTACCTCGACAGGGTGGGCCTGAAAGACTGGGCGGAGCACTCCCCCAGCGAAATGTCAGGCGGGCAGAAACAGCGGGTCGCCATTGCCAGGGCGTTGATCTCACAGCCCAAACTGATCCTGGCCGACGAACCGACGGGGGCACTCGACACCCAGACCTCTTACGATGTGATGGACATCTTCAAGGATGTGAATAACAAAGGCATGACCGTCGTGATAGTAACCCACGAAAACGACATAGCCGCCCAGACGCACCGCGTGATCAGGCTCAAAGACGGCCTGATTGTGCATAACGACCACAGTACAGACGATGCGATACTGGCAGCAGAGGCAGTAGCCGCTAAAAGTTAAGTCTGACCGAAAACAATCAACAGTTAACAATCAGCAACTAAATACATGTTCGACCTAGACAAATGGCAAGAGATATTGGGAACAATGCAGAAGAACAAGCTGCGGACATTCCTGACGGCTTTTGGCGTGTTTTGGGGGATTTTTATGCTGGTGTTGCTGCTCGGTGCCGGCAAAGGACTGGAGAATGGTGTGTACAACCGCTTCGGGGCTGGGGCGAAAAACAGTATTTATGTGTGGAGCGGCAAGACCGCACTCGCCCATAAAGGCATGTCGCCCGGGCGGGAAATCAAATTTACGAACCAGGATCTTGGGGCAATGGAACGCGACATCAGCGATGTCCGGCTATTGGCGCCCCGCAACCGGGTGATGGGCGAGTATACCATCAACTATAAAACCAAAAACGGCTCGTACCAGGTGTTTGGAGCTGAACCTGGTTTCCTCGCAATCAATGGCGAAATTCCTTTCCGGGGGCGTTTGCTGAACGAGTACGACGAGCGTCAAAAGCGCAAGGTCGTGGTGATCGGCGACCAGGTGAGCAAGGTACTGTTCGGGGAGGCGGACCCGGTGGGCGAGTACGTCAATATCCGGGGTATTCACTTCAAGGTGGTCGGTACCTTTAAGATGCGCGGCAATAACAGCAGCCGTCGTGAGGAGCGGGCCTACATACCTTTCTCGACACTGCAGGCAGCTTTCAACCAGAGTAACCAGGTACAGATGATGGCCCTGGTGGCTGAGCCTGGCGTGAGCGCCAAAGAAATGGAGGCCCGCATGCGAAACCTGCTGGCAGCACGGCACAAATTCTCCGGTGAAGATAAAATGGCCATCGGGGTAGAAAACACGGAGGCAGAGTTTCTAAAAGTGATGGGCCTGTTCAATGGGATCAGGATATTTGTCTGGATCGTAGGTATAGGCACCCTGATCGCAGGTATAGTGGGCGTGAGTAACATCATGCTCATCATTGTGAAAGAACGCACCCGCGAGATCGGTGTGCGCAAGGCTCTGGGTGCCACGCCGCTCTCCATCGTGAGCCTGATCCTGCAGGAGTCAGTGGTTATTACGGCTTTTTCGGGTTACATGGGCTTACTGGCCGGAACCGGCGTACTGGCTGGGCTGGAGTACTTGATGGAGTCGTCGGGAACGGAAGCACCTTTCTTCGCCAACCCCGAGGTGGACCCTGGCGTGGCTTTGGCAGCTACCCTAGTGCTGGTGATATCGGGCGCTCTGGCAGGTTTGATGCCGGCCCTGAAAGCCGCCAGGATCAAACCGATTGAGGCGCTGAGGGCGGATTAATTTAATTTTGAATGAGTGATTGAGTGAATGAATTAATGTGTGAATATTATGCTCGTGTTGCGTCATTCAGGATATTTTAAAAGCAAAAGAAAAGGTATAGCTAACAGTATAGACCAAAAGAAACAACATACCTATTCGCACAATCAAAATTTAAAATTTTAGACACTCACTCAATCGCTCATTCACTCAATCAAAACTAGACTATGATCGACATCGATAAATGGACCGAGATCTACAACACTGTTAAAAAGCACAAGCTCCGCACGGCGCTCACGGCTTTTGGTGTGTTCTGGGGCATTTTCATGTTAGTGCTGCTGTTGGGAGCCGGGCGTGGACTCGAGAAAGGGATAACGGCGGAGTTTAACGTCGCCAAGAATGCGGTGTTTGTCTGGACGCAGCGCACCAGTGTGCCCTACATGGGACTAAAAGCAGGCAGGTTCATCCAGATGACGAACGACGACATCGCAGCCATTCGTGCCTTCGTGCCGGAGGTGGCTGTTATTGCGCCGAGCAATCAGTTGCGGGGTAGTTTCTCGGTGGTGTACGGTGCCAAAAGCTCCGCCTTCACCGTGAACGGAGAAACGCCGGAGGTGCTGCTAGTGAAGCCAACTAACGTGGTCAATGGCCGGTTCATCAATCAAAAGGACATAAATGAGCGCCGCAAAGTGGCAGTGGTTGGCCCCCGTACGCTGGCGCTTTTGTTTGGCGAAGATGAAGACCCGATCGGCAAGTATATCCG
Organism: Pontibacter aquaedesilientis; assembly: GCF_014773225.1. GTDB lineage: Bacteria > Bacteroidota > Bacteroidia > Cytophagales > Hymenobacteraceae > Pontibacter > Pontibacter aquaedesilientis. The sequence goes on along the minus strand of NZ_JACXAJ010000009.1, from coordinate 148,993 downwards.
CATCAAAGGCATTTATTTTCAGGTGGTGGGTACGTTCAAGCCAATCGGGAAGGACGAAGATGTGATCCAGGACGCACAGACCATCTATATCCCGAACACCACGCTGCAACAGGCCTTTAACCAGCCCAACCAGGTTGGTTTCTTTGCCATGACGCCAAAGCCAGGTATACCGGCCGCCGTGGTGGAGGAGAAAGTAAAGACGCTGCTGATGAAACGGCACAAGGTGGCCCCGACCGATCTGAAGGCATTCGGCTCGGCCAACGTGGAGAAAGAGTTTCAGGATGTGCAAGGCTTGTTTGCAGGTATAGCCGGTTTTAGCTGGCTGGTAAGTATTGGTACCATCATCGCCGGCATCATCGGGGTGGGCAACATCATGCTGATCGTGGTAAAGGAACGCACCAAGGAGATCGGGATACGCAAGGCCCTGGGTGCCACGCCGTTCTCTATCGTGAGCCTGATCATACAGGAATCGGTTGTGATAACGGGGCTGGCCGGGTATATCGGTTTGCTGGCAGGAACGGGGCTGATCGCAGCGATCGAAGGCTTTATGGTGAAAAACGATGTGCAGGCGGGTTTCTTCGGACCACCGGAAGTGAACATGGGCGTTGCCGTTGCCGCCACGGTGCTGCTGGTGGTGGCAGGTGCCTTGGCCGGTCTTATACCTGCCACCAAAGCTGCCCGCGTGAACCCGGTAGTGGCTCTGCAGGAAGAGTAATTTTAGCTGAGTATCAACAAAAACACAATAGATTATACCACTATGAAAAAGGTTTTTATCGGACTGTTTGTTCTCGTTTTCCTGGCGCTGTCCGTCTGGCTGGGCAGGTACTTTTACAAAAAAGCGAACACCGACCCCATTGTGTATAAAACTGAGGAGCCTTTCACGGCAGACATTGTAAAGAAGACGGTGGCCACGGGCTCTATTGTGCCGCGCAAGGAGGTGGAGGTGAAGTCGCAGGTGTCAGGTATAGTGGAGGAGCTGTATGTGGAGGCTGGGCAAATTGTGAAACAGGGACAGTTGCTGGCCAAGATCAAGATCGTGCCGAACATCGTGAACGTGAACAACGCGCAAAATACGCTGGAGACGGCCCGTATCAATTTTAATGAAGCCAAGCGCGAACTGGCCCGCTACCAGGAACTCTACGACCAGAAGGCGATTGCGGAGCAGGAGTTCCGCAGGTATAAGGCCGACTACGACCTGAAGCGCGAGGCGCTGCAATCGGCAGAGAGCAACCTGCAGCTGGTGCGCGAAGGTGCCTCCCGTCGCAGCGGACAGGCCTCCAACTTGGTGTACTCTACCATCGGTGGCATGCTGCTGGACGTGCCGGTGAAAGTGGGTACCTCCATCATCGAGCGCAACAACTTCAACGAGGGCACCACAATTGCCTCGGTTGCTGACATGCGCAGCCTGGTATTCGAAGGAAAGATAGACGAGTCGGAGGTAGGCAAGCTGAAAGAAAACATGGACCTGCTGCTAACTATCGGCGCAATTGAAGGCCGTGTGTTCAATGCCAAACTGGAGTACATCGCCCCGAAAGGCGTGCTGGAGGAAGGCTCCATCAAGTTCCCGATCCGGGCAAAGGTGTTGCTCGACGAGAAAGACTTTATCCGGGCAGGGTATAGCGCCAATGCCGACATCGTGCTGGACAAGCGGGAGAACGTACTGGCCATAAAGGAAAGCATGCTCAAGTTTGAGAAGGAGAAGCCCTACGTGGAGGTAGAAACCGCTCCGCAGACCTTTGAAAAGCGCGAGGTGGAAACCGGTCTGTCCGACGGAATCAACATTGAGGTCGTGTCAGGGTTGAAAAACTCCGAAAAAGTGAAAGTGCCCGACGCGAATTCCCCGCAGAATAGCTAGTGTCTGTACCAGACGAGCAGAAGACAGGTATAGCCCGCTCTTTTACAGGCCTATACCTCAATTGAAAATCCACTGCAGCAGAAAATGGGAGGGCATGAGAATGCAAAGCGGGAAAAACAGCATGCTCAGCGTAAAGTAGAGTCCTTGAGGGATAGCCTTTTGCGGTTCGTTGCCGGGACCGAACACCCAGTTTACATTCTCCTTCGGATCAGTGAGGATATAGGAGAGCAGCAGCACGATCCAGGTCAGGGCAGTCTGGTACCAGAGCGCACGGGTGTCGTAGCCCCACTCCATCAGCAGCCAGATGACGATGGCCGGCAGAAACACATGAAACAGCGACAGCCCCCGTAGAAACAGGCTCTTGTCCGGATGGAACATATAGTCGCTCAGGCCCAGCATCGGTTTGCCGGTGAGCAGCTGCCCGAAGTATTCTACGTTCCAGACGAGCTCCAACCCTAACACACCCACCGCCACCATGCTCAGCAGTAAATGGTTTTCCGTCCAGAGCACGAGGGCCACAGAAAAAAGGGCCACATCCGAAAACCAGAGAAAATTGCCCGGGCCGTAGTGCTTCCAATACACAGGCACCAACACCAGCAGAAACAAGGTATAGGCAATGGGCAACCAAAGCGGAATGGTGTCAGGCATGGCAAAATGGGGTTTCGGATCAATGTGTTATACCTGAAATGCAGGCGAAAAGATAGAACAGAAGTAGAGCAGGACGACTGCATACAAACGATGTATGATATCTGTAAAGCCGCAGCCAGTTTCTTAGGAGTGTGACGGATGTTTGAAAAGCGTTGTGCCTTGTCGTACATTTGCAGCAAATCAGAATACTTTATGCAATTGGCCGACACCGCAACAACTGTACAGATACTGGATTTTGAGCCGCAGCATGCCGGCATGTTCCGTGCCCTGAATGAAGAGTGGATTACCCGCTACTTTGTGATGGAGGAGGCGGACTACAAATCCCTGAGCAACCCTGTAAGTTACATTATTGATAAAGGAGGCTTCATTATAATGGCTAGCTACCAGGGCGAGATAGTGGGCACCTGCGCCCTGATCAATGAAGGTAGTGGCGTATACGAACTGGCTAAAATGGCTGTGACACCCAAAGCACAGGGACTGAAAATAGGCAAGTTGCTGGGTGAGGCCGCTATTCGCAAAGCCCGCGAGGCTGGTGCCCATATGGTATACCTGGTGTCAAACCGGAAACTGGAGACGGCAATAAACCTTTACCACCGATTGGGATTTGTGGAAGTGCCCATGCCGCCCAGCATCTACGAGCGCGCCAATATTAAAATGGAGTTGCCTTTGTAAGGTATAGCAAGGTATAAACTGCAGGTATAGTGGCCGTTAAATCAGGCTTGTCTGGCGATCGGTGTCTTGGCGGGCCACACCCACGGTCATCCAACAGCCTTTGTACATGCCCTTGCGCTGTTTGGCCAGTATAAACAGATAGGGTACTTTCTCCCCGTTCACTCCCTTTACCAGCACCAACTGATAGGCTGTATTATCTGTGATGACCATCTGCCCGGTCTTGTACGAAACGAAGTTAAGCATTGGGCTGTATGCCGGGTCGCGTACCTTCATCCGGAAATTGTTGAGAGGACCAAGGCTGACCCGGCTCGAAGGCGAAGAGAAATTGAAAACGGTGATAATGCCGCTGTCGGTCATGTCGTTGCGTTGCAGGGCATGTAGTTGTATCTTGATTACTTCACGGGGCGAGAGTGCTTTGGAGGGCTTCAGGAAGCGGGCTTTGGAGTGTAACACAACCTCAGATTCTTCTGACGTGTAGCGGATGTGGTCCTGCGCATTCATCTCAGGCATTGCCGGAAATTGCACCCATAGCAACACCAACAATACAACCCCCACAGCGAGTAGGAGTTTGTCGTACATATATTCAAACCCTCTCATAAGAATATGTACTTTATATTGTGCTAAGAAGTTGTTAATAAATCGTTTTGCCAGGCGAGAGGGCCAATAATCAGGGAGAATAGCAGACAGCCTTCCTCAATTAAAGAAAACTGCGTATAAAGGTTGGATTATTCCATTATGAAGAATTTCCTGACCTACATTTTCCAGCGCTTTCGGGTTTGGCTGTCCAGGCAGCCCTTGGTACAGCGCCTGCAGCGTCGTTTCCCAAAGGCTTTTCGCTTTCTGTTAAACCGTTTCGATACTTCCTCTTTCATTGGCCTGCCTCTTACCATTCTGTTTCTGGTTATTGGTATCAATGCGGCCTTGCTGTCGCAACTGACGGAGGACGTTATTGAGTCGGAAGGGGTGGTGAGCCTGGACGAGCAGTTCACCGCTTTCCTGTACAGTATTCGGAGCGGTTGGTTGAGCCAGCTGTTCTATGCGCTTACCCAACTGGGAACCCGCGAGGCGGTATTTGCCATGGGCGGGCTGGCCACGATCGTTTTCTTTTACAGGCGACGCTACATCGCCGTGCTGGCTTTTTGGCTCACCATGGCAGGTATAGGGCTTTCAGTGCAGTATGGCAAGCAGTTCATCAGCCGCGACCGTCCCATGGAAGTGGCCTTTTACCCGGAGCACAATTTTTCTTTCCCGAGCGGGCATGCCACCACCTCCATGGCGCTTTACGGCATGCTGGCTTATTTTATGTACAGGCACTTGGGCAGCAAACGCCAGCGGCAGACGGTGCTGCTGGCTTCCGGTGTCCTGATTGTAATGGTTGGCTTCAGCAGAATATACCTGGGCGTGCATTTTTTGTCAGATGTGCTGGCGGGGTTCCTACTGGGAGCTATGTGGGTGCTGATGGGGATCAGCCTGATGGAGGTAATGACCTACCTGCAGCACCGCAGGCTTGGCAAGGCCTGACGAGGCATCCTGAATATAGCAAGACGGCTATCTATTGTGGGCTCTTTTGCGTATAACCCCTGACGCATACCCCATTTTATGAACAACACTACCCTTATGAAGCGCACGGGCTTCTTGCTCGCCCTGATCTTACTGTTCTCAACGCCTGCTGCCAAAGCCTACGGCGTGCTCACGCATCAGGCCATTATCGACGCCGCCTGGAAAGATTCTATTGAGCCTTTGCTGCGCAGGCGCTTCCCGAATGCCACCGACGAAGACCTCCTCAAAGCACACGCGCATGCCTACGGCGGCTCCATTGTGCAGGACATGGGCTACTTCCCTTTTGGCAACACTTTCTTCACCGACCTGACGCACTATGTGCGCAGCGGCGACTTTGTGGCCAATATGATCAAGTCGGCTACCACAGTAGAAGAGTACGGGTTTGCTTTGGGAGCCATGTCGCACTACAACGCCGATATACACGGTCACCCGCTGGGTACCAACAAGGCAGTGGCGCTGGTATACCCCAAGGTGAAGGCGGAACATGGTCGGGAGGTAACGTACGCGGAGGATCCGGTGTCCCATGTCAAGACGGAGTTCGGCTTTGACGTGCTGCAGGTGGCCCGTGGTAACTACGCCTCCGACGACTACCAGGCATTCATCGGGTTCAAAGTATCGAAAGAGTTGCTCGAGAAAGCCTTCCTGGAAACCTACGGACTCAAGTTGAATGATGTGTTTCTGAACGTGCCCCTGGCCATCGGGACGTACCGCTACACCATACGGGGACTTATGCCAGACCTGACCAAAGCTGCCTGGCAGGCAAAGAACGGCGATATACAGAAAGCCAGCCCCGGTGCAACCCGCCGGAAGTTTCACTACCACATGAGCCGGGCTGAGTTTAACAAGACGTGGGGCAACGACTACGAGCGGCCCAACATCTTCGCCCGCTTCGTTGCCTGGATCATTAAAGTGCTGCCCAAAATCGGACCTTTACAAACCCTTGCCTTTAAACCACCGACTCCCGAAGCCGAGAAGCTATTTTACCACAGCTTCAACACCACGGTCGAGAACTACACCAAGTTGATACAGCAACTCAGGCAGCAACAGGATAAGCTACAGCTGACTAACATGCAACTCGATACCGGCAAGCCTACCATACCTGCAGATTATAAACTGACCGACGAGACGTATGCGAAGTTAGTGCTCAAACTAACCAAGTCTGATTTTGAGCACATGAGTCCGGCCCTGCGGCAGAATATTCTGGAGTTCTACCAATCAAACAAGGCCTTGAAAGAAGTGGAGGAAGGCGACCGGGCAGAGGTTAGTGAGGCGTTGACAAAACTCAGGGCGCTCCAACTCTAGAGGTTTTAAAAATATATCCTCAGCGGCTGGTGCTATACCTTGCAAAAAAAGGCCTGTTCTCTTTAGAGCTTTTCTGTAGCTAATATAACTATAGCGGGTCAGGCTTGTGCGCAAACGGAAATATTGGGCTATCTGTAACCATATTGGTCCAAAACCGATAAATATAAGTCTGATGCCCCGGCAAAGCAGTCAAGTGTAGTTGAGAGCCAGGGCAGCTACAAGTATATAATTAAAAATAACTTACCTATGGAAAACAAAGCGAATCAGAATCCGCAATCAAATCAAAACCCAACAGCTCAGAGTAGCTCAAATTCAAATAACTCCAGCATCGGTTCAGCCAGCCAGTCTTCGGTATCAGGCTCCGGCAGCAACCAGTCCTCCATGAAAAGCACTTCCGGCGGTAGCCAGTCGGCTTCTTCAGGCAAGGCTGGGCTAAAAGACACGTTCAGCAAAGAAAACCTGAACAACCTGACCAGCAAACTGCAGGAGTTTGGCAGCACAACCATGGACAAAGTGAATAGCCTGAGCACTACCCAGAAGGTAGTAGGCGGCTCTTTACTGGCACTTGGTGCAGGTTGGGTAGCCATGAACTCCAGAAATAAGAAAGGCAGCACTGGCTCTAAAAATGCCAATGCACAGAACAAGCTGAACAAAAACCTGAATAAGAACAGATAGTCTTTTCAGGTATAACGAAACAGATCAGAGAGCCGGGTAAATAACCCGGCTTTTTGTGTCGTATAGGTATAAGCAATGCCGTTTCGCCGAGGTATGAGCGGCTCCGTATACCTAGTACAGTAACCGAACCTTAACCCTATGAAGAAAGAAAATACTATGGAAGTAAGTAAAGCATTGGTTGGCGGGCTGGCAGGGGCTGTCACCTTGACCATCGCACACGAAACCCTGCGTCGATTTTTGCCTGAGGCGCCCCGTATGGATGTGCTGGGGATGCGGGCTATCTCCAAGACGATGAAGAAAGCCGGTGCCGAACCGCCGGAAGACGGGGCACTTCGTGCCTGGGCCTTGGTAGCCGATGTGGTATCCAACTCCATTTACTACAGTATGGCCGGCGTTGGAAAAGGAGCCTGGCTGCGCGGAAGCCTGTTAGGGGCCGGGGCGGGCGCGGGCGCTGTGCTGCTACCCGGGCCGATGGGTCTGGGCTCCGACCCCAGTAACCGAACCAACAGCACCCGTGCCATGACAGTAGGGCTATACCTGCTGGGCGGTCTGGTGGCCGCCGCTGTAGGCAGTGCGCTGAGCTCCGACAAAAAATAAATCGAAGGGCGCTGTGTCTGTGGCCAGCTACTCCGGTAGGTTGGCGCAGGTACAGAGTACTTCTCGTAGTGGTTCCGCTTCATTGTAGTCAGGCAGGGTAACTTCTTTCATGTAGACTATCTGCAGCTCTTTTACAGGGTTCTGCGGATGGTCTTCGTTCCAACGGCGTACGAGGTAGTTGCAGTAGTAGGGTCTTAGGAAGGAGTAATGTACAAACAGGCAATTCTCAGAATATTTTCGCCAACGGTCGTTCTTGAACATCGAGACCACTGAGGCCGGTTTAGCGTAATCTGCTTTTTTACCCTCCCGGTTTAGGTCAATCAAAGGGCCGGATGTAGTATGTCCCTCCATGACGTACCAGCCGTCGTCTTTAAACACAGCCGGCGCAAACATGCCCCATCGCTGGTCCACCCGCAGCAAACTCCCCAGCCAGGTGGTGGACGCCGGCATAGCCGGAACGGCGGATGTGGCACCCGATAAATTCCACCAGATGCAGTAGAGCAAGATAAAGCCCACAAACCCTTCCCGCGCATACCTTTCTTGAGAACTGGAAAGCAGCGGTTTCCGCAGGCTAAAATTCACCTGCAGCTGCGCCGGACTCCTGAAGCCTTTGAAAATTCGCTGAAACTGGCCTGAGAGTGGCCGTCTGAACGAAGAAAGCAGCTGTTTCTCTGCCCAATCCATGGCTTTGGGAGGCAGCAAACCCGAGATGGAAGCAATGTTGACCAAGTAGAATAAGCCCACGAAGAGTGTCAGGCTTATGCCGATATGGAAAAAGAACAGCACACCCACCACAATGAGCCGGAATAGGTGGTTATAAAAAGGGATCAGCAACAGGAAGGGCAGCAGCAGCTCAGTATACCAGGTAAAGTGTGTCAAGAACTTCAGCAAGTCAGGATATGGGTAAATCAGTCTGCCGACCGGCATGAGTATCTGGTCAAGGCTTAAGGCGTAGTACAGGGCCGTACCTTCGGTGGTCCACTCGGGAGCGTTTTTGAGCAGGGCAGTGCAGAAGTACACCAGGAAAATCTGGAGGATATAGGCGGTCGTGGCTGCACTGAAATAGGTGGTTTGTTGCAGGGCGGGTGGTTCGGATCTGACGGCATCGTAACTGTAAAATCTTCCCCAGGGTAAGAACATACCCCAGAAAAGCAGCATACGCAGCAGGTCGTCGCCACCCTGCGAAATAAAAGTGTTACGGTTTTGCAAAGACAGCAGCAGCAACCAGCTTGCAATAGTGGCCGTGCGGGTTTTGTAGCCTAGCAAGAGGCATCCGGCAAAAACAGCCGCTATTAAAAACAGCACGGCCTGCACCTGCCAGAGCCCGCTCAGGGTATGGAAAGAGAAATGGTAGGGGTTCCAGCCGAATTGGTGTAATACATGCAAAGGCAGCACACCCATGTTCGAGTAGTGCGCCTCCAGGTCTGTGGCCCGTATGGCTAGATCGATCAGGATAATGCCCCCCACCCAGATCCGCATGATGGACAGGGCACGGAGGTCAACTGTAAAAACACGTCGCAGGTATCGTTGCAGTTGATTCATCGTGGATCAGGTATAGAGGTATGTGAAAAGCAAAAAGGCAAAGACCGGGAGGTACTTGCCTTTTTGTTGATCAATGTGATTGAAGTTCCTGCTATCTTGGGGTTGTACCCATCGTTGTCGTTCCAGAAGTAGTACCGGTTGTCGTGCCCATAGTGGTTGTACCAGAAGTAGTTCCGGAAGTAGTTCCAGTGGTCGTACCGGTCGTGGTAGTTCCTGTCGTGGTTCCTGTTGTCGTACCGGTGGTTGTGCCAGTAGTGGTGCCTGTCGTTGTGCCGGTGGTTGTACCAGTAGTGGTTCCCGTTGTTGTGCCAGTGGTCGTGCCAGTCGTGGTACCGGTAGTTGTACCGGTCGTGGTTCCAGTGGTTGTACCCGTCGTGGTAGTACCGGTGGTTGTGCCGTACTCAGACTCAGTGTCAGTTTCCATGGCGTCTGTTTCCGTGCCGGTAGTGGTGGTGTCGGCGCATCCAGCCAAAACGGTGGCAGCCACAAAGGAAAATGCGAGCAGGTTTAAGAATGTTTTTTTCATAGCTTTCAAATTGTAAGACTGTATAAAATGATTCCAGTATCCTGTTTACGGGGCTTTGGCAATTTGGGTAGTATTTCCGGGGGGCATACAGGCACTTTCAAGCTGCGCCATGATGCAAAGGCTGGCCGTCCCTGATTACGCACCAGGCATTTGGCCGATTTCTGAGCAGGAATGGGCAATGGCATACCTGCCTTTATACCCTAAATTGTCGGCTAACCAAACTGCTGCAGGTACTCTACTCTTGCCTGATCCAACTCCTCCAGTATCTCCTGGCGCTTTTTCTTCAAGCGCTCTGCCATGGGGTTCTTCGTCAGAAACAAGCGGAGCAACAGCCACTGGCTGCGCACATGTTGCAAGGCATTCCAGTACCGGAGCGTGAAAAATCCTGAAAGGGGCAGACTAATCAGGTATAGCAGCAGGTATACCTTGCCCGGCACAAACTGCCAGAGCACAGCTGCCTGAACCGCATAAAGTACCGGAAAGGAGAAAATACCAACTGATAGCATGATGGGAGCCCGGAACTCAGCCGCCTCCGTAAGGGCATCCGCCACTTTAGACGGAATAATATAAGCCAGGTAATTATTTAGAAGCCCATACAGGTATAGCGGGATGGTGGTAGCCAGCAAAAGTGTCTTGGCTATGCTTTGCTGGAGTAGCACGTGCTTCTCTTCCACTGTTGGCAGGTGCTGTAAGTCAAGGGACTGTAGTTGCCGGTTGTAGTGGGCGATTTTCTTGCGCAGATTCTCAACACGCTGCGGCTGGGTTTTGATAAAGTGTGCCAGGCTTTTCACAATGGCCCTTGTCAGCAGGAAATCACGTATGTGCCTGGGAGCTTCTATGGGGGTCTGCGCAGCAAGCCGCTCTTTGTATAACTGTTCGATTTGGCGCACCAGCTCGTCTTCGTCATTGGAGGGCGTCACGACAATGAGTTTTTCCAGTTGAAGCCTTAATTGTGCTGTCAATGCCGTTACAGTGGCCACGCCGTCCTGGCGGTACTGCTCCAGGTAAGGTGCCACTGCAATAGGTTTGCCCACGTTCACGAACACCTCGCCTCGGAAGCGGGTCGGGTCTGAGTAATTAAGGCCCACTGGCAGTATGAGCAGATCCGCCGCGTCAGCCGAATTTTCCACTGCGCCAAAAGCCATGCGGGCCGTTCCTGTCTTGAGTTTGCGCAGGCGCCTCTCGTTAAAGCTGTTCCCCTCTGGGAAGATCAACAGTGTTTTATGCGCAGCCAGCGCCTGGTAACTGGTCCGGAAGGTTTGCGCATTGTCGAAAGCGCCGTCCGGCATGTCCTCGCGTCGGTGTATCGGGATGAGGTTCATGCGGTGCAGCAGCCACTTTTTGAGCGGCGAGTCAAACACTGTGCTTTTGGCTATAAAGTATACCTGTTGTCCCAACAGCGACGCGATCACAATGGGGTCCATAAAGGTGTTGGGGTGGTTGGCCACTACCAGCAGTGGGCCGCGCTTAGGCATCAGATGGCGGTTGCGCACCTCAAATCTCCGAAAGAACACCCAAAGGCCAATGCGGAGAATCAGCTTGAGGACAAGGTATAGCATGTGTTATCAGGCGTTAGAAAGAAGCTTGCAGGCATTACATCGCAAGCATAACCCGATACAATATAGGGAATATATTCAGCACTGCGCAGCGGCGGCAGGTATACCTATGCCGGAAGCATTCAAAAGCAAACAGTTATAGCCGGAAAACTGTTTGTCCAAGGTTTATTCCTTTGATGTGAGCCAGTCGTAGGCAGAGGTCAGGTCATCGAACTCCTTCATTTCGAAAGGGAGCGGATGTGCGTTTGTCGCAAAGATCTGCTGTATCTGGCGCTCAGCGGTCGCATCGAACGGGTTGAGGGCAGCGGTTCGCTTTAAGGGGAGTTGGCGGAAAGCCTGCGCATATACATCCCGCGTCCAGGCAAGGTCTTCGGGCTGAAGCGGTGACAGCAGTCTGCTGTCGGTGATGGCATAGGGTGCGCCCAACTGCTTTGCAAGCCGCACAACCTGTATGAGCGCCTGCCGGTACTGCAGGCTACTGCATTTGCCATACCACTGGCTCAGCAGCACATTGCTGGCGGCATGGTATTCAACGAGCAGGTAGTCTGTTTGAAAGTATACCATAATCCATGATGTTAAACCGGTGAATTTCAGGATAATGATAACCAAAAATTATGGGAAGGCAAAACTGATCGGATATAAATAATCCAATTTAAATATTATGTTGTTTATATATTTTTGCAGCTATATTCTCGTTTTATGTAAAAACTGGCAGAGTAAAAGGCTTAAATCAGTTTTTCGGGCAACAAATGCCTGTTTATAAACGGAAAAGCCGCAGTTTCAGGCATTTGCCTAAGTGCTGCGGCTTCTTTTTAACTGTTGATTATTATTTTGTGCGGAGGTTGTTGGCGTTGCTGCCATCCAGTTTCCGGGTATCGGCCTCCTCTTTGGCAGCTACGTTGCCACCTTCCTCCTTGCCTTCCGGTTCGGGATCCAGTATATCGTGCTCTTCTTTTTTTAATCCCTCCAGTGGCTCCGGGCTTTCTTCGGGTAGGCGTTCGCTTTCTTCTGAGTTCGTAATGTAATCGTCTTCGCGTGGTGTTTCCATGATGATTTGTTTTAAGTTATACCCTGTTTACGTGCTACGTCCGCAAGGTTTGGGTATAGCCTGTGTTACATACACTTGTTATAATGTCTGTCAATACCTGTTTCAGCCTATGCCTGAAGTTAAAATCGCAATGCCATCATTTTTATGTTGCCAAGCCCAACAATTTACGGTAACTTTGGGCAATTTATACCTACCAAAGCACATGCCTAGAGACACCAGTATTAAATCCGTTCTGATTATTGGTTCTGGCCCCATCGTTATCGGCCAGGCCTGCGAGTTTGATTATGCAGGCTCCCAAGCCTCCCGCTCCCTCCGTGAAGAAGGGATTGAGGTGACGCTTATCAATTCAAACCCCGCCACTATCATGACAGATAGCGTAACGGCGGACAATGTGTACCTCAAACCGCTAGAGAAGAAGTACATCATTGAGATTCTGGAGAAGCACAAGATCGACGCTGTGTTGCCAACCATGGGTGGGCAGACGGCCCTGAACCTGGCCATCGAGTGCGATAAGGCCGGTATCTGGGAGAAATACGGCGTTCGTATCATCGGGGTGGACATCAACGCGATTGAGACTACCGAGGACCGTGAGAAGTTCCGCCTCAAGATGCTCGAGCTCGGGGTAAATGTTTGCAAGGGAGAAACAGCTACCTCATTCCTGGAAGGAAAAGAGATAGCGCAGGAAATTGGTTTTCCACTCGTGATTCGCCCTTCGTTTACCCTTGGTGGTACGGGGGGCGGTTTTGTTAATACCCCTGCCGAATTCGACGCGGCCCTGACCCGCGGCCTGCACGCCTCGCCAACACACGAGGTGCTGGTGGAGCAAAGCATCATGGGCTGGAAAGAGTACGAACTCGAACTGCTCCGCGATAACCTGGGCAACGTGATCATCATCTGTTCCATCGAGAACTTCGACCCGATGGGCGTGCACACCGGCGACTCTATAACGGTAGCTCCTGCCATGACCTTACCGGACACGGTATACCAGCAAATGCGCGACCTGGCCATCAAGATGATGAACGGCATCGGGCAGTTTGCAGGTGGTTGTAACGTGCAGTTTTCCGTGAGCCCGGATGACGACACTATCATCGCCATCGAGATTAACCCACGCGTTTCGCGCTCTTCGGCGCTGGCGTCTAAAGCCACTGGTTACCCTATCGCCAAGATTGCCGCCAAGCTGGCCATCGGCTATAACCTGGACGAGCTGAAGAACGCCATTACCAAAACTACATCGGCCTACTTTGAGCCGGCGCTGGACTACGTGATCGTGAAGATACCGCGCTGGAATTTTGATAAATTTAAAGGCGCTAACCGCACACTGGGTCTGCAGATGAAATCTGTGGGCGAAGTGATGGGCATTGGCCGCACTTTCCAGGAGGCGTTGCAGAAAGCCTGCCAGAGCCTCGAGATCAAGCGCAACGGACTGGGCGCCGACGGCAAAGAGATGACCAATTACGATGACCTCGTCTACAACCTGAAGAACCCAAGCTGGAACCGCCTGTTCTGCATCAAGGATGCCATGCGCATCGGTATACCTACCAGCACCATCCAGAATCTCACCAAAATTGACCCTTGGTTCCTAAACCAGATCGAGGAGATCGATATGCTGGAGAAGGAAATGGAAAAGTATACCTTGGCCACACTGCCAGCCGAACTGCTGCGCGAGGCAAAGGTGAAAGGCTTCGCTGACCGCCAGATTGCGCACATCCTGCGCTGCCTGGAGAGCGAAGTGCACGCCGTGCGTACCGAACTGGGAATACTGCGCGGCTACAAAATGGTGGATACCTGCGCCGCCGAGTTTGAAGCCAAGACACCGTACTTCTACAGTACTTTTGATGGCGAGAACGAGAGTCATGTGAGCGATAAGAAGAAGATCGTGGTGCTGGGTTCCGGCCCGAACCGTATCGGTCAAGGCATCGAGTTCGACTACAGCTGCGTGCACGGCGTATTGGCGGCCAAGGAGTGCGGCTACGAAACCATCATGATCAACTGTAACCCGGAAACGGTTTCTACGGACTTCGACATTTCGGACAAGCTCTACTTCGAGCCGGTATTCTGGGAGCATATATATGATATCATTCTGCACGAAAAACCGGAAGGTGTGATCGTGCAGCTAGGTGGACAGACGGCTCTGAAACTGGCCGAGAAACTGGACCGCTATGGTATCAAGATAATTGGCACAAGCTACAAAGCGCTCGACCTGGCCGAGGACCGTGGCTCGTTCTCTTCGCTGCTACGTGATCTGGACATTCCATACCCACCGTTCGGTGTGATCGAATCGGCTGAGGAGGCGTTGGAACTGTGCAAAGAGCTGAAATTCCCGCTGTTGGTGCGTCCAAGCTATGTGTTGGGTGGTCAGAGCATGAAGATCGTGATCAACGAGAAGGAGCTTGAGGCCCACGTGATCGACTTGCTGAAAGACCATCCGGGCAACAAGGTGCTGCTCGACCACTTCCTGGACCATGCCATTGAGGCAGAGGCCGACGCGATCAGCGATGGCGAGGATGTGCATATCTGTGGTATCATGGAGCACATCGAACCAGCTGGTATCCACTCCGGCGACTCGTACGCCGTGCTGCCTACGTTTGACCTGAGCGAGAACGTGATCCGCCAGATCGAGGACTACACCAAGCGGATTGCCCTTGCCCTGAATACGGTGGGTATCATCAACATACAGTTCGCCGTGAAGAACGAGATCGTGTATGTGATTGAGGCCAACCCTCGTGCATCGCGCACAATACCTTTTATTGCCAAGGCTTATCGCGAACCATACATTAACTATGCGACCAAGTTGATGCTGGGCGAGAAGAAGATAAAAGACTTTACCTTCAACCCGCACAAAGAAGGCTATGCCATCAAGGTTCCTGTATTTTCGCACAACAAGTTCCCGGAAGTGAACAAGGAGCTGGGGCCGGAAATGAAGTCTACCGGTGAGGCGATCTACTTCATTGATAACCTGCAGGATGACTACTTCGTGAAGGTATATTCCGAACGAAACCTATACCTGAGCGTATAAACGTTTAATTGTGTAATTTAGGAAAGCCTTCCCCGTAACGGGGAAGGCTTTTTGCTTTACCCGTGTCCCGATGGTTTTCAGGAGGCGGCACAAATCCGTATCTTTGCACCGTACCCCGACTAAATGACAGGTGGCAACTTTTTGGCAAAGGCTTTGTATCTAAAAGGGTACTATTATTGTTATATGATAGCTGGCTTTCAAGCAGCTATACCTTAACCGAGCATCATGATCAAGTTTATATTCGTTACCCTTCTTGTCATCTTTTTTATCAGGCTGGTGGCCCCTTTCCTGTTTCGCTGGTTGCTGGCTTTCTTTGTGAAGAAAAGCCTGCGCAACGGCACTTTCTTCCACTCCAACATGAACCGCCCGCAGACGGAGCCACGTCCGAATGGCCACAGCAGGCAGCAGGGCGGCGTGAAAATCGACTATGTGCCGGAGCAGCCCGACCGCAAGGATTTCAACGGGGGGCAGTACGTGGATTATGAAGAAATAAAATAAAACCGCTATCTTTCAACCTCTATTCCGAGGTTTTTGAAAGATATGACTGCTTCTATTGACTTTAAGCGCGACGTGCTCCCGCACCTGATCGCAATCCTGATTTTTCTTGCACTTACCGCCGTGTATTTCGCCCCTGTCCTGTTTGAGGGCAAGGCGATGGCCCAGCACGACATCCTGCAGTTTAAGGGGGGCGCCAAAGAGATACAGGACTACCGGGAGGCTACCGGCGAAGAGACGCTCTGGACAAACTCCATGTTCGGCGGCATGCCCTCTTACCTGATCAACACCCGTTATCCCGGCGATTTCTCAGGCTATATCCATACCCTGCTGACGTTTAACCTGCCGGCCATGGCGGGTAACATTTTTATTACGCTGCTCTGCGCCTACATTTTGCTGGTGACACTGCGGCTCAATACCTGGCTCTCGGTTGTGGGAGCCATTGCATTTGCCTTTACATCTTACAACTTCATCATCTTGGAGGCGGGCCACAACACCAAGTCCCTCACGATTGCTTACATCCCGCTGGTGCTGGCCGGTATGTTCTATGCCCTGCGCCGGAATGTCTGGATCGGGGCGGCTATTTTTGCCCTGGGACTTACCCTGAACCTGCACTTCAACCACCTGCAGATGACCTACTACATGCTGCTGATGGTGCTGATATGGGTTGTCGTGGAAGTGATTTATGCCCTGAAGCAAGGTCGTATAGCGGATTTGGTGAAACGTGGTCTGGTACTAGGTATAGCAGCCATACTGGCAGTGGGCGTGAACTTTGGCAGGCTCTATACCGTGGCCGAGTACAGCCAGCACAGTATCCGGGGCAAGTCTGAGCTCAGCGTGGCCAACAGCGGCGACAAGACCTCCAGCGGCCTCGACCGCGATTATGCCTTCAGCTGGAGCTATGGCGTAGGCGAAACCATCACCCTGCTTATACCTGACTTTTACGGAGGCAGCAGCAACACCCCACTCGACAAAGACTCTGACAGTTACAATGCCTTCCTGAAAATGGGTATGCCGCCTGTGCAGGCCGAGCAGATCGTGGAGCAGGGCCTGCCGACCTACTGGGGGCCACAACCGATGACGAGCGGGCCAGTGTATGTTGGCGCTATCATTTGCTTCCTGTTTGTGCTGGGACTTTTCATCGTGAACAAACCTACCCGCATCTGGTTGGCGGCAGCTACTTTGCTGTCTATCTTGTTGGCTTGGGGCAATCATTTTGAGGCTTTCAACTACTTTATGTTCGATTATTTCCCGGGTTACAACAAGTTCAGGGCGGTGTCGTCGGCCTTGGTTATTGCCCAGATCACCATTCCCTTGCTGGGGATGTTGGCACTTTACAGACTTATCCGTGACCGGGTTACGATCAAAGACCTTGACAAAAAACTGTTGATCGCGGGCGGCATCACAGCAGGTATTTCCCTGTTGGTGTGGCTGTTTGCAGGTTCGGCCAGTTTCGCGGGAACTGTGGATCAGCAGCTTCAGCAATCGGGTTTTCCGATAGATGCCATCCGTGCCGATCGTGAAAGTATGATGCGCTCCGACGCGCTACGTTCTTTTGTCTTTATCGCCTTGTCAGTGGGGCTGCTTTACTTCTATCTCAAAGGCAAACTGTCTTCTACAGTGGCGATTGCAGGTATAGGACTGTTGGTGCTGGTGGATTTGTGGGGCGTGAACAAACGCTATCTCAACGACGGCGATTTCGAGAAACGTGTGGTAGAGAACCATTTTCAGCCGACGCCGGCCGACCAGATGATTCTGCAGGACAAAGACCCGAACTACCGGGTGCTATACCTGCCAAACCCATTTAACGATGCCCGCACGTCTTATTTCCATAAGTCGGTGGGTGGTTACCACGGTGCCAAACTGCGCCGCTATCAGGATGTGATTGACCGCCACATTGTGCAAAACAACCTGGAGGTGCTGCGCATGCTCAACACCCGCTACGTGATCACGGGCGATCAGCAGCAGCCAGTACAGCGTGTGCCGGGCGCACTGGGCAATGCCTGGTTTGTGGAGGAGGTCAAAACGGTGAATACCCCGGATGAGGAGATCGAGGCGCTGACAGATTTTGAAGCGAACAAAACAGCTGTAGTGGATGTGTCCAAGTTCAAGGTGCCGGCCCAGAACTTTAACACCGAGGGCTCTACCATTGAGCTGACTGAGTACCAGCCGAACGAGCTGAAATATGCGGTTAAAGCAACCCAGTCGGGTTTGGTAGTGTTCTCGGAGGTATACTACGCCGATGGCTGGCAAGCGTACCTGAACGGTCAGCCAGTGGAGCACATCCGGGCCAACTACATCCTGCGGGCCATGCCGGTGCCAGCGGGTAAGCACACGATTGAGTTCCGGTTTGAGCCGAAGTCCTATACCATCGGAAACACCGTGTCGTTGGTATCATCCATTCTACTCTTGTTAGTGCTGGGAGGAGCCATCTTTTACAGCATTCGGAAGAAGCCGGAGCCAGAAAAAGTGAACGTATAATCTTACAAAAGGCTGAGGCCCCGGTTCTGTAGCCGGGGCCTTTGTTTTACCGCTATTATGGAAGCACCACTGCAGCAGTTGCACAATCCCCTTTGGGAGAACCAAGGTATAGCGCTTTGGGTGAAGCGGGAAGATTTGCTGCACCCTGCCATCTCCGGCAATAAGTGGCGCAAACTCAAATATAACCTCGAGGAGGCCAGGCGGCAGCAAAAGAGCACCCTCCTGACTTTCGGTGGCGCTTATTCTAACCACATAGCTGCAGTGGCCGCGGCTGGGCAGGAGTTTGGCTTCCGGACTACCGGCATTATTCGGGGAGAGAAACATCTGCCGCTCAATCCCACGCTTTCATTTGCCGCCTCAGTAGGTATGGCACTACATTACATCTCCCGCGAAGCCTACCGCCAGAAGTCCGACTTGCTATACCTGACGCAACTGGCTGAGCAGTTCGGCAATCCTTACCTTATACCGGAAGGCGGTACCAACAGCCTGGCCGTGAAGGGCTGCACCGAAATTGTGGCAGACATCCCGATTGACTACGACTATATCTGCTGCGCCTGCGGCACGGGCGGCACGATAGCGGGTATCATCGCCGGACTGGAAGGCAATAAGCAGGTATTGGGTTTCCCTGCCTTGAAAGGCGGCGAATTCCTAAAGGAGGAGATTACGCAACTGATCGACAGGTATAACGGACAGCACTACGACAACTGGCAGCTCATCACCGACTACCACTTCGGGGGCTACGCTAAAGTAAAACCGGAACTCCTGGAGTTCATGCGTGAATTTCAGCAGCAGCACAACATGCCTCTTGAGCCCATTTATACAGGTAAAATGTTCTATGGCCTGATCGACATGATCCAAAAAGGCTATTTTCCGCAAGGCAGTCGCCTCGTTGCTATTCATACCGGCGGCTTGCAAGGCAATGCGGGTTTCAGAGAACGGTTGGGAGTTGAGGTATAGGTATATATTGAACTTTCGCACCAAAATTGCTGTGTAGACAATAATAGATACAAACCCCTATATTTGACCCGATGCCACTCATCCGATTTTTATTCCGCTTGCTGCCCCTCCTCCTACTGCTATTGGTTGGCTGGTACGTCTGGCGGCAGGTGAAAGACACCTTCGGCCCTGACGAGAAACAACCGGAAGTTATCGTGAACCACAATACCATCCTGACCACGGTCGAAGAACTGGGACGGATGGAATTGGTGCGCTATAATTTTAAGGATGTGGTGGAGTATGAAAAGAACGTGTCCCGCTGGGTGCCCAACTCAAAGGTGGTGCTGGTCGTGACGGGCGAGGCGGTTGGCTGCGTGGACTTTGCCAAGCTGACTGCCCAGGATATCCGGTTTTATGGAGATTCGCTGGTGGAAATCAGTCTGCCGGAGCCCGAGGTTTGCTATTACAAAATAGACCACAGCAAGTCTAAAGTCTTCTCAAAGGAAAACACCTACTTCCAGGATGCGGAGCTGGTGCAGGAAAGCTACCGTTATGCCGAGGACAATGTGAAGGAAGCGGCTATCAACTCAGGGATACTGCGCCAGACAACCGTGAACGCCGAGAAAGTGCTGAAGCCCATGCTGGAAGAGATAACTGGCCGCAAAGTGGTGCTGGTGCCGCAGCGCCGCATCCAGAACCCGGAAATGCCAAAGAGACGTTGATCGTTATTCGTTGATCGTTTTTTCCACTTGTAGGGACAGGTCGCGACCTATCCCTACGAAACCAACCTGAACTCATAACTCCCAAACTTTCTAACTTCTCAACTTTCTAACTTTTTCACCGCTTCCTGCACCAAATCGCTTTCGTAGCCTTTGCTCATGAGGAAATAGGTGAGTTTTTGGCGGCGGGCGAAGGGGTTCTTTTCTTTTTCGGTAGCGTTCTTTTTCTCAAGGAGCTGCAGCAGGTTCTGTTCGTATACCTCAAAGTCAATCTCCTTCATGCCTTGTTTGATGCAGTAGTCCGAGATACCTTTCGCTTTGAGGCCCTGTGTGATCTTGCGCCGGCCCCATTTCTTTAGTCCGTACTTGCCGCGCACGTAGGCTTGTGCGTAGCGTTCCTCGTCCAGCATTTTCTCCTGCCCAAGGCGCACAATGATCTCTTCTACATCGTCGGGTTCCAGGCCGTAGGTATAGAGCTTGGTGCGCACTTCCTGCTGGGTGCGTTCCTGGTAGGCACAGTAGGCCGCTGCCTTAATCAAGGCTTCTTTCGGGGTATAGGTTTTCTGTTTCTTATGTCGTTCCAAATCGTTCGTGTTGCTCCTGTTTAAAACAAGTTCGGGCTTGCAAGAGTTGCGGTATTTTCAACAATCAGCAATTTAATAATCCGGCAGTTAAACACACAACTAAACCTAATTACCTGCACCTTTGTACTTCCAAAGATAAAATCGGGATATGTTTTCAAAAGGAGTCAGGTACATGTTGCTGTCCACGCTGTTTTTCTCGCTCATGAATGTGTGCGTGAAAATGCTGCCGCATATACCTGCCATTGAGGTGATTCTGTTTCGCTCGGTGGTGTCGCTGGTGATGAGCTTTGTGGTGCTGCGGAGCAAGCGGGTAAGCGTGTGGGGCAGCAATTATGGCTTATTGATCGCCCGGGGAGCGGCAGGGGCCATGGCACTCATGCTCTTCTTTAACACACTGCAGAATATACCCTTGGCCACGGCTGCTACACTACAGTACCTGTCGCCCATTTTCACGACGATTATGGGCATTTTTATCGTGAAGGAGAAAGTAAAACCCTGGCAATGGGTCTTTTTTGCGATCTCGTTTGGCGGTATTCTGGTGATAGAGGGCATGGATGCCACGGCAGATTCCTTTTATGTCTGGATGGGTGTGGCGAGTGCCGTGTTCTCGGGCTTCGCCTACAATTTTATCCGGCGGCTTAACACACGCGAGCATCCGCTGGTGATTGTGTTTTATTTTCCGCTGGTGGCACTTCCGATTTCAGGTATTTACTCCATCTTCAACTGGGTGCAGCCGGACGGTTGGGACTGGGGCATTCTGCTGCTGGTGGGTGTGCTCACGCAGCTGGGGCAGTATTACATGACCATGTCGTACCAGGCCGAGGAAATCTCGAAAGTGGCCAACCTCAATTACATCGGAATCATCTATGCGTTGTCGCTGGGCTTTATTTTATTCGACGAGCATTTTGAGCTGGCAACCTACGTAGGAATGGCCCTGGTGCTGGTGGGCGTTATCCTGAATGTGCGCTATAAAAATCGCCTCTCACAGCGTGAAATCGAAGCCCACCAAACCAAACTTCCCCGGTAGTGGCGGCCCGGCAGGTATAGCCTGTTTCCTTAAAATCGAAAAAAGAGAAATAAGATAGATGGGTTTTATCGTTAGTTCTTAAATTGTAAATCTCATCAGGACAGACCCTAACTCTTCAGCGCATGCGCTTTGCTAATCTACTCATCCTGCTATACCTGATCCCCGCCATAGCCGCAGCCGGTGTATTGCGCGGGCGCATTACCGACGAAAACAATCAGGGACTGCCTTTTGCCAGCATCTATATCAAAGAAACCGCCAGTGGGACCGCCTCCAACGATCAGGGGCATTACCAGCTGCAACTGCCAGCCGGTACCTATACCTTGGAATTCAAGTATGTGGGCTACAGGGCCAGAATCGAAACCGTTATGATCGGGGAGGCGGTGCAGGAACTGAACGTGCAGCTGGTGCCGGAGGTGCTCAACCTGAAAGAGGTCGTGGTAAAAGCCTCGGACGAAGACCCGGCTTACGGCATTATGCGCAATGCCATCCGGCTGCGCAAATACCACCGCGACGAGGTAAACGCCTGGAGCGCCCGGGTATACATGAAAAGCGTGGCCCGCATGGACAAAGTGCCCGGCAAAGTGCTCGGTGTGCGGGTGGTGGACGTGGACACGGGCATTGTGTACCTGTCGGAGTCGGTGTCGGATCTGCACTTCAAGAAGCCCAACAAGATCAGTGAGCGCATGATTTCCTCTAAGGTGAGCGGCAAGAAGCAGAGTTTCAGTTTCAACCAGGCCTCCGAGATGAACATCAGCTTTTATGACAACCTGCTCAAGGTAGAAGGGCTGAGTGAGCGGGGTTTCGTATCGCCGCTGGCCAACAATGCGCTGTTTTTTTATCGCTTCGAGTACTTGGGTACTTTCCAGGAGAATGGCCGCACCATCAACAAAATCAAGGTCATTCCCCGGCGGACGAACGATCCTGTGTTCAAAGGGAATATCTACATTGTGGATGGGAGCTGGCGCATCCACAGCACAGACCTCACACTCACCAAAAGCGCCGGTATAGATTTCGTGGATTTTATCAGGGTGAGGCAGGTATACGCCCCGGTGCAGGACGAGGTATGGATGCCGGTTTCGCAGCGGTTCACATTTGAGGCATCAGGACTTGGCTTTAAGGGTGGAGGCTACGCTACGGGCGTGTACTCCAGGTATAAGGTACAGCCGGCCTACAGCCGTCCGCCAGCCATCGTAGAGCCCGAGCCCGAGTTGGTTGCCACTGATGCCAGGGCAGAGGTGAAGCCCGCCAGACGGCAGCGTGTGCGGGTGGTGAAGCCAAAAGAAGCCACACCGGCGGAGCAGCCGGCCATTCACGACGAGAAACTTTTCAGCCGCGAGGTGCTGGTGGTGGAGAAGGAAGCCAACACCCGCGACTCAGCCTACTGGGCCGAGATCAGGCCGGTGCCGCTTACGAAAGAAGAGCAGGTTGACTACCAGCGCAAGGACAGCCTGGAGGTGATCCGGGAATCGAAGGTGTACAAAGACTCCGTAGACCGCATCCGGAACAAACCGACTTTCGGGAATTTCTTTATGCGGGGCTATACCTATTCCAACACTTATGAGCGAAGGTCCTATAACTTCGATCCGCTGCTGAGTTTGAGGGGAGGGCCCAGCCTGCTGCAGTACAACACAGTAGAAGGCGTGGTGGCCAACGTAGGCATACAGTTCCGGCAGGATTTCGAAGACCGCCGGCGCTACGAGATAGAGCCTACCATACGCTACGGCTTTGCCAACGAGAAGCTGAACGCCAAACTGCGCCTGAGCTATACCTACAATCCGATCAAACGGAGTACAGCTACGGTAGAGGGCGGCCGCTTTGTAGACCAGATCAACTCTACCGAGCCGATCGCGCCTTTCGCCAATACGATCTATACCCTTTTCATGGAGCGCAATTACCTCAAGCTCTACCAGCGCGACTATGCCCGGGTCACGTACCGGTCGGAGCTGCTGAACGGCGTGGCCATACTCACCTCACTGGATTACGCGCACCGCATGCCCCTGCAGAACGCCACGGACTATGCCTTCCGGGAAAGCGACAGCGGCGGGTTTACCTCCAACGTACCCGCGAATGCCGAGCTGGTCGATGCCTCCTTTGAACCGCACCAAGCCCTGACGGCTGCTTTCACGGTAAGCTTCCGGCCAGGCATGAACTACATCTCCCGGCCCGACCGCAAAATTAACATCGGCTCCCGCTGGCCGACTTTCTCGCTGGGTTACCGGGGAGGTATAAAAGCGCTGGGCGGCGATGTGAAGTATACCACCATGGCGTTCCGCATTTCAGACGATTTCAGCCTGGGTCTGTTGGGTAGTAGCGAATACAGTTTCACGGGTGGCACCTTCTGGGGCAAGGAAGGCATGCGTCTGATGGACTACCGCCATTTCAACGGTAACCGCACCGTATTTGCGGGTGTGTACACCGGCTTCCAACTGCTCGATTACTACCGCTACAGCACCAATAACCGTTACCTCGAAGGGCATTATGAGCACCATTTCAACGGGTTCCTGTTCAATAAAATACCGCTCTTCCGCCGCCTCAAATGGCAGGAGGTAGTGAGTTTGCACTACCTGAACACCCAGGAGTCGGATAACTATGCGGAGCTTGGCTTAGGTATAGAGCATATTTTCAAAGTGCTGCGCGTCGATTTTGTGACCTCGTTTCAGGAGCGGCAGAAAGTGCGTTCCGGAATACGGATCGGACTAGGGTTTTAATATTTGGCTTGGGATTAATAGGCCTCTAATGCGGTGGAGGGCTGTTCTACAACCTAACATCCGTGATGGACGTTAGAAAGCAGGGATGTCAAATCATTTTAAACACGACCATGCAAAACCTGAAACATATACTAAAAACCGGTCTTGCCGCTGCCTTTGTGGCAACAATAGCAGTAAGCTGCGGTGAGAGACCTAAATCGAACCCAACAGACGATACCAGTACATCAGAGGCCATAACCGAGAGGAGCAAATCCACACAGAACCTGAACAAGCCGCGCCCCGCACCAATAGGCCGCACCGCCGAGACAGGCGAGCAGGCCGACCGATTCGGGAATATTCCACCTAATGTGGACTCGGTGGCACGCGCAAAAGTAGAGCTAGACCGCCAGCGACAGCTGGAGGAAAATCCTAACCAACGCCCGAGACCCCGCACTCCGCAGGGGCGCCGTGTGGAGGGAGGACAGACTGGGCAGTAACCGCTAAAGACTGAAACGGAAAGAGGCCATACCTGTACGCATAGCAGGTATGGCCTCTCTCTGTTTAGCGGGTATGCTATTTTACGACGGCTGTTGTCCCCACCGGAGGAATCACCATGCCAGCACCCGTCTTTTTACGCCCTTTCAGGTTGATGTTGTAGATGATCACCGAGATAAAAATCAGCGCATACGCCACCACTTTTACGACAGTTGTCTCTTCGTTAAAATAAAGGAAAGCCACCACGAAGTTGAGAATCGGGTTGATGTACATCAGGATGCCGATTGTGCCCGACGTGAGCTCCTTGAGGGCATAGAGGTTCAGGAACAGCGGCAACACTGTGAACAGAGCGCTCAGTATACCTGTCATCAGAAAGAAGTGCGTGTCCAGTTCTACTGTAGCGCCTCCTTTCAACTGCCCGTAAAACGGGGCGATGAACAGGAGCGAGAGCAGAAGCTGCAACGTGAGCAGCACGATTTTGTCGTATACCTTAAGAATGCGCTGGGTAATCAGGTAAAAGGCATAGCTCAACGCGATTAGCAAACTGAACAGCAGGCTGGTCAGTTCGCCGGTGCCGATCAGCACGCAGCTCAGCGCACTCAGCCCGATGGCCACCCACTGGTTCGCCCGAAGCTCTTCCTTGAGCAGCGCAAAGCCCAGCACCGCCGTCAGGATCGGGCAGAGGAGGTAAGAAAACGAGCCGGTCTGGATGTTGATGTGGTTGATCACATAGATGAAAGCCAGCCAGTTGATGGTCAGCAGCGAACCGCCCAGGAAGGTATAGAGCAAAAATTTACGGATCTCTTTTGGCTTAGAAGCTCTGACCTCTGCCAGCGTCAGCAGCAGGTTCTTGCGCCTGAACAGCAGTGAGATGGTGAGTAAAAGACCCACCGACAGCGCCACCCGGAAAAACAGGATTTGCCCGCTCGGGTAATCGGCCAGCGCCTTGAGCGGGAAAGGTATAAAGCCCCAGATCACGAAGGCCGCTATACCTGCCGCATAGTATGGTTTGGTGTTTGTCGGTTCCATTTCAAAATAAAAGAGCGCAAAGGTATACTTTTCTGGACTAACAAGCCGCTATATTGTGGGTTTCAAAAGTTAAGGAGTTTGTAGGATTTCAGCAATCTTAGGCTCAGTTGGGCAGTGGTCATGGTTAACTGCCTCCCTAACTGCACTCGGTATGCCATCCCGATTTTGGGAGTCGGGTTATAGGCTTGGTTTATACCCGAAAGGAAATAGTATATTTGAAGCCTTTAATAACAACGAATATGCTCACGTTTCAGCAGCTTTTTCCTATTACAGGCAGCACCGAGGGGCGACTGGTTCAGGACAGGCCGGTTGTGCACCTGCTCACCGACAGCCGGAAGCTCTCGCAGCCGGCGGGCACGCTTTTTTTTGCGATCCGGGGCAAGCACAACGACGGACATCTGTACCTGGGGCAGCTTTACGGCTTGGGGGTGCGGCAGTTTGTGGTGGAAGAGGCTACCGGCCTGGCAGCGCTGTACCCGGAGGCCAACATCCTGCAGGTAAAAGACAGCTTGATCGCCTTGCAGGCAATAGCGGCCTGGCATCGGGCGCAGTTCCGGATACCGGTGCTGGGTATAACGGGCAGCAACGGCAAAACCATTGTAAAAGAGTGGCTGGCCCAGTTGCTGAGTCCCGATGAGATGGTCGTGAAAAGCCCCCGGAGCTATAACTCGCAGATCGGGGTGCCGCTCTCGGTGTGGCAACTCGACGAGCACCATATCTTTGGCATATTCGAGGCAGGTGTGTCGCAGCCGGGCGAGATGGCGAATCTTCAGAAAATCATTCAGCCGACCCTTGGTGTTTTTACCAACATCGGCAGTGCTCACGACCAGGGCTTTGCCAGCCACGAGCAAAAAACGGCGGAGAAGCTGCAGCTTTTCAGCCAGGTGGACTTGCTCTTCTATTGCCGGGACCATACCTTGATACACGAAGCGGCGCAGGCCAAAGGGATTCCAGCCTTCACCTGGTCCCGCAAGCAGGCAGCGGATGTTACCATCGTGTCCAGTACCGTATCCGGTCACAAAACCATCGTAGGCTATACCTTCCGGGGAGAACAGCACAGCCTGGCTATACCTTTCACCGACGAGGCCTCTGTAGAGAATACGCTTCACTGCCTGGCCGTGCTGCTGTACCGGGGCTTGCCGCTGACTGATATCCAGGATCGGATGGATCGCCTGCAACCGGTAGCCATGCGCCTCGAAATGAAAGAGGCCATCAACGGTTGTTACCTCATCGACGATACCTACAACAACGACCTCGCCGGACTTTCCATCGCACTCGATCTGTTGGCAAGTCAGCTAGGGCGGGGCCGGCGCACCCTCATTTTGTCAGACTTGCTCGAATCGGGTATGGCAGAAGAGAAGCTATATGCCAAAGTTGCCACCCTTACCCAGGCCCACGGTGTAGAGCGGCTGATCGGTATAGGGCCGACCATTCAGGCGCACGCCGCTAAGTTTGAGGGCGACTCCACATTCTTTGTCAGCACTGGCGATTTTCTGCAGCAGTTCAGTCCGGACCAGTTCCGCAACGAGCTGATCCTGCTGAAAGGAGCCCGTGTGTTCGGGTTTGAGAAGATCGTGCACGCTTTTCAGCAGAAGGTACACGGCACAGTGCTGGAAGTGAACCTGGATGCCTTGGTGCATAACCTGAACTACTACCGCTCCAAACTGGCTTCGGGCACTAAACTGATGGTGATGGTGAAAGCCTATGCCTATGGCAGCGGCAGCTTCGAAGTGGCCAACCTATTGCAATTCCACCGGGTGGACTACCTGGCCGTGGCCTATGTGGACGAGGGTGTGAGCCTGCGGGAGCACGGTATCACGCTGCCTGTTATGGTCATGAACCCATCGCCGGACAGTTTTGCCAAGCTACGGCAATACAACCTGGAGCCTGAGATTTATTCATTGGAGCAATTACATGATTTTCTGGCAACGGCCCAGGCAGGAGTTTCGCACAAGATCCACCTCAAACTCGACACGGGCATGCACCGGCTGGGTTTCACAGGCGAGGATTTTGAGGAGTTGTTTGCCTTGCTTCGTCAGCACCCACAGGTGCGGGTAGCAAGTGCCTTTAGCCACCTGGCCGGAGCCGATGAGGCCTTGCACGATGATTTTACGAACATGCAGCTGGCTACCTTCTCAAAACTGGCCGAAGAAGCAGAGGCCCGGCTCGGGTATACGTTCATCAAGCATATCCTCAACTCTGCCGGCATTGTGCGTTTCCCGGAACACCACCTGGACATGGTGCGATTAGGTATAGGTTTGTATGGGGTAGAGGCCACCGGTTCTCAACAGGAAGCCCTGCAGCCGGTGAGTACACTCAAAACCACCATCTCGCAGATCAAACGCATCCGGCAGGGCGAAACGGTTGGTTACAGCCGCAAAGGTATAGCCGACACCGATAAGACCATCGCCACCATCGCCATTGGCTACGCCGACGGTTACGATCGCCGCTTCAGCAACGGCGGAGGCGAGGTAATCATCAACGGCCGGCGTGCCCCCATCATCGGCAATGTGTGTATGGATATGTGTATGGTCGACGTGACCGGTATACCTGCCAAAGCTGGTGACGAAGTTGTTGTGTTCGGCCCTCAGCTGACGTTGGTAGAGCTGGCCCGGCGCATCGGCACCATTCCGTATGAGTTGCTTACGAATGTGAGCGCCCGTGTCAAGCGTATCTTCTTTTCGGAATAATTTTTATTGATATAGGAATTGGGGGTAAAAGCTGATGTTATAGCGCACCTGGCGTAGCGGAAGCAATTCCTAGAGCAACTTGTACTGTTTCATAGCTTGCCCTGGCCGGGCGGGCTCCCGAAAGCTTTCGGGACAAAAAAATCAAGACGATTTTAAACTCGCTGAACGCTCTTATCTAGGGCCCCTACCCCCAACACAAAATCGTCGGTTATGCACCGGGCTTAGGCTATACCTGCGTAGTCAGCGTGCGAGTTACCCTTTCAATGCGTGACGGTGGTGCGTAACTGTGACTACAGGGCTTCCATCTATGAGTTGGTAGCAACAGATTCCCCGCCTTGGACAATGAAGGGCAAGGACGGTTTGACCCGGTCTTGCAAAACATCCTCACCACTGAGGCGATACCTATAGAACCCTGCCCTCGCCTAGGACTAGCAAATGAAACGGCGCTGAAGTCAGCCGTGCATTTCTCACATCTTCAAATCTCCAAATCCCCCTCATCTCCAAATCTCCAAATTTTCAAATCGACTTAATCTTTTGCTTAAGAGGGGAACAGCTTGTAACTTGCGGTTGTTTATAAGCAGTCTAAATAAAAGGAAGGTAGCGGTGCGTAACAGGACAGAAGAACCACAGGTACAGAAGAGTGTACGCGACATGAAAATCGGGGAGCGGGGAGAGATTTGCTGCCTCCGAGACCCTGAAATGGCCCTGAAGCTGCTCGAGATGGGGTGCATACCCGGTACGGAGATCAAACTGAACAGCAAAGCACCGCTCGGAGATCCTATCACTATCATCGTGAATGATTATACGCTCTCCCTCCGTTTAGACGAAGCCGAAACCATTCTGCTGAAGAGATAATTATCACATGGCTGTAACCATACAGGCGGAAGCGCCAGAGGCCAAGCAAGCACCTGTCCATCAGCCAGTGGCCAGAATTGCTTTGATTGGCAATCCCAACTCGGGCAAAACGTCCCTTTTTAACCAACTAACCGGCCTTAACCAGAAAGTCGGCAACTTTCCGGGTGTTACCGTCGACAAGAAGACGGGCATCAGCCAGCTTACCCCTAGCCTCAAGGCGCAGATCATCGACCTGCCTGGTACCTATAGCTTATACCCCAAGTCGCTGGACGAGCGCGTGATCATCGATCTGCTCTACGATCCGGACTCCAAGCATTACCCCGACCTTGTGATCGTAACGGCCGACGCGTCTAACCTAAAGCGCAATCTGTTGCTGTTCACACAGCTGGCCGATCTGCGTATACCTGCCGTGCTCGCCCTCAACATGATGGACGTGGCCGAAACCGAAGGGGTGAAGATCGATATCGAAGCGCTGCAGCGTGAACTGGGCGTGCCGGTTATCCCGATGAATGCCCGTAAAGGCGTAGGTATAGCAGCCCTCAAAATCGTGACATCGCAACAGCTGGCCCCAGCTAAGGCGGCTTTCTTTGATATACCGGAAGAGCTTGAAGTTGTTGTAAGCCAGATCAGGGAGCGCTTTGGCCTCCGCAACGATTACCTGGCACTGCACTATGCGCACCAATACAAGAGCCTGCGATTTATTGCTGAAGAAGACAAGGTATGGCTGGAAGAGTTGCTGCATTCGATTGACTTCAAGTCGAACACTGTGCAGGCCAACGAGACCATTGCCCGCTACCTCCGCATAAACGAACTGCTGCTCGATGTGGTACGTGTCGAGAAGGTGAAAGAGGAGGAAAAATTCAGTAACCGACTCGACCAGATCCTGACACACAAAGTATTCGGTTACCTGATCTTTCTGGCGCTGTTGTTCCTGGTGTTTCAGGCAGTGTTTGCCTGGGCCAGCTACCCCATGGACCTGATCGACGAAGGTATAGCCAACCTAAATACCCTGATCCAGGCAAATTTCAGCGGTCCGCTCATCAACCTGCTGACCGAAGGCGTGATCGCCGGTTTGGGTGGCGTGCTGATCTTTATACCGCAGATCGCGCTTCTCTTTGCCTTTATCGCCATACTCGAAGAGACCGGCTATATGGCCCGCGTGACGTTCATGATGGACAAGATCATGCGCAAGTTCGGGCTTAACGGCAAAAGCGTGGTGCCCTTGATCTCTGGCGTGGCCTGTGCTGTGCCGGCGGTTATGTCGGCCCGTACCATCGAGAACTGGAAAGACCGGATGATCACCATCTTCGTGACGCCGCTCATGAGCTGCTCGGCCCGCATACCTGTCTATACTGTACTGATTGCGCTGGTGGTGCCGGAGGTATACTACTTTGGTTTCCTGAATTTGCAGGGCATTGTGCTGATGGGGCTATACCTGCTCGGGTTCCTGTCGGCCATTTTCTCGGCGCTGCTGCTCAAGGTGCTGCTCAAGGCCCGGGAGCGCAGCTACTTCATCATGGAGTTTCCTGTATACAAAATGCCCCGTTGGAAAAACGTAGGCCTGACTATCTTCGAGAAATCGAAGACCTTTGTGCTGGAGGCCGGCAAGATCATCGTGGCGGTTTCTATCATACTTTGGGTGCTGGCCTCGTACGGTCCCGGCGATAGCTTTGAGAGGGCCGAGGAGCGTGCCAACACAGAGGCGGCAGCAAAAGGCTACACTGAGGAGCAAACCGAAAACCTTGTTGCGGCTGCGCAACTGGAGTCATCCTATGCGGGTAAGTTCGGCCATGCCATCGAGCCAGCCATTCGTCCACTGGGTTATGATTGGAAAATAGGTATAGCCTTGCTTACCTCTTTTGCTGCCCGCGAGGTGTTTGTGGGCACTATGTCTACCATTTATAGCATAGGCGAGGAAGAGAACGTGAGCACAATCAAAAATAAGCTGATGTCGGAGAAAGACGCCGACGGCAAACCGTTTTTCACGCCGGCGCGTGCTTTCTCGCTGCTGATTTTCTATGCCTTTGCTATGCAATGCGTAAGTACGCTGGCCGTAGTGCGACGCGAAACCAAAAGCTGGATGTGGCCGCTGGCGCAACTGCTTTACATGAGCGGACTGGCGTATGTGGCCGCCTTTATCACCTATCAGCTAATGAAATAGTGTGGCTGGCGTTTCCGCCTGAAACATATCTGCATCAAAAGCGCCTGCCTTCCGATTCTGGAGGCAGGCGCTTTCGTTTTCACTGGACTCTCCGCTTATTATCGGCCTGTCAGATTATCTCCTAAAGCAAAGCAGGTAATGCAAACCACGTAATCTACTGTGTCGCTACTGCTTGATTCACTTCCCAGATTAATTCCATTTCTGAGCTTGGGTTGTAAATATTTTTATATAATGTTTTAAAAATGACAATACGACATTAAAGTTAAATTAAAAAAGTTATAACATATACCTTGAAACTCAGGTATATAACAGCTAATACAGCAACAAATGCAGTTGCCCGGAAGGGGGTATTACTGTGTACTTTAAATTGAGTTTGCTGCGACTTCTATAGCTCACCCGACGGTTGCCGCTCTGGCGCCGGTGCAAATGGATTATCCTGAACGGCTGCTTTTCAGCACCGGTAACATCATTGGCCTTTCTCTGAACAGTCGTCTACCTGACGCTGATGCATCAGTTTTACTATTGTAAGCTAGTTCTACTTCGATTCTTTTCAAATCCAGAAAGCTATGAGAAAAATTTTAACGCTACTCTTTTTGCTGGTCTTCGCGCTGCAGTTGCAGGTGCTGGCACAGGGAAGGACCATCACCGGAAGGGTAATGGACGCTTCCACCAATCAGCCCTTGCCTGGAGTGTCAGTCCTGGTGAAGGGGACAAGCGTGGGTACCGCAACCGGCACAGACGGCAATTACTCTATCACCGTACCCGAGGGCAGCAATACACTGCAATTCCGTTTTATAGGCTACCAAACCACTGAGCGGCCTATAGGCAATGCCACCACCATCAACGTTGACCTGCCCGTGTCCACAAGAGAGCTCGGCGAGGTAGTGGTTACAGCACTAGGTATAGAGCGCAGCAGAAACGAGCTGGCCTACTCGGCCCAGCAGGTGAGCGGCGACCAGATTACCCGCACGCGAAGCGCCGACTTCGTGAACACCCTCTCTGGCAAGGTAGCCGGTCTGGATATCCGGACCAACAACACCATGGGCGGGTCTACCAACGTGGTCATACGGGGCTACTCGTCCATTACAGGTAATAACCAGGCACTGTTCGTGATCGACGGTGTGCCGGTGAGCAATGCCAACAACAACACCGCAAACCAGCAAACGGGTCGGGTGGGTACTGACTTTGGAAATGCCGCAGCCGACCTGAACCCAGACAACATTGAGTCGGTGAACGTGTTGAAGGGGGCAGCAGCCACTGCGCTGTATGGTTCACGGGCAGCAAACGGCGTGATCATGATCACTACAAAGAAGGGTATGAAGAATGCCTTGAATGTGACCATCAACAGTGGCGTAACCTGGAGCCGGATCGATAAGAGCACCTTTATCAGATACCAGAAAGAGTATGGCGGCGGCTATGACCAGAGCTTTCGTGACCCTGCCGATCTGGGAAGCGGCGTAGCGCCGGTCGTAAGGTTTCAGGATGACGCCTCTTATGGCCCTCGGTTCAATCCAAGCCTACAGGTATACCATTGGGACGCGATCGACCCGCTCCATCCGAACTTTGGCAGAACAAAACCCTGGGTAGCCGCCGACAACGACCCAAGCACCTTCTACGAAACAGGTGTCAATTCCAACCAAAGCATCGTGGTGAGCGGGGGCGGCGACAAAACCACGATCAACCTGGGCTATACCCGCAACGACATCCAGGGAAACCTGCCCAACAGCACCATTGACAAAAACCTGTTGAACTTCAACGGATCGTATGAGGCAACCGATAAGTTAACGGTCAGCGCCTCTGGTAACTATTCCAGAATAGAGGGTGTGGGCAGGTATGGTACCGGTTACAACGGCCGAAATCCGAACCAGGCCTTCCGGCAGTGGTGGCAAACCAACGTGGATATCAGGGAACAGGAAGAGGCGTATTTCAGAAACCGCCAGAACATCACTTGGAACTGGAACAGTTTGAACACGGGGCCCATCTACACAGACAACCCCTACTGGACAAGATTCGAGAACTTCTCGAACGATAGCCGGGACAACTTCTTTGGCTATGCGATGGCAAACTACAAGTTCACAGACTGGTTCAGCCTGATGGGGCGGGCTGCCTTCAACACCACTACTGACTTCCAGGAAGAACGGGTAGCCATAGGGAGTGCAGACGTGGCCGAGTATACCCGGTTCAACAGGGATTTCAACGAATCGAACTACGACCTGATCCTGAACTTCAACAAGGACCTCAACGAGGACATCAGCTTCACTGGTCTGCTGGGCTCCAACCTTCGCCGGGAGCGCATGAGCTCTATCAGAGCGTCCACCAACGGCGGGCTGGTAGTACCTGGGTTATATTCGCTGTCAAACTCATTAAGTCCGGTGGAGCCCCCCGAGGAGGAGTTCTGGCGCAGAGGTGTGGATGGTATATTTGCCAATGCCAACTTTGGGTACAGAGAAATGCTGTTTTTGGAGCTTTCAGCTCGGCGAGACAAATCCACCACGTTACCCGAAAGCGACAACTCATATTTTTACCCAGCCATAGCGGCCAACTACGTCTTCACCGAAATGATGGATATGTCGTGGCTGTCGCTGGGTAAGGTGAGGGTGAACTACGCAGAGGTAGGTAACGATGCCCCGCCATTGAGTATTTTCGATATCTATACCAAGCCAACGGGTTTTGGCTCTGTTCCGCTCTTCTCGCTTCCTAACACCAGAAACAACAGCGAATTGAAGCCGGAAAGGCAAAAAAGCTTGGAGGCAGGCTTGGAAGCCGAGTTTTTCAACAGCCTGTTCGGGTTCGATTTCACTTGGTACAAGTCCAACACCGAAGATCAGATTATACCTGTCAACACTACTGCGGCAAGCGGTTACACAAGCCGGTTTG
Source organism: Pontibacter aquaedesilientis (assembly GCF_014773225.1). Lineage (GTDB taxonomy): Bacteria > Bacteroidota > Bacteroidia > Cytophagales > Hymenobacteraceae > Pontibacter > Pontibacter aquaedesilientis. The sequence goes on along the minus strand of NZ_JACXAJ010000009.1, from coordinate 114,960 downwards.
TAAATGCGGGGGAGGTAGAAAACAAAGGCTTCGAGGTGTCGGCTTTTGTGACGCCGTTGCAGACCGCGGATTGGACCTGGACCATGAACCTTAACTTCTCACGCAACCGAAACGAGGTGCTGAGCCTGTACGGTGAGGGTGAGAACGAGGTGCTGAACGTTTTGATCGCCTCCTTCCAGGGCGGTGTGTCGCTCAACGCCGCCGTTGGCGAGCCATACGGCGTGATCCGGGGCAACGACTTCGTGTACACGAACGGGCAGCGCACCGTCAACTCAGATGGTTACTACATGCTGTCCGACCGGGCCGATGTGATCATAGGCGACCCGAACCCGGATTGGCTCGGTGGCTTTAACAACTCCCTTACCTACAAAGGTATAACCCTGGCCTTCCTGATCGATGTACGCAAAGGCGGCGACATCTTCTCGCTGGACCAGTGGTATGGCGAGGCAACCGGTCTATACCCGGAAAGCGCCGGCCTGAATGCCCGAGGCAATCCATCGCGCCTGCCGGTATCGGAGGGTGGCGGTATTCTGCTCGAAGGGGTAAAGGAGGACGGCAGTCCGAACGACATCTATGCCGAGAACCAGGATGGAAACGGACAGACGCCCTTCGGATACGCTGCCAATTTCTATGAAGGGGCGCCCCGCGCCTGGTATGTATTCGACGGAAGCTTTGTGAAACTGAGGGAAGTGGCCTTGACTTACGCCTTGCCGCAGACGCTGCTGGAGAAAGTTGGCTTTATCAAAGGAGCTGATATACAACTAATCGGGCGTAACCTCTGGATCATCCATAAGAACATGAAATACTCAGATCCGGAAGAGGGCCTGAGTTCGGGCAACGCTGCCCGGGGCTACCAAAGCGGGGCTTACCCGGCGATGAGAAATTTCGGGTTCAATGTTAGGTTAAACTTTTAAAGCGCAGAAGATGAAAAAGATTCTTATATACCTGATGACGCTGGTGCTGGTGGCATCATGCGTGGATGACCTGGATGACTACAACGTGGACCAGAAGCGGGCGACGAATGTGCCGCCCGCCACGCTGTTTACCAATGCGGTGAAAAACCTGGCGGATGTCTTGACGACACCCAATGTTAACGTCAACAATTACCGGTTTTATGTGCAGTACTGGGCATCTACCCAATACCTGGATGAGCCCAGGTATAACATGACCTCGCGCCTGATTCCGCAGAACATCTGGCAAACCCTCTACCGGGACGTGCTCAACGACCTCAAAGAGTCCAGAAGGCTGGTGGTGGCAGATCAGGTTACCCCTCAGGCTGAGAAGAACAACCAACTGGCCCAGATCGAGATGATGGAGGTATACGCCTGGTCTGTGCTGGTAAATACGTTTGGAGATGTTCCCTATACCCAGGCGCTCGACCCGACCAACTCGCTGCCAGCCTACGACGATGCCCGTACCGTTTACAACAGCATTCTGGACAGTCTGGATATGGCCCTCGGTTTGATCACTACCACAGACGCAAGCGGTGCCTCTGTTGCAGGATTTGAAGACGGTGACGTGTTTTATGGCGGAGACATGGAGCAATGGCGGAAGTTCGGGCATTCCTTGAAGCTGAAACTTGGGATGGTACTCGCAGATGTGGATCCGGCGCAGGCCCGGACACTGGTGGAGGAAGCGGTCGGCGGCGATTTGAATAACGTCTTTACCAGTAACAATGACAATGCAGCCTTCCCATACCTGGGCGCTCCGCCAAACAACAACCCGATTTCCTCCAACGTGAAAGGCCCGCTTACCTCCAGAGAGGACTTTGTAGCCGCCAATACGCTGGTAGATGTGATGAATAACCTGAACGACCCCAGAAGGCCGGAGTATTTTTCAGATGTCAACGGTCAGTTTGTGGGGGGCAGGTATGGCTTTACCAATGTCTATTCTAACTTCTCGACGGTGAGCGACAAAATCGCGGACCCAACTTTCGAGGCGCTCCTGCTGGACTACTCAGAAGTCAGGTTTCTGCTGGCCGAGGCGGTAGAAAGGGGTTTTAGTGTGCCAGGCACAGCGCAGGAGCACTACAACGCAGCCATTACCGCCTCCATCACCTACTGGGGCAGAACCCAGGCGGAAGCAGCGGCCTACCTGGCGCAGCCGGGCGTGAACTACAGCACTGCGCCAGGCGACTGGCGCCAAAAGATCGGCACGCAGAAATGGATTGCCCTCTACAACCGCGGTTTCGATGCCTGGCTGGAGTGGAGAAGACTGGACGCCCCTAATCTACAGCCACCCATGGGCGAGGGGGTAGGTTCACTGACTATACCGACCCGTTTGATTTATCCTATCAATGAGCAAACCCTGAACGGATCTAACCGTGCAGCAGCGGCATCTGCTATCGGGGGCGACCTGCGGGAGACCAAGCTGTTCTGGGACGTGCTGTAAAAACCGTAGCTTGTGATTTGAAATAGCTTAGTAGTAGTTCATTTGCAAAAAATGCCCTTGTTGTCAAGGGCATTTTTCTTTGGTTGCGATGAGAAGATGCCAGCTGTAACTCGCTTTGCGTCGTAAGTAATAACAGCGTCCATGTATAATGTTGTTATCACATTGTTTTTGGTTAATTTTTTTTAGTTTAGAGTAATAATCAGCCAACTTATATATAATATGAAAAAACGCCTACTTTCTATTTGCCCTTATGCTTTAGTTGCAGCCTTGCTTTTAATCGGAACAGGTGTTTCATATGCACAGGTTATCTACCCTATCGGTGGCGACAAATACTCTTCTGCCACTTCCAAGCTTTTTGACGAAGCCTATAATGCCGCCAAAGATTCAGCGGATGTGCCTGTGCTTCTCACGAAGATACGCAAGGGCAGCAACGTCGATACCAGCCCGCTGGCGCAGGCATTTCCAAAATATAGGATCCCTTCTTTGCTGCTGCCTGTGGCGCTTCCCAACCTTTCGGCTTACATCGACACTGTGGCTGTGCTTTGGTATTTGCGAAATCCGCTGCGGCCCAGCGTGGGCGTGGTGAATGTCATGATGATTGCTCAGAAGCCTGACGGGGGGCTGGTGTACTTTGTGGACAGCAATAACAACGGTAATTTCATGGACGATGGCAAGCCGTTTGAATTCAAACCAGACGAGAAACAGCGGCAGGTAGAGATAAGGGACAATCGGGTTGGTGAGGTTTCCCTGCTGCTGCAGAACCTGGCTCCTACGCCTATAGTTGAAACCCTCGAGTCGGAGAAAAAGAGCACACGCAGCTGGTCGGTCAACGAAACTGATGTTAATAAAAAATTTGGCGTACACTTCATCGGCGGTCTTTCCTCCGGTTCTGGCAATGCCACCATGTTTTACAGGGTAAAGGACAAGCCTGATTCAGATGAGCGCAATAAGTCCTATACCTATTCAGCCAAGTATTTCGCCTCGCTCCAGACAAGCCTGGGCTTGGCCCTCTCGTACCGAAATCTATACATCGGCGGAAGCGGTAGTTATGAACTGTCGCAGGTAGGGGAGCAGAACCTGACTACCAGGTATGAGAAGGCTGGCAAGCCTGCCCAGCAGTTTCTGAACAACCAGGGCAGCTGGCCTTACACGCGTGTTAACCTCACAGTGTTTGCAGAGTATGACATCCCGCTTAACCGCACTTTGAAATTTGCCCCTAAAGTAAGTTACACACGCTACAACCTGCTCACCGAACACCCTTTCAAAGTTTTTGGGGAAGCCAAACTCAACGATTACTTCCTGGATAGGTATTCCTACTCCTATGGGGGGAAGGTTAAATACAAGGCCTCCGGACGTACTATGCTATTTGTGGAGCTATACAGACGCGTCAATCACTTCGACGCCAGTTCTTATTTCCCCGATATTGTGGAGGGCAGTTTCCATATGGACCTCGAGCAAGTGTATGGCGGAATAGGAGTACAGGTGAAAATGTTTGATTTTTAACTATTTAAATAAAATTTTGTATAAATCTATCCTTTTGTAACTGTGAGCGTATAAGGATCAGACATATAGATTACAAGTTGTTTACTTCTAGGTATTTACACGACCGTAATTGAGAATCTATAGTTGTTTTTTTGGTAATAACGAAGCTTTTAGCACAGCGTGAAAAGCAAAAAACGTGTTAAATATTTGTTAAAACCGAAAATTTTCCTTAAAATTGATTTCTCTCACCTTAAACAAATAAAGTAATGAATAGAATTATACATCTTATTCAGTCACATCGCATCCATTGTCGCACTTCCATTCCGAAAAATTTCGCGGCGTCTTAATGCATTCTTTTTAGCATAGGCTGAAATTCAGTCTATCGTGTTTATTTCTGTCGGGCAGTATTTGTCCGGCACGGCACTTTTTTGCCTATTTCCAGGCAAAGTACAAATATCTATTGTCAAAGAGGCAGGGCGCACCATTCGTGTTTCCTGTTCTCTTCATATTTCAACACAGGTTATTAACCGGTCGCTACATGTTAAGGGCGGCGGTAAAGAAAAAGGAGGTGAAATGATTTTAGGCATCTGATAAGCTAATGTAGCATAAAGAGATGATAATCGCCTGCCCGGGCAAAGGGCAGGGTAAAGACAGTACCTTAATTAAACTTTAAATTTTTAACAATTACCTAAACAAACAGCGCAATGAAAAAAATTCTAATGCTATGCTTGTTACTTATGTCGGCTCTGCTGCACCAGGCCATGGCACAAGTTAGAGCGATCACCGGTAAGGTGACAGATGCAACTACGAACCAACCTCTGCCGGGTGTAACGGTACTGGTAAAAGGAACTACAGTAGGTACTGCAACCGGCGGGGACGGTACTTATTCTGTTAATGTGCCGGAAGGCGGCAAAACACTCGTATTCCGATTTATAGGATATGGTACAGTGGAAAAAGCAATCGGGACTGCTACTACAATGGATGTAGCTCTGGGTGTTGACTCCAAGCAGCTTGGTGAGGTAGTGGTAACTGCCCTCGGTATCGAGCGTGAGAAGAAAGCCCTGGGTTATGCTATACAGGAAGTAAGCGGCGAGAGCGCCAACCAGGCTCGCGAAACGAACGTGGTAAACGCCCTGAACGGTAAAGTAGCCGGTGTTCAGATCGTGAACTCAAGCGGCGCGGTTGGTGCTTCTTCCCGTATCACGCTGCGTGGTAACAACTCTTTGACTGGTGATAACCAGCCGCTATTCGTAGTGGACGGTATTCCGATTAGCAACTCTACAAACACTAACCGTGGTTATGGTGGCGTTGATTACGGTAACGCTGCTTCGGATATCAACCCGAACGATATCGCTTCGATCTCTGTACTGAAAGGTGCGAACGCGGCCGCTCTTTACGGCTCGCGTGCTGCCAACGGTGTGATCATCATCACAACGAAGTCTGGTAAAGGCACACAGGGTCTGGGCGTTACAATTGACCACAGTACGACAATGGACACGCCGCTTCGTTTGCCTGATTACCAGAACGAATACGGCCAGGGCTTGAACGGTTTGTTTGAGTACGTAGATGGTGCCGGTGGCGGTACGATGGATGGTGTGGACGAAAGCTGGGGTCCGAAATTGGACGGCAGCACCAAAAACCAGTTCTTCGGAAGCGGCCCTTGGGTGGCTAGCCCTGACAACGTGAAAGACTTCTTCGAGACCGGTGTTACTCACAACACAAACGTAGGTATCACTGCCGGATCTGAGAAAGCAAACATCCGCCTTTCTTTGGGCAACATCGACCAGACAGGTATTATACCTAACACAGACCTGCGTCGTCACTCTGTAGGCTTAAACGCGGGCATGCAGTTGAGCGACAAACTGAGCGCCAACGCAAGCGTTAATTACGTACAGAACATCAGTGATAACCGTCCTGCAAATGGTTACTCTGGTGACAACATCATGCAGCAGTTTGTATGGTTCGGCCGTCAGGTGGATATCGAAAAGCTGAAGAACTACAAAAACGCAGATGGTTCGCAGTACAACTGGAACTATAACTACCACAACAACCCATACTGGATTGTTAACGAGAACCTGAATTCTAACCAGCGTGACCGTATTATTGGTAATGCGTCCCTGAAGTATAACTTCACTGACTGGCTGAACCTGATGGTGCGTGGCGGTAGCGACTTCTACACAGATGACCGTAAGCGTGTATGGGCTGTAGGTACACTGGACTACCCAGAGGGTAGCTTCTATGAGCAGAGCATATATCGCAACGAGACGAACTTCGACTTCCTGTTGAATGCTAACAAAGACCTTACAGAAGACATCTCGTTAAGCGCCTCGTTTGGTGGTAACAAGCGTCGTAACACATACAGAATGAACGATGTGCTGGTACGTGCTCTTGCCGTGCCTGGTATCTACAACATATCTAACGCAAAAGGAAACCCATCGCCATCTAACTACAGAAGCGAGAAAGAGGTGAACAGCTTGTATGGTACTGGTACTTTCGGCTTCAAAGACTTCTTCTTTGTGGACGTAACAGCTCGTAACGACTGGTCTTCTTCACTTCCAGCTGCCAACAACTCCTTCTTCTACCCATCTGTATCTTCTAGCTTAGTATTTACAGATGCTTTCAACATGAACTCCAATATCCTGTCTTATGGTAAAGTGAGAGCAAGCTGGGCACAAGTAGGTAATGATACTGACCCTTACAGAACAGCCGGTACTTTCTTTGCCAACGATCCTTGGGATGGCCGTCCTAACCTGTCTTATACCAACACGCTGGCTAACGCTAACCTGAAGCCTGAGCAGACTACATCGTTTGAGGTAGGTACTGACATGCGTTTCCTGCAAGACAGAGCTTACATTGACCTGACTTACTTCGATAAGAGCACCACTGACCAGATCGTAAACGTGACAAGATCAGGTGCTTCAGGCTTCACAAGCCAGATCGTTAACATCGGTGAGATCACGAACAAAGGTATAGAGCTGCAGTTGGGTGGTACTCCGGTAAGAGCTGCCAATGGCTTTACCTGGGATGTATTGGTAAACTACTCTAAGATTCAAAACGAAGTAGTGTCGTTGACTGAAGGTCTGGACGCTTATCAGTTGGGTCTGTACTGGGGCGTAGGCCTTGAAGCCAGACCAGGTGAGAAATTTGGTTCACTGGTAGGTACTACATACCTGCGTGACGACCAAGGCAGACTGCTGATTGACGCAATCGGCCGCCCTAGAAGAGGTCCGACTGAAGTGCTGGGCAGCATCGTGCCAGACTGGACAGGTGGTGTTCGTAACTCATTCTCTTACAAAGGAATCAACTTTAACTTCCTGATCGATGGCCGTAAAGGTGGCGATATATTCTCTGTAACGCACATGTTCGGTCGCTATGCCGGTGTGACTGAAGAATCACTGGAAGGTCGTGAAGAAGGTCTGCTGATCGAAGGTATCGGTCCTGACGGTAACCCTAACACGGTGAGAGTTGCTGCGCAGCGCTACAACCAAGGCCTGTATGGCCTGCACGAGGCGCACGTATTCGACGGTAGCTTCATCAAGCTGCGTGAGGTAGTGTTGGGTTACGACCTGCCAACTTCTATCACAAGCAAAGTGAAACTGAGAGGTGCCAGCATCAACCTGATTGGACGTAACCTGTGGCTGATTCACTCTAACATCCCGCACGTGGATCCGGAGACAGCTTTCGGTGCAGACATTGCTAGCCAGGGCTTCGAGTTCGGTGCGCTTCCTTCCACTAAGAGCTGGGGCGTTAACCTGAGACTGACACTATAATTTATTAAGAGTTCAAACTCAAAAAGATTTCAAAATGACCAGATTTTCAAAATATAAATTATGCTTCGCGCTATTGCTCGGTCTCGGTCTGAGCTCATGCGACAAAGACTTCGAGGAGATTAACCAAAACCCGAATGCTCCTGAAGACGTTCCGGCAAACGTAATCCTGCCAGCCTCGCAGCAATCTGCGGTTAGCCGTCTGTTCGGTGCCAGCGTAAACATGACCTACGCCAGTACCTGGGCACAGCAGGTTGCCAAAATACAGTACATCGACGAAGACCGTTACCAGTTTAGAGCATCGGATTTCTCCACACATTGGGACGCGCTTTATGCCGGTCCGTTGCTGGACGCCCGCTTGGTGGTAGAGAAAGGAGCCGAGTCTGGAAACGCAGCGATGGAAGGTGTAGGACGCACCTGGCAGACCTGGATCTTCCAGAACATCACTGACCTTTGGGGTGACATCCCTTATACTGAAGCCCTGAAAGGTACTGAAGGTAATATGACGCCGAAGTATGATAGCCAGGAGTCCATTTACACGGATATGCTGAAGCAGTTGGAAACAGCCAATACGCTGCTTGCATCTGGTGGGACGGTTGGGGGCGACCTGATCTATGGTGGAAGCTCCGCTAATTGGCAGAAGTTTGCAAACTCATTGCGTTTGCGTCTTTACATCCACATGGCCAATGTTGCCCCTGCGAAAGCAAAAGCCGGTATAGAGGCGATTATGGCTAACCCTAGCGCTAATCCAATCTTCATGAGCAACGCAGACAATGCAGAGCTCGCATACCTGGCTGCTCAGCCGTATCGTAACCCATGGTATGAGAATTCAAAGACGCGTGATGACCATGCGATCAGCAAAACAATGGTAGACATCCTCGGAGTAAGAAAAGACCCTCGTTTGCACGTCTATGCAAGGCCGGCAGAGAAACCAGCTGCCGGAGCAGGTGTTACACTTGATGGCAAAACATATGTAGGTCAACCAAATGGTGCAGCGGCTCAGCCATCATTGCCCACTGTGTCTCGTATTGGGGATAGATATCGTGATAATAAACAAGAAGCAGCTAAGCAAAATCCTACACAGCCAATGTATATCATGACATACAGTGAGGTGATGTTTATACTGGCAGAAGCTGCTGAGCGTGGCTGGAACGTTGGTATGACCGCTGAAGCAGCTTATAATGCTGGTATCGTTGCGAGCATGAATCAGAATGGGATCACTGATGAAGCTGCTATAGCCGCTTACCTGCTGCAGCCTTCTGTTGCTTATTCGTTGCAGACTAACAAACGTGAAGCAATCAGTGTACAGAAATGGATTTCACTATTCACCAACGGCATCGAAGCCTTCACTGAGTTCCGTAGAACGGGTTATCCAAGCACGATTCAAGAGGTGCCTGCATCGGCCTTCCCTGGCAGAGGTGTTCCATTGCGTTTCTCTTACACAGACCAGGAGCGCAGCACGAACAGAACCAACGTGGAAGCCGCTAGCTCGGGTATCGTTGACTTCCTGTTTGGTAAGCCAGTATGGTGGGATGTTAACTAACATCCAGCCTTAACAGTTGATAATAATAGATTAGAAGTAGATTATAAATTACTAGGTAGTAGTCTTCTTCATTGAAAAAGGCCCTCGGTTTCCGGGGGCCTTTTCTGCTTTTGAAGGATATTGATTCAGGTGATAGGTATAGCTTACTTATAAATCAGAAATACAGCTGGTTGCTTGTGTATATCCGGCAGCTTGCCTTTCCACTCGGCAATGGTCTTGGTTTGGATGAACTCATCGGTGGGAGAAGTGATATTAGCGGCGATGCAAAGGCGGGTGCCCCCGCTCAGAGTCTGCAGCAGGTCTTCGAGCAGTTTGTTGTTGCGGTAGGGTGTTTCCATGAAAATCTGGGTCTGGTCATGCTGTTGCATCTCCTTCTCCAGGTTGCGCAGTGCCTGCAGCCTGTCTCGCTTCTCGATGGGCAGGTAGCCGTGAAAAGCAAAGCGCTGCCCATTGAAGCCACTTCCCATCAGGCTCATGAAAATAGCCGAAGGCCCGGCAAAAGGCACCACTCTTATACCTTTCTGATGCGCATACTTTACGACCTCTGCGCCAGGGTCGGCTATACCTGGGCAACCTGCCTCTGAGATAATGCCGGCATCTATACCTTGCTCCAGAAGCGGTTTCAGCGAAGCCTGTACATGAGCGGGTGTAGCGTCTTTATCGACCTGCACAAAGTTCAGCTGCTCGATCACCAGTTCCGGACAAATGCTTTTGACATATCGGCGGGCAGTGCGCAGATTTTCCACTATAAAATAAGTGAGGTTGCGCACCGTGTCCTTCACCTGTGGCGATATCACCTGGTCGGCAGTGCCGTCTGCCAGTATGGTCGGGATAAGGTATAGCGTGCCGGTTTTCTTCATGGTGCAAAGGTAAAAGTAAATTGCTGGATTGCTGAATTGTTAAATGGTTGTGGAGCTATACCTGACAATGGCTTATATCCTAAGAGCAAAGCCGCAGTGTTGGGCTGCGGCTTTGGGTTCGATCCTTAGTATACTTTAAAATTCTTGGGTAGGAGCCCTATGTATAGATTCAGGCTTAATCGGTTTCCAGAAACCTGGTCACCAGGTCGTATACCTCATCCGGTGCCTCGGCATGCACCCAGTGGCCGGCATTCGGTATGGTCTCCACTTCTACGAGCGTGAACAAGTGCTCAATGCAGGTATAAATGTCTTCTGGTAATATGTACCGTGAACGGCCACCCTTGATAAAGAGCGTGTGCTTTTTGAAGGGCGTGTCTGATGTGATGGGAGCCGCGATCTTCTCGTAATTCTTCTCTATGGCATCCAGGTTCATGCGCCAGCCAAAGGTGTTGTCCTCTTTTCGGTACAGGTTCTTCATCAGGAAAAGCCTTACCTCATCCTGCGAAATAGTTTTGGCCAATTGTTTGTCCACATCGCCACGGCTCGTTACGCTGTTTATATCCACAGACTGCAGCGCATCTATGATCTCGTCGTGGTGCGGCGGGTAGGCTTTGGGGGCGATGTCTACCACAATTAGTTTGGTGAGGCGGGTCGGGTACTTCAGTGCGTAGTTCATCGCCACTTTGCCTCCCATGGAATGGCCCATGATAGCGGGCGTCGGGATCTGGAGGTCGTCCACCAACCGCAATACGTCCTCTGCCATGGCGTCGTAGTCGTGCTGCTCGCTGTGTGGGGAGCGACCATGGTTGCGCAGGTCAACCAGGAAGACGTTGTAATGCTCTGCCAGTCGCTTGGCCAGGGTTTGCCAGTTATCCAATGTGCCAAACAGGCCATGCAAGATCAGCAGCGGCTGACCATGGCCCATTTCCTTGTAGTGTAGCTTCATGTTTTTCAGTTAACAATGATCAGTTATCAGTAAACTTTGTCAGTTTCTAGCTTACGGGAGAAGGTGATTTTGGGTGATTAAGGTATAGACTTTTACTTGATATCTGCCGCATACTGAGTATGGCAAGTAAAAGTAATAAAGTAAGTGCAGGCCATAATTTGATAGCGCCTGAACGGTAAGGGGTAAAATGGTATTCAAACTTTTGGGAGAGGCTCATGTCATTGTATGAATCAAAATAAGTAGAGGAAGCATAATACTTAGTCAAATTTGAAGTGCCACAAATAAACATGTATGGGGTGTCTTCCTTCGGTTTTGGCCTGTTTAAAACCCAAATGCTATTATCATAGACAGCAAAATAAGTAATGCTATCTATCTTAAAGGAATTTAAAATCCCTACATAGGTGCCATACGATACAGAGTCTTGGAAAATGAAGCGAATGCCATTGATAGTGTCTGTTTCCTGATACATCTGCCTGATAAATGCTTGAGCACTCTCAATGGAAGGCACATCTTGTAGGCTATTCCCGGTAAGACTAACTTCTCTATAATTTCTTTCCGGAAAAGGGAAGTGCTCTTCAAGGTTTGGATGCCAGGCGTTCACTTCCAGAACACTCTTGTCAAGCTTGCGGTTTTGCTCCAGAGCGATAGGTATAAACAGTACTGCCGCCAAAAGTAAACTAAGTAAACCTGGTACATAATACAGCTTCTTATACCTTCTTGGATGCATCTCTTACAATACTCGAATCAGTGCCTCTTCAGTTCCACGCTCTTTCAGAACGCCAAGCGGTTGCAACTTCAGGCCATAGCTTTCAAACACCTGGAGCACTTCTTCGCGGCCGGTCGAGTCCACGGCTACCAGCAGACCGCCACTGGTTTGCGGGTCGCAGAGCAGGTGCTTCTGGTCCGGGGTAAGCTCAGCTATTTTGTGGCCGTAACTGTCGAAGTTGCGGTGTGTGCCGCCAGGTATAGCTTTCTGCGCCAAATACTCAAGTGCCTCAGGTATAACAGGTACTTTGTTGAAGTATACCTCTGCGGTCAGGTTACTGCCTTCGCACATTTCCGAAAGGTGGCCCAGCAAGCCGAAACCGGTGACGTCGGTCATGGCCTTTACCTGCGGCAACTGGCCGAGGTCGGCGCCGATTTTGTTGAGTTGCATCATCTGCTGCGGGGCCAGGTGGGCGTGCTCCGGCTTCAGGATTGCCTTTTTCTGTGCCGTTGTCAGGATGCCTACGCCCAGCGGCTTGGTCAGGTATAGCTCGCAGCCTGCAGTGGCGGTGTCGTTTCGCTTCAGGTTTGGGATGTCGAGCATACCCGTTACAGCCAGTCCGAAGATTGGCTCGGGGCTGTCGATGCTATGGCCGCCTGCCAGGGGTATACCTGCTTCGTGGCAAATGCTGCGACTTCCCTCGATCACGCGCTTGGCTACTTCGGGTGCCAGCTTGTCGATGGGCCAGCCCAGCACGGCGATAGCCATGGTTGGGGTGCCGCCCATCGCGTAAATGTCCGAAATAGCGTTGGCTGAGGCGATGCGGCCAAAGTCATAAGCATCATCCACGATCGGCATGAAAAAGTCGGTGGTGCTGATAACGGCGCGTCCGTTGCCGATGTCGTACACGGCAGCATCGTCGCGTGAGCTGTTGCCCACCAGTAACTTGTCATTTTCGGGATAGTGGATGTCGGTGTGCAGAATCGTGTCGAGCACTTTGGGAGATATTTTGCATCCGCATCCGGCACCGTGGCTGTATTGGGTCAGTTTTATGTCTTGTTGGGTCGTTTCTTCCATGGTATTAGATCAGCTTGTGCTGTTTTGCAAATTCAATCACGCGCAGGGCGTTTTGTTCCGGGTGGAGGCTTTCGAGGGGAAGCGTGAGCACCTGTTTCTTTTTAGCCAGTTCGTAGGTATAGGCTTTGTCGTAATAGGTGAGGGCAATATCGACCATCTTCTCCATATCACCTGCGGCAATAGCCTCCAGTGCTTCTTTGGTGGCCAGTCCGCCGAGGCGTTTCTTGATCCGGAGAATAGCCGCCTCCAATATAGCCGGGTCGGTACGGCAGTATTCTTCGGCAAGCTTTTGTATACGCAGTTGCTTGGGCACCTCCAGTACTATAGATGTGGAAGCTTGCATACGGTCGAACAAAGGCTTTGGCATCTGTACCCGACCTATGCTGATGCTCTCATCCTCCAGCCACAGGGGTTCGTGCTCCTCCAGTTTCAGCAGTTCCATGCCCAGCAGGTTCTCAAAATGCTCGGTGCTGGGCTGAGGTTCCATTCCTATACTTCCAAACGACGAGCCCTTGTGACTGGCTATACCTTCGAGGTCTATGCATTGCTGGCCCTGCTGTTGCAGGTACGGGAGCAAGTCTGTTTTGCCGCTGCCCGTAAAGCCGCTAAGTATCAGAAGGGGCCTTGGCTTATCGAACTGCTCCTGCATAAAATGGCGATAGGCTTTATAGCCGCCCCGTAGCAGGTATACCTCAAATCCGGCAAAGTCGAGGAGCCAGGCCATGGCGCTGCTGCGCATGCCGCCGCGCCAGCAGTGTACCAGCAACTCTTTGTTTGGAACGAGCTTTTCAGCCTCCCGTACAAAACCCGACATTTGGGGCCCAAACAAATCCAGTCCGATCAGCACGGCCGGGTCGTGGCCCTGCTGCTTGTAGGCCGTGCCTATCCGGGCGCGTTCCTCATCCGAGAATATAGGAAAACTAAGCGCCTGCGGGATGTGACCAATAGCGTACTCCTTGGGTGCACGCGCATCGAGCACAGGCAGTTGCTTCGCTTTCTGCAGGAATTCCTCAATCGTGATGTTATTTATCACGGCTATTTCAGCTGACGCAGGTATAGCTGGATGGTATTTTCCAGCCCATAATATAAGGCATCGCAGATCAGGGCGTGGCCGATGCTTACTTCCAACAGGCCCGGCAGGGTGTCTTTCAGGTACTTGAGGTTGTCGAGGTCCAGATCGTGGCCGGCATTCAAACCGATGCCGTAATCCTGTGCTTTCTGGGCTGCCACCAGGTATGGCCGGATGGCATCTTCCCGGTTGGCCAGGTAGCCTTTTGCATAAGCCTCTGTGTACAGTTCCACCCGGTCAGTGCCTACCAACGATGCGCCTTCGATCATGCGCACATCCGGATCTACAAAAATGGAGGTGCGTATACCCAGTTCTTTCAATTCCTGGATCACATCCGTCAGAAAATCTTTGTGCTGCAAGGTATCCCAGCCGGCGTTGGAGGTGATGGCGTCCGGGGCATCCGGCACGAGAGTCGCCTGGGCCGGTTTGATCTCTTTCACTAGTTTCAAAAAATCCGGTGTGGGGTTTCCCTCAATGTTGAACTCTGTCGTAACGACTTCTTTCAGATCGTACACGTCGCGGTAGCGGATATGGCGCTCGTCTGGTCGGGGGTGCACGGTAATGCCCTCGGCCCCGAATCGCTCACAGTCTTTGGCTACCTGTACCACATTTGGTCTGTCGCCGCCGCGGGCATTCCGTAGCGTGGCTATTTTGTTTATATTTACACTCAGTTTGGTCATGGGTATGCGTGTTAGAGCCCTTAAGCTTGTTATACGTGTTGTCTAAGGAGTGACTAAATTAGTGGAAATTTGCTTAAGATGATAACCTATGGCTTTTGCCGTAGTAGTGTATAGGGTAGAGGCAGGGCATGTGCCGCGAGCCGTTAACGATCAATCAACAACAAGACTATGAGTTTAAAACAACGCATTGAAGCTGACATCAAGCAGGCGATGCTGGCCAAAGAAAAAGCACGCCTGCAGGCGCTCCGGAGTATAAAGTCGCTGATCATGCTGGCCGAGACCGAGAAGGGTGGCACAGAAGGCATCTCCCCGGACACCGAAATGAAGCTACTGACGAAGGCCGCCAAGCAGCGCCGCGAGTCGGCGGAGGTATACGCCCAGCAGCAGCGCACCGACCTGGAGCAGATCGAGTTGGCTGAGTTGGCTGTGATAGAGGAGTACCTTCCCAAGCAGCTCGATGAGGGTGACCTGCGCATACGCTTGCTTGAGATCATCCAGCGGGTAGGTGCTACCGGGCCATCGGACCTAGGCAAGGTAATGGGCGCGGCCTCCAAAGAACTGGCCGGGCAAGCCGATGGGCGTGCCATCTCCAAGGCCGTGGGCGATCTGCTCAACAACACCGATTTCTAGGTATAGTATTTTCCTGGCCCGCCGGGTTATGAGGAATGCAGCTTTTGGATTATATTTGAAGGCAGGGGCGAAAAGTACTCGCTCCTGCCTTAACTGTTTTATAGCGTGAGTACGTTCGATATTTTTCTGGCACTTCCTATCCTTTTCGGTGCCTTTATGGGTTTCCGGAAGGGCTTGTTGTTGGAGTTGATTTCCCTTTTTGCCTTGGTGCTAGGTATTTTGCTGGGCCTTAAACTACTTGACTCCGGCCTGCCTGTCATGAAAGAGTATATAGGCGACGCCGGCGGGCTGCTGCCTTTCGTCACCTTTCTGGTCATTTTTGTGGCGATTATACTGGGTGTGCGGGTGCTGGGGCTCCTGCTCAAAAAAGTGATTGATTTCACGCCATTCGGCTTGTTCGACAATATACTGGGCGGTTTGTTGGGTGCGTTCAAATGGACGCTCGCGCTCAGCCTGCTGCTATACGTGGCGGAGATGGCGGGCATCTCGATCACAGCGGAAACAGCTGCCGATTCGTCCGTATACCCGATCGTACTGAAAACCACCCCCTATGCGCTCAGCATTATAAGCTATGTGCTGCCTTTTGTCAAGTCACTGCTGCTCTCGCTTAAGGATCACTTTTAATAGTTAGAAATTTAATAAGTTAGGAAGTTAGAAAGTTGGGTAATTGGGAAGATAGAAGTGTGTCTTTCAAAATAAAGCATCAGCTTTTGACCTATACGAAGCATTCATGCTCGCTCCTTCTGACTTTTACTAAAACTTTTAATTTCCAAACTTTCTAACTCCTAAACTTTTTAACTCCCAATGCTGCTTCTGCTCGATAATTTCGACTCCTTTACATACAACCTGGTGGATTACTTTGGTCAGCTAGGGGTGGAGGTGCAGGTGGTGCGTAACGACGTGGCGTTGGAAGAATTGCAAAAGCTGCCTATAACAGGTATAGTGCTGTCGCCGGGGCCGGGAGAGCCGGGGAAGGCGGGCGTGATGATAGAGGTGATCCGCCACTACCATGATCAGGTGCCTATGCTGGGAATTTGCCTTGGCCATCAGGCGCTGGGTGAGTTTTTTGGTGCCACGTTGGCAAAAGGTATAAAACCGATGCACGGGAAGATATCAGAGATCGCCTGCGAGGACGATCCTATTTTTGCCGGGCTTCCTCAAAAAATGCCAGTAGTGCGTTACCACTCACTTCTGCTAAAGCAAATTCCCGACTGCCTTATTCCGCTTGCGTATACAGCCGAAAAGGAGCTGATGGCTTTCCGGCACCAGGTCCTGCCGCTATACGCGCTGCAGTTTCATCCGGAGGCCGCTCTCACGACTTATGGGCTGGATATGCTGCGAAATTGGGTTAGTATTGCTAATATTGCAGATCAATAGCATCCGTTTTTATAGTAAGCATTACTTTTAGAGTTTTCAGAAATGAATCTACAGGTCAAACAAGAAGGCGAATTTCAGTACATTGACGAGGGGGAGGGAGAAGTGCTGCTCCTGCTGCATGGGTTGTTCGGAGCCCTGAGCAATTGGCATGGCGTGGTGGACCACTTTTCCAAACAGTACCGCGTCGTTATTCCGCTGATGCCGATCTATGAAATGGCTTTGCACAAAGCGGGTGTTCCAGGCCTTGTTTCTTTTATCGAAGATTTCGTTAAATTTAAGCAACTAAGTAACCTCTCGCTGCTGGGCAACTCCCTCGGAGGCCATGTGGCCCTGGTCTATACCCTGAAGAACTCGGCCAAGGTGAAGCGCCTGGTCCTGACCGGAAGCTCCGGCCTGTTTGAGGACTCCATGGGCGGGTCGTTCCCGAAGCGCGGTAACTACGAGTATGTGAAGGAGCGGGTAGAGTATACCTTCTATAACCCGGAAACAGCCACCAAAGAACTGGTGGATGAGGTGTTTGACATCACCAACAGCAATGCCAAATGCTTGCGCATCATTGCCATCGCCAAGTCAGCGCAACGCCATAACATGGCCAAGGATATCACAAACATAAAGGTGCCAACGTTGTTGATATGGGGACTGAACGATACGATCACCCCACCGCTGGTGGCGCACGAGTTCAACAGGCTTATACCTCACTCAGAGCTATACTTCATCGATAAGTGCGGCCATGCGCCCATGATGGAACATCCGGAGAGGTTTAACAGTATCTTAGATAAATTTTTGGCCAACACAAAAGCAAGGGAAACAGCCACATGATCGCAGAAGAGCTCATCAACCAAATGATACCGCCGCTAAAGCTTTACGACACCGTCGACAAAGCCCTGCGCTGGATGGATGAGTTCCGCGTAAACGAACTGCCTGTGTCGCGCAACCGCAAGTACATGGGCCTGGCCACCGAAAACAACTTGATTGAGCTGCCCGACCGCGCCCAAACATTGGAGCATGTCAAACTCGACTTTCAGGATGTGTTCGTCATGCATCACCAGCACTTCTACGATGTGATGGAGGCGGCCATCAAAAACAAAATACAAGTAGTGCCCGTGCTCGACGAAGAGCAGGAGTACATGGGGATTATCACTATCAACGATACCCTGGCAGCTTTTGGCCAAATGTCGGCCCTGCAAGGACAAGGTAGCATCCTGGTGCTCACCATGCCGGAGCGCGACTACTCACTGAGTCAGATCAGCCGACTGATAGAAGAGGAGAACACCAAGATACTGAGCGCCTATGTGTCGCCGGATGAGGTAGACCCTTACAATATCAAGCTCACACTCAAACTTAATACAACGGATCTTACCCGCATTATTGCCACACTGGAGCGATTCGAGTACCGCGTGACGGCTCAGTTTCAAGACGGATCCAAATACGATGTGGGCCGCGATCGCCTGGATATGCTTTTCAAATACCTGGATATTTGACCTCGGCAGTGCTGCTTCGTGTTGCCATTTTTCTACTCTTTGCCTTACTGAGCTACGCTTCGGCGGCCCAGCCCTGCGATACGGTCGTCGTTACCATCGATAGTGTCAACTTTGTAGGCAACGAGGCCAGCAAGGCCCGTATGCTGCTCTTTGAGTTGAATATCGCCCCTGGCGATACGCTGCAAAGTCATACGTTGGAGCAGCGACTGGAAGAAAACCGAAAACGGCTCTATAATCTGCGTCTTTTTCATGAAGTCGGCTATACCTATACCTGCCACGAAGGGAGAGTAACCGTACGCTATACCTTACAGGAGCGCTGGTACCTGTACCCGATACCTATTTTCGACCTGGCCGACCGTAACTTTAATGCCTGGCTAGAGCGCAGAGACTGGGGGCGCGTGGATTATGGCATTAACCTGATCCGTCGTAATTTCAGGGGGCGCAATGAGGAAGTTCGGCTCCGCCTGCAGCAAGGGTTTAACAAGCGGCTTGAATTTGTGTACCGGGTGCCCTACATTAGCCGTCGTCACAGGCTGGGCCTGGACGTAGGAGTGGCAGACTATCGCAGCAGGGCCATTGACTACCGTACGCTGAGCAATCGGCAGCGCTTTCTTGTGCAGGATCAGGGTGTGCCCATCCAGCGCACATTGCTTACCGTTGGTCTTATACACCGGCAGAGTGTGCAGCGACAGGAGGGGTTGCGGCTAACTTATGTGCAGGAGCAAGTGTCGGATACAGTATTGTTGCTCAACCCAGACTACTATAACTACAGCGCTCAGGAAAGGCAATACCTGCGTGTGGAACTTTCTAAGGTGGTGAACCTGCGCAACTCCTTTGTCTACCCCCTCACGGGAAGCTATTTTGAAGCGACGGCGGCCCAGACCTTTTTTATAGGAGGCAGTGGAGCACCCATGACGACCTTGCGGGCTAAGTATGTGGACTATCGCCACGTAGCCGGTAAATATTATTATTTTGTGGGTGGCGAGGCACAAACCCGGCTTTCGGGGCGCTATGCCTATGCCGATAACGTGGCGCTGGGATTCCGGTCTTCGGTAAGAGGTTATGAACTGAATGTGGTGGGAGGGCAGCACTTCGCACTTCTTAAACAGGGCCTGACACGGGAGTTGCTTCAGTTAGATGGCCTTCACCTGAAATTTATCAAGAGTCCTAAGTTCAATAAGATACCTGTCGCTTTGTATGCCAATGCCTTCACAGATGCCGGCTATGTGGTGGATGATGTTTTCGAAGAAGGCAACCCATTATCCAACAGGCTTCTGTTGGGCGCGGGAGCCGGGCTGCATCTGGTTACATTTTATGATTTTGTGTTTAGAGCCGAGTATGCCATCAACCGGGAAGGCACCAAAGGGTTTTACCTGAGCGGTCGGTTCCCTTTTTAAGCAGATAAAATATATGAAAATAGCTATATTAGGCAAGCCCTTTGATGAGGAATACGGTCCCTTTATACAGAACCTGTTTGACGAGCTGCATCGCCGAGACGCCGAGGTAATCGTAGTAGAGCACTTCAGCCTGTTTCTTCAGAACAGGATCAATTTGCCTGCCGGTATACCTGTCTTTAACCGGGGCGACAGTTTGGATGGGGTGGATTTTGTGCTGAGCATTGGCGGAGATGGCACCCTGTTAGACACGGTGACTTACGTAGGGGCACTGCAGATTCCGATACTGGGCATCAACACCGGGCGGCTCGGATTCTTGGCGACCATTGCCCACGACAGCATCAACCTGGCGCTGGACGCTCTTTTCAAAGGACATTACACGTTGGACGACCGGGCATTGATTCGAGTAGACTCCGATCAGGAGATATTTGATGGCATCAACTTCGGATTGAATGAGTTTAGCCTTCTGAAGCGGGATTCATCGGCCATGATAGCCGTCCATGCGTATATAGATGGTGAGTATTTGAACACGTACTGGGCCGATGGGCTTGTGGTCGCGACCCCTACCGGGTCGACAGGCTATTCGCTTAGCTGCGGTGGTCCACTGGTGCTGCCACAGACCAACAATTTCGTTATTTCACCCGTATGTCCCCATAATTTGAATGTGCGGCCCATGATCGTGTCTGACAAGAGCGTGATCTCTTTTGAGGTGGAAGGCCGCAGCAGCACTTACCTTGCCTCCCTCGATTCGAGGTCTATGCCTGTAGACATGGCGGTTCAGATTGCAGTACGCAGAGAAAATTTTGTTGCCAGGTTGGTGAAACTGCACCACGTTAACTTTCTGACCACACTAAGGGGTAAGTTGAACTGGGGATTGGATAAACGTAATATTATTTTCAGATAAATTATATTTAATATTTGATATACATATTTTTATACCAACAAATAATCCCTATTTTTGTCTCGGACGTTTATTTTGGCAGAGGTATAAGCCTGTTGTAATGCGCTTAAAAAGAAATTGTTTCGCTATGAAGAAATTTGTTACTCTCTTATTATTGCTTGCGGTCTCATTTGCTGTAGTCTCCACAGAGGCTGAAGCTCAGCGTTTTACAAAGCGTAAGAGGTATGCTACCGTAGGGGTGACGCTTGGCGCATCTAACTACTTTGGGGATCTAGTTCCTCAGGCAGACTTTACCAGTATGCGCCTCAAGTCGACACGACCGAGCGTGGGTATAAATTATACCTTTCGCCACTTCCCTCGAGTTTCTTCCCGTTATTCTTTTCAGTGGAACCGCATTGCTGGCGACGACGCCAAGGCCGCTGGTCCTGATGAGGGAGAAAACATGGGCCGCTACAGAAGAAACCTCTCTTTCAGAAACGACATCAAAGAGTTGAGTGCCGTAGCCATCATCGACCTTTTTGAGAACCGTCACTATTACCGTCGTCGCCCGGACTTTGTTCCTTATGCCTACGCCGGTATCGCTGTGTTTCATCATAATCCAAAAGCCTATTATGAGAATGGCTCACATCCGGGCTTGAGCCCTGACCTTGACATTGCCACAGGTTGGTATGCCTTGCAGCCGCTCGGTACAGAAGGCCAGTATCTGGATGTAGAAGGCACTGTAAGCGACCCGTACAAGCGCATTCAGATAGCCATTCCTTTTGGACTTGGAGTAAGATATAAGCTAGACAGAAACTGGGACTTCAGCTTCGAAATGGGCTGGAGAGCGACCTTCACGGATTATCTGGACGATGTGAGCACAGCGCACGTGAACAAAAGCGACCTCTTGAGCGAAGGCAACAGAAGCAGCAACCGCAATGCCTCTGTAATTTTCTCTGACAGAAGCGCTGAGGCTGGTTTCAACAGCGAACTGGTAAAAGATCCGTCTGGCTACTCCCGATTGCCAAAATACGGTACGAACAACAACCGCACAAGAGGCAACAGCTCTGACAACGATTGGTACATCCAGACAAGCCTTGGACTGAACTATATTCTGTCACCACGCGTAAGAAGTCCGAAGTTTAGATAATAGATCGGAGAGCGGTTCGTTGTTCACCTAAACTCCGAAATTGGTACACATGATTTTCAATACGATTAAGCAGGCGCTCCTTATTTGTCTTATTTTGCAAATAGGGAGTGCTTTTTTTAATAGCGCTGCGTACGCACAGCTACAGCAAATAAAACCTATCACCACCAGCGAGATTGGTATAGGTATAGGCGGGGCCAACTATAAAGGGGAAATATCTCCCAATTATAGATTTTTGAATAATCAGCCTGCCATGACCGTCTTTTATCGCCATAACATTTCGGCGCCTCTTTCTCTCAAAGCTGCTCTCATGGGAAGCCACCGCATCTTCAACGATAAGGCCTTCAAGGACGAGTCGCAGGAACTGCCGTATCATGATTGGCGTAACATGGACCTAAAGCTGAGTATGATCGAGTTTTCACTAGGAATGGAATACAATTTCCTGGACTATTATGCCGATATACGACAGCCTCATCGTGTTTCCCCCTATTTCTTCGCCGGCGTGGCCTTGCTTAACTACAATCACCAACTGTCACGTGAGGGTGATATACTGGAAGCATTTGATAACAAGTTTACGGTAGCGGTGCCATTTGGAGTAGGTGTGAAATATGCGCTGAGCAAGCAATGGAACCTCGGTCTAGAGTTTGGCGCCCGCAAAATGTTCAACGACGTAATCGATTACCTGAACGAAGATGACGATCTGAGTGTCGCCAATCCCTTTAACAAGGACATGTACTTCTATAACGGAATCAACCTATCTTATACCTTCTACCGAATTAATTGCCCCCCTGTGTACAAGCGCAAAGCCGGTGTGTTAGATTAACAAGCTAAAATTTCATTAAATTATCTTGCTTTTTGTAACTTGCAAGGAAATTGTGGTTTAATGAATATTAGGGAACAAGTAGATTTAGACAATTTGCCAAAGCATATTGCCGTTATCATGGACGGAAATGGACGTTGGGCAAAGAAGAGGGGCGGCTTACGGATATTCGGCCATCAGAACGCTATCACGGCAGTGCGTGAAACGGTAGAAGCTGCCGCTGAACTGGGTGTGGAGTACCTGACCCTATATGCCTTTTCTACTGAAAACTGGTCAAGACCAGAAACAGAAGTGTCGGCGCTGATGCAACTGCTGGTTTCAACGATCAGAAAAGAAACAGCTACGCTTAACAAGAATAACATCCGTCTCCAGACAATAGGAAACACGAACAGTCTGCCAGCTGCCTGCCAACGAGAGCTTTTGGAGGCGATGGAAATGACCAAAGGAAATACCCGCATGACCTTAGTGGTAGCCTTGAGTTACAGTGGCCGCTGGGATATTACGCAGGCTATGCAACGTATAGCCGCCAATGTGGGTCATGGAACTATAGCCCCTGAAGCGATAGATGAAGCAACTATAAGAGAGTATCTTTCCACCGCCGGAATGCCAGACCCTGAGTTGTTGATTCGTACGAGCGGAGAGCAGCGGATCAGTAATTTCTTATTGTGGCAACTAGCTTATACGGAGCTATACATTACAGAACTGCTTTGGCCCGATTTCCGGAAGGAGCATCTGTACGAGGCCATTGTATCCTACCAGAGCAGGGAACGCCGTTTTGGCAAGACAAGTGAACAACTAACAAAGTGAACAGATTAATGACAAGATGCATTTGGGTGCTTGTGTTTCTGCTAATTACAGGCACAGCTTCTTCACAGGTTCTAAAAAATCCCCAACAGAACAATACAGTAGACTACGCACAGCCTAAGCAGTACCGCCTCGGGGGCATTGAGTTTACCGGTATCAAATTCCTGGATCCTGCCTCGCTTACGGCCGTTACCGGTCTGAAAGTAGGAGACGAGATAACAGTGCCTGGAGAGGACATCAGCCGCGCTATACAGAAACTCTGGGATCAGGGTATACTGGGCGATGTAGACGTATACGTGACCCGTGTCGAGGGCAACCAGATTTTTCTGAACTTCGACCTGAAGGAGCGTCCCCGCCTGTCTCGCTTTGAGTTCTCTGGCATTAATAAGACCCAGCAGGATGCCCTGCGTGAAAAGATTAACCTGATCAGAGGCAAAGTAGTGACGGATGCCGTTCTAAGCAGCACCCGAAATGTAATACGCAAATATTACGCTGAGAAAAGCTACCTGAATGCGAAGATCAACATTGTTCAGAAGCCAGACTCGCTGCTTCCTAACAGCGTGGTACTTAACATCAATATCGACAAAGGCGACAAAGTAAAGATCGCCGAGATCGCGTTTGAGGGAAATGAGGCCTTTACCGACAAGAAGCTGCGCCGTCAGCTCAAGAAAACGAAGGAAAAGCGCTATTACAAAATATTCACCTCTTCTAAGTTCCAGCGCTCAGAGTATGAGAATGACAAACAGCTGTTGCTGGACTTTTACAGTACCGAAGGCTACCGCGATGCAGTAATCGTTTCGGACACGGTGTATAATATCAGTGAAGACAGACTGGCAGTACGCATTACAGTGGATGAAGGCGACCGCTATTATTACCGAAATATCTCCTGGAACGGTAACTACCTCTATGACGATGCATACCTCACACGTGTGCTAGGTATAGAAAAAGGCGATGTCTACAATAAGCAGGAACTTGATAAGCGATTAAACTACAACCCAGCTGGTGTGGATGTGTCAGCTTTGTACCAAAACGATGGTTACCTGTTCTTTAACATCGACCCGGTAGAGGTAAAGGTAGAAGGTGACTCCATTGATATCGAAATGCGCGTATCGGAAGGGCCGCAGGCTACGATCAGCAAAGTAAACGTGACCGGTAACACCAAAACGAGCGACCATGTAGTGCTTCGCGAAATCCGTACTTTGCCAGGGCAGAAGTATAGTCGCGAAGACCTGATTCGCTCCAGAAACGAATTGGCCAATCTAGGTTACTTCGACCCTGAGACGATCGGTTTGAACCCAATCCCTAACCCTGCGGAAGGAACTGTGGATATCAATTACACTGTTTCAGAGCGTCCGAATGACCAGATCAGCTTGTCTGGTGGTTGGGGTGGACCGATCGGGGCTGTAGGTACAGTTGGCCTTACGTTGAATAACTTTTCTACCCGCAAACTCTTTAACCTGTCGGAGTGGAGGCCATTGCCAAGCGGCGACGGGCAGCGTCTGGCACTGAACGTACAGGCGAACGGTAAGTTCTACCAGTCCTACTCACTTTCGTTTACTGAGCCATGGTTGGGAGGCCGCAAGCCGAACGCCTTAACAGTTAGCTTATTCAAGACAATACGTCGCGACAGCAGATCTGAAATTGACAGCCGCCTGAATGTAGATGGTGCGTCTGTTAGTTTAGGTCGTCGATTGCAGTGGCCGGATAACTTCTTCCAGTTAAGTCACTCGCTTGGGTATAATCGCTATACCTTGAAAAACTTCAGACTGTTTGGCGATTTTGACAATGGTAGTTCCAATAGCATTTCGCTCAATAACACCCTGGCTCGTGTCAGCATCGACAATCCAACTTTCCCGAGAAGGGGTTCTCAAATCTCGTTAAGTGTAAATCTAACGCCACCATACTCGTTGTTCACAGAGAAAAGAAACAACTATGAGTATGTGGAATTCAACAAATGGATGTTCGATGCATCATGGTTCATGAATTTGGCAGGAAATTTGGTATTAAACACAAGAGCACACTTCGGTTTCCTGGGTAAGTATAGCTCAAAGACAAGTATCGGCCCGTTTGAGCGATTCAGGCTAGGCGGTTCTGGCTTGGGTGGGCAGAATATATTTGTGGGAACGGACTATATCGGTCTTCGTGGCTATGATGATGAGAGCGTGATTGATACTGCTGATCCGACATTGGCCAGTACAGGAGGTATAGCTTATAACAAATTCGTGTTGGAAGCCAGACAATTGATCTCGCCAAATCCGGGTGCTACCATTTATGGTCTCGCGTTTCTGGAGGCAGGTAATAATTTTGGTTCATATGACCGCTACAATCCATTCAGGCTCTACCGTTCAGGCGGTGTGGGTGTGCGAATCTTTATGGCTGCGTTTGGTTTGCTTGGATTCGACTATGGCTGGAGATTCGACGATCTGCCTGGTCAGCCAAATGCAAAACGAGGACAGTTCCACTTCATGATCGGACAGCAGTTACGATAAGGAATTAGTATGAAAAAGTTTTTGTTCATCTTTTTAGCGGGCTTTTTGCTTTCGACTGTTTCGCAGGCGCAGAAGTTTGGCTATATTGATTCTAACTTTATCCTGAGTAAAATGCCGGCTTATGCCAAGGCGCAGGCTGAGTTGGACAAGCATAGCGAAGCGTGGCAGAAAGAAATAGAGGGTATGTATCAGGCTGTAGAAAAGATGAAGCAGGACTACAAAGCCGAGGAGGTGCTGCTTACTGACGTGATGAAGCAAAAACGTCAGGCCGATGTAACACGCAAGGAAAATGAGGTCAGGGATTACCAGCGCAAGATATTCGGATTCGAAGGAATGATGTTCAAGCGTCGCCAGGACCTGATACGGCCTATTCAGGATGAAGTATTCACTGCTGTCGAAAAAGTAGCAAAGGCAAAAGGCCTTCAAATAGTATTCGACAAGTCAGGTGATCTGGTAATGATCTATACCAACCCGGTGCATGATTACACGGAGTATGTGCTGGAGGAACTTGGATTAGCCACCGATAAACAAAACATGCCTGGCAAACGTCCGGCTGATGCCATTGTGGATGATCCCGCAAACCTTCCTGAAACAGGTATAGAAAGTGAGGAAGGCCAGAACCAGACACAGCAAAACAGGCAAAAGACGCAGCCTGCCAAAAAGAAGTCTAACAACTAAACTACAAGAATCACAAATTAACCATCCAATCATGAACAAAATCAAAACTTTAGTAGCAGCGTTTTTACTTATTAGCTTCGCGTCATTTGCTCAAACAAATGATCAGGCTGTTAAAATCGGTTTTGCTAACGTAGAAGAGATCCTGAGCAAAATGCCTGAAAGAACAGCAATGCAGAAAGAGCTCGAAACATATGGCCAAAAGCTACAGGAGCAGTTTGCTTCAAAAGAAAACGAGTATAACACAAAGCTTCAGGCTTACCAGAAAGGTGCCACCACAATGGATAAAGTTGTTCGCGAAGACAAAGAGCGTGAGTTGGTAAACCTGGAGCAGTCTATTCAGAAGTTCCAGTACGATGCCCAGATGTCACTTCGCGAGAAAGAGCAGTCTCTTATTCAGCCTGTTTTGGTAAAGATTGAGAATGCGATCAAAGAAGTAGCAAAAGAGAACGGCTACTTGTACATCCTAAGCGAGCAGGCTATTCTGGAAGGTCCTGACAGCGGTAACATCAACAACCTGGTATTTAAGAAGCTTGGCGTAGACCCTGCGAAGCAGCCAGCTGCTGCCCAGCAAACTCAGCCACAGCAGCAGAAGCCTGCCGCGAAGCCAGCAGCTACGACTCCAGCCAAGAAGAAAAAATAAGAAGTACTCCTTAGTGAGTTCAGGAAAGCCGATGTTCTATACCTCGGCTTTCTTTTTGTTTATACCTAAAGCTAGTATACCGTGATTGACTTTGAAGAAGAAGAGCAGGACAGTATAGAAGACTCGGACGAATTATATGAGCACCATCGCATAGTGGTGGATAAAGGCCAGGCGCTGCTTCGCATAGACAAGTTTCTGATGGATCGTTTGCCTAACGTAACCCGGAACAAACTACAGGGTGCTATACGCTCAGAGTCTGTGCAGGTGAATCAGAAACCAGTGAAGGTTAGCTACAAAGTAAAGCCGCTGGATATAATAACGATTACGCTAGCCAATCCTCCCCGCGATACCGATATTGTGCCGGAAGATATTCCGTTGGATATCCTGTATGAAGACGATGAACTGCTTATTGTGAACAAAGAAGCAGGTATGGTCGTGCACCCTGCCTACAACAACTGGACAGGTACGCTTGTCAATGCGCTGACCTATTATCTTCAGAATTTGCCTACAGCACGGAATGGGGAAGGCAGGCCTGGGTTAGTACACCGCATCGACAAAGATACCTCTGGGCTGCTTGTAATTGCCAAATCTGAGTATAGTATGGCCTATTTGGCGAAGCAGTTTTTTAAGCATACGATTGAACGCACCTACTATGCCTTGGTATGGGGTGTTCCAAAACAAGATGAAGGTACAATCGTGGGCCATGTGGGGCGGAGCGCAAAAGATAGACGCGTGATGTCTGTTTACCCTGGGGGCGAGTATGGCAAACACGCAGTTACGCACTACAAGGTGTTGCGTAGGTTCAAATATGTATCCTTAGTGCAGTGTAACCTGGAGACTGGACGAACACACCAGATTAGGGCGCATATGAAGCATATTGGACATCCATTGTTTTCAGATGCAACCTATGGAGGCGATAAAATACTTCAAGGCATGCCAACGGGCTCCTATAAGACTTTCGTAGAGAACGCGTTTAAGATAATCCCCAGACAAGCCCTACACGCCAAATCATTAGGCTTTAAACATCCCGTGACGAAGGAGTTTGTGCAGTTTAGTACTGAGCTACCCACCGACTTCCAGAATGCCCTGGATAAATGGGCTCTTTATGAGAATCAGTAACTATGTACTGAGTTTCTGGAATGGATAAGTTCATAAAAGAAATGGCCCGCTTCATTTGAAGCGGGCCATTTCTTTTATGAAACCTTGCTACTAACGTTTTTTCTTAGGAGCACTGGTTCTGTTGATTTCAGCCAAGGCTGTTTCAGCCTGTGCGTTTGTTGGATCAAGTGTTTTTACCTCAGTCCAGTACTTAACGGCATTGTCGCGTTCACCTTTCAGGTAGTAATAGTAACCTAAATAAGTATTGGCTTCAATTAGCTCTTTCTTATACTTATCTTTCTCACCATTAGTAAGCTTAATGAATTCTTCATAATGCGGTTTTGCCAGACCTTTTTCTGTCTCAGGGTCCAGGTTGGACTGAGCACGGGCTCTCCAGATATGAGCATAGGCATAAGTTGGGTTAGCATCTGTGATCTTTTTGTAAGTCTCATCTGCCTTATCAAACTTCTCAGCCATCATATAAGCATTTCCTAAGTGGAAATAATCTGTATTTGAAGTACCCAGCTTCTCTTGTTTTCTGGTATATACCTCAACCGCTTTATCAAACTTCTGCTCACGTGCATACTGGTTGGCCAGATCGTAGTATAACTCCGGCTTGCTTGGGTCCATGGCCAGAGCTTTTTCCAGATTCTCAATGGCCTTAGCTGGCTGATTGTTTCTGCCTAAGATTTTACCATAATACTCATAATCACTGGCAATCATGTTGCTCTGGTCAACCTTGCTCAAGTAATTCTCCATGGCCTTAAGAGCTTCTTCAGGCTTCCCAAGTTCCAGGTATGAGTATGCTAACAGACGGTTCATCGTCTTGTTGTTAGGATCTGTCTTCAGAACTTCCTGCACCTCTCTAAGAGTCCCTTCATAGTCCTTGGTCAGGAAAAGGAATGACGCATACTTAGCACGGGTAGCCGGAGTGTTCTCAGACATATCAACGTACTGCTTAAAGGTAGACAACGCTCTGTCGTATTGGCCAGCGAAGTAGTAAAGCTCACCAAGGTCACGGTACGCAGGGGCGAATTTTGGGTCAATCTCAATGGCTTTTTTGTAGGCCTCTTCTGCTTCGTTGTAGTTACGTGAGCTAGTATAAAGCTGGCCTCTCTTTAAATGTGCTAGAGCAGACTTAGCATCCAGCTGAATAGCGCGATCGAAACTGCTCATTGCCTGGCCACCATTTTTCATTTTCAAATAAGCATCACCCATTAATACATGGATCATGGCATTATTTTTATCGCGGCTGGCCGCTTCTTTCAAATGCTCAATTGCTTTGTTAAGATCCTGCTCCGAAGCCTCAGGTTGATTAATGTAAGCTTCGGCAATCATGGCGCGCACATAAGCGTCTTTTTTGCCTCTCTTGGCGGCATCCGCGAAATGTTTCTCAGCAGCAGCTTTGTTACCTTTCTCGAGCTCAATTTTGCCCAATCCTACCATATTGATGGCAGACTTAGAGTTCTTGGCTAAGCCCTGATTAAAGTAATAAGCAGCTGAGTCTAATTTTTCAGTGCGGAGGTATATATCACCTAATCCGAAATAAGCATTATCGGCGTTTTTGTTATTTAGCTGTGATTTATAAACAGATTTAGCTTCCTGATAGCGCTCTAGGTCTACAGCTCTTCTGCCCTGGTCGCCAGACTGCGCAAAAGCAGCAGCAGTTGGGAACATAGCAGCAATCAGTAAAGCATATTTCCAATTATTTGTCATTGTTAATTAAGTTTAGTTTGTGTTATTATTGTCTTTGGTTACTCTTGTCTGAATTTTCTAGCCTTGTTGTTAAAACCTACAATACGAACCGGCATTGTGGCAGGCACAAGTCCTGATTTCAGTATTATACGCTGGCCTTTGTCACTGGCTACATAAGAAGCAAAACCTGTGCCAAGTCCTGCACGGCCCTCAGTACTAATGATATACAGAAATCTTCTTAACGGGTATTCACCCTGTGCTATATAAGCTTGGTAGGGTTGGAAGTAACTGTCAGTAGTTATCGGGTTTTCTTCTGAGCTTAGACCTACTACTTTTATTTTCCCTAAAAAGTTAAGTGATGTTGTGTCATCCCGGTCGCTTATCCAATTTACACCGATCACACCAATTGCGTTTTCGTTCTTAGCCACATAGTCAATCAGAGCCGCATGTGAGTTGCTGGCAGCAGTGCCTTTTGGTAATGGTTGGCCTGCCATGAGTGTGTCCCGCACATAACGGGCCGTACTTGAATTATTATTGTCAAACACGATGGCTATATCCCTAAGTTTGCTTTCGGAATTTAACTGCTTCCAATTCGATATTTTGCCTGTGAAAATGTCACGCACCTGATTCATGGTGAGGAGCGTATCACGGTTATTACTGTTTACAATTAGGGCAACGGCGTCAATCGCGATTTTGGTATACCTAGGCGTCAGCTTGCGCTGATCAAATACTGCTTTTTCGTTATCTGTAAGTTTGCGGGATACAATTGCGACTCTGGTGCTGTCGTCGAGTAGGTCTCTGAATACAGCACCCTCTGTTTTGTAATGATCCTCTATGTTGGCATACTTGTATATGCCTTCAAAGGTACTGACCTGACTTTCAATAATAGGTTTGAAGGTTTCATCCACACTGATACTGATCGTGCCTGTAGTAGATGTATCCCGGCTAGTTTCTGGATCTCCTCCGCATGCTGCAAGAGCAGTAAGGGAGAACACCACAAGGGTTTTTGCTGCTTTAATCATGGTGTCTGTTACGCTTAGATCTGGAATTTAGCTGATATGCTCTCACAAATCTAACAATTCCATACAATATCAGTGTTCCTCCAAATAAGACGCGTGCGGTCTCCGGCATATCCAGGTTATAGGTTTCGGCATCCATGAAAATGATAAATAGGCCGAGTGCTACATAAATTAATGTCATGAGCATGCCAAAGTAGCGTGCAAACTTATTGAAGAAAGCTACCGTTGGCTTTTCACGT
Source organism: Pontibacter aquaedesilientis (assembly GCF_014773225.1). Taxonomy (GTDB): domain Bacteria; phylum Bacteroidota; class Bacteroidia; order Cytophagales; family Hymenobacteraceae; genus Pontibacter; species Pontibacter aquaedesilientis. The sequence continues at coordinate 84,048 of NZ_JACXAJ010000009.1, read as the reverse complement.
TCCCTATCTGATCTGAGCATAAATGATTTTAGCTATATATGTTGCCTTAAATTTAACGTATAAACTTCAAAAATTAAAGCAGAAGCTTTTCTATATACAGATTGGCTTCTGCTTTATACTATATTCACTTGCTTATCGTTTCATGCTGAATCTTATTGGGAGCGTATACCTGACCGCTACAGGTTTTCCGTTCTGTCTGCCTGGTGTCCACGGTGGCATTTCATTTATAACCCGCAGGGCTTCTTCGTCAGTTCCAAAACCGAGTCCTTTCAGAATTGTTGCGTCAGTAATATGGCCTGTTCGGTTCACGACGAAACTTAGTATAACCACACCTTCAATATTTTCATTGACAGCTTGCCTCGGGTATTTTATCTTTCGACTGATGTAGCGAAGCAGTCCTTCCTCACCACCCTCGAAATATGGCATGTCAGCTACAAACTCATAGACGCTATTGGTATTGACTTCGCCAGTTCCATTTCCACTGTTACTAGTCGAGGGGTCTATACCTGTTAAGTTTGGGTTTTGGGCCTGTTCACCTTCCTGGTTTCGTGTGCCAATAATAGCCCCTCTTAGCTGCTCCACTGTTGGCACCTCTCTAGTGTCATCCGGGTGGTCATTGGATACCACTTTGGTGGCAACATGTGCTACAGTTTTTACCTTTTCTTGGTGAGGCTCTACAATAGGAGTCGGAGGCGTGCTTTCCATCTTCGGGGGAGGTGGAAAGATCCGGTCTGCATCTATTATGGTAATCTTGTCCTTGTTAGTATTCTTGGCAACAGGACCCTCCACAGTTGCATTGCTTTGTTTTAATAGTGGCCAACCCAATCCACTAAGAAATACTGTTGTTGCCAGAGTGGCTGCTAATACAACGTGTTTACCATAGGCCCTGCGCAATTCATATGCCCCATATGCCTGATTTCGTCTTTCAAATATGATGTTGTTGAAAGACATGTCGAATAAATAGCTCTCTTTCATGGTACTTCGTGTTTTGAGGTGAACATTACGCATCACTTAATGCGCTTTTATTCATGATGACCCCTCAGCACTTTTTCCATAAAATTTTTCGAATAATTTTTCTTTAACAGTTTTGTGCCTGTATGATTCTTTAAGATCTATGTATGCTGCTATACTTTTGCTTTTGTGATTCTGTTTAAGCTAGGATCAACCACAAAAAAAAAAGGCCCTGACTAGCAGGGCCTTTTTTTATTTAGCATGATGTGTGATTACTTGATAGCGAATCGCACTGGCAGTGTATAGCGAACTGGTACCGTTCTGCCATTTTGCTTGCCTGGCGACCATTTTGGCATTGTCTTCACAACGCGCATTGCTTCTTCGTCAGTACCTGAGCCCAAGCTTTTCACAACCTGTATCTCAGAAATTTCGCCTGTACGGCTTACAACGAACGAAAGAACTACCAAGCCTTCTACTCCGGCACGCTGTGCGGCTGCTGGGTAGCGGATGTTTTTACCAAGGTACTTTAACATTTCGCTTTCACCGCCTGGGAATTCAGGCATTTGCTCAACGTAAGTATATGGCTTCTCCTCTACTACTTCCGCAACAACATCACTTGTACCGTCGATATTGCCCAAATCAAGTGGAGCTCCTTTAACACCTTCTACCGTTTTGGTTCCGATATCTATGTCTTCGAGTTCTTTCTGATCAGGCACTTTCTCTTCTTCCACAACTTCTGCGTCACGCTTCACAACAGGAGGCGTAAACTTTACCTGTGCACGCACTGGTGGTGGTGGTGGCGGAAGATCTGGTGGCGGCGGCGGCGGCGGCGGCGTAGCTTCATCAATTGGTGGTGGTGGGGCTAACTCTACCTCTGTAACAATTCGCTCAACCGGCACTACTTCCTCTTCATCCTCCAGCAGGCGTCCAATCAAAGGGATGCTTATCAAAAGGGCGAAGATGCCGATAGCTATAATAGCTGCCGTAGTAACGTGCTTATTGTACAGTTGACGTAGTAGGTAGGCGCCATACGCCCGGTTTCGTCCGGCAAAGACGATGTCGTCGAGCGATGCTTTTTCTAACTTACTAGTTTCCATGTATTACTCTCCAAATTTACTCTTAACCAATTCTTTGTCATTGTCAGATACTTCAACAATTGCAAAGCGATTAGTGTCAGTGATTTTCAATTCATCCAAAATGTCAACTACGTTCTTGTAGCGCGACTTCTCCATTGGCTTTACCAGAACTGTCATCTTATCGTTGCCACGAACTTTTGGCGAGATTAAAACTTTTCTGATTCCGTTTGCCGAGTAATCTGACTTCAGCACCTCCGGATTCTCAGCTGGGTCGCCAAGACCGAAATAATAGTACAGGTTGTCATTCTCACCCAGGATAATCGTCATGGCATTACTTGCCTTCAAAGCAATTTGCTCATCAGGGTTGTCCGGCTTCACAGGCATGTTTATTTCCATGGTCTGTGGCTTGCTGAACGTGGTAGTAAGCATGAAGAACGTCAATAGAAGAAACGCAAGGTCTACCATTGGTGTCATGTCCAGGTGGACAGACATCTTCTTGGATCTTTTCTTACCACCTTTACCGGAGTCGGCTTTTTCTTGTACTTCTGCCATTTCTTAGCTCCTTTCTTTTATAGGTTAGTAGGTCTATTTTCCATATCGGTAACCAGGTTGAACCTGTTTATCTTTCTGTCCTGTAGCGTCTGTATAACCTTCTGCACCACACTGTAATCTACATCCACGTCACCTTTAATGGCGATAGCCACTTTCGGGTTTGTAAGACGTGTCTGGTGCACCCAGTCACCCAGTTCATTTCTGGCAGAGTCTACCGGTATACCTGGCTGGTTTACTTCTTTACGGGCATTTGGCTCCATAGACAAGTAAGACTTCAATTGGTTCACCGGAACGCCGAAGTTAGTTAGCAGAGAGAAGGTCTTTTTTTCTTCCTCCGTGAAACTAACGCCGTACTTAGCTGACATCTTGTCGAGTAACGATTCTTTAGTTCCCTGACCGTCAACACCGAAGAACACCCGATTGTCTTTGTCAACCGTAATGGTGATGATGTTGGTGTCTGGAAGCTTGATCTCTGATACAGAGGATGGAGTATCTACAACCACCGCCTCTTCAGGAGCAAACTTTGTTGTCAACATAAAGAAAGTAACCAGCAAGAAGGCCAAGTCCACCATTGGCGTCATGTCCAACGTAGGTTTGGTTCTTTTTACTTTTACTTTAGGCATTTTCTTGGGTTATAGCGATTAGATAGTTGTATGCGGTCTTACCGTGTTTGCTGCAGTTTCGTGCTGCGAAGCAAAAGTAGAGATGATGCTGAAGCCAGCCTCGTCAATGCTGTAAGTCAACTCGTCAATCTTGCTAGTAAAGAAGTTATAGGCAATGATCGCGATTGCAGAACCAGTTACACCAAGAGCCGTGTTGATAAGGGCCTCAGAGATACCGTTTGCAAGAGCTACTGCGTCTGGAGAACCTGCAGTTGCAAGAGCCGAGAACGCCTTCACCATACCTAGTACCGTACCGATCAAACCAGTCAGTGTAGAGATCGAAGCAATTGTTGAGATAATCACCAGGTTTTTCTCCAGCATTGGAAGCTCCAGTGATGTAGACTCTTCAATTTCTTTCTGAATAGCGGCTACTTTCTCAGCCTTCAGCAATTCTGGCTCGTGAAGCATCTCCTTGTACTTGATCAATCCAGACTTCACCACGTTGGCAACAGAACCCTGCTGTGCGTCGCAGGCAGCGATAGCGCCGTTGATGTCACGCTGGTTCAGTTTCTGAGAAATAGAGCGAACGAAGTTGGCAATGTTCTTCTTTCCTTTTGCTTTGCTGATAGTCAAAGAGCGCTCAATTGAGAAAATGAATACCAATAACACCAATGTCAATAGGATAGGCACTACCCAACCACCTTTGTATACGATACCCAAGTAGTTCTCAGGAAGTGGATGGTTCGCGTTGTCGCCGCCTTCAAAGTTGGCAGGGTTGCCAAATACGAACATATAGATAAGTACACACGCAATGAATGCTACCGGAATTACGATAGTGGCAAATAAAGAGGATGTGGTACCGCTCTTCTTTTCTACATTAGCATCTTTGCTCACTACTGCAGTCTTTTTTTCCATTTTGTTTAAAAGTTTAAAGTTTAGCTGTTTGTGTTGTAATAAAAATGTTTGTGTAATATATGTTTGTGTAATATAAGAATGTAATTGTTTCGGATTTAGTTCTTATATGGTTTTGCAATTTCTGCTTTTTCTTCAATTTTCAAATGCTTTGAAGCTTTAAATTTTCAAAATTCTATCCGTAATACCTAATAGTCTTTTTAAAATCAATTTTCCGGTAGAGCATTTGAGACGAAAAATTGGCCTTTACAAATATATTTTATTTTTGATTTTTATCAAAGTTTAAACTTTGCTCTCGTCCATTATTCTGTTTCACGCGAAGTAATCGCAAAAAGAGCGATCTGGCCGGCCGATGTCATATGCCTATCGTCATACGAGATGATGCTGATAAGGTAACATGTAAAGCTGGGCGAACCGTCTTGGCTACGAGAGCCGGCAATAGCAACGTGAAAGGAACATGCCATCCAGACTGCTTAAATTAATGATCGAAATCTGCGTTAAGCTTGTTTGGTGGGCGATTGTGGCGAATAAAGGCTTAAATATACTGGATCAAACGCGAATTTGTATGTATGCCTACCTTTTTTTTGATTCGTTCCAGTAAAAATCCATCTCTTTTAGGGTCATGTCCTGTAGTCTTTTGCCTGCTTTGGCCGCCTCTTGTTCAATGTACTGGAACCGGTCAATAAATTTCAGGTTCGTTTTCTCCAGAGCTTCCTCCGGATTGATCTCTATGAAACGGGCAAAATTAATGAGCGAGAACAACAGATCGCCAAACTCATCTGTTGCCTTTCGGTGGTCTATTTTGCTGGTGTCCAGTATGTTAAACTCTGATTCGAACTCATTTAGTTCCTCTTGTACCTTTTCCCATACCTGTGTCTTGTCATCCCAGTCAAACCCGGCACCACGGGCTTTCTCCTGTATGCGCATGGCTTTAACCAATGCCGGAAGCGATGTGGGCACGCCACCAAGTACAGACTTGTTGCCTTCCTTTAGCTTGAGGCGCTCCCAGTTTTGTTTTACCTCCTCTTCTGTGTTGGCTGTCGCATCGCCGTAGATATGTGGGTGGCGGAAAATGAGTTTCTCGCAAAGAGAATTAAGTACATCGGCTATGTCGAAGTGGTCCTGCTCAGAGGCGATTTTGGCATAAAACACCATGTGGAGCATAATGTCTCCAATTTCTTTCTTTATCTCCGGCAAATCCTGGCGGATGATAGCATCAGAAAGTTCATATGTTTCCTCAATGGTAAGGTGGCGTAAGCTTTCGATTGTCTGCTTCTTGTCCCAGGGGCATTTTTCGCGGAGTTCATCCATTACGTCCAGCACACGGTTGAATGCCTGGAGTTGCCGTCCACGGGGGGTGTCTTCAAAATTCGGATTATCCATAAGGGCAAATATAATAAATTCCTCTGTGAGAGTGTTGTATAGGAATTATGATATACAAATGGCTTTTTAGGCGCCATGATTGACCGGAGAGGCACTTTGCAAACTTTAAAGCGCAACCAATACCCAGCTTACAGGAAGAGTGACATTGAAAAATAGATTATCCGCTTTACCTTCGATCTAAATTATTACTTTTGCAGCTGAAAAAAACAGAGATCAAGTGGCTTTAATAAAATCAATTTCGGGAATAAGGGGTACGATCGGGGGACAGGCAGGTGAAGCACTTACGCCGTTGGATGTGGTGAAGTTCGCCGCCGCTTTTGGCACCTGGGTATTGCAGACAACTAACAATAATAATATTGTGGTGGGCCGTGACGCACGTATTTCGGGCGATATGGTCAACAAGCTGGTTTGCGCTACTCTGCAAGGATTAGGTATAAACGTAATCGACCTGGGCTTGTCTACGACGCCAACCGTCGAGATGGCCGTGCCGGACTACGCAGCCGGTGGCGGTATTATTCTAACGGCTAGCCATAACCCGAAGCAGTGGAATGCCCTAAAGCTCCTCAATCAGAAAGGAGAATTTATTTCGGATGTGGAAGGCAAACTGGTACTGGAACTTGCCCAGGAAGAAGCTTTCAATTTTGCTCAGGTAACTGAACTGGGGAACTACACAATCGACGATACTTATTTTCAAAAGCACATCGATGCCATACTAGCATTGCCTTTGGTTGATGTGCAGGCCATCAAAGCTAAAGATTTCAGTGTGGCGATCGACTGTGTAAACTCCACTGGAGGTATAGCTTTGCCTATGCTGCTGGAGGCCCTCGGTGTCAACAAAGTTGAAAAGCTGTTTTGTGAGCCAGATGGTAATTTCCCGCACAACCCGGAGCCGCTGCCAGAGAACCTGCGCGATATTTCCCGCCTCATCGAGAAAGGCAAGTTTGACCTGGGTATAGTGGTGGATCCGGATGTGGATCGCCTGGCGCTGATCAACGAAGATGGCAGCATGTTCGGCGAAGAGTATACCTTGGTGGCCGTGGCAGACTACGTGCTCAAGAACCAGGTAGGCAATACCGTCTCGAACCTGTCGTCGACCCGAGCACTTCGCGATGTGACCGAGAAGGCGGGTGGGAGCTATTATGCTGCAGCCGTGGGCGAGGTGAATGTGGTGAACATGATGAAGGCTGAAAACGCCATTATCGGTGGAGAAGGCAATGGAGGTATTATCTATCCAGAGTTGCATTACGGTCGCGATGCCCTGGTAGGTATAGCGCTGTTCTTAACGCATCTTGCCAAGTCAGACATGAGCATGACGCAACTCCGTGCCAGCTATCCGAACTATTATATCTCTAAAAACAAAATCGAGCTTACACCAGGTATCGATGTGGACAACGTGCTGACGCAGATACAGGAGCGCTATGCCAAGCAACCCATCAATACGATTGACGGTGTGAAAATTGAGTTTGACAAAGAATGGGTGCATTTGCGCAAGTCTAACACCGAGCCGATCATTCGGATTTATGCAGAGTCGGAGAGCAACGCCACGGCCGAGCATTTGGCCAACAAAATCATTGCTGACATCAAAGAGGTCATCTCGGCCAAAGCATAATGTGTTGTTGCTGTAGCATATTGCCAGTTGCAGACTGAGGTTGCGCCAAAGGAGAAATGAAGCCTTTTTCTCCCTTGGCGCAACTTTTTTTTATACTTTAGTAGTTCGTTTAAGAGAATACAACAAAAATATCATGCGTGTTTATTTAGATAATGCAGCTACCACGCCTCTAGACAAAGAGGTTTTTGACGCCATGGCCCCGTTTATGCTGGAGCATTTCGGTAACCCGTCGTCCATCCATTCGCATGGGCGTGAGGTGAGGTCCGCCATTGAGAAAGCACGCCGGACTGTTGCTACCCTACTAAACACGTCGCCTGCCGAGATATTTTTTACCTCTGGTGGCACAGAGGCCGATAATTCAGCCATTGTCTGTACCTGCCGCTCCCTGGGTATAAAGCATGCCGTGACGACAAAGCTCGAGCACCATGCGGTATTGCATACCATGGAAGTGCTGGAGAAGAACGGCGACATGCAGGTGAGCTACCTGCGTCACGACGAGCGTGGCAATCTCGATCTGGAACATCTGGAGGAGATCCTTGCGAATCAGCCCCGCACGATTGTTTCCATCATGCATGCCAACAATGAGATGGGCACCTTGAATGATATCGAGAAAATAGGAGAAATCTGTAGAAAGTATGATGCCGTTTTTCACTCTGACACGGTGCAGACGATGGGCCACTACAAGCACGATGTGCAGAAGTTGGGGGCAAATTTTATCATCGGTTCAGCGCACAAGTTTCACGGTCCGAAAGGTATAGGCTTCCTCTACTGCGATGCAAGCACCAAAATTCAGCCGCTGATTCACGGAGGGGCCCAGGAGCGCAACATGCGTGGCGGCACCGAAAACGTGTACGGAATCATCGGTCTGGCCAAAGCCTTGGAGATTGCTTATCGCGATATGGAGGAGCACCAAAAACATATGCAGGGTCTGAAAGATCGTATGGTTTACAGGCTACGCGAGCTGATAGAAGATGTGCGCTTTAACGGCATGTCGGAGTTCAGTGGCAAGAGTCTGTATACTGTGCTAAACGTGAGTCTGCCAGCCTCCGACATCAACGAGATGTTGCTGTTTAGTCTGGACATCGCCAAAATTTCTGCTTCCGGTGGAAGCGCCTGCAGCAGTGGTGCCAACGCTGGTTCGCATGTGCTGCGTGCGCTGGGTGTAGACCCAAGCCGTGGTTCGGTTCGCTTCTCGTTCAGCAAGTATAACACGGAAGCTGAAATCGATTATGTGGCCGAGACCCTTGCTAAAATGTATAAAAAAGAGCTGGCCTAGGTATAGCCGGGTTTAGTAACATTATAAAAAGGCTTCAGCAGTAATGTTGAAGCCTTTCTTTATCAATAAAAATCAAGGTATAGCAATGAGAAGTATAGGCGTTTTTTGCGGAGCCAATGCCGGTGTAAACCCAACGTATAGCGAAGGGGCAACTAAACTCGGCCAAAAGATGGCCGCACAAGGTATACAGCTGGTATACGGCGGTGGCAACGTAGGCTTGATGGGCATAATTGCGGATGCGGTGCTAGCTGCTCAAGGTATAGGGATAGGCGTGATTCCGCAGAGCCTGGTCGATAGGGAAGTGGCGCATACCGGTTTGCAGGAATTGATCGTGGTGGAGAGTATGCACGAGCGCAAAGCAATTATGGCGGCCCGTTCCGATGCTTTTGTAGCCATGCCAGGTGGTTTCGGTACCTTCGATGAAATTTGCGAGATCATCACCTGGAATCAGCTTGGTATTATCAAAAAGCCAGTGGCATTCTACAACATCAACGGCTACTGGGACAAGTTCTTCGAAATGATAGACCATACCGTGGCCGAAGGCTTTGTGAAATTCGACCAGCGCGAGAACCTGATTGTTGAAAGCGATCCTGAAATGCTGTTGCAAAAACTGCAAAGCTATGCCGATGCCACGTCAGATTACTGGGTAGATTTTAAGCGGATTTAATTGTCGGCTATTAATTGCTACTTGTTGATCCAGGTATAAATTGATTTTAGGTATAGCGAATAAACAAGTCTAACTCAAAACAGAAGCGCCGTTGCATAGTTGCAGCGGCGCTTCTGTTTTAAACCTGCGAAGACTTCTTCAAATCTTCACGACTTCAAATTTTTAAGTTCTAATGTTGGAGAATCATCTCTTTTACAGCTTCCACCCACATTGGATTGGAGTTCAGGCTTTCTACCAACTGCCATTTCTCTCCACCGGCGTGCTCAAACATTTCCTTAAACTCCTCGCCAACTTCTATCGTGGTTTCAAGGCAGTCGGCAACAAATGCAGGGCTGTATGCCAGCACTTTTTTGATGCCCTTAGCTGGAAGGGTTTTCAGCACCTCGTCAGTATACGGTTGCAGCCACGGGTCTTTCAGGAGCCTCGATTGGAAGGAAACCGTGTACTGGTCTTCGCGCAGGCCAAGTTTTTCGGCCAATAGCCTCGATGTGGCGAAGCAGGCAGCGCGGTAGCAGTATTTGTTGCGTTTGTTATAAGAATTGCAGCAGGCACCCAGCTGGCAGTAACCTTTGTCGCTGCCTTTGAGGACCTGACGCTCCGGCAAGCCGTGGTAACTGAAGATTACGTGATCGTAGTTGTCCTGCGCCATGTGCTGCTTGCCCAACTCCGCAAAGGCGTTGATAAAGCCCGGGTCGTCGCAGAAAGAGGAGATAAAGTTAATGCTAGGGATAACCCACCATTCTCTTACGATCTCCATCACCTTGTCCTGCACTGAGCCGGTAGAGGCGGCGGCGTATTGCGGGAACAGCGGGAGCACGATAATACGATCCACGCTTTTTTCGCGCAGTTCCTCCAAGGCGCTGGCTATGCTAGGGCTTTGGTAGCGCATGCCAAAGGCGACGTGGTAACCTGAGCCCAGGGCTTCCTGCAGTTTTTTCTGAAGGTCCAGTCCGTGGAAAAGGAGAGGCGAGCCACGCTCTGTCCATAGCTGCTTGTATACCTTAGCCGATTTTGGCGCTCTGAAAGGAGCGATCACGCCATTTACCAAGGCATAACGGCCCACTGCGTTCATATCAATTACACGTGGATCCAAGAGGAACTCACGGAGGTATTTTCTTACGTCAGGCGTTTCAGGCGAGTCCGGGGTTCCCAGGTTCACCAGCAAGACGCCGATCTTTCCATTGGTCTTCTTACTCATTTATGTCAATAGTGCTGTTGCCTTACAAAGATACGAAGTATAAGCCTTTTGTTAAGATTGATAATTTCTATACCATAATAGAGGTACAATGTTCAAGCGGAATTATTCTTCCCGTCTCTTCTTTTCGTAGGAATGTACTTCCTTTTCTAAATTTTTGTCGCGGTATTCTATACTGTATCTTAAAACATTGCCCTCATCGAGTCTTTCCTGCAAAACTCTTAGCTCGTAGTGGTCCTGCTCCCATACCTGAATTTGATGTGTGCTCAGCGCATTCGAACCTTCAGACGGGGCTCCATACGTATTATGAAGCCAGGTATAGACAGTGTCAGTGGCAGGCAATGTCTCTATGTCCATACTGATCAGGTAAAGCCGGTTATCAAAAAAGATGTACTGGATGTGCTGGGATCCATCAGCGCTTCTTGTATTATCCTGCTTTCTTTGATAGAACTTTGGGAAATTTATATCTTCTTCATCCTCCCATGAAAGCTCCATGCCGGAGATATCTTCCGGATAAGCTCCTAGAAGTGCACCTTTGTATCCTTGCCTGATCTGGTTAGGACTGTGCAGTATAAGATAGGCTATTGGCAAAACAAGGACCGGGATAAGAAGCAGGAGCATTTTCTTTTTCATAACAGAAGTCATTCATTTAGGGATAAATATAGACTAAATCGGGCAACTACCTCTATCGGTAGCCGACTGATTGTGCCAATGGCTCATTTACAAATATTTACATATTCCGGCTGAGTGTCGTAAAAAAGGAGTAATTTTGCAACCTCAAATTTTAGCGTATGTCTCAAGCTCCGCACAAAGCCGGTTTTGTAAGTATAGTAGGGAAGCCAAACGTAGGGAAGTCCACGCTCATGAACGCCCTCGTGGGCGAGAAGCTTTCGATTATTACTTCTAAGGCGCAGACCACACGTCACCGCATCATGGGCATCCTCAACGGAGACGATTTCCAGATCGTTTACTCTGACACGCCCGGTATCATTAAGCCGCAATATGCATTGCATGAGTCGATGATGAGCTTTGTGCGCACCTCGTTGGAGGACGCTGATATTATCCTGTTTGTGACGGACATCTATGAGAAGCACGACGAAGACGATGTGATCAAACGCCTGCAGCATGCACAGGTACCTATTCTGCTACTGATCAACAAGATCGACCAAGCGACAGAGGAGGAGGTGAACGAGAAAGTAGCCTACTGGCAGGAGAAGATGAACCCGACCGAGATCCACCCGATTTCGGCTTTGCATAACTTCGGGGTGGAGCCATTGTTTGCCCGTCTGATGGCTTTGTTGCCAGAGCACCCGGCTTTTTATCCCAAAGATGAACTGACTGACAAGCCTGAGCGTTTCTTTGTGTCGGAAATCATACGCGAGAAGATTTTCCTCAATTACAAAAAGGAGATTCCCTATAGCTGCGAAGTGGTGGTAGAGGAGTTTAAAGAGGAAGAGGACATTATTCGTATCCGTGCTGAGATCAGTGTGGAGCGCAAAAGCCAGAAGGGTATAGTGATCGGCCACAAAGGCGAGGCACTGAAAAAAGTAGGCACGCAGGCCCGCCTGGATATGGAACAGTTTTTCCAGAAAAAGATATTTCTTGATTTATACGTGCGCGTGAACGAGAACTGGCGAACCGACCAGAAGCTGTTACGCCGATTCGGCTACAGCGAGTAGCGCACTATTAAAGCTTCGGGGCAAGGTGCTCCGGGGGCACTTTAACTATTTTATTTTTATTAGATGTCAACCAACATCATTGCAATCGTAGGTCGCCCGAACGTGGGCAAGTCTACACTTTTTAATCGCCTTGTAGGGCGCCGCCAAGCCATCATGGACAACGAGAGCGGCGTAACCCGCGACCGTAGCTACGGGCACGGCGACTGGACCGGCAAGTACTATACCGTAATCGACACGGGTGGCTATGTGCACGGGTCCGACGATATTTTTGAAGGAGAGATCAACAAACAGGTAGAGCTGGCCATTAAAGAGGCCGATGTGATTCTGTTTATGGTAGATGTAGAAACTGGCGTAACCAGCCTCGATGAGGAATTCGCTAACGTGCTGCGCCGTACCGACAAACCTATTTATGTGGTAGCCAACAAAGCCGATACCAATGCGCGTGCGCACCAGATGGGCGAGTTCTATGCGCTAGGTATAGGCATAGACATTTTCCCGGTTTCGTCGCAGAGCGGTTCCGGTACCGGCGATTTACTGGATGAGGTGGTGAAGCACTTCAAAACGGAAGGTACGGAAGACCCGGATGTAGGTATACCTAGACTGGCCGTACTGGGTCGCCCGAACGTAGGTAAGTCTTCTTTCGTGAACATGCTGCTGGGTGTGGAGCGTAACATCGTAACCGATATTGCCGGTACTACCCGCGATGCCATCGACTCGCGCTATAACGCCTTCGGCAAAGAGTTTATCATTGTCGACACGGCCGGACTACGCCGTAAGAGCAAAGTGAGCGAGGACATCGAGTTTTACTCAGTGATGCGCTCTGTGCGTGCACTGGAGGATGCTGATGTGTGCATCGTAATGCTGGATGCCACCCGAGGGATTGAGTCGCAGGACGTGAACATTATCTCACTGGCCGAGAAGAACAGAAAAGGTATTGTCATCCTGGTGAACAAGTGGGATCTGGTGGAAAAGGAGACGAACACGACGAAGGAATTTGAGGAGAAAATTTTTGAAGCCATCGCTCCGATCAAGTACGTGCCGGTTATCTTTACTTCGGTAGTGACGAAACAGCGTGTGCACAAGGCGGTTGAGACGGCAATGGAGGTATACGAGCAGAAAACGCGTAAAATCCCTACCTCAAAGCTCAACGACAAGATCCTTCCGGATATCGAGCGCTATCCACCGCCATCTGTTAAAGGCAAGTTCATCAAGATCAAATACGTGACGCAGCTGCCGACGCACAACCCGACGTTTGCGTTTTTCTGCAACCTGCCGCAGTACGTAAAAGAGTCATATACGCGTTACCTGGAGAACAGCATCCGTAAGCATTTCGGGTTTGACGGAGTGCCGATTAAAGTTTTATTTAAGAAAAAATAGAGGCCTCGGCATTCGTATATTTAAATATAGTGGTATATTTGAGGCTTCATTTTATAAAAAATTATAACATCATGAAAAAAGTATTCGGTTTACTATTCGTTGCAGGTCTTTTCGCATTTGCTTCATGCAACAACACTGAAGAAACTGCAACTGAAGTTGAAACTACTGAAACTGTAGAAGAAGTAGAAGTTGAGACTGAAATGGAAGTTGATACTACTGCTACTCCTGACACTACTAACATCCAGTAGTCAACAGCAGTACCTAGTACTACCTGGCGCATGGCCGGGCTAATAAAAAAAGCACTCTTCGGAGTGCTTTTTTTATATATGCCAAAACCTATACATGTAGCTGCCGTATTGGACTTCATACTTAGGGTGGCGGTTGCTGCCCAGTCCGATGGAATTTCAAACTAAAAGTTCTTTTACAACCTTAACTGTTTTATCATGAAAAAGCCAATTTACTTATTATTAGCAGCCGGTCTGTTTACTTTCACTTTCGCATCATGCGACTCTCCGCAGGAAAACAGAGCGGAAGAGATGGAAGACGCTGCCGAAGATAGAGCTGACGAAATGGAAGACATGGCAGATGATATGGAAGACGACACGACCGTAGTAGTGCAGTAATCCTTCAAATGACCATAATAAAAATGGCAGGTCTGTTTACAGGCCTGCCATTTTTATTATATCTAAGGCCCAAGCCGTTTCTGGATCATGCTGTTCACCAGCGCAAAGAGCCGCTTCGGCGTATAGGTGCGCCAGTGCAGGTCATCCAGAGTACCGCCTGAGTTAATGTAGTAGTCGAGGTTATAGCTGCGCATTTCGCTCAGCACAAAGTCCCGGAAGCTGAGGGCGGCGATCCAGCCGTCCTCCACATCATCAAACCATTCTTCGTAATAGTCGTCCTCCGAGCCGTGGAAGTTAAACACGTTCTCGCCGATCAGGATAAAATATTTGATGCCTTCCTGTATAAGTGGGTCGATGATGTTGCGCTTCAGCTTCATGATGTCGTTATTGAGCGTGTCGTTCCACTCCCCGATAAACTCAATCACGACGAAGCCCAGCTCATAGTCGACATAGAGTATCTTCAGAAAAAGCGTCTCAGAGTCTATGTCGTCCCATTGCGGGTGAATGTAGTACCCGTAGATGGTGTTAGTGTATTGCATCAGGCTGTTTTCGGCGCCATAGAGTGGGGAGCGCGGGTCGTCCGTAGCAGAGTACAGTTCCAGCCAATTGTAAAACGGTTCGATGGTATGCATAAGTCAATTGATTCAGCTGCCTGCGCATTCGGGCGGCTTTTGTCTATCTACTCAAAGAATATGGACAAAGTTGGCTATATTTCAGGAAGAAACCTGCCTGTTTCTCAACTCTGTTTGCCTGTTACAGGTATAAGCGGGTACAAATTGTGGCCTAGTCATGCTAAGTGCTTCCGTGGCACGTTATAACATAGCACTTTCTTTCTGAAAATACCCTTCATCCTATGCAGTTTCAATTTAGATCACGCATCCCCCAATGTTTTTTGCCAGCCTTGCTGCTGTTTTTCATGCTAAGTCTTGGCGCTAAGGCGCAGGCAAACGCAGATTATGTGAAAGCGTACCATCCGCATATCAATCAAGCCGAGTCCCTCCTTATGGCGCAGGATTATGCAGGTGCGCTGGAGTCTTACCGGCATGCTTTCGGAGCGGTGCCGCACGGCTTTGCCCGGGACTATTACAATGCAGCCATATGCGCCACGCTGACCAATAACGAGAAGCAGGCTATAGGCTACCTTGAAAACCTGGTTGAGACCGGCGTGAGCTTGGAGTACCTGGAACAGCAGGAGGTGTTTGCCCCATTGCGCGAGCATAAGGTATGGAAGAAATTCGTGAAGAAATACCCGAAGCGCCGCAAAGAGTTCAGAAAGAAGACGAACATAGATCTACGTGCGGACCTGGACGAGTTGTGGGCCCGTGATCAGTACTTCCGGCAAGCAAAAGGAGGCTTAAAAGTACACGGCGACACGCTTCGCAAGATAGAGGCCGACAATGTGAAAAACCTGCTGGCTTGGATCAGTCAGCATGGCTATCCGGGCGAGAGACTGATCGGGGTGCCCGACACATTAGAGCAGTTGCCACGCTTCAGCATCGTGATACAGCGCCAGACAGCGGCCCGAAACGGCTTCGACTTTACGCCTGTGTTGGTTCAAGCCGTGCATGAGGGCAAGCTGGATCCGCATGCCGCTGCCTACCTGATAGACCAGCAGCAGGGCAAAAACTTGTACCGTTCCAAAGTGCTTGCCAAGGTGAGTTGCGACAAACCAAAAGAGTGTGAGGAGGATGAGGAGTTGGCAGGTATGGCCAGCCGTTACCTAACCCACAAGATAAGCCAGGAAGAAGAGGAAAAAGTGAACGAACGGCGAGCCGCCCTGGGGCTAGAGAGCATCGCAGATTATAGAAACAAAATGCGATATGCGTTGGAAGACAGACGTTTCAAGCTAGGCTATGATTGGGCCGTTATAAACTACAAAGTCCCCAGTAAGGAGGCCGCCAAGGTGCTGACGGAATCTTTGGTAGCAGTGGAGTAGAGGAGGGTACAAACTAAAGCGACGCATCAGATTTTATACCTGATGCGCCGCTTTAGTTTCTGCAGGATGCTGCTATACCTGGTAGTCTCCGTTTCGGTAAGCCTCAATAGCGGCCCTAACGCTGCCATACTTTTTGAGAAGCGCTGCGGCCTCCGGTTTGGCAAGCTGTAGCTCTTCCATAACCATGCGAATGCCCCGCTCCACCAGTTTGGTATTAGAGAGTTGCATGTCCACCATTTTGTTACCTTTCACATGTCCCAACTGCACCATGGTAGCCGTCGTCAACATGTTCAGAACAAGCTTTTGTGCGGTACCGGCCTTCATGCGGGTGCTGCCTGTCACGAACTCCGGCCCTGTGATTACCTCTACCGGGCAATCGGCAGTGGCAGCGGCGTTGCTGTTAGCGTTGCATACGATGCAGCCAGTAGCTATACCTTGGCGTCGGCATGCTTCGAGTCCGCCAACCACATAAGGCGTGTTGCCAGATGCCGCAATACCCACGACAATATCTTTGGGGGTTATATGATGTTCCTGTAAATCTTTCCAAGCTTGGGTCGTGTCGTCTTCGGCAAACTCTACTGCCTTGCGTATGGCCCCATCGCCCCCGGCTATGATACCGATCACCATGCCGTGTGGCACGCCGTAGGTAGGAGGGCACTCGGATGCATCCACTATGCCTAAGCGCCCGCTCGTCCCGGCCCCAATGTAAAACAAACGTCCACCCCGGCTCAGGCGATCAACGGTGGTTTTTACAAGTGTCTCGATCTGGGGAATGGCACGCTCCACGGCGAAGGGAACGGTTTTGTCCTCCTGGTTTATACTTTGCAGAAGTTTCAGCACGGGCATTCGCTCCAGGCTGTCATAGTTTGATTCAGATTCGGTGGTAGTGGACACTGCTATTCAAAAATAAGTTGATTTCAAAAATTTGGTTCTCGCCTGAAAATCAGGCCTGGGCATCTTGCATATTCAGGAGTTCCTGGTGGTATTTGATCAGCCCTTCGCTTGGGCTTGATATAATGGTGCCGATATGCGCCCCATATTTCTTGGCGACCAGTTTGAGGGTGTCGGCAAAATGAAACGCGATAGAGCCCACAAAGTTTACGGGCAGTTCCCCAAAGCCTTCGTACTTGCTCACATGGCGCTCAAAAAACTCCTCAAAGTTCTCGTAGATCATCTCCTTGATCACTGGGTTCTTGCGCTTTTCATACACGAACTTGGCGAAGGTGGCCAGGTATTGGCTTGGTATATCCGAGCCGTATACCGTATCCAGTATGCCATCTTTGGTAAGGCTGTATTTGTTTTTCAGTGAAGTTGCCAACTCGTCGGGGAGTTCGCGGTACAGGTATGCTTTGATTAGGAGCTTGCCCAGGTAAGCGCCGCTGCCCTCGTCCCCCATCAGGAAACCCAACGATGGCACATTGTCCACAATATTCTTCCCGTCGTAGAGGCAGGAGTTGGAGCCGGTCCCCAGGATACAGGCTATACCTGGCTGATGGCCGCAAATGGCACGGGCCGCCGCCAATAGGTCGTGGTCCACAAAAATGACACTGCCAGGGAAGGCGCGGCGCAGGGCGTCTTCCACCCGCTTGTTACGCTCAGGGGAACTGCAGCCTGCCCCATAGTAGTAGATTGTGCTGATGTTCTTCTCTTTCAGCTGCGGCAAAAGCTCTGTTTCAAATATGGCGTATATCTTCTCCGTTTCGAGGTACTGCGGATTAATGCCGGTGGTGTTTACCTGTTCGTACTCCTGGTTGGCATTGATCACACGCCAGTCTGTTTTAGTAGAGCCGCTATCAGCTATCAGAATCATAGTGTTTGTGTTATTAGTTAATCAGAGAGTCTGCAAGAAAACATGCGCCTTGCTCTGAGCCTTTATTTTCGGTATACTGAATTTTTGATCAAACCGATCACTTCAAATTTGTCAAAAACATATTCGGTGTGCGGTGCGTCCTTGAGCTCCTCGGTCAGGTCTTGCCCGGCCCAGTGCTCGTAGTGGTTGCCGCTCCGCCACAGCCTCGACTTTTTTACGTCATAGATCAGGCCTTTGTAGCCCACCCATACTTCGTCCCGGTCCTGCCCATTGCGGGAAGCCAGTTGCTGCAGCGTATACTCCGGGAGATTTTCCATCATGCTGTCGAATTTCGGGACAAGATTACAAATATAAGCATAGCGCCCCAGTGATTGGGGCAAACGATAAGGATTCAGGATTGTTTCTTGCTGCTGCCCGCGCTACGGATAAGGGAAAAAACCCGTCCATCAGCCAATGCGGGCCTGGGTCAGGATCCAGCGATTAGGCACTTCGCCTTTGATGGCCTGCAGGTAATCCTCGTAGCTGCAGGGCACGATACGGGCACCTTTTTCATTGGAGAGCGCCTCCACCTCCAGCCACCATTTTTCACTCTGCCTGCTCTTATAAAATATCATTCGGTCTGGGTTGTCGTTAAAGGCCACCGCATACTTAGTGAATTTGCTGGTATTGAACTGCGTCTCGTTCTTACGATGATAAAAACCCTCGATGAAGTACCAGATCATGGTGGCCATGGTGGCTGCCGTCAGTTCATGCGCGTCCAGCGCCGGGTTGTACTCATAAAATCCCATGGAGGTCATGTTGTCGCTTAGGCCAGCGTACCAGCACAGCTGACAGGCCTCTTCGCCAGTAATCCCAAAAGGATTGGCGGGCTCATAGCCCGGGGCATCCTGATGTCGTATGGCGGAGATATCAAACGTAAGCAGGTCGGCCATGCGCACCACTGGCTCCATCTCCTGGATGTTGCGGTGCACTTCGCCCACACGGTAGGCTTCAAAATGCAGCTTTTCGAGTGTAGCCATCACCTCCGGGTCAACCAGGTAGGACTGGTAACCGATCTGGCCCAGACTGAAAAGGTAATTCGGCTCGTGCATCAGGATCTGGCGCAGCTGTTTCTTGTTGGCCGGCACTTCAGGGTCTTCGGCCATATCCACGCTGCTGTCTACTGTCACCATGTTCACCACACGATCCATGTGCTCATAGCCCATGTACTGCCCGTACTCCAGGTCATGCGAACCACCAATGATCACAGGTATGGTGTTGTGTGAGATCAGAACCTCCACTATCTCTTTAATCCGCAGATAAGTGTCTTCGAGCGTGATGCCCGGTCTAAGGTTACCCAAATCCACGATATGGCAGCGACCGGCGCCTTTGTGCAGGCTATAGAGTTTTTTGCGCACGGCACGGGCCGGGGCTGTCTCGTGTGGTTCCTCCTCCCGGCCTCTGGTTTCGCTTACCCCCAGGATGGCGATATCTGCCGACCGCCAATCCGGGAACTTGCCCGTGAAGCGGCCGATGTAGGCGCCCAAGGTACGGGGTTTGTCCAGCAAGGCGAAAATGTCCTCGTTAAGAGGCTCAAAGAAGATAGAGAGATTCATAAGGTCACAGCTGAAAATTCAAATATAACAAAAATGCAGGTGTTGTGGGCAGCCCTAAGCCACGCATCACTTTTTATCGTAAAAAGTCTTATAAATATAATATATAGTAAATATTTGTAGGCCTGGGAGTAGAGATTTCAGGAAAAAATAATTAAAATGCAGTTATATACAGCCGTTAACTCCCATGTTCCGACATCGGACGGTTTTATAAATAAGAGGACTCACACTAACACTAGCAAGCACAATGAACGTAACCCGTACTCTTGATCTGCTGCCCTTTCAGTTGCAGAACTCGCCGAAGCCAGATTGCCTGGCCTCCAAAATAAATGGACAGTGGGTAAAATATAGCACGCAGGACGTGCAGGACATCGCCAACCAGGTAAGTTTGGGGCTGCTGAGACTAGGTATAGGAAAGGGCGACAAAGTGGCCATCATTTCCCTGAACCGCCCGGAGTGGGTGTTTGCCGACTTTGGCATACAGCAAATCGGGGCAATCAGTGTACCGATGTACCCAACCATTACCATAGAGGACTACCGCTACATTTTCAACGATGCGGAGGTGAAGGCGGTGTTTGTGTCCGATAGTGAGCTGTACAACAAAGTAGTGGCAGCCACGGAGGGCATGGAGAGCATCAAGGAGATTTATACCTTCGACGAGATACATGGCGCCGCACACTGGAAGGAAGTAGTGAAAATGGCTGAGGGCGAAGACGTGGCAAAGCTGGAGCCGATGAAAGCAGGCGTATCCCCGGACGATATCCTGACCATTATTTATACCTCTGGCACGACCGGCAACCCGAAAGGCGTCATGCTGACACACAATAACATTGTGAGCAACGTAACCGGCACTTTGCCTTACGTGCCGGTGAACAGCTCGCACCGTGCCCTGAGCTTCCTGCCGCTTTGCCATATCTTTGAGCGCATGCTGCTATACCTGTACATGCGTATCGGGGTGTCGATCTACTATGCTGAGAGTATCGAGAAGGTGGCCGACAACCTGAAAGAGGTGCAGCCGCATGTGTTTACCACTGTGCCGCGCCTGCTCGAGAAGGTATATGACAAGATTGTGGCCAAGGGCATGGAACTGACCGGCGTGAAGCGCAAGCTCTTCTTCTGGGCGCTGGACCTCGGTTTGAAATATGATACCCGGGAAGACCAGGGCTGGTGGTACAACAAACAGCTGGAACTGGCCAATAAAATCATTTTCAGCAAGTGGCGCGAGGCGCTGGGCGGCAACGTGATTGCAATCGTATCGGGTGGCGCAGCGCTGCAGCCACGACTGGCCCGTGTATTCTGGTCGGCCAATATCCGGGTGATGGAAGGCTACGGCCTGACGGAAACCTCGCCGGTGATCACCGTAAACCGTTACGAGCCGGAGAACAACGTGATCGGTACGGTAGGTATGACTATCGACGGCGTGGAAGTTAAAATAGCCGAAGACGGGGAGATTCTGACTCGCGGACCGCACGTGATGAAAGGCTACTACAAGAAGCCTGACCTGACTGCTGAAGTGATTGACGCCGACGGTTGGTTCCATACCGGCGACATCGGCGAGTTGGTGGAGGGCAAGTTCCTGAAGATTACTGACCGCAAGAAGGAGATGTTCAAGACCTCGGGTGGTAAGTATGTGGCTCCGCAGCCAATCGAAAATAAATTGAAAGAATCGGTTGTAATAGAGCAGGCCATGGTGGTAGGAGCCGGACAGAAGTACGCTGCCGCTCTGATCGTGCCTGCCTTCCTGGGGCTACAGGACTGGTGCTCGCACAAAGGTATAAAGTATACCTCCGATGCCGAGATGATTAC
The DNA here is from genome assembly GCF_014773225.1 of Pontibacter aquaedesilientis. GTDB lineage: Bacteria > Bacteroidota > Bacteroidia > Cytophagales > Hymenobacteraceae > Pontibacter > Pontibacter aquaedesilientis. Next base: position 63,002 of record NZ_JACXAJ010000009.1, on the reverse strand, counting down.
TAAGCCGGAGATTCTTGATAAATATAAGCGTGAAGTGGAAAAGGCGAACGAAGGACTGGCGCAATACGAAACCATCAAAAAGTTCAAGCTTATACCTAACATGTGGACTGTAGAGAGCGGAGAGCTAACGCCAACCCTTAAAGTGAAGCGTAAAAACATCACGACCAATTATCAAAAAGAGATCGACAGCATGTTTTAAAACGGTTTCAACTGAGTATCAAAACCCTTTCCTATCCGGAAAGGGTTTTTTGTTTGTAACCATTCTGGCGATTATACATAAACTATAGCAAACGGTACTTTACTGCGATTCCCCTCTATTTGATAAGAGACGGGAGCGGAGATTAATTTTTCGTTAAAATAGTATGCAAGCATAACATTATTTTCTATATTTGGTATAAACACTGTAAAGCATGAAGCCTGAAGAAACTGTAGACTATAATGTAAAAGTATGCTGGCATGCCATTTCCCGTATGTATAACACAGAGGCGGCCAAAAACGACATTACCACTTCCATTGGGTTCGTATTGCTCAACATCAACCAGGAAACAGGTACGCCTGCTACCAAAATAGCTCCTTTGCTTGGCTTAGAGGCGCGCAGCCTGACCCGTATATTGAAGAGCATGGAAGAGAAAGGCCTGATTTATAAGGTGTCTGATGACCGGGACAAGCGCCTGGTGCGCATTTTTCTGACAGAGAAGGGATTGGAAAAGAAAGAGGTGTCGCGGCAGACCGTGCGCCAATTCAATCACAAAATGCAGGAAGCCATTCCACAGGAGGAGCTGGATGTATTCTTCAGGGTGTCAGGCCGTATTATCAACATGATCGAAAACAAAGAAATTTTCTAACCATAGTAGACCATCAAGCTTTTTCTATGAAAAGAATTATTAAGAAAGTAGCCGTGCTGGGCTCTGGCGTAATGGGCTCCCGCATCGCCTGCCACTTTGCCAACATTGGTGTGCAGGTACTGCTGCTCGACATCGTGCCACGTGAACTGACGCCGGACGAAGAGAAGAAAGGGCTGACGCTGGAGAACAAGAACGTCCGAAACCGCATTGTGAACAGTGCGTTGCAAACGGCCATCAACTCCAATCCGTCGCCGCTCTACCGCAAGGCCGATGCCCGCCTCATCCAGACCGGTAATTTTGACGACAACATGAAGGACATCGCCACTGCCGACTGGACCATTGAGGTGGTAGTGGAGAACCTGAAAATCAAGAAGACGGTGTTTGATCAGGTAGAGCAGCACCGCAAGCCAGGCACTCTCATCACTTCCAACACTTCCGGTATCCCGATCCACATGATGCTGGACGGTCGCTCCGATGACTTCAAGAAACACTTCTGCGGTACGCACTTTTTCAACCCGCCGCGCTACCTCAAGCTCCTCGAAATTATACCTACACCGGAGACAGATCAGCAAGTTATTGACTTCCTGATGCACTACGGCGACCTATACCTGGGCAAGACCACCGTGCTCGCCAAAGATACACCAGCTTTTATCGCCAACCGAGTAGGTATATACGCTATCATGCAAGGGCTACAGGTGATGAACAAACTCGGCCTGAATGTGGACGAGGTAGACCGCATTACAGGGCCGATCATCGGCCGCCCGAAGTCAGCAACCTTCCGCACATTGGACGTGGTGGGTTTGGATACCTTGGCGAATGTGGCCAATGGCCTATACCAGACAGGGGAGAAAGACGAGTCGCGTGAACTGTTCATGTTACCGGACTACCTGCAGAAGATGGTGGAGAGCAAATGGTTGGGCGACAAGACTGGTCAGGGCTTTTACAAGAAAACCAAAGACGCCAAAGGCAAGACGGAGATACTGACGCTCGACCTGAACACACTGGAGTATGGGCCAAAGCAGCGTCCGAAATTCCAGAGTCTGGAAATGCTCAAGCCGATCGATGACCTGAAGAAGCGAATCAAAACCTTCTCGAAGCAAAACGACAAAGCGGCGCAATTCTTCAACGAATCGCTTTACGGCCTGTTCCAGTATGTGAGCAACCGCATACCTGAAATTTCCGATGAGCTATACCGTATAGACGATGCCATGCGTGCCGGTTTTGGCTGGGAGCTGGGGCCGTTTGAGTACTGGGATGTGGTCGGTGTCCGTGAGGCGGTGCAACGCATGACAGAAGCAGGCTACCAACCAGCAGCCTGGGTAGAGGATATGCTGAACCACGGCAAAGAGTCTTTCTATATTGTGGAGAATGGCAAACGACGCTACTATGACATCCAGAGCAAAGAGTACAAAGCTATACCTGGCGCAGAGAACTTCATCATACTGGATAACCTGCGCAGCAATAAGGTGGTCTGGAAAAACTCTGGCGCAACGCTTATCGACTTGGGCGATGGCATCCTGAACGTGGAATTCCATACCAAGATGAACACCATCGGAGGCGATGTAGTGCAGGGCCTGAACAAAGGCATTGAGATCGCCGAGAAAGAGTTTCGGGGCATGGTGGTCGGAAGCGATGCCGCCAACTTCTCTGCCGGGGCCAATGTGGGATTGATCTATATGTATGCGCTGGAGCAAGAGTACGACGAGATCAACTTCATGATCAAGCAGTTTCAGGACACGATGATGCGCATGCGCTACTCGGCTATACCTGTGGTAGGCGCTCCGCATGGCCTTACACTGGGCGGTGGTTGCGAACTCAATCTGCATTGCGACCATGTGCAGGCTGCCGCTGAGACTTACATGGGTCTGGTGGAGTTTGGCGTGGGTCTTATACCTGGCGGTGGCGGTACCAAGGAAATGACGCTTCGTGCAGCCGAGCTGTATGAGGAAGGCGACATTGAGTACAACACACTCAAGAACATCTACCTGACGATAGGTATGGCCAAGGTGTCCACTTCGGCAAAAGAGGCCTTTGATCTGGGCTTTATGCGCCAGGGCGACGCCATTACCCTGAACAACAACCGACTGATTGCGGATGCCAAGGCACAGGCGATCAGACTGGCAGAGGCAGGGTATACGCAACCAGCCAAGAAGACCAACATCAAGGTGCAGGGCAAAGGCGCTTTGGGTATGTTCCTGACAGGGGCCAACGCCATGGTGCGCGGGCGCTACATTTCGGAGCACGACCAGAAAATATCGCATAAGCTGGCTTACGTAATGTGTGGAGGCGATCTGTCTGCCCCAACCGAGGTAAGCGAGCAGTACCTGCTGGATTTGGAACGCGAAGCCTTCCTGTCACTGACTGGTGAGCGCAAGACACTTGAGCGTATCCAGAGTATACTGACTACGGGTAAGCCGCTGAGAAATTAAGGAAGTTTAACGCAGCATTCGCTGTTTGTTCTTTGTCATTCTGAAAGAAACTTGGTAGAAAAAGAGGGCCCCTACCCCCGGGAGGTTAAGCCTCAGCTATGAAAAGCCATAATTACTTTGTTTACATCACCACTAACCCAAGCAAAACGGTGCTTTATGTGGGGATGACCAATGACCTAGTATACAGGCTTGAGCAGCACAGGGAAAACAGAGGCAAACCTGAAACTTTTGCAGGGCGCTACTTCTGTTACAGGCTTCTCTACTATGAACGCTATACCTATGTGCAGCACGCAATTGATAGAGAAAAAGAGTTAAAGGAGTGGAGTCGCGAAAAGAAAATGGAGCTGATTAAAAGTGAAAATCCATACCTGCGATTTCTGAAAGCTGATCCTTGAATTACAGCTTTATACCCTAGCTACCAAGATCCTTACAGGATGACAAAATAAAAATGAAACATAGCTGATAGTATAAACTATAAAAAGCATCAAAATGAACAACGCATATATCGTAGCCGGATTTCGTAGCGCAGTAGGCAAAGCCGGGCGCGGAGGCTTCCGGTTCACCAGACCCGATGACCTGGCCGCTGACGTCATTAAACATCTACTGGCTTCTGTACCTGCCCTGGATCCCGAGCGCGTAGACGACCTGATCGTGGGTAATGCCGTGCCGGAGGCGGAGCAAGGTCTTCAGATCGGCCGTATGGTGTCCTTGCTGGCGCTGCCAATGTCGGTGTCAGGTATGACCGTGAACCGCTATTGCGGCTCGGGTGTGGAGACCATCGCCATTGCCAGCAACCGCATAGCGGCAGGTATGGCCGACTGTATCATCGCTGGCGGTACCGAGTCGATGTCGATGGTGCCGACGGCTGGTTGGAAGACCGTACCTAACTATAACATCGCCAAAAACAACCCGAACTGGTACCTGAGCATGGGCCTAACTGCCGAGGCGGTGGCCGCCGACTATAAGGTGACGCGCGAAGACCAGGATGAGTTCGCTTTTAACTCACACCAGAAAGCGATCAACGCCATCAAAAGTGGCTACTTCAAAGACCAGATCGTGCCAATCACGATAGAGGAGAATTACATTGACGACAATGGCAAGAAGAAAACCCGCTCTTATGTAGTCGATACCGACGAAGGCCCGCGTGCTGATACCTCGATGGAGGCATTGGCCCGTCTGAAGCCCGTGTTTGCAGCAGGCGGTTCTGTAACGGCCGGTAACTCTTCGCAAACTTCCGATGGGGCTGCTTTTGTGATTGTGATGAGCGAACGCATGGTGAAAGAGCTGAACCTAGAGCCGATTGCCAGGTTGATAAGCTACGGTACAGGCGGTGTAGACCCGCGCATCATGGGTATGGGACCTATCGCTGCTGTTCCGAAAGCATTGAAGCAGGCAGGTATGACACTCAACGATATCGACCTGATCGAGATGAACGAGGCCTTCGCAGCACAGTCCATCGCTGTAATGCGTCACCTCGAGTTTGACCCGGCGAAACTAAATATTAACGGAGGTGCTATTGCCCTCGGCCACCCACTGGGTTGCTCTGGCGCCAAGCTGAGTGTGCAGCTCTTCAGCGACCTGCGCCGTACCGGTGGCAAGCATGGCCTTGTCACGGCCTGCGTTGGCGGTGGACAAGGTGTGGCAGGTGTATTTGAGTTGTTGAAATAGATGCTAGATTTTAGATGTTAGATATATTTCATGCACAATTTTAGAGACTTGAAAATTTGGCAGCGTTCCATGGAGTTAGCTAAAACTGTTTATGAGATAACAGCAACTTTTCCATCTAACGAGAAATATGGACTAACATCCCAAATCAATCGGGCAACTGTTTCAATACCATCGAATATTGCCGAGGGTGCTGGAAGAAATTCTAATAAAGAATTTGGCCAGTTTCTAAGCATTGCATTGGGCTCAGCATTTGAGCTCGAAACACAGCTAATCTTAGCGAACTCATTTGGTTTATTAAAAACGACACAGCTTGAAGAAGTATTGAGTCAATTAGAACAGATCCAAAAAATGATCAATAGTTTCAAAACTGCTGTGTATAAAAAATCTAATGTCTAAAATCTAGTATCTAAAATCTGACCTATATGGAAAATGTAACTGATAAAAACTCAACTACCGTTCAAGGCGGTGAATTTCTGATAAAGGAAACCAATCCGCAGGACGTATTTATACCTGCCGAGTTCAGTGAGGAGCAGCGCATGATGGCGCAGACCTGTCTGGACTTTGTGCGTGATGAAGTAACCCCGCTTCTCGAGCGCCTGGACAATCACGAAGAAGGACTGATGGAAGGCCTGATGAAAAAAGCCGGAGAGTTGGGGCTCTTTGCTGTATCCATGCCGGAACAGTATGGTGGCCTGAACATGGACTTCAACACCTCACTGCTGGTAACAGAATCGGTAGGAGGTGGGCACTCCTTCCCGGTGGCTTTCGCGGCACACACAGGTATAGGCATGCTGCCGATCCTGTATTTTGGTACGGACGAGCAGAAACAAAACTACTTACCCAAACTGACAACCGGCGAGTGGGCTGCGGCTTACTGCCTCACAGAGCCGGGCTCTGGTTCTGACGCTTTGGCCGCTAAAACCAAAGCTGTCTTGAACGAAGCGGGCACGCACTATATCCTGAACGGACAGAAGATGTGGATCACAAACGCAGGTTTTGCTGATGTGTTCATCGTGTTTGCGCAGGTAGACGGCGACAAGTTCACCGGCTTTATTGTGGAGAAAAACTACCCGGGCCTGAGTCTCGGCAACGAGGAACACAAAATGGGCATCAAAGGTTCTTCTACACGCCAGGTGTTCCTGTCTGACTGCGAGGTGCCGAAAGAGAACGTGCTCGGCGAGATCGGAAAAGGTCACCTGATCGCATTCAATATTCTGAACATTGGCCGCATCAAGCTTTGTGCTGCTACCCTGGGCGCTTCTAAAAAAGTGGCCGACCTCTCGGTGAAGTATGCCAATGAGCGTCATCAGTTCAAACTGCCTATCTCTAAATTCGGAGCGATACGCCACAAACTGGCAGAGCAGGCGATTCGCATTTATGCTGTGGAGTCGGCGCTGTACCGTTGCGGAATGGATATCTACCGCAAAGAGCAGGAACTGCTGGCAGCCGGCAAAGACGAGAACGAAGCTATGCTGGGTGCCGCCCGTGAGTTTGCAGTCGAGTGCGCCATACTAAAAGTAGAAGGATCGGAAGTGCTTGACTACGTAGTGGACGAAGGTGTGCAGATCTACGGAGGTTATGGCTTCTCAGCCGATTACCCGATGGACCGCTCTTACCGTGATTCCCGCATCAACCGCATTTTTGAAGGCACCAATGAGATCAACCGCATGCTCACCGTGGACATGATCTTGAAGAAAGCCATGAGCGGAGAGCTCGATCTGATGGGACCAGCCCAATCGGTGCAGCAGGAGTTAATGGCTATACCTGATTTCGGGTCGGAAGAAGAAGGCCTGTTCGCTGCAGAGCACAAAGCCATTAGAAGCTTAAAGAAAGCGATTCTGATGGTGGCGGGTACGGCGGTACAGAAATACATGAACTCTCTGGCCAAAGAGCAGGAGATCCTGATGAACATTGCTGACATGGCCATTAAGACCTATGTGGCAGAATCTACGCTGTTGCGCGTGGAGAAACTGGTAGGTATGAAAGGCGAGGAAGCGGTGGCCAATCAGATTGACATTGCGCGAGTAACTCTGAACGACGCCGTGGATACGGCCTATCTGTCCGGTAAGGAGGCGATCGCCTCGATGGCCGAGGGTGACGAGCAGCGCCTGCTTTTTATGGGGCTGAAGCGCTTCACGAAGAAAGACCTTTACAACACCAAGGAGGCACGCCGCCGCATAGCAGCCGCTATGATCGAGGCAAATGAGTTTGTATACTAGATTCTGACAAATCTATAGTTTTGGAAAGGCTGCTCCTTCAGGGAGCAGCCTTTTTTTATAGATGACGCAAAGTTACTCTGATTACTTGATCTGAAGCCTGCGCAGCTGCAGGCTACTGGCTTTTTTAGAAGGTCTCACTACCGTTACCAGGTCTTTTTCGGTGAGCCAGGCCGTGAAATCCTTTACGTAAGCAATGTCCTGATCGTCGGCTACTTTCAGGCCGGCAGCTTTTGGGGCCTCGGCCTTGCCAGTGCCGGTGTCGATGCGGCGCAGGTAGAGGTCATACTTCCCATCAATTTCTTCCAGCGTGAGCAGGTGCAGCATGTTGCCGGCCAGGTTATACCTGTAAGATATCCCTGCAAATGCTTCGTCAGACGGAGCTTTCTGGTTCTTCATCAGCACCGAGCTCCAGGCAGTGCCCATGTACTGGTCATAGGCAAACAAATGGATCTCTTTGGCATAATAAGGGGAGTTCTCGCCGCCTTCCATATACTTCTTCTCTGCCAGCACGACCAGCTTCTCGTCAGGTGTTAAAATAAGGTCGGAGAGGTAAATATCTTCGAGGCGCTTGGCTTTGGCAGCTCCGCTTTTGTCGAGGCTGTTCACACGGGCCAGGTACTCAGGCGTAAACCTGAACTCTTCGGCAAAGACCATGTCTTCATTCTCAAAATCAAATTTTACCGCTTTCAGGCTATAATACTCACCTGTTTGCTCATTGGCAGTGAGCACGGCGCCATAAAGGTTGCCATTGGGCTGCAGGGCATATTTACTGTCCATAATGTATACCTTCTTGCCACCGAACACACCCCCCACCAACACCGACATCACCTTAGCTTCCGGCGATTTCAGTGTGTGCTGCCTCACGGTAAGGCGGTTCATGTTTTCAGAGATCAGGCTGATGAACTGGTCGCCGGCGTTGTTCACGATTACTTCGGCAGACACAATGCCGCGGTGGTCACTCAGGTTATACTTAGTGTCTGCCAATTTTTGCAGCTTGCCATCGTACAGGCTACCGCTGATGCTCTTCAGTACCTGGTTGCCATCGGTGCTATACCTGTAGGCAAGCAGTTTGGTGCCGTCCGGGGAAGTAGCTATACCTGCTTTGCGGTCTTTAGAAGGTGCCTCGAGCAAAAGTGCCGGAGCCGCCTTCTGGCCGCTGCGCAGGTCTACCCGGTGGGCGAGTAGCTGCTGGGTGCCTTTTTCGTTTTCGCGGTGCGTTACCAGTATGGCGGCCTCTCCGTTTTGCAGGAAAGCCTCTATGGTTTCAGTGCCCGTAAGCGGTATGGTGGCGGACCAGGATTTCTTCAGGGAAGCGTTGTAGCGCTCTATGGCATACTCGGCAGGCTTACTTTTGCTCAGGATGACAAAGCCGTCTGCGTCCAATGGCAGTGTCTTGCTTTGGATGCTTTGATTATACTGATCCTCGGTGTTGTCCGGGAGATAGTTGAAAGGTATAGCCGCATTCTTTTGTGCCATCGCAGGTGAAGCGGAGCAAAAGAATGAAAGCAAGAGGAGAGAGAGGATATGTCGTGTTTTCACGGGTATACGGTTATAAGGTATAGCAATCTGTAGGTTAACGAATTGGCAGTAAAGAACTACATAAAGTTGCTGGAAGCCACTATACTTTGCAAGCGTCGGGCTAAAAAAATGCAGGTTGTTTCGCGTGGAACTCTTTGTGCTGCGCCTTAGCTGATTCTACTCCAGTTAACAGTATTCACGCTCAGCGACTTGATGTGCCTTAAGATATTTTGGTTCTGCGGCTGCTCCAGCTGCGGGTCATCGTTCAACACCCGCTGAGCCGCAGCACGTGACTCCTGAAGTATTGGCGCGTCTTTGGCCAGATCGGCAATTAGCAAATCCAGCACACCGCTTTGCTGCGTGCCCATCAGGTCGCCGGGGCCGCGCAGCTTCAGGTCAATGTCAGCAATCTCGAAACCATTGTTGGTGCGCACCATGGTCTCCAGTCGGGTCTTGCTATCCCTGCTCAGCTTATACCCTGTCATGAGTATACAATAGCTTTGCTCAGCGCCACGGCCCACACGGCCTCTTAACTGGTGCAGCTGCGACAGACCGAAGCGCTCGGCACTCTCTATGATCATCACAGAAGCATTTGGTACGTTCACGCCTACCTCAATCACGGTGGTGGCCACCATGATCTGAGTTTCGTTGCGGACGAAGCGTTGCATTTCGTAGTCCTTGTCCTGCGCCTTCAACTTGCCGTGCACCATGCTCACCTGGTATTCCGGGAACGCCCTTCTTATACTTTCGTAGCCATCCGTCAGGTCTTTGTAGTCCATCCCTTCCGATTCCTCTATGAGCGGGTACACGATGTATACCTGCCGGCCCAGCTTAATCTGGTCGCGCACGAACTGGAAAACCCGCAGGCGGTGGGAGTCGAAGCGGTGCACGGTCACGATCTCCTTACGGCCTGCCGGCATTTCGTCGATCACCGATACATCCAGGTCGCCGTAGAGCGTCATGGCCAGGGTGCGGGGAATAGGGGTGGCCGTCATCACAAGCACATGGGGTATAACACGCGGATTTTTGCGCCACAGCTTGGAGCGCTGTTCCACCCCGAAGCGGTGCTGCTCATCCACAATGCAAAGGCCCAGATTCTGAAACTGCACCACATCCTCCAGCAAGGCATGCGTGCCTACGATCATTTTCATTTCGCCGGAACGAAGTTGCTCGTGCAGCACCCTACGGTCTTTCGCCTTGGAAGAGCCAGTCAGTTTGCCGATGTTTATACCTAGTCGGTCCGCAAACTCCTTTAGTCCGGTGTAATGCTGGTCTGCCAGGATCTCGGTAGGGGCCATCAACACGGACTGTGCCCCGTTATCGGCGGCGATGAGCATGGTAATGAACGCCACAATGGTCTTGCCTGAACCCACATCGCCCTGCAGCAGACGGTTCATCTGCTTGCCGGTCGTCAGGTCTTTGTGTATTTCTTTTATAACCCGCTTCTGCGCATTGGTCAGATCGAAGGTCATGTGGTTTTTGTAGAACTCCGTTACGGTCGGTACCTGCTTGAACACCTGCCCGGCCAGGTCGGCGCGGCGCACGGTCTTCTGGCGCAACAGACGCAGCTGTATGTAAAATAGCTCTTCGAACTTAAGACGGAATTTAGCGGCATTGTACTTATCCACAGACTGTGGAAAATGTATGTTGATAAGTGCGTCGCGCTTGCTCATCAGTTTGTAATGGTCAATAAGCTCCGGTGAAAGCGTTTCCTGAATGTTGGGGATAGCGACTTTAAGCAGCATCTCCATCATGCGGGAAATGACTTTGCTCTCTACACGGAAGGCTTTTAGTTTTTCGGTGGTATGGTATACAGGCTGTAGGAAAGCGGTGGTCTGTTTCTTTTCCAGCAGCTCCTCCAGCTCCGGGTGGGCCATGCTGAACTTGCCGTTAAAGGAGGTAGGCTTCCCGAACACGATGTAATCGGTGTGGTTTTTCAGCGTCTTCTGCATCCACTTCACGCCCTTGAACCAAACCAGGTCCATCTCATTGCCATCCTCGTCTACGAGCGTAGCGGCCAGGCGCTGCTTGCGGCCTTCGCCGATCACTTCTTTCCCCCGCATACGTCCGCGCACCTGCACATAGGGCATGCTCTCGTCCAGTTCCGATATCTTATAGAACTGCGTGCGGTCGAGGTACCGGAAAGGGTAGTGCTGAATGAGGTCGCCATAGGTATAAATATTGAGCTCCTTCTGCAGCAGCTCAGCCCGCTGCGGCCCAACCCCTTTCAGGAATTCGATCTTGGTATGGAAGAAGTTGCTCAAGGGTACTGGCTAGTGGATTGGTTAGTTTACAAAGATAAAAGAGAAAGGGCAAAAGACCGCAGGTATACCTGCGGTCTTTTGCCCTTTCTCTTTTGCCGAAAATTTACTTTTTATCTTTAAACTGCAGCGTGTTCAGCAAATGAATAATGTCCTTCTTCACATACTCAATCACAGGCGCCAGTGAGTCGTTTTGAGTGGCAGTTCTGAAGTACAGCGCGCCACGGAAGAAATGCGTAGTCGTGTCCGTTACGTAGAACTGAAATTGGCTGGGCACTTCGCCTGTTAACTCGAACACAGACGCCACATCGCCCTGTGGTGTTTTTATCTCTGATTCCTCAATAGAGTAGGCCTTCACCTGATGTTTGCCAGTGAGTTTACGGGCATCCTCTATCAGGTCATTAAGCATCTTCGGGTTGTTGTTAATAGCTTTGTAAGTCAGCTGCACGTTGGCCCCCAGGTTCGGGTAAATGATATTGATCCAGTGTGGCTGCGCGATCATGGACGAATCGAGGCGAATCTTCGCGTGCTTCGAATACTCGAAGGTATACGGGTGCTCGTCTGGCAGTTGCTGGTATACCGCTTCTGGTAGGTCGATGCGGTTGTAGCCTTTGGGTTTGGGAGTATACTCGGCACTGCAACCGGCAATGGCAGCGGCCATACCCAGCCACAGGAACAGACGGAGTTTAGCTAACTTTATGGTAGTGCTCTTTTTTGCTTGCGACATTAATCTTAACCCGTTTTACGCGCTTATTGTCCGCCGACTCGACAGTAAAATAATAACGGCCATAAGAGGCTTCTTCGCCTACATGAGGGATGCGGCCAAAAAGCGCCAACATCAGGCCGGCTACGGTTTCGTGCTCGCTTTTCACCTCATTGAAGGCATCAAACGGGATCTCTGCGATCTTGCAGAAGTCATGCAACGATGTTTTACCGTCAAATATAAAGGTATTTTCGTCGAGTTGAGAGTAAATGATCTCTTCCTCGTCGTCATACTCGTCATTTATCTCGCCTACGATCTCCTCAATTACGTCCTCCATCGTAAGCAGACCCACGGTGGTGCCGTACTCATTCACCACAATGGCCATGTGCACGTGCTTCTCTTTGAAGTCCTGCAGCAGGTCAGAAATATGTTTGGTTTCCGGTACAAAAAAAGGAGCTCTGATCAGGTTCTGCCACTTAAAATCGTTCCCCTTGTCCAGGTGCGGCAGCAGGTCCTTCACGTATAGGATGCCCTCGATGTTATCGGTGCTTTGGGTATAGACAGGTACTCGCGAATAGCCCCATTGGGTGATCTGTGGTAGCAGTTCCGGCAAAGTGGCGCTCTGCGGAAAAGCAATGATGTCCATACGTGGGCGCATGATTTGTTTCACGGTGATAGAGCCGAAGTTGACGATGCCCCGCAGAATCTTCCGTTCCTCAGGAGACGTTTCATCGTTAGAAAGGGCTACGTCCAGGCTGTGATGCAGTTCCTCAAGGGTTTGGCTGTAGGAGCGCACCCGAAAGCGACTGTCTATAAAACTGCTGATCCGGGTTAGGAGCCAGGCCAGCGGACGCAGTATGGGGCGGAGTTTTTCCAGCACAGGTGCCATTCGCTGTGCGATAGCATAGCCATACTTGCGGGCGTATACCTTAGGCAGCACTTCCCCGAAAAAAACGATCAGAAACGTAACGAGCAGCACACTGGCCAGCATAGTGGAGACCGCCAGAGAGGTAGTGCCAAACAATTCCCAGGCCATGTAGGCGCTCAGGGTAATGATGCTGACGTTGATGGTGTTGTTGATGATCAGGAATGAAGCCAGTAGTTGGCGCGGGCCCTGGAGCAGGTGGTGGACAAGCTGCTCTGTTTTGTTTTTGCTGGTCCTGCTTTTTTCCAGTTCCTGGTCTGTGAGCGAGAAAAAAGCTGCCTCCGCCCCCGAAGTGAGGGCAGAGAGCAGCAATAGGATAAGGCAAACCAAGATGGCTGCTATATATTCAATTCTGAGTAAAGCCGAAGCGCCTTGTAAAAGTTGCAGTAAACTATAACTCAGGGGGTCTCCGGAATCTAAACTTTCCAAAATTAGTGTGTTAGGTTAAACAAGGGTTAGAACGGTAAGTCATCAGGCTCATCGTTCTGGAAAGCAGAAGCGCCGCCTGTGTTGGCTGCTGCACTACTGCTTTGACTGGAAGCCTGTGAAGAGGCACCCTGGTAGTTGCCGGAACCGCCACCGTTATCGCTGCGGCCACCCAGCATGGTCATGTTATCAGCCACAATCTCGGTGCTGTAACGCTGGTTGCCTTCTTTGTCCTGGTAGCTGTTCGTGCGGATTTTGCCTTCGATGAACACCGACTGGCCTTTCTTCAGGTACTTCTCAGCCACCTCGGCCAAACCGCGCCACACCACAATGTTGTGCCACTCGGTGCGCTCCTGGCGCTCGCCGTTTTTGTCCTTGAAAGTCTCAGAAGTGGCGATCGGGAATCGCGCTACGGCCACGCCGCCTTCCAAATGACGTACTTCCGGGTCTTTGCCCAGATTTCCGATCAGAATTACTTTGTTTACACTTGCCATGTCTTTTTTTGTTTGATATTAAATTGATTTGGGCTACTCCGACAACCTAGCCGGAGGCAATATGGCGTACTGAAACCTAGAATGCTTTTGCCAGCAGAATAGTTTCAGTTTATAAATTTAGTAAAATCTTAACATCTTTCAAATAGCTGTTAATAAGAATCGGCTTCGGAAGTGCGTCTATTGCCACCGTGTCATAAAGCGCGAGTCTGGTTTCCTGTACGACCTCCTCCCTTAAACGGGAATTGAGCCGAATCAGGTAAAAACGGGCCGTGATTTTCTGGTGGCTGAGAACATGCTTATAGTCCTTTTGAGGTAACTGTAGCTGCGATTCCTGCACGGCTATACCTGCCTCGTTCAGTTCCTTTAGCAGCTTGTCGGTTTCCAGTAATTTACTGTCGTTTTCATAAAGGTAAAAGTCATACAGGCCTTCCCAAATGTCGCCGCTCAGGCGTTTGCGCAGGTAATACTGCCCGCTTAGCTCAAACACCATATAATGCATAAAACGCGGTCGAGCCGCCTTGGCCTTCGACTTGACCGGAAGCTCTTGCACCAGTCCGTGCGTAAAGGCGAAACAAGACTGTTGCAAAGGGCAAAAAAGACAGTCGGGCATAATGGGTGTGCATTGGATAGCACCAAACTCCATAATAGCCTGGTTGAAGGTATCGGGGGCATCTACAGGTATAAGCTCGTTGGCGAGCCTTTGGAACACCTTGCGGGAGGCTGGTGAAGCGATATCGTCTGACAGGCCGAACACGCGTGCCAGCACCCGAAATACATTGCCATCCAGCACTGCCACCTTTTCCCGGAAAGCAAAGGACGCAATGGCCGCCGCCGTGTAGCTGCCCACTCCACGCAGTTTAAGCAGTTCATCATACCTGTCCGGAAATGCGCCACCATATTCTGCTACTATCTGTTTGGCTGTGTAGTGCATGTTGCGTGCCCTGGAGTAATAGCCAAGCCCCTGCCAAAGGCGAAGCACTTCGTCCTCGGGTGCGGCCGCCAAATCTTGTACAGTTGGGTAGGTATCCGCGAAACGCTCATAATAGGGCAAGCCCTGGGCGACACGGGTCTGCTGAAGGATTACCTCCGAGAGCCAGATCAGGTATGGATCTGTGGTGTCGCGCCACGGCAATGCCCTTTTGTGGCGCTGGTACCAGTCGATAACTGTATCAGCGAAATAGGAGTCAGGGGTATTTTTCATAGTATAAGCGGGCCACAATGTTGAGGAAAGGAAACAGGCAAAGGTAAAGCTTTGTTGGGGAATGGAGCGGAGCAAAAATTGAAGAATAATGTTATCTCCCTAAAATATAAGCACATAGCCCGCGTTAGGGGATAGGCATGCTGGCACGGGGATTGCAACGCAATGGGCGGCATGCGGGTCGAATCCGGCACCGCTTTCGGCATCGCACAATCTGTAATAATTTAGTGCTAAAGCTTTTACTTGTCGAAAAGTAGGTATACCTTTGTGCCCCGAAAAATAGAGAACGGCTAAGCGGCTGGCCTCCTGAAATTTAGAAAGTTAACTTATTACTAATTTTATAAAAATCTAAGAAAGTGACTAAAGCAGAAGTAATATCAGAAATTGCTGATAAAACAGGGATTGATAAGGCTGATGTGCAATCTACCATTGAGGCGTTTTTCAAAGTTGTGAAAGACTCTATGGCTGATGGCAACAACATCTACGTGAGAGGTTTTGGTAGCTTTGTAAATAAGAAGCGCGCTAAAAAAGTGGCTCGCAATATTTCGAAGAACACCTCTATCATCATTGATGAGCACTTCATCCCAAGTTTCAAGCCATCCAAAACCTTTATTGCCAAGATAAAGAACAGCAAAAAGATCAAAGAACTGGCTCATTCTTAATTCTTTCGTATATTTGCCGATCTTAAATTGTTTATTCGTTTATAAACAGCTACTTACGTAAAAGGAATGTCACGCTCTCAAATACTGATACTTGTTGCAGCTATCGCTTTGGCAGCTATTATGTTCTTTTTGCCTAAAGTGGTGGTTACAAAAGACGATGCGACGGTAGCCTCTGGTGAGAACTCGGCCATACCGGATGGCCACTCAGATGACGACGGGCATGACCATGGTGCCGCTACCACACCGGCTGACGGAACACATACCATGGCCACACCGGAGCAGCTGATGGAACTGGCTACAGTGCGAACTCGCTATAACAAGGCTGCGGATACAAAGACACGTGCCTTGCTCGCTAACGAACTGGCTGCAGCCTATGCGAATGCCAGCAAGTATGACAGCGCCGGTTACTATTTCGAGGTAGCAGCTGAAGCCCGACCGGGCGAGAAGGCATACCGCAAAGCCGGCGACCAGTACTTCGAGGCCTTTACGTATGCGGCAACGCAGCAGCGTGCCAGCGAAATGGGAAGCAAAGCACGAAAGATGTATGAGCAGGTGCTGAAGAACAATCCGGCTGATCTGGATGCCAAAACCAATGTGGCGATGACCTACATTGCCAGCGAAAACCCTATGCAGGGCATAACGCTGTTGCGTGAGGTGATCTCGGCAGACCCGAAAAATCAGAAGGCGCTGTACAATCTGGGTATACTCTCGGTGCAGTCCCGTCAATACGACAAGGCAGTGGAGCGTTTCCGGAATTTGGTGGAAGTGAATCCGGAGCACGTGGAGGGTGCTTTTTACCTGGGTGTATCTTTGGCTGAGGTCGGTAAGAAAGAAGAAGCTATCAAGGTGTTCAACAAAGTGAAGACGATGAGCAGTGACCCTGCTCTGGCCGCTTCGGTAGATGAATACCTGGCAAAACTGTAATTCAAAAAAATATTTAAATAAAATTTCAAGACTATGCCTTGCGGAAAAAAAAGAAAAAGACATAAGATTGCTACTCACAAGAGAAAGAAGCGTCTAAGAAAAAACAGACATAAGAAGAAGTAATTTCTTCTGCGTTAATTGAGGCCCACATTGCTTCTGCAATTGTGGGCTTTGGTCTATACATCCAACTAATCTTTGAGAGAAATTGAGTAACGAGCTTATAATCAATTCTACTCAGGATGGAGAGCGTATCGCCCTTTTACAGGATAAGAGACTGGTAGAATTCCACCACGAGAAAAAGGATACAAACTATATCGTGGGGGATATCTTCCTGGGCACTGTGAAAAAGGTGATGCCAGGCCTAAACGCTGCTTTTATTGACATCGGATACCACAAGGATGCCTTTTTGCATTACCATGATCTGGGAGCCAATGTTAAGACCCTGAACAAATTCGTAAAGGCAGCACAGACACAGAAGAATGCTTCTCCGAAGCTCAACCAGTTAAAATTTGAGCCTGAAATAGACAAACTCGGCAAAATAGCGGATGTCCTCAAAAAAGGGCAGCAGCTGTTAGTCCAGATTGTAAAAGAACCTATTTCGACCAAAGGACCCCGTCTTTCCTGCGAATTGTCGCTAGCAGGACGATACTTGGTGCTCGTGCCGTTCTCAAACACGGTAAGCGTTTCCAAGAAGATCGTTAGCAAGGAAGAACGAACACGCCTCAAGCGCTTGATCACCTCGATCAAGCCTGAGAACTTTGGCGTGATCATTCGGACGGTAGCCGAAGGCCGTGAGGTGGCAGAGCTCGACAGAGACCTGCGCAACATGGTCGAAAACTGGGAAGAGGGTTTTAAATCGCTGAAGCTGGCCAAGCCAAGTGACAAGATCATTGGCGAACTGGGCCGTTCTTCTTCCATTCTGAGGGATTTAATGAACGAAAGCTTTGACAACATAGTAGTCGACGACGAGTCGCTCTATGACGAGATCAAGGCATACATCGGTAGCATTGCGCCAGATAAATTAAAAATTCTGAAGCACTATACCGGTAAGACTAAAACCTTCGAACACTTTAACATCGAGCGGCAATTGAAGGCTGCTTTCGGTAAAACAGTGACTATACCAGGCGGCGGATATCTGGTGATAGAGCACACCGAAGCGCTGCACGTGGTCGATGTAAACAGTGGGAACAAATCTAATACCGAAACCGATCAGGAGGCTACCGCGCTGAATGTGAATATGATGGCTGCCAAAGAAGTGGCCCGTCAGCTGCGCCTCCGGGATATAGGTGGTATCATTGTCATCGACTTCATCGATATGAAGTCGCCTGAAAACCGCCAGAAAGTATACGAGGTAGTAAAAGAGGAACTGAAAAGAGACCGATCGAAATCTACAGTTCTGCCTATCTCCAAGTTCGGCCTGATGCAGATCACGCGTCAGCGTGTAAGGCCAGAGCAAAACATCGTGACCGGCGAAGTATGCCCGACCTGTAACGGCACCGGTAAAATATCTGCCAGTATTCTGATAACAGATGAAATTGACGTGGCGGTAGACGACCTGCTAACAAGTCACAACCACAAGAGCCTGACGCTGTATGTGCATCCTTTCCTGTATGCGTTTTATACAAAAGGATTTTTCTCAAAGCAGCTTAAGTGGTTCTTCCACTACTTTAAGTGGGTGAAATTTGTAAAAGACACTTCGCTGGGCATCACTGACTTTAAGGTGATGGACGATCGGGGCGAAGAAATTGAGCTGCGTACCGCTTTATCAGAGGTAAACGGTGTGTTGGATCAAGAAGAGCTTTAATCAGATACCCTAGCATAAAAAGAGCCGCCCTGAACTGATCAGGGCGGCTCTTTTGGTTTAAGAAGGCAGTGCTATACCTTAGAATTTTATGCCGACATCAATCGAAACGCCATTGTTCTTGATGGCGATATTCTTATCATTGAGCTGCTTTTTGTAGTAACTGTCGATGTTGGTTAGGCCACGGAGATAAGTAACACCACCAAACAATTTAGTGCTCTGCCCCAACTGCATTTCTGCTCCTGTACCTAAAACCGCACTGGTTTCAAAAACATTGAAACGCTTCGCAGTCTTTTCGCCATTAATTACTTTCTTTTGGTCAACCTGGGCCGACACCTTGGTGCCGAGCGCACCGCCCACTTGGAAGTATACCACTATATCCGGAGCCACCTCGTTTGTGAAAAGCTTCAGGGTAACCGGAATTTCCAGGTATTGCACAGTTAACTCATCGGTTTCTTTAGTAGGGGTAAGCTGACCATCTCCGCTTTCAGCCATATAGGTATAGCTGATTTTTGAGCCCTTGCTGCGGTACATCAGACCCGAACTAAAGGCATAATTGTTAGAGAAAAAATAATCTCCCACAACACCTACTCCGAGGCGCAGCGTATTGCTGGATTTCTCAAATTCGTGGCGATCCTCCGCTATAAAACGGTTACCGGAAATAGTGGGCGAGAACTGGATGCCGATTTCCATCTGGGCCATGGCTGCAGTCGAAAAGCCCAAAAAGAGGAGAAGGAAAGTAAGTTTTTTGAATTGCATGTTATTTTAACGAGTTAATTTACTCTAATACGGGATAAGCCTGTATTTTTGTATTAAATATTCGGCAATGTATTACAGATTATTATTACTCGCAACCATCGTGTTGCTTTTTAGCTGCAAGAAAAAAGGCTGCGACATACCGGAGGAGATAGCGCGTATACCTGTACAGGTTGAAATGGAGCGTCTGGAGAAACCCTTTTTCGAAGCTTCTTCCAAACAGGAAATTGCGCAATTTCTGGATAGACACCCGATGTTCGCCGAGCGTTTCCTGCAGCGCAAAGGCTATCCCTCCGATTCGGCCTTGGTTAATGCGATGTATGCCCTGGCTACCAATCCGGAGCTGAAAAAACTGGCGGATGAAGCTGGTCAGGCTTTTGGCGACATGGCAAAGGAAAAGCAGCAACTGGAAACAGCTTTCAAATTTATCAAACATCACTACCCGGATTTCAAAGAGCCGCAGGTCAAGACATTCGTCTCGGGTCTCAACCAGGATTTGCTCGTATCCGACAGCCTGCTGGTGTTTGGCCTGGACTTCTTCATCGGCAAAGATGCCAGCTATCGCCCGGATACCTACGAGTATATACTTGCCCGCTACGAGCGGCCCAATATGGTGCCAGCCGCTATGCTGTTACTCTCAAACAGGTTCAATAAAACGAACTTCCTGGACCGGAATCTATTGGCTGAGATGGTAAACACCGGAAAGGCCTATTATTTTGTGAAGTCCATTATGCCTTGTACGCCAGACTCCACCATTATCGGCTTTAGCGGGCAACAGCTAGCCGACGTCAGTCATAACGAGGGGAGAATCTGGGCACATTTTGTAGAGAAAAGCCTGCTGTTTGAGAAGAGCCCGTTTGTAGTGAACAAGTACATCGGGGAAAGGCCAAACACACCGGAGATAGACCCAACCTCACCAGGAAGATTAGGTACTTGGGTGGGCTGGCAGATTGTGCGCAAGTACATGGAGCGCAATCCGAAGGTAACGTTGCCGGAACTAATGGCCGACAACGATTATCAAAAGATTTTCAACGAATCAAAGTACAAGCCAGAGAAGCGGTAGCCCTTGTTGCCTAGTAAGCCTCTCTATACCTGCGCTGCATGCATATAGCTGTTTTCAACCAACATCATCACAATCCTGATTGTCCGGCTACTTGCAGGCACTATACCTTTTTGGAGTACCTGGCTAAACGCCATAAGGTGAGTCTGGTGACCAGTAGCGCCTGGAAGCAGCTTCGCATTACGGATAACTACAAGTGGGTGCCGGAAGGGGTGGACTTGTATGAGCAGGAAGTGCCCTACAGCAACAAAATGGGCGTGAGGAGAAGGCTTGTATCTTACGGGGGATTCGCAGCTTACAGTCTCACCAAGGGTTTGGCTTTGCCTAAGCCTGACGTGATCTGGGGGGTGTCTACCCCCTTAACCACGCCTTGGATGGCTGCCCGGGTAGCCAGGATGAGAAATATACCTTGGGTGTTTGAGGTACAGGATCTTTGGCCCAGCTTCCCGATAGAGATGGGCGCTGTGAAAAAAGAATGGCTGAAGCGCCGCCTGTACCGCTTGGAACGCAACCTTTACCATAGCGCCAACCACATTATCACGCTTTCGCCCGACATGGAGGATTATGTGGTCGAACAAGGTATAAGCCGTGAGAAAGTAACCACCATCCTAAACGGAACTGACCTCGACCTGGCCGAAGCCGCGAGTGCACAGCAAGTGGAGGCACTGCGACAGCAATACAACCTGCAAGATAAAAAAGTGGTGCTTTATGCCGGTACCTATGGCCGTGCCAATGATATACCTGCTTTGATGCAGGCGGTAGAGTTGTTGGCAGAGCGGCCCGATATAATATTTATGCTCACAGGTGGAGGATTCTACGAGCCGGAGCTACAGAAACTGGCAGAGCGCTTTCCAAATTTGTTGCTGTTGCCACCCCAGCCCCGCCCGGATGTCTTTAAATTATTCAAGCTGGCTGACTTATCCCTTATCACCTTCAACGATTTGCCAGTGCTGGCGTCAAATTCACCAGCTAAGTTATACGATAGCCTTGCCTGCGGCACCCCCGTTATTGTGACAAACCCTGGCTGGACCAAGACCTTTGTGGAAAAGTATGGCTGTGGCTGGTATAGTCCTGCCGGCCAACCCGCTGCATTGGCCCAAACTATAAAGCAAGTGTTGGCTGTGCCCATCGAACTGCAACAGGCAGGTATACGAGGAGCCGCAGTCGCCAAGGAGCAGTTTGACAGGCAGCAGCTAGCCGGTCAAGTTGAGCAAATCTTATTAAAAGTTACTGGTCAGGTATAGCAACCAGGTATAAGAATTGCTTGCTTAAGTTGCCGGACTATACCTAGCTAAGCGGTTGTAATGGTAGACTTTTCATTCTTGGCATAACCTTTGAGTTAAGCAAGGCAGCAGCGCTTATAAAACTGAGCGTTGCTACCAATCGAACGAACCATAAGACTCAAAGGAGAACGAAAAGATGAAGAAGTTAATTGCAGTATTATCGATAGGTATGTTAGTGGCTGGCAGCTCATATGCTCAGACTACAACTCCACAAAAAGATAAAAAACCGCGCAGCGAATACCGTGGTGCCAAAGGCGATAAAGCCCAGAAGACTCCAGAGGAGAAGGCCCAGATGAAGACTGACCGCATGGCTCAGAAACTGGAGCTGAACGCATCTCAGAAAAATAAATTACAAGCCCTCAACCTGCGCCATGCCCAAGAAATGAAAGCCATGCACGAAAGGTATAAGGCAACTGGTGAAAAAACGGCAGAAGATAGGACTAGGATGCAGGAAGCCCGAAAGGTTAGCCATGACAAGTGGAAGGCAGAGCTGAAGCGAATATTAACTGCAGAGCAGTTTGCCAAGTTCGAAGCTGACCGTGATGAGATGCACGACCATATGAAGCACAAGCGCGGCGAAGACAGAAAAGGCCATAAAGGCGGTGAGCACAAGAAATAAGGCAGTTAATTGCAAAAATCCCATAGTTACAGCGAAGGCAGACCCAATGGTCTGCCTTCGCTGTTTTTATTCGTGCTATGCACCACCCACTTTATTTTCTGGGTCATCCGGTATATTGGGATAGTTTTTCTGAAAGAACTGGCAGAAGTCCGTGAGGGGGCATTCCTCACACTTGGGCCGGCGGGCCAGGCAAATGTACCGGCCGTGCAGGATAAGCCAGTGGTGCGCTTTGGCGATAAGCTCTTGCGGAAGATTGGCCACAAGCTCTTTTTCAACCTCGAGCGGTGTTTTGGCAGTTTTCGAAACCAACCCCAATCGCTTGCTCACCCTGAACACATGGGTATCCACAGCCATGGCCGGGGCATTCCAGATCACCGACACAATCACATTGGCCGTTTTGCGGCCTACGCCAGGCAATTTTACCAACTCCTCGACCGTGCTGGGCACTTCAGATCCGAATTGCTCTACCAGCATGCGGCCCAATCCAGCTAGGTGTTTGGCTTTGTTGTTGGGGTAGGAGATGCTCTTGATGTAAGGCAGTATCTCATCGGAGCTCGCTGCTGCCAGATGCTCAGGCGTGGGGAAAGCCTCAAATAAGGCGGGGGTAACCATGTTCACTCGCTTATCGGTGCACTGGGCACTCAGCACGACGGCCAATATCAGTTCGTAGGGGTTGGTATAGGCCAACTCCGTTTCAGGCTCCGGGAAATTTTGGGTAAAGTATTCTACCAGGTGCCTGTAGCGTTCTTTCTTGCGCATAAAAAAAGTTTGCAGTCTTTACGACTGCAAACTTAAGCTTTTTGAATAATTTAATATGTTATTAACAGACCGCTGGCTGGGACTTTTAGCCGCACCATCGAGCATCCTTTGGATTTGCATGAGATCAGAGCAGCTTTCTGCCAACTCATGGTCTTGCATAAACGCTGCTTCCAGTTGCTTGCGGGCGGGGTCTGCCAACTCATTGTACACATACTGGATCAGCTCATTCTGAGTAGAGGTTTTTATCATAAGCAAACGTGCTATTTAGCATCTTTTTTCTTAGGTTGATTAATGCGTAGCGCATACGACCCAAAGCTGTATTGATGCTCACACCAGTTGCTTCTGCTATCTCCTGGAAACTCATGTCAGCGTAATGGCGCATCATGAGCACTTCCCGCTGCGCCTGAGGCAGCGTCTGGATCAGTTCGCGTAGTCGGGCATGCGTGTCCTCTTTGATCTGCTGTGACTCAGCGGAGTCTTCAGCAAACGACAAAGCATTGAACACATTACTGCCGTCTTCCAGGGTGATCATCGGGCTTCTTTTCTCTTTACGGAAAAAGTCGATTGCCAGGTTATGTGCAATGCGGCATATCCAGGAAGAGAACTTGCCCTCTTCGTTATACCTGCCGCCCTTCATGGTATGGATCGCCTTTATAAAGGTGTCCTGCATTAGATCCTCAGCGGTATACGTGTCTTTTACAATCAGTAAGATCGTAGTGAATACTTTGTTCTTGTGTCTGTTTACTAGCTGTTCAAACGCATTTTCGTTACCTGCGATATAGAGCGTGACCAAAGCGGAGTCGCTCAGCTGGGTAGTTGTATTCATCGTAAAGCTACATTAGTTTAACGTAGAGCTTTATATCATATTGTTGCGTTTAGCTGTAAGAACAAATAATTTTTAGAAGTGTAAATCAAATATAGGGAAAGCATTTTGACTGTGCAAGGCCAGATGTCTCTCCAGAAGAAAAAAATATTAAAAGAACTATGTTTAGCCGTAAATTACTGTTCTCTAATATACGGCAGTAAAGTATAAGTGTATATGCTCTAAGTTAAATTTAGTTTTCCACATATACCGAAGCTTCCATTCCAAATCAGACAAGCGTTTTTGATGATTTGAGCCCTTTGCGATAAGGGTCTTGAAGAAACGGAAACGGGCGGTATGGCAGGCAACCCTATCGCCCGTTTCCGTTTTATTGCATGACTGCTTTAATCTGTCAGTTTGTTGCCTATGGTGCCAATCAGGCCCATTTTCATCTGAAATATCTGGGCAATACTGGAGGCCTTCTGCTTTAGCTCCTGTGTTTTTTGCCCTTCAAAAAGTTCGTCGGCCGTCTGCGTAAACAACTCTACCCAGCGGGCAAAGTGCTGACGGTTGATGGGTAGGCGCATGTGTTTCGGGAATGGCTGGCCTTTGTAGGCCATCGTCCCGAAAAGCACCGAACTCCAAAAGCTGTACATGACAGGCAAATGGTGCTCCCAGTTAACCTGCGCAAATCCATTGAAGATCGGCCCCAAAAGCTCATCGTCGTTCACTTTGCCGTAAAATGTGTCTACCAGCAGTTTAATGTCCTGCTCCCCTGTTATATCTCCCTTCATTTAAACGTCACGTTTTTTGGGTTGCACCAATCACGATGTGCCATAGGCTGAACTTACGCCGACCATATAGCGATGGTCTTGCAAAGATAGCTTTATAAATGCCTGAGGGAAACGATATTGGTTATTTTGCCTCTGGCTGGCTTATTAAGGTATAGCGTTGCGCAAGGTCAATGCTCAGGTATAGCCGGAAAGCAAACGGTTGCAAATAAGGCATAAAAAATCCTTCGTTAAAGCGGGGGCTCTTCACGAAGGATGGTTTTGAATTGATTAGTAAAGTCTCAGTCTATTCTCTGCTATACCTTTTCAGGCGGTTCAGGATCAGGAGCAGGCGACGGTTGATCTCGCGTTCTTCCACGGGCTTGCACTGCGCCGTTATGTCGCATGGCTTCTTCAGCTTTGCTTCTACAGCTTTCAGGTGCTCCAGGTAGCACTCAATAGTGGTACAGGAGATGGTTTGCAGGGAGCTGTCAGAAGCGACGCTGGAATTTAGGTTGATAGCCTTGAGGATCTCTGTGTTGATCAGTTTGGTTACACCAGAGCTGGAGGTGATTTCCTGCTGGTACACCTTCTTCTCGATGTTCTCCAATAATTTTCGGATGTCCAGTTGTTCCATATTTATAAAATTTTTTAAATTAATAATCAATAAAGAAAGTGTTTCCATGTCGGGGTTACGGTCCCGACCTGTATTTGTTAACCGATAAATGATTTGTTAACAGAACGATAAAATTACAATGGCCGCTTCAATAGTGTTTTCCGACCTGGATTGGTGGCTATTGAGGGCTCGTACTTGAAGCGGGTTATTGGCTGAGGGAAGTTAACCGCTCCCTAAAAAATTATACTTCTAACGCGGAAGAAGTGTTGCAGTCTAGCGCGCTAAAATTTAATAAAATCATATTTAATTGATAATCAGTTGACTGCAGTTGATTGGCGAGGTAAAATACTGAAGGGGATACAAGTTAAAAAGCGAAGGCCTATACCTTGCATCGAATCAGGCAAGGTATAGACCGATCTTAAAAGATTAATCGCTTGTGTTCTACTTGGCAGCGGCTTCTTTTTTGGCTGCAGTCGCCTTTGGTTTATTGGCTTTGCGGGGACGCGTGTTGCCATAAGTGCCCTTTACGATCTTTCCTTTTTTAGACTTTTTATCTCCTTTACCCATACAATTGGTTTTTAAATGGTTTCTGATAGCAAACCATACATACGCAAGCAACTCAAAGCGGTTTGCTATACCTGGCTTCTGGCATGCGCCGCTCTATACCTGCACAAGGGAGATAAAAGCTAAACCTTTTCAGGCGGATTGCTGTTTCAAAAAGATGCCGTGGCCCTTTGGTGCCTTTCTGGCTCCTGTCCTTCCGAAGACTGACAAACCCTTCGATATGAGAACAGGTATTTGTATCTTTACAACTTATATAATAGCAAGTTTAGGTATCTGGCGCTTGCTCCTGTCAGCCTGCCGCCCATACTGCTGTCTCTATGGCAAACACATCCGACAATAATCTCGACACACTCGATCCGCGCCAGCACATCATCATAAAGGGAGCGCGGGTGCATAACCTCAAAAACCTGAGCGTGGCCCTGCCGCGTAATAAGTTCATCGTGGTCACGGGCCTTTCGGGTTCCGGTAAGTCTTCGCTGGCTTTCGACACTTTGTATGCCGAAGGGCAGCGCATGTATGTGGAAAGCCTGAGCTCCTATGCCCGTCAGTTCCTGGGGCGTATGGATAAGCCCGACGTGGATTATATCAGAGGTATAAGCCCGGCTATTGCCATTGAGCAGAAGGTCAGCATTAAGAACAACCGCTCTACGGTAGGTACCAGCACCGAAATCTACGATTACCTGAAACTGCTCTACGCCCGCATAGGCAAAACCTACTCCCCTGTTTCCGGAGAGGTGGTGCAGAAGGACAGCGTAGCCGATGTGGTGGACT
The DNA here is from genome assembly GCF_014773225.1 of Pontibacter aquaedesilientis. Classification (GTDB taxonomy): domain Bacteria; phylum Bacteroidota; class Bacteroidia; order Cytophagales; family Hymenobacteraceae; genus Pontibacter; species Pontibacter aquaedesilientis. The sequence continues at coordinate 36,929 of NZ_JACXAJ010000009.1, read as the reverse complement.
TTATTTTCTCGTTGGAAGACGAAGCCCGCGTCATGATTCTGGCGCCATTGCAGCAGCACAAAGAAAGGACTTTGGTCAAGGAACTGGATTTGCTTCTGCAAAAAGGCTATTCCAGAATATACGCCAACGATCAGGTATACTTCATTGAGGAGTTGCTCGAAGAGAAAAAGCCCAAGCTCGGCAAAGAGGTATACATTCTGGTAGACCGTGCTGTCATTTATAAAACCGACGAAGACCTGCAGTTCCGTATTGCCGACTCGGTTCAGACTGCTTTCTTTGAAGGCCACGGTGAGTGTCGTGTGAAGTATGGCGATGGCGAGGAGCGTGTGTTCTCTGACCGGTTTGAGCTGGATGGGATAGTGTTCGAAGAGCCATCGGTTAATTTCTTCAGCTTTAACAACCCCTATGGAGCCTGCCAGACCTGCGAAGGTTTTGGGAGTGTGCTGGGTATAGACCCGGATCTGGTTATACCTGACAAGAGCCTGACCGTGTATGAAGGAGCCATTGCGCCTTGGCGATCTGATAAAATGAGCGAGTGGCTGCAGCCGTTGGTGAAGAACGGCATTCGCTTCGATTTTCCGATTCACCGGCCTTACAACGAGTTGAGCGAAAAAGAGCAGGAACTGCTTTGGACTGGTAATAAGTATTTCGAGGGGCTCAACGACTTCTTTAAGCACCTGCAGGCACAGACGCACAAAATACAGTATCGTGTCATGCTGTCGCGCTACCGAGGCCGCACCACCTGCCCCGATTGCAAAGGCTCGCGCCTGCGCAAGGACGCTGGCTATGTCAAGGTCAATGGGAAGAGCATAACCGATCTGGTGCTCATGCCGATCACGCAGGTGCTCCCTTTTTTCAGGGATATCGACCTGTCCCAGCACGACCTCAATGTGGCCGATCGCCTGGTAACCGAAGTGTCCAACCGGTTGGGCTACCTCGAGCGGGTAGGTCTGGGCTACCTCACACTTAACCGCCTTTCCAATACCCTGTCGGGTGGAGAGAGCCAGCGTATCAACCTGGCTACTTCACTGGGCAGTGCGCTGGTGGGTTCCATGTATATTCTGGACGAACCAAGTATCGGCCTGCACCCCAAGGACTCGGAGCAACTAATTGGGGTGTTGCGCTCACTCCAGGCCTTAGGCAACACCGTGATTGTGGTGGAGCACGAGGAAGAAATGATGCGTGCCGCTGACCAACTGATCGACATCGGTCCTGAGGCTGGTTCGGGAGGCGGTAACCTAATGTTTCAGGGAAGCTTTGAAGAACTCGCTGAAAAAGGAGACACCTATACCGCCAAGTATTTGAGCGGCCGCATGGAGGTGCCGGTGCCTGCCCAGCGACGCAAGTGGCGCAATGCCATTGAGATACAGGGTGCCCGCGAAAACAACCTCAAAAACCTGAGCGTGAAAGTGCCGCTGGGCGTGATGACGGTGGTAACAGGTGTGAGTGGCTCCGGGAAATCTACCCTGATCAAAAAGATATTGGCCCCGGCGATGCAAAAGCTGCATGGCGCTTCCTCGGAGGCAACCGGTAAGTTCGACAAACTGGCTGGCGACTACAACAAGATCCGGCATGTGGAGTTTGTGGATCAGAACCCGATCGGTAAGTCCTCGCGTTCCAACCCGGTGACCTACGTGAAGGCCTACGACGCTATCCGTGCGCTATATGCAGACCAGCCATTGGCCAAGTCGCGAGGGTTCAAACCGTCGCACTTCTCGTTCAACATCGAGGGAGGCCGATGCGAGGTATGCCAGGGCGAAGGCCAGGTAAAGATCGAGATGCAGTTTATGGCCGACATATACCTGACCTGTGAGAGTTGCAACGGGCAGCGTTTCAAGCAGGATGTGCTCGATATCAAGTACAAGGAGAAGAGCATTTCTGAAGTGCTGGATATGACTATCGCCGACAGCATCGACTTCTTCGCTGACCAGTCTAAGATCATCGATAAACTGAAGCCGCTCTATGATGTGGGCTTAGGGTATATCCGTTTGGGGCAGTCGAGCAACACTTTGTCGGGAGGCGAAGCGCAGCGCGTGAAGCTGGCGTCTTTCCTGACCAAAGGGGCACAACCGCATCAGGAAGATATTCTATTCATCTTTGACGAGCCGAGCACCGGCCTGCACTTCCACGACATCAGCAAACTGCTCACGTCCATCAATGCGCTCATCGAGAATGGCAACACCGTGGTTATCATCGAACATAACATGGATATCGTGAAGTGTGCCGATTGGATCATAGACCTCGGGCCGGAAGGCGGTACCAACGGTGGGCATCTGTTGTTTGAGGGCACGCCGGAGGAAATGGCAAAGCTGGAGGATAATCATACCGCCCGGTTTTTGAAGGAGAGGTTATAGGGCCAGGGTTTACCTGAGAAAAACAGAAAGCCGTTGCAAGTATACCTGCAGCGGCTTTTTGTTTTCCACTTGTCTCTCCTGAAAACAAGAATGGGAGGTATACCATATTTTGCTAACTTGCCGTAAAGCAGCACAAGACTGTTAGATCAAAGTATACCATCATCAACAAAACATAAAACATGAGAAAACAAATTGTTGCAGGCAACTGGAAAATGAACAAGACCTACGAGGAGGCGCTTTCGCTGGTATCGGAGATCGACAACATGGTGAAGGACGAGGTGAACAGCCAGGTGACCGTGATCGTGGCCCCTCCGTTTCCGTTCCTGCAAAGCGTGGGCAAACTGACGCAAGGCAACGACCTGATGCATCTGGCGGCCCAAAACATGAGTGAGCACGAAAGCGGCGCTTATACCGGTGAAGTGTCGGCCAGCATGCTCAAGTCGGTTGGGGTGCAGTACGTGATCATTGGCCATAGCGAGCGCCGCATGTACCACCACGAAGATGCCCAAACGCTTTACAAGAAACTGAAAGCCGCCATTGCGCAAGGTATAACGCCGATCTTCTGCTGCGGGGAGCCGTTGGAAGAGCGTGACGCCGACCGCCACTTCGACTATGTGGGCAAGCAGCTGCACGACAGCCTGTCCTATCTGAGCAATGAGGAGTTCGACCAGGTGGTGGTAGCTTACGAGCCGATTTGGGCAATTGGCACCGGCCGCACGGCCAGCAGCCAGCAAGCCCAGGAAATGCACGCATACATTCGGGAGCAGCTTTCGCGCATGTTCGATGCTGAGGCAGCTTTCAATACGTCTATCCTGTATGGCGGTAGCTGCAACCCCGGCAATGCACGCGAATTGTTCTCGCAGGCAGATGTAGATGGAGGTCTGATCGGGGGTGCTTCCCTTAAGTCGCGCGACTTTACAGACATCATCAAATCATTTTAGATATTAGCTAACACAAGAAAAAAGGCTGCCAACACCAGATGTTGGCAGCCTTTTTTGTTGAAGATATAGTTATATTTGGCTAAATTATAGCTTATGATTCTTTTAATAACCTTATGGTTTGCTCTTTTGCCACACTTGGCAGAACCGCAACCGGCGGCGGCTATACCTGTAACTGCCGTTAATAAAGATATTTGCCGCATCTACGGCTCCGTATACCTGGAGCGTGACCCAAGGTATAAGAACACGGCTTCCTATACCGTATACCTGGGCGATGAAGAAGCTTTTGCCTCGATGGTGGTTTACCGTGAGAGCAACAAGCTGTTTGCCGACGGCACGGCGATCTGGCATATCACCAACAAGAAAGCCTTTGCCGACCACGTGCTCTTCGTGACCGATAACCGAAATTTTGCTGATTTTACTGTTCATTTTACTGCTGTGCGCTCCTATGCAGCGTGCCGCCCCTAATACAATACCATGGATTTTATAAAAGTAGCCCTAAAAGCAAGCCCTGAGTTTACCGACATCCTGACCGCTGAGATGGGAGAGCTGGGGTTCGACGCATTTGAAGATACACCCGAAGGTTTTAACGCCTACATTGACGAGAACAGATTCAGTCAGGAGCAGCTGGACGATATGCTGGCCCGCTATGCTGACTTGGCGCAGGTGGAGTACCAGGTGCAGAAAATAGAGCGTCAGAACTGGAACGAGGAGTGGGAGCGAAACTTTGAGCCGCTCTTTATTGCCGATCAGGTATCTGTAAGGGCTTCGTTTCACGAGAAACCTGCCAACGCCAGGTATGACATCGTGATCAACCCGAAAATGTCGTTCGGCACCGGCCACCACGAAACCACCACGCTCATGATCGAAAACCAGCTGACACTTGACCACCAGGGCAAGCGCGTGCTGGACATGGGCTGCGGCACCGGTATACTGGCCATCATGGCCGGCGAATTGGGCGCTTCTGAGATCGTGGCTGTCGAAATTGAAGACTGGACCGTGGAGAATGCCCGCGAGAATGCAGAACTCAATAACTACGCGAGCATAGACGTGCGATTGGGTGGGGCTGAGACGATTGAGGGTGATCAGCCTTATGACATTATTCTGGCTAATATCAATCGCAACGTGCTGCTGGAGGATATGCCAGCCTATGTAGCTGTACTTAAACCCGGCGGTACGCTCTTGCTGAGTGGATTCTATACCGAAGACCTGCCGGCGCTGCAGGAAAGGGCAACCGAACTTGGCCTGGCTTATGTGTCGCATCGCACGAAGAACAACTGGGTTTCTGCCATTTTCAAGTATAGCTAACTGTTAATCTTATCCCGACCTATGAAATATAAACTTCTACCCTTATTTTTTTTCTTGGCTGTGTTTGCCGCGCAGGCCCAAACTAAAGTCTCGACTGACCCGGCCCAGTATGTGGCGGACGCTAAAAACCTGCTGATAGCAGGCAAGGCGACCAATGCAGAGCAACTTGGCACCGATCTGGAGGCTATCTGGAATAACGGAAGTCTTACTGCCAAGCAGAAACAGCAGGTTGTGGACATTTCGCAGCGCATGTACCGCAAAAAACTGCGGGCCAATCCACACTTCGAGAACTTCTATGAGATGCTGATCGGTGCCTTTAACCACCAGCGCCTGCGCAGTAACCAGATCGATGACATGCTGGAAGTGGTCGACAAAGTCATGCAGCATGAGGAAGGGGCCAACCTGGATCGTTTTCTGAGCACCAGCAGCCGCTACCTGACATCAGGAGTACTTTATCAGAACAAACAGTACACTCTGCGAACATCGGGAGGCAATCTGAGCTTCGCCTATGAGGGCAAGGCCCCTCAGAAGGAAAAAGAAAAAGGGAAAGAAGGCAGCGAGTGGGACAATTTTTCGTGGGACGACGAGGTGGCAGGCAGCAGTGAGGAAACAGTAGTTGACGGCTGGGGTACGGTTACGGCGGCTCCAAAGAAAATCGATCCTAAAGCAGCTGAGAAGAAGCGCCGGGAGGACTTCAAAAAGATGTTTGTGCCTGCACAGCCTAAAGTGTCGGGGCCGGTGCTCAAGCTCGATAACGCCAACCTGACTTTTGCGACCATATACGATTCGACCACTATCACAAAAACCAGCGGGCAGCTTATGCTGGCCAATAACCTGTTTGTGGGGGAAGGCGGCTCTTTTGCCTGGGTGGCAGACGGCAAACCGGTTTCAGCAGATTTCAGAGCGTATAATTTCGATATTACGGCAGCGGCTTTTAAGGTGCCCGATGCTACCATCACCTACAACGCCGTGCTGGATTCCCCTATCGAGGGCATCTTTGAGTTCAGAAGCACCAAGGCCGGCAAAAATGGCGAGAAGTCATACCCAAGATTCGCGTCCTTCACCAACGATGCCAAGGTAAAGAGCCTGGGCAAAAACATAGCCTACACCGGCGGCTTCACGCTGGCCGGCGATGTCGTGGGAAGTAAGCCGCTGGACGGCAGCGTGTCGTCACTGGCAGTTTTGGAAAACGGACAGAAGAAATTCCGCTCCATGGCGCACAATTACAATCTGAGCGACTCCATCATCTCGGCAAACAGGGCGTATGTGGCCATCTACCAGAATCAGCGCAAAGACTCCCTGACACACCCTGCCATGCAGTTGCATTACTCCAAGTCAGGTAAAGAGCTCATATTGACAAAAGATAAAGGCGTTTACAGCAAGACACCTTTCTACGACAGTTATCATAAGTTTGAAATTGCAGCGGAGCGCCTGGCTTGGGAGCTGGAATCCCCATTTGTGAACTTCTCCATCCTGAATACCAAGACACTTATACCTGTGCAACTGGAGTCTGCGCATTATTATTCCAATATCCGGTATCAGCAACTGGTGGGTGTGGCCAGTTTTCATCCGCTGCAAGTGCTTGTGTCGCATGCCGCCAAGGCAAAAACCAGTCAGTTTTATGCTGCGGATGTTGCCAAGGCATCCAGGATAAACGAATCTGCCATACGCGAAGCGGCGCTTAACCTGGCGCGCGAAGGCTATCTGGAATATGACGGACAATCGCATTTCATATCGCTCAAGCCCAAAGCCTGGCACTATGTAGGCTCGGCGCAAAAGCTGAGTGACTACGATCATATCATCATCAAATCAGTGGTGCCATCGGGCCGCAACGCAACCCTGAACCTGAGCAACAACCGACTGACTGTTCGTGGGGTGGATAGGGTCGCCTTTAACAACGACTCGTCCACAGTATATGCCTTGCCTGACAGTAACGTGGTGCACCTGCTTGATAACCGCAACATGGAGTTTGGGGGAAGGATCTATGCCGGTCGCCTGAATTTCCGGGGCTCTCAGTTCAAGTTCAACTACCAGGAGTTTATGATTGACATGCAAAAGCTGGATACTGTGGCTTTTGTGACGAAGAAGCGTCGTACAGTTGACGGTAAGGAAGCATTGGAGCAGGTAATGACCAGCCGCTCCGGCAAAATGTCCGGCAAACTGTACATCAACAAGCCGAATAACAAGTCCGGGAGGCAGTATTTCTCGGATTATCCGAAGTTCGATTCGCCGATGGGTGGGCAGGTAGCTTTTAGCCGGCCAGACGTATTGGCCGGGGCTTACGATAGCACCGTGTATTTCGAGATACCTTCTTATAAATTGGACAGCTTGAGCAGGGGCAAAGGAAGCATAGGTTTTTCCGGTGTGTTCCATTCGGGGGGCATCTTCCCGCCTATCAAAACCAAGCTCACCATGATGCCCGACGAAACGCTGGGCTTCTACTATCAGCCTGGACCGAACGGACTGAAGGCCTTTGGCGGCAAAGGCATTGCATACGACACCATTATGATGAGTGCAGCAGGTATACAGAGCAAGGGCACGCTCAAGTACCTTACCTCAACATTCGAAGCGCCTGAGTTTACCTACTTGCTTGACCGTGTGATCACCGATTCGGGAACCAACGCCAAGATTGAGCCGGGCGGTGGTGCGGCAGATTTTCCAACGGCCTCCTTCAGCAAGTACAAGATGAACTGGATGGCCAAGCAGGACACCATGTATGTGTTCACTGAGGACGAACCCATGAAGCTGTACAAAGACGGGTACAGATTTAAAGGTACGGCCAAAATTTCGCCTGGCGGCTTGTATGCCGATGGCGAACTGGATAATGAAGTAGCCAATATTGTATCGGATAAACTGCTGTTTAAGAGCAAGAGCTTCTCCGGAAACCATGCGCAGATGATCGTGAAGTCGGATGTGGAAGGCAGGCCCGCTATGAAAGCGCAGGATATGGCGATCAACTATGACCTGACCCAGAGCTTTGTGGAGTTTGGCAGTGAGCAAAAGGGCGCTGCGAGTATAGAATTTCCAAAAGCGCAGTACAAAACCTCTATGAGTCGTGCCCGATGGGACATGAAAGGGCAAAAGGTTAGCCTGTCGGCTGATGGTAACGGTGGCAAAAACTACTTCTACTCCCAGCACCCGGGGCAGCAGGGCCTGCACTTCAGTGCGGCCACTGGTGAGTATGACCTGAAGAGCAGTTCCATTCTGGCAGGAGGCGTTCCTTATATTCCGGTCGGTGATGTGCACGTTATACCTCACGATGGAAAGGTAGCGGTAGAGTCTGACGCAACCATCAAGACCCTGCGCAATGCCCGGGTAATGGCTGACTCGGTGAAGCACTTCCATAAACTTCACTCCGGCAACATCGATGTGTTGTCCCGCAATGCGTTCAGTGGTGTGGCGGTTCGCAATTATCAGAACGCGGCTGCCGATTCCTTTAAACTCCAATTCACTGATTTTGCCTTTAAAGAGCATGAAATCCGGAAGAAAGAGAAAGTAAACACGACCTATGCCCTGGCGCAGGTGAAAGAAGACGATAATTTCTACATCTTCCCGAAAATCAGGTATAGAGGCGACGTGAAAATGTACTCTTACAAACCGTACATGGACTTCAGCGGCGACCTGAAGCTTAACTTCACCGGCAACGACGCAGACTCGGACTGGTTTCCATTCAAGCGTGATTCCCTGAATCCGGACAATGTGCGTATCCCGATTCTAAAGCAGAAGGCATCCAATGGTAGCCAACTGTATACTGGTCTGCATTTATCAAGAGGCACCCTGAAGCCCTATAATACTTTTGTGTCTAAGAAGCAGTATGACGACGACCTGGATATTTTTGTGGTGGATGGAGACCTGTCTTATGACAAACAACTCAGTGAATTTAAGCTTGTGAATAAGGCTCGCTCCGCAGCCGACTCGTACGAGGGAAGTGAACTCAGGTATAACGAAGGCACGAAAACGGTGCATTTTGAAGGCAAGCTTAACCTGGTAAGTCCGTTGAAGAACTTCAATATTGAGTCTGCCGGCAGCGGTATCGCCAAAGTTGACAGTGGTCGTTATGACATAAACGCTTTGATGGCCTTCGATATGACCATGCCGACTCCTGTGATAGTGGCGCTGGGGAAAAAGCTTGCCGAGACAGCCTACAGGGACGGCAGCGAGCAGAACCGCGACGAGGAGATGCTGTTCAAACTGGGTGGCCTTGTTGGGAACAATGACGTGCGAAAATACAGAGATCAGGGAGGGGCACTCACATTTCCTAAACTCTCCAATAAACTAGTGCGCAGCTTGGTGTTCAGTAACGTGGACCTGAGATGGTCCAATGAAAAGAACGCCTGGTATAGCGTTGGGAAACTGAGCCTGGCGAACGTGATGAAAGAAGAGGTAGGCGCCAATATTGATGGGTTTATGGAGATCCGTCAGGACTCGAACGGCGAGCCAGTGGTAGGCCTTTACCTGCAGCCTGACCAGTATAACTGGGTATACCTGCAGTATATGGAGAATGGCTTGGTGCTCATTTCATCTGACCCTGACCTGAACAAAACGATCCGTTCCAAGGCGAGTGGGGGCCGTGGCTCTTCCCGCAAGTATGCGTTATACATGGGCGAAGACATTGACAAGAACCGCTTCGTGGATCAGTTCCGCCATGATTACCTGAAAGGCAAAGACTCTTTTAAAATGGCCGCGCCAAGTATAGCTGATCAGGGTGGCTTTAACTTTGCAGAGGAGGAGGAAGATACAAAGAAGAAAAAGAAGAAGAAAAAGGGTAAAGGACAAGAGGAAGAAGAGTGGCAATAACCACAATTAATCGTCCTGCCGTATATGGAAAGGTGCCCTGATTTTGGATATTAAATTAACAAGTGCCTATATTTGGGTTCTTTTCCAATAAAAAAACGCCGGTGAAGCTGCACTTAATTTGGATGTGTGTGGTTATCGCTAAACTAAATACTGACACCTGGGTCATGAACATGCTTTTGATTGCCGTACTTTTTATCGTTGCTTACCTGATTGGTTCTATCTCGACGGCTGTCTGGATAGGGAAGGCTTACTATGGGATGGACATCCGCCAGCACGGCAGCGGTAACTCCGGAGCCACCAACACGTTTCGGGTGCTCGGCAAAAAGCCTGGAACCATTGTCATGCTTATTGATATTTTCAAAGGATGGGCAGCTACCTCGCTGGCGGCTCTGCTCGTGATCTTCCATGCAGTGCCAGCCGATGACTTGATCATTTATAAATTGGTAATGGGTGCCTTGGCCGTAGTGGGGCATATTTTTCCGGTATACGAGCGCTTTAAAGGCGGCAAAGGCGTGGCCACGCTGCTGGGCATGATGCTGGCCATTCACTTGGAGGTGGCCCTCATGTGCATGGTGATCTTTGTGATTGTGCTGTTTACCTCACGCTATGTGTCGCTGGGTTCTATGATTGCCGCACTTGCGTTCCCTATACTGCTGCTGCTGCCACGTTTCCATCCTGACAATCCCATCCTGATTGTGTTTGGCTTTGTGCTGTTTGCTGTGGTGGCGCTCACGCACCGCAAGAACATCAACCGTCTGCTACACGGCGAGGAAAGCAAAGCCAACATTAAGCTGGGTATCCGGAAATAGGTATAGCGGAGTCAAACTCATAAAAGCATTATTAAAGCCATCCTTTTCGCAAGGGTGGCTTTTTTTGTAACTTTAAGCCATAACCCACACAAATACTATGAATCAATATATAGCTGACAACAAAGACCGATTTATAAATGAATTGCTGGATATGCTCCGCATCCCCTCGGTAAGTGCTGACCCTAAGTTCAAGCAGGATGTGATACGAACGGCGGAGTTTGTAGCTGAAAAGCTGCGCCAGGCTGGTGCCGACAACGTAGCGCTGTGCGAAACCGCCGGCTACCCAATTGTGTACGGCGACAAGATCATTGATCCATCTCTTCCTACTGTGCTGGTATATGGCCACTACGATGTGCAGCCTGCCGACCCGTACGAACTGTGGCACTCTCCTCCGTTTGAGCCGGTGATTAAAGATGGCAAGATATACGCGCGTGGTGCCTGCGATGACAAAGGCCAGATGTACATGCACGTGAAGGCCTTCGAGGTGATGATGGAAAACAACATCCTGCCTTGCAACGTGAAGTTCATGATTGAAGGCGAAGAGGAAGTGGGCTCTGAAAACCTGGCTACTTTTGTGAAGGGCAACAAGGAGAAACTGAGTGCCGATGTAATTCTGATCTCAGATACAGGTATGCTGGGCAACGACACGCCTTCCATTACAACCGGCCTGCGTGGCATGAGCTACCTGGAGGTGGAAGTGACCGGCCCTAACCGTGACCTGCACTCCGGTCTGTACGGTGGTGCGGTTGCGAACCCGATCAATATCCTCTGCCAAATGATCGCCTCATTGCATGATGAGCATAACCACATCACTATACCTGGCTTTTATGACAATGTGCAGGAGTTAAGCCAAGAAGAGCGTGCCGAGATGGCCCGTGCCCCTTTCGATCTGGAGAAGTACAAGAAGGCGCTTGACCTGTCGGATGTGCACGGTGAGGAAGGGTATAGCACCATGGAGCGTAACTCAATTCGCCCAACGCTGGATGTGAACGGCATTTGGGGAGGCTATACCGGAGAAGGAGCCAAAACGGTTATACCTTCTAAGGCTTTTGCCAAAATATCTATGCGACTGGTGCCTAACCAGACTTCTGCAGAAATAACCGAAAAGTTCCAGAAACACTTTGTGAGCATCGCACCTAAGAGCGTGAAGGTAGTCGTGAAGCCACACCATGGCGGAGAGCCAGTCGTGACGCCAACCGATTCTATAGCTTACCAGGCAGCTTCCAGAGCCTATGAAGAGACCTTTGGCGTGAAGCCAGTGCCTGTGCGCAGCGGCGGCTCCATTCCGATAGTAGCCATGTTCAAGTCAGAGCTTGGCCTGGACTCTGTGCTGATGGGCTTTGGATTGGATTCTGATGCCATTCACTCGCCTAATGAGAACTTCGGTGTGTTCAACTTCATGAAAGGGATAGAGACCATTCCGTTGTTCTATCGCTATTATGCCGAGATGAATAAATAGTAGCCAGCTACAAAACACAAAGGGCCCCGACAGCATGTATGTCGGGGCCCTTTGTGTTTACAAGGTATAGCCTACCAGTTGCCCGGCCGTCGGGCGGGTAGGAGGTAGCCAATAGAGAGTTGCCAAACCAGGTTACGCTGTGTAATATCTTCTTTCGGGAAGGGACGCAGGCTGCCTGTGTTTCGCACATTCAGGAAAAAGCCTGTTTCAAGCATCAGGCCTCCCCCCACCGCATAGCCTACATCGAAACTGTTGAAGTCGTCTCGACTGAAATCCTGTTTTTCAAATACGATAGGAGGATCAATCGCCGGGTCCGAACTTACCACATTCACTTCATTGCCAACATTCACCAAATAACCCATGTATGGCCCGACTTCGACAAACAGCGCTGCCTTTTGCAATTTGATCATCAGCGGGAGTTCAATGTAGTCGAGGCGCAGGTCGCCAGTAAGGGCTGTCTCCGGGGCAGTATTGCGGGTATAAGCATCGTACACGAAACCCTTGCGGCTAAAATGTAACTCAGGCTGTACGGCCAGCCTCGAGGCGAACTCATAGGAAAACACCAGTGCCCCGTGTATGCCTGCCAGGTGGTTGATCTGATCGGAGGGAGCGTCTTTACCCACGGCTGTGGAAAAACCGCCACCAACCTTCACGCCATAACGGTAATACTGCGCCTTTGCTGAGAGAAGAGAGCAAAGGAATAGGATAGAGAGGATCAAGGTCTTTTTCATAGGCTTTGTAGGTATACTGCTTTATTTGTACTCACTTAGCAGACAAATAGTTAGCGGCGCGTAGGCAAGTGAAAAGGCTAAACGCAAACAGCCGCCGAATGCATCATCCGGCGGCTGTTTGTTTAATGTAGGTCGTGCTGTGCTTTATCTGCCGGTAGGCATGGCAAAACCAACAGTAACCATAAAGGTCGAGTGACGGGCATTGGTCAGGTCTCCGTCGAAATTAACGTCTTCTTTCACAAAATCGCTGAAGGCTCCGTTGTAACGCACTCCGAAGCTAATGGCGTTGTTAGCAGAAGTAAAGCCTATACCGGCCACATAACCAACTTCAAACTCAGACAGTCCCGATTTGCTCTTTTCGTCAGTGTTAGTAGAGCGCAGGTTGCCGTTAATGTAAGTCTTGGTCTCGTTATTTACGCTGAGCAGATAAGAGGCTTGTGGACCTGCTTCGAAATAAAGTGGGCCCGCCTTTATTTTGGCCATCACCGGTAGATCGAGGTAATTGTAATTTACTTTACCTTCTCTGCGTCTGGTTTGTCCTAAGAGTGTAACCTCCGAATCCTCATTCTTAAAACCTTTCACAGAGTATAGCAGCTCGGGCTGTATCGAGAAGAAATTATCCACAACTCCAAAGTTGGCCATAATGCCGGCGTGAAAGCCTACCTTGTTTTCAAAGCGGTCCTCGTCACGAAGATCTCCGGAAAGATTAGAGATGTTGGCACCACCCCTAATGCCGAAGCTGGCGTTCTGGGCCTGTGCTGCAAATGCAGTAGCGACTGCAAACACGAACATAAATAGTAGCTTTTTCATAATTGATAACTGGTTGTTTTGGTATGATCTGAGCAATATACGTGCAGAACAATATTTTTATTGGGTATATGGAGGTATGTTTTTTCACACTGACTACTCATGTGTGTGATTATCAGACTGATAATTTTTTTGAAATTGCACCAAAATTTTTAGGCTTCGGGCAAAGTGCAAGAAGTGAACGGGCAGAATACAAGTGGGCGGAAGGTATACAGGTTTTGCTACTTGTGGCTACTTAAGGGCAGATCGGTCTCCACCCATAAAGTATAAAAGCCCCGGATATGTCCGGGGCTTTTGTATCATAGTTTTTGTTCTGTACTAATGGAGTTGTTATCGAGCGCCGCCAAACAAATAGCCCAGCGTCAGCATGAATACGTCATTGCGGTAATTTGGTGCATTCTCATCGTCATAAAGTTTTGAAATATCGCCATTGTAGCGTACACCAATATTCAAGCCAAGTGGAGTCGCAGCAAGACCTATACCTGCGGCATAGCCAAGACTGGTTCTCTTGAAGGCATCCAGGTCGTCAATCACATTTACACCATTCTGCTCCACGTCGCCGCTGATTCTGACAGACAACTGGGGACCAGCTTCAAAGTAAAGCGGGCCTGCATTCACACGACCCAATACAGGGACATCAAGGTAGTTTACTTTAAACTTTGTCTGGTCATTTGAAGTCTCCGCACCTTTCATTGAGAAAAGTAACTCAGGCTGCACAGAGAAAAAATTGTCGGTGGAGAGGGGGAAGTTAGCTGTCAGACCACCATGACCACCCCAGATTCGGTCGAGGTTGTCAGCGTCGGAGCCGCCAAATCCAGAATAGTTAACACCAGCCCTGATACCGATGCGCGGGCCTTGCGCATGTGCAGCAACCATTGTGGTCATTGCTAAAACGAATAATAAAATTGACTTCTTCATAGTAGTATATCGTTGTTTAAACTAGGTAATACATATCAGGCCGTTTTCCATTTTCATGACGATTCCTGACGTCCCATATTACGCAGCCTTCCAATAAAAGTCTAAAAATGTTAATTATTTTGAGCGGATGACAATACAATTTAGTGAGGAAGCTAAAATGGCCTTAAAAAGCAAATACCAACGACTGGAGATGTTGTTGGCATTTGTAAATGGCTTTAAATGAGTGTTTTGTGTCAGGAGTGATTAGCCAGCCCATCCTTCTCTGTCAAGGCTGCGGTACTGTATTGCTTCCGCTAAATGTTCAATTTTAATCTCTTGACTATCAGCTAAATCAGCTATGGTTCGGCTTACTTTCAGGATACGGTCATAGGCGCGGGCAGAAAGGCCAAGACGTTCCATCGCCGTTTTGAGTAAGGTGCGTCCGGAATCGGAAATCTGGCAGATTTCTTTCACCATCTGAGAAGGCATCATCGCATTGGAGTGGATTTGCTCTAAACCCTTGAAGCGCTCACGCTGCACCTCCCGCGCCGTGACTACCCGCTGCCGGATGGTTTCGCTGTCTTCGGACTTGCGGGTGGCGGTCATCTCGTCAAAAGTCACGGGCGTCACCTCCACGTGCAGGTCAATCCGGTCAAGCAGGGGGCCGCTCACCTTATTAAGGTAGCGCTGCACTAAACCAGGTGCGCATACGCATTCTTTCTCGGGGTGATTATAGTAACCGCAGGGGCAGGGGTTCATGCTGGCAATCAGCATAAAGTTGGCCGGAAAGTCCAGTGTGGTTTTAGCGCGGGAGATAGTAACCCGGCGCTCTTCGAGCGGCTGACGCATAACCTCCAGGGCCGTGCGTTTAAACTCGGGCAACTCATCCAGAAACAGTACCCCGTTATGTGCCAGCGATATCTCGCCAGGCTGCGGTATACCGCCACCGCCTACCAACGCCACATCCGATATGGTATGGTGCGGCGAACGGTACGGCCTTGTGGAGAGCAAGGAGGAAACCTCGCCCAGCTTGCCGGCGACCGAGTGTATTTTGGTTGTTTCGAGGGCTTCATGCATAGAAAGGGGCGGTAGAATAGATGGCAAACGTTTGGCCAGCATCGTTTTGCCGGCTCCCGGAGGGCCGATCATGATGACATTATGACCGCCGGCGGCCGCTATTTCCAGTGCCCGTTTGATGTTCTCCTGGCCTTGCACATCCGAAAAGTCGGCAGCGTACAAATTGGCGGTGTTCTGAAACACGTCGCGGGTGTCCACCTTTACGGGTTGCACGTCTAATTTACCGTCCAGGAAATCGATTGCTTCCTTAATGTTCTCCACCCCGATCACGTCCAGCTGATTAACGATGGCGGCCTCGTTGGCATTCCGGGAGGGGAGTATGATTCCCTTAAAACCTTCCTTGCGGGCCTGAATGGCGATAGGCAACACACCCTTGATGGGGCGAAGCGAACCGTCGAGCGAGAGTTCGCCCATGATCATGTATTGCGACAGCTTATCAGAAGCCAGCTGGCCAGAAGCGGCGAGCATGCCCATGGCAATGGTGAGATCGTAGGCAGCACCCTCTTTGCGGATATCGGCAGGAGCCATGTTGATAATGGTCTTTTGCCTTTTCAGCTTATAACCATACTGGCCAAGTGCCGCCTCTATGCGCTGCTCTCCTTCTTTAATCGCGTTGTCGGGGAGGCCTACCAGAAAGTACTTAGCGCCTGCGCTGACACTTACTTCTACGGTTACGGTATAGGCGTTCACGCCCTGCACGGCGCTGCCAAACGTCTTAATAAGCATGGGATTAGATATTGATCTATAAGTGCAATTTTGATAAGGTTAAAAGCGCAACATTGGCTGCCCGCAATTGATTCCGAACAGCTACTCTAAAAGTACAAAAAACAATTGGCAGTTAGCAGTTAACAGGAATCAGTTAACGGTAAGCAGTGATTAGGGTAGGGCTGGGCATTATGACCGCGCCAGGCTCCTGGTTTAGGAAACCTGAAACCGGCGCGGTTATGCAGTGATTAAGCGCAGAGGCGTTTCTCTATCAGAAGGATGAGAATGTGAATGACCTTGATGTGGATTTCCTGCACGCGGTCGGCGTAGCCTTGGTGCGGCACGCGTACCTCCACGTCGCAAAGAGGGGCCAGTTTGCCGCCGTCCTTGCCCGTGAGGCCGACCACGGTCAGACCTTTGGCTTTGGCTGCTTCTGCTGCTTTCAGCACATTGGCGGAGTTGCCGCTGGTGCTGATGGCTAGTAGCACGTCTCCTTTGTTACCCAAGGCTTCGATGTAGCGGGAAAACACGTAATCATACCCATAGTCGTTGCCGACGCAGCTCATGTGGCTAACGTCTGATATAGAGATGGCAGGTATAGCCTGGCGGTTGTTGCGGTAGCGGCCTGTCAGTTCTTCGGCAAAGTGCATCGCGTCGCACATAGAGCCGCCGTTGCCGCACGACAGAATTTTGCCGCCCGCAGCCACGGCGTCGGCCATGGCATTGGCGGCTTGTTCGATGGCTGCAATATTGCTCGGGTCAGCTATAAAGTTGTGGAGCGTCTGTTGCGCCTCCTGTAGCTCCTGTAATACGATTTGGGTCATGTGTGTGTTAGTTGCTGGCCACAGCCATCTCCATGCTGGCCGATTCGCTGTAGCTATTGCTTCTGTATGCTTGTTTGCGCTCATACAAGTCAGCCTTCAGCTCATTTATTTTTACCTGAGCCCTGTGCCGGTCGTATTGGAGCGACATGATGTAAAGTTTCCCGATGAGCAGCTTGACCAGCATCAACCCGGCACCAACAGCACCAAGGGCTTTGTAAAGGGCAAGTACCTGTTCTTCGGTTGTGCTATCAAACAGGGTCTTGTGGTCCAGTAAGTTTGTTAGCAAAAGTACTATAAATACCGCGTAGCAAAAAACGACCACGTCGGAGAGAGTTTTAAGTGCTTTCATGCTTTAAGGTTGGATTTTGGTGCAAAACTGTTTCGGGCTAAGCTATAAAAAAATATGAATATACCGAAATGCCTGGGCCAGAATTTAACTTAAAGCAATGGTTGGTAATACTAAACAGTAGTAGGTGCTTAAGAGACCAGTTGCATTTGGGTCAGTTTTGCGTACAATCCGCTGTTTAGGAGCAGGTCTTCGTGCGTGCCGCGTTCCACGATCCGGCCTTGTTGTAATACTACAATCTCGTCGGCATGCTGTATGGTGCTGAGGCGGTGCGCGATCACGACGGACGTCCTGTTTTTCATCAGATTCGTCAGGGCTTCCTGCACCAGTTTCTCCGATTCAGTATCCAGCGCCGAAGTTGCCTCATCCAGGATCAGGATGGGCGGATTCTGCAGAATGGCCCGTGCGATGCTCAAGCGCTGGCGCTGTCCGCCTGACAACCGTCCGCCCCGGTCGCCGATCATGGTTTGGTAGCCCTCGGGTGTCTGCACAATAAACTCGTGCGCATTGGCGATCCTGGCTGCCGCCATTACTTCCTCTTCGGTCGCGTCCGTTTTATTGAAAGCGATGTTGTTGAAAATGGTATCGTTGAAAAGAATAGACTCCTGCGTGACAACGCCCATTTTATCGCGCACCGATTCCATGGTATAGTCCCGGATGTCGTGCCCGTCGATGAGGATGCTGCCCGAAGTAGGGTCGTAGAACCGTGGGATCAGGTCGGCCAGTGTGGACTTGCCTCCACCTGATGGCCCTACCAGCGCCACTGTTTTTCCTTTTTGTATACTCAGGTTGATGTCCTGCAGCACGGTCTGGTCGCCGTAGCTGAAACTTACATCTCTGAATTCGATCTCGTGTTGGAACTCCGGCAATACTTTGGCGTTTGGTTTGTCCTTTACCTTCGGTTCGGTGTCGATCACCTGCAGGATCCGGTCGCCCGACACCAGGCCGCGCTGTATGTTACTGAAGGCAGCCGACATGGCTTTTGCCGGCACAAGCACCTGCGAGAAGAGGATGATGTAGGTGATAAACTCCGCCGCCCCAAGTTCAGACTCCTGGTTGAGCACCATCGTTCCGCCAAAGTATAGGAGCAAGGCGACTACTGTTACACCCATAAACTCCGAGAAAGGAGAGGCCAGGTCGCGCTTGTTGGCGATCGAACGCTGAATGCGGGCATAGCGGTCGTTCTGGTCATGAAACTTGCTCAGGATGTAGGGCTCGGCATTGAAGGCCTTGATCACCCGTATACCGCTCAGCGTCTCGTCGATGATCGTCAGGATAAAACTCAGGGACTCCTGGCCCTGCTGCGCCGCCCGCTTGAGGCGCTTGGCTATACCTGCGATCAGCAGACCGGAAAGCGGCAGTAAGATCAAGGTGAAAAGCGTGAGCTTTACCGACATCGTGAACAGCACCACAAAGAAGGCTATGATCGAGATCGGCTCCCGAATGATGACGGTCATGGTGTTCACCACAGAGGATTCCACTTCCTGAATGTCCACGGTCATGCGGGTCATCAGATCGCCTTTGCGTTCGTTGCTGAAGTAGCCCAAATGCAGTTCGGTTACGCGCTCATAAGTGGCATGCCGGATGTTCTTTACCACATGCGCCCGCAACGCCCCTATTACCCGGAAGGCCAGGTACTTGAACAGGTTGGCCAGGAAAACCGAGATGACCACGATAATGCAGACAAACAGCAGCGCACCCTGTCGGCCCTGCTCCAGAATCACCTGCCCGAAGTGGAAATTGAAGAAATCCTTGAAGTACTCGATGGACATCCTGAACGCAGGCTTTGCGGTTACCATGGCGGCTGCGTCATCGGCGCCAACGGTACCGAAGAGCACATTGAGCAAAGGAATAAGAAGCGTGAAATTGAGCAGGCCGAAAATAATGCCCAGCACGGTATAGATAGTGTAAAGCGGTACAAAGCGACTGTAGGGCTTTGCAAACTGCAGTATCCGGAAATAAGTCTTCATGTTGTGTCTATCTGCCGCTGGCATGAGCCAGGTATAAACGGCAGCCCCTCGAGGCAGCAAAACCTGGGCCGGCTACCAATCGGAATGTTTTAAGTATTAGTTATTTACAATATTGTGAGCAAGCCTATACCTGCGGTTGGCCATGCTGCTGCAAAGATAGCTAAATTAGAACAGGTATGTATAGCGGGCTTTCAAAACGAAGCCGGGGAGCCTTTAGACAAAAGACTCCCCGGCTCAGGTATAGCTATACCTGGTGGTTAAAACTCGTGCAGTCGTTGGGCAATGTTCCAGCGCAGTGCTACTGAGGTAAACACGGAATTTTTATCCAGTGTGTTTACATCCGCATCGGTACGGCGGATGATGCCTTTCAGGTCTAAGAAAAGGTTGTGCTTAAACTGATAGGTAGCCGTCAGGTCGAGGTGAAGCTGGTTGGTGGTAATACCCTGTGCGATCTCGTGGCCATAGTTACGTGGTCTGGAATTGTAGTCCAGGTTCACGTTGTTACCCCAGTTGATTGTGTCGCCCTCTACTGAGATTTCATCCTGCCCAAATCGGGTGGCGATGGCTTTGGCCACCAGGTTGAGCCGAGGCAGCGGCTGGTAGCGGGCTATACCCACAAACTCATACAGGTTGGCACCCATCGGGTGGGCTAGCGGCTGGCGGTTATGCTGATAATTGGAGCTGCCGTCGCGGTGCTGGTAGGTATACGGACGTATGATGTTTACTTCGCCCTGCAGGTCCAGGTTGGACAAACCGAAAACGTCGATGTACTTGGCGCCGATCTGGCCGGCCTGCTTATTGGCCCACCAACCATTGCCGCTTTTCACCTCGTTGAGCACAAACTCGTCCAGCACCAGTTGTCCGTAAAGCTGCGCGGTGTTGAACAGGTTCCAGCGGAAGTCGAGGCCCAGCATGGCGTTGTCCTGGCTGCCCAGGTTGTGCTCCACACTGCGGTAGAAAATAATCGGGTTCAGGTACTGCAGTTCAAACTTGCCTTTCTCGCGGCCGAAGATGATTTGCTCGAACAAGCCCACATTTAAATTATCGGTGATGTTCACACCCAATCGGTGCAGGGCCATGTACTTCTTAGGCAGCAGACGGTCGCCACCGCCACGACGACGGTAGTCTGCGGTCAGCTCCTGGAACAGGTTCATGTAGTGCAGGCGCCATACCCGGGTGTTCAGTTTGAGGAAGAAAGCCGGGGGGGCGTAGTCAGAGTAAATCAGGGAACGGTAGCCGTCGCCGATAAAGTGGCGGTCGTGGCCCAGCTGTATCTCCACGTGTTTCGACAGGGAGTAGTTCATGTAGCCACGGGCTGTCAGGAAGTCGTAGCCGTCGCCTTTAAAGGTTTTCCAGAGGCCTTCGTGCGGTACCACACCATCACGTTTAATACGATCTACTACATAATCGGCAAACTTAGCCTGGTTCTCCCCGATGAAGGTATAGAAACCGAAGCGTTCGTCGATGCTGCCTTCAAGCTGCACGCCCCTTGTGTTCACGTAGCGCATGCCGTCGCTCTGGTTGTCGTGGCCCAACTCCAGGTGTAGTACCGGATTCACGCGCAGGGTGAAATCCTCCGATTCGTAGTGGTACAGGTCAGTCTTGTTGCGGTACAGGGCATTGAAGATCGGCCGCTCGCTGATGTTGTCGTTCGCCTGCGAGGTATAGTTCCAGTTGTCGTTAAGCAGGTACTGGATGTTGAACATGTCGGCATTGGACCGCGGCTCACCTATGGCGGATTCGGCCAGAGCTGCCACGTCGCGGCGACCGATGGGGCGCATGGCAGTATGCAGCTGCGGAACCTTGGTGCCGAGTTTGATCTGGTAGCGGTCAATCAGGTGGTAGGTGTCGCGGTCGTAAGGCACGTACACGTCCTGCGCCTGCAGCGAAGGTATAGCCAGCAGGGAGAGCACCATGGCGGCGAATATATTTCTCATAGAAATGGAAAAGCTCGGTTTAAGGAGAAAAATTTAAAAGGCAATCTACTCATTTAGAAGCTACAATATTAAGAAAAACACATGATATTGTATTGGCTTGATTCCTGTGCGCAGGTATAGCCGTTGCCAGGTTTAACGTTTTTAAGGGGCGAAGATTGCCGAAAGCCTGAAAGGCCGTATCTTTAGGACACCCAAAAAGTCATACCCATGCAAAACGATAACCTGCACATACTCACTGCCACCCCATCGCTGGCTAACCACTTTGTGGCCGAACTGCGCGATGTTTCCGTTCAGCACGACAGCCTGCGCTTCCGCCGCAACCTGGAGCGCCTGGGCGAGTTGCTTGCCTACGAGATATCCAAAACGCTCCCTTACGAGACCCGCGATATTGTCACGCCACTGGCCACAACGCAAACCCAGCTGCTGACGGCTCAGCCGGTACTAGCCACCATCCTGCGTGCCGGGTTGCCGATGTACAATGGCATGCTCAACTACTTCGATAAGGCATACAGCACGTTTGTAGGGGCTTACCGCGTGGAGGAGGAGAACACGGAGCTGCAGATCAACATGGAGTATCTGGCCTCGACAGACCTGCACGACAAAATACTGATTCTGGCGGACCCGATGCTGGCCACAGGCCGGTCGCTGGTGAAGTCTTATAAAGGTATGCTGCGCCATGGAAAGCCGGTGCAGGTACACATTGCAGCAGCCATTGCGTCTCCGGAAGGGGTGGCTTATGTGCAGAAGGAAGTACCGGAAGCGCACATCTGGCTTGGGGCTATGGACGAGCGCCTGAACGAGCATTTCTACATTGTGCCCGGACTGGGCGATGCCGGCGATCTGGCTTTCGGACCGAAGGTATAATCTGATCCGTCAGGCATGATCCGGCCATACGCGACCACCGACCGAGAAGCCTTGCTTCACATCCTGCGACTCAACACTCCCCGGTATTTTGCTCCGGAGGAAGAGGCGGACTTCGCCGCGTACCTGGATGAGCATCTCGAAGCTTATTTCGTAGTAGAACAAGCAGGGCAAATAGTGGGTGCGGGCGGCCTCAATTATTTCGATGA
This sequence comes from Pontibacter aquaedesilientis, assembly GCF_014773225.1. Lineage (GTDB taxonomy): Bacteria > Bacteroidota > Bacteroidia > Cytophagales > Hymenobacteraceae > Pontibacter > Pontibacter aquaedesilientis. The sequence continues at coordinate 14,900 of NZ_JACXAJ010000009.1, read as the reverse complement.
CAATACCTGGGCGCGTATTTCCTGGGACTTGATCCACCCGGACTTTCAGGGGCAAGGTATAGGCAAGGCACTGACGCAGTTTCGAATTGAGGAGGCCAGGAAGCAACCTAACCTGCGGTTGATCCAGGTACGCACCTCGCAACTGGTGTATCCGTTTTATCAGAAACTTGGCTTTGTGCTGGAGAAAGTGGAGAAGGATTTCTGGGCAGTGGGTTTTGACCTTTATCAGATGAACTTAGCATTATAGAAGAGTAGGGTGTTAGAAGAGCTTCTCAAATACATGTCTGTCTACCTGATCAGTATGGTGAAATTCATCGGGGGGCCGCTGGCTGGCATCTCCCTGGGTTTGTCATACCTCGAAACGGTGCTATTTACGGTTGCCGGCATGATGACCAGCGTCGTGATTTTCTCTTTTGTCGGACGGGCTGCCTCCAGGTGGTATTCGCAATACCGCCGCGACAGGCAAAAACCGGTATTTGGTCGCAGAAGCCGGCGCATCGTCCGCATCTGGCGAAAGTTCGGCGTCATTGGAGTCGCCTTTTTCACGCCACTTGTCCTGACGCCCGTATTCGGCACCATTGTAGCAGCTGTGTTTGGCGTGCCCCGGCGGCAGATCCTTCTGCATATGCTGTGGAGCGCCGTGTTTTGGGGCCTGGTGCTCACCTTTATGGTATTCCGGTTTCAGAAAGTCGCGCTGGAGTATTTGTAAAAAAAAACACCCTGCCGATAGTCCAGCAGGGTGTTTTTTTTAACGCTTCTTCTTTTTCGTCTTTTGCCAGAACGATGCTTTCGGGTCGCGCTTGCTCTTGTCAGGGCGCTTTTTAGGTATAGCCTTCTTCTCGTGGAAGGCACCTTTGAAGTCGGGGTTCTCGCTGCGTTTCTGGTGGTCGATGTCGCGGGCGATGGCCTGCTGCTCATCAAAAGGCGTTTCGTGCATTTTCACTTCCTCCGGCATCGGCAGTTCCGGAATCTGCATCCGGATCAGCTTCTCTATCTTGCGGATGTGGTACATCTCAGCCGGGTTGGCAAAGGTAATGGCGGCACCCTCGTTTTCGGCACGACCGGTACGGCCGATGCGGTGCACGTAATCCTCATACACAAACGGCACGTCAAAGTTGATCACATGGCTCACCATGGTGACGTCTATACCTCGTGAGGCTACGTCGGTGGCTACCAGGAAACGCACATCACCTCCCTTAAAGGCTTCCATGGAATTGATGCGGGTGTTCTGCCCTTTATTGCCGTGGATGGCCCTTACTTCACCGTACTCCCGTCGCTCCAAAAACTTGGACACACTCTCTGCGTTTTTCTTGCTGCGCGTGAAAATGATGACCCGATTGAAAGCTTCTGTGTCCTTGATCAGGTACTCCAGCATAGCGATTTTGGTGCGCAGGTTCGGTACCTGGTACAGTACCTGGCTCACGGTTTCTACTGGTGTGGCTTGGGGCGTGATCTCGATACGGGTCGGGAACTCCAGGAATTCTTCTGAAAGCTCCACTACCTTGGGGTGCATGGTGGCCGAGAACAACAGATTTTGACGTTTACGGGGCAATACCTCCAACAACTGACGGATCTGTGGCATAAAGCCCATGTCCATCATTTTATCGGCCTCGTCTAGCACCAGCGTCTTGATTTCCTTCAGGATCAACTCCCCTTTCAGGTATAGCTCCATGAGCCGCTTGGGGGTGGCCACGAGGATGTCTATCCCTTTATTGATTGTCTCGATCTGTGTTTTGGGACCGAGCCCGCCGTAAATCACCGTGTGGCGCAGGTCGGTATACTTGCCCAGCAGGGTGATATTCTCCTCGATCTGCATGGCCAGTTCGCGGGTAGGAGCCAGGATAACGGCACGCGGGTTGGTGCCCTGCGCATACTTCACCTTCATCAGGATCGGCAGCAGGAAGGCGGCAGTTTTGCCGGTTCCGGTTTGGGCGATGCCCATCACATCGTGGCCACCCATAATAATAGGTATAGCCTTGAGCTGGATCGGCGTTGGCTTTTCGTAGCCGGCCTCCTCAATGGCATTGAGCAACTGCCGGTTCAGCTTAAAATCCTCAAATGTGGTAACTTCTTTCTCCGCTTCTTCTGCCATGGTTGTTTCTGATCGTGTTGATAGGCAAAGGTACGGGAAATTTGCGGTAGCCGGATAATTGTATAAAAACGGAGGTATATTCTACTTTAGAAAACAGATACGGATGGACAAGGCTGGTGGACAGAAAAACGTTTGATGACCCTTGAAATGTTACGGAACCAGCAAATCCAACCATAGCGATTGCGGCTGAGTCAAAACTTCAGCGAAAGTGTCGCGTTGTAAAACAGGCACCATGTTTCTGTCTTAGATGCGAATGGATAAGGTGAGATATTCTGCCTTTGCTGATGCAACCCCCATGCTCCCTTTAGGGTCTGTTAGGTATAGCCTGTTTAAACCGAAAACCCCATGATCAAAAATATAATTCTGTCAGGTATAGCCCTAGCGATGCTGAGTTTGTTTTCTGCTTGCCAAAAAGAGGTGGTGGACAACGCGGAGCAAAATCTCCTGCTGAGGGCTCAAGAGGAGACGGTGGCCAGCTCGAACGACTTCGCTTTCCGGGCTTTTCAGCAGTTGAGCCAAACCGAAGGAGCTCACAACGTTTTCATCTCACCCTTAAGCATTAGTATGTCGTTGGGGATGGCCTACAACGGGGCCGACGGCGAAACCAAAGAGGCGATGCGCCAAACGCTGGGCTTTACGCTCTCTTCCGACGCAGAGATCAACCAATCATTTAAGGAATTGGACGCGAAGCTGAAAGGCGTAGACCGCAAAGTAGTCTTCACCTCGGCCAACTCTTTGTGGCATAGCAAGCGCATCTCCTTGAAAACGCCATTTGTCAAGACGAACCAGACCTACTTCGATGCCACCGTGCAGGGGCTCGATTTTGCATCGCCTGCAGCCAAAGACCAGATGAACAACTGGGTGAAAAGCAAAACCAACGGCAAGATTGAGCAGGTTGTGGACGAGGTGCGGCATGAGCATGTCCTGTTCCTGATCAACGCCATATACTTCAAAGGCACCTGGACCTACCCATTTGATAAAAAACTGACCAAGCCAGAGCCGTTCCACCTCGAAAACGGCAGCACCATAACCCCCGATTTCATGACGATGAAAGATGGGGAGTATCTGCATTACCAAAATGATCAGGTGCAACTGATCGATCTGCCTTACGGGAACCAACAATACAGCATGACGATTTTGGTGCCTGGGCGCGATCGCACGGTGCAGGAGGTGGCACAGGATCTGAGCGCAGACCGGTTAGCCACATGGCTGGCAGACGCGCGCAAAATAACCTATGCACTGCACATGCCGAAATTCAAACTGGAGTACGGCAAAGAACTGAGCGGCATGTTGAAGCAACTGGGCATGGGGATCGCATTCAGCAATCAAGCCGATTTCAGCGGCATGGCAGAGGATCGCAATAACCTGGCTATCTCTGAGGTAAAGCACAAGACCTTTGTCGAGGTGAATGAGGAGGGCACAGAAGCAGCGGCGGCAACCTCCACAGGTATGGTGGCAACGTCTATGCCTCCTTCCGTCCGCATTGACCGGCCCTTCGTCTTCATGATCCGGGAGAAATCCTCCAATGCCATCCTATTTATCGGTAAACTCATGCAGCCAGAGTAGCAGCAGGTATAGCTTTTGTCTTTCAGGTATAGCAATCAAGGCGCTTTTGTGCTGGAATCTAAGCGAATGTGTGTTAACTTTGTTGAGCACATACCTTAGCAGCATGAAATCTATCCTGATAAAGAACGCACAGCTTGTAAACGAAGGAAGCACTACCACAGCCGACGTGCTGGTGAGAGACGGTCGCATTGCGCAGATCGGTCAAGGTATAGAAGCCGAAGCCGATCAGACAATCGACGCCACCGGACTACATTTGATACCTGGTGCCATCGATGATCAGGTGCACTTCCGCGAGCCAGGCCTGACGCACAAAGCCAATATCGAGACAGAGGCCCGTGCGGCTGTAGCGGGTGGTACCACTTCGTTTATGGAGATGCCGAATACGGTGCCCAACGCTGTAACCCAGGAACTGCTCGAAGACAAGTATAAGATAGCTGCCGAAACTTCGCTGGCGAACTACTCCTTTTACATGGGTGCCACCAACGACAACCTGGCCGAGGTGCTCCTGACGAACCCCAACACCGTTTGCGGCATCAAGATTTTCATGGGTTCTTCCACGGGGAACATGCTCGTGGACAATGCCGAGACGCTGGAGCAGATTTTCTCAAAGGCCAAACTGCCCATTGCCGTGCACTGCGAGGACGAGCAGACCATCCGCGACAACATGGCAATCTATGAGGAAAAATATGGCGATGACATTCCTGTAAAGTGCCATCCCGAGATTCGCAACGAGGCAGCCTGTTTCAAATCGTCCTACCTGGCCGTGAAGTTGGCTGAGAAGCACAATACTCGGCTACACATTCTGCATATTTCCACGGAAGAGGAACTGAAGCTGTTCCGCAACGACATTCCGCTGGCTCAGAAGCGTATTACCGCTGAGATATGCGTGCATCACCTTTGGTTCGATAAAGAAGACTATGATACTTTAGGGTCACAGATAAAATGCAATCCGGCCATTAAGGAGCATCGCCACAAAGAGGCCTTGCTGCAAGGTTTGCTGGAAGACAAACTCGATGTGATCGCCACTGACCATGCCCCGCATACTTGGGAAGAGAAGCAAGGCAAGTACAAGCAGGCGCCATCGGGCGTGCCGTTGGTGCAGCACTCGGTGCAGATGATGTTGGAGTTCGTGAAACAAGGCAAGCTGCCGATCGAGAAAGTGGTGGAGAAAATGGCGCACGCACCGGCTATCCTGTTTAATGTGCGCGAACGTGGCTACATCCGTGAAGGCTACTGGGCTGACCTCGTGCTAGTGGACCTGAACAAACCGTATACCGTCACCAAAGAAAATACCTATTACAAATGTGGCTGGTCACCATTCGAAGGCCATACCTTTAGCAGCACGATCACCCATACCTTCGTGTCGGGGCACCTGGCTTTTGCCAACGGCGCATTCGATGAGAGCAAAAAAGGAGAAAGACTATTGTTTGACCGCTAGACTGGGATGGAGTTAGATAAATTCAAAGAACTGCATGCCCGTTTTTTCGGGAAATACTTACCCGGGGAGGTGCTGCAATCGGAGGAGTACGAGGCTTACGAAGAGGCCATCCACGAAGACGAGGCGTGTTACAATTGGGCCATAACAGATAAACTCAGGAGTAAAGGCTTTGCCTACCAGAACTACTGTTGTCTGATGATGGCTGACAAGGTAGACGAGAGCCTGGATGAGGATGGAGAGATCAGGAATGACGATCCGGAAGTTGTGATCAACCAGTGGGACGAAGGACTGTACGGTATACCTGTGCACAATGGCAACGCTACCATGGTCGTGATCAACTACTGCCCTTGGTGCGGCACCAAGCTGAACAAGTAAACTATACCTGCCGAGGTTAAATTGTAAGTGTTAAACAGACAGTCAGATACAAATTTTATTCAAAAAAATGCGCTCTGCGTATTGTAAATAAGAAAACGGCACGTATATTTGCATTCTCAAACGAGACACGGTGGTTGTAGCTCAGTAGGTTAGAGCACCAGATTGTGATTCTGGGGGTCGTGGGTTCGAGCCCCATCTTCCACCCCAAGCCCTTGAAGCAAACCTTCAGGGGCTTTTTTTATTTTAATGGTTTAATTGCTTTATGGTTGAATTGTTGATTTCGTACACGAACTAACAAAACCATTCAACAATTAAACAATTTAACAAATAACAATTAAAAAATATGAGCTTAGTAGTAGTAGGTTCGATGGCGTTTGATGCGCTGGAAACTCCCTTCGGAAAGACAGATAAAATCGTGGGCGGAGCCGCCACTTACATTTCGCTGTCGGCTTCCTATTTTGTGAAGCCCGTGAACGTGGTATCGGTAGTGGGCGGTGATTTCGACCAGGACCACATCAGCCTGATGCACCAGCGCAACATCAGCACCGAGGGGGTGCAGGTAAAGGAGAATGAGAAATCTTTCTTCTGGTCTGGCCGCTACTTCAACGACATGAACAGCCGCGAAACGCTGGTAACGGAACTGAATGTGCTGGGCGATTTCGATCCGATTATCCCGGAGTCTTACCAGAACTGCGAGTACCTGATGCTGGGCAACCTGGCACCACAGGTACAGCGCACTGTGCTGGAACGCCTGACCAACCGCCCGAAACTGATCGTGATGGATACCATGAACTTCTGGATGGACATTGCCATGGAGGAGCTTCAGAAAACAATCGGCATGGTGGACGTGTTGTCGATCAACGACGAAGAGGCACGCCAACTGAGCGGTGAGTACTCACTTGTGAAGGCAGCCCGCAAAATCATGGCGATGGGACCGAAATTCCTGATCATCAAAAAAGGAGAGCACGGTGCCCTGTTGTTCAACGACGATAAGGTGTTCTTCGCGCCGGCCCTGCCGCTGGAAGAAGTGTTTGACCCAACCGGAGCTGGCGACACCTTTGCCGGTGGCTTTATCGGTTACATTGCTGCCACAGGCGACATCAGCTTCGAAAACATGAAGCGTGCCATTATACACGGTTCCGCCATGGCCTCGTTCTGCGTGGAAAAATTTGGCACTGAGAGATTAAAGAGCCTAGAACAGCAGGAAATTGACAACCGCGTGCAGCAGTTTGTGAGCCTTGTGGCTTTTGACACGGTATTGTCCTAAATATAATTTATTTATATATTGTACAAAAGGGAGGCTTCTGCTTCCCTTTTTTGTTTTCAGGCAGGTATAGCAAGCCATTTGAATTGCACTTAATTGTAACAAAGTAAGGGTGCAGCAGGTACAACTAAGGTAGACGATCACCTAAAATTTAAAACGATGAGCTTAGAAAACGAAAATAAAAAAACACTGGACGAGTTGAAAAAAAATAACCCCAAAGGAGAAGATCCGAATAAGCTGATGGGGAATATCGACAACAACCCGAACAGAAATGCGTTAAACGCAGACGACACAAAAGTACAGAACCCGAACCGCAACTTGGCGAAAGGTGGAAACAACACCCCTTACGATAAAAAGTAAGTCCGCCAGGAATACAAAATAAGACTATGAAAAAGGAGAGGAAGGCCCAAGGGCTTTCCTTTTTTTATGCGTTATTTTTGGGTAGGTATAGCGGCTGGGTCAAATAAGCTGTTTATTTTTAGCCTCCTTCACCAGAAGCAATATATGCAGCAACACGACATTTGTATACTCGGCGCCGGACCCGGAGGCGCTGCAGCAGCCTTGCACCTGGCCAATAAAGGCATACCTTGTGTGCTGATAGACAAAGCCATTTTTCCAAGAGACAAGGTATGCGGCGACGCGCTGAGCGGCAAGGTCGTAAGCGAACTCAAACGGATCTCTCCAGATCTGCTTTCTTCATTGAGCGGGCAGGAAGCGCAGCTTCCGTCGTGGGGGATTCATTTCATCTCGCCGGCAGGCCACAAACTGAGTGTGCCTTTCAAGTACAACTACGACCCGACACAGGATGCCCCTTCCGGCTACATCTCCAAGCGGGTAGATTTTGACAATTTCCTGATAGAGCAAGTAAAGCAGCATCCTGAAATTACCCTGCTGGAAGGTATAGACGTTGCCAAGGTTGAAAGAACAGACCATGGTTTTTCGCTTTCTGATAAAAGCGGTGAACACCAGTTGCGTAGCCGCTTGCTGATTGTCGCCAATGGGGCACATTCATCCTTTGCACGGCAGACGGCAGGTATAAAGCAGGAGCCAGAGCACTACTGCGCCGGACTTCGGGCCTATTACAAAAATGTAGCAGGGCTGGACAAGGACAACTTCATCGAGCTGCACTTCCTCAAAGATTTTCTGCCGGGCTATTTCTGGATTTTTCCACTGCCGGGAGGCCATGCGAATGTGGGTGTAGGTATGCTGAGTGAAACGGTCAGTCAAAAGAAGGTGAACCTCAAGAAGGAAATGCTCCGCATGATCGAAACTCACCCGGAGTTCAGGCAACGTTTTGCCGGGGCCGAGCTCATTGGCGACATCAAAGGGTACGGCCTCCCTTTGGGCTCCAAAAAGCGAGTGATCTCCGGTGATAACTACATGCTGGTAGGGGATGCTGCTTCCCTTATCGACCCTTTTACTGGCGAAGGTATAAGCAATGCCATGATCAGCGGGCGTTGGGCCGCCACGCAGGCTGAGTTGTGCCTGCAGCAACAGAACTTTTCCGCCGACTTTATGCAGCATTACGACAAAGCGGTGTATAACCGACTTTGGAAAGAGCTCAAGCTCAGCCGCCGCATGCAGCGACTTTTAGACTACCCCTGGCTGTTCGACCAAGTAGCCAGCAAAGCGTCTAAAAACCAAGCCCTCGCCGAAACCATCTCCTGCATGTTCACCGACCTTGACCTGCGTGAGCGGCTCAAGCAGCCTTCCTTTTACCTGAAGTTGCTTTTCAATTGAGATATTAGACAATAGATTTTGGTTGAATGAACAGGGTGAGCGATGAGGCAATCTCCATTTCATTTTCTGGAAACTGTTAATCTAATGCCTAATATCTAAAATCTAATATCTAAAATCTGATATCTAATATCTAGAACTCCTGTTTCAGCCAAAGCTTGAAGTTTTGCTTCTCATTGTCTGAGGCGTTTGTTCTTTTGGCAATGCTATACCTGGTATAATAAGTCTGCGGACTAGGTTGCAGCTGTACATGGCGCAATTGCTTATTTCGAAACAGTGCCAGTTCTATACCTTGACTGAGGTCTATGTCCAGTAGCAAAGGCTGCAGGTTCTGCTCTATTTTACGCCCGTTTACGGCAATCAATTCATCCTCTGTGCTTAGTGCCACGCTGGCAGGAGAGTTTGGAGCGATGGCGGTTACTTTTGCGGTTTGGGCATCAGCAATAATTTTGAAACCGAATAGCCTTTCGGAGAGCAGGTCGTTTTCTTCCGCCTGTAAAGTGCAGCCCACATAGCGCAACGCTTCGTCCAGGACTGCTTCTATGGGAGCTGTGCCATTGATATGATTATCAAAGTAAGCCTTGAACGCTTCTCCTCCGATACGCAGCACCAATTGTTCGTAATCTTGCTCGGTATACCCTGTAGGCTGCTTCCCAAAATTTTCCCAAAGCTGCCGCATGACCGTATCCAGACTGGCTTCGTTGTTGGTAGTACGGCGCAGTTGCAGGTCGAGCAGCAGGGCGGTTAAAGCGCCTTTGATATAGATGGATACCTTGCGATCCGGAATGCCGGGTTTGTAGCCATCCAGCCATAGATCGAATGAAGAGTCAGCTACAGACAGGTTGTTGTAGCTGTGATCAGCGAAGTAGCGCTGCAGTGTGGTGTTGAGTTCTTCAAAATACTGCGCTGCCGTAAACACACCTGATCGGGCCAGCATGTAGTCGCCATAGTACGTGGTGATGCCTTCAGCTACATAACCTGTCCGGAAGTAATTTTCTCTGGTGAAGTCGTAAGGCAGCATTTCCTTGGGGCGAATCTGTTTGACGTTCCACGTGTGAAAAAGCTCATGCGAACTCACGCCCAGAAATTCTTTGTACAGCGCAGGTGTCATCAGCAACTCGCCTGGCCCCAATGTGATAACGGTTGAATTGAAATGCTCCACGCCATGGTAAAAACGATAGGGGAGGATCTCATTCAGGTAATGGTAATCCGCTACAGGAAACTCACCAAACACCTCCAGCTGTTCCCTTGTGAACGCCTGAAAGTCTCTTTTGATCCGCTCCCAGTCCGGCTGGCAATTGCCCTGTATCCAGATATGGAAAGGGATATTGGCTACGGTATAGGTTTCTTTCCGAAGGGTCGCGCTGGCAATCAGGGGGCTATCCACTAACTGGTCGTAATTTTCGGCTTGCAAGGTATGGCGATCCGTCTCAGGCAATCCACAGGCTATTTGCCAGTTGGCAGGTATAGCCAGTTGTAATTGTTGCGGTTCTTGCTCACGGCCTTCCACGGCCATCAGGCAGTTGATGCCGTTTAGGTAGAGCTGTTCTTCATCGAGCCAGGAGCCACCGCCATCCATCTGTCGGGCATAAAAGCTGTAGCGCATTTCCACCGTACCCTCACCCCCCGTCTGCACCAGCCAGCGGTCTTTGGTGACTTTGCGAACAGGTATAGCCAGTCCGTTGGCAGTGGCCGTAACACCGCGCAACTTTTGAGCGAAGTGCTGCAACTCGTATCGGCCCGGTCGCCAGGCGGGCAACTGCAGGTATAGCTCCTGTTGACTATTTTCGGGTATGATGATCGTGATATCAACAAAATGCGAGAGCGGGTTGCTATAGGTAATCTGGTGCTTTATCATGCTAAGAGTACTTCATGTGCAGGTATAAAGATAAGACAAAAGCTAAAGATGGTCTATATTAGCGGCCTTTAGGTATAGCTTTCTGAATGTGTAATCGTCACACTGTAAGCTATTTGGCGCTGTTTTGTCATGTTTTTTCAAATATTATAGAAGATGGATTGCTATTTAACAAAAGCTTCCCTAATTTTGCAGGCCATAATAAAATAACCATTGGCAGACGATGAAAAGAACATTCCAGCCTTCGCAGAGAAAAAGAAGAAACAAGCACGGTTTCAGATCTAGAATGGAAACCGCTAACGGTAGAAGAGTGCTAGCTAGCAGAAGAGCTAAAGGCAGAAAGAAACTTTCTGTTTCTGACGAAAGAAGACACAAGGCTTAATTTTCGGTTGCGCTTTGCTCAATCCGGAGCCGCTCTATTATTGAATGGATCCTGTGAATGAACGATAAAGCCCCGCAACCGAATTGCTATACATTTTCGAAAGAAGAACGCTTGTGCAGTAAGCGCCTTATCACGCTGCTGTTTAGCAAGGGTTCTTCTTTTAATTTGTATCCGCTCAGGTTTGTATACCACACACCCGAAGCACCTCTTTCCGAAAGTACGCAGTTGGTTATTTCGGTTTCGAAGCGCAATTTTAAGCGTGCCGTAGACCGCAATCGCCTGAAGCGTCAGATACGTGAGGCTTACCGCCTTAACAAGCACATTCTTACCCAAAATCAAGGGCAGGCACCCCGCCTCCTTGCCATTATTTACATCGGCAAGGAAAAAAAATCCTTTGATACAATTCAAAAAAAACTAATTTCCGGTTTGGAACGTTGTTTGACTAGATAGTCTTACCCCGCCCCTAAACCCGGAATATTATGTATAAAAAGTCTATAGTCGGCTTCCTCATTGGCTGCCTCGCGCTGACTCTCTTCTCCTTTAAGACTGAGTCGGAACGCTATTTCGAAATTGCCAAGAACCTTGACGTTTTTGCCACGCTTTTCAAAGAAGTAAATACCTACTACGTAGACGATGTGCCGCCTGCCAAGCTGGTGCGCACCGGTATAGACGCGATGCTCAAGTCGCTCGACCCTTATACCAACTACATCCCCGAAGACGATATTGAAGACTTTCGTACCATGACTACCGGTCAGTATGGCGGTATAGGTGCGCTGATTGGTAGCCGCGATGGTAAGATTGTGGTGCAGATGCCCTATGAAGACTCACCTGCTCATAAGGCTGGTCTGGTAATCGGAGATGAGATCATCAAAATCGACGGGGTTAATGTCTCAAGCAAAACAACTTCTGAAGTAAGCAAACTGCTCAAAGGGCAGGCTAACTCCTCCGTAAAATTGGAAGTGCGCAGTTATGGTCAGGCCAAACCAAGAACAGTAGAGCTGACCCGCGCTAACATCATGGTAGATAATGTGCCTTATTATGGTATGCTCGACGATGAGGTAGGATACTTCCAGCTTTCCGGTTTCACGGTAGATGCCTCCAAGGAGGTAAGAAATGCCGTTCAGAAACTGAAAGAGCAGGGTGCCAAGAAAATCATCTTTGATCTGCGCGACAACCCGGGGGGGCTGCTACACGAAGCTGTGAATATCTCGAATCTGTTTGTAGATAAAGGAAGAGACATTGTGAGCACCAAGGGCAAGGTGAAGGAGTGGAACAAAACCTACAAAGCACTGGATGAACCACTCGATAAAAGTATTCCGTTGGTAATATTGACCAGTTCCCGTAGTGCTTCCGCTTCCGAAATTGTGGCCGGCGTGATGCAGGACTACGACAGGGCTGTACTGATAGGGGAGCGTACCTTTGGGAAAGGCCTGGTGCAGGCTACCCGCCCGTTGTCGTACAACTCGCAACTGAAAGTAACTACTGCTAAATATTATATACCTAGCGGACGCAGTATTCAGGCCATTGATTACAAGCACCGCAATGAGGATGGCAGTGCCGGCACTATTCCGGATTCACTGCGGGTAGCTTACAAAACAGCAAGTGGCCGTATGGTGTACGATGGTGGTGGCGTGAGTCCGGATGTCGAAGTAGAGCGAAAAAAATACTCGGAGATCGTTCGGGCCATTGCCACAAAAGGCTATTTCTTTGAGTATGCCAATAAGTACAAGGCAGAGCATCCTTCTATACCTTCAGCCAAGGAGTTTAAGTTAACAGACGCTGATTACCGGAAATTCGTAGCTTTCCTCGAGAACAAGGATGTCAACTACACGACCAAAGTGGAGCGAGAGCTGGAAGAGCTTACTGAAAAAGCCAAAGAAGGCAAACATCTCGATGATATTAAGGCGGAGCTGGATGCCATCAAGAAAAAGGTATCACATAACAAGTCGAATGACCTGATGCGTTTCCGTACAGAAATACAAGAGATGCTAGAAGCAGAAATCGCATCGCGCTATTATTTGCAAAAGGGTTATATCGAGTCTTCTTTCGACGATGATCCGGATATTCTAATGGCAAAGCGTGTGCTCAAAGATTCGCAACAGTATGCTTCATACCTGAAAACGAAGTAAGCCTGTAATGAGATAAGAAGAGGGTGGTGCCAGTTTGGTGTCACCCTCTTCTTATATAAGGCAGTAAGGTATAGGCAGATTTGTTTCTTGCCTTTCGTGCCGTATTTTTGCATTATCTATCATTAAGAATTTACATCATGCCCATACTGCTTGCCCTCGAAACCTCTTCCACAGTGTGTTCTGTTGCCTTATACAATGGAGCCGATCTGCTGGGTGCGTCCGAGTTGCAGATCGAAAAATCGCATTCCTCACATATCACCGTGATGATTTCGCAGTTAATCGAAAACTGCGGGTTGGAATTAAAGCAGTTGAGTGCTGTTGCAGTGTCAGGAGGGCCAGGGTCTTACACTGGTCTGCGCATAGGCAGCTCCACCGCCAAAGGACTTTGCTATTCACTGGATATACCACTGTTGGAAGTGTCAACCCTCTACGGTCTGGCACTACAAGCTATAAGCAGTTTGCCTAATCCCCAAAATTATCTATTCTGCCCGATGATAGACGCCCGCCGCATGGAGGTCTATACCTGCTTGCTCAATTATAAACTCGAGGAACAATGGCCCATAACACCTGTTATTCTGGATGAGCATACTTTTAATGAGCAACTAGAAAAGCAGCCGATCGTGTTCTTTGGGAATGGGACTTCGAAGTTCAGAAAGCTGAAGGAAGGAAATGTGAACGCCCTGTTCATTGATGACATTCAACCCTCTGCCAAACCAATAGGGCAATTGGCTCTTACGAAATATGAGCAGCAAGCTTTTGAAGACATTGCCTATTATGAACCCTTCTACTTAAAGGATGTTTATATAACAAGTGCAAGCAAGAACATTATATAATAAGTCATAACCCATGTCTGAGTTAATAAACAAAGTAGCACAAAGCGCACTGGTAACATTAAACCTGGAAGAACTGCTTCACCCGGGGGAGCGTGTAGTGTATGATATAAAGGACAACCTCTTTCAAGGACTGATCCTGCGCGAAAAAGACTTCAGAGCTTTTATAAAGGAGAACGACTGGTCAGTGTATACTGGAAAGAACGTCGCTATCATTTGTTCAGCAGATGCCATTGTGCCGACTTGGGCTTACATGCTATTGGCAACAAAGCTGCAGGCACATGCTAATTACTATGTGTTCGGCGATCTGGAAGCTTTAGAACAGGCGCTGATGCAGGAAGCTATTTCCAAAATTGACCCGGAAGAATACAGAGAAGCAAAGGTTGTAGTAAAAGGCTGCGGCAGCATACCCGTTCTAACTTATGCCTATGTTGAGATTATGCGAAAATTATTGCCAGTAGTAAGTAGTTTGATGTACGGAGAGCCATGCAGTACAGTCCCATTATATAAGAGACCAAAAACAGCATAAGCTAAATATAGATTTAATGAATTGACAAAAGCCTTTCCAAACAGAAAGGCTTTTGTGCTTAAATAGCTGGGTGTAAGTTATGGACTCATAAGTAAGGAATAGAGAAAAGGAATCAAACAACAAATAAAGGAAAAACTGGAAGCATGCGGAACTACCCAGAGCGAAAATGCTGTTACACATTAGCGCAGCAAGCAAAGGGGAGCAAGCATTTGTAAGAATCAACAGATAGCTAATCCATTCTACAATAGTGTTTGTAGCTATAAAACTTTCATGAGCACCACAGCTCTGAAAACAAACAGACTCTTGGCAATACAGGTCATAATGACCTGTATTGTTAGGAGACACCAAAAACCGGAAAGTTTTTTTGCAAATATTCCCGGTGCAACTCAGGTAGTTAAGCGGAACCGCCCGGTGTCCGGGGCCAAAGTTGGCGGCTACCCCTTGCGGATTCGGGGATTTTTGAGACCTTTGCACTCCCAACACGGTAACGCGGGTCGGGGGAACGGGCCAGCCGGCAGGGCGGCCCCGGCCGCCGAGCCAGCAGGTGAGGCACCGGAAAGGAGACTGAAAAAAAACTTTTGCCGAGGGCTTGCAGATTGAGAAAAGCTGCTTACCTTTGCACCCCGCTTCGAGAGGAAGGGGATTCCGGAAAGGCCGCTCACGCAGGCCGAAAAGAAAAGGAAAAAAAGTCTGAAGAGGTTGT
>NZ_JACXAJ010000008.1 GCF_014773225.1 Pontibacter aquaedesilientis | reverse complement strand
TCACCGGCTTTTTCCCTAAGAAAATCCACGCCGTCACTGCCGAAGGGTTCATTCTCAAGCTAATCCTCTTTATCTTCGCCTATACCTTAAATCAAGTGATGCAGTAGCTCGCAACTTGAGTTAATTATCTGATTTGAACTATACATTTCGCTACACATACCTCCCCTATACTGAGAACCAGACAGCAAATATATAAAAATTTACATATAAAACTATACCCCTGCAATAAATATAAGTAAATATATTATTTTCAATATGTATTACGTTGTGCCTATCCGAATCACCCCCTGTGTGCCCGCGCACAGCCTCCCTTTTCAATCACCGTTGAATTTGTCTGCTGGCCTTTTCAATACAGGCAGATGAAATACTTACTTTTAAGACAGCACTGTATCGCATCCAAAAACCTCAACAAAACCTTGCCAGGTACTTTTGGCAAAAGCCGGAAAGCGCCCTACCTGCATAGGGACCGACCTGCTTTCGGATTGTTAATAAAAATAGTCGTAAATTTGGGGCTATAAGGTGTTCGGCATGGGCCGCTTAGGTTAGCTGCCAAACATTATTCTGATAACAATCGCTCTGTTTTGTTGACCACTGTGGTCACTTCGGCAGAGCCCAAGCAATTTACAGCATGGTCATAAAAGAGGCTAAGTTTTTAATAAGTAACACGAGGGTAGACCTCTGCCCGGAGCCCACCAAGCCAGAATATGCATTTATAGGGCGTTCCAACGTGGGGAAGTCCTCTCTGATTAATATGCTGACCGAGCAGAAAGGACTGGCTAAAACATCTCAGTCGCCTGGCAAGACGCAGCTTATCAACCACTTTCTGATCAACAACCAGTGGTACCTGGTCGATTTGCCAGGCTACGGCTATGCGAAGGTGAGCAAGGAGTCGCGGGAGCAGTGGCGCAAGATGATCAACTACTACATGCAGAAGCGCGAAAACCTGACCTGCGTGTTTGTGCTCATCGATTCGCGTCATGAGCCAATGAAAGTAGATCTGGAATTTATAGACTATCTGGGCAAACTTGGCGTTCCTTTTGTACTGGTGTTTACCAAGATGGACAAGCAGTCGGCTACCAAGACAGATTCAACCATAGCCGCCTATGCCCGTAAAATGCAGGAAACCTGGGACGAACTCCCCCGCATGTTCAAAACATCGGCAGTAGACAGAGCCGGGCGCGACGAAATACTCAACTTTATAGACGAGGTTAACGCGCAGGTGCAGTACTGACCTGATGGAGGGTATGCGTTAACTTAAATTCTTTACCCTTATGAAAAGTAAAATCTCGATTTTGTTTCTTTTATTTGCCCTGATGAGCTTTGCCGCCTCTGCCCAGACTGCCGAGGCGCAAACAGAAAAGGCAATCTGGATGCCGTCTAAATCTATACCTGTGGCTGAATTCTACCCGGGTGGTCAGGAGGCCATGTATACCTTTATAGACAAGCAGCTCAAGTACCCTGCCATGGCACGCAAAAACCGGATACAGGGCGAATGCATTGTCAGTTTCACCCTGAACGAAGACGGCTCTACTTCAGGGTTCAAAGTCCTGAAAAATGCAGGCGCAGGCACTGGCGAAGAGGCGTTGCGCATTGCCCAAATGCTGAAATTCAAGGCGCCTGGGCCTGGCTTCGGTATGGTGGCCAGCCTGCCGATTAACTTTAAACTATAACCAACAGTTTTTATACCTGATTATGCCTATTGATTTAAGACAAGTTGCAGCCATTGCCGGCATGAGCGGACTCTTCCGCATTGTGAAGCCTACACGCAATGGCGTAATCGTTGAAAGCCTTTCTGACAAGCCTACCCGTATGGTAGCGCAGGCCCGCCACCGTATGTCGCTTCTCGATGAGATCTCCATCTATACCAACGACGAAGAGGCTACCGTGCCACTGGCTGAGGTGATGGACCGCATTCACCAGAAATACAACGGCGAACTGCCGTTTGGCGACAAGCCTTCTGATGAAGAGCTGAAGAGCTTTATGGCCGATGTGCTGCCTGACTATGACGAGGACCGCGTGTATACTTCAGATATGAAGAAGCTGGCCAACTGGTACACGATTGCGAGCAAGCACCTTGAATTCACCGCTGCCGAAGAAACCGCTTCTGAGGAGCAAGCTGGGGAAGAAAAGGAGGAAAAGGCCGAATCGAAGGCGAAGAAAGCCAAGAAATAATCGGACATACCTGCATCAAAAAAGCCCTCTGGCAAAGAGGGCTTTTTTTGTCGCTTATCCATTGCATTTAGCATACCCAGCTTATGGCTTACCCACCAGCCCTACTCAACAGTGCCGCCCGGCAACTGCAGCGCGTCTTCGAAGCCGACCACCAGCTTGCCTCCGAGGAAAACGAGCTGATCCACCAGGTGTCGCGCCTGGTGCTATACCTGCTGCGCCACAACCTGAACCAGCTGCTGCACATTCTTTACCGCATTGACGTGGAGGAGCGCAAAGTAAAACAGGCTATGCTGGCGACCTCCGAAGAAGAAGTAGCCGAAAACATAGCCCGTTTGATTGTGGAACGCGAACTGCTAAAAGCACAGATCCGCTTTCGCTATAGCCAGAATTAGTTTGCCGTTACGGTATCTGCAGCCTTTACGGAGGCTTTCATAAACTCCTCTACCTTATCCACCATTTCAGCTGAGCCGATAACCAGCGAAGAGCGCTGGTGTAATTCAGTTGGCTCTATCTCCATAATTCTTCCAGTGCCGTCTGACGCCTTGCCCCCTGCCTGCTCCGCAATGAAAGCCAGCGAGTTGCACTCATACAGCAGTCGAAGCTTGCCTTTGGGCGATTTGGCCGTAGCCGGGTAGATGTATACTCCTCCTTTGATGAGATTGCGGTGAAAATCAGCCACCAGCGAACCGATGTAGCGACCAGAATAACCACTCTCCTTGCAGAAGCTCAGGTAGTTCTTGATGCCCTCCGGGAAACTGTTGTAGCCACCTTCGTTGCAGGAGTAGATAGTGCCCGTTTTTGGCGTGGTCATATTAGGGTGCGACAGGAAAAACTCACCTAACGATGGCTCGTAGGTAAAGCCGTTCACGCCGTGGCCTGTGGTATAGACGAGCATAGTTGAAGAGCCGTACACGATGTAGCCAGCTGCAATCTGGTGCGTACCGTTTTGCAGACAGTCCTCCATTGTGCCTTCTTCCCCACTTTCAGATAACCGTCTGTAGATAGAAAAGATCGTGCCGATCGATACGTTCACATCAATGTTCGAGGAGCCGTCAAGGGGGTCGATGGCCACGATGTACCTGCCTTTGTTGTTGCCAGTGTGAATGATCTCGTCTTCCTCCTCAGAGATGATCGTGCATACCTCCCCGCCGTTTCGAAGGGCCCGTATGAAGCGGATGTTGGCGATCACGTCAAGTTTCTGCTGTTCCTCGCCCTGCACGTTCTGTTGTCCGTAAGCACCTGTCACATCGATCAGGCCGGCACGGTTAATCTCCCGGTTCACGATTTTGGCAGCCAGGGCGATATCGCGCAGCAACTGCGAAAGCTCTCCGGTCGCAAAAGGAAAGTCCTCTTGCTTTCTCATAATAAACCTGTCGAGGGTGGTACCAACAGGAAGCGCTAGTTTGTCATTCATTATGGTGAAATTTAAATATATAGCTACAAAAATATGATATTTTGAAACATAACCGAAGGATACTTACATTTACGAAGTAATAGTGTGAATTGATGAAAGTATTTAAGTTTGGAGGCGCTTCCGTAAAAGACGCCGGTGCATTGCAAAACCTGGCTCAAATTGTCGCCACACAGGGCGGAAAACAGGAATTGCTATTAGTCGTGTCGGCCATGGGCAAAACGACCAACGCACTGGAACAGGTATACGACCTGGCCGTAGCCGGGCAAGATTTCAGTGAGCCTCTTGAACAGAGCCGCCAATACCATCTGTCTATAGCCAATGAGCTTTTTCCGAAACAGGAAAACCCTGTATACGAGCGCCTCGAACATCTGTTTGCCCAATTGCAGCAACAACTGCCACCCTACCAAGAGGAATCAGAGGGGAATTATGACAAAAGCTAT
This sequence comes from Pontibacter aquaedesilientis, assembly GCF_014773225.1. Classification (GTDB taxonomy): domain Bacteria; phylum Bacteroidota; class Bacteroidia; order Cytophagales; family Hymenobacteraceae; genus Pontibacter; species Pontibacter aquaedesilientis. The sequence continues at coordinate 165,640 of NZ_JACXAJ010000008.1, read as the reverse complement.
GATCAGGTAGTCAGCTTTGGAGAGCTAATATCCTCTGTTATAGTGCATTATTTTTTACAGGAACAAGGTATAGCCAACACTTGGCTGGACAGCCGAAAATATATCCAGACCGACAACACCTGGCGTGAGGCCCGTGTGGACTGGGCCTGGACTGAACGGGTAATCAAACGCGACCTGCCAGGTATACTGGCGCAGCAGCTTGTCGTGACGCAGGGATTTCTAGGGGGCACCAACAATGGCCTGACCACCACGCTTGGCCGCGAGGGTTCCGATTTCAGTGCTTCCATTTTCGCCTACTGCCTCGACGCCGAAGGGCTCTACATTTGGAAAGATGTGGCTGGCCTGCTGAATGCCGACCCGAAGCGCTTTGCCCATACCGTGCGTTACCGCGAACTTGACTACCAGGAGACGGTAGAGATGGCCTATTACGGCGCTTCTGTTATTCACCCCAAGACCATCAAACCACTCGCCAACAAGTCGATCCCGCTTTATGTGAAGTCGTTTTTGGATCCATCGGCTGAAGGCACCAAGATCTGCGACTGCCGCTTCGATAAGTTGGCGCCGGCCTTTATCGTGAAGGACAACCAATGCCTTGTATCGTTCAGTGCCAAGGACTTTACTTTTATCAGCGAGAAGAACCTGGGCACCATTTTCAATGCCTTGTCGGAGTTGCGGTTGAAGATCAACCTTATGCAAAACTCTGCCATCTCGTTTTCGATCTGTACCGACTTTTATGAAGAGCGTCTGCACAGGTTAATCGACACGCTACAAGACCAGTTCAGCATACACTACAATACAGGGCTGCAGCTTTTTACGATCAAGAACTACGACAACGATAGTATACAGGAAATCACGCAAGGGAAAGAAGTGCTGATGGAACAGCGGACCAGAACGACGTTTCAGGTAGTGTGCAGAACCTCCCCCCTTGCCCCCTCCTAAAAACAGGAGGGGGAGTTGAAAACGCCGTGCCTTTTCCCGATTCCTCGAAAAGCCGTAACTTAGTCCGAAACTCATACGACTTAACTATGGAATTTATATTGGTTACTCCACAGGCGCGTCCGCATGTGGCCCTGATCCAACTCAACCGCCCGAAAGAACTTAACGCCCTGAACCTACAGCTGATGGGCGAAATACGTGACGCCTTGAAAGAGCTTGACGACAACGAGGATGTGCGTGCCATCATCATCACGGGGAATGAGCGTGCCTTCGCTGCGGGTGCCGATATCAAGCAAATGGCTGGCAAAACGGCTATCGACATGCTGAACATCGACCAGTTCTCTACCTGGGACCAGATCCGCAAGACCAAGAAACCGATCATTGCAGCGGTATCGGGTTTCGCGCTGGGCGGTGGTTGCGAACTGGCCATGACCTGCGACATGATTGTAGCGTCGGAAACCGCACAGTTCGGCCAGCCAGAGATTAAGATCGGGGTAATGCCGGGAGCAGGCGGTACGCAGCGCCTGACCAAAGCCATCGGAAAAGCCAAAGCGATGGAAATGGTGTTGACTGGTAAATTCATGAGTGCCGACGAAGCCGAGAAGCATGGCCTGATAAACCGTGTGGTACCAGTAGAGCTATACCTGGAAGAAGCCTTCAGACTGGCAGGAGAAGTGGCGCAGATGTCGCCGGTAGCTGCCAAGCTGGCCAAAGAATCTGTGAACCGCTCTTTCGAAACCAACCTTGACGAGGGGCTCCATTTCGAGCGCAAGAACTTCTACCTCTGCTTCGCATCCGAAGACCAGACCGAAGGCATGAACGCCTTCGTGGAGAAACGCAAACCGGAGTTCAAAGGCCGGTAAAGGAGTTCTGAGTCTTGAGTGCTGAATTCTGAGTCAGAGTCAGAGTCAGACTCATACCTATTCTGTCATTTCGACCAACGGGAGAAATCTGAGTTATTGCGATTTATTATCCAGATTTCTCACTAGCGTTCGAAATGACAGGTATAATTGCGTTCATAACTCATGACGCTAACTACCAAACTCTTTCATTCCCAAAGTTCTCCCGGAGCTCAGAACTTTTAACTTTTTAACTCTCTAACTTTCTAACTCCCAAACTTCCTTCTACCTTTGCGGAACTATTCCTAGTTAGGAATCATTCTTATCTGCAATATGCAACACCCGACCCGAGACGAAATACAGCAAAGCCTGACAAAGTGCGGCCTGAAGGCCACGCACCAGCGCATTGTCGTGCTCGAAGCGGTGGCAGAGTTGCATGGGTCTCATCCTACGGCAGAGGATGTTTTTCAGCGATTGAGACCGGCTAACCCGACGATTTCGCTCGGCACGGTATATAAAACGCTGGATACCTTTACCGAAACTGGCCTGCTGCGGCGAGTTGTGTCAGAAGGAGGTAGCAAACGCTACGACGCAAACACGATGACTCACAGCCACATCTATTGCAGCAAGACCAAAGAGATCGTTGATTTTGAGGATGACGAACTAGAGCAGTTGCTGCTGAAGTTTTTCAGTGAGCGAAGGCTGGAGAACTTCGAGATCAAAGGTTTTTCGGTGCAACTGACGGGCTGCAAAGTAGAGCCAGACAAAAAGATCAGCATTACACGAGTTTCAAAATAGATTTTCTAAAACCCAATAAATAAACAACATAATGGCAGTATTAGTAGGTAAAAAAGCACCTTCTTTCAAAGCTACAGCAGTAGTTAACGGCGAGTTCGTAGAAGACTTCTCTCTTGACCAGTACATCGGTAAGAAGCACGTGGTTTTCTATTTTTACCCAATGGACTTCACTTTCGTTTGCCCTACCGAGATCATCGCGTTCCAGGACAGAATGGAAGAGTTCGAGCGTAAGAACGTAGCTGTGGTTGGTTGCTCTACCGACACGCATTTTTCTCACTTCGCATGGTTGAACACGCCACGCAACCAGGGTGGTATCGAAGGTGTTGAGTATCCGCTGGTAGCTGACGCCGCCAAGACGATCGCTCAAAACTTTGACGTACTGGCTGGTCACTACGACTACAACGAAGAAGGCGAAGCTATTTTCGTTGGGGATCCGGTTGCTTATCGTGGCCTGTTCCTGATCGATAAAGAAGGTGTGGTTCGTCACCAGGTTGTAAACGACATGCCGCTTGGCCGTTCTATCGACGAGACACTGCGCATGGTAGACGCCCTGCAGTATTTCGAAGAGAAAGGCGAAGTTTGCCCAGCCAACTGGTCTGAAGGCAAAGAAGCCATGAGCGCTACAAAAGAAAGCGTTTCGAACTACCTTGCAAAGCACTAAGCTTTAAACAGCTTGATCATAGAAAAGCCCCGGCATCTGTCGGGGCTTTTTGTTTTGCAGGCACAGCTGATAATTTCAGCCATTTTACATTACTGCTGTTCGTAGTCGTAGTTTACCATCCACTGAATGCCAAACTGATCGGTAAACATCCCAAACAAGGCACCCCAGAACGTCTTATTCAGGTCCATCGTAACTTTCCCGCCAGCTGACAGTCCGTCGAAAATCCTTCTTGCTTCTTCTTCATTATCTGCATTAACAGAGATGGAAAAGTTATTGCCCAGTATAGTAGCATGTCCGAAAGCCTCAGAAGAGTCGCTGCCCATCAGCGTAGTTTCTTTGCTAATCGGCAAACCAATATGCATGATCTTGTTTTGTTCTGATTCGGGCACGGGCTGTTCGGACGGCATGTCTTTGAAGCGGCCGACATACGTAAAGTCGCCCCCGAATACAGATTTATAAAAATTGAAAGCTTCTTCGCAGTTGCCGGCGAAGGTGAGATAAGGATTAATAGAGGCCATTTTAGCGATTGGTTTGGTTTATAGTTTAAGGCTTTCCAAATATAGGCTAATTCAGATTCTTTGCCACGTTGATTGTCTTCACTTTAGCTCTTTTTGTTTTTAGGTATAGGGCACCAGTTTTCCATCGTCTTTCACCAGCCAGGCTTTTTCGGCATGGTCCAGTATCTCTTCTTTGCTATCCGAAAAGGCTTCTACAATCTTGTAGCGCTTGCCTTTGAAGTGCTTGTCGAGGCGTTTTATCTTTTCCTCGTTTTTGCAGGCCTTGCCCTCCACTATGTAAGTCTCGCCGCTATACCTGGCTTGCGTTCCGAAAAACAAATCCACCGGGTATAGCTCAAAAAGAGGCTTAACGTATACCTCCAGCGCACCAGTGGCACAGACCACCTGCACCCCCTCCTGCCTATACCTGTCCAGTTTGGCTTTTATTTCTTTGTTAAACTCCTTAGGGTACTCTTCTTTCCAAAACTCACGGGCATATTGTTCTACTTGCTCAGGAGGCAGGTGGTCGAGGTAATTGAAAAAATTCTCCTTGAACTCCGTCATCCGAATTTGGTGCAGCTTTAACAAGGCCTTATAATAGATCATCTGGAAATAATAGACCAGTTTGTGCGGCTTCTTTTTACTGACAAACTTGAAAAACTCCTCTTTGGAGCTTTTGCTGTAGAACGTACCGTTCAGGTCGAACACCACTACCTGTATTTCCTTATCGTCGTTTTCTGCCATTTTTATGCGATTGTGCCTGCCGCTGCAGGTATGGGGTTTACGGCAAACCTATGGGCAGGGTAAAGCCAGTAGCTTAAAACAATGAAGGCCGGACAAATGCCCGGCCTTCTGAAATTGGCTGCTAACAGGTATAGGAAACTCGGCTATACCTGCCGTACGCTAGTTATTTCTCCAGATTCACTTTCAGTTGGTCAAGCCCTGCCTGCAGGTCATTGCCCAGCATTTCTTCCATGTCCATGAACAGCAGCATGAGGTTCATCGGGTAATCCATTTTCCCATCGAATCCCCACTTCACTTTTGTCTGGTTCTCAGAGACAGCTTCTGTAACTAAGTAGGCGTTGTCGGTTGCTTCAAAGGGTCTGAAGAAGCGTAATTCGTAGTCAATGCGCTCACCTTCCGTCATGCCCTTGATCTCCTGCTCGCCCGCGCCCACGTCATCCGATTCACTATCCCATGACGAAACAAAGCCCACAGTACCGTCCGTCCCTCTAAAGTCTTTCTTCATGTTCGGGTCTTTGGTCGCCCACACACTGAATTCGTCTTGGTTCTTCAGGAACTTCAGGTAGTCATACACTTCGGCTTTGGGCCTGTTGATGGTAATTTCTCTTTCCACCGCATACTCTTTGTTCACAAACAGCGCAACAACTAAAGCCAGCACGACAAGTGCTACTACTGTTAATAAAATTTTCTTCAGAATTTTCATTTCCTTTTTGGTTGGTTACTTATGATTTGAGGCTTCAAATATAGCTTATATTCCTGTTTCACAATAGCTACTATACACAAATCCAGGAACAAAACCGCCCTAACGATACCTGCAGCATAAAGGCGGCTCTGAGCCACTTACACTATGCAAAGAATCGGTGAGGTTGTATGACGAATACTACTGTCATAAGTCTTTCATCATCCAAATATTGCAGGCGTAGTGGCCGGAGTTGCCCATCGCATGGGGTATAGGTCGGAAGCCTGCTTTCTCATACATCGAGACAGCTTTGGCCAGCTCCGGGAACGACTCCAGGTATAGTTGTTTGTAGCCTAGCTCCCGGGCAGCCGCTATACTTTGCTGCATAAGCCGGTTGCCAATTCCCTTTCCTCTAGCCTCAGCAGCCAGATAAAACTTTACCAACTCCGCACAACCTACAGGAAGACCCTCGGTTGGGTATACACCGCAGCCTCCCAGGATAGCACCATTTTCTTCAGCTACAAAATAAGCGCTGGCAGGCTGCTGAAACAGCTCGTACAAAGCGTCAGTAGTTGGGTCGGTATACACGGTGCCGGGCTTGTCAATTTTAAACTCGCGGAAAACCTTTCGGATTAAAGTGGCCAGCGGCTCATTGTCTGACGGCTGGATGGGGCGGATGTTAATGGACATAGGTATAGCTTAGTGGCTCTGACTTTCTTCTTCCTGCTTCACAGGACGCATCACAGGCAAATGGATATTAAACTTCTCTGCTACGACGCGCACCAGTATCACGACTGCGGCCGCCATCAGCTCGGTCACACTGACTGAGACATGGAGTTGTGTACATAAGTAGTAGACTAGCCCACCCGCTACACAAGCAAGCGCATAGATATTGCGGCGCAACAGAAGTGGCACTTCGTTTAAGAGCACATCCCGGATAAGGCCACCGACAGACCCCGTAATGGCCCCCATTACAATCGCCACCCAAAAAGGCAATCCCGCCTCCAGGCTTTTGCTTATACCGACCACCGTAAAAAGCCCCAGCCCAATGGCGTCGAACAGAAACAAAGTTCCCGCCAGCCTGAAAATTCTTTCTTGAAACAGCAATGCCGCCAAAAGCGCCACGCCTGTAGTCAGGAAATAGGTACCGTTCAGCATCCAGAAGGGCGTGACACCGAGTAGTAGATCTCGGGTAGTACCGCCGCCAATGGCCGTGACCAAGCCGATGATGTAAGCCCCAAACCAGTCGATGTTCTTACCAGAAGCCAGCCGGATGCCGCTTATGGCAAACGCAAAGGTTCCGGTTAGATCGATGGCGGTGATGAAGAATCCTTCCAAGGGGGTGAAGTTGATTGGGGTAATATTATTCTCTTTTTATAAATAGTGTCTTTGGCAGATAACGGTTAGTACATAAAACGAGCGAGGCACAGCCGAAGCATGACTTTTATACAATGTTAGCAGCAGGCAGGCCTATTTATTATTCTAAAAATCAATGTCGTCTAAGTCAAAATCAGCACTTGTATAATGTCTAGTTTTAGCTATTTTAAATCTTCTATCAAGATTGTTAGCACTTGAAATTGTGACAAGCTGCTTATTTAGCAAATTAAAAATAAAAATATCTTTCAGAGAGTCGATTACTGGTTCATTATATATATTTAGGAAATGTATATTCCAGAATTTACTTAAAATGTTTTTAGGACTAAGCCCATTTGATAGAAAATCAAATACATTCATTTCTGTAAAGTTGTCATCAATATCATTGTTATTTAGATATTTATAAAACTTATTTATAAAATATGGAGTTCTGATTCTTTTGGATATATCCTCAATTTTTGATTCTTCTAAGTGCATTTTAAAAAGCCTTACAGGAATAAAGACTAAAATTCCAAAAATTGCATAGTTTAATAATTGCGGCTCAAAAGGAAAGTATTTTCCTATTACTGCTGCAACTTCTTCAACTTTTGTAAAGACACCAATTACAAAAGTTAAAACGAATGTTATACCTTGTGAAATAAGGCTTTTCTTGGATGGTTTATAAAGCTCAATAAGTTTTGACGCTTTTTCGTCTGCTTTATTTCCCTGAATTTTTAGCAGGTCTTTTTGGAGGTTAGCAATATGATTTTCATTGAATTCATTTTTAACCCTAAGCTCTGCAATTATCTCTTCATAGTTGATGATTTGTTGTTTGTTTTTAATTATTTCATACTCTTTTTTATATGGTATTATTTCACTCGGCAGCTTCTGTTGTTTTTCTTGCTCAATAAGATTAGCTAATTCAATCAACAAAGAATTTAGCCTTTTGAATTTTTCTTCTGCAGCCTTCTTTCTTTCTTTATCTAAAAATTTGTCAGGATGTTGTGAACTCCTGTATTTATGCAACATGTCATAAAGTTCAGTTGAAGAAAGCTCTTCGGTAATTTTAAGTTCATCTTTTACCTTCTGGATTATACTAGTGGTTAATTCTTCCATTAAGCTTTCCTATTGTAATTTATTTTCATGATTACACATAACTTCTAGATAAAAGTAATTACCTACGTTTATCCTACCAAATATAGCGGATATCAGTAATTTAGTTATCATTCTTCCCTCCCCTCTTACAAACTAAGCCCCCTTTACCACAATCGCTTCAGAATACCCTATATTTGCACTTTGAAATCAGAGGAAGGAAATCCACTGCAAGGTCATAGCCAAAATTATACTTGAAACTACTCTACGATATCGGACTGAAAGCTTACCAGGCGGCTATTGCCTTGGCGGCGCCCTTTCATCAAAAGGCAAAGCTAATGCAGGAGGGGCGTGCGGGGCAGTTTGAGCGGATGGCGCAACAGTTGCAGGGTAACACAGCACCGGTGGTGTGGTTCCATTGCGCTTCGCTGGGCGAGTTTGAGCAAGGCAGGCCGGTGATCGAAGCGTTTCGGGAGGAGTTTCCGGGATATAAGGTGGTACTCACCTTCTTCTCCCCTTCGGGCTACGAGGTGCGCAAAAACTACGCAGGTGCTGACTATATTTTCTACCTGCCACTCGACAGCCACGGCAACGCCAACCGTTTTCTGGACATTGTAAAGCCTAAACTGGCGGTGTTTGTGAAGTACGAGTTCTGGCACTACTACCTGCAGGCCTTGCAGGAACGGGCTATACCTGTGCTTTCCATTTCGGCTATCTTTCGTCCGGATCAGGTCTTTTTCAAACCCTACGGTGGCTTCAACCGGAATATCTTGCAGCGTTTTACACATATCTATACCCAGAACGAAACTTCCCTAAAACTCTTAAAAGGTATAGGAATAGAAAAAGCCAGCATAGCCGGAGACACCCGCTTCGACCGTGTGCTGCAAACGGCCGCCAGCGTGAAGGCTATACCTGTGGTGGAGGCGTTTGCGCAAGGTAAGGAAGTATTTATGGTCGGCAGTAGCTGGCCTGCCGATATCGAGGTGCTCTTGCCCCTGATTCAGAAGCGCCGAACAGGTATACAGTTCATCATTGCCCCGCACGAAATTCACGAGAGCGGTATCAGCCAGCTCATGCAACAGCTCGGTGAGAGCGCCGTGCGCTTTTCGCAGGCCACAGCGGCGGACGCAGGCAGGTATAGCGTGCTGGTGATCGACAACATTGGCATGCTTTCGTCGCTTTACAGTTACGGCACCTATACCTACATTGGCGGGGCCTTCGGCAAGGGACTGCACAACACGCTGGAGGCAGCCGTGTTTGGACTGCCGCTGTTCTTCGGACCTAAGTTCGATAAGTTTCAGGAAGCGAAGGATCTGGTGGCACTGGGCTGCGCTTTCCCGGTAAACAATGCAGACGAGTTGCTGCAGGCTTTTGAGCGGGTGCATTCCACGCCGGGGCTGCACCAGGGTATAACCGACAAAGAAAAAACTTACGTACACGAACAGGCGGGTGCCACAGCCAAAATCATGGCTGATGTGCGCCAGCTGCTGAAATAAAACGAATGAAAGGAGTTGTAGTAAAATCGACGGGGTCGTGGTATCTGGTGCGTGATGCGGAGGGCAAACTGCACCGGGCGCGTCTGCGCGGCAAGTTCAAGCTCAAGGGCATGAAGGTGAGCAACCCGCTGGCCGTCGGCGACCGTGTGGAGTTTGACGTGGAAACCACCGGCGAGGACACCGCTGTGATTCACAAGATTGAAGACCGCGAGAACTACATCATCCGCAAATCCACGCACAAGGCGGAGCACGCCCACATCATCGCCGCCAACCTCGACCAGGCTTTGCTCATCGCTACGTTGGTATCACCGCGTACCTCCTTTGGTTTCGTCGACCGCTTTCTGGTAACCGCCGAGGCCTATGGCATACCTACCGTGATCGTGTACAACAAGACCGACCTCTACGACGAGGACATGCAGGAGTACCAGCGACAAATCAAATACCTGTATGAGCGGATCGGATACAAAACAATGGGTGTTTCAGCGCATTCCAACCAAGGTATAGACGAACTCCGGGAACTACTGCACGGCAAGACAACGCTCTTCTCGGGTCACTCGGGGGTGGGCAAGTCCACGCTTATCAACCTTATCGTGCCCGACCTCGACCTGAAAACCTCCGAGATATCCGGCTTCTCCGACAAAGGCGTGCACACCACCACCTTCGCCGAGATGTTCGAAATCGACTCTGAGACTTTCATTATCGACACACCCGGCATCAAGGAACTCGGCATTGTCGATATCCCCAAAAAAGAGCTGGGTCATTTCTTCCCCGAAATGCGCGAGCGCCTGAACCAGTGCCGCTTCAACGACTGCACCCACTTCAATGAGCCCGGCTGCGCCATTATAGACGCCGTACGCAAAAATGAAATCGCCCTGACCAGGTATGAGAGCTACCTGAGCATGCTGCATGGCGAAGACAACCGGAAGTAGTTAGAAAGTTTGGAAGTTAGAAAGTTATAGGTCAGGTATAGCAACCGTTAATTCTGCACCGTTGAGCGACTGAGCAAAGGTACTGGCACAGCTACAACCTCCCCACCCTCTGCACGTTACAAAAAACACGGACCATACCTACGCTACTATGAAAATCGAAAACTCCAACATCCTCATTACAGGCGGCACGCTAGGCATCGGATATGCCACGGCCAAACTGCTGATAGAACACGGGGCCAATGTGGCTATTACAGGGCGTGACGACAAGCGCACTCACAAGGCCGCCCGTGAGATCGGGGCGATGCCCATCACGGCAGACGTGGCTAATCCGGAAGATGTGAAACGCACCTTCAAGACTTTCCTGAACGAGTACGGCCGCTTGGATGTGCTCATCAACAATGCAGGTATCGGCCGATCGAAATTACTGGAGGAAGCAACTTTGGAGGATTTTCAGCAGATATACAGCGTGAACGTATTTGGCGCAGCCATGATGGGCAAGCGTGCGGCAGAGATCTTCAAGAAACAGAACTACGGCAATATCATCAACATCGGGTCTACGGCTGCCACCAAGGGCTATGAGGGTGGCTCGGTATACGCTTCGTCTAAGTTTGCGCTGCGCGGTATGACACAATGCTGGCAGGCAGAACTGCGCCGGTACAACGTGCGGGTCATGCTGCTGAACCCCAGCGAAGTGACCACCGCCTTTGGGCGTGAGGAAAGGGAGGAGCGCGAGAGTCAGCCCAACAAACTGCGTGGCCAGGAAATTGCGCGGGCTATCAAAGGGGCGCTGGAGCTCGATGACCGGGGCTTTATACCGGAGCTGTCCGTTTGGGCCACGAACCCATTTTAACCAAAAACGCCGCAGGTATAAAGGTATACCTGCGGCGTTTCTACTTTCATCCAAAGATTATTATTTCTCAGCCGGCAACAACAGTTTATTGATCGTGTGCAGCACCCCGTTTTTGCTCATGGCGTCAGCGTCTTCTATCAGAGCTCCGTTTATCATCACTTGTCCGCCACGTTTCGATACTTTTAGCTGTTCCCCGGCAACGGTCTTCAGGATGGTGCCGTCCTGCAGGTCATCTACGGCCAGTTTGCCTGAAATAATGTGGTTGTTGAGAATCTGCTGCAGCCGTTCCCGGTTTTCAGGTTTCATCAGGTCCTCCAGGGTACTGCCGGGCAGGGCTTTGAAACCAGCCTCGGAAGGGGCGAATACTGTATAAGGCCCGGTTCCGTTCAGGTTACTGACCATTTTGGCAGTGTGCAGCAACGAGACAAAAGTGGTGAGTTCTTTGTCTTTGGCGGCATTATCCACAATGTTACGCGACGCTTCCAGGGACGTGTCGTCCTCTTCCGGAGCGGCTTGCGTCGTTGTGGCTGGTTCGTCAAGCACGCGGTCTGGCGTCGTTGCCACGCCATCCTGTCTCAATTCTGTGCCGTTTGGGTCTGTCTGGTTATCAGCACCCTGCCGCTGGTCGCAGCTTGATACTGTAAAGCCAAACAGCACAATGATGGGGATTGCTATCGGTAGTCCTCTCATGGGTTTCGTGTCTTTTTTAGGTGTAGGCAAAATTTCGGGGTCGCGTTATAGTACAATTACTCTTATTTACTCCTTCAAGTTTTCTTAAATGCATAACGATACACCCAAGACATGGCCAGGCACCGTAGACTGTAAATTATATTTTGCGTACTTTTGTACCTGACAGTGTTTTACCAATCAAATAGATGAAATTATGAAGACCGCAGAAATCCATACCGCCAAAGGAGTCATGAAAGTTGAGTTTTATGAGAAAGACGCTCCCAAGACGGTTCAGAATTTTATAGACCTTGCCAAAAAAGGCTTTTACGACGGCCTGACTTTCCACCGCGTTATTCCTGATTTCGTGATTCAGGGTGGTTGCCCGAACTCACGCGAAGGCTCCAAAGGTATACCGGGCACAGGCGGGCCAGGCTACAAGATCGATTGTGAGCTGACCGGCGAGAACCAGTACCACGACCGCGGTGTGCTGAGCATGGCGCATGCCGGCCGTAACACCGGCGGATCGCAGTTCTTTATCTGCCACAGCCGCAAGAACACCGCCCACCTCGACCGCAACCATACCTGCTTCGGCAAAGTGGTAGAAGGCGTGGACGTGATCGATACCATCCGGGCAGAAGACAAGATCGAGAAGATCGTCGTAAACGAAGAATAGCCCGTCAGCTATCGAAGAAGTTTGGGAAAGGCCGCTGTTTAAGCGGCCTTTCTTATTTAGAATATCCTAATTCAGATATTCCGCTCTGTTCTTAAGGATTTATGCTTAATTTTACCTGACGCGGGCATACATTTCGGGCTTATTGGCTTGCCATACCTGATGCTTTACCCGGCTGAACCTAATCCTGAACCTTACACCTAATTTGCAGGCAGGCTTTTGCAAACACCCTGCCGCCAACCTGTTTATGAAGAAATTAGCTCTACACTGGCAGATACTAATCGGTATGGCACTGGGGGTAGCATGGGGAGTTTTCGCCAGCTCCAATGGCCTCATTGAGTTTACTGCCGACTGGATCAAGCCTTTTGGTACCATCTTTATCAACCTCCTCAAACTGATTGCCGTGCCGCTCGTGTTCGTATCCCTGATCACGGGTGTGGCCAGCCTAAGCGACATCAGCAAACTCTCCCGCATCGGTTCCAAGACAATCGGCCTATACCTGGTTACGACTGTAGTGGCCGTTGTGCTGGGCCTTACCATTGTCAACGTTGCCGAGCCCGGCAAGGCCTTCTCACCCGAAAAGCGCGAAGAATTTAAGGCCCAGTATGCCGCTACCACTACCCAGCGCTCTACCGATGCCGCCGCCGTAGAGCAACAGGGGCCGCTGCAGGCGCTTATCGACATTGTGCCTGCCAACATTTTCACATCCATGACGGACAACAGCAAGATGCTGCAGGTTATCTTTTTCGCCCTGCTCTTCGGTATTGCCCTCATCCTGATACCTGTTGAGAAGTCCTCACCCGTCAATGCGTTTTTCGATGGCGTCAACCTCGTCATACTCAAAATGGTCGACATTATTATGATGGCGGCTCCTTATGGCGTATTTGCCTTGCTGGCAGGCCTTGTGGTGGAGTTTGCAGGCGATGACCCGAGCGCCGCCGTGGAGCTGTTGCTTGTGCTGGGTTACTATTGTATTGTGGTGATCATTGGCCTGGCGATCATGATGCTGGTCGTTTACCCGATATTGGTAGTCACGATTGGCAAAACCAGGTATATCGACTTCTTCAAAGGTATTTTCCCGGCCCAGATGCTGGCTTTGTCTACTTCGTCTAGTGCGGCTACGCTGCCAGTTACCATGGAGCGCTGCGAGGAAAGGCTGGGCATCAACCGGGAGATCACCAGCTTCGTGCTTCCGCTTGGCGCTACCATCAACATGGACGGCACCAGCCTTTACCAGGCTGTGGCAGCTGTGTTTATTGCCCAGGCCTATGGCATGGACCTGTCTCTGATGACGCAGGTCGGAATCGTGATGACGGCCACGCTCGCATCGATAGGTGCCGCAGCCGTGCCGGGTGCCGGTGTCGTGATGCTCGTTATCGTGCTGCAACAGGCCGGTATACCCATAGAAGGCATCGCCCTGATCCTGGCCCCTGACCGTATCCTCGACATGCTCCGTACGACTGTAAACATCACCGGCGATGCCACCGTGGCCATGGTAGTGGCCCGTACCGAAGGGCAACTGCACCCACCCGTGTTGGAGGATGTAGGTATAAACTAAAGACTGCTTTACTACAGAGAAACACAAGGTTCCGCAACGGGGCCTTGTGTTTTTTTATGTACCTTGGTTAACTATAACCCAAGGCACCGGGTATTATAAAAGGCGGGACAAAAGATTGAGGTATGAAGCAAAAGGACATGCGGTTATTCCAATTGTATCCGCTGGGCGACACGGCGGTCACAGTGCAGTTCGGCGACTGCATAGACGAGGATACCCACGCCAAAGTACGCACGTTCAGCGCCTACCTGGAGCGCCACCCCTTCCCTGGCTTCGTGGAGCAGGTACCTGCTTTCACGACCGTCACAATTTACTACGACCCCTGGGTGGTGAGCGAGAAAGGACTTTACAACCCCTATACTCGCATAACGGAGCAATTGCAGCACATGCTCAAGGTGGCCAAAGAAAGCCACAAGGGCAGCAAACCACACGTGGTTGAGATTCCGGTTTGCTACGATGGCGCCTTCGGCCCCGACTTGGAGTACGTGGCCCGGCATAACAAGCTGACGCCGCAGGAGGTGATCGCCAGCCATACCCGGGGCAAATACCTGGTTTACATGATCGGCTTCGCGCCCGGCTTCCCATACCTGGGCGGCCTGAGCAAAAAACTGGCGACGCCACGCAAGCAAAACCCAAGGCCCCGCATACCGGCCGGCTCAGTAGGTATAGCCGGCAACCAGACTGGCATTTACCCCATCGAGACGCCCGGAGGCTGGCAACTGATCGGCCGCACTCCCCTGCAACTTTTCGACCCGGAGCGAAACCCTCCCAGCCTGCTGCAGGCCGGTGACCTGGTGCGTTTTGTGGCCATCAGCGAAAAAGAATATTGGCAGAGAAAGGAGCAGCAGCATGAGTCTTGAGATACTGAAACCCGGCCTGCTCACCACCATACAAGACCTTGGCAGGTATGGGCACCAAAAAGAAGGCATCATCGTGAGCGGTGCCATGGATACTTTTGCCCTGCGTGTGGCCAACATGCTCGTGGGCAATCCACAGCACCAGGCGGCACTGGAGATCACCCTGACCGGCCCTACCATCCGGTTCACAACAGACCAGCTCATCGCCCTGACCGGGGCCGACCTCTCCCCTGCCCTCCATGGCGAAGCAGTGAAAATGTGGCGGCCTCTTTTCGTGAAGCAGGGTAGCATATTGGAGTTCAAGAGCCCCCAATCAGGCTGTCGCGCATACCTGGCGGTTTCCGGGGGCTTCGCTATACCTGAAGTGCTGGGCAGTTACGCAACATACCTGAAGGCTGGCTTCGGAGGCTTTGGCGGCAGGGCCCTGCAAGCAGGCGATCTTATACCTTGTCATGCCCCTACCGGCAATGGGATGGAACTGTTTAAAATGGCAGCAGGACCTACAGAAGGCCATACCTCCACCAACTGGACACCCGATCCGCAGCGATACCCGAACTATCAGCCCAGCCCCACCATACGTGCCATCAAAGGCCCCGAGTACGAACTCTTTTCCGAAACAGCTAAGGAGCGGATCTGGTCGGAGCGCTTCCAGGTATCGGTGCAGTCTGATCGCATGGGCTACCGGCTGCAGGGCGTGTCGCTATACCTACAGGAGCAAACCGAATTGATTTCCAGTGCCGTCACATTCGGAACGGTGCAGGTCCCCCCGGACGGGCAGCCGATCGTGCTGATGGCCGACCACCAGACCACCGGCGGTTATCCACGCATCGCGCAGGTGATTTCGGCTGATTTGCCTATATTAGCCCAGGTCGTGCCCGGTCAGACCATTCAATTGCAGGAAGTGACGCTGGAAGAAGCCCAGCAGCTTTACATCCGGCAGGAGCAGAATTTAGAGTTGCTGGCACGGGCCATCCATCTCAAACGCAACCCATGAACAAACCCTTATCCGTTGACCTGAACTGCGACCTGGGCGAGAGCTTTGGCGCCTATCGCCTGGGCAACGACGCACAGCTATTACCTTATATCACCTCGGCTAACATCGCCTGCGGCTTCCATGCTGGCGACCCTAGCGTGATGCGCAAAACCGTTCAGCTTTGTATGAAACACAACGTGGCCATTGGAGCCCATCCCGGGCTGCCCGATCTGGTGGGCTTCGGCCGCCGCGAGATGGCCGTTACCCCGGAAGAGGTGTACGATATGGTCGTGTACCAGATAGGCGCACTACAGGCCTTTGTGCAGGCGGAGGGTGGCACGCTGCACCACGTGAAACCGCATGGCGCCCTTTACAATATGGCAGCCGGCAACATTAATCTGGCAGAGGCCATAGCAGAGGCGGTTTATAAGGTAAAACCGGAGGCTGTGTTGTATGGCCTGGCCGGAAGCGAACTTATAAAAGCAGGTATACGGCTGGGCTTGCAAACGGCCAACGAAGTATTTGCGGACCGCACTTACCAGCAGGATGGCACACTCACTTCCCGCAGGCTGCCCAATGCCCTGATTTCAGACCACGAAGAGGCAGTGCAGCAGGTGGTCCGGATGATAAAAGAGGGCAAAGTAATGTCGCAGCAAGGACAGGATGTAGGTATACAGGCCGATACCATTTGCATTCACGGCGACGGGCTGCATGCCCTGGAGTTTGCCAGCCACATTCGGGCGGCACTTTTAAACGAAGGTATAAGTCTGATGGCAAAAGAAGTAAAGAACGGATGAAGGCAAAAAGAAATTGGAGCTTGCTCTTGGGGGCCGCTTTCCTGATGGCCACTTCCGCCGTCGGTCCTGGCTTCCTGACCCAAACCACTGTCTTCACACAATCGTTGGCTGCAAGTTTCGGCTTTGTTATTTTGGCATCCATCATCCTCGACATTGGTGTGCAGCTCAATGTGTGGCGCATCATTGCCGTGTCAGAGAAACGGGCACAGGACATTGCCAATATGCTATTGCCCGGGCTTGGGCTTTTTATCGCTGTGCTGATTGTACTTGGCGGCTTTGCCTTTAACATCGGCAATGTCGGTGGGGCAGGCCTGGGTTTCAACGTGCTGTTCGGCATTTCTCCGGAGATGGGTGCTGTCGTTGCCGCTGCCATTGCCATCGGCATTTTCCTGGTGCGCGAAGCCAAAAAAGTGATGGACCGCTTTGCTCAGATTATGGGACTGCTCATGATCCTGCTGATCGTCTACGTAGCCATTACCTCCGCCCCTCCGGTCGGCGAGGCTGTTGTCAAGACTTTTATACCTGACAAGATCGACCTCATCGCCATCATCACGCTGGTGGGTGGCACGGTGGGTGGTTACATTACGTTTGCCGGAGGACATCGCCTGCTCGACGCTGGGGTGAAGGGTGAGTCGTCGCTCTCAGAAGTGAACACCAGTGCCGTGTCAGGTATAACCGTGGCTTCGATTATCCGGATTTTCCTTTTCCTGGCGGCGCTGGGGGTGGTGAGCAAAGGCTTGGTGCTGGATGAGAGTAACCCACCCGCGTCTGTTTTTCAACTTGCAGCCGGAAATATCGGGTATAAGCTGTTTGGCATCGTGATGGTGTCGGCGGCCATCACCTCAGTTATCGGCTCGGCCTATACCTCGGTTTCGTTTATCAAGTCCTTCCACAAAAGCATTGAGCAGAATGAAAACTGGTTCATCATCGGCTTCATCACCATCTCTACGGCTATCTTCGTGACTATCGGCCGTCCGGTGCACCTGCTCATCCTGGCCGGTGCCCTCAACGGACTTATCCTGCCTATCACACTCGGCACCATTCTAATTGCCGCTCACAAAACCCAGATCATCGGCAGGTATAAGCACCCGCTTTGGCTGACCATTTTCGGAATATTGGTTGTGCTGGTAATGGCCTGGATGGGCGGCTATACCTTGATGAAGCAGCTGCCGGATTTGTTTAGCTAAGGTTGGACTTGATCAGCTTTTTATGATTAACTTGGAATGCAGGCGGCAGGGTATGCCACTCAAAGTGCGAATAGTAGGAGTGGGTACTCCTGCTAGCTGATAGTTAGCTTCAATTTGAGGTAAAAAATCATTTTAGCATCTAAATGAAAATTATTATGAAAGCACAAATTTTGATTTTACTTATGGTTGTTGGAATAGGACTTATGACCAGCTGTAAAAGGGATGATAATGATCCAGCGCCTGAAATAACAATAAATGGAACTTGGAATCTGAAAAGTGTTAGAGGCGGACTAGCTTCCATTAATCGTGAATATAAAAAAGGAGATGTTAAGTGGATTTTCAATGAAACAAATAAAACACTAACCGTTGCTAACAACATAGGCAATGACAATGCTTATATGTTGCCCAGCGGAACGTACCAGTATAATATCGATCAAACTGGGAAGAGCCAAGTCCTTTTGGTGAATAATACTGATTATAGAATGGTAATTCTTTCAATTGATCAAAATCTGGTAATTAGTGATGATATGCTTGACGGCTTTACTGGAGAATTTAATAAATAAAACTACAGCTAACATGGTACATAAGTAAGGCTTCGGCTTCACCTCGCACACCTTATGTACTAACCGTTGGTGGTAAATTTATAATTATGAAACTCCTTCTAAACCAGAAGAAAATAGGGAAGCAACACTTGGTGACACAACTTGTAGCACTTATAGTTCTGACAAAAGGAGAAGGCTTGTTTTTGATGTTAGCTTTGTCAGAAGCTCCTGGTTGGATTATGCTCGCTCTATGGATATTGTTTAACTACTTTATACTTGTAGCACTTGTAAATTACTTTAATAGTTTGCCATTAGCATCTTCACGATTTGCCAAGTATGGAACAACTATAAAAGTTTTGTTAATAGCTGTGCTGGGTGGACTAATAAGCTTTGCTTTTGACTTAATCTACTACAGATTCCACTTCTATTACATCGGTGAAGAATATAGTTTGACTGAGCTATTGGGAGATATTTGGAGCTTCATGATTTTTGTACCTCCTGTAATAGCAATGGGAGAGATAATAAGAAGGAAGTCCTACTTAAGCATGTTAAGCAATTTCCGAAATTGTAGCACTTAAAAAAAGCTTATGCCATTAAAGTGCATAATTTAGGTTTTAGCTACGCCTCACCTTTAAAACGATTCGCTTTCTCACCTCACCCAACGACTTCAGTATACCTGCCAATTTTGCAGCATGAGGCAGAAGGCAAATGGGACATCGGCGCGACCTGTATACATACCTCCAGCATGGCAACAAAAGCGATTAAGTACTACGTTACTCCACTCCGAACTATCAACAAAAAATGCCAGAAGCAGCACACAGCGCTTCTGGCATTTAACTTTCTAACTTCTAAACTTTCTAACTTTTAAACTCCTAAAAGTCGTCTTCATCCTCTTCCTCGCCAAAGCTCGGCATGGAGAACATACCGCTAAGCAGGTCCTTGAATTGCAGGCCGGTGCTGAGGCGGTTTTTGCTGAGTTGGCTGTGCTCGGCCAGTCCGTGCAAGGCAAACTCCATCAGGAATAGCTTTTCTTTGGCCTCTGCTTTTGGTTGGTATTTTTCTACCAGGTCCGCCAGGCCGGGTACCTGCTGCAGAGCTTTTTTGTAATCGCTGGTGCTGGCGTCGTTCAGGATGTCCAGCGTGTTGCCCTCGCCAAACCAGTCGGTTACTTGCTTGTAAGGATTGCCTTCTTTGTTCTTTTTGGCCTTATCCGGGTCAGGAAAATATTTCAGAAACTGCGTACGAATCGCCTTGCCCATGAGCACTTGCGCCACATGGCCTGCCCCCTCCTGCTCGCCTTCGTATACCAATTCTACTTTGCCCGTCACGGCAGGTATGGTGTTCAGGAAATCCGCTACCCGCACGTAGGTCGACTTCTCCCCATTCAGCAGGGCACGGCGCTCGGCAGCGCTCAGCAGACTCTCGAAAGCCGAGATGGTCAGACGTGCTGACACGCCGCTCTTAGCATCCACGTACTCACTCTCCCGGGCCTCAAACGCCACCTGCTCTATCAGGTCGCTGATGAGTTCGTTAGCCGTAACCAGATGTTCCTGCTCCTCTTTGATGTGTGCTTCCTGCCGCGTAATCTTCTTGCCAATTTCAATGGACTTCGGATAGTGGGTGATGATCTGGGAGTCGATGCGGTCTTTGAGCGGCGTTACGATGGAACCACGGTTGGTATAGTCCTCCGGGTTAGCCGTGAACACAAACTGAATATCGAGCGGCAAACGTACCTTGAAACCCCGGATCTGAATATCGCCTTCCTGCAGAATGTTGAACAAGGCCACCTGTATGCGGGCCTGCAAATCGGGCAGCTCGTTGATCACAAAAATGCCTCGGTGCGATCGCGGAATCAATCCGAAGTGAATCACCCGCTCATCAGAATAGGGCAGCTTTAAAGTAGCCGCTTTAATAGGGTCGGCATCACCGATCAGGTCGGCTACCGACACGTCGGGTGTGGCCAATTTCTCGGTATATCGGTCGGAACGGTGCATCCAGCCAATGGGCGTGTCGTCGCCGTGCTCGTGCACCAGATCTTTGGCATAGCGCGATAGTGGCTGCAATGGATCATCATTTAGCTCAGAGCCTTGCACCACCGGTATGTACTCGTCCAGCAAATCCACCATCAGGCGTGCGATACGGGTCTTGGCCTGTCCGCGCAAACCCAGCAAGTTGATGTGGTGCATCGAAAGAATGGCCCGCTGCAAGTCCGGTACCACAGTTTCCTCGTAGCCCCAGATGCCCGGGAAAATTTCCTCTTTGTTCTGCAGCTTGCGGATCAGGTTGTGGCGCAACTCCTGCTTCACAGTTTGCGGCTCATACCCGGCTGCTCGCAGCTGGCCAAGTGTTTTTATCTTCAGTAAGTTTTCGGTTGGAATGTCTTTGTATTGCATTCTTAAATGGTTGAATGGCTAAATTGTTAAATTGTTATAGAGGTTATTAACCCACCCCTAACCGCTCCGAGGAGGGGAATTCCTTGAGTTATAAGCTCTTTTTAAATCCTAAACTCTCAAACTTTAAAAGCTTTTCTTCCGGTTGCGGCCATAGTCACGGAACACCAAATGCCCTAAGCCTTTCAGGCTGCTGTAGTATGCCTGGCCATTGTTCACTTTGGTAAACTCGTCTACGAATTGCTGCAGGTATGGGTCCGACGCGATCATGAAAGTGGTGATCGGTATTTTGATCCTTCGGCATTGGGCGGCCAGGTTCAGCGTTTTGTTCACCACCTTGCGATCCAGACCGAAGCTGTTTTTGTAGTAGTGCAACCCCTCTTTCAGGCAAGTCGGTTTCCCGTCCGTAATCATGAATATCTGCTTGTTAGGTGTTTTTCGCTTGCGCAGGATGTCCATAGCCAGCTCGAGGCCAGCTACGGTATTGGTATGGTATGGACCGACCTCCAGGTATGGCAGATCCTTTATTTCGATCTGCCAGGCGTCGTTGCCAAACACGATCACGTCCAGCGTGTCTTTTGGGTACTTCTGCTTCACCAGTTCGGCCAGTGCCATCGCCACTTTTTTGGCCGGGGTAATACGGTCTTCGCCGTACAGGATCATGGAATGCGAAATATCGATCATCAGCACCGTGGAGGACTGTGTTTTGTGCTCTGTCTCGGTTATTTCCAGGTCTTGCTCTGTGAGTCGGAAGTCTGACAGCCCGTGGTTGATCTGGGCATTGCGGATAGAATCGGTCATGGAGATTTGTTCCAGCGCATCGCCGAAACGGTACTCGCGGCGGTCGGTGCTGGCTTCGTCGCCTATGCCTGTCTGCGGCGTGGCATGGCTCCCCTTGCCGCCTTTCTTCAGTTTGCCGAAAATCTCCTCCAAAGCACTTTTTCGTATGTTTTGCTCGCTTTTGGCAGTGAGTTTCAGCACGCCTTCCTCCAAAGGTTTTTCATCGATGTAACCATTCTTCTTGAGGTCTTCAATAAAATCGCCTATCCCGTAATCATCGCCAGTGAGGCCATATTGTTTGTCCAGCGAACTCAGCCAAGATAGCGCTTCGGCCACATCCCCGGAGGTGATCATCACCAACTGCAGAAAGATCTTCAGCAGCGACTCGAAGCCCTGCTTATCGTCCTGCGGCGGCACATACTCTGTAAATCGATACCCTACTCCCATATTTCTCCTGATTTATAACCTAACAACGTTGCGCCTTCGAATGTTCTTGCACATCTGTTCTTATACGGGAGTTACCTCCCCCCGGCCCCCTCCTTCTGTCGAGGGGCCCTATCCCCATAACAGGAGGGGGAGTGAATTTGTGAATGATTGACATCCCCCTGCCCCCTTCAAAGGGGGACTTCTCAGCTACTACCATTTTACAGGTATAAGCACTGTTGTTTCCTTTGGTGCAAACTATCACAGGCACGCATTGATAGACTAACTTGCACATTAGCAATGAAACAAATTACACTTGCCAGGTGCACTAAAAAGACTACCCACTGTTTGTGCGTTCAGCGAGTGGGGGTAGGGGCCCTCTATTTGGGGAGTCCCCGAAACCAGTTCGGGATGTGCCACTTGATTTTTTTGCCCCGAAAGCTTTCGGGGTGCCCGGCCGGACAGGCCAAGCAATAAAACAACATAAGTTGCTATACCTTGAAAGCAGTTAATACGAAGAAATACAAAAGGGCAGGCTGCTTTCGCAACCTGCCCTTTGTTTATAGGTATAGCTTTCGCTGATTAGTCAATCCAACGGAACTTGTACTCCAGCTGTGGCGAGCGCATACGCTCCGCTACACGCTTCAGACGATCCGGTAGTGCAATCAGATACTCGCGTGCACGCTCTCCGGCGTCGTTCAGACCTGTAACAGTTTCCAGCTTCCACTCCTTTACCAAGTCAGAAAGGATATCGGTATAGTCCATTGCGGTATACACGTTGATACGCTGAGCAGCATCAGTAAAGTGGCCGAAGGTCTTGCCCATGTCCACACCAAGCTCGCGCATGTAGTGGGCCGGCATTACGATCTTCTTGCGCATCATGTCCTCAAAGGCCAGCATCATCTCGTTCGGGTCTGCCTCGAATATTTTGCCAACAAACGCTTTGTAAGCTTTTGCGTGACGGGCCTCATCAGAAGCTACGTAACCGCAAAGTTTCGCCAGCATACCATCGCCTTGCTTTTTGGCGATCTGGGCAACACGGCGGTGCGACAGATTGGTAGCTGTTTCCTGGAAGCTGGTGTAAACGAAAGCCCGGTACGGATCATTATCTGTCTGCAGATCAAATCCGTCGGCAATCAGATACTGCGTAGAGGCCTCCATCTCACGCATGTTGACACGTCCGGTCAGGTATAGATATTTGTTCAGCAAGTCACCGTGGCGGTTTTCCTCTGCAGTCCAGGCGCGGTTCCACTTCATCCAGGGACTCTCCTCGTTCTGAGGCACATCCTTAATGGACATCAGCCAGCTTTCGTAAGTCGGCAGGGCTTCTTCTGTAATGGTATCACCTACCAGCACAGCCAGCAGATCATAGGAAAGGTCACGGGCACGTTCCTGCAGGTTCTTTATTTCCTGAAAGAAGTTCTCCATGCGGGCATCGGGCAGCAGGTCGGCAGGCTGCCAGCTATCTTCCACGGATTTCAGAAACTCTGTCATTTTTTCCTGGACAAAGTCTTCCATCCATTTCATAACTTCGATACGGGAGGCAACAGCTGTAATCATTATATTGTTTTAAGAGATTGAACTTCAAATATAAGCATTATTAATAAAATTCGCTTTAAGGCAATGCAATTAGTTAACTTGCTGCAAAAAAGGGAGTTTCAGATTAATAGTAAATCTTTCTTACGTAAAAATTTGAAACAGTTTTACTTATAATGGGATTGTCTAGCAAGTCCGCCAAAGAGTGCAATTCTACAGCCTATTCCGAAGGCTTTGATATACCCTACGCAGGAAACCCAGGTTAATTTTGTATTTGTTGAGTAGTCTGATTGTCTGGTATACAGGACCTAAGCCGGCGTGTTTTCGCATCAGCTCCAAAAAGCGTTCTGTCTGTTGGTAGTGGCCTGTCAGGTAGGAGTGCCGCGCTTCGTAGCGCAGCCTTTTGGTGAGGGCCTGCTTCTCTTCCGGTGTCCGGACCAAACGGGCTGCTTTCTCGCATACTGTTACAGTAGAGGCGACTAACAGGCTGCCGGGCTTATACCACTGCTGCGAGAGCGAACGGGCATGCACACGCCGTCTTGTAGTGACGTCGCCCAGAAAAAAGTACTTATAGTTTCGGGAGGATCTCACCCAGAAGTCGAAGTCCTCGTAAGCCAGTGTTTCGTCGTAGCCACCCAGTTCATCCAGTACCGTGCGCCTCATCATCATGGTAGGCGGACAGATGAAGTAGCGCCCCAGCAGGTGCTTGAAAATATCGCCGGAAGGTGCAAAAGAAATCACCTCGCCTTGTTTGTTACGGACACAGTGAAACCCGATGTGCTTGGTGTTATCGTCCACGTACTCAGCATCGGAATAGACAACGCCGTAGCTTTCGTCCAGTTTCAGAAATGCCTGCACCTGCTTTTCTACGCGGTCGGGCAACAGCACATCGTCGGTGGCAAAATCGATGATAAAAGCCCCTTTTGACGCACGCCAGCCCATGTTAAAAGCCCTGGTATTGCCTAAGTTGGTGCCCGTGCTGATAAAAGTAAGCTGCGGGTATTCCCGAAGATACGGTTCCATGATTTCCACACTATGATCGGTGCTGCAGTCGTCGACAATAATGATCTCCAGATTAGGATACGTCTGGGCCAGCACCGAGTCGAGTGCCTCGGCAATGAAGCGCTCGTGGTTGTAGCAAAGGCAGATGACCGAAACAAGCGGCAAAGCAACAGTATCAGCCATGGACTTTAAAGAATGTGTGAATGGAACTGATGACCTGCTGCTGTTCTGCTGCTGTCATCCCTGGAAACAAAGGCAGGCTGAGGCTAGTCGCGGCCAACTCTTCTGCTACCGGAAAACTGCCTGGCTGGTAACCCAGAAAGGCATAAGCCTCCTGCAAATGCACCGGCACCGGGTAGTGGATAGCGGTCTGTATACCTTGCGCTGCTAACCACGTCTGCAATTTGTCACGCTGGCTGGTCCGGATATTGAAAATATGGTAAACATGCGTGCAAGCAGGAGCCGTGACAGGCAAAATAAGTCCAACTATACCTTGCAATTCGTTCTGGTATACCTGCGCCAGCCGTTGTCGCTCGCTGTTCAGCTGATTTAAGTAACGGAGCTTTACCCGCAGCACGGCGGCTTGCAGCGTGTCGAGCCTGGAGTTGATGCCGACAATCTTGTTGTGATACTTCTGTTCCTGGCCGTAGTTGCGGTACATCCGTGCAAAGGCGGCAAGTGCAGCATCGGATGTGACCACGGCACCGCCATCGCCCAGAGCCCCCAGGTTTTTGGTCGGATAAAAGCTGGTCGCGTTTATTTTCCCGAAACTCCCAACAGATTGGCCACCGTAGCTTGCACCCTGTGCTTGCGCAAAATCTTCTATCAGGATGAAGTTGTGTTTCTGCGCCAGTTGCATGAAATCCGCCATTTCGCAGGCTTGCCCGTAGAGGTGCACCGGTATAATGGCTTTTGTTTTCTTGGTGAGTACAGCCGCTGCCGCTCCTGCTGTGAGGTTGCAGGTATACGGATCAGGCTCGGCCAGCACAGGTATAGCCCCTGCCTGCACCACTGCATTTACGGTCGCGATAAAGGTATTGGCCGGCACGATCACCTCATCGCCGGGGCCTATACCTGCCGACTTCATCGCCACGACCAGCGCATCGTAGCCGTTGCCCACACCAATAGCCATACCTGTGCCCAAGGCAGTGGCCAGTTCCTGCTCAAAAGCTTCGACCTCCTCCCCCAATATGTAATGCTGACTTGCAGCCGCCCGTACCAAAGCCTGCTCTACCTCGCGGTTGATACCTGCGGGGAAGTCTCTGAAAGCAAAAAAAGGTACGGCAAATGAGGTCATTTAAACAGGTATAGATCAGAGTGCAATATGCGTAGCCATCCGTTGGAAGACCGCATAATCGCGGATATAGTCGGCGTCGTCGAAATCAGTGGAAGCCAGGCAAAGGCCGATGGTCCCTTCCGAAAACTGCAGGTTAGTCCAGCACATGGCCGGTATGTACAGTCCTTTGGTTGGTGCGTCCAGCACGAATGTTTGTCTGTTTTTTCCGTTGTCCGTCTCTGCCGTAATGCTGCCTGTCAGGGCGACCAATACCTCTTCGGTTGCTTTGTTGGCATGTTGCCCCCGCTGCACCTGCTGCGGGGTGCCGTAGGTCCAGAACACACGCTTTATCTTAAACGGCACGTGCCGTGCGTATTGCGTGGAGGCGATATACCCAATGGCTTCGCTTCCAACTTCGGTAAACTGCAACAGGTAAGGTATAGCTGACAAATCTACAATGTTAGTGCAATCACAAATTAAAGCATTTTAGTTGGAATGTGCCGATAGATTGCCGCCTGCCTTTGCCCATGCCCGCAGTTCCGTTAAATTTGCAGTTGCGGTGGGCTGTCTGCCCATACTTATACCTTATGCTATACCTGATTCTGAGCGTACTTTCCGGCGCTTCCCTGATTTTCATCTTCAAGCTTTACGAGCGGTTCAATGTCCATACCTTTCAGGGCATTGCTGTAAACTACATTACCTGTGTGCTGGTCGGGCTGGCCTTTCCTGGCGGCACGGATGTACTGCAGCCACAGGTGCTCCAAAAACCCTGGGCCATCTACGCGCTCATATTGGGGGCCATCTTCATCGGGGCCTTTTACCTCATTGCCATCACCACCCAAAAAGTGGGTGTAACAGCCGCTTCGGTCGCCGCCAAGATTTCGCTCGTCATCCCGGTGCTCTTCAGCCTGCTGGTACTCAAAAGCAGCCTCAAAGACTATACCTTCGTCAATTACTTGGGCATGGCGCTGGCGCTGGTGGCCATTGTCCTATCCTCGGTCCGCCCCGGCGAGGTGGGTGACAAGCGCACGCCGAGGCTGCTTGCACTCGGGCTGCCCTTTATCATTTTCCTGGCCAGTGGCTTTGCCGATTCGCTCATCAACTACGTGAACGAGTACCACCTGCAGGCGCATGAGGCCAGCCAGTTCACCATGCTCACCTTCACCGCCTCTGCCGTATTAGGTATAGTGGTGCTGGGTTATATGTTGCTGATGCGAAAGACCGTGTTCCGGGCCAGAAGCATTTGGGCGGGCATTGTGCTGGGCATTCCAAATTATTTCTCTATCTTTTTCCTGATCAAGGCACTCTCGGCTTTTGGCAACGATGGCGCGTTTCTATACCCCGTTAACAACATCGGTATTATCATGACTGGCGCATTGGGGGCCGTATTGGTGTTCCGCGAGAAACTGAGCGCACTCAACCTGGTTGGCTTAGGTATAGCCGTACTGGCGCTGGTGCTGCTTTCGTACCAGGAGATAGCCGCCAATTTGTTTTAAGCACAATGGAAGACACCTACCGCACCATAGCCGAACCTTCCGAAGGACTCTACAAAGAGAAAGGCAGCAAATTTATTGCGCTGGCCTACCCGGTTTACTCCGAAGAAGAGGTGAAAGAAATACTGGCAGGCCTGCGGAAACAATACTATGATGCCCGCCACCACTGCTATGCCTACAGCCTGGGGGCCGACAAAAGCCGCTACCGCGCCAACGACGACGGCGAGCCCAACCACTCCGCTGGCGACCCGATCCTGGGCCAGATCCGGTCCGCGGACCTGAGCAATGTGCTAGTGGTCGTCATCCGCTATTTCGGGGGCACCAAGCTGGGTGTGAGTGGCCTGATACACGCCTACAAAACCGCCGCTGCCGAAGCCCTGTCTACCGCCACGATCGAAGAAAGGCACGAAACGGCACTGCTGCAGGTACACTTCGCCTACCCGCAAATGAACGATGTGATGAGCCTGGTAAAGGAATACGACCTCAGCATAAAAGAACAGCAATTCGAACTAGACTGCCGCATGACGCTGGAGGTACGCAAGAAGTTGCAGGAGGAAGTCAGCGGGAAGTTGGAGGTAGTGGAAGGAGTTGAGGTTGAGGTTGTTGAGTAGGGTATCCTAGCCCAGCTTTTTTGCCTCCCCCGGCCCCTCCCAAGAGGGGAATTCTCGTGCACGATTGTCATCCCCCTACCCCCTTCGAAGGGGGACTTTCTGTAGCTGCCAATCCCCAGGTATAAGCGCTGTAGCTTCAGGCTTTGTTTTGCCATACTGGGTCAAACCATCCCTTCCCCTCCTTATCCAAAGAGGGGAATTTATGTTCACTACCTATGCACAGGTAGAAGCGTTGTAGTTTTTGTCTCTACCTACACATATCACTGACACGCATTGAAATACATACTCGCACGGTAGCGACAAAGCAATGGCATTAGCCATGTGCATAAATGACGATTTTGTGTTTGAGCGGTCAGCGAGTTTAAAATCGTCTTGACTTTTTTGCCTACTTTTTTTGTCAAGAAAAAAAGTAGGTGCCCGCCGCACAGGCGAAGCTATAAAACAGATGATGTTGAGAAAGCAAAAATAGCCACCACGCCAGCTAAAGCAGCAAGCAATTCTAAATTTTACTACCTTGTACAGCTACACCGTATCACCCCATGGCCAAAAAGAAACGTCACCGCTCCCGTCATAAAATCCTGGACAGAAAGCTGGGCACCAGCCCCGGCACGTTGTTTGTGTCTGCCGAGGCGCACGCACCCCGCTACTTCCTGATGTCATTCAACGAGCAGATGTTCAGGGAACAGGAGCTGGCTTCGTATGCGGAGCTGCTGCAACAGGTGCAGTCGCAACCGCAGGCCACCCACTGGATTGACATACGCGGCTATGCCGACCTGCCCATGCTGGAGCTGCTAAAACAGGACTTTGGCATTCACTCGCTGCAGATGGAGGACGTGATCAACGACTACCAGCGGCCCAAGGTCGATGAGCTGGACGATAGATTGTTCATCATCACCCGCATGCTGCGCTGGTCACAGGAACAGCACACGCTGGAGGATGTGCAGCTTTCGGTCTTCTCAGGGCCAAACTACGTTCTCACGCTGCAGAGCGACTACGAAGACTGTCTGGACCCACTGCGCGACCGCATCCGGGTTGGCAAAGGCATTATCCGGCATCGGCCACCCATGTATTTGGTTTACGCCATTCTGGACGTGGTGCTGGACTACTATTTTCCGGTGATGGGTGCCATCGGGATTTACATAGAAGAGCTCGAGCAGAAGATACTGGACAAGCCATCCAAGCAAACCTTGCGCGAAATTCTGGACCTCAAAAATGAATTGATCAAACTGCGCCGCATCGCCTGGCCCGAGCGGGACAAAATGAATGAACTGCTTCGCATGGAAGATGATATGATGCCTGACAACCTGAAGGTATACTTCCGCGACGCCTACGACCATACTATCCAGCTTATCGACCTGATCGACAGCCACAAAGAAATGTCAACCAGCTTGGTGGAGCTCTATATGTCCACGGTGAGCAATCGCATGAACGAGATCATGAAAGTGCTGACTATCATTTCGAGTATCTTCATTCCGCTGAGTTTTATCGCTGGTCTGTACGGAATGAACTTTTCGCGGGAAGACCCGGAAACGGGAGAGGCTTTTAGGCTCAGCATGCCCGAGCTATACCTGCCTTACAGCTACCCGCTCCTCATCCTCCTGATGACCGCGCTGGTGCTGGTGCAGCTGTATATGTTTTATAGGAAAGGTTGGTTTAAGAGCTTTTAGAAGGCTAATTCGGCAGTTTGAAACTCAGCTTCTGCAGTTCGCGGCGGTATACCTTATACACAGTATAGTTATTGGCCACTTCGTTGTAATGGATCGTAACCGGCTGGTTGCTTTCCAGGGAGCGCCCCCCGATCAAGCTGGCATCCGAATCGTAGAGGTAGGTTTTCTGCGGGCCTGTTTCGGTAATGGCGTATACCTGGTTACCACCCCCAAAGTTAAAGAACTGCACGATCTTAGGTGCTGAGGTGACAAAGCGCTTCTCAAACATTTCCTTTAAGTCCTGGTCGAAAACGGCCACCTTGCCCTGGTCCTGCCGCACGATCACGAAAGAGCGGCCCGTGGCATCGGGCAACAGGTCGAACATGGCGCTTTTGCTTGGCCGTGGCAACTGCTCCCGCCTTACAATTTGCCCCTGCAGGTTGAACACCACCACATCGCCGTATCGTGTCACCACGGTTACCTGCGAGCGGCGCAAGTCAGCTCCGACTTTTGCGATGCCTTCTGAGGTAATGGGAACCCGCAAGCTAAAAGGAAAACCCGGATAGGTTTCGCCCTGGGTATTCAATGCATAGATATAACCATTCTCGAGCAACACCAGGATAACGTCGCGCCCCCCTACCCGCAGGTGCTGCGGCGTGGCGGCCAGCCTGTAATCCATGCGGCGGGGTTGCCAGCCAGGTATAGCGTTGCCCCGGGTGTCGTACATATACAGGTTGCCCAAGGCATCGTCCACCAAAAAGCGGTAGTTCCGGTTTTTCTCATAATCGAACACCGCCAACCGTTGCAGCCGCAGGGTATCGCCCACATTGAAGGGGAAGTGCTCCAGGTCTAGGCCCTGGTTGTCGATGGCCTGAATACGGGAGGTAGTCGCAAAAACATACCGCAACTTATTGTCGTTGCCCAACTCCACCTGTTGTATACTGCCCCGCACCTGGCTTTGCAGAGAATCTGTCCAACCACGGCTGCCGGTGGCCGTAATGTTGTGCAGCACCAAAAGCGAGTCCTGCACTACAATCTCACGACTTCTGTCCACGGCGTTTTGTATGGCGAATGGCTGTGAGATAAGGCGTTGCGCGAATGGTATACTCACCTCCTCTACATAACCTCCCTGACCCGTGGCAGAAAAACGCTCCTGCCTTCTGAACAGAAAACTGGTGTAATACTGATTCTCCGCTTTGGCAAACTGCAGGCTCACCTGGTTAAACCGCCGGATCAGGCTGGAGTTTTGCAGCAGGTCCTCCCGGTTTTCCTCCTGCACGTAGCGGTTCAGGATATACCAGGCATTCACGGTGTTCAGGTATAGGCTGAAGTTGCCCTCCTGCAGTGTTTCCTCTAAAAATGATTTCTGCGCAACCGAACGTCCCCACACTTCTCCTACCGCTATGTCATCAATCAGGGCGCGTAAGGTAGCCGACTCGGGCGCAAACACCACGTAGTTATCCAGTTGCAGCACATAGCTCTGCTCAAAGCCAGTGAACATTTCTCCGAACAGACGGGCTGGAATATCCTCCAGGTCAAGTAGTTGTAAGGTATAGTTTCCGTACTGCTCCGAGTACGTTTTCTGCCGTTGCTCTTTTCCGAGTTGCTCTCCGAGTTTTTTCAGCAAAGCGCCGGTTTTGGAGGGGCTCGCCATGCGGGCTATCGCAATCTTCTCGGGGCTGGTGTTCATGTTATAAGACTCCATATAGGCCAGCGCAACTTCCTGGTTGAACGACCGGGCCAGGCTATCCAGAACTGTGCTGTAAACATCGCCCTTCCCGCGGGCGGCATCTCGCAGCCGCGACACCTCCCTCACCCCTAAATGCAGCAGCACTGCCGTGCGGGTAGGCAACAGCTGTTTGATTTCCAGCGCCCGGGGGGCCGATGGTTTCAGCTGCGACTGGAAAGACCCTTCCAGTGTTTCCGGGTTGGAAAACCCATTCAGGAAAAGCTTGTTGCGGTCCATCTTGAGCTCCAGCATGGCATTGCGGCAAAAGCTGCTCAGGTAGCGTACCTGCGGCATCAGTTCTTCTTTCAGAAACAGCCCCAGAATTTCGGGCATGGCACGGTAGTTCACAAACACGTTGGCGTACACGTCTGGCTGCCCAAGGTAGTTCACTTTCTTGAAATCCGAGGCGATGGAGCTCAGGTTGCCTCTGTTGATACGCCGCACGATCTCCTCCACCAACACGGGTGAAGCACTCAGGATGATGTTGTTGTGATAGGAAAAATAGGTGAATCCGGTCCCAAACTGGGTATTGGTGATATCGGTGAGCAGAAAGCCCTGGTATTCACGCGTCTCTTCTTTAAAAATAACGCTCTTGACAATGTTCTCGGTAAGGGTGCGCAAAAAACGGTGTTCTCCCACCGATACCACAGGTATATAGTACACGAACTCCACCTCAGACTTGCCCAGTACATGTACCGAGGTGAGGATGTTCTTCTTGTCCAGGAACCGCTCCAACCGTTGGCTACCGGGGGCCACACTGTCGAGCATGGACATGTTCTCCTGAAAACGCTGTGCGACGGGCAGCACCGAAAAGCTCTCCCATAGCTCTGTCTCCCGCAGGTGGCTCACCAGCTCGCTGTGGTTGTTGGTCTCCACTACAAAAGCGGCGTTGTGGGGCACCAGCGTCCATAGGTCCACCTGCTGTCGGGTGTCCTGCCACCTGCTAAAGCCATAGTAGACCAGCGATGCCAGCAGCACAAATCCGATGAAGTAAAAAACGATGCGTTTCGGCATGGTGAAGGGTTATCAGGTCACAAATTAACCGAAAAATTTAGAATATCCCGGGAGAGCGTCGGTTGTATCCTATTTTATGCAGCCTAACTCCAGGGTTTGTGGCCAAAACGGGATAGACTAACCGGGCAGGAGGCACGTATATATTTCCCAACCCACATCCTGCACACCATGTTTCGAATCCTGATTCCCGTTGATTTTTCGGAAGGCTCTCACAAGGCTTGCCTTTATGCCCTGCAACTCGCCGCATCGGTGCCCGATGCCAAGCTGCTGCTCCTGCACTGCTTTCAGGATTACCTGGTAGACGATGACCTTATTCCTAACAGCGCCGCCGGCATGACGCCTTCTGAGCAAATAACAGATCGGGTACTGCACCGCAACGAACTGGAGGCGCAGCAGCAACTGGATGAGCTATACAAAGACCTGCTGCACAGATCACGGGCTGCGGGCCATACCTTGCACATAGAGCGGTCGTTTATCCATGGCCTGCCCGAGGAGGAGATACTCGAGCAGATTGAGCGCTTCCGACCTGTGGTGGTCGTGATGAGCACCAAAGGGGAGTCAAGTATTGGGCGTGCCGTATTTGGCACCGTGTCGACCAAGGTAATCGAAGAAACCAGCGTACCCGTCCTGACAGTACCCAATCAGTACGAGGGCGCTACGGTTAGCAAAGTGCTTTACGCCACCGACTTCGGCAAAACAGATGCCTCGGACATAGAACAGCTCCGCAAACTGTTGCAGCACCTGCAACCCATGATCTACTGTGTACACATTTCCGATGACCCGGAGGAAGACCGCGAGAGACTATTGGAACTGCAACAGAAACTGCAGCACGGCTCCCCCGAAAACAACATCCGTTATGCCCTGCTGGAAGGCAGCGATGTGGCCGAGTCCCTGCAGGACTTCGCACAGAGCGAAGGCGTAGACCTGCTGGCCCTCACCACTCGGGAGCGAAATACTTTTGATTCGCTGTTCAGCCCTAGTCTGGCCAAAAAGATGGTGCTCCATGCGCCGCTGCCGGTGCTGGTCTTCCATAGCAAGTTATAGGCGCTATACCTTAGCCGCGTGATGCCGGCTCTTTCTCCAGCAATTGCAACAGGGCCTGGTAATAGCGCTCCAGCGCCCCTTCGCTGGTACTCAGAAAGAGAAACGGCTCGATCAGCTCCAATTCCATCAGAGCCAGTCTTCCGTTCAGTTCCACCCCGTCCACGCGGGCATACAGACAGCCTTTTGCAAATTGCTGCACGATGTGGGTAGCTGTGTTCAACAAAGCAGCGGGAGGCGCTGGGGTGTGTATGCTGCCGCCAAAGAAGTGCTGCACCCTGAAGTCGCCGGACTTGGCGGTTTTCAGCACGGTATGGCTATAGACTCCGTTGAAGAAGACAAAAGACCACTCGCCCAGTGTTTTGATCTGCTCCAGAAATGGCTGGGCCAGGAACGGCTCTTCCTGCAGCAAGGCATTGATGCGCGGGGTATAGGCTTCGGCCTCACTCCGGTCAATAGCCAATGTGTTTTTCGCGGCCCCGCTCACGCGCGGCTTCACAATGATCTTTTCCTGCCCAATCGCCTCGAAAGCATCCTCTGCATCGAAGCTGCTACCTTGCTCCAGCCATACAGTGGGCACTACCTCCACGCCCTGCTCCTGCATGTCTTTAAAGTAGATTTTGTCGGCGTTCCAGCGGAGCGTCTGCACTGGGTTGAGCACACGGCATCCTAGCGTCTCCAGCTTGTCCAGCCAGGTATAGAAAGCGGCAATTTTATCGAAATAATCCCAGGGAGATTTGATAATGATGGCATCGAAAGCAGTCCAGTCTACCTGCTCGTCATCCCATACCTGGAAAGAAATATTCAAACCTTTTTCCTGCAAAAAACGGTATAGGCGTTCATCTTCGCTATCGGCGTTGGCGGTGTAATCGCCCAGGCTCTGGCAAGTAACCAAAGCTATTTGTAGTAATGACATAAATGATGATATTTGCCCCAAAATTATACTTTACAACCCGCAGAAGCTACAGATTAATTTTCCTTTTAGAGAAAACTTTAAGCGCGTCAGTTCTCGTATGCAAAGTATAATCCGCTTGCCCTCTTTTAAACGTTTCATCATGTTATACCTTTTCAGTCTCAGCCTTCGACACAGGTACAGCCTTACTGTACGCCTGCTGATCCTGCTGTTGCTGATCAGCACCAGTGCCGGAGCCTGCAGCACCGACACCGCCCGGAACGAGCAAAAAGAGGAGCCGCTGGAGCGCAACCGGCAAAATGCACAGCCTGACACCATGCTGGCCCGCCGCCAGCCCGCCGGTCCACCGTCCACCATCGATTTTCTGGGCAACCCGATCCTAGCCGATTACCGCCTAAGCAAAAAGCTGGACGCCTACTTCGCCCGCATCAGCACGGACTTTACCCTGGACGCCGACCCGATTGAGAACATCCACAAGCCTGCCATCACGGACACGATCTATACCATCCGGTTTGGAGAATCGGTGATAGAACTCTACGCACCCAGCCAGACAGGCGAGCTGCTGTTGCAGGTAGCCGATATCCGAAACGCAGGTATAGCCTTGCGCAGCAACATGAAAGTAGGGATGGGACAGCCCGAGCTCATGACAAAACTCAAGAACTTTGACGTGCGCATTCTACAGACCAACTCCGAGATTGTAGCTACCTCCGTGGAAGGCGCCCCAGCCTCCCTCCGCTTCTACCTGAAAAACGGCAAAGTGAACAGGATCAGATATGAGGGGTATGTGGATTAGGGGGTAAAGCTATACCTTTGCACCTCAACCAAAGGTGTAACCGCATGCGCATCGTCATACAACGTGTAACTCAGGCTTCCGTCACTATAGACAACCAGGTGAAAGGCGAAATAGGCCTTGGCCTACTGCTGCTGGCCGGCTTCACGGCCGAAGACACAGAAGAAGACCTGAAGTGGATGGCTAATAAGGTCGTGCAGCTCCGCATTTTCAGCGATGCCGAGGACAAAATGAATCTGAGTGTGCAGGATGTAAAGGGCGATCTGCTGGTCATCAGCCAGTTCACGCTATTTGCACTCACCAAAAAAGGTAACCGGCCTTCTTATATCAACGCCGCCCCTCCTGCCATGGCGATACCGCTTTATGAGCGATTTGTAACTTTGCTGGAGCAAGCCTTGGGTAAGCGAGTACAAACCGGCGAATTTGGTGCCGACATGAAAGTTGCCCTGCTCAACGATGGCCCGGTAACTATCACAATAGACTCGAAGAACAAAGAATAGCCCCCGCTTAACAAATGTGGCAGCAAACTGATAGAGCACTAGATAAAATCACTATATTTCAATAGCTTTCAGTTAAATGCTTCACATCTAAAGTTCAGGGTTATGTCTGCTATACCTGTTGCGATCAGGCTGTCACGAATTTTCGGAATAGCTTTCTGGTGCTGCCTGCTCATGGCCGCTTCTGCCAACTCCTCCTATGCTCAAACGGATACCACATTAACTAAAAGCGTGGTAGGGAAGCGCTGGATCGTAGAAACCCGTGACGGCTCTACGATCCAAGGTGTATTCCTGGGCCAAACGGAAGGGGGCATACGCCTGCGGACTGACAGTGCCGGCGAAGTAGTCATTCCGCATGCCCAAATCAGGAGCACCAAAGTGGTGGATGAGAGCCGTATGCGCAACGGCGAGTACTGGTTCGAGAATCCCAATGCTACCCGTTACCTGTTCTCTCCCTCTGCTTTTAGCCTCAAAAAAGGCGAAGCCTATTACCAAAACACCTACCTGGTGCTCAACTCTTTCAATATCGGCATCACAGATAACATTACCATGGGGGGCGGTTTTGAACTGATCTCGACCTTCAGTGGTTCCCCAGCCTTCTATCTCACACCCAAAGCCACCTTCGAGATAAATGAAAAGTGGCGGGCAGGCGGCGGTTTGCTATACGCCAATGTCATCGGGATTGAGGAGGACTTCTCGGGATTGGGAATAGGCTATGGCATCGTGACCTACGGCAACAGCGACGACAATGCCACGCTGGGTGTGGGTTACGGCTTCGTGGATGGTGAGTTTTCGAGCAAACCGGTGATTACGCTGAGCGGCATGAAGCGGGTGAGCCGACGCATCGGCCTGGTAACCGAGAACTGGCTGGTGCCCACCGATAGTTATTATGGTGTCGTATCCTACGGGCTGCGGTTCATGGGGGAGCGCCTCACCGTCGATCTGGCCTTTATCAACAACCGCGAAATTGCCGAAGAGATCGCCATTGGTATACCCTATGTCGATTTTGTGATTAAATTTGGCAAATAACCTTAGTCGCTATACCTATGACCATTGCCGAAGCCCAAACCATAGTAGATAACTGGATAAAAGAGAATGGCGTTCGCTACTTCAACGAGTTAACGAACATGGCCATCCTCACAGAGGAGGTAGGCGAAGTGGCCCGCATCATGGCACGGCAGTATGGTGAGCAGTCTTTCAAAAAAAGCGAGGAAGGCAAGCAACTCTCCGACGAGTTGGCTGATGTTCTTTTCGTGCTCATCTGCATTGCCAACCAAACAGGTATAGACCTCACCGAAGCGCTCCGCCAAAACCTGGAAAAGAAAACCTCCCGCGACAGCGATCGGCACAAGCAGAATGAGAAATTGAGGTAAGTTAGAAAGTTAGAAAGTTTAGAAGTTAGAAAGTCGTTTAAAAAATCAGAGCCGGCTCTGCAGGGCCGGCTCTGATTTTTTAGGTAGTTGAACTCTCTTAGTGCTTTTTGTAAAACAGAACAGGTTTAGAAACTCATAACTTTCTAACTTTCTAACTTTCTAACTTCTAAACTAATATCCACCAGCCTGTCCTTTTTCCAAACGGGCAGCACATCATAGGTGTCGTGCTGGAGGCAGAACTCAATGTCTTTGTGGATTTCGAGGTTTTCGAGTCGTTGCACATGCGAGGATTGGCGCAGGAAGGAGACCATATCGTGCTTAGCGGCATGGTACAGGTATAGCGAAGCCAGTGTGGCGTCGTTCTCAAACGTAAAGTCGTCCTGCAGGCGTTCGGCCAGGGCCCCGGCATACAGCGTGTCTTCCAGGTTGAACTTTCCTTTCCAGCCGGCGCACACCACCAATACATCCAGCTGCAGCTCACGCAGGTGCTGCGCTACGGCCTCCAGATTCAGAAAAGCCCCGACAATGATCTCGTCTGCCGCTTCCGACATCCGGATAGCCCGGGTACCATTGGTAGTCGTGATGGCGACCGTTCGGCCTTTCACGTTACCATCCATGTAAGCAAAGGGTGAATTGCCCAGGTCAAAGCCCTCCGCCTTGATGCCGTTGCGTTCAGCGGCTGTCAGGCAACCCTGCTCGGCGTACCCACGGCACTCTTCCAGCTGCATGACAGGTATAATATCGGTGGCACCATGCGCAAAAGCTGCCACCATGGTGGAGGTAGCACGCAGAATATCCACGGCCACCACTGCCTTTCCCTTCAGTTCATACAAGTGCAACAGCTCGGGGCTGTAGCACACATCTATACTTGGCATTTAATTTCGTTTTTAGTTAATCGTTGATCGTTATTCGATTTAATTTATCACGAACAACGATCAACGGTTAACGATTAACTATTTCTTCACAAACGGCAGCTTCACTACCTGGCCTTTCATGTCCTTGTTGCGCACGCGTACGAACACTTCAGTACCCGGCTTGCTGTATTCCGTCTGCACATATCCCATACCTACGCCTTTGCCCAATGTAGGCGACATGGTGCCGGAGGTTACCTCTCCTATCTGCTCACCTTCGGCATTTACAATCTCGTAGTGCGCTCTAGGTATCGCCTTTTCCATCATCTCAAAACCAACAAGTTTTTTGCTAACGCCAGCGGCTTTCTGCTCTTTCAGATTTTCTGAGTTGGTGAACTCCTTGTCGAACTTGGTGATCCAGCCCAGACCGGCTTCCAGCGGTGAGGTCGTGTCGTTGATGTCGTTGCCGTACAGGCAGAAACCCATCTCGAGGCGCAGCGTGTCGCGGGCACCCAAACCGATCGGCTTTATACCTTGCTCCTTGCCAGCTTCCATAATTGCATGGAACACTTTCTCAGCGTCCTCATTCTTCACATAGATCTCAAATCCACCCGAGCCGGTATAGCCTGTAGCAGAGAGTATAACATCGGGCACACCAGCAAACTCACCCTTCTCGAAGGTGTAGTATACCATACTGCCCAAGTCTACTGAAGTAAGCGATTGCAGCGCTTCTACCGTTTTCGGACCTTGCACGGCAAACAGCGACATCTCATCCGAAATGTTCTCCAGTTCCGCTCCTTTTGTGTTGTATTTGTTTACCCAAGCCCAGTCCTTCTCAATGTTAGAGGCATTGACCACCAGCATGTATTCGTTTTCGGCCATGCAGTAAACCAGCAGGTCGTCTACGATGCCGCCGTCCTCGTTCGGGAAGCAGGAATACTGAATTTTACCTGGCGTTAGTTTAGATGCGTCGTTTGAAGTAATGCGCTGGATCAGGTCAAGGGCATTAGGGCCTTTCACCAGGAATTCGCCCATGTGCGACACGTCGAATATACCTACGCCATTGCGCACGGTGTTATGCTCCTCCAGATCAGACGAGTAGCGCACCGGCATGTTATACCCTGCAAAAGGCACCATTTTCGCACCCAGCGACTCGTGCACGTCATTTAAAGCTATTTTCTTCAGTTCCATTATAGGTTCGTTTGCTTATAAAGTGGTTGACAGCAAAAATAAGTAAATTATGCCCGCTTCTGAAATTTTATCGGTTATCTCCACCCTAAGAATTCCACTTTTGCCCCGAAAACAATTCATGTCATGCTCCAGCATTGCGGCTATACCTACAGAGGCTCGGGTCTATCGAATTCCTTTAAATAACACAATGTATTCATAGAGATACTGCACAACTTACATGCGGCTGGAGCGTAAACCGTACCATCACTTTTTTAGCCAAAAGGATAATGCATTTTATAAGAAAAGCCCTTGTTGCCTTTTTAGAGGGGCAATACACCCGCCTGTCCATATACAGTCGCAATCTAGTTCCTTTATCTGTAAGCCAATTTTCACGGAAGCTCAGTTCTTGCTAATTTAGCACAGATACGTATGTACCCGATTCCTTGGCCGGAGGTATTCTCCGATAAGCACTGCTACAGGTAAACTCAGATGAAATTATCAACCAAACTTTTTACCGGGTTCGTTCTGATCTCGATATTGTTCACGGCGGTGGCCATTGTCAACTTCAGGCTATCCGAAGATGTGATCGAAAACTCACAATGGGTATCCAAATCCCAGATTGTGGTGCGTAATTCGGCTTCTCTCCAGCGTAATATCATCGATATGGAGACAGGCTTGCGCGGCTTTCTGCTGAATGGGAACGAGCTCTTCCTGGACCCATACCATGAGGCCAAAAGACATTTGCCTAGCTTATTCACCGAAATCAAAGGCTATGTAGACACCTCGACCAGCCAGGGCGAAAAACTGGACAAGATCATTCGGACGCAGGAACGCTGGGTGAATGAATACGCAGAGCCGTTGATCGCCATGAAGCGCACCGACACCCTATCGGTCTCTTCACGCGCTTTCGACATGAAACTGGACACCCTGGTGATGGGCGAAAAAATATTGATGGACACAATCCGAACCGCGTTCCGGGACTTCAACTCATTTGAGTACAAGCTTCGGGAGGAAAGGCGGGAACGTCTCAACAGCAGTATCAATACTACGCGGCAGGTTTCCACCGTTCTCACCATACTGTCGGTGCTGCTCGGCCTGGGCTGGGCCTACTACATTACCAGGCTGATCTCTAACCGGATTGTCAAGATGGTTACGCTGGCCGACAGAATTTCCAGGGGCGACTACCAGACGCAGATCGTGGACACCACCAAAGATGAAATGAGCCAGCTCTCGAACTCTCTCAACCGGATGTCGGCCACCATCGACGAGACTTTTACCGAGCTCGACCGCAAAAACAAAGAGCTGGACCAGTTTGCCTACGTCGTTTCGCATGACCTTAAGGCGCCTCTGCGCGGCATCGAGGTGGCGTCCCGCTGGGTAGAGGAAGATATGGGGCAGAGCCTGCCTCAGAACATCAAAGAATACCTCATGATGATGCGGGTACGGGTACATCGCATGGAGAACCTGATTAACGGGATTTTGGCGCTTGCCCGCGTTGGCCGCACCACCCATATACAGGAGGAAGTAGATGTGAATCAGTTGCTGATGGAAGTTTCCGATATGGTGGCTCCGGCGGAAGGCTTTCAGGTAAACAT
Organism: Pontibacter aquaedesilientis; assembly: GCF_014773225.1. Classification (GTDB taxonomy): domain Bacteria; phylum Bacteroidota; class Bacteroidia; order Cytophagales; family Hymenobacteraceae; genus Pontibacter; species Pontibacter aquaedesilientis. The sequence goes on along the minus strand of NZ_JACXAJ010000008.1, from coordinate 125,386 downwards.
TGCACCGGGTATGCCGATTTTATATACTGAGCGGGTACAGCTGCACCAGGTTTTCCTTAACCTCATCAGCAATGCGCTGAAGTACCATGATAAGCAAAAGGGCGAGGTTGACGTGACTTGGGAAGACGCTGACTCCTTCTATACCTTTTCGGTGTCGGATAACGGGCCAGGCATTGACCCCGAGTACCATGATCGAATTTTCGTGATTTTCCAGACATTACAGGAACGCGACGCCGTTGAAAGCACCGGAGTTGGCCTGGCGATCGTCAAGAAGATTGTAGAGCGGCATGGCGGTAGCATCTGGGTATCTTCATCGCCCGGCAACGGTGCATCTTTTAGCTTTACTTGGCCTAAAGATCAGGTATAAGTTAAATATTTATAGTAATTTTGCACATTGAATTTTGACAAACAACATGACCAATAAAGAAGTTAATATCCTGCTTGTAGAAGACGATTACCTGGATATTATGAACGTCGAACGTGAACTAAAGAAAATAGGTATCACACATCCGATACACGTGGCACGTAACGGCCGGGAAGCCCTTGACATGTTGCGAGGAAGCGGTGTGCCCAAAATTTCCCCTGCTCCCAGCGTCATCCTACTCGACATTAACATGCCCAAGATGAACGGCTTGGAGTTTTTGGCAGAACTGCGCACAGAGCCTGAGTTCAGCCACATTCCGGTTTTCATCATGACCACTTCGAACGAGGAGACCGACCGGATGGCAGCGCAGCGGTTGAACGTAGCTGGCTACATTGTAAAGCCCATGACTTTTGATCATTTTGACAACAGCCACTCCTCACTTGACAGTTTCACGCTTTTCCTGGATCTGATCAAGCTGAAATAAGTTTGCTATACCTCCATTAGAATAGTGTTAGCTGGTCAGGAAGCAATTTAAAAGACAGTCTGTGATGCGGCGTAGTGCCTGATGCGGCAATGGCACTACGGTGTTCCTGCGTCGGATAGCCGGCATTTCTTTCCCAACCATATTGCCCATACGCTGCCGCCAGCTGGTGCATCAGCTCATCTCGGTGCGTCTTGGCTAATACCGAAGCGGCAGCGATAGACAGGTATTTGCCATCCCCTTTTACGATACAGGTATGCGGAACAAGCTGAAACGGCTTGAACCTGTTGCCGTCTACAATCAAGTATTCTGCCTTTACCCTCAACCCCTCAATTGCCCGGTGCATGGCCAGGTAAGTCGCCTGCAAAATATTCATCGCGTCTATCTCTTCCGGACTCGCCTCGCCGATGGCCCAAGCCACGGCATCTCGCACAATATCCTCCCGTATCAGTGTCCGCTGTTTATGGCTCAGCTTTTTCGAATCGTTCAGCAATGCATGCCTGTAGTCCGGCGGCAGGATAACGGCTGCGGCCACCACCGGTCCTGCCAGGCAGCCTCTGCCTGCTTCGTCAATGCCGGCTTCGAATAATTTTCCGCTGAAGTTGGGGAGGAGCATAGTACTAGTAAATGGTTTAGATTTACATGTAAAGGTATTACAATGCACCATGATGGACAAAAAAGAGTAGGTTTCACTTGAAGCTGCATACTCGCTACTACCTGTTAATCAACTCCATTTAAATAAGAAAGCCTGCCAATTTGCATTGGCAGGCTTTCTTCAATTTATAATAACCGCTTGACTTAGTATCCAGGGTTCTGCTGAGCAGCTAACACAGGGTTAGATGAAATTTCAGAGATTGGAATAGGCCAGATAAAACGGAAGTCATCGTAAGGTATAAAAGGTATAGCAGTTGTCACGGCTTTGCCTGTGCCAGCCTCGTACTGAGGAAGTACAACTGGGGCAGACGCTACCTTAGCAGGTATACCTGCAGGTCCAAACTTACCTTCTTTTGCCAGACGGTGGATGTCCTTCCAACGCATACCTTCTGCCAAGAACTCGATACGACGCTCATTTACGATCGCCTGCGTCAGGTTATCGCCAACCAATAAGGTATAAACCTCGCTGGTAGAGCGGCCACGCACAGCATTCAGAAGTGAAAGGGCTCTCAGGCTGTTACCAAGTCTAGACTCAGCTTCCGCAACGTTTAGCAGTACCTCAGCATAACGCATGATTGGTGACCAATCTGACTGTGTAGCAGCATCTCTGTACTTTCTGGTGAAGATCGCTCGGGTAGTCGAAGTGGTAATGGCACGACGAGCGTCATTTGCAGGCCAAAAAGTTGCATTCCAGATAATTGGGCTAATAGCCACCAGCGCACGTGCACCAGGAAGGGCATTGTACATCTGACCTAATGAACCGTTTACACTGGCGTTGTCATTTGCTGTGTTCATGAACGAGAACATAGACTCCGTATTACCAGAGTTGCTCGCCCATGGGCCATCAGGTGACGCTGTTAATGCATATCCGCCGATTGGGCTGGAGAAAGGAGCTACCGTACCAGTGATAAGCTTATTTCCTTCTGTTACCACTCCCTGCCAGTCGCGCATGTGAAGCTTAACTCTGGTCTTCATACCAATAGCAGCACCTTTGGTTGCTCTTGAGATTTTAGCTCCAGCTGCACGCGTATCCGGAAGGTTTGCCTCTGCATAGTCCAAATCGGCTAGAATGGCGGCATAACCTTCTTTCACACTGTTTCTACCTTGCTGTCTTGCTTCTTCAACACGGGCCGGAGTGTTCACAGGAATCGTTCTGATCGGAACACCTGGGTGCGAAGCATCCGCCGTGTGGTTGTAAGGTCGTGCAAAATGCACCAGCAGTTCATGGTTTGAGAGAGCACGCAGGAAACGAGCCTCGCCAATGTAAGCATTGCCTACCTGAGCCGTAATCAGACCACTTGCTACTGCCTTCTCAACACCTTCAATCACGATATTTGCCTTGTTAATTACAGCATAAAGTGTTTCGAAGTGGAAAACGTTGTTAGCAGATGCCGCATTGTAAGTTGAGCCGTAAGTGATGGCATAGAAAGCCTCGAGGTTCAACATGTCCTCACCACGGTTATCGCCTTGCTCTACGTGGGCAGCTCCGAATGGATAGCCACGAACAGCTCCACCGGCATAGAAACCAGACTGGGCAGCGTCATAAACACCGTTTACAGCAAGCTCAACACGCTCAGGAGTTGTAAAGGCACTCTCTTCTGTCAGACGATCGAATGGAGCCAGCTCCGTTACGTCTTTATCACATGAAGTCAGCATCAGCGAGAAGCATACCGCTGGGGCAAGTACCGCTAACTTCAGCTTATTTTTCAGGAATGATCTATTTTTCATTTTAAGGAAATTAAATTATTAGAAACCAAGGTTTAAACCTACTGTGAACACACGCTGCTGAGGCTGGCCATTCCAATCTACACCCAGGTTGTTGTTAGTCAGGTTGGTGTAGGTCTCAGGATCAAGGCCAGTGTAGCTTGAGAACACAAATGCATTCTGAACCTGCGCATACAATCTCAGACGGTCAACGCTGATACGCTCGCTCAGTGTCTTAGGCAAGGTATAACCCAATGAAAGGTTGCTCACTTTTAAGAAGTCACCGCTTTCAACAAAACGAGAAGAAGATTCGCCGTTTGTGTTGATGAAGTTACCGAAGTTCGCACCTGCTGCCAGTCTAGGAGTTTGTCCGTCGCCTGGGTTTTCAGCACTCTGCCATCTGCCAAGGATCTCACGACCGTTGTTTTCAAATGCCATCGTCAAAAGGTCCTGGCGCGTACGGTTCATGATCTTGTTGCCACCAGAGAAGCGAACAAACACGTTAGCGTCGAAGTTACCCAACTTGAAGTTGTTGTCGAAACCACCGAACCACTTAGGAAGTGTGTTACCAAGGATAACTTTATCAGCAGATGACAGTGAAGACTGCGCACCAAGCACGTTAGGATTAGCAGGATCGTAAACGTAGTAAACGCCGGCAGAACCACCATTACCAGAGATGTTACCCTGTACTAATGAGCCATTTGCCTTGCGGTAGATTGGGTTACCATTTACTTTGTTTACACCTTCGTACTGATAGCCGTAGATAGAGTTGATAGACTCTCCTTCACGGTGGATCGTGTAGTCAAATATAATGTCACGACCGTCAACCAGTTCTTTTACTTCGTTGTTCTGCGTAGAGAAGTTGAAGTTAGAGTTCCAGCTGAAGTTAGACTTATCGATTACAGTACCAGAGATACTGAATTCGATACCGTCGTTGTACACACGGCCGATGTTTCTGATGATAGAGTTGTTAGGAACGCCCAATGATGGAGGTGTTGGCGCAGCAAGCACTACGTCAGAGTTGTCCTTTTTCCAGTAAGCAAGCTCTAGGTTAAGACGTCCGTCGAACAAGCCTAAGTCCATACCGAAGTCAGTAATCTGCTGTGATTCCCAACGTAGGTCTGGGTTACCAGTGTTGCTGAACGAAATACCATTGAAAGTTCCGTACTGAGCTGCACCGAATGAACCCAGGTATGGATAGTTACCACCAGGGATACCAATGTTACCAACTTCAGCGAAGCTACCACGCAATCTCAGATCAGAGATGAAGCTCAGGCTGCTTGCGTTCTTAAAGAATTCCTCTTCAGAAACTCTCCAGGCAGCAGATACGCCAGGGAAATAGCCCCAACGGTTGTCAGGAGAAAGTTTAGAAAGACCGTCGGCACGCATTGAAGCACCTACATAGTATTTGCCAGCGTAGTTATAGTTGAAACGACCCAGGTAAGAAGCAAGACCGTTCTCGCCTACACCACCGGAAGCAAACTGGTTCGCAAATGCGCCACTTACCAGGTTTTCGCTGAAGAAGCGGTCAGATAGGCCTGTACCTTGTGCCTGGAAGAAGCTTGATCTTGTTTTGTTATATTCCTGAACAGCAGTTACATCGAAGTTGTGAACCTCGTTCAATGTTTTGTTATAGCTCAGGATATTCTGCCAGTTCCATGCTTTGATTGGAGAGTAAGCTTGAGATACCAGACCGCTAGAACCTATACCGTCACCATGACGTGGGTCATTGTAAAGGAAGTCATCAACCAATGTTAAGTCAGCACCCAATAAGGTCTTGAAGCGCAGGTTATCCACCAGTTTGAAATCCAGGTATACGTTACCAAGACCACGGTAAGTAGTTGCTCTACGAACGTTGTTATCTAGAACGAAACGGATGTTCGGGATACCATTGGCGATGATGCCGGCGTTCGGACCGCGTCCAAGAGCTCTTGGCTCAGCTATGTCAATGTTGTAACCTGTAGGGTGGTTCGGGTTGAATACCGGCACGTTAGGGTGCATACGAATCACACTGAAGATGTTACCTGACAAGCTGTTAGATCCTGTAAGAGGACCCTCGTTGATCTGATTGGTCAAACCAGCCTGCAAACCAAAATCCAAGAACTTAGTTACTTTGGTATTTAGGTTGGTACGCACAGAGTAGCGCTCCAGGCTGTTGGCACGGCCAATACCCTCTTGGTTTGAATAGCCAAGTGAGAAGTAGTAAGTAGTTTTATCAGTACCACCGCTTGCAGAGAATGAGTGGCTCTGCTGGAATGCTCTACGGAACACTTCGTCGTTCCAGTCTGTATCTGCGTCACCTAAAGCGGCTGGCGAAGTCAGACCAAGGCTTCTGTATTTCTCGTTTGTGATTTCCACGAACTCCTGAGCGTTGAGCAGGTCATGCAGCTCAATAGCCTTGGCAGTACCTGCCCAGCCATCGTAAGCAAACTTGGCCTGGCCAGCCTTACCACGTTTTGTAGTGATCAGGATTACACCGTTGGATGCACGTGAACCGTAAACTGCAGTTGCAGCACCGTCCTTCAGGATCTCAAATGACTCGATATCGTTCGGGTTGATGTCGGCAAGCGAGTTAGATGGAGTAAATGCACCCTGGTTTCCAGAAGTAGCTGGCACACCATCAATTACGATAAGCGGCTGCGTGCTGGAAGAGATAGAGTTTACACCACGGATGTTGATCTTTGGAGGCGCACCTAGGATACCAGATGGCTGCGTGATCTGTACACCAGATGCACGACCTGCCAGCTGCTGATCAAAAGACGGAGTGGCCAAATTGGCAATATCCGAACCTTTTACAGAAGCGATAGAGCTGGTCACGTCTTTCTTCTGTTGCGTGCCATAACCTACTACAACAACTTCGTCAAGTTGTCTCTGGTCAATTTCAAGCGAAACATTAATAGAGGCAGCAGTACCGATCGGGCGCTCTACGGTCTTGTAACCCAGGAATCGGAATACCAAAGTATTGCCGCCCGCAGGCACATTAATAGAGAAAGCACCGTCTGCACCTGTAGCGGTACCCGCACTTGTTCCTTTCACAAGCACTGCAACACCAGGAAGGCCTTGGCCAGTCGACTGGTCTGTTACGGTACCCGTAACGGTTCTGCTCTGAGCCACTGCCTGGTGAAGCAGGGCGAATACCAGAGCAAAACTCAACAGTAGTAGTTTTTTCATTGGTCTGTTAATTGAGGTGAATAATAATTATAGATTAGAGTTGTAATACACATTTAACACAATAATCCTGAAAGTTCTGATGCTCAGAGCATGAACTACCCTTATCGGAAAGTCGTCAGGAATTCTATGGATTAGGCAGTGTTTGCCTGATGGGCTTGTTTTGCAGCTAACTACAAATACAGGTAAAATGTAAAGTAAATCTAAAGCATATTCTTTTTAATATATTATTTACAGGCTATTCATGCCCCATATTTATGAATAAAATTCTGCTCTTGCAATACTCCATCCTTCGGATGTCAAAATTTTAATTCACCTTTTCAGAGCGGTAAATTAAGAATATAATTTCACAGTATAGCAAACAGATATATATAAAATTAAACCTAGATCATACTCATTCTCAGCGCCTCACTTACGGGAAATATAAGTTTCCGGATTTCGCTAAGCACACTTATTTTTTCCATTACACCTATCTCCTCCGTTGTTGGCATTACCGCCTGCTTAACACCCCCAAATTCCCCCAAAACAATGTTTCAACATTTTTAAACATTGAATATATAAATTTAACAATGCTATATGCAGCCTAATAAAGGGTATATATTTAGTTAAAATATTGTATATCAAGCCTTTTTAAAGTTTTGTTACGTATAATGTTATGAATCTATAATTGCATTTTAACATTAAAAGATACTTTTATTTAAATATTCATTGTTTAAACTTTCATTTTATTTAGTTCAAATATTTCTAAAATCTTCTTAAGTCCAATTCCAAATTCCCCACTAAGTGTCTTCCCAAGCGCTTTGCACTTTTGATATTCTGCATTAATCATGACCCAAAAAACTTGGCAACATGCACAAACTACTACTAGTAAGTTTTATTCTGGCATTCTTCCTTTTTCATGAAGGTATGGCCCAGACTAAAACGGTTACGGGCACCGTAACAGACCAGCAAACAGGGCAGGGACTGCCCGGAGTTGCCGTACTGGTACAAGGTACCAGCGTCGGCACAACAACCGGAACCAATGGCGAATATACCATCAACGTGCCGCAAGGCTCCAACACACTCGCATTCCGTTTTATCGGCTATACTACCGTTACACGCAACATCGACAACCAGACCACCATTAACGTGACCCTGAATGTAGACACGCGGCAACTTGGTGAGGTTGTGGTAACCGCTTTCGGTATAGAAAGGGAAGAAAAGGCGCTAAGCTACTCCGTACAACAGGTAAGCGGCGACGAAGTGAACCGGGCTAACCAGCCCAACGTAACGAATGCGCTGCAAGGCAAGGTGGCCGGCGTGATTGTCCGCCAGTCAAGCGGCATGCCGGGCTCGTCCTCACAGATCACCATCCGGGGGGCCCGCTCTCTTGTAGGCAACAACCAACCGCTGTATGTGGTGGACGGCATGCCGATTGAAAGCGATGCGATTCAACAGGCCGGCGGTACAGGTATAGGCGTGGGTGGTGTCAGCGGAACCGATGCTTCGGCACGTGCCCTTGACATCAACCCGAATGACATCGAGTCGATCTCTGTGCTCAAGGGTGGTGCAGCCGCGGCGCTTTACGGTGTTCGCGCCGCAAATGGTGTTGTGCTCATCACTACTAAGAAAGGAAGAGGCCTGGATGCACAAGAGAGAGCAACCATTACGTTCTCAACCGACTACCAAATAGATCGCGTATCCAAACTGCCAGACCTGCAAAGCACATACTCCCAAGGCTCCGGCGGTGTGTATAACCGCGCCACCTCCCTCTCGTGGGGCCCCCGGATCAGTGAGCTCGGCGATGTGGTGGATGCCACTGGCGCAACAGTATCCGGCAACAGGGTGTTCGACAACGTGGACCCATTCTTCCAGACCGGACATACGGCCACAAACAGCATCTCGGTAGCTAACAGCGGCCAGATAGGCAACTATGCCGTAACCCTGGGCTATACAGACCAGGAGGGAATTATCCCGACTACAGGTATGGAGCGCTTCAACGGTAAAATAGCCGGCGAATTCAAGATGCACCCTAAGGTAACACTCGGTGCATCCGTCAATTATTCTGACGTTCACATCGATAAGGTGCCGGGCGGCTCTAACCTTTCCAACCCGCTCTTCACACTGTACGCGGCACCGCGCAACTTCGACCTATGGGGTCTTCCTTTTGCCGACCCGCTCAACCCGTACAGACAAATCAACTACCGGGGCGCGATGGACAACCCAAGATGGGCGCTGGCCAACAACCAGTTCTATGAGGACACCCGTCGAGTTATCAGTACAGCCAATATTAATTACCAGGCTTTGGACTGGTTGCAAGTAAACTACAGGCTAGGCGGCGACTTCTTTATAACAGATGGCAAAGAGGTTTATGAACTTGGTTCGGGCTTTACGGGTGGTAGAACTCCTACTCCTTCTGGCGGCCAGATCAATGACTATGCCTACAACCAAAACCAGATCAACTCCAACCTTTCCTTTATTGCCAACAGAGAGTTCGGTGAGGACATCAATGTAAACTTCCTTTTGGGAAATGAGATATACGATATCCGCAACCGGCTAATTTCTACGGTGGGCCGGGGTATAGCGCAGGGCGGTTTCCGCAACATAAGCAACACGGTGGTGCAAAACGCCGCTGAAACCATCACCCGCAGAAGGGTCGCCGGATTTTATGCCAACGCAGAAGTCGGATTTCGGGATTACCTCTTCCTGAACGCATCAGCACGAAGGGACTATGTATCTAACCTGGCCCGCGGCAACCGTGCTTTCTTCTACCCTTCGGTGGGAGTGGGCTTTGCCTTTACCGATGCCTTCGACCTGCAGAATGATATCCTGAACTTTGGCAAAGTGAGAGCATCGTATGCCGAGGCTGGCCAGGCGCCTGACCAGGCTTATATCACCCGCAATATCTTCATCCCGGGAGGCGCTCTGAATGTGGGTGGTTTCCTGAATGATGGTATACAGTTCCCGTTCAACAACACCATTGGCTATACCCGCAGCGCCACATTCCGGACAGAGGAATTGAGGCCACAGAACACGCGTACAGTGGAGTTTGGCGGTGACTTCAGACTGTTCGATAACCGCATCACGCTGGACTATACCTATTATGTGCAGACAACGGAAGATCAGATATTCAGTGTTCCGGTGGCGAGCTCTTCGGGTTTTTCCGCTGAGTTTAGAAACGCAGGACGCCTGGAGACAAAAGGCCATGAATTAATCGCCTCCATTATCCCTCTTCAGACAGAAGATTTTGAATGGACCTTCACCACGAACTATACCCGCTATCGAAACCGGGTGGTCGAACTGGCCGAAGGGGTGGAGAGCATCTTTCTGGGTGGCTTCGTGACACCGAACGTCCGGGCTGAGGCCGGAGCGCTGTATCCGATCATATTCGGCTCTTCTTTTGTGAGGGACGACAACGGCAATGTGGTGGTAGACAGTCGCGAAACCATATCCGGCAACCCGAACCCAAGGTTTGGCATGCCGCTGCTTGGCGGCGAAGCCAAGAACATTGGCAACGTGCAGCCTGACTTTGAAATTTCTTTCACCAATGGCTTCACTTATAAAGGCATCAACCTGACAGCGCAGGTGGACTGGCGCAAAGGCGGCAACATGTACGCTGGAAATACCAGACTGCTGAAGCTGTACGGCATGGCAGAGCTGACCGAAGACCGCGAAAGCGACTATGTATACCCTGGCGTGAAAGGATTCCGGGATGACAATGGAAACTTGGTTGTGGAAGGGCCAAATGATATCACCATCCAGCGAAATCAGGTGTTTTGGCAAAGCACCATGGACCAGATCGATGAATCCAATGTGTTCTCTACCTCTTTTGTGAGGTTGCGGGAGGTTGCCCTCAGCTTCTCACTTCCTGAAACGCTGACCGACCGGACTTTTGTCAAAAACGCTTCGGTGGTGCTGACTGGCCGTAACATCTTCCTGATCTCTGACTACCCTAATTTTGACCCCGAGACAAGTGTGGGTGGCGGTAGCAACTTCCAGGGATTGGAGTATGTGACACTACCGCAGGCCAGAAGCTTTGGAGCCGGTTTAAGACTAACATTTTAACAGACAGAAACCATAGAATCATGAAAAAGCATAGATATATAAGTTTTTTTCTTGCTGTTGGGTTAGTCGTAGGAGGCGGCTCATGCAGCGACGATAAGCTAGATGAGATTGACACCAACCCCAATAACCCCGAGGAGGTGTCGGTGAACCTGCTTTTGCCGCAGGTAACGGTAAACATTCCAACAGCAGTGGCAGGTGCCGACCTGTCGTGGTATTCCTCCGTTTTTGTGCAGCATACCGCCGGTGTGCATGCCCAGCTGCAGGAGGCAGATCGCCGTTCCGGACTGGAAAACAACACGCTGGTCAATAATATGTGGAACAACATATACGCTGGCGTGCTTCCAGACCTGAACCTGATAATTGAGCGTGGTTCAGCTGGCGGTGCGGAGGACGGCAACCTGGTGCATGTAGGTATAGCCAAAGTATTGAAGGCGTACACCATGTCCATTGCCACAGACATCTGGGGCCGCGTTCCCCTTTCCGAAGCGGGTCAGGGCGTAGAGAACCGCACGCCGGTTTACGATACGCAGCAGCAGATCTACACCGAGATTCAAAGTCTGCTGGACGAGGCCATTGTCGATCTGGCAAGCGGGGCTCCCACTCCTGCCGGCCAGGATCTGATTTACTCAGGCAATACCACAAACTGGACCAGGGCTGCTTACTCCCTGAAAGCAAGGTTTCACAACAGGTTGAGCAACATTGACCCGACGGGCTCTGCCCAAGCGGCGCTTGCAGCGGCGGCCCAAGGCTTCACTAGCGCTACTCAGAATTTCACTTTCAACAAATATTCTGCAGCCGCCACGGGGCAACACCCTTGGTGGCAAGAAGCCAATGACCGAAGCCACCACGCCGTGAGCGCATCTTTCGTGCAAACATTGCAGGGCCTGAATGACCCTCGCCTGGCGGCTATGGTTGCCCCCGCTCCTGATCCGAGCACTGCAGCCGGAAACCCCGTTATAGTCGGAGCTCCCAATGGCACGCTCATCAATGATCAGGCTAACCGCGCCTTCTCGGATGTCAAGAACCCGAATAACACCTCATCGGGGCCCTATGTACTGGAGTCGACCTCTACTCTTCCGTTGATGACATACGATGAATTAAAATTCATTGAGGCCGAAGCTCACCTTAGATTAGGCAACACCGCGCAAGCCCTGATCGCTTATCAGGAAGGAATTAGGGCGGCCATGGTCAGGCAGATCAATGCTCCCCCTGCTGCCATTGACGCGTATATCGCTGCAAATGCGGCTACTGTTTCCTTGGAGAGTATCATCCGCCAGAAGTGGATCGCCTTCTTCTACTTCCAGTCGATTGAGGCTTATAACGACTGGCGAAGAACAGGCTTCCCAGCCTTTATATCCCAGCATCCAATCTCCCCTCCGCCCCTGCGCTTCCCTTACGCTCAAAACGAACTGGACACAAACGAGTCAAATGTTCCGGATGTGAGGGGGTCTCAGATTTTCTCAAGCGGTGTTTGGTGGGATGATGGCACAGAGGACTAAACCTGTTATTCAGTTTAATTAAAAAAAGAGGCTCCCGTTAAGGAGCCTCTTTTTTTATTAAAAGGGTATACGATACTTTGCAATTTGCCTAGGCCTGCATCAGAAACGCCTTGATGTATTCGTCCAGGTCGCCGTCCAGCACTTTTTGCACGTCAGAGCGTTCCACACCGGTCCGGATATCCTTTACCAGCTTGTATGGGTGCAGCACATAATTGCGAATCTGGGAACCGAAGTCAATGCGCTTTTTGGTGCTCTCCACCCGGTCACGCTCCTCATTGCGCTTGTCAACTTCTATCTGGTACAGGCGCGACCGAAGCATACGGATGGCGTGCTCTTTGTTCATGAGCTGCGAGCGCTCGATCTGGCACTCGATCACGATGCCTGTCGGTTTGTGCTTCAGGCGTACGGCCGTCTCGACTTTGTTCACGTTCTGACCACCTGCACCACCTGAACGAAAAGTGTCCCACTCAATGTCGGCCGGGTTTACCTCGATGTTGATGGTGTCGTCCACCACAGGGTAGGCAAACACAGAAGCGAAAGAGGTATGGCGCCGGCCACCGGAGTCAAACGGAGAGATACGCACCAGCCGATGCACACCGATCTCAGACTTCAGGTAGCCATAGGCAAAGTCGCCGGTTATTTCCAGCGTGGCCGATTTTATACCTGCCCCCTCGCCCGGGTTGTAGTTTACCTGCTTCACCCCGAACCTGTGCGACTCGGCCCACATGATGTACATACGCATGAGCATTTCGGCCCAGTCCTGGCTCTCGGTGCCGCCCGCGCCCGGATTTATCTCCAAAATGGCGCTGAGCTGGTCTTCCTCGCCGCTTAGCATACGCTTGAACTCGAGTCCCTCAATGGCCTCCTCCGTTTTTTTGGCCTCCTCTTTAATATCCTCCTCCGAAACGTCTCCTTCTTTGTAGAAATCAAAAAGTACTTCCAGGTCTGAGAGCACTTTCTCCACCTCTTCGTAATGGTCTGTCCATACCTTGATGGACTTCACTTCCTTGAGCACCTTCTCAGCTTCTTTCGGGTCGTCCCAAAAGTTGGAGGCCAGCGTCTGCTTCTCGGTTTCTTCTATCTGTTCTTTCTTGGTATCGTAGTCAAAGATACCTCCTCAAAGCCTCTACACGGGCTTTTAAATCCTTTACTTGCTCAGCAGTCATATGGGTTGGTTAAATTCTGGTTAGAACGACAAAATGCTGGAGGAAAAGCTTGTCTGCCTGTCCTCCAGCACTGTATTATTGGAAAAAGCCTTTAGAGGCTGATTTTTTGAATCCAGTTGTGCGGGTCTGGTGCCTGACCAGTCTTAATGCGCTCCAGCTCTTCGGCTATGCTGAGAGAGATCTGGCGATCTTCCACTGCTGGCAAATCCAGGTCTTCGCCATTCACATGGATGGTGGCAATCTGCGCAATGGTGGCAGCTGTACCTGTACCGAAAGCCTCTTGCAGCTTGCCTGCTTTGTGAGCCTGGGCAATCTCGTCTACAGATACTTTCCTCTCTTCCACCGGTATGCCTTTGTCGCGGGCAATCTGCAGCACACTGTCGCGGGTTATACCTGCCAGGATGGTGGTGCTCACGGAAGGTGTCACCAGTTTGCCGTCGATCACAAACATCAGGTTCATGGTGCCGGATTCCTCGATGTACTTGTGCTCCAGGGCATCTGTCCAGATTAGCTGATGATAGCCACGCTCCTGCATTTTACGGGCAGGGTAAAGCGCTGCACCATAGTTACCGGCTGCCTTGGCATACCCCGCTCCGCCTTCAGCAGATCGCACGTAGTTTGGCTCGATGGCTACCCGTAACGGCTGGCCGTAGTAAGCCCCAACCGGACAGCTGAAAATCACGAACCGGTAGTTGGATGACGGGCGTACACCGATAAAGTCGTCAGTGGCGAAGATGAACGGACGAATGTACAGGGCACAGCCTGGTGTAGGTGGCACCCAGGCCGCATCGAGACGCAGCAATTGCTCCAGTCCCTGCATGAAGATTTCTTCCGGCAGTTCAGGTATACACATGCGGTCAGCGGATATGTTGAGGCGCCTGAAGTTATCGAGCGCCCTGAACAACAGGATATCGCCTTCAGCGTTTTTGTAGGCCTTCATACCTTCGAAAATTGCCTGACCGTAGTGCAGGGCCGAAGTAGCAGGACTGAGCGACATGTTACCGTAAGGCACGATTTCAGGAGTTTGCCAGGCACCGTTTTTATAATCGGCTACCAGCATGTGATCGGCAAAGATCTTCCCGAACTCGATATTATTGAAGTCCAGCTCGCTAATGCGGCTTTGGGGCACGCACCGGACAGGTATAGTTGGGGTATCAACTGACATAAATAAAGGGATTATTAGAGTTGAACAATAAAATCAGACGCGTGGCTTCCAGGCTATCTCTTCAGCCTGTAACTCATACGTCATTTTACGGCAAAGAGCAAACAGGTAATCCGACAATCGGTTCAGGTATACGATGACCAGATCAGCGACAGCAGACTCTTCCTGCAGGCGTATGGCCAGGCGCTCGGCACGGCGGCACACGCAACGGGCCAGGTGGCAGAACGAAACGGATTGGTGGCCTCCCGGCAGCACAAAAGCACGCAAGGGCGGCACTTCAGCGGTCATCTTGTCAATTTCCTGCTCCAGTAAGGTTACATCCTGTTCGTGCAGATCGGGCGTTACCATTTTAGTGCCCTTTTCAGGATCGGTCGCCAGGGTGGAGCCGATGGTAAAGAGGCGGTCCTGAATCTCTTTCAGGATATCAGCCCGGCCTTTGTTCACTTCCTGATCGCGCACCAGTCCGATGTAGGAATTGAGTTCGTCTATGGTGCCGTAAGATTCTATGCGCAGGTGCGACTTGGCTACCCGGGTGCCTCCTATAAGGGAGGTGGTGCCTTTGTCGCCTGTCTTCGTGTATATTTTCATGTTGGGTTAATGCGCTGCGTTTTCATTCGCATGCGAGGCAATTTCGTGGTTCACCTCGTCCGATTCTATGAGCCCGTCCCGAAGTCGAACGATGCGATGGGCATACTTGGCAATGTCCTCCTCGTGCGTCACCATGATAATGGTGTTGCCTTTGGCGTGCAGGTTCTCGAACAGCTCCATAATTTCGTAAGAGGTCTTGGTATCGAGGTTACCCGTGGGTTCGTCGGCCAGAATGATACTCGGGTTATTGATAAGGGCACGGGCAATGGCCACACGCTGCCGCTGACCACCGGATAGTTCGTTCGGTTTGTGCTTGCCCCGGTTGCCCAGTCCCACACTTTCCAGCGCCTGCTGTGCTTTCTCTTCGCGTGCAGATTTGTTATACCCGGCGTAGATCAAAGGCAAGGCCACATTCTCGAGTGAGCTCTGGCGCGGCAACAGGTTAAATGTCTGGAATACGAAGCCGATCTCCTTGTTGCGCACCTCTGCCAGCTCGTTGTCAGTCATATTGCTCACATCGTTGCCATTGAGAACGTACTGCCCGCCCGAAGGGGTATCGAGACAGCCGATGATGTTCATGAGCGTAGACTTTCCGGATCCGGAAGGCCCCATAAACGCCACGTATTCGCCCCGCTCTATCCGGATAGACACAGACTTGAGTGCGTGGATGGTTTCGCTCCCCATCCGGTATACCTTGGAAATATCGTTTGTCTCAATGATGGTGCTCATATGACCTGGGTTATAGTTGCCATTCGTCGGCCTCAGCCTCTTTCGCTCGGCGCTGTCTATCAAATTTCTCTTTAAATGTAGTATATTCCGGGGCAGAAAGCAAGCTGCGCAGCGAAACAAGTGCCTGATCGGCATAGCTCCCCAAGCCTTTGTTGACACTCTCCAGCGCATAGGCTTTGTACAGCCTCGCCGAGTAAGGGTTATAGGTGATACCATCCAGCAGGATGCTGTAGGCTTTCATTTCTGCTGGCTTATACCTGGCGAAGAAAGCGGCTGCGTCTTCCACAACGTGCTCATCGTACAGTAGCATACTCAGGGCCTGCTCGTAGCGTTCGGCGGCTTCGCGGTCACGGCCTTTCACCTCGGCGATCTTGGCCCGCAGGTATAGCTTCTGCCGTTTGTCCTTCGGTGTCAGGTATAGGTTGTCTATGCGTTTCACCAGTATGTCGTAGTTCTTGGTGTAGAGCCAGAGCTTCATCTGCTGCAGGTTCAACTTCGAGCGGAGCTCTCCTTCCGGACGCAGTTCTGCAGCGGCCTCTTTTATGGCATCGCTCGCCAGTTTCCAGCGTTTCTTCTCTATGTAATAGTCCACCCGGGCCACCATGGCCTCGCGGCGCAGGTCTTTGTCCTTCACGCTGCTCACGATGCCCTCCACATCCTGTGGCAGCAGGTCCGGCAGGTAGGCAATGAGGTACTGCACCTTGTCACGGTCCGGGGCCTCCGCCATGATGGTGACAGGCGACTGGTCCAGCACTTCGCGCAGGGAGGTAGCCACAGCAATCGCAGACTCCAATTCTGTGAAACCCACTTCACGCAGGGCTTCCGTGGCAGCCTCGGTCTGGTGGTTGAGGGCCAGCGCATAGGCGTGGGAAATGAAAGCCTGGTTGAACCCTCGGTCTTTGGCCTCTTTGAAGTAGGAAGCGGCTGCTCCGTAGTTCTCCTCCTCCATCATCCAGTGGCCCAGTGCATTGTAATAGTAGCCACTGCGGCCTGTTGCTGAAAGGGCCAGGTTCTCCACCACGCTTCTGGCTTCTTTTGGCCGTCCGTCATAGTGGTGCACGAGCCCCTTCAGGTATAGCAGGTCCTCCATAAACAGCTGGTTCTCGCGGGAGGACAGGTAACGGTTGATCGGCTTCAAAAGTGAGGTATCGCCTTTGTTCACGCTGCCGATCGTGTTGTTGTAGAACAGTGTCATATCGGCCACTTGCTCCAGCGAATCGGGCTCAAAAATGTCTGCTTTCACATCATGCGTTCGACCCAGCAATAGGTCGAGCGCGGCCATATTGCTGCGAAGCGGCTTGTATTTGGCAGAACGTATCTCAGACACCAGTTCCTTGGCCTCATCCGGCATGGCCTGGCGGGTATAAAACGCCAGCCTGTTGCTTCGCACCACATCCGGCTCAGAGGTGTGTTTCTGTGCCAGGTCAAAATAGTACTCCACACTGTCAGACACACTGGTTTTGGCGTACAACAGGGCCAGGTTATTGTATATCTCACCGCTTTCCGGGAAGGCAGCTGCCCCCTGCTGGAGCACATACAGCTTTTCGAAGAAGTACTGTTTCAGATCGTAGAGGTTTGCCAGGCGCACGTACAGCTTCGGGTTTGGGCGCTTTTGCAGTGACTCCTGCAGGCTTAGTATCTCGTTGTTCCGCTGTCCCTGCTCGCGGTACATACTAGACAGGCTGAAATTGGCCTTCACGTTGTTGACATCGTACAGGTCACTCTCCTGATAGAAGCGCTCGGCCAAAATGCTGTTGTCGGAGGTTCGGTACAGATCGCCGAGGTAGCTGTAGTAGCCTGCGTAGGCATAGAAATAGACCCGGTACTGGGTGCGCATCACCAGAATGGCCATCAGAATGGCTCCCATCGTGAAAATGGTATAAACAGGAAGCCGTTTCGGTTGGTACACAATCTTGTATACCTGTAGCCGCTGTTCGATCAGACGGCCGAAGTTGGCCATCACATAGATGAAGAAAAACACCCCAAAAGCCAGGTGCGTGTACACGATCAGGTCATGAAACAGCACGGTGAGTGAGTCGTTGGAGGTGGCGAAGGCGTAGCCTATGCTCAGAAAGGTGATGATGGCAAACACCAGGTATAGCACCGCCCCGGTCGGTTTGAAAGGGAACAGCCTGCCATAGTAAGCTTCGCGTTGCCCCATCCCCCAGAACCCGGCCACCACCGAGAGCAGCAGGATCACGTAGGCGTTCACATAAAACAAATCTTCGCCCTTTACATAGCCCACGTGGCGCAGGTATAGCAACAGCAGGTTGAGCAGGTATAACATACTTACCAGCACAAATTGCCACATGCTGAAACGGCGCTCGGGCTTGCCGCCCTGTGTATTGATCCAAAGCAATGCGTTGATGTTCGCATAGCCCACCCAGATCATAAAGAGGAAAGATGCCACGATCAACCCCAATGAGCTGTAGTTGACCAGGTGCAGTGTGGTGAGCAGCGGCGGAAAGTCGGACTCCATGTAAACCAAGGCGCCCAGCACCCCTACCAGACCCAACATGGCCAGCACACGCAGCGTGAAGGAAACCTGCTGGTAGAAAGCCTGGAATGCATAGCTGGCCACGGCAAAAAACACGATAAAGAGCAGCAGAGTGGTCTGTCCTGTGCTGTTGCCGATCACGCCCAGCAGATCGAGGTTAAAGGATGCCAGCAAGAGCATAAGCAGCAGCATGCCCGCAAAGTAAGGAATACGCTGCATGGTACTGATGGCGGCGGCATAAAAGGCCAGCGCAATGGCAAGCACCACCAGCACCCCGATGGCCGCAAAGGTATTGACCCTTGGCATGGCCACATCGTACTGCTCGGTTAGCAGGTAGCCGTCGACGTATAGTGTGAAAGGTTCGAGCAGGCGGCTGAACTCATGCACGGGCACCTGCACGACCTGCAGCTCAGGCAACTTGTCCCAGGCAAATGCCGTGCTATCACCAGTAAAATAGTGGTATACCCCCAGCAGCAGTGCCAGTACAGCCAGTATCAGTAAAAAAAGATAGGGATACCTGGTGTCCGCATCCCATCTGTTCCAAAACTTAATTTTGTTCATAGACACGCCAGGAGGCTATTCCAGTACTTTCGGCACTCTGAAATAATCGGAGTCTTTCTTAGGAGCATTTTTCAGGGCGTCTTCGTGCGACACGCTGTTAAACACGATGTCTTCGCGCATCACATTCACTTCTTCCGACATGTGAATCAGCGGCTCTACGTTTTCTGTATCGAGTTCACGTAACTGGTCTACCCAGTTCAGGATCTTATTCAGGTCCTGCAGCACTTCCTGCTCTTTCTCCTCGTTAAACTCCAGCCTGGCCAGGTGCGCGATCTTTCTGATGGTTTGAATATCGGTTGACATCTATCTTGTTATGTTTCGTAATTTCAGTTTGAATAATATGATGCACTCTCTCTTTCAGGGCGGGCACGTCCTGTAGCGTCATGCCCTTGGTTTCAATCGGCTCGTGGAGCACGATCTTGAGCGGATGCCAGCGTACCCTCAGCTTGCCGTCCAGAACGGGCAGAAACCTATGGTTAAAGGGCATCGTTACCGGCACCACTGGCAACTGCTTCTCAATGGCCAGCCTGAAAGGACCATCCTTAAAAGGCAAAAGTTCTTCCCCTGCCGTAGGCGGAATGGTTCCTTCCGGGAAAATAACCAGGTTACGCCCCTGCTCCAGCGACCTCATCGACTGGATATAGCTCTTGGCACTGCTAATGGCACTTTTGCGGTCTACGGAGATGTAAAGTTTCTCGTATACCTTGCCCCAAAGCGGCACTTTGGCTAAGGAGCTCTTCCCGACAAAGTTAATAAAACCCGGGATGGTATGCAGCAAAAGCGGAATGTCGAGGTAAGAACTATGGTTGGGCGTGAAGATATACTGCTCCTTATGGCTGAATCGCATGCGCCACTCTACTATGATCGGCGCTAAAAACATGCGCAAGGCCGAGGAGGACCAAAAGCGGTTGATGCCATGCACGTGCCGGTACCAGCGTTGCCTCCGGATGAGCACCGCCTGGAACGGGTAGGTAACCACAAACGGCATTACAAACCAGGTAACGCACCAGGTTGTGTAGAGACGATGTGACAGGTATTTCAGCGCTTTCATGCCTTCAAATGTAACAATAATCCATCAGTTAACAATCGGGGCGCTTTGAGAGTGCAGCAACTTAAAGAGCACTTATTTATCCTGCTGCAAGAGTATGGCGGCTTTGAGGATCCCGGCCACACTGATGGCATCGGTAATCTCATTGTCCATGACCATGCGCACGGCCTCCTCGAAGGATACCCGTCGGATGTGAAGCTCCTCCGTTTCTTCAAAAGCTGTTTCGCCGGCCTTTAGTTCCTGCGCCAGAAAAACAAAGCCTTCTTCGTCGGTAACCGAGTTGGAGGTATGCAGTCGGGCAATGTTAGTCCACTTTTCAGCCGTGAAACCGGTCTCTTCCTGTAGCTCGCGTTTCGCCGAATCGAGTATGTCGTGTTCGATCAATCCACCGCCCATGGGTACCTCCCAGCTGTACTCGTTGAGTGCGTAGCGGTACTGCCCCACCAGATAGGTATAGCCCTCGTCGTCGACAGGTATAACGGCAATGGCTTTGTTTTTGAAGCTGACCACACCGTAAATGCCCTCTCCGCCGTTTGGATTGAGCACCTGGTCTTCGCGTACTTTTATCCAGGGGTTTTGGTACACTTCTTCGGATGATAGGGTCGTCCAGGGGTTACGTTGTTCGTCGATCATAGCGGTTACTGTCATTTGTGGCAAAGATAAGAATTTGCAGTTTGTAAACTTGCCGCAAGGCGAGTAACAAATGAGGCTCCTGGCAGTGCTAAACGCCCGGTATACTATCGCAGGAAAGTTAAAAATCCTGCCACAAACGTTGCAGGACTTTACACAATCAACTAAACTAATACACTTCTACAAAGCCCCGGCTTTGATCTCCTCCACCACATCCGGATCGAGCAAAGTAGAGGTATCGCCCAGGTTGGACGTATCGCCCTCGGCAACTTTGCGCAGGATGCGGCGCATGATCTTGCCGGAACGGGTCTTTGGCAGACCGCTCACGATCTGGATCTTGTCTGGCTTCGCGATTTTGCCAATCTTTTCCACCACCGTCTCGATGATCTCGGCACGCAGGTAATCTGCGCGTTCCGGCACATCTTTACAAATAACGAAGGCGTAAATGCCCTGCCCCTTCACATCATGCGGATACCCCACCACAGCCGACTCCACCACATGCGCATTGTGGTTGATGGCTTCTTCTATCTCGGCGGTTCCAAAGCGGTGACCAGACACGTTGATCACGTCATCCACGCGGCCGATAATGCGGTACAGTCCATCCTTGTCGCGCTTGGCGCCATCACCGGTAAAGTACAGACCTTTGTAGGTCGAGAAGTAGCTGAGGCGGGCCCGCTCGTGGTCGCCGTAGGTGGTACGGATGATACTTGGCCACGGGAACTTCATGCAGAGGTAACCTTCCACCTCATTGTCGGTTATTTCATTGCCCTCTGCGTCTACCAGTATCGGCTGTATACCCGGCAGCGGCAAGCCTGCGTGGCTCGGTTTCATGGGAGTAATGTTCGCTATGGTCGAGATCATGATGCCACCGGTTTCGGTTTGCCACCACGTATCCACCACCGGGCAGCGCTCCTTTCCGACGTGGGTATGGTACCAGTGCCACGCCTCCTCGTTGATCGGTTCGCCCACCGAACCCAGCACTTTGAGGGAGTCGAGGCTATAGGATAACACATCGTCGATATCGCCGCCCATCAGGGACCGGATGGCAGTTGGGGCGGTATAGAAAATGTTGACGCCGAACTTATCCACCACCTGCCAGAAACGGCCCATGTCCGGATAAGTGGGTACGCCTTCGAACATCAGTGAAGTGGAACCCGACAAGAGCGGGCCATAAAGCAGGTAGGTATGCCCCGTAATCCAGCCAATGTCGGCGGTGCACCAGTAGATGTCGTTTTCCTGCACCTGAAACACGTTGCTGAAGCTGTATTGGGCGTATACCATGTAGCCACCGCAGGTATGCACCACACCTTTCGGCTTGCCTGTCGAGCCGGAGGTATAGAGAACAAAAAGCATGTCTTCGGCGTCCATTTCCTCGGCGGGGCAGTCTTTGCTTACCCCTTTCACCTCGTCGTGAAACCACACGTCGCGGCCCTCTACCATGTTCACGGCCCAGCCCAATCGCTCCACTACAATCACTTTCTGCACCGAGTCGCAACGCTCCAGGGCCTCGTCCACCACACGCTTCACCGGTATTTGCTTGGTGCCGCGGTTCAGACCGTCAGAGGTGAGTACCATACTGCACTGTGCATCGTTGATGCGGTCGGCCATGGCCACCGCCGAGAAACCGGCGAACACTACCGAGTGGACGGCTCCAATACGGGCACAGGCCAGTACGGCAAAAGCCAGTTCCGGAATCATAGGCATATAAATACAGATGCGGTCGCCTTTTTTAGCTCCGTTCTTTTTGAGCACGTTGGCGAACTGGCATACCTTCTCGTGGAGCTCGCGGTAGGTATAGCGGATATATCTTTCTTTCGGATCGTTCGGTTCCCAGATCAGGGCCAGTTTGTTGCCGCGGGTTTTGAGGTGCCGATCGAGGCAGTTTTCGGTAATGTTAAGCCTGCCGCCTTTAAACCATTTCACGTTCGGCTCCTCGAAGTTCCACTCCAATGTGGTGTTCCACTTTTTACGCCATGTAAACGTGCTGGCTATATCGGCCCAAAACCCTTCCGGGTCTTTCACACTACGCTTATAAGCTTGCTGGTATTCTTCAATAGTTTTAATTTGGATGTTAGGCATGGTGACAGGTAAGTTTAGTTTAGTGTTTTAGGTTCAGGTGTTTTTATCAGATGGCATTCTGGTTCCTCGGTTCATGGGCGGGCTCCAATTTCCCTAGAGATATTGCTCACATGGCAGTTAGAAATATATCGTCGATGATCTAAATATAGCCATCTTCCTTGTAAAATGCCCTATTCTCAGTCTTATAATCACCCTTTGAGTTAACCAGACAGAATACCACAAGGCAAGCAGCGGCACAACAGACTACTCCGGTTTTAGCTAACAAGACTACCTGCCCGATCTGCTTTAATGTTTTGCCACAACAGCACCTGCTCCTCTCGGTATGCGGATGTCCTCTACCAAATCCTGAATGTGGGCTGGTGGAGCCGGAGTAAAGCGGGAGATAATGAAGGATACCCCGAAGTTGATAATCATCCCGACGGTTCCTATACCTTCCGGAGAAATCTCCATGAACCAGTTCTCAGGTATGTTGGCGGCTGGGTTCATGAATTTGAAGTAGTAAATGTAGCTGATCGTGAACAAGAGCCCTGAGATCATGCCCCCTATCGCACCTTGCTTGTTCATACGCTTCGAGAAGATGCCCATGATGATGACCGGGAAGAACGAAGCAGCGGCCAGACCAAAAGCAAAAGCCACTACCTCCGCCACAAAACCAAGCGGATTGATGCCAAAGTAACCGGCCACCACTACCGCAAAAGTCGCTGCCAGACGGGCCGCAATCAGTTCCTGCCGCTCGGATATACCTGTCATAACCGACTTTTTGAGCAAGTCGTGTGCGATGGAGGTGGAAATGACCAGCAAAAGACCGGCCGCTGTGGAAAGCGCCGCTGCCAGACCACCGGCCGCTACCAGGGCAATCACCCAGTTGGGCAGCCTAGCAATCTCCGGGTTCGCCAGCACCATGATGTCTTTGTCGATTTTGAGTTCGTTCACGGCAGGGTCTTTCGCATACTGAATGCGGCCATCACCGTTCTTGTCGTCCACGCCAATCAGTCCGGTTTTCTCCCAGTTGTTTACCCATTGCGGCATAGAAGCCATGGGTTGGTTGCTCGTGGTTTGCAGCATGTTGTACATACCAAAAGCCCCCACTGCAGGCGCGGCTGTGTATAGTATGGCAATAAACACCAACGCATAACCTGCCGACTTGCGGGCGTCTTTTACCCTCGGAACCGTAAAAAATCGCACAATAACATGCGGCAGTCCCGCTGTCCCTACCATCAGGGCAGCCGTAATAAAAAACACGTCAATTGTGGCCTTGCTACCGTCGGTATAGGCCACGAAGCCCAACTCGGTCAGCATGCCATCCAGTCTGTCGAGCAGGTAAGTACCATCGGCCAAAGTGCCGCCCAGACCCAGTTGCGGAACCGGGTTGCCTGTCAGCATCATCGAGATAAAAATAGCCGGTACCATGTATGCGAAAATCAGGACACAGTACTGGGCCACCTGGGTATAGGTAATGCCTTTCATACCGCCCAGCACGGCATAAAACAACACGATCACCATACCGATGATTACCCCTGTTTCGATCTGTACTTCCAGGAAACGGGAGAACACAATGCCCACACCACGCATTTGGCCGGCCACGTAGGTAAAAGAAATGAAAATGGCACAGACCACCGCCACCAGCCGGGCGGTTTTGGAATAATAGCGGTCGCCCACAAAATCAGGAACGGTGAACTTGCCGAACTTGCGCAGGTATGGGGCCAGGAGTAGGGCCAGTAACACATAGCCGCCCGTCCAGCCCATCAGGTATACCGAGCCGTCGTAGCCCATAAACGAAATCAGGCCTGCCATCGAAATGAACGAGGCGGCCGACATCCAGTCGGCTGCCGTGGCCATCCCGTTAGCCAAAGGGCTCACGCCGCCACCGGCCACATAGAATTCTTTGGTGGAACCGGCCCGCGACCAGATTGCAATACCGATGTACAAGGCGAAGGTTAGCCCCACTATGAGGTAGGTCCAGGTTAGGATATCCATCGTGCTGAATGCTTTGGTTGAGATTGGTTAGTCTTCGTTTACATCAAACTCGCGATCGAGCCTGTTCATCAGCCACACATAAATGAAAATAATGAGCACGAAGGCATAAATTGCCCCCTGCTGCGCAAACCAGAAGCCTAACTTGAAACCGCCCAGCCGGAAAGCATTCATTTCGTCTACCAGCAGAATTCCGAACACATAGGATACAGCGAACCATAGGCCCAGTAGTATTAACAGTAACCGGATGTTGCGCCGCCAGTACTCCCGCATGCTTTTTTTGTCATTCTCCATAAGATGGCTTGATTGTTAGGTAAGACTTAGCTGCCCGCCCAAAGTCAGTAATTAGATGTTGCCGGGCTAGAGCGTGCTGTACTACAGTTGATTAAATTAGCACAACTCCAGAAGAATAACAAAAATAGCTTTGAACTATATGGACGTATTGGCTGCCTTACACAACAGGTATAGCACCTATATCTATTGCCTTCCGGTAAAAACAAAAGCCCTGTCTTTATGACAAGGCTTTTGTTTTGGCTTAACTGCTTTATACCTGCATGTCCCGCACCGAGACCAGCACTTCTCCAAAATCATCGGTATTGTTGAGGAACCAGACGATCTTGCGTCCCACCTCTTCCGGTGATGCCAGTTCGCCTTGCTCTTTATAATCGCGGAAACGCTGCACGTTGCTAAACTTCTCTTCATCGCTTTCACGGATGTGCTCCTGCATGGCCGTATCCACCACGCCTGGCGAAAGGGCGTATACCCGCACCCCAGAGCCGCGCACATTTTGCTCCTGCTGTATGGTTTGCGAAAGCATGTCGATCGCCGCCTTGGAAGCGCAGTAACTCGCCCACCCATCAATCGGGTGCTGCCCTGCACCAGAACTGATGTTGACTATTACTTTGGGGACTTGCAGCGGCTGGTACACCTGCAGAAAGCTGTTCATAAGCATAGCCGGCACGATCACGTTGATATCAAACACGAACTCAAAACGCTCGTTTGGCATACCTTCGCCCACATACCCGATGTCACCCAGCACCCCAGCATTGTTGATCAGCACCAATCGCTCGGCGTCTTTGTAAGGTAGAAACACCTTGTGCAGGTTATGCTCCACGGCAGGTATGTCCGAGAAATCCAGTGGCTGGTGGCGGTAGTTCTTATGCTGTATGGTACTGTTGCGGCATACGCCAATCACACAGTTGTGCTCGTCCTTAAGAAGTTCCTCTGCGATGGCCTTGCCTATACCTTTGCTCGTTCCGGTGATGAAGTAGTAGTTCATGAAAGTTTGGGAGTTTGAGAGTTTAGGAGTTAAGGGTTGTTCTTCAGATTACGGATAGGGTGTGAATGGGGATACTTTAATCCGGATACTGCTCTCTATGCATTGCCTTGTAAAGGTTTTCTATTGTCTTATAGCCGATCTTCTCAATTAACAGACTATCCATTTTGAGATTATAACAACTGAAATAGGGATGCCCTACATCACCAGTATAGATAATCTCGATCCCATATTGTTCCTCTATGCGCTTGTAGAATGTGAATGGAAACTTATTTTCATATGCATCAAACCCACTACTGAAGTACATCTTGAATTCTCCTTTGTTATGGTCTGTTTCTGCCTTTGAAATAGCCGACTCACAGCTGTCTACAGTGGAAAAGAAATGTCTCATCTCTTTCACATGTTTCGAAGTGGACACATCTAGCAATAGAAAGTAAGACAAAACAGCGCCTAACACTAAAAACAATGTTAGGACAGCCAATAACTGAGAAAACTGCGTTCTATTCATAGGAAAATCACTTGACTGCAAGTAGCGAATTCGCTTAACCTAAAAAGCTGATGTCTCTGCCTTCGCGGAAACACCAGCTTTTCATTTTGGCGAGTCACAGACTCGCTCTTATATGCAAGTCACGGGAATAATTCCCGCGCCAGTTCTTTAAAAAACTTAAGCATGATTCGGACAGGTCGCGACCTGTTCTTGCTTTGTATGATTTGAGTTGAGGTTTACCCGTTTCTAACTTCCTCAACTCCTAAACTTACAGAATATACTGGCTCAAATCCCTGTTCTTCACCATATCAGACAGCCTTTCCAGTACCATCTCGCGGTTTACCATGATGTGGGCGTTCGGGCCGATCTTGTCTGGCACATCGAAGAGGATGTCGTTGAGCAGGCGGCTCATCACCGTGTGCAGACGGCGGGCACCGATGTTCTCCACCTCCGAGTTTACTTCAAAGGCGATGTTCGCGATCTCATCCAGTGCTTCGTCAGCAAAGCTAAGCTCTACATTCTCGGCTGCCAGCAATGCTACATACTGTTTGGTCAGCGCGTTTTTCGGGAACTTCAGGATTTGGTAAAAGTCATCTTTGGTGAGGCTTTGCAGCTCTACTCTGATCGGGAAACGGCCCTGTAACTCAGGTATAAGGTCTGATGGCTTGGCCACATGAAAGGCACCCGCTGCAATGAACAGAATGTGGTCGGTGTTGATGACGCCATACTTGGTGTTTACCGTAGAACCTTCTACGATCGGCAACAGGTCACGCTGCACGCCTTCGCGGCTCACGTCCGGCCCACTGCCTTTGCTGCTGGCGCTGGCCACTTTGTCAATCTCGTCGATAAAGATCACGCCGGAGTTTTCAGCCTTAAAGATGGCCTCTTCCTTCACCTCATCCATATCAATAAGCTTAGACGCCTCTTCCTCCAACAGAATCTTGCGGGCTTCAGCAATGGTTACTTTGCGCTTCTTGGTCTTTTTGGGCATCATGCCGCTGATCATCTCCTGAATATTCATCATAGAGGCTTCGTCCATACCCGGGCCCATCACGCCCATACCTGGCATGGCGCTCTGCTGAATGCGGATTTCAATTTTGCGGTCTTCTAGTTCGCCGTTGCGGATTTTCTCCCTGAACTTCTCACGGGTGCGCTCATTCAGCTCGTAGTCGTTGTCGGGCATGGCATTGGGCTCGGTTGTGCTGGAGTAGCCGGGGGTCGCGCGTCCTCCCTGTATCGGCGGAATCAGCGCATCCAGAATGATGTCTTCCACCGCCTCGGCAGCCTTCTGCTTCACTTCCTCCTTCTTTTTGGTTTTCACCATGTTCACAGATTGCTCCACCAGGTCGCGCACCATGCTTTCCACATCGCGGCCCACGTAGCCTACTTCTGTAAATTTAGAGGCCTCTACCTTAGTAAAGGGGGCATCGGCGATTTTGGCCAGGCGACGGGCAATTTCGGTCTTACCCACGCCGGTTGCACCGATCATCAGGATGTTGTTGGGCACAATATCGCGGCGGATGCTTTCGTCAGCGTTCATGCGGCGCCAGCGGTTACGCAGCGCGATGGCCACATTGCGTTTAGCGTCTTTCTGCCCGATGATATATTTATCCAGCTCCTCAACAATCTGGGCTGGTGTCAAATGCTCAATTGAATCTAACATTTCGATATTTTAAAATTAAAAACCTGACAGTTACCCCACAGGGCCATAAACTGCCTTACTTTTTACTCCTACGTTTCGGAAACGTGTCCGTATAACAGTAGCTTTTTAATGTCAGGTACTGCCCAAAGCAATAGCCACCCTGTGCCTAAACCACATACGGAGGGTTTCAGGAGAGAACGCGGCATAGCCTGCTTACGCTAATTACTCACTCTTATTATTCTCGGTCACAACCAGTTTCAGCGGGTGCTTTACTTTCTGCTTCAGCAACGCAATCTGAATTACTTCGTCTACACGGTCCACATAATGGATGTGCAGCCCTTTGATATACTGCTCCGGTATCTCGCTAATGTCTTTCCGGTTCTTTTTGCAAAGAATGATATCGGATATTCCGGCACGCTTCGCAGCCAGAATCTTCTCTTTTATACCTCCTACCGGCAACACCTTGCCACGCAGCGTAATCTCACCGGTCATAGCCAGGCGCGACTTCACTTTGCGTTGCGTGAACACCGAAGCAATCGATGTGAAAATGGCTATACCTGCCGAAGGACCGTCTTTCGGAACGGCGCCTTCCGGGAAGTGAATGTGCAAGTCGTATTGCTCGAATATGCGGTAGTCGATGTCCAGCAGCTCGGCATGGGCACGCAGGTAAGAGAGGGCTGTCATGGCCGACTCTTTCATCACATCGCCTAATTGGCCAGACAAGGTCAGCTTGCCTTTGCCTTTGCTAAGAATCGACTCGATAAACAGAATATCACCACCTACCGAGGTCCAGGCCAAGCCTGTAACCACACCAGCAGTATCTATGTCCTGGTAGATTTCCTTGTCAAAAGTTTCCGGGCCAAGAATTTTCACGACGTCCTCCGGTTTGATGGTCGGAACATATTCTTCTTCCATCGCCTTCATTTTCGCTGTGTTGCGGATTACCCGCCCGATCTTACGCTCCAGGCTTCGTACCCCTGACTCACGGGTATAGTCCTCGATCACTTTCTGGATCGTAGCCTTCGGCATTTTCACGTCCTCTTCCTCCAGACCATGCTCTTTCACTTGCTTCGGCACGAGGTGGCGTTTGGCGATCTCGGTTTTTTCTTCCATGGTATAACCCGTGAGCTCAATGATCTCCATACGGTCGCGCAGGGCAGGCTGTATGGTCTCTAGGGAATTGGCTGTGGCAATGAACAGTACCTTGGAGAGGTCGTATTCCACGTCCAGGTAGTTGTCCATGAAGGTATGGTTCTGCTCCGGGTCCAGCACTTCCAGCAAAGCCGAAGACGGGTCGCCCCGAAAATCAGAGGCTAGCTTATCGATCTCGTCGAGTATGATCACAGGATTGGAAGATCCCACTTTTTTGATCTGGCTAATGATTTTGCCCGGCATGGCCCCCACATAAGTACGGCGGTGACCACGAATCTCGGCCTCATCCCGCACGCCGCCCAGTGACATTCTGACATATTTACGCCCCAATGCAGTGGCAATGGAACGGCCCAGTGATGTTTTACCCACACCCGGAGGTCCATAGAGACACAAAATAGGAGCTTTCATGTCCTGCTTGAGCTTCAGTACAGCCAGGTATTCCAGTATGCGCTCCTTTACTTTCTCCAGACCATAATGATCGGCGTCCAGTATTTTTTTGGTGCGCTTCAGGTTAAAATTGTCTTTGGTGGTTTCATTCCAGGGCAGGTCTAGCAAGAATTCGATGTAGTTCACCGCTACCGGGTATTCCGCAGCCTGTGGGTTAAGACGAGCCAGTCGCTCCAGTTCTTTCTGCACGTGCTTGGCCACCTGCTCCGGCCACTTTTTCTTGGCGGCACGCTCACGGAAGCGCTCAATTTCCTGATCGGGTCCCTCCTGCCCCAACTCGTCCTGCAACACTTTGATCTGCTGACGCAAAAAGTAGTCGCGCTGCTGCTGATCGATGTCGGTGTGCACCTTGCTGTGAATCTCCTGCTTGAGTTCGAGCAGCTGAATCTCGCGCAGCATGATTTCGAGGAGTTGCGTACCACGCTCCACCCCGTCGTTCACTTCCAGAAGCTTCTGCTTCTGCGCCACATCCACATTCAGGTTACTCGACAAGAAATGCGTCAGGAAACTTGGGCTGTCAATATTGTCAAGGGCTACCTGGGCTTCCTGCGGAATTTCGGGGTTAAGCTTGAGCATTTTGGCAGCCGCGTCTTTGAGCGAATGCACCAGCGCCTTTACCTCTTTGCTTTTCTTGTTCGGGAATGTGTCCTGGCAGTAGCTCACCTTAGCCGACAGGTAAGGGTCTTCTTGCGTAACCTCGTCTATCTTGAAGCGGCTCTGGCCCTGAATGATGATGGTCGTGTTGCCGTCGGGCAGCACCAGCATTTTCAGGATCTTGGCCATCGTGCCGGTATCATACAGGTCTTCCGCAGTAGGGTCGTCGCTGTTAGTATTGCGTTGCGCCACCACCCCGATGATCTTGTCGCCTTTGTGGGCCTTGCGCACCAGGCGTACTGATTTTTTGCGGCTTACGGTAATCGGTAGCACCACACCCGGGAACAGCACCGTGTTGCGCACGGCCAGTATAGGCAGTTCGCCGGGCATATCCTCCGGAAGCATTTCTTCGTCAGGGTCAGTGGTAATAACAGGAATCAGGTCATCGCTGTCTTCAATCGACATGTTTCCGAACAAAAGGTTGTTGAAGTAGTTCTTTGATGTATAGTTCATAGGTTGTATCAGTGCCAAATTGACATAAAGATAGCGAATTTCTCCCTTTATGCCTGTGAGGTGTACTATGGTCAAGAGCTGTGCCAAGTGCGGCCAATAGTCGAAATTGTCGCTTTTTGTACCTCCTCCGGTGTCTATACCTAAAATATAAGCCATATTTAATAAATCGTTTCAGAACATAGGCTAAAAAATAATATCTTTGGTTTCAGGTAACGTGCCCTGTGCTGATGAAACGATTTAATGCCCTTGTGCTTTTCTTTCTTCTATTGACTCCCATCTTATGCCTGGGCCAGTCGAAGCATACCCCCCTGAAGGACGGCCCCGATGTGAAAGTGAAAAAAACCGCTCCCAACCAGGAGATGCACCTCACCTTCCCGAACCTGAATAAAATCACGTACTACAAAGACTCCAAAAAGCTATCGGAGATACAGCGTTTCGAAAGGCGCAAGCAGTATGGGCAGGCGCTCCCGTTGCTCGAGCGCTATGTGCGCAGCTTCGGTATTCAGAACTTTTACAAGGATACCCGCTTGCTGTGGCGGCTTGGCCAGCTGTACGAGCGCCAGGGTATGATGAACCAGGCCATGGAGGTATACCGCCTTGTACTGAAACACCATCGCAGCGATGTGCGCCAGGTACAGTCATACTACGACTCGCTGGAGCAGAACACCAAAGACAACTACGTGCCGCTTAGCTACTACTATGAGTTGGTGGAGTACCGTAAGTCCATCTCGAGTTACCAGCCACCACGCGGGGTATACCTGAACATGGGCAATGGCATCAACTCGCCTTACGAAGACTACGGCCCTACCCTGAGCGGTGACAACAATACCCTGATCTTCACATCAAAGCGTACTTTTTTAGGGATACAAAGCAGGCCAAACGAAGACCTGTACTTTGCCCAGAACCACAATGATTTCTGGTCTGAGGCCAAGTCTTTTGGCAAGCCGATCAACAGTATTTACAACGAAGGTTCTGCCACCCTTACCCGCGACGGAAAAACACTCTACTTTGCACGCTGCGAATCGCCGGACGGGTACGGCAATTGTGACATTTACAAGGCCACCCTGCAACCAGACGGCAACTGGCACGAAATAGAAAACCTGGGTCCTAACGTTAACGGTGCTGCCTGGGACTCGCAGCCAGCCCTATCGCCAAACGAGGACACGCTTTATTTTGCTTCTGACCGCCTGGGCGGATTCGGACTTTCCGATATCTACTTCACCTACAAAACCAAGAGCGGACAGTGGGCTCCCGCGCAGAACATGGGCCCGATCATCAATACCCGACAGAGTGAAGTCAGCCCATTCTACCACCCCAAGTATAAAGTACTGTATTTCAGCTCCAGAGGCCAGCTTTTCAACTTCGGCGATTTTGACATCTACAAAACATACCTGGTAGGCAACCGTTGGCAGGAACCCCGCAATATCGGGCCGCTTGTGAACGGAAGAGGCAGCGAGTACTACTTCACCATCGATGCGCAGTCGAAAAACCTCTACTATGCCCGTTCCGAAGAGAGTGACATCAAGAATCTGGACCTTTACTCTTTCCCGCTCCCCATGGAAGCACACCCCCTTGCCGTTACCAAAGTGGAGGGAGTAGTCCGCGATTCGGTTACGAACAAGCCGCTCACGGGCATTATCTCTATCATCGACCTGGACAACGGAATTGAAATCTCGTCGAAGTACATTCGTCCGGATGGCAGCTTTGCCTTCAGCTTGATCGACAATTCCAGGTATATGATGATCATCCAGAGCCCTGACTTTTTCACGATTGAGCGTGAGCTGGCTCTCAAACAGGACACTTCACTGCAGATTATGGCCAAGGTGATTGACCACAACATTCCGATGGTGTTCAAGAACATTGAGTTTGCCCCCAATGAGTCGAACATTACCGAGAGCATGCATCCCATACTCGACGAAGTGGCTTTCTTCCTGGCGGAGAATCCAGCGTTCCGCCTTGAGATTTCAGGCCATACCGATAGTGCCGGCGATCCGGAGTTTAACCAGATTCTGTCAAAAGACCGGGCTGACGCCATCATGCAGTACATCCAGCATAGGGTTCGTATAGACGATGGCCGGATAGAAGCCTATGGGCATGGCAGCAGCAAACCGCTCCGTGAGGAGAAGACAGAAGCGGACCGCCGCATAAACCGCCGCGTGGAGTTCAGATTGTTAAAACCCGTTGTGAGTAAAGGAGGTAAAGCAAACTAGCGTAATCATGTTTGCCATTTTATGCCCTTCACCGCTGCCCATCCTGCCGCCATACTTCCGTTGCTTCGACGTAGCCGCTGGTTTTCAGCCACTGGCCTGATCACGGGTAGCATTGCGCCTGACTTTCAGTATTTCTTTTTACTCCCCCTTTTCAGGCATAGCGGCCATACCCTCGAAGGACTGCTTTATTTCAACCTGCCTGTGGCTTTTGTATTGGCAATGGTGTTTCATGTAATAGTCCGAAGGCCGGTCGTGGCACATTTACCTACCTGGCTTCAAAGCCGGGCGCTGGCTGTACCAAGGTTATCGTGGATTTCCTATATGCGGGAGAGGTGGCTGGTATTCGCCACTTCGGTGATAATAGGCGCTTCCACGCACATTTTCTGGGATGGGTTCACGCATTATGGCGGATACTTTGTGCAACAGTGGCCCGCCCTGACTAGGACAACAACCATACTGGGAATGGAAATGATGTATTGCCGGATCTTGCAGCATACCAGCACTTTGGTAGGCAGTCTGGCTATTTTGCTCTATACCTGGCAGCTTCCGGCCGTGGCTATACCTGACGGCATGGGTCTGCGCCGTAAATTTTGGTTCTGGACGGGTATTGGGGTTGCCGGGTTTGGCTTTATGGTTTTCGCCTTGTTTGCAAGTGCCTTTATGCGGTCGTTGATGGGGATTGTGGTGTCGTTCCTGTCAGGCGCTATGCTGGCCACGCTGGCCCTGAGCATAGCCCTCCAAATCAGCAGGTACCGGCAGCGAGCTTAAAAGCCCATCTTGCGGGTGCCATCATTCTTCTGAAACAGCGTGCTGCTTACTTTGCCTTTATAGTCGAGGTTCACGATATTCATCTGGTCACTGAACAACTCCTGCAGCACCACGTTGCGCACATACAGGTGGGTAAGGACCGGGGTCTTCAGTGGCACCTCCAGGTATACCCACACCACATCGGCCTCCTGCTCCGCGCCTACAAAGGTAGGCCGCAGCGGTTTCCCCTTTTCCAGTTCAAAAGAAAGGCTAGCCCCAATGTACTCCTGCACATATTGTTGCACCTGGGCAGACCGGTTGTAGACTACTTTCTTCTTGCTGCGCCGCGAGAGGGCTTCCTCCAGGTCGTCCACAAACACCTTTATCGCCACTTCCAGGCTTTGGGAGCGGGGGTTATACCTGGCATCGGTAATGCTGGCGTGGTAGTCGTGGGCGAAGGCGAACTGGCTCAAAAAGGTGAGAGCCAATGCAAATATGATTGTTCGGAGCATGCTTATTTCTGGGCTTGCGGGAGGTCAGAAAGAACGCGTTTGGCCATGTTGGGCATGTTGTCGCTCACGATGCGCTGCACGTCGTTCATATTGGATTGATAAGGCACTTTCACCTTGTTGCCAGACACTAGCTCTCCCTTACTGTCATAGATCGAATAATGAACCAGGAAGTCACGCTCGTAGTTCCAGCTGGCACGGTCCAGGCAGTTTTCGTAATTCGTCTTCACTTCAAACTGATTGATGAAAACGTAGTAGTCGATCCCGTATTGGTTGTTGAAGTGCGTGAAGAACTTCGGGTCTTTCACCTGCACGCCGAAGTGCTTGTTCTCGTCCTGTGCCACCGGTACCGTGGCCAGTTGGCCACTTTTAATGTTCAGGTTCTTTTTCTGACGCTTCACCCAGTCGAGCGCATTTTCACGTTCCTTTGCTTTCACTACGGGCTGGTGGTTGTAACGGGATTGTTTGTTATCCTGATAGCCGTAGTTCAATGATTTGTACAGGGTGCTGAGCTCGCTCACACTATCGCGGTATACCCCGCCCAGCAGGTTGATGGTCTCGTAGCCATCAGGCGCCAACATGGCATTGAGCCTCCCCCTGAACACGTGCCGCACATTCTGGCGTGGGATCTTGGAGTGACGGGCTATTTCATCGTCGGCATCGGAGAAGTACAGGTATGGGTCGAACGGAACAACCAGGATGCGTTGCTTTACCTTGCTTTCGAGTGAGGGCAGCGTAGAAGCCGAGGCAGATGTACTTTCCTGGGTGCGGGCCGGGCCAGTGCCCATAGCTGCAGCTGGCTTGGCGGCGGTGGCAGGCTTGGCTGTGGCCGGTGTTGCAGCCTTAGTCGTTGTTGCAGCGGCAACCGGTTTAGAGGCTGTGGCTGGCTTGGTGGCTACTGCTTTCGCCTGCGGCTTGCGGCTGGTCAGGTATAGCTTCTGCCCCATCTGCAACTTTGTACCATTCCATTTCTGCAGCGAATCTAGTGGAATGTTGAAACGGCGCGACAGGCTGTAATAGGTCTCACCCTGCTGCACAACATACACGCTGTCTGATACGGCCTTATGCTGGGAAAATGAAAAGGCCGATGCTACGGGTGTAGCACCGGCCTGATTAAATGCAAAAATAAAAATAAGGGCAACTGTTGCCAGGGCATATTTCACGAAGGTTTTCATAGGGGAATCTTTGGTTAGAAGATTATCTTGAACACATCGTTAAATATAGCAAAAGCCATTAAGCCCAACAATAAAACCATGCCCACTTTTTGGGCGTTTTCTAAAAAGTTATCCGACGGCTTGCGACCGCTGATCATCTCATATGTCAAAAATACAACGTGGCCGCCGTCCAGTGCAGGTATAGGCAGGAAGTTCATAAAGGCCAGCACCATCGACAGCATACCTGTAATCGACCAGAATTTATACCAGTTGAAAGTGTCGCCAAAAATCTGGGCTATACCGATCGGTCCGCTCAATGACTTAGAAGCCGATACCTCGCCGCGGAAAATCTTGCCGAAGCCTTTCAGGTTGGCCGTGATCACTCCGAAGGCCTGGTTGGTACCCAGCGGAATGGCCTCACCCAAACTATAGTCGCGGGTGGCGTACTCCAGAAGCGGCTTTTGGTAAAAGCCCAGGGTTCCGTCCTCATTCGCCGTGGTTTCAAGAACCACCAGCTCATTGTTACGCTCCACTTCTATCGTTACTGGCTTGCCAGCATACTTCTGCATGACGGCCTGGAACTCGGTAAAGAACTGGGTGCTTTCTCCGTTAATACGCTTAATGTAATCTCCGGACTGTAGGCCAGCTTTAGAGGCAGGACTGCTTGGTGCAACCTCGCCTACAACAAACGGTACACGCGGCTGCACAAAGAACATACGCTCCTTGTTGTCGGCCATGCGATCCATAAAGTCGGCAGGTATAGGGATGTTGATGCGGTCGCCGTTGCGTTCCACGGTATAGAAAGCGTCGCGGCCAAGCAGCATGTCCATCGAATACACATCCTCGAATTTCTCCAGAGGCTGACCATTCACGGCCACAATCTTATCGCCGGTCTGGAAACCAATGTCCTGCCCGATCTCGTTTGGCTGTACGCCATACTTCACTTCTTTGGCGGGCAGATAGCTCTCCCCATAGCTGTAAGTCAGTGCGATGAAGATCACTATACCTGTGATCACGTTCACGATAATACCGCCCATCATCACAATCAGGCGCTGCCAGGCTGGTTTGGCGCGGAATTCCCATGGCTCCGGGTCTTTCTTCAGAGCCTCTGTATCCAACGATTCATCCACCATACCGGATATCTTCACAAAACCTCCCAGCGGAATCAGGCCCAGCATATATTCTGTTTCGCCTACCTTCTTACTAAATATCTTGGGTGGGAAACCGATCGCATATTTCTCGACGCGCATGCCAAACCACTTGGCAGCCAACATATGTCCCAGCTCATGCAATCCGACCAATATTGTCAGGCCCAAAATGAGCTGGCCCACCATAATTAAAATATCCATTTAATAGAAATAAATTTAGAACAGATGATTGTTTGACAATGAATAACGTGCTTTAATGGCTTCGTTTGCTAACTGCTTCTGCCGCATGAGCGCGCGTCTCCCTGTCTGTTGTAACATAGTCTTCGTAAGAAGGATTCGCAATATACGCAACTTTTGCCATACTGCTTTCGATGATATCGGACATCT
The DNA here is from genome assembly GCF_014773225.1 of Pontibacter aquaedesilientis. Lineage (GTDB taxonomy): Bacteria > Bacteroidota > Bacteroidia > Cytophagales > Hymenobacteraceae > Pontibacter > Pontibacter aquaedesilientis. The sequence goes on along the minus strand of NZ_JACXAJ010000008.1, from coordinate 88,772 downwards.
CCAGGAAGCCCACCTCCTCGCGCAGGAAGGCTGTTACGGCAACTTCATTGGCTGCGTTGAGAATGCACGGCATGTTACCCCCACGCTCCATCGCATCGAAAGCGAGCTGCAGGTTGCGGAAGGTCTCCAGGTCAGGCTGCTCGAAGGTGAGTTGCGGGTAGTCCAGGAAGCTGAAACGGGGAAAGTCGGATTTGAGTCGGTTCGGGTAGCCCAGCGCATACTGGATCGGCAGTTTCATATCCGGCAGCCCCAGCTGCGCCTTAATAGAGCCATCCTCAAACTGCACCAGCGAATGGATGATGGATTGCGGATGCACCACTACTTCGATCTGGTCGTTCCGTAGCCCAAAAAGCCACTTCGCCTCAATCACCTCCAAACCTTTGTTCATGAGCGATGCCGAGTCAATGGTGATCTTGGCGCCCATCTCCCAGTTCGGGTGCTTGAGCGCTTGTGCTCTTGTCACTTGGCGCAACTCATCGGCTTTTCGGCCCCTGAATGGTCCACCGGACGCAGTCAGGATAATCTTCTCGATAGGGTTATGAAACTCGCCGGCTAGGCACTGGAAAATAGCGCTGTGCTCGGAGTCTACCGGGTAAATGTTGACGCCCTGCTGACGGGCCAGGTCGGTGATCAGCTGACCTGCCACCACCAGCGTTTCTTTGTTGGCCAGGGCAATCTCTTTGCCGGCTTTGATGGCGCGTATGGTTGGTTGCAGACCGGCATAGCCCACCATGGCGGTAAGCACCATGTCCACAGTGCCCATCTCCACCACAGCGCAAAGTGCATTTGCCCCGGCGTATACCTTGATGTCCTCGTGCTGCAGGGCGTAGCGCACCTGCTCGTACAGGCTTTCATTCGCGATTACGACCGCATTCGGTTTAAAAGCCAGGGCCTGGGCTATCAGTAAATCGGCGTTGTTGTTGGCCGTGATGACCTCAAGCTCAAAACTTGCAGGGTGGGCCCCGATCACTTCCAGGGCCTGCGTGCCGATGGAGCCGGTGGAGCCGAGTATGGCAATTCGTTTCATTATCAACTGTTAGCGTTAAGTATGCCGGCCGTTTCGATTAGCCCTTCGGCCAATTTGCGGTCGTTGCTGAGGCGCGGCACTTTATTTTGCCCTCCGAGTTTGCCCTGCGACTTCATGTAGTTGCGGAACGTACCCATGGGCAGCGGCTTAATCTGAAGGTCTTGCAGAATATGCCCCGTTATCAGATCATCATAATAGGTGTTGAGCTTCTGCAGCTGCATGTTCAGCTCCTTTCCGAAAGCGTCCAGATCGCTCGGTGGGTTCGAAAACTCGACCAGCCACTCGTGGTAGGACTGTCCCTGGTCCTGGCTCACATAAGGAGCCACCGAAAACTCCACCAACTCCACGGTTGGGTACTTCTCCATGGTGCGCTGCATGGCCTTCTCTACCTCCTCGCCTATCACGTGCTCGCCAAAAGCCGAGATAAAGTGCTTGATGCGGCCACTCACGATTACTTTATAAGGCTTCACCGACGTAAACTTCACCGTGTCGCCGATAGAGTAGGCCCACAAACCGGCATTGCTGCTGATCACGAGGGCATAATTCACATTGGGCTCTACCTCCCCAATGGTCAGGCGGGTCGGGTTCTCATTGAAATATTCTCCTGCAGGTATAAACTCATAGAAGATACCGGCGTTCAGCAGGAGCAAAAGCCCCTTGTCATGCTGCTCGTTCTGGTAGGCAAAAAAACCCTCAGAGGCCGGAAATGTTTCGACAGAGTCCACTTCCTTGCCAATCGACTCGAACAGTTTCTTGCGGTATGGCTCAAAATTTACGCCACCGTACACGAACAGCGAAAAATTAGGAAAAATATCTTTGATCGGCTTGCCGGTCTGCCGGATCAGCTTGTCGAAATACATCTGCACCCAGGGCGGTATACCTGAAATGAGCGTCATGTCCTGCTCGATGGTTTCCTCGATGATCTCGTCGAGTTTGGTTTCCCAGTCTTCGATGCAGTTGGTCTCGTAGCTCGGCAGTTGGTTGGTGCGCAGGTAGCCGGGCACGTGGTGGTTTACGATGCCAGACAGACGGCCGGTGTTTATACCGCCTACCTGCTCCAGCACCGGGCTACCCGACAGAAAAATCAACTTGCCATCCAGAAAGCTGGCGTTGCCTGTTTCGTGGATGTAAGACAGCAGGGCATCTTTAGCCCCGTTGATGTGGTTCGGTATCGAGTCTTTTGTGATCGGAATGTATTTGGCGCCGGACGTGGTACCGGAGGTTTTGGCCAGGTATAGCGGCTTTCCAGGCCAGAGAATATCGCTTTCTCCTTCTTTTACCCGGTTAAAATAATCAGCCAGTCCTTCGTAGTCGCGCACAGGCACAGCCTTCACAAAGTCGGCATGCGTCTTTATTTCTGAAAAGCGGTGCTCACGGCCAAATGCCGTATGCTGGGCTTTCTTAATTATCTTATCAAAAACGGCCTGCTGTGCTGCTACCGGGTTTTGTATCCAGGCCTGGTGTTTTCTGTGCACGTAAGCGGCAAGCGGCTTACTGAGCCATGCTTTCACACCCATAAATTTCTGCTTTTAAAGAAGGTAAATATAGCCAGATAAACGGGCAATGCCATAATCAATTGCCATGTTTTGCCCGCTTAGGGGTACTTTCGTCTAACAAAAAAACCGATCAGGCAGTTTATAGGTACTATATTCATCTAAAAACCAATACTTAAAACAACAGACATGAAAAAAAGCACAGCAAAAGCCCAATGGAACAAAGGCCTGAAAAACGGGTCGGGAGAAGTAGAATCAGGCACCGGCCACTTCAAGGTTAGCTATACCTTCGCGTCCCGCTTTGGCGATGATACCTCTGCCACCAATCCTGAGGAGTTGATTGGCGCAGCACACTCCGGTTGCTTCTCCATGTTCCTGAGCGCCTTGCTTGAGAAGGCAAATTATCAGCCTGAGACTATCCGCACGGTGGCAACCGTACACTTAGGTGAAAAAGACGGTGGACCGCATGTGATGAAAATCGAACTGAACACCGAAGCCAGTGTGCCAGAAATAGAAGACGAGGAGTTTCAGAAGCTTGCGCAGGAGGCAAAGGCGAAATGCCCGATCTCAAAAGCGTTGGGAGCAGTGCCGGAGATTATTTTGACTGCTGCACTAAAAAAATAAATTTACTATATTGCAGCTTGCACTTAGACTGTGCTCGTTTGTTTCACTTTAACATCCTTCTATGCCCACTGCAGGTAATGCAAGATCGTCGCTTTTTGTACAGTTAAGCCCGTCGCGCAATGCTAAGCTCTCGTTCACGGTTCAGCTCGTGCTCACCCTCTTTTGGTTGGCCTGGGCCACCATGTTGCTGCTAACCGAAAACCCGACCAATGATCAGAATTATCTGTATTACATCTTCTTCGGGCTGGCAGTGATTTTCTTGGGTTATGTGATTTTGCAGAATACCTCTGTTTTTGGCATTCAGTCTTACATTGAGGTGACGCCCGAGTACATCGTGCAAAAGAATGGTGTGTTCCGCTCCAAAATGATAACGGCTATACCTGACATTGCCGCTATACACGTTTCGCCTATGGCTCTGCGCATCACGCAGCGCGACGGCAACAAGCTATACCTGGACCTGAAGCAGGTGCGCAAAAAAAGAGATATCGAGAAAATAAAGAGCCGTTTGCGTGAGCTTTCTACCGTGCACAATTTTGAAATAACGGAAGCTAATATTCCCTCCTAGGAAATACATACTTAGAAGCCACAAATAAAGAAGGCCATACCTGCAGGTATGGCCTTCTTCAGTTTTTAGGACACAGGTATAGGTTAGCCTGCCTTTGATTTGAATTTCTTCTGAAGCTCCTGAATGCTCACCTTGAATTTCTTGTCGGTGTCGATCAGGTCCGAAACAGTTTGCACCGAGTGAATCACGGTACTGTGGTCGCGGCCGCCGAAATGGTAACCAATCGACTTGAGCGAATGGCTCGTGAACTCCTTGGCAAAGTACATAGCCACCTGGCGTGCCGTCACGATCTCTTTCTTACGAGTCTTGGCCTTGAGCGAATCCAAACTTACCTGGAAGTACTCCGCCACGGTTTTCTGGATGAAGTCGAGGTTCACCTCAGTCTCCACATCCTCAATAATATGCTTCAGGGCCTGCTTGGCAAGCTCCAGGTCAATTTCTTTTCTATTTAATGAAGATTGCGCGATAAGCGAGATCAGTACGCCTTCCAGTTCACGCACGTTGGTATCCACGCTGTAGGCTAGGTACTCCACCACGTTGTCCGGAATATCAATGCCGTCGCCTTGCATCTTTTTCTGGATGATAGCCATACGCGTCTCGAAATCCGGGCTCTGCAGGTCGGCGGTGAGGCCCCATTTAAAGCGGGACAACAGACGCTCCTCCAAGCCTTTGAGATCACGCGGCGGACAGTCGGAGGTCATGACGATCTGCTTGCCGGACTGGTGCAGGTGGTTGAAGATGTGGAAGAACATTTCCTGCGTCTTCTCTTTGCCGCTCAGGAACTGCACGTCGTCGATGATCAGGATATCCACCAGCAGGTAGAAGTTGGCGAAGTCCTGCACGTTGTTGGTCTTGAGCGACTCGATGAACTGATTCACGAATTTCTCAGAAGACACATAGAGCACGAACTTATCGGGGTTGCTGTTTTTGATGTGGTTGCCGATGGCCTGCACGAGGTGCGTTTTGCCCAATCCTACGCCACCGTATACCATCAAGGGGTTAAAGGAAGTCGTGCCCGGCTTGTTGGCCACGGCATAACCGGCTGAGCGTGCCAGGCGGTTACAGTCTCCTTCGATGTAGTTCTCAAAGGTATAAGCTCCGTTGAGCTGCGAGTTCAAAAAGTTGCGGTCGATAGTCTTCGACTCGAACGGGCTCTTGATAAAGTTCTGCTCCGGCCGGTAAGAGTTAACCACGGCCTGCGGTATTTTCTTGGTAGGGATATTGACCGTCTGCGGTTTGTTCGCCTCGTTGCCACGGTCCACGATAATAGAATACTCCAGTCGCCCCTCGCTTCCCAGCTCCTGGTAAATCACTTTTTTCAAAAGACCTACATAGTGCTCCTCCAGCCATTCGTAAAAGAACTGGCTAGGCACTTGTATGGTCAGCACGTTGTCGCGCAGGGACAAAGGCTTGATTGGTTCGAACCAGGTTTTGAAGCTCTGCTCGCCAATATTTTCCTTTATTACCTGTAGACAGTTACTCCATACTGTTGAACAGTCTTTTATCATCCAATTTTCCAAAACTCACTAAGATTCGTTTGGTGAAACAAACCTCTCCTTTACGGCGGGGGGTTACAAATTTGATTAAATTATTCTAAACAAAAAATTATTTATTCACGAAGTTAATACAGGGTTATCCACAGGCAAAGCAGCCGTGTTAATAACTGTACTTCGCTTTGATTTTCTGTTAAATATGAAGTCGACTCGCCCTAAAAACAGCCCAGACCAGCCCACTTGGTTAATCATGGTCTCATGGCCGTTTTCGTGGCGCAGCACCTCCGGTTTTTCCAGGAAGGTATGGGTATGGCCACCCAGTATCAGGTCGATGCCGCTCACTTGCTGTGCCAGCTTGCGGTCGTCTATCTTTTCGGTGTTGTAGCTATACCCGAGGTGCGAGAGACAGACAACCAAATGGCATTTCTCCTTTTCGCGCAGGGCCTGCACCATCTCACGGGCTTTCTCCACGGGGTCCAGGTATATGGTCTCGCCATACATCTTTTTGCTCACCAACCCTTCCAGCTCTATGCCCAAACCGAAAATGCCTATCCGTATACCTTGCTTTTCGAACGCCTTGTAAGGTTGAAAACGGTTCTTCAAAATGGTTTTGGAGAAGTCGTAGTTAGCGGTCAGAAAAGGAAAGCCCGCCAGGGGCAGCTGTTTTTGCAACCCTTCGAGCCCGATATCGAAGTCGTGGTTACCGAGCGTGGCCGCGTCGTACTTCATCTGGGTCATAAGTTTGTACTCGAGCTCTCCTTCAAAGAAATTGAAATAGGGCGTGCCTTGCCAGATGTCGCCCGAGTCGAGCAAGAGCACGTTGGGTTCCTGCTGTCGTATGCTGTCGATGAGCGTGGCACGGCGGGCCATGCCGCCCATACCGCCATACCTGCGGCCATCATCCGGAAAGGGGTCGATGCGCGAGTGCTGGTCGTTGGTGTGCAGGATGGTCAGTTTTATACCTTCGCGGGCGGCCGCCGCCGAAAAGGGCAGGCCCAGCATGCTTATACCTGCCGCCCCTACTGCCGTGTGCTTTATAAAGTCTCTTCTTTTCATGGCTCAGGTATAGGTTATCGGAGAACAGTCACGCGCTTTCCGGCCGGCGCAGTTACCTGTTTGCCGGCGGTCGTCAGTTGTTTTATCTGCTGGTGAATGGCGTCGCGCAGCATGAGGCCCAGTTTCTCATACTTTACAGGGTTCTTGAGCAAAGTGAGGTTATCGCCGCCGCCAGCCAGGTAATCGGACGTCACCAAGGTATAGGTCTTGCCAGGGTCAAAAGGCTGGCCTTTGATTCGGATGTCAGTGGCCTTGCCGTCAGCCACCGTGTAGGTCGCATTGCCGATGTAGATGATCTTGCGCGCGGCCGCATCGTTAAACAACTGCTTCACCGTTTCGCCACGCAGCGTCAGCACCACCAGCTCATTTTCGAAAGGCATGAGCTCAAAAATATGGCCGGTTGTGATTTCTCCTTTCGGAAGCGGCACCCGCAAACCGCCTTCGGTCGTCAATGACAGGTCGATGGGCTTGCCGTAGACTGGTTCGCTTTGGGCCAGTTGCAGGTCCACCACAAAGTTGCCGAGCGGCGACTCGTAGTCTCCTTTTCCCAAAGCCACGGGCGCTGTCCCCACCACCTCTGACATTTTCACAGTCACCTCCTCACGGTATGGGGCTACTATTGCCTCCACGGCCGGGTCGGCGGCGATGTTGTGGTCAACGGCTACATCCGTTTCGCTCAGATTGGCCGCGGGCTGCAAGGGCCGCTGGCAGGCGACCAGACTCAGGGCCAAGGCTACTCCGGAGAGGTGTTTGAAAAGAGGAAGCTTCATGGGATGCTGCTGTAATTATCCCCAAAGTTATCAACATTACAGGGCTCCGGCAAGCTTGCTGCGCTTATAAAATTTCAAGATTTTATAAGCGCCTTATTTCTACACTGACAGCCAATTACATCCATTTTTGCTATATGATGAGGTGACTCAAACCAAAGCAACCTACCCGACACTTAGAAATGGGCTTTTACTTCTTCCCTTTCCCGGCCATGTAATCCAGCGTCAGGCTCGTCAGGGTTTTTATACCTGTCTTCATGCTGCTCTCATCGATAAAGAAATCCGGGGTGTGGTGTGCCGGAGCGGTTTTGGGGTCTTGCCCTTTGGGCATGCCGCCAATGAACAGAAATAGCCCAGGTATCTTCTGCTGGTAAAAGGCGAAGTCCTCGGCGATGGTGACTGGTTTCATCTGCACCACCTTGTCGCGCCCAATGGCCGTCTGCAGCGTTGGCAACATGCGGTCAGTCAGGGCAGGATCGTTGAAGGTGACCGGCGCCATGCGCTGTATGCTTACCTCGGCAGTAGCCCCGGCACTTTCTGCGATCTTGGTGGCGGTGCGTTTTATCTTTTCATGAATCTGCGTCTGCATCTCGGGGCTGAAAGCGCGAATAGTTCCCTCGATCAGCACCTCCTCCGGAATGATGTTGTTGCGCACGCCGCCCTGTATCATGCCCACACTCACCACGGCGGGGTCTTCCGTCAACTGCACTTGCCGGCTCACGATGGTCTGCAGACCCGTCACGATTTGTGCCGACACCACAATCGGGTCTATACCATCCCAAGGGTTTGCCCCGTGTACCTGCTTGCCTTTTACTTTGATCCGGAAAACATCGGCGCTGGCCATAATCCCTCCCGGACGATAAAGCACTTGCCCTACCTCTGCCTGAGAGTTCAAATGCAGCCCAAAGATCACTTCCGGTTTGGGTCCTTCGTCGAGCACGCCTTCTTTTATCATCAGGCTGGCCCCCCCCTCCTCTCCGGCGGGCGCACCTTCTTCAGAGGGTTGAAAGATAAACTTCACCGTGCCAGCCAGGTCGTTCTTCATACCTGCCAATATCTCAGCCGTGGCCATCAGCATGGCCGTATGGGCATCGTGGCCGCAGGCGTGCATTATCCCTACTTCCTGCCCATTGAACGTGGTGCGTACTTTGGAGGCAAAGGGCACCTCCACCCGTTCGGTTACAGGCAGCGCATCCATATCGGCACGCAATGCTACTACCGGACCGGGTTTGCCACCTTTCAGTATCCCTACCACGCCTGTATGCGCTATACCTGTCTGCACTTCCATACCCAACAATTTCAAATGCTGGGCTACCTTGTCGGCTGTCCGTTTCTCTCGGTTTGCCAGTTCCGGATTTTGATGGAAGTCGCGACGCCATTCGATCACTTTGGGCTCCATTTTGTCGGCCAGGGCATGGGCGCGGGCAGTCAGCTTATCATTTTGCGCCAGGGACGTACCTGTAGCCATAAAGCTTAGGACAAGGCAAATCGGCAAGGTATAACGCAGGCGTGTCAGTTTATTTTTCATATGGAATCTGAATAGGGATAAGTTACACGGCAAACCTGAAACGACTCTGTTGCAGGATGCCTTGTTACTTGTTTTCTGATACTTACAGGTATAAAGCTACAGTTTTTTCGGCACGAACGTACAACGTCCTATGCTGCAGCAGTGGAAAGCAAAAGTCCGTAAACTCAAGGAGGATATTTATACCTTATACCTGGCCTATCGCGACCCGCGGGTCCCCTTCATCGCCAAGGTGGTTGTGATTGTTACGGTTGCCTACGCCTTCAGCCCCATCGACCTCATCCCGGACTTTATACCCGTGCTGGGCTACCTCGACGACCTCATTCTGCTGCCGCTGGGTATCTGGCTCTCCATCAGGCTTCTACCTGACGAGGTGGTGCAGGAATACCGCGCAAAAGCCAGGCATGCGTTACAGGAGCGGAAGCCGAACTACATCATGGGCGCTGCCATCCTGATCGTCTGGCTTCTTTTAGGTTTCTGGCTATACCAGCGGCTGGCTGCGCACGTAGAGTAAAAACGCAGCCAGAAAACCGCTATACCTTTCCCTGAGTTTTTATAAGCTGCCAGAGAAAGTATATATTTACAGGAAATAACACCCATACACGATGACTGACGAGCAGAAGCTATTCTCAGAATTCACGCCTGCCACGGCAGCCGAGTGGGCGGCCCGCGCACAAAAAGACCTGCGCGAAACCCCTCTCGAGCAACTGACCTGGAAGACCTATGAGGGCATATCCATCAAGCCCTATTATACCCGCGAAGACATTCAGCACCTTCCTTTTACAAATCACAAGCCAGGCGACTTCCCCTTTCTGCGGGGTAACGTTGGCAGCGACAACAACTGGCTGAACATACAGCAGATAAAAGCACAAGGCAACGGCAGACCCGCTATCGACAAGGCAGCTGACGCACTTGGCAGAGGCGCTGACGGCATACACTTCAACATTGAAGATCAACAGGCTTTTGACACCGCATACCTGCTAGAGAACATCGACCTGACAAAGCACACGGTCAGCTATACTCTGAGCAGCACGCCGGACGCTTTCCTGAAGCGACTCTATACCTTGCTTGCTGACCAGCACATCTCGCACCGTAACCTGAAGGGTTTCGTGAACTACGACCCGATGACCGGCAAAGGCGAATTATCAGATAAGGAAGGCAAAGCCATCACCAAAATACTGGACCTGACCAAGGACAGCAGCGACTTCTACGGCATTTCAATTTGCGGCACCAACTTCAGCAGCATTGGCGCTTCGCTCACCCAGGAAGTAGCCTATACCCTGAGTGCGGCTGTGGCTTATGCAGACCGCCTGACCGCAGCCGGCGAGCCATTGGAATCGGTGCTGCGCAACATGCATTTCTGCGTGGGAACGGGCACCAATTATTTTTTCGAGATTGCCAAGCTGCGGGCCCTGCGCCTGCTATGGGCGGCCGTGGTAGAAGCTTACAAGGCCGAGCCGGCGCTGGCCGCCAAGCTCCGCATTCACAGCATCACCTCCAGCTGGTACCAAACCACACTCGACCCCTACGTGAACATGCTGCGCGTGACCACGGAAGCCATGTCGGCGGTTCTCTCCGGATGCGACTCGCTTACGGTTATGCCCTTTGACTATACTTTCCGGTCATCCGATGAGTTCTCAGAGCGCATTGCCCGCAACGTGTCCATCATCCTTAAAGAGGAGTCATACCTGGACAAAGCCGTGGACCCTGCCGCCGGCTCTTATTACCTGGAAACACTCACCAACGAGCTGGCTACCAAAGCATGGGAGCTTTTCAAGGAAGTGGAGACGAAAGGCGGTTTCGAAGCGGCCTACGAAAGCGGCTTTATCCTGAGCTCTATCACAGCGGTGAGCCGCAAAAAATTCAGGAATATTGCCACCGGCCGCGAGGTATTGGTCGGCACCAACAAATACCCGAACCCGAAAGAGAAGATTGACTTCGACCCGGAGGAGCTGATCCAGCATGCCGATTTTGACACGACCCGCGCCGCCTACCCGACCGAGGTTATACGCATGGCGACGGAGCTGCACCTGCGCAAGCGCAAGCGCCGCCCAAAAGCCGTGGTGGCCGTGATCGGAAAATCAGAGAAGCGCCATCTCAACGCATCGTTTGCCCAGGAGTTTTTCAGCTGTGCCGGTTTTGAAACCGAGATACAGCAGTATAACGATGTGCAGGAAGCTGCTGACAGACTATTGCACGCTGCTGCCGAAGTGGTAGTCGTTTCAGTATCTGAAAATACCTATGCCCGTGAATTCGGACCGCGACTGCGTGAGCATAAAGCCAAACCTACCATTATCATGGCCGACGACCCGCAGCACATGAAAGAGGAATTGGTGGCGCACGGTTATGATGAATTCATATTCGAAGACTGCGACATGTCCACTATCCTGGAGCTGGTGCACAAAAGGATATCACGGGATGAGGACAACCAGACTAACTAAGCATTTTGCCGCCGCTGTCCTATTAACAGGTATAGCGGTGACTTCCTGCACAATCCCTAAAGGTAAAACCACCAAAAACGAACGCATCGCTATGGCTGACGCAACAACAGAAGTAAAGCAAGCCCTCGAGGGGCAACTGGCCGCCTGGAACAATGGTGATCTGGAAAAGGCCATGGACTTTTACTGGGAGTCGCCGGACATGCTCTGGATCAGCCGCAACGGCACTGAAAAAGGCTGGAAAGAAGTGCTGGAAATGTTTCAGAATGACTTCACCGACCGCAGCAAGATGGGTGAGTATACCTACGAGCCGCTCCACATCGAGCAGGTAGGCCCGGAAACCGTGTATTATGTATACCGCTGGCAGATCGACCTGCAGGGCAAAAAGTTGATGGGCGGCGTCTCGTCGCAGCTCTGGAAAAAAATCAATGGCCGCTGGGTCATCACCTCCGAGCACGCGAGTTAAACAGTGACTGAATTAGTGAATGAGTGATTGAGTGAATTTACTGAAGCATATTCCCTTAGTGACCCATTCTGAAATTATTAAGAATATAACTGGATTTTGATGAGCGAATGAATTGATGGAAACCCTACTCACTCATTCACTCAATCACTCATTCAAAACTCAATTACATGAAACCTGACTTTTCGAAAATAGATATCAGCAAGGTAGCCTCGGCAGCGCATGGCCCCAAAGACCCGCTACAGCCGAAGGACTGGAAAACCGCTGAGCAGATTCCGCTCAAAAGTTACTATACCTCCGAGGACGTACAATCTTTTGAGCACCTGGACTTTGCCGCTGGTCTGCCGCCCTACCTGCGCGGCCCTTACAGCACAATGTATGTGCAGAAACCCTGGACTATCCGCCAGTATGCCGGTTTTTCCACCGCTGAAGAATCCAACGCCTTTTATCGTCGCAACCTGGCGGGCGGCCAAAAAGGCCTTTCCGTAGCCTTTGACTTGGCCACGCACCGCGGTTACGACTCCGACCATCCGAGGGTGGTGGGCGATGTGGGCAAAGCTGGTGTCGCGATTGACTCGGTTGAGGACATGAAGATCCTTTTCGACCAGATCCCATTGAACGATATGTCGGTTTCGATGACCATGAACGGGGCCGTGCTGCCCATCATGGCTTTTTACATTGTGGCTGCTGAAGAGCAGGGCGTTACGCCGGAGCAACTGAGCGGCACCATCCAGAACGACATCCTGAAGGAGTTCATGGTGCGCAACACCTACATCTACCCGCCGGAGCCGAGCATGAAAATCATCGCGGATATCTTTGAGTATACTTCTCAGAACATGCCGCGCTTCAACTCCATCTCTATTTCGGGTTACCACATGCAGGAAGCGGGCGCCACTGCCGACATTGAGTTGGCCTATACCTTGGCTGATGGCCTGGAGTATGTGCGCACCGGCTTAAAGGCAGGTATGGACATCGATGTATTCGCCCCGCGCCTCTCCTTTTTCTGGGCTATCGGCATGAACCACTTCATGGAGATAGCCAAAATGCGTGCTGCCCGTATGTTGTGGGCCAAGCTGATCCAGCAATTTAACCCAAAAAACCCGAAATCGCTGGCGCTGCGCACACACTGCCAAACATCCGGCTGGAGCCTCACCGAGCAGGACCCGTTCAACAATGTGACCCGTACCTGCGTGGAGGCTTTGGCCGCTGCTTTGGGTGGCACTCAGAGCTTGCACACTAACGCCCTCGACGAGGCCATCGCACTACCAACCGACTTCTCGGCACGTATTGCCCGCAACACCCAGATCTACCTGCAACAGGAAACTAACATCACGAAGGTGGTCGATCCGTGGGGTGGCTCCTATTATATAGAGGCACTCACGCACGAGATTGCCCACAAAGCCTGGGAGTTGATTCAGGAAGTAGAGGAACTGGGAGGCATGGCCAAAGCCATCGAGACCGGTTTGCCGAAAATGCGCATCGAAGAGGCCGCTGCCCGCAAGCAGGCCCGCATCGACTCCGGCAAAGACGTGATCGTTGGGGTGAACAAGTACCGTCCGGACCAGATTCAGGAAATCGATATTCTCGACATCGACAATACGGCCGTAAGAGAATCGCAACTGAGAAGACTGGCACAGGTAAAAGAAAGCCGTGACAACCAAGCGGTGGAAGAGGCACTGCAAGCCCTGACAGTTGCCGCTGAATCCGGTGAAGGTAACTTACTGGAGCTGGCTGTGAACGCAGCTCGTCTGCGTGCTACATTAGGCGAGATTTCAGACGCACTCGAGAAAATTTACGGAAGACACAAAGCTGTGATACGATCCATTTCAGGCATCTATTCTGCCGAGCTCTCCGACGACGAGAACTTTGAGCGGGCCAAGGTGCTGGCCGATCAGTTCGAGGAACTGGAAGGCCGCCGACCGCGCATCATGGTCGCCAAAATGGGGCAGGACGGGCATGACCGCGGCTCCAAGGTAATCGCTACCTCCTTCGCAGACCTCGGCTTCGACGTGGACATCGGCCCACTGTTCCAGACGCCGGCTGAAGTAGCCATGCAAGCCGCCGAAAACGACGTGCACGTGGTGGGCGTATCCTCGCTGGCAGCCGGCCACAAAACACTGGTACCACAGCTGATCGAGGAGCTTCGCAAACTCGACCGCGAAGACATCATGGTTATTGTAGGTGGTGTTATACCTGCCCAAGACTATGATTTCCTGTTCAAAGCCGGTGCAGCCGGGGTGTTTGGCCCGGGAACGATCATCTCGGTAGCGGCTCAGAACATTCTGGAGCAATTGATAAGGAGAGTGGTGGAGTAAGTTTTTTATTCTATAAATCTTAAAACCCATGCTAGCAAATTGCTCAGCATGGGTTTTTGTTTTATATTGGAATTTAAATATATAACCTGTTTATATGGCAATTCCTGATTTTCAAACTCTAATGCTCCCTTTGCTTAAGTTTTCTAGCAACTACGAGGAACACTCTAGTAAAGATGCTACTGCATACCTTGCAAACTACTTTAAACTTACCGAAGAGGAAAAGAATGAAGTTATTCCAAGTGGAAAAGAGCCAATCATTAGGAACCGTACAGGTTGGGCCATAACTTATTTTAAGAAAGCGCTCCTTTTAGAAGCAACTAAAAGAGCACACTTCAAAATAACACAGCGTGGACTAGAAGTATTATCTACTAAACCTGATAAACTTTGCAACAACTATCTTACACGGTTTCCCGAATTCCGAGAGTTTAAAAGCATAGACAATAGTCCACGAAATAACGGTGAATTAGTCACGGTATTAGATGAGGAAGACAATGGCAAAACTCCAGAAGAGACAATGGATTTGGCTTATTTAGCTATACGTAAAGCTCTTGCTCAGGAACTGCTCAATAAAATTCAAAGTTTACCGCCCTCATTCTTTGAAAAGCTTGTCGTGGAACTATTAGTTAAAATGGGTTATGGAGGCTCACTAAGAGATGCAGGTAGAGCACTTGGCAAAAGCGGTGACGGCGGTATAGATGGTATTATCAAAGAAGACAAATTGGGTCTTGATGTTATTTATATCCAAGCTAAAAGGTGGAACAGTAACAATCCAGTAGGTAGACCTGATGTACAAGGCTTCGTAGGTGCCTTAGCAGGCCATGGTGCTAAGAAAGGAGTTTTTATTACCACTTCCCGTTTTACACCCGACGCAAAAGCTTATACTCCACGCAATGAAACTAAAATAGTTTTAATTGATGGAGAGCAACTCTCGCAGTACATGATCGATTATAACTTAGGCGTTGCAACTGAATCTATCTATGAGGTAAAAAGAATTGATATAGATTACTTTGGAGATGAGTAAGGGTTAAGTTAGGATATCCTAAATTTGTATCTGCAAATTCAAATTGTATCCTCCACCATGAAACTAAAACACATACTCCTCGCCATAACCGCTGTCCTTATCGTCTACTTCATCTACGACTCCTTTTCCCAGCCCAGCGTCGATGATCTGAAAGGTGATTTCAAGGAAGTAGCCTTTTACCGCAACGAGAATAACACTGGCCCGATTGTGCGGATCTATGCCGTAACAGTGGCTGACACGCTTTGGCAAGAGATGGAGCAGTATGGCAACTACATGCCCCATACCAAATATGGCACTACACGGGTCTACTTTTTTCTGAACAGCCTGCCTGCACCAGCACAGGTACAGCCCGGGCAGCAGCACATCGCCCCTGAGTTTGCGCCTTATACCTTGGCCCGCTACGAAAAAGACGCCATGGGACAGGTATCTTTTGTGCGTTACCCTTTTCGATAAATAACAGATTTAATACAATTTTAAGAAATTACGTGAGCTATTTATGAAAAAACGAAAATGCACAAACTAATATTTGTGCAACAGATTACAGAATAGTATAATTGACTCCCTGCTTCAAATATCGTATGAACGAATATTCATATTAAAAACACTGATCATGAAGCACGGTAAATCAAAAAAATTATACTTCCTACTAAATCTGAGTCTCTTGCTTCTATCCTATATATTTGCCCCATTTTATGCGCAGGCACAGTACCGCCCTGAGACTGATTTGGAAGAGCTTTTTAGTGACGTACAGTTGCTGCCTGTTTTCCCTGACTCCAAAACCTTTGCCGATTGCGTGCCGCTGCAATCCCCGGAGTTCATTCTGCAGGCTTATCGCGAACAACGCCAGCAACCTGGCTTTGATTTAAAAGACTTTGTGCTGCAGCACTTCATGCTGCCTACACAGCCCTCATCTGATTTTACAACCGACACCAGCCTGTCCGTAACAGCCCATATACAACAGCTTTGGCCTGTGCTGACCCGACGTCCCGACGAGAGCGGCGGTTCCTTGTTGCCCCTTCCGCGTGCCTACGTGGTGCCGGGCGGACGCTTTCAGGAAATATACTACTGGGACAGCTTTTTCACCATGCTTGGCTTGCAGGTCAGTGGCGAGATTGGCCTGATTCAGAACATGGTCGACAATTTCACGCACCTGATCAACACGACCGGCCACATACCGAACGGCAACCGAAGCTATTACCTCAGTCGTTCCCAGCCTCCTTTTTATGCCCTTATGCTGCACCTGCTCACACAGGTTAAGGGCAGAGAAGTACTGCTGAAATACGGGACGGCGCTTCGTAAAGAATATGCCTTCTGGATGGACGGAGCCGAGTCGCTGACTGTAGCCAATCCTGCATATCGCCGCGTGGTGCTGTTGCCCGATGGGAACATACTCAACCGTTACTGGGACGATCAGCCGGCACCGCGCCCAGAGGCTTTTAAAGAAGATGTGCACATTGCGCAACAGTCCGGTAGGAATCCAGAAGAGGTATACCGCCACATAAGGGCAGCCGCCGAATCGGGTTGGGATTTTAGCAGCCGCTGGTTTGCCGATGCCCAAAACCTGAGCACTATCCATACCACCGACATTATTCCCGTAGACCTTAACTCCCTGCTCTTTCATATGGAGCTCACCTTGGCCGAGGTGGCTGAGCTGGAAGGCAACAATTCCGAGGCCCGGCTATACCGTCAAAAGGCAAAAGCCCGCCGGAAAGCCTTGCTGAGGTATACATGGCATGAGTCAGAGGGCTTTTTCTTCGATTATGATTTTGTAAAGGGCAGCACCACCAACGTTCCTACACTGGCTGCAGTATTCCCGCTCTATTTCTGCATGGCCAAACGACCACAGGCAGCGGCCGTGGCGGAGCGCCTGCAAAACGATTTCCTGAAACCAGGCGGGCTGGCTACCACCCTTGTGCACACCGACCAGCAATGGGACAAACCAAATGGCTGGGCTCCGCTGCAGTGGATGAGCATACAGGCCTTGCGCAATTATAACCACCAGGACCTTGCCCGCGACATTGCTACCCGTTGGATCACACTCGGCACCGAAGTGCACGAAAACACCGGCAAGATGGTAGAGAAGTACAACGTGGAAGACCTCGATCTCGAGGCAGGTGGAGGCGAGTACCCAAATCAGGACGGTTTTGGCTGGACGAACGGTGTGTTCCTCAAACTCTTATCGCTATACCCGGAGCTACGTCCTATTGCAGAGCAGAAACCTGACCTACTGAATCGCCGCTAGCATTACCTGATTTACAGTGCAGCTGTTCTGCTGTATTTCGACCTGTTGACCGGGCATGAGGCATGGTTGCTATACCTAATCCTGCAAATTGCGCCCTAAACTGGCACTCAGTTTGCAACAAGAGCGTTATACACATAAATAGCTCTATGATTCAGCCTAAACTTATTATAGCATCACTGGCCTTGGCGTTGGTTACCTTCACCGCCCTTGCGCAAGGCGAAACCTCCAACTGGTACTTTGGCAAAGGAGCCGGACTCATCTTCAGGGGTGACACGGTAACGGCTGTGGTTAACAGCAGACTCCACACCGAAGAAGGCAGTGCCACTATCTCCGATAAAGACGGCAACCTGCTGTTCTATACCAATGGCATCACCGTCTGGAATAAACACCACCGCGTGATGCCAAACGGCAACGGCCTGATGGGCATGAAGTCCTCCACACAATCTGCCCTGATTATACCTAAGCCCGCCAGCGACAGTATTTTCTACATCTTTACAACCGATATACAGGCACAATCCAACGGCTTGCGTTACAGTGTGGTGAACATGAACAAGGATGAAGGCAACGGCGGAATTACCGCCCGCAATGTGTTCATGATCGCACCCGCCACCGAAAAGCTGACCGCTATCCGACACAGCAACAACCGTGACTGGTGGGTGATTGCCCATCGCTGGAACAGCAACGCTTACATTGCCTACCTGGTAACGGACGAAGGCGTGAGCATGCAACCTGTAATGACCAATGTGGGCACCGTGCACGGTGGCGCTCACCGTAAGGCCATCGGCTACCTCGTGCCTTCGCCGGATGGCACCCGATTGGCCGCTGCTCTATGGGATAGCGAGAGCAATTTCGAAGTTCTCCGCTTCAACAGAAGTACAGGCGAAGTGTCCGACCCTGTTTTATTGAAAGGCTATGAGGAAGCGTATGGCGTGTGTTTCTCCCCGGATGGCACCAAACTTTACGGCACGGCCAACGGCAAAGGTGGCGGTAAGGCGCAGGTCATCCAATTCAATCTGCAGGCTGGCGACGAAGCAGCCATTGCCAAGTCGGCTGTGGTAGTAGGCACGTCCGGCAGCCCGCGCATAGGCGCTTTGCAACTTGGCCCTGATGGGAAAATCTATGTGGCCCGGCAGGACAATATTCACCTCGGTGTGATCAACAAGCCGAACGCGCTAGGAAAAGAAAGCGGTTACGTGGATACAGGCCTGCACTTGGGTGGTCGCAAAAGCGACCTTGGCCTGCCCAACTTCCCGCAGGGTATACGATCTGGCGCAGCAAGATCTGCCAACGTGAAATAAGGCAATAACCGTAAGTTTTTAAAAGCCGGACAATAATGTTCGGCTTTTTAGTTTCGCACAAATAAACTGGCTCGATTGCGCATTAATTCTAAATTTGTAGTGTAATCGATTCTATACCTAAAGCTTTAGCGCCTTGGCAAAACGTTTCAGTGCTGATAAGTATGTAGCAGGCATTCTGGCCGGTGACCGTGTGATGCTGAGCCGTGCCATCACACTCGTGGAGAGCCGGCTGGTTTCGGACCTTGACCTGGCGCAGGACGTGATCAACCAAGTGCTGCCGCATGCAGGAAGGTCAGTACGGATAGGTATAACCGGCGTGCCGGGCGTGGGCAAAAGCACCTTTATCGAGTCATTCGGCAACTACCTGATTCAGGAGCAAGGCAAAAAGCTGGCAGTACTGGCCATTGACCCTACCAGTCAGCGTACAGGCGGCAGTATACTGGGCGACAAGACCCGCATGGAATCGCTTTCTATTAATCCGCAGGCTTTTATCCGTCCTTCTCCTGCCGGCAGGTCGCTGGGGGGTGTTACCCGTAGCACCCGCGAATCGATCATTCTCTGCGAAGCGGCCGGCTTTGACGCCATCATGGTGGAAACCGTAGGGGTAGGCCAATCTGAGACGGCGGTGCATGCCATGGTGGACTTCTTCTTGCTGCTGATGCTAGCTGGTGCCGGAGACGAACTGCAAGGTATAAAGCGCGGCATCATGGAGATGGCCGATGCCATTGCCATTACCAAAGCCGATGGCGAGAACGCCATGAAAGCCAAAGCTGCCCGTGCCGAGTACCAGAACGCCCTGCACCTATACCCGATGGCCGCCTCTGGCTGGCTGCCCAAGGTATCGATCTGCTCTGCCCTGGAGCGAACCGGTCTGGACACCATTTACCAGACGATAGCCGAGTATGTTGAGCTCACGTTGCAGAACGGCTTTTTTGAGAAAAGGCGCCACGATCAGAACCTGCAGTGGATGTATGAAGCCATCCGTCAGGGATTGGAAGACAATTTCTACGCGCACCAGCAGGTAAAAGACCAATTGCCAGGTATAGCCGAGCAGGTGAAGGAAGGCAAAAAATCGGCTTTTGCAGCTGCCACAGAGTTGTTAAAGCTGGTGTAAACGAAAACAGCCGATACATTACTGTACCGGCTGCTCTCTTATCAATAAGTAAACTCTTTAGCGGGCTTCTTCCAGCGTTACCTTCGCCCATTTGCATATACCTCCCAACGGGGGGTTAAACTTATACACGTTGATCTTGACGGACTGCACAAACGGGAAACGTTCATAGATCTTGTCGATAATCCGGTGGCCTAAGTGCTCCAGCAGACGGGCCGGGATTTTCATTTCCTCCAACGCGAGCGCATACAGCACTTCGTAATTTACCGTCTCATGCAGGTCGTCGCTTTCGGCGGCGCGGCGCAGGTCTGCCTCAATGATGAGGTCTATGCCATACTTGTTGCCGATTTTCTGCTCCTCGTCATAAAACCCATGGAAGGCAAAAAACTCCATGCCCTCCAGTGCGATCTGTCCCATCAGCCGTAAATTAGCCTATCTCGTCGAAGAAAGAACCGGCAGGCTTCTGCTGGCGCTGTGCCCAGTTGGCCAAAGCGTTACGCGATGGCTCGGTCATAGGTGGCTGAATCTCTGGCTGATTCGGTTTTACTGGCTGAATTTCAGGTATAGGACGCTCGATTTCGGGAGCTGGTACGGTACCCGGGTAGTCAGGTTTTGGCTGTTCGATCTCTGGGGCAGGTATATCCGGCACAGGCGTGATCGGGTTTGGCACCTCTGGCTGCGGTTGCGTAACGTCCGGAGCAGGGTCGCCCAGCGGATCATAGCCATTGCCACTTGTGAGTACGCGTGCAGTTGTTACTGCAGTGGCTGTAGCTTCCGGCAGTTGTATTGTTTTGTTAGTTGTGTCCATATCTTTCAGGTTTTGCAGTAACTCGGGCTGTTCTACCCGCAGTTCGGCTGCTCTTGAAAGAATACTGTTTGTATTGGTTTTAGGTTTAGCTTTTGTCTTCTCCGCTTTCTCCAAAGCTTCGTTTGCCAGATTGCGAAGATCGCGTACCATCGTATCCAGGTGGCTCTCCATACGCTGGTAGTCCTGCTCCAGGGCCTTCACCTCCTGCTGCATTTCGATCAGCAAGCGCTCCGCCTGCTTCTGGCTTTCCTCCAGCACCATGCGGGCTTGGTTTCGGGCTGTGTTCATCAGCTGGTCGGCCTGCAGTTGCGCTTCCCGTATTTTCAGTTCAGAAGACTTGTTGGCTTGCTCCAGAATAGAGTTGCCCGTATCTTCAGCGGTTTTCAATGTTTTGTATAAAGAAGATTCCACCTCACGTAGCTTCTGCGTCTCACGGTGAGCCGCCTCCAGCTTGTTACGCAGGTCTTTGTTCTCATCCAGCAACTTCTCCCACTGCTGCGATAAGGTCAGCAAAAAAGCATTTACTTCGTCCTTGTCAAGCCCTCTAAACGCCTTCTCAAATGTTTTTTGTCTGATTTCTAAGGGTGTAATCTTCATGATCCAAACTGAATTTTATATCCCACACCGAAATGGTGCGGTCATCACTACACGAAACTAACTGATTCTGATGAGCTGACCAAAATAATTTATTTACCGAGGTGCCGTGGCTCGCGTTCCGGACTTTATCAATAACCTTAAGCAACTTGAAGGTCTGGGCGTCCCATACTTTGATGGATTTATCCATGCTGCAGGTAGCAAAATAGCGCCCATCGGGGCTGTAGGATATGTGGTTTACAGTATACATATGCGCGATCACGTAGCCGCGTTCCTTGTATTTTTCTTCTACCTCCCATACCCGCAAGTGTGCGTCCCGGCCTGCCGTGAGCAGCAGGGTGCCGTCTGGTGAGTAAACGACCGCGAACACGGAGTTGGTATGTGACGCCAGTTCGTATTTCAGTTCCATACTGGTCGCGTCGAAAATCCGTACCATGTTGTCGCTGTATCCTGCGGCCAGTTCGTTAGTGGTTTTGTTGTAGGCAAGGCAGCGCACGCTCTGGTCCGATTTGCGCACCATGCTGCGCAGTTCAAAGTCCTCGGCTCCGATTACGGCTATACCTCCGTTGCCAAGGGCCACGTATACTTGTCCTGTCTCCGGCACATAGGCTATGTCAAAAATCGGCACTTTGGGCAGGGCCACGGATTTAAGTATAGCCTTGCTCTTTAAGTCAATTACCTGCACACCTTCCATGTTTTGCCCTATCAGCAGCAGCTCGCGTTCAGGCACATAGCGCAAGGCATATACCGAAGTGGTGACCTTGGCTACCAGTTCGCCGTTGTCTGGCTGGTGCAGGTCCCAGGAAGCCACCATGCCATCGCTGCCCGCGGAATATACCGTGGCCGGACTGGCACCGCTTTCCAGGGTATACACGCAGTCCCGGTGGCCGGTCAGGGTGGCGACTTTCTCTACTTGTATTTTACTGGCCATCTATGCTTGGTCTGTTACGCTTAATTTTAGCTAAATTTACAACAATTGTGGCGAACCTATTTGCTGTCTCTTAAAAATTCCTGCTATGCCCCTGCTCCACACCCGCGAACTCGACTCCCATACCCTGTTGGGTATATGGTCGCTGGAGGAGCGCCCGGAGGAGCTCATGCATACCTTGCCGGCCCACCTGAGTCCGGAAGCCAGTATGGCGCAGGCGCACCCACGCCGCCAGCGGGAGTGGCTGGCCAGCCGCACACTGGCTTACCAGCTGTTGCAGCGCTTCACCGATGAGCCCCTGCCCCTACTGCGCGACACTACCGGTAAACCGGTGTTTGCACAAAAGGGCTTTCATTTGTCCATCACGCACTCGCCTCGCTTAGCCGCTGTTATACTTTCAGAAAGGTATGATGTTGGCATAGATATTGAACTAGTAAGTGCGAAGGCGCTGCGGGTGGCCGACAAGTTTTTGACGGAGCAGGAGAAAGCCCTGACCGCAGACGATGAGCAACAGACCTGCCTGTACTGGAGCGCCAAAGAAACATTGTACAAAATGTATAGTCAGAAGCAGCTCATTTTTAAAGAAAACCTGTTGGTTGAACCCACACAAAGCCCTGAAAACAACTTACTACTGGGTCGTGTAGTTACCGATAAATTTTCTAAATTGTATCAGATTCACCACGAGTTGCTGCTTAACCATATACTCACGTATAGTATTGACCGATAATCTGACACCTTCTTACCTTAAACAAACTCATATGAAATACCTAGCTTCTTTTGTTGTGGCCTTGCTGGTTACAGCCAGTGTATTCGCCCAGCGCGGATACCAACTGGGCAGTAAAGTGGCTGACTTCTCGCTGAAGGACGGGCAGAATAAAACCGTATCTCTGAGCGACTTCACTAACAGCAAAACGGTGGTGGTCGTCTTTACGGACAATCAGTGCCCTTACGCCAAACTTTATGAAAACCGACTGGTAACGCTATCAAGCACCTATGCAGCCCGTGGGGTGCAGTTTATCTTTATCAACCCGGGAGTGGGCCTTGGTGAGGGCAGCGACAGCATGGAAGATTTAGCCGCCAAGAACTACAGCTTCCCATACCTTGCCGACGAGGGCCAGCGCATTAGCCAGCAGTTTGGAGCCTCTAAAACGCCCGAAGTGTTTGTGCTGCACAACATGGGTGGTGAGTTCGTGCTCAAGTACAAAGGTGCCATCGATGATAACCCACAGGTAGAAAGCGGTGTCAAAAGCAATTACCTGAAATCAGTGATTGACGAAGTGCTGGCTAACAAAAACGTGAGTACGACAGATAAGCGTGCTACAGGCTGTATGATTAAGCGTTACTAGATACGTTTTCAACCAGCACGACATGTACAGATTTTGAGATCTTAATGAGAGCAAAAGGCCGTTCCTATACTTGGAACGGCCTTTTGCTTTCACCTTTATACCTAATTTAAATAACCGGATCGTCGTCGGTGATGGCGGTGAGCAGTTTGGTCACTTCTGTGGCTTTTTCCAGATCGTTGGTCTTCTCAAACGCGAATGCCAGGTTGCGCAGTGCCCGCTTGATAATTTCCAGGTTAGAGCAAGGTTCATAGAAGATATCCACCGGATTGAGGTTGAGCTGCAGGATATAGTTATCAATATCCGTTTTGGACAACATCAGTCCTTTGTTGTACACATTGATGTAGAACTGCACATCGCCTTTCTTGTAGGTGAGGATAAACAGATTGGGCAGGTTCACTCCGTACACGGGCATATCCAGCTTCTGGGCTATGGTCAGGTAGATAACGCACAAGGTAAGCGGGTTGCCGCGCTTTGTTTCCAGCGCCAGATGCATCATGGAGTTGGAGGGCGAATGGAAATTTTTGGTATTAGCCGAAAATCGCTTCTCCCGGAACAGCACATTGTTGAGCGCCTTCACCTGATCATAGGGATGCATGTTCTCCTTCATCTGCGTCCAGGCGTCGAAGTAGAGCTGTTCTATGCCTTTGGTAAGCGTTGCCAGTTCCACGTCCGGGTATAGGTAAGTATTCACGAGCCACATCCCCTCTATCAGGTCCAGGCCACCGCCTTCTTTCCAAGCCTTAAGCCGCTGCAGCAGGCCGTCAAATTGCAGGTTATGGATCAGGTCCTCGATCTTCTTCTGTAAGTCCGAGTCCAGCGTTTCTTCCCATTCCTCTTCCAGAAACGGGATGATCCCCTCTCCCATCGATACAATCTTACCCTCTACATGCGACGCGACCTCATAATCTATGTCATCCAGCAGCGAGATCAGCGCCTTTATCTCCTTCTTTGTCACAGGAATATTTAAATCTTATTAGGTACCAGGTATTCAATAGTTTACTCTAAACACAGGCAATCAGATACCTGATCGCCTGTATTCTTCATCAAATTTCAATTGCAGCAGCTTAGGTCTGGATTACGCCCACATTATACGGCTTTTCGATTGGTGCATGGTTGGCGGCTTCTATCCCCATTGAGATGGCCTTGCGGGTCTCCAATGGATCGATGATGCCGTCTATCCATAGGCGGGCTGCTGCGTAGTAAGGCGATAATTCTTCGTTATACTTTGCCGTGATGCGTTCCAGCAGTTCTTTTTCAGCTTCCGGAGTAATCTCCTCCCCTTTTGACTTCAAAGCTGAAACCTGGATCTGAAGCAGGGTATTAGCCGCCGCAGCGCCGCTCATTACGGCTAACTGTGCCGTTGGCCAGGCGTAGATCAGGCGTGGGTCATAGGCTTTGCCGCACATGGCATAGTTACCGGCACCATAGCTGTTACCGAGGATAACGGTGAACTTCGGCACCACCGAGTTGGCCATGGCATTTACCATTTTGGCTCCATCCTTTATGATACCGCCATGCTCTGACTTGCTGCCCACCATAAAGCCCGACACGTCGTGTAGGAACACTAACGGAATCTTTTTCTGATTGCAGTTCATGATAAAGCGGGCAGCCTTGTCAGCTGAGTCGGAGTAGATAACACCCCCCATCTGCATTTCACCCTTTTTGCTTTTCACGATCTTGCGCTGATTGGCAACTATACCTACCGCCCAGCCGTCGATGCGCGCCAGTCCGCAAATCAGCGTCTGGCCGTAAAGCTCTTTGTAAGGCTCAAACTCAGAGTTGTCGACCAAACGGTTGATGATGTCCATCATGTCGTAGGGCTTGGTGCGGTCGGCTGGCAGCATGCCATATATCTCTTTCTCGTCCAGTTTCGGCGCGGCAGGCTCCACCCGGCTGAAACCAGCCTTCGGGTTATCACCCAGCTTGTCGAAAATAGTGCGAATATGATCCAACGCCTCTTTGTCGTCTTTGCACTTGTAATCGGTTACGCCAGAAATCTCGCAATGGGTGGCAGCCCCACCCAGCGTTTCGTTGTCGATCGTCTCCCCAATAGCAGATTTCACCAAGTAAGAACCGCCCAAGAACACAGAGCCTGTACCTTCCACGATCAGGGCCTCGTCACTCATAATAGGCAGGTAAGCGCCACCGGCCACGCAGCTGCCCATAATCGCTGCAATCTGCACGATGCCCATCGAACTCATCACTGCGTTGTTGCGGAACATGCGGCCGAAGTGCTCTTTGTCCGGGAATATCTCATCCTGCATAGGAAGGAACACACCGGCGCTGTCTACCAGGTATACAATCGGTATTTTGTTTTCGATGGAGATTTCCTGGGCGCGCAGGTTTTTCTTGGCAGTGATCGGGAACCAGGCACCGGCTTTCACGGTGGCGTCGTTGGCCACCACCACGCACTGGCGACCTTTGATGTAACCTATACCTGTCACCACACCGCCGCTCGGGCAGCCTCCCACCTCTTCGTACATGCCGTCGCCGGCAAAAGCCCCTACTTCCAGGAACTCCGTGCCTTCGTCGAGCAGGTAGTCGATGCGCTCGCGGGCGGTCATCTTGCCTTTGGCGTGCTCTTTGGCGATGCGCTTTTCACCGCCACCCAGGTATATTTTGTTTAGTTTGCTTTTGAGCTGGAAACTCAGCTGTTTGAGAGAGTCTTCGTTCTTATTGAATTCGATATCCATGAAAGGGTTATTATAAATAAGGGGACTACTTACAATGAAAAATCCGCTTTAAGGGCGGATTTCACAAATATACAATTTTTATAAGATGGCTTATTGCCTTTTTGTGGTATCTACGGAAGACGGCTTCACAGAGTCAGGCTTAGACTGACGGAACTCGTCTGCATTTTCGTCCTGCAACTCCTTCACCTCCTCTAGCGTGATCACACGGCCGGTAGCATCTACCTTATACCTGTCTTTGCGGCCAATCAGCGAAAACTGCACGTAGCGCTTCGGATATGCCTGAATGTCGCGCAGCAGCAGGTTGAGCGCCTCCGTCGAGCGATTCATGTTTCGGTAAAGTTCCTCGTCATTCATCAGCCTGCCCAAGGAGCCTTCGTTGGAATTGAGCTTGGCGATGGTGGTTTCCAGTTCATTCACGGCCGAGTTGGCGTCGCGCACCAGTTTGTTCACCTCTACACGCTTGAGTGTGTCGGTGATCTCGGTCATGTTCAGGGCAAGGCGGTCGATGTTACGCTGCGTTTGCCGAAGGGCCGTAGTCAGTTGGCTCAGGTTAGAGGTAATTTGGTTGATGTTACGCTGGTTGTTTGCCAGGATCGCATTGATCAGCTTGGTCGTTTCGTTGGAGTTGGCCAGGATCTGCTGTATGTTGCTTTTGGCTTCGCTGTCCAGGAGCCTGTTGACGCGAGCGAGCGTCGTGTCCACCTTATCGATTACGGGTACCGACTTGGAAGAAAGCATATCGGTAATACTGGTCTCCTTAAAGGCAATCAACTCTTCGCCGCCATTGTACTGTTTCGAGTTGTTGCGAAGCAGTAAGGTGATGGCCTTGCTTCCCAGGATGTCAGAGTTGCCGAGGCTGGCGATGGTAGAGTCCCCGATCTGCAGGTCTTTGCGTACCTCGATGTCAACCTGCACCATGTTGGCTCGGTCAATGAGGAGTGTCATGTTCTTCACATGCCCTACCTGAATACCGTTCAGAAACACGGGATTCGAGACGGTAAGCCCGTCTACATTGTCGTAAACGACATGAAAGGTGTTTGATTTTGAAAAGAGGTCGGAGCCTTTCAGGTACATATACCCGAAATACAGGATGACAATTGCCACTATACCTAATAGGGCAACTTTAATTTCTTTAGAGATTTTCACGAAGGTGAGTTAGCGTTTTGCATTAGTTCATGGCCTCAAGCTCTTGCTTGTATTCCTTGAAGGCACGATATATACCTGATGCCATATACGATTGGCCGGTTTTATCGTTAAGGAATTTTTCTTCATTTGGATTGGTCAGGAACCCAGCCTCGATCAGAACGCTTGGCATGTACGATTTCCACAGCACCAGGAAGCCGGCTTGCTTCACACCGCGGCTAGTACGGCCAACCCGGGTTTTAAACTCATTTTCCACTTTTTGGGCAAAACGTAAGCTGTTATCGATGTAGGCGCTCTGGTGCAGGGCAAACATGATATGGCTCTGTGGCGAGTTCGGGTCGAAGCCTCCGTATTTTTCCTTGTAGTCGTTTTCCTGCAAGATTACGGCATTCTCCCGCTTGGCCACAGACAGGTTGCCATTGGTGGTATGGAGCCCCATGGTATAGGTTTCGGTACCAAACGCTGACGGAGGGCCTGCATTGAGGTGAATGGAGATGAACAGGTCTGCGTTGTTTTTGTTGGCTACTCCCGCACGGTCAATCAGCTCTACAAACTTATCATCCGTTCGGGTATACACCACCTTCACATCCGGCAGGTTTTTTTCGATCAGGCTGCCCACCTGCATAGCCAGCTTGAGAGCCACATCAGCCTCATGCGAAACTTTTCCGTTACACCCTATATCCTTACCGCCGTGACCTGCGTCGATAACTACCGTACGCAGTTTATACGCCTTACGGAACTCAAGTTTGCTTGAGGAAAATAGCAGTAGAACAAGGGCCAGAATTGAAATAGTAACAATATTTCTCACAACGCTCGTTAGTTAAAAGCTAAAACAATAACTTTGTACAAAATAAATAAAACTTTAGGGAAGTCTGAAGAAGTTACGCTACATTTTGATTTTTTTGCTGCTGGCCCAGCTTGCCATGCTCTCTGCACAACCAGCGATGGGGCAAAGAGTGAGGCGACCATCTGCCACACCAAAAGATACCGTCAGTATCATCCCTCCTCAGGATACGCTCATATCAACCGTGCCAAAGGGAGACATCGAGACGACTATCAAATATTCTGCCAGAGACTCTATCCAGTTTGAGGTAGACCGCAAGGTCGTACATCTTTATGGTGATGCCAAAATTAATTATGGCACTATGGACCTGACGGCAGCCTACATCCAGATCAATTACGACCTCAATACCCTTACCGCCACCACACTGGCCGACTCCACAGGCAAGGAGGTTGGTACTCCGGTGTTTAAGGATGGCGAAGAAAGCTATGCTGCCAAACGGATAGCCTACAATTACAAAACCAAAAAAGGCCGTATCTCCGAAGTAGTAACGCAACAAGGCGAAGGGTATATACATTCAGAAGTGGTGAAAAAAAATGAGCAGAACGAGATTTTCGGTCTGCACAACAAGTACACCACCTGTAACCTGGAGCATCCGCACTTCTACATCAGCGCCGGCAAGATCAAGGCCATTCCCAACGATAAGATCATGTCCGGGCCGTTCAACCTCGTGATCGCAGATATTCCCACACCGCTGGGCTTCCTGTTTGGCCTCTTCCCGACACCGCGAAACAAACGCTCGTCGGGCGTCATCGTGCCGACTTTTGGTGAGTCCCGTGCCCGTGGCTTCTACCTGAGCAACGGGGGTTACTACCTCGCCCTTAACGACTATATCGGTACCCGCATTACCGGCGACATCTATTCACTGGGCGGCTACAAAATATCCGTAGACAACACTTACGTCAACCGCTACTCTTACCGGGGCAACCTCAACATCAGCTACGACTACTTCAAAAACGATGAGGCCGATGTCGCTGACCCGAGCAGGTCTACCACGAACCTGCAGGGCCTGCCCCCTTCGCAGCGCACGGCCTTCGTAACCTGGTCGCACAGCCCGGTGCAGAAGCCTGGCCGAGGCCGCCTGACGGCCAACGTTCGGGCGGGTAGCAGCCAGCACAACCGGGTAAACTTCGAAAGCCCGAACCAATACCTGGCCCCTACTTTCAACTCAACCATCACCTATCAGAAGAATATCCAGAACACGCCATTCAGCTATACCGCCACCCTGAGCCAGGGACAGAACAACGGCGGGCGATTGAGCGATGGCAGTCCGGTTCCCACCATCATGAACTTCGTGCTGCCGGACCTTAACTTTGCCATGACGCAAATGAGCATCTATGAGATCTTCTCGAAGAATGTGCCCACAGGCAAGTGGTATGAGAACTTCACGATCGGCTATAACGTGCGTGCCCGCAACGAGGTATCCAACTCGGTGGCGGCCCGTAGGCTCAGCAATATCCCAACACTGAACGAGTCGCGTGGCGATACCTTTGCCCTTAACCTAGACAACCTGGACCGCCTCTGGCGCAATGGCCGCAAAAGCGCCGACCACAACTTCCAGATAGGATTGGGTAACTACAAGGTGCTTCGCTTCTTTAACCTGACGCCTTCTGTTAATTACCGCGAGTCCTGGTTCGACAACAAGCTTACTTATACCTTTAACCCCGATTCGCAGGCTGTGCAGGTAGATACTGCTAAGTTCGGCAGGGTATATGAGTACAGTGCAGGCGCTTCTCTTAACACGACGGTGTATGGTACAGTACTGTTTCGCAAGGGCAAGAAAGTAGAGGCGATCCGCCACGTAATGCGCCCGAGCATAGGTTATCAGTATCGCCCTGACTTTGGCGATCAGGACCGCTTTGGCTTTTACCAGACCACTCAGACAGGTATAGATACCCTGACCAACCAACAGATCTTCCAGACGTTGCCACGCTTTAGCGGGAACGTGCCTGCGGCAGGTATGTCAAGCGGCCTGAGCATGCGAATTGACAACCAGGTACAGATGAAAGTGCGCTCCCGCTCCGACTCTGCTGCCACTGCCACCGAGAAGGTCAGCCTGATTGACAACCTCGGCGTGAGTACGTTCTACAACTTTGCGCTTGACTCGCTTCAACTCAGCCCGATCAATCTGAACATGAACACACGCCTGCTCAAGCTTTTTGACATAAACGTTAACTCAACCTTCGACCCGTACCAACTGAGCCCGGACGGGACGCGCCGCATAAACCGCTACATGCTGGAGGGCGATGGCTTTAAACTGGCCAGACTGACTAATGCCAACCTAAGTGTAAGGGCCAATTTCAACCCGGAGGCAAGGGCCAGCAACACGCCGCCACCGACCAACCTACCAGGTATGCTGAACCCGAACGATCAGTTCTTACCAGATTATGTAGACTTCAATATTCCATGGACGCTTAGTGTCGACTATACCATTTTCTATACCGGCGCCACCAGCCCACTTAACCCAAGCAGCCTGACGCAAAACATTGGGGTGCAGGGTACCGTGAACTTCACCGAAAAGTGGAAATTTGGCTATATGGCTGGCTACGACTTTTCGAACAAGAACATTTCCAACGCCAGCCTCGACATATACCGAGACCTGCACTGCTGGGAAATGAGCATTGGCTGGCGGCCGTTTGGCTTGATGCGAGGCTATAACGTGACTATCAATGCCCGCTCCGCCCTGCTGCGCGACCTGCGCCTCACCCGGAACCGATCGGGCATGAACTTCAGATAAAAGTTAAACAGCCGCCTCTTCAAATTGGGTGGCTGTTTTTGTTTTGATTTTTATAATTTTGAACCGAACCCTAAACAGCATACTATGTCTGTACACAAAAGCGACGTTAAAAAAATAACCACGCATCAACTACAGAATATGAAAGAGCGCGGAGAGAAAATCTCTATGCTCACGGCTTACGACTACTCTATGGCCACCATTCTGGATGCCGCCGGTGTGGATGTGCTGCTCGTAGGTGACTCGGCCTCCAACGTAATGGCCGGTCATGAAACGACACTGCCTATCACACTCGATCAGATGATCTACCATGCCTCTTCAGTTATCAGGGGTGTGAACCGTGCTTTTGTGGTAGTAGACCTGCCATTCGGCTCTTACCAGGGCAACTCTTCGGAGGCTTTGCGCTCCACTATCCGCATTATGAAGGAGTCGGGTGGGCATGGCGTGAAACTGGAGGGTGGCGCTGAGATAAAAGAATCGATCATACGCATCCTGAGCGCGGGTGTGCCGGTGATGGGGCACCTGGGCCTGACACCGCAGTCGATCTACAAATTCGGCACTTATACGGTTCGCGCCAAAGAGGACGCTGAAGCTCAGAAACTGATAGAAGACGCTTTATTGCTGCAGGAACTGGGCTGCTTTGCCATTGTGCTGGAGAAAATCCCTTCGGAGCTGGCGAAGCGTGTGGCAGAGAAATTGCAAATCCCGATCATAGGTATAGGCGCCGGTCCGCACGTAGACGGACAGGTACTGGTCGTGCACGATATGCTGGGCATCAACAAAGAGTTTAAGCCCCGCTTCCTGCGCCGCTACGCCGACCTGCACAGCATCATGACCGATGCCGTTAAAAACTACGTGCAGGATGTAAAGAGCAAAGACTTCCCGAACGAGAAAGAAGCGTATTAGAGTTTAAGAGTTAGAAAGTTTGGGAGTTAAGAAGTTAGACGTTCTTTTTGAGGATAACCATGTTTTGGTGGTCAACAAGCCGGCCGGTTTGCTGGTGCATGGCGACGAGACCGGCGACGTGTGCCTGGCTGATCTAGCGAAAGAGTACATCAAAGAGAAGTATAACAAGCCGGGCAATGTGTTTATTGGGGTAGTGCACCGGCTCGACCGCCCGGTGAGTGGTGTCGTCCTGCTGGCCAAAACATCCAAAGCCCTTACCCGCCTCAACGAACTTTTCCGAAGCAAAAAAACCATCAAGACCTACTGGGCCGTGGTGCTGAACAAACCCGCCGTAGAACAGCAGACATTGGTGCACTGGCTCATCAAAGACAGCAGCCGCAACGTAACCACTGCCTATACCCGCGAAAACAGCAAGGGCCTCCGCTCCGAACTCAGTTACCGCCTGATCGCCCAGCACAACAAAGACTATTTGCTGGAGGTGAACCCCGTTACAGGCCGTCCACACCAAATCAGGGTGCAACTAGCCTCTATGCATTGCCCCATAGCAGGCGATCTCAGGTATGGCGCCAACAAGCCGCTTCCTGACAAAAGCATCGCCCTGCATGCCCGCCGCCTGCAGTTTGAGCACCCAACCCTCAAAACCCTGGTAACAGTGAGCGCACCACTCCCATCCGCCCCCATTTGGGCAGCTTTCAAGGCGAACGAATAATTTTTCTACTGATTAATGAGTTGTGGTTGTTCAATCATAATGAATTAGCCAACATGCTGTGGGCATTAAGGTGTGGACTTCCTATACCTTTCAGCAATCCTATAAGCTTCTCTTTTGTCCACTATTGGGTCTTCATCCATTCATAAAAACTGATATTTATTATCTTTCTGAACTTTTATACCTGATTTTATTATTTCTATAGAATCGCGTCGTAATTTTGCAAGAGCAGGGCGACTATGTTGGGCTCCGCTATACCTGAATCAGATAACAATCACATCATCATACTAATTGCTTAATGGCTATACTCATTTTCTTTGTTCTGCACTGGTACCTGTCGCTGTTCGTGCAGACATTCTTCCTGCACCGCTATGCAGCCCACAAGATGTTCACCATGAACCCTTTCTGGGAAAAGGCCTTTTACCTCCTGACTTACACGGCGCAGGGTTCCTCATTCCTTTCGCCGCGTGCCTATGCGATTTTGCACCGCATGCACCACGCCTTCTCTGACACCGAGCGTGACCCGCATTCACCGCATTACTCCAACAACGCTTTCACGATGATGTGGAAGACCAAAACTATTTACAACGACGTGCTGAACCACCGCGTGGAGCCGGAGCGCCGCTTCGATGGCGACTACCCGCTGTGGCCGGCTTTGGAGAAGATCGGGGATTCCAAGATTTCACGCATTGGCTGGGGTGTGGCTTATGTGCTGTTCTACATCGCTTTTGCCACGCAATGGTGGATGTTCCTGTTGCTGCCGCTTCACTTCCTGATGGGTCCGGTGCACGGCGCGATCGTGAACTGGAGCGGACACAAGTACGGCTACCAGAACTTCGACAACAACGACAAGTCTCGCAACTCGCTTTTCTTCGACTTCCTGACAGGCGGCGAGCTGTTCCAGAACAACCACCACAAACTGCCTAACCGTGTGAACTTCGGTGTGAAGTGGTGGGAAGTGGACCCAACTTGGCCGGTAATCTGGACACTGGATAAGCTGAGCATCATCAAACTGAAGCCCGTGAAAGTGAAAGCGGCCCGCAGCAAAGTAGCCGCTTAAATACTTCAAGATTATAAAGGAAGGCCCTTCGGAAACGGAGGGCTTTTTTTTATGGTGCCGCATTTATTTGCAAAGGTATGTGTAGTGGCCACAAAGGTCGAGGGCTATACCTTGCTACCATACCTTCAAATCAAATTCCAAAAACCTTGCATTAATCGGCACAAAATCATTACCTTTGCGGTTCTAAAAACTGGCGGACGGGTTTCGCCGACTTTAAATTTTATATAAAAAATGGCTGTTAAAATCAGACTGGCCCGCAGAGGCCGCAAAAAAGCCGCTATCTACGATATCGTAGTAGCTGACGCTCGATCACCACGTGATGGTAAGTTTATCGAGAAACTGGGTACTTACAACCCAAACACTAACCCCGCTTCTATCGATTTCAGCGAGGAAAAGGCGTTCCAGTGGTTAATGAACGGTGCTCAGCCAACTGACACAGTGAAGGCGATGCTTTCTTACAGAGGTATTCTGTACAAGAAGCACCTGCAGATCGGTGTTGTAAAAGGCGCTATCTCTCAGGAAACTGCTGACGCTCGTTTCGAAGAGTGGAAGAAAGAGAAAGAAGCTAAGATCGAAAGCAAGCGTACTACCCTTGGCTCTGAGAAAGAGGCGAAGCGTAAGGCTGCATTTGATGCTGAAACGAAAGTAAAAGAGGCTCGTGCAGAGGCTATCCGTCAGCGTGAGGCTGATAAGGCTGCTGCCAACGCTCCTGCTGCTGAAGCTGAAGAAGCTCCTGAGGCACCTGCTGCTGAAGGCGAGTCTACTGAAGAACAAGCATAAATTACATCGGCCATGCACATTGATGACTGCTTCCTGTTAGGTCACATCGTCAAGACCCATGGCATCAAGGGCCAAGTCGTTGCGTTCTTTGACGTGGACTACCCCGAAGATTATGATGATCTGGAATCAGTCTTTCTTGAACAACAAGGAAGGCTGATTCCTTTTTTTATTGACAAGATGGAGCCCGTGCAGAAAGGCCGTTTTATTATCCAGTTTGAGGATATCAAAACGATCGAGCAAGCAGAGAAGCTCCGCAATGTCAGCCTATACCTGCCACTCGACGAGCTCCCGGAGTTGGAAGAGGGACAGTTCTATTTCCATGAGGTGATCGGCTATCAGGTGGTGGACCAGAACCATGGCCCGCTTGGTACTGTGAAGGACTTTTACGACATGCCGCAGCAACAGCTGATGGCCATGGAGTACAATAACCAGGAAATGTTGGTACCTGTGCTGGACGAGGTGTTTGTACGCGCCGACCACGAAGCAAAGGTACTGCACGTGAACCTGCCGGAAGGTCTGCTGGAGGTATACACCCAGCCCGGCACCCCTGACGACGCCGACGACCGCGACGAGTAGCCCCCTGTTATCATGCGATTTGACATTATCAGTTGCCAGCCCGACCTGCTGGACAGTCCTTTTAGCCATTCCATTGTTAAAAGAGCACAGCAAAAAGGCCTGGTAGAAATCCATATCCACGATCTTCGTAAGTACGCCATCAACAAGCATGGCCAGATAGACGACTACGCCTTTGGCGGTGGAGCAGGTATGGTCATGATGATCGAGCCGATTGACAAGCTTCTTTCGGAGCTCAAAGCCGAGCGGGAGTATGACGCGGTGATCTACATGACACCAGACGGGCAAACGCTGAATCAGAAAATAGTTAACCAGTTCTCGCTCCTCCGTAACGTAATCATTCTATGTGGCCACTACAAAGGCGTGGATGAGCGTGTGCGACAGCACTATGTGACGCACGAGATAAGCATAGGAGACTATGTACTTTCGGGTGGAGAATTGGGAGCGGCTGTGCTAGCCGATGCCATCATCCGAATCATACCGGGCGTGCTCAACGATGAATCTTCGGCCTTGACTGATTCTTTCCAGGACGGCTTATTGGCCCCGCCGGTTTATACCCGCCCGGCCGATTACAAAGGCATGCAGGTACCGGATATATTGCTGTCAGGAGATGGCCCTAAAATAGAACAATGGCGCTTTGAGCAAGCCGTGGAGCGCACCAAACAGCGCCGCCCGGATTTGCTGAACGAGTAACCCAATACAAGCACAAAACCAGCCGAAAATCGCTGCCACAGTCGATTTAAGGTATAAGTTTCAAAAACTTACATTTTTTTTCTGCAAAAATTCTTATGTAATAAATAATTACATATCTTTGCAGTCCGAATTTTGAAGAAGATATTTAGCTTTAACAACATAGCCATGAGCGAATTACTAAAATTTATCGAACAGGAATCTACAGACAAGCGCGCCTCTTTCCCTTCTTTCCAGGCTGGCGATACAATCAACATCCACGTTAAGATCCGTGAGGGTAACAAGGAGCGTATCCAGCAGTTCCAAGGTGTTGTAATTCAGCGCAAAAACGTAAACACAAATGGTGAGACATTCACTGTAAGAAAAGTGTCTAACCAGATCGGTCTGGAGCGTATTTTCCCGCTGCTTTCTCCATCTATCGAGAAAATTGAGCTTGTAAGAAAAGGCCGTGTTAGAAGAGCTAGACTGTACTACCTGAGAGGTCTGCAGGGCAAGGCTGCTAGAATCAAGGAAAGAAGATAAAAATACCTGTTTTCATAAGTTTTCCATAGTTTTAGTAAAAAGAGCCGTTCTAACCGAACGGCTCTTTTTTGTGCCCATACCTGCCTAAACTGCAAGCACTTTGGCAAGGCTTCTTATATTTGCAGGTATACCTACCTCCTGATTACCCAGATGACAACTTACTTACGCTATACCTTGCTGCTGTTGCAGTTTGTGCTGCTGGCCTCTTGCCAGACAGACTATGCCTCTCTGCCTACCTATAACCCAAATAAACAATTGCATGCCGTGATCGAAGTGCCGGCAGGAAGTGCTGTCAAAATGCATTACAACCAACAGACCAAGGCTTTTGAGGTGGATAAACTGGCGGGCCAGGACCGCATTATCGATTTCCTGCCATACCCGGCCAACTTCGGTTTTATACCTTCCACAGAGACAAACGCCCAGAAAAAACCGTTGGAGATCGTGGTGATAGCAGGAAGTGTGGAGGCAGGCACTATCATGGAGGTGATCCCGGTAGGCGTGCTGCAACTGGAGACAGATGGGGAACTGGACCATAAAATTGTGGCCGTACCGGCTCGCCCCAGCGAGCGCAGCATCAACGCCTCGGACTACAATAGCTTTAGCCGTGACTACCCGGCAGCGAAAGCCATCCTGCAACAGTGGTTCGTCTACCATAACCCAACTGCCAAGAGCCGCTTTATAGGTTGGCGCAATGAGCAATTTGCCGAGCAGGAAATCCTGCGTTGGATGAAACTCTAGTAAGTAATCCCTAAAACAAAAGAAAGCCACTCTGCAGAGCGGCTTTCTTTTGTTTTAGGGTATAGTATCGCTATTTGATCTCTTTCAGCCTGTCCCGCACTTCCTCCACGGCACGTTCCATGGCTTGCACCTGTTGGCGGCTGGCTTCCTGCTGCTTCACGTTTAGTTCTACGTTTTGCTCCAGTTGCTTGAGTTCTTCGGCATTTCGCACCAGTTCTGCTTCTAGTTCCAATTTGCGTTTTTGGTTTTTCTGGATGCTGAGCTGCAAGTCGTTGGCCTGCTTCACGACACGGTCCTGCTCCTGCTTTGTAGCGCGCAGTACATCTTCCGCCTGGTTTATCTGCAGCAGCACATCCTCCCGGTATAGCTTGCGGGCAAAGTCTTCCATAAAACGCCCAGCGGCGGCATATTCAGCTGGTGTTGCGCTCTTGTCTATGTACGTCACCCCCATGTCCAGCGACCACCACACGAAACTGCCGGCACCATGGCTACCTACCGTGGAGGAAATCCGCATGGGCGATTTGCTGATACTGTGAATTTCAGCGCCTTCCACGGTGTAAACCCCTTTAGAGTGCTTGGCTTTGCCGGCCTCCTTGGAAAGGTGGTCTTTCCAGTGTTTTTCCACAAATTTGGGATCCAACTGCACGGTAAGCTGCTGCCCTCTGCGCTTCACGCCGCTGATGGTCTGCTCACTTTCATCTACCTGCATCACCTGTGCACTGGCCATCCCTGACGAGAGCATCAAGCCAATCGCCACTATTAAACCTTTTACTCGCATACCTATACTTGGAAATATTGTTTTGACAGGAACAATCGTATACCTACGAAAATAGGCAATCCATATAATATTTCAGATATATGGGGGATAATAATTTACAGCCCAAATGGTTTGGCATTGGGTACAGCGACGCGTAACTTTACGTGTTTATAGCCATACCAGTCCCAAAATGATTTTAAACGCACCCGAACAATAGCATTTACCTGCCTGTTGGAGACACGATGAGAGTAACAATCTGTAGAAAAGAGCATTTCAATGCCGCCCACCGCTTGCACAACCCAGCCTGGAGCGACGAACAGAATGCAGCAGTTTTTGGGCTGTGCAACAACCCCAACTACCACGGTCACAATTACCAGCTCACAGTGAAGCTAACCGGCCATGTGGATGAGGAGACCGGGTACGTGTACGACATGAAAAAACTCAGCACACTGGTGCAGGAAGAGGTGATCAAACGGTTCGACCACAAAAACCTCAACCTGGACACAGAGGAGTTTAAGCAACTTAACCCCACGGCCGAAAATATCGCCATCGTGATTTGGGAGCGGCTTCGGGCGAAGATCAACGGGAACTATGATTTGGCTGTAACGCTTTATGAAACTGAAAGAAACTTTGTTAAATATAATGGATAACCAGGACCTGGGACGCGACGCAGAAGAGATGGATGACCACATGATGAGTTCATTGGAAACGCCCTTGCGCCCTGACGCTTTTAAGCTTTCTGACGCCGAAAAGATCGTGATCATCGAAAGGCACTTCCGTGAGATCATGCTGACCATGGGCCTTGACCTGACAGACGACAGCCTGAAGGGCACGCCCATGCGCGTTGCCAAAATGTATGTGCAGGAAATCTTCAGTGGACTCCACCCCGAAAACAAGCCGGTTATCCGACGCTTCGAGAACAAGTACAAGTATAACCAGATGTTGGTGGAGCGCGATATTACGGTATACTCCTCTTGCGAGCACCACTTTGTGCCGATTATCGGGAAGGCGCACGTAGCTTATATGCCCAACGAGCATGTGATCGGCCTTTCTAAGCT
This sequence comes from Pontibacter aquaedesilientis, assembly GCF_014773225.1. Taxonomy (GTDB): domain Bacteria; phylum Bacteroidota; class Bacteroidia; order Cytophagales; family Hymenobacteraceae; genus Pontibacter; species Pontibacter aquaedesilientis. The sequence goes on along the minus strand of NZ_JACXAJ010000008.1, from coordinate 50,457 downwards.
CAACCGCATTGTGCACTACTATGCCCGCCGCCCGCAGGTACAGGAGCGCATGACCATGCAGATTGCCAATGAACTGAAGGAAGCCTTGAGAACAGAGAATGTGGCTGTGCTGATTGAGGCTGACCACCTGTGCGTGATGAGCCGCGGCGTGAACGACGTAAGCAGCAGTACCATCACTGCTGAGTACTCTGGCCTGTTTGAGCAGGAGCAGTACCGCAACGAGTTCCTGAGCCATATCCGCCAGAAGTAGCGCCTACTGTTTACTAGGCCTGCGCAGACCTTTATGAGTTTTTATCCCGGATTCATAACAGAATCCTACCACTTGCTCGTATAGGTATATTTCTATATAATTCTTTTTACCCAAATACATTTATGCCAGGTAAAATACTCATCACGGGAGGTTCAGGTCTTATTGGTTCGCGGCTGTCCGAAATGCTCATTGACCAGGGCTACGAAGTGGCGCACTTGTCCAGAAGCCCGGATAAGTTCTCCCATTACAAATCATTCCGATGGGATGTGAAAGAGCCTTACCTGGATGAAAACGCCATCACCTACGCGGATTACATTATCCACCTGGCAGGTGCCGGCTTGGCCGACGAGAAGTGGACAAATGCGCGCAAAAAGGAAATACTGCGCAGCCGTGTAGACAGTACGCAGCTCCTGCTGGACAGTCTACGAAAATGCGACCATCACGTCAAAGGCTTTATTTCGGCGTCGGGCGTTGGCATTTACGGCGATGCGGGAGACCAGTTGATGTCGGAGGAGAGCACCTATGGCGAAGATTTTCTGGCAGAGGTATGCAAAGCCTGGGAAGCGTCTGTATGGCAGATCAAAGACTTGGGTATACGGACTGTTATCATGCGCACCGGTATTGTTTTAAGCGACAAAGGCGGTGCGCTGCCTCAAATGGCCAGACCAGTTAAGCTTATGGCGGGTGCTCCCTTGGGTAGCGGTCGCCAATACATGTCCTGGATACACATAGATGATTTGTGCCGTCTTTACATCCGGGCCATTGAAGACACACATTTTGAAGGCGTATACAATGCCGTGGCCCCTCACCCAGTCACCAATAAGGAGTTTACCAAAGAGCTGGCCGAATCGATGCACAGGCCACTGGTATTGCCGAAGGTGCCTTCCTTCGCTCTTAATCTGATGCTCGGCGAAATGAGCGAGGTCGTCCTGACAGGCCAGCGGGTAAGCGCCAACAAGGTCATGCATACTGGTTTCACTTATGAATATAACTACCTGGAGGAGGCACTTGAGTCTTTTTATAAGCAGGACTAGAATTGGCAAATCACCTTCTTCTCACCAAGAAAACAAGGTAAACGAAAAGGGGCGGCTCAATACGAGCTGCCCCTTTTCGTTTCATTATGCTTCCTATACCTAAAATGTATCTATCAGATTCAGGATGTCAAGCTCCAGATCCAGCATGGTGGAGTCAGGTTGCGGCCTTGGCAAAACGGTGGTACAGTTATACTTCTTGGTAATCTCAACGGTTGGTCCCGGGAAGCGCCCCATGGTATAGCCCAACTCTTTGTCTTTGTAAAGACGCTCCATAAAAAGGCCATAAACCGGCAGAGCTGTCTTGGAACCCTCGCCTAGCTGGGAAGTGCGGAAGTGAATGCTGCGATCCTCACCGCCTACCCAAACGCCTGAAACCAGGTCCTTGGTGACGCCCATAAACCAGCCATCGGAGTGGTTAGAGGTCGTACCGGTCTTTCCGCCTATCTCGTTGCCTTTCCAGAGGTCGTATTCCCAGAGCGCCTGTGACGTACCGCCCGGCTCCTCCATGCCTCCCTTCAACATGTGCATCATCAGGAAAGCGGTTTCTTCCTTTAGCACTTTCTTCTGCTCCGGCATAAACTGGTGGATCAGGTTGCCGTTGCGGTCTTCGATGCGGGTAATGAACATGGGATTGGTGTGGAAACCCTGATTGGGGAAGGTGCTGTACGCACCCACCATCTCATATACCGACACATCGCTTGGCCCCAGCCCAATGGAGGGCACCTTGTCTAGCGGGCTGCTGATGCCGAGTTTGTGCGCATAGTCTACTACGGTTTCCCAGCCTACCAGCTCTGTCAATTGTGCCGTCACGGAGTTAACGGATTTGCCCATAGCCCTGCGCAGTGTCATCGGGGCACCGGTATATTCCCAGTCGGCATTGGTCGGCGACCAGCTCTTCTTCTCCCCGTTCTCTACATAATTGATGGTGATGCGTTTGTCCACTATTTTGTCGCAAGGCGAGTAACCGTTGTCGATGGCGGCAACATACACGAAAGGCTTGAAAGTGGAACCCGGCTGGCGTCGTGCCTGCTTGACGTGATCGTATTTGAAGTACTTGTAGTTGATACCGCCTACCCAGGCCTTTATCTCACCTGTAAAGGGGTCCATGGTCATCATGCCACCGTGCAGGAATCGCTTGTAATAGCGCAGGGAATCGAGCGGCGACAATGTCATTTTCTTCTCCCGTTCGGGATTCTCCCAGGTAAAGACCATCATTTCGCGCGGGGTGTTCAGCTCTTTGTTGATGGCTGCCACATTATCGCCATGCTTTTTCTTGAGGCGACGGTAATAATCCGTGCGCTTGATTGTCTCTTCGATAAAGCCCGGAATCTCACGGTTCTTTTCGTCCACCCACGGGTTCTGGTCCTTCCAGTGGTTATCGAAGCGGCGCTGCAAGTTGCGCATTTGCTGCTCCATGGCGGCTTCGGCATGTGCCTGTATGCGGGAATCAATGGTGGTGTATACCTTAAGGCCGTCGCGGTATAGGTCGTAACCGTTCTGCTTGCACCATTCTTTCATAAAGTCGGCCACAGCGCCCCGGAAGTAAGTTGCCGGCCCGTCGTAGTGGTTCTCTACTTTGTAATCCAGCGCAAGCGGCAACTGGCTCAGCGAGTCGGCCTGGGCTTGTGTGAGGTAGTTATACTTGGCCATCTGACCCAGCACCGTGTTACGGCGGCGGGTCGAGTTTTCCGGATTGAAACGGGGGCTATAATAAGTCGGGGCTTTCAGCAAGCCGATCAGCACAGCCGCCTGCTCCGCCTTCAGGCTGTCGGGCGAGGTATTGAAAAAGGTTTTGGAAGCTACCTGTATACCAAACGAGTTACTGCCAAAATCCACTGTGTTGAGGTACATGGCCAGGATTTCCTCCTTGGTGTAGCGTTGCTCCAGCTTGATGGCCGTGAGCCACTCCTTTGTTTTGGAGATGATAATATTGAGCCCCGGGATATGCCCCATCACCCCTTTGGAGTCGTCGGTGCGTGTTTTGTAGAGGTTCTTGGCCAGCTGTTGCGTGATGGTGCTGCCGCCTCGGTTCTCACCACGCAGGTTGTCGTAAACGGCCCCGAATATGGCAGCAGGGTCTATACCGGAGTGCTCGTAGAAACGGATATCTTCTGTGGCAACGAGCGCCTTGATAAGCGTGGGCGACATCTGCTTATAGCTTACCGGGCTACGGTTCTCGCGGAAGTATTTGCCGATCAGCTGTCCGTCGGCGGTGTATAGCTCGGAAGCCTGGTCGCTGCGTGGGTTCTCCAGGCGGTCGAGGCTTGGAGAAGACCCGAAGAGGTAGAAGAAATTATACTCCACGCTCACCAGGTATACAATGACCACCGACATACCCAACAGAAACGTCTTCCAGGCAAATGTGATCATACGGCCGTATAACGACCTCTTGCTCTTGATCGGTTCTTTAATTTGTTCTTGCTCTTGCAGCATGTTAATGTATCCTGGGCAAAGTACCCGTAATTTCCGTACGCTTCTATCTAAACTACTGCAAATATACCTTTTGTGTACAAATACTCTCTGAGAAACGCTCAAAACTTAGCCAACGGTGCCCAGAAGACGTATAAATTTCCCCTTCCTGCCTATCTTTGCCCCGGATTACCTGACACGCCCATGCAACAGCAATTACAAGCAGCTTTCGGAAAGATCGAAGGCCTGCCGCTCACCAAGACCACCCGCAACGAACTGGTGCAATACTTCCACTTCGGAAAAACCAGCTATACCACCCCGCAGGGCCTCATACTGGATGTAGGTGCCTATACCTTAGCTGTGAATTGCCCCTGGACACTTCACCTGGCTAAAGGCGAAACGATCAAGCACAGCGAGGTGTTCATGCGCAAACGAGAGCCCGGCCTGCCCTCTCCCAAGTTCGACTGGAAAGTTCCCGGCGCCAACCTGCGCGATCAGCGTCTGCAGGGTGTGGTTATCAGCAGTCAGGCACTGGCGATTGAGCGTGTGGAGATAAAGGACGCCTATGGTATAGAGCTCACCTTTGTGAACGGCGACTGCCTGGTGCTTGCTCCTGACCTAAGTAAACCACAGGAGGCATACTGGCAACTGTTCAGCAACACCGGCGATAATTTTAGCATCGGTGCGGGTGCGGCTGGTATTATGGAGAATAAAGCCTAGTTTGCTCCTGATATACTTCTGAACAAATAATGCGTCTGCACCCAACAGAAATGAAAAAACTGCTACAAACCACAGGTATAGCCCTGGCCTTTGGCCTATGCTTTTCCCTAAGCACACAAGCCCAGTCCAGCGCAAAAGCGGCTACCAGTAAAAAACCGGCTGCCAAAGCCCTGGCTGCACCCCAGCAACAGGGCGAGATGGACATGAGCCAGATGAAGACGTATTACATGGCGCTGCTTAAAAAAGGACCTTACCAGCCAACTGACACCGCAGAGATAAACAGCATACAGCGTGGCCACATGGCGCACATCCAAAAGATGGCCGCCGATGGCAAACTCGTGATGGCTGGCCCCTTTCTGGACAACGGTGACCTGCGTGGCGTTTTCATTTTTGATGTAGCTTCTCTGGAGGAAGCCAAAGCCCTGACCGAAGCAGACCCAGCCGTGAAAGCCGGAAAGCTGATTATGGAACTGCATCCCTGGATGAGCCAACGCGGCACTAAACTTCCGTAGCAACTTTTATGGGGGTAGGGCAGTATGCGGATGGTACATTCCCAGCTGCCTTTGAACATTCGCCTGCACCTTTTCGAACTGGAAGACCAGCCTTGGTTCCCGCACATTTTCCGGCAGGGCATGCTAGACTTCCTGCGATTCATGATCTCGAAGCTTAGGGTTTACCATGCTGCCATACCTTTGCTGGAGGAAATGCTGCGACGCAGCGGTCAGATGCATTTCACAGACCTTTGCTCGGGCGCAGGCGGTGGCATAGAGGGGATACGCCAGGACCTGAGCCAGCGCATGGGTGAACCTGTGCGAGTATCCCTTTCCGACCTGTATCCCAACATGGCTGCCTACAGGTTCCTGCAAAAGCAATCCGGTGGCCTGATCGGTTTTATTGCCTCACCTGTCGACGCCACCAAGGTACCGCCACAAATTACGGGCCTGCGAACCATGTTTTCCTCTTTTCACCATTTCAGGCCAAACCAGGCGGTGGCCATACTGCAGGATGCCGCCAATCAGCGTGTCCCCATTGGCATACTGGAGGGAGGCGGCAAAACCTGGGGCGAACTGCTCATCTTTCTGCTCACTTTCCCTTTCATCATTCTGGCTGTTACGCCTTTTATCCGGCCGTTCAAACTAAACCGGCTGTTTTTCACGTATCTTATACCTGTCATTCCATTGGGCATTATGTGGGATGGGTTTGTGTCGCTCTTCCGGTTGTACAACCCGCGCATGCTCGACCAACTGGTGGCAAAAGTGCAAACACCGCCCGGCTATACCTGGCGTAGCGGCATCGTTGGCAAGGGTTTGGGGAAGCGGGTTATTTATCTGGTGGGGTATCCTGATTGATGGTTTAATGGTTGCATGGTTAAATGGTTGAATTATTGGTTGGCTTAACTGATAAGTTGATGGCTTTGCGCTATCCCTTAGCCATGGCTATTCATCTGAAAAAAGAAGCTGCAATAACTATCCGAATAACTTATTACAAAAATCCTATCAACCAACAATTAAACAGTTTAACAATTAAGCAACTATAACCTTGAAACCTCTCGCCATACCTGTTTCCGGAAAATACAGCAGTGCACTCACCCTGATGCGGATTCCGTTTTCGGTATACCTGATGCCGGTGTACTGGTTTGCCCTGAGTGTGGCCGATGGCTATACCTTGTGGCGGGCGGTGGGGGTTTTCATTATCCTGCATCTGCTTGTGTATCCTGCCAGCAACGGTTACAACTCCTACCACGACCGCGACGAAGGCAGCATTGGCGGGCTCAAGCGGCCGCCTCAGGTTACGCAGGAGTTATTTCATTTAGTTGTGCTTTTCGATGTGGCCGCGGTGCTGGGCAGTCTTTTCCTATCGCCGCTATTTGCCCTGTTGGTTGCTGTATACCTGCTCGTATCAAAGGCCTACAGCTACAGAGGGGTCCGGCTCAAGAAATACCCGATCGTCAGTACCGTGGTGGTTACATTTTTTCAGGGGGCTTTCACTTTCCTGACGGTTCAGGTGGGGGCTGGTCTGGACTTGCAGCACGTGCTGCAGCCGCCTAACATTTGGTATGCTATGGTAAGCACGCTCTTTTTGTGCGGCTCCTACCCGCTCACCCAGATTTACCAGCACCAGGAAGACAGCCAGCGAGGCGACAAGACATTGAGTCTGCTGTTGGGCGTGCGGGGCACCTTCCTGTTTGCCGGGATAAGTTTAAGCCTTGGCGCGGCGCTTTTGCTTGGGCTATACCTTAACGCCGGTCAACTACTGAACGTGCTGATTTTCCTGCTTTGCACCGCTCCTATCTCTTTCTTTTTTACACGTTGGGTGCTAAAATCCTGGCGAAACCCCAAAGAGGTGAACTTTGAGAATACCATGCGCATGAACAAAATCTCATCGCTTTGTATCAGTCTGGCTTTCATGCTCATGCTTGTCTGGCGCACCTTTTATAACTCCTGATTCCTTCAGAGGCCCTTGAGCAAAACTACGTAGCCGGATTTCGTATAACACCAAAAACCGCCTGTGCCATGAAACTCCTCTACGCTGTAATTGCCGGACTCGCCGCTACGGCCGCCATGACTGCCTTCCTATACCTGCTCTCGCTGGTTACGCACCGTGTTATGAAAGTTATCAAGATTCTGGGCACTATGCTAACCAACCGGACCCATCCGGACTGTACATTATCTGATACAGTTAGCACCAAGGTATACGGCACAGTAGCCCACTACATTATCGGGATTATATTCGCACTTTTCTATCTCGCATTGTGGCACTCTGAGGTGGGTCTGATCAATGCTTCCTGGGGTTTCCTGTTTGGGCTGGCGCATGGGCTAATGGCGATGTTTCTGTGGTACCTTTTCTTTTTGGTACACCCACGCCCACCCATTATTTCACTCCGCACTTACTTGATAACACTCATTTTCGCTCACATTGTTTATGGCTTAGTGCTAACCTATACCGTGTACCTGCTCGCTCACCCGAATTATCCGTTTTGGAGTTAGGTTAAATTTTGGATGAGTGAATGAGTGAATGAGTGATTACATTATTGAACTATAAAGATTACTTTTTGATTTCACAGTAAATCAAATTTAAGTAATGTGGATAGAGAACGTTTACCCAAAGAACAGTTTGCCGAGCTTTTCAGGCAGCGTACCAAGCAGCTTGCATTGGATGTAATCAAGTTTAGCAAGCAATTGCCAAAAGTGGAAGAGGCAATTATTATGAAGCGACAACTGCTACGCTCCGCCACATCGGTTGCCGCCAACTACAGAGCGGCCTGCAGAGCCAGGTCATCCGCAGAGTTTTATGCTAAACTTTGTATCGTGATAGAGGAAGCCGATGAAAGTCTTTTCTGGCTTGAACTTCTGGAAGAATCTGGGACCACCGCTACAGGTACTGTTCAAGACTTGAAAAAGGAGTTCATAGAAGTCTTATCCATCATGGCCAAAGCACGAAAATCTATGAATAAATAAGAAACACTCAATCACTCATTCACTATTTCGCTCAATCAGTTCAAATAAAAAAAAAGCGCCCCCTTTGCTTTGCAGCAATGGGGCCGGTCTTTATATAGAGCCAGGTATAACCTTAGCTGTTCATCGAAATCAGGAACTCTTCGTTGCTCTTCGTTCCTACCATTCTGTCCTTCAGGAATTCCATGGCTTCCACAGAGTTCATGTCGGACATAAACTTGCGCAGAATCCAGATACGGTTCAATTCGTCTCTGTCCATGAGCAGGTCCTCGCGACGGGTACCAGAAGCTGGTACGTCGATAGCAGGGTAAATTCTGCGGTTGGCCAGTTTGCGGTCCAGTTGCAGTTCCATGTTACCGGTACCTTTAAATTCTTCGAAGATTACCTCGTCCATCTTAGAACCCGTGTCGATCAGGGCCGTGGCGATGATGGTCAGGGAACCACCGTTCTCCACGTTACGGGCAGCACCGAAGAAGCGCTTCGGCTTGTGCAGCGCGTTGGCGTCCACACCACCCGATAGAATCTTGCCAGAAGAAGGCACCACGGTGTTATAGGCACGGGCCAGACGTGTGATCGAGTCCAGCAGGATCACCACATCGTGTCCGCACTCCACCATACGCTTGGCTTTGTCCAACACAATGCTGGATACTTTCACATGGCGGTCGGCTGTCTCGTCAAACGTAGAGGCGATCACCTCCGCTCTCACGCTGCGGGCCATGTCGGTTACTTCTTCCGGACGTTCGTCGATCAGCAGGATCATCAAGTATACTTCCGGGTGATTTTCAGAGATCGCATTGGCGATTTCCTTCAACAACACAGTCTTACCTGTTTTTGGCTGCGCTACAATCATACCACGCTGGCCTTTACCGATTGGGGCAAACAGGTCTAGGATACGAGTTGAAAGCTGGCTTGGCTTGGTTGTTAACTTCAGGCGCTCTTCCGGGAAAAGCGGCGTGAGGTGCTGGAAAGGAATACGGTCACGGATTTCTTCTGTCGTGCGTCCGTTCACGGTTTCTACTTTCAAAAGGGCAAAATACTTCTCGCCTTCTTTCGGCGGACGAATCTGGCCTTTTACGGTGTCCCCTGTTTTCAGACCGAACAATTTGATCTGCGACGGCGACACATATATATCATCCGGAGAAGCTAAATAGTTGTAGTGCGTGGAACGGAGGAAGCCATAGCCGTCCTGCATCAGTTCCAACACCCCTTCATTTAGGATTATTCCGTCAAATTCTCTAAAGTTATTGCTGCTGGCAGCGGCTTGCGGCTGCTGTCCGCGACGCTGGAAATTGTCACCACCGCGGTTCTGCTCGCTGCGGCTGTCGCTTCTGTTGCCCACTTCTGCACGCTGCTCTCTTGGCTCAGGGCGGTTCTCGTTGCGCTCGCTGCGATCCGGGCGTTGCTGCTCCGCTCTTTCGGTGCGTTCTACCCTTTCTGTACGTTCTACGCGTTCCGGACGAGCCTCTGTGCGCTCAGTGCGCTGTTCATTTCGCTGCTCACGTGCACCGCCTTCACTGCGATTGTCGCGGCGGGGCTGCTGCGTACGTTCACGCTGCATGGTTTGCGGACCGTGGTCTTTCGCCGGAGTTGGTTGCTGCACCAGTGTTGGTGCTGTAGTTTCTTGGCGGGCTACGCTTTCTCGAGTTGGTTTCTTTTCAGCTGCAACTGGTGCAACTGCTGGTTCTTGCTCTTCTACAACAGTAATTGTGTTTTCAGTAGCTGCTGATTCGCCGGTGGCGGCTGGACGAGGAGAGGATTTTACTTTTTTCGGCAATTTGTCGGGAGGGGTAATGGCTTGCTGGTCAAGTATTTTGTAGACAAGATCCTGTTTGCTCAATTTCTTGAAATTCTTAACACCCAGGTCTTCTGCAATTTCCTTGAGTTCTGAAAGAAGCCGATCTTTCAATTCTTCAATATTGTACATAAATATGATATGGTAGTTTAATTAACCTGCCAGGCGCGCAGTGTGCGAACGCAGCGAGAGCATCTGTTTTATTAGGAAAAAGAATAGGTTGCGATAGAGTTTGTGAGGCTCAGGAAAGGGCCGTCCTTAAATTGCACTGCAATGTTATTGCAATGCTTATTAATTAACAAATATTAGCGGTGTTTTTGTTGAAAATGTTTCAGAATTTCTTTAAAAGATTTCGTAAATGCCGCTTACTACCTAAAAAAGTATATTTTTGCACCTCTACATAACACCAAACTATGTTACAGCTAAACGTTTTAAGAGAGCAGACAGACCTGGTAGTGGCTGGGCTGAACAAGAAAAACTACAAAAACGCAGCGCAAGAAGTTGCTGCACTGGTGGAGCTGGACCAGCAGCGCCGGCAGGTGCAAAGCACCCACGACGAATTACAGGCCCGGGCCAACACGATCTCCAAAGAGATCGGTATACTGATGAAAAGCGGCGACCGCGAAAAGGCAGAAGCCTATAAAGCAGAGACATCAGAGTTGAAGCAGCAGACCAAATCGCTGGCTGACCAGCTATCTGCTATCGAGGAGCAAATACAGCAGGCATTATACAAACTGCCTAACCTTCCGCACACGAGTGTTCCTGAAGGTAGAACAGCAGAAGACAACGAAGTAGTTCTCCAACACGGTGAAATCCCAACTTTGCACGAAGGAGCGCAACCGCACTGGGAGCTTATACAAAAATACGACATCATCGACTTCGAGCTGGGCAATAAAATCTCAGGCGCTGGTTTCCCGGTGTATAAGAAGCAGGGCGCTCGACTGCAGCGCGCCCTAATCAACTTCTTCCTCGACGAGGCCATCAAAGCCGGTTATATGGAAGTGCAGCCACCGATTTTGGTAAACGAGGCCTCTGGCTACGGCACCGGTCAGCTGCCTGACAAGGACGGGCAGATGTACCATGCCACAGAAGACAACCTATACCTGATCCCGACAGCCGAAGTGCCGATCACCAACATTTACCGTGACGTAATCGTGCCGGTGGAACAATTGCCGATCAAGAACGCGGGCCATACGCCGTGTTTTAGAAGAGAGGCAGGTTCGTGGGGTGCTGATGTGCGGGGCCTAAACCGCCTTCACCAGTTCGATAAGGTGGAGATCGTGCAGATTACCTTGCCAGAGAAATCTTACGAAGCACTGGAACAAATGAGCAGCTACATCCAAGGCTTGCTGCAGAAGCTGGAACTGCCATACCGTGTGCTGCGCTTGTGCGGCGGCGACATGAGCTTCACCTCTGCCCTGACTTACGACATGGAGGTATATTCTACTGCACAGGGCCGCTGGCTGGAGGTAAGCTCTGCATCCAACTTTGAAACCTATCAGGCCAATCGTCTGAAGCTGCGTTACAAAACCGAGTCGGGTAAAACACAGCTGCTGCATACCCTGAACGGCAGCGCCCTGGCCCTGCCACGCATCGTAGCCGCTATACTCGAGAACAACCAAACGCCAGATGGCATCAACATGCCGAAGGTGCTGCACCCATACCTGGGTTTTGAGAAGATTTCTTAAGATTTGAAAATTTGGAGATGTGGAGATTTGAAGATGTCTCTATACCTGATAAAACAGAAGAGCCGCTGAGTGATTTCAGCGGCTCTTTTTATTGGATCCATACCTTAGCCCCTTGCAACTTTAGTTAAAGGTCGAATTTGAAGATTCATACATTTTTTCATCTCCAAATTTTCAAATCTCCACATCTTCAAATTTAAAATCAACCAAACTGCTCCAGGTATTGCTGGTAGTAGGCTTTGAGTTTGAATTTCTTCAGCGTTTCAGTTTTTGCCCTCGCTATACCTTCTTCGCTTATCTCCTGCTGCTCCAGTAGTTTCTGCAAGGGTTTCTGCAACTCCTCGGCACCTGAGATTAAGGTGATAGCCTCGTAGGCTTTCAGAAAACTTTCCGATAAAGACAGCTTGTTCTTCTGGATCAGGACAAAACCCACCGACACCAGTTTCTCCAGCGCCTGTTCTATTTCCTGCAGCGTTAGCACAGTGCCATCCAGTGCGTCGCCCATGAGCAACACATCCTGCAGAGAGGCACCACCTTCGCCGCCTGTCGCCAGCAACAGTGCCTCCAGCAACTGTTCGTCGGCAGCTTGCCAGGTCAAATTCTTTTTGGACATCTCAATTGTATTTCTGATTATTACCAAGAATATGCGACCTCCGCCATATTCAGTTTCAAATTCATACTAATCGCTTGAAATAGCAAATCTTAGCTCCTGATTCGATCCAACTCTCTTTAAGTTGACATCATGAAACACGAAAACAAGCTTTCTCTCCTGTACCTCTTTTTGTTTGTCCTGTTGCTGATCCCCGTAGCGGGCGAGGCACAAAAAGTAAAGACGAAACCGGCGCAGGCGACTGCCAAAAGCCATCCAACAGTTTTAGCCAAATCGCTGCTTTGGGAGATCAGCGGCAAGGACCTGAAAGCGCCCTCCTACCTGTACGGCACCTTCCACCTGCTAAACCAAAGCTACCTGAACTCAGAGCCGGAAGTATTGGAACACTTCACAAAAGCCCGCGCAGTGGTAGTGGAAACGGAAATTGATTCGGCCAAAATGATGCAGCTGGGCGCTAAAATGGTGATGCCGGATAATAAGCTTTCTGCCTTGCTGAGTAAAGAAGATTTTGCCCTGGTCAGTAACGAGGTGAAGCAGTCTTTTGGCTTTGACCTGGCCATGGCAGACCAGATGAAACCCATGACAATTCTCCTGATGCTTTCCATGTCGCAGTATCAGAACATGGAGGTGCTGAAGCAATACAAAGGCCAGCCGCTCGACGTTTATTTTGCCAACTCTGGCCATAAGGACGGTAAGAAGATCCACAGGCTCGAAACCATGGAGCAGCAGTTTGACCTACTTTATGACCACCATACAGTCGAGAAACAGGCAGAGCACCTGGTAGCGTATGTGAAGCACAAGGAGCCGGCTGAGCAAATATCCGAGCGCCTCACGCAACTGTACTTCGATAAGGACCTGGCAGGTATGTGGACCATCTCGGAAGAATACAATGAGCTTACAGGAGGTGGCGACATGGCCTATATGGTGGACGACCGCAACAAGGCCTGGATGACCAAACTCCCCGCCATCATGAAGGCTCAATCCACTTTCATTGCAGTGGGCGCGCTGCACCTACCCGGCGAGAACGGTTTGCTCCAGCTGCTGCAGAAAGCTGGCTATACCGTGAAACCGCTGCAGTAAACCGCCAATGCAAGGTATAGCTATACCTTAAAAAATATCGCCCGCGCAAGTCCATACCTGCGCGGGCGTTCCTTTTGTTTAAAGACGAAATGAAATCAGGTTCTGAAATCAAGCTTTGTCAGTTCGTTAAAATCAATTTCGCGCATGCACTTAAAATGACCTTTCGGGCACTTGCTATACCCTATTTTAGAGCACGGGCGGCAGCTGAGTCCGTTTACCTCCAGCACCTTATACCTGGTGCGGAAAGGGTACATGCCAAACTCCGGGATGGTGTTGCCCCACACGCTGATGATGTCCTTCTGAAAAGCCGCCGCAATGTGCATCAGACCCGTGTCGTGACTTACGACCAGCTCCGCCTGCCGCACCAGCGATGCCGATCCGTTGAGGCTATACCTGCCGCAAGCGTTGTAGATGATCGTTGTTCGTTGATCGTTGTTCGTTGATCGTGTGAAATAAGTGGCTACTTCTTCTCCTACTGGTATGTCTTCCTTGCCGCCTAAGAGGATAATCTGGCTTTGCAGTTTTTCGCACAGTTCGATGATGCGCTCGGTAGGCAGTCGTTTGGTGTAATGCTGCGCTCCGATGGCAAAGGCCACGTAGCCTTGCCGAAACGGCTCGGGCAAAGTATAAAGCTCCACCTCGTTCTGGGCAGGTATAAAGTAGTCCAGTCCCTTGCCATCGTCCTGTATACCTAGCGCCGAGGCGGCTGCCAGGTAACGATCCACGATGTGGGTATGCGGCAGCCGGTTTACCTTAAAGTTTACCATCAGCCACTTTTCATAGTTGAGCTTATTGAAACTTTTGGATGGTTTTCCGAGTCGGGTTTTGATGACGCGGGTACGCAGGTTATTGTGCAGATCTACCACGTAGTCGAAGTTCTCCGCTTTCAGCTGCCGCACCAGTTCGCTCAGGCTCTCGCCCAACACGTGCACCTTGTTCACATAGGGGTTATGCTCTAGTATACCTCTAAAGCCCTGCTTGGTGCAGTAATGTACCTCTGCCCCCGGCACCTGCTGCTTGATGCAACGGATGACAGGAGTGGTGAGCACGATGTCGCCAATAGAGGAAAAACGGAGGATGAGTACTTTCGGCATTCCTTACTTGATCTTCTCCTTCCGCTCTCTGAAATACTTCTCCACCTCTTCCGCCGATTTCGCATTAAAGGTCATCTCTTTGGTAAGGCCTCCTTTTCGGCCAACCAGCACACCATATTTCATGTCGTCGTAGCCGCTGGTGTGGTGGGCATCTGGGTTGATACTGAGCATCACGCCTTTCTCCAGCGCATACGCCACCCAGCGCCAGTCCAGGTCGAGTCGCCAGGGGTTGGCGTTAATCTCGATAATTACGTTGTTGGCAGCGCAGGCATCGATCACAGCTCTGTGGTCGATCGGGTAGCCCTCTCGGCGCAACAGCAACCGGCCAGTCGGGTGGCCCAGCATGGTGGTATAAGGATTCTCGATCGCCGTGATCAAACGGGCCGTCGCCTTCTTCTCATCCATGCCCAGGTTGCTGTGAATAGAGGCTACAATGAAGTCAAACGAAGCTAGAATGTCCTCATCATAATCTAAGGAGCCATCGCCCAGAATATCAGACTCTATCCCTTTGAATATCTTGAAAGGAGCCAGTTTTTGGTTCAGCTCGTCAATTTCCTTTTGCTGGCGCAGCACATCGCCTTCCCGCAGTCCGCCGGCATAGGCAGCGGTTTTGGAGTGATCGGATATGCCCAGGTATTGGTAGCCCATATCACGGCAGTAAGTCGCCATTTGCTCCAGGGTATGCGCTCCGTCGGAGTAGGTACTGTGGTTGTGCAGTATGCCTTTCAGGTCAGTGATTTCAAGCAGTTTGGGCAGTTTGTTCTCCATGGCCAGTTGCAGCTCGTTGGTTCCTTCACGCAGTTCCGGCACCACATAGGCCATACCTGCCGAGGCATAGATGTCCTCTTCGGAGGTATGGCTTCCCTCCCGCACCACGGTCAGCATGGTCTTGCCGGCGGCGAATACCTGCGAAAGGTGCGCTACGGCGGCAGACCGCACAAACAGCTCATTGGCAAAACGCTCCTTACTGGCAAAGCGGATCTCGGTAGCCAAGCCGCTCAGTGTATGCTTGCCGCGCCATACCAAAGGACCGGATGTGGTTTCGTCCTGTTGCAGCACGTCCAGCTCGTTCAGGGCAGTTTCGGCATCGGTTGCGGAATCCGTCGCCACAATCAGCTCCAGTTTTTCCACGATCTCCAGCCTGCGGCGCACGTCTCCGGCCAGCGCAATTTGGGTATGCGACAATACTTTCTGCATTCGTTCCAGCAGTTCTTGGGCGGCGGGTTCGGCCTCGGCATAAAGCAATTTGCCCCTGTTCTGCTGCGTGAAGAGCAGCGCCTGCCGGATGTTCTCCTGCGTTTTGGCCCCGAAGCCTTTGAGCTTGCTTACTTTGTCCTGCTCGCAGGCGTCCAGCAGTTCCTCCACGGTTTCTGTTCCGAGCTCCTTCCAAAGCGTGCGTACTTTTTTAGGACCTATCCCCTTGATGCGCAGCATTTCCACCACGCCCGGCGGCGTAACGGATAGGAGTTGGTCCAGCTCTGTAAAGGAGCCTGTCTCGTTTATCTCGATGATGCGGGCGGCTATACTCTTGCCCACACCGCTTATACCTTCCAGCTCGGCCTGGCTTTTCAAGGCCAAGGGCTCTTCCACCAATTCCAGCGCTGCGGCCCCGTTCACGTAAGAACGCACTTTAAACGGATTCTCGTCGTGCAGCTCCATCAGCTCGGCCGCATGCTTAAACAGCTTTATGATCTTCTTATTTTCCAAGGCTATGTTTCGTCTAAACACAAAGATAGAAAAAGCCTCCAAACCATTGCCACACTGGATTCCACGGGTTTTATATTCTGAGGTTTCTATATAAAGCTGGAATTACCTATCTTAGCCTTAGAATAGCCACCCAGAACCGGTGTAAAAGATAACTTATGAAATACGCTTCGTTTATCTGCATACTTTGCCTGATGCTTTTGTCCAACACCTGCCGGAAAAAGGCGGAGGCTGAGCTCCTTGGCCAAACCTGGCTGCATTCGTACGAAGAAGATCAGGATGATATTCAGGTATACCGGCCCAACTCCTATGATTTCCCGCCTTCCAGAGGCCGAACCGGGTTTGCTCTGGAGCGCGAAGGGGTAGCCAAGCAGTATGTTATCGCGCCCGCCGACGGACTGGAGGAACAAATTGGCCTTTGGGAGTACAAGGACAAGAATACTGTACTGGTGCATATTCAAGGCAACGGCCACCCGGAGCAGCGCTATACCATGCAGGTGGTTTCGCTGAAAGACAACGTGCTAAAAGTCAGGATCACCCCAGACGTACAAAACTGATTCCCCTGATTCGCTATACCTTATACCGATGGCAGCTCCTTCCGAAAAACTCCCTGCAAAAACCCGTATCATTCTTTACGCGTCATTGCTTCTCGTTTCGGCTACCCTGATCGCAACCGACACGGCAGCTGGGTTTTTCAAAGGATTTTTAGGTGGTTTTTTAATCGCAGTCATTATTGGTGAGCTGACGCTATACCTGAAAAGGCGGGCTGCCAAATAATCCTGCCCTAACCTGGAATAAGGGGAAGAGGCAGCTCAAACAGAATTTTATCACAACACCGAATACACCCTATCATATGCAATACTGGTTAGTAAAATCAGAACCCGAAACATACTCCTGGTCTAGATTTGTGAAAGAAGGACGTGCCTGCTGGGACGGCGTGCGCAATTACCAGGCCCGAAACAACCTGCAGCAGATGCAGCCCGGCGACCTGGTGCTGTTCTACCATAGCGTATCCGAAAAAGCCATTGTAGGTATGGCCAAAGTAGACAAAGCCGCCTACCCCGACCCTACTGCCGACGACGCCAAATGGGTAGCTGTGGACCTGGTGCCCGTACGCGACTTCCGCGACCCTGTAACACTGGAACAAATCAAAAAGGACCAGCGACTCGAACACATTGCCCTGCTGCGCCAGTCACGGTTGTCGGTTATGCCGCTCAAGGCCGAGGAGTTTGACGTGCTGCTGGCCCTGGGCAACTAACACGGTGCTCCTGAAGTCAGCTGGCACAACGTTAGCCTAACAAACACAGTAAAAAGCTTTTACTGTCGCATTCTACTTTTCTGCTACCCGTTAGCATTAATGCTGTGCCATGCCTAACCTGCGAGTCCTGCTGCTATACCTTGCCACAATAGCCCCTGCCCTGCTTTGGGCACAGGAGCCGCAGCAACCTGTGCGCCTGGAGCTGCCGTTTGAGATTGGCACCAGTCACCTCGAGGTGATCCCCATACCTGACAGCAGCCTGTTGGTTTACAGCAAGAAGTCGAACGCCTGGCTAACGGATGCGACCTTTCTGATTGAAAAATTTGATTCCCAGTTGGAGCGAGGCTGGAGCGCTCAGCTCGATCTCAAGTACGAATATGAGTTTGTAAGACATTACACCGAAAGCCCCTATACCTACCTTATTTTCCAGGCCAACAGACCCGAGCACTATACCTTTGTCCGGATCAACAACGATAACGGAACGGTACGGCAGGAGGAGTATACGCTCGATGAGGCAGAGTTGATGCATGAGTTCAACGTGCTGCAGGGCAAATACTTTATCATTGCCGACAACCGCTATGATCAGAAACCGGTGTTGCTATACCTAGACCCGGCCGAAAAAAAGCCGCTCATGCTACCCTCCGTCTACGGCAGCGAGTCTACGTTTTCGGATTTGCTGGTAGACCCAACTCAGGGCTTTGCCGATGTGGTGCTCACCGAAAGCAATGGCCGGATCTCACGCCTGCAGGTTAAGCGGTTTAATGCGAAAGGTAAACTCCTCGGCAACTACTTTATCCTGCAGCAGGAAAACAAGAGCCTGCTCAATGCGGAAGTAACCCCCGGCGACTCTCTTTCCAAAATGCTTCTGGGCACTTACGGGGCGCGTGACTTGCGCTATTCCCAGGGTTTTTTCACCTCGCCCGTGGCCTCGCAGGTGGTTAGCGGAGAGTTTTACTCATTCCTACAGCTGAAGAATTTTTTCAAGTACATGAAACCCCGACGGGAAGAGCGGACGAAGAAGCGTGAGTTGGCCAGAGTAGCCGCTGGCAAAGAGCCCCTCCACCGCTTCCGGCTTCTGCTGCACGACCTCGTGGTTACCCCAACAGGCTATGTGCTGGCCGCAGAAGCCTACTATCCTCAGTACCGAAGCGGAAGCAGCTACCTGGACCCCAAGTTGCGAAGCGGCGAAAGGGCTGCCAACGCCTATAAGCGCACACATGCCGTCGCCCTGGGCTTTGACCAGAACGGAGTGTTGCTTTGGGACAACACCTTCCCGCTACGCGATGTCACGACCCCGGAGCTGACCCATGCTGTGGAGATCGGCCACCTGCCTGGCGGGCGCTTTGTCATGGTCTACCCCGAGGAGAAGAAACTCCAATACCGCATCATGGAGCAGGACAGGTATAGCGACAAAGAAACCTCAATCGAGCTGCTGCCTTACAAGCAGGACGAGAAAATAACCAGCACCGAAATGCCGGGAGTAGTGCGTTGGTACGGGTCCAGTTTCGTCGCCTTTGGTTATCAGCGCATACGCTCCCCTAAATCCCCCAGCCGCAGCGTTTTCTATATCAATAAAATCACTTTTTAGATGGCTGCCTGGCTACATGCTTAAAACGTTGAACTGATCAATTGACCCAAACTCCAGGTATAGGTATACCATGCAGCTATTTAACTAGCTAAGTATTCACCCGTCTAACCATGTAGCCATTCAAGAATTAAACAATCAAACAATTTAGCAATTCAACCTAAGTCTCTATATTTGCAATCAATACCTCCGGCCATGCAGAAAAGACTCATTGTAAACCACCAGTTGCTTGAGATCATGGTGATGCGCCTTTGCCACCAGCTCATCGAGAACCACGGCGACTTTTCTGATTCCGTTATCATCGGTCTGCAGCCACGCGGCCGCCAGGTAGCGCAACGCATCCAAAGCACGCTGGCTACTATACTGGGCACTACCGTCCCGACCGGCTACCTGGACACTACTTTCCACCGCGACGACTTCCGCAGAAGGGAGACTCCTCTGGCCGCCAACGCCACTAAAATCGATTTTCTGATTGAGGGCAAAAAAGTGATCCTGGTAGACGATGTACTGTACACTGGTCGCTCCGTCAGGGCTGCCATGGACGCCATGATCGCCTTTGGGCGCCCTGCCAATGTGGAATTGCTTGTGCTGATAGACCGCCTTTATAGCCGCCACCTGCCTATCGAGCCTACTTATGTAGGGCGCCGCGTCAACTCCCTGCAGTCGCAGCGTGTGCTTGTAGAGTGGGAAGGCCCGGAGACACAGGAAGACAATATCTGGTTAGTAACCAAAAACGAAGAATAAAGCACCCATGCAAGAGCTCAGCGTCCGGCATTTACTCGGCATCAAAGACATTACAGCAGAAGATCTTCAGCTGATATTTGAAACGGCTGATAACTTCAAGGATGTTTTGAACCGGCCCATCAAAAAAGTGCCCTCGCTGCGCGACATCACCATTGCCAACGTTTTCTTCGAGAATTCTACCCGCACACGCCTTTCCTTTGAGCTGGCTGAGAAAAGGCTCTCTGCTGATGTGATCAATTTCTCTTCCAGCGGCAGTTCTGTCAAAAAAGGCGAAACCCTGCTCGACACGGTTAACAACATTCTGGCCATGAAAGTGGACATGATCGTGATGCGCCATTCCAGCCCGGGTGCACCACATTTCCTGAGCCGCCATATTGACGCCAACATCGTGAATGCCGGCGACGGCACCCACGAACACCCGACACAAGCTTTACTGGATTCCTTCTCTATCCGTGAGAAACTGGGCGAGGTGGCTGGCAAAAAAGTGGTGATAGTTGGCGATATTCTGCATTCAAGGGTGGCGCTTTCCAACATCTTTGCACTCCAGAAACTTGGTGCCGAGGTGATGGTGTGCGGCCCTGTTACGCTGCTCCCGAAATACATCAAGGAACTGGGTGTAAAAGTGGAACTGGACGTGCGCAAAGCCCTTGCCTGGTGCGATGTGGCCAACGTGCTGCGCATACAGTTGGAGCGCCAGCAGATGAAATATTTCCCCTCTCTGCGCGAGTATACTCTGTACTATGGCATCGATAAAAAGATGCTCGATAGCCTCGACAAGGAAATCGTGCTGATGCACCCTGGCCCGATCAACCGCGGGGTCGAACTAAGCAGCGACGCCGCCGACTCCCATCATTCCATCATACTCAACCAGGTAGAAAACGGTGTCGCCATCCGCATGGCGGTGCTATACCTGCTGGCCTCGAAAAAGTAAAACTCGCTTTCCTACCTGCTTTACTCGCTATTTTTGGCCTTCTATACCTTGCCATCAGGTATAAACCTTTCTTACGGTTAAACTCTCATTTCCAGAATCTACAAAACGCAAAAGGCCCCGCAGATCGCTCTGCGGGGCCTTTTAACGTTCAACCTTTCGGCTATATTATTCCATGTTCAGCTTCATGTCCGGTGTATTCATCTCGAAACCGACACGTCGGTTCTGAGCACGGGCCGCTGCTGTTCTGGCTTTAGAGAGTCTTGTGTTAACCTGTACAAGTGGCTGAGTTTCACCGTAACCTCTTGTTACCAATCGGTCTGGGTTCTGAACACCACGCTGGATCAGGTAATCCTTCACAGCCTGGGCTCTTTGCTCAGACAGCGCCTGGTTGTACTCTTCTGAACCGATGTGGTCAGCGTGACCTTTGATCAAGAGTACATGGTCAGGGTATTTCTCAAGTGCTACCACAATGCTGTCAAGCAGCTGGCGGTAACCATCCTGTACGCGAGCCTGGTCAAATTCGAAGCGAACCTTCTCTTCAATCAGTTTCTTAGTACGAGCGTCTAGCTCAGGGCAACCTTTGGTTTCAGCAGTACCAGCAGAGTTAGGGCAAAGGTCTTCGTTATCCGGAACACCGTCACCGTCAGAGTCAACTGGGCAACCATCAGCACCTACCTGTACGCCACGTGGAGTGTCTGGGCACTTGTCGTCTTTGTCGGCTACACCGTCGCCGTCGCTATCAGGGCAACCCTGCGTCGCAACAGTACCGGCCTCGTCAGGGCACTGGTCATCTTTGTCAGCTACACCGTCATTGTCACGGTCAGGGCAACCACCGAGGTTTGCTACGCCAGCCTCAGTTGGGCAGTCGTCCTGGTAATCCGCTACGCCGTCACCGTCTGTATCGATTGGGCAACCTTCTTTGTCAACCTGAACACCTGTTGGAGTGTCAGGGCATTTGTCTCTTCTATCCGGAACACCGTCACCGTCTGTGTCAGTACCTTTGCCTAAGTTGAAGCCAAGGCCAATCGTGTGTTGCAGGAAACGGTCGTTGATATCGGAAGGAGCGTTCGGAGAGCCGTCCAGGTTGTCGTACATGTCGTTGCTAGTGAAATGGGCAACAGACTGCACAAACAGGCTTACGTTGTCAGAGAATCTGAAACGGATACCTGCACCGCCAAAACCAGCGAAGGCAACGAAGTTATCGTCGTAAGCACCCGTCGGTGACATACCTTCAGCTCTGGCGAAGTGACCGCCGCCACCTACGGTCAGGTATGGGCCGATGAAAGCGTCTTCTTTCAGAATGTTACCATACATCTTAAGGCGCAGGCCCAGCATGGCCATACCTATTTTCGTGTTCATGGTGTTCGGGAATCCGTTGCTGAACTCAGGATTGCTGTAGCTCAGGTGCAGGCCGGCGTCAAGCGACGGGCTCAGGTATTGGTTCAGCGATACACCGCCTCCCCAGCCTAGCTTTGAAGTCCACCACTGGTTACCTAGATCACCTTTATATTGGAGCGCACTTCCGTATAGCTGGAGGTTTGTCCGTTGGTCAGCGTTCTGCGCAAGCACAGCTGAATTGGCAGACAGCAGGAATACAAACGCAGAAGCAATTGCACATAGTTTCGTTAGAGTTTTTCGCATAATTTTAAAAAGTATATTTTGATATGACAATACGTACATATTTTCAGGTAAGTTTTTTTATATTTCCATAAAAAAACAGACGGAACGTATATTTTGATACGTCAGGCGGGTAGTCTTTACATGAGTGTAGTGTTTATCCATAAGCAAAAAGCATTTAGTTGTTGTATAAAATTGCCTTTAAAAGCTTAAATCCATTTTCCAATAACCTGTCTTATTGCACGGCTTTCCACACGTTGTGCATGTGTTGCACCAGTTTAATTCAACCCTCGCAGTCCCATTAAGGTTGTCTGCCCAACACTATTTAATGCAAAGCCACTTTTTTTTAACGTAAATACAATAAAAAAGGCTGCAGAGAGTTAAAAGCGAGCCTGTAGAGCGCATGCGCCGAACACAGGCAAATTATCCTTTCATCAGTCGCTCGATGTCCTCTGCCTCCAGTGGAATGTCTTTCATCAGATCAACCGGACCGCCTTTTGTCACCAGAATATCATTTTCCAGCCTGACCCCGATTCCCTCTTCCCTTATATATATTCCTGGCTCGCATGTAAACACCATACCTGCCTCGAACGGACGGTATTTGCTGCCCACGTCATGCACATCGAGCCCCAGAAAATGAGACGTGCCGTGCATAAAGTATTTCCTATATAGCGGGTTATGAGGATCCTGGTTGCGCACGTCGCCTTCGCTGAGCAGGCCCAGGCCAATCAGTTCATTTTCCATTACGGTGCCCACAAAGGCGTGGTACTGATCGAGTGAGTTGCCCGGTACGAGCATCTGGATGGCGGCCTTCATTACGCGCAGTACGGCGTCGTATACCTGCCGCTGGCGCTTGGTGAACTTCCCGTTTACCGGCACGGTGCGCGTCATGTCGGCTGCGTAGTTGGCATACTCGGCACCAAAGTCCATGAGCAGCAGGTCGCCGTCTTTACACTCCCGGCTGTTGTCGGTATAGTGCAGTATGCAGGCGTTCTCTCCCGAGGCGATGATCGAGCTATAGGCAGGTCCACGTGAGCGGTTGCGTATGAACTCATGGTATATCTCCGCCTCTACCTCATACTCCATCACGCCGGGCCTGATAAACTGCAGTAACCTGCGGAAACCTAGTTCGGTGATGTGGCATGCTTTGCGAAGCAGCGCTATTTCGATATCGGATTTAATGGCCCGCAGCTGGTGCATGATTGGTGCGCTGCGTTCGTAGCGGTGTAGCGGGTAGGTTTGCTGGCACCACTTGATAAAGCGGGCATCACGCGTCTCTACCTCTACCACGGCACGCAGGTGCTCGTTGGTGTTCAGGTATACGTGCTCGGCTTCGGCTATCAGCGAGTTGAGTACTTGCTTGAAGTCCTTCAGCCAATAGACGGTAGTTATACCGGAGGCTTCGCGGGCCTGTTCTTTAGTGAGCTTATACCCTTCCCAAACCAGGATGTGCTCATTCGATTCGCGCAGGAAAAGAATCTCTTTCATGCGTTCGTCGCGGGCATCCGGGAAAAGCAACAAAATACTCTCCTCCTGGTCTATGCCGGAAAGATAGAAAAGGTCACTGTTCTGACGAAACGCCATGGTACCATCCGCATTGGTTGGCATCACGTCATTGGAATGAAAAACAGCAAGGGACGAAGGTTTGAGCTGATGCGCAAAATTGCGCCTGTTGTGGCAGAACAGCTCCTTGTCGATGGGCTGGTATTTCATAGTTTTGTAGGTATAGTAGCTAAGCGGATTTGCTTGTCAGCTGCTTTTCGTACAGCTGATTTTGCACTGCAAATGTAGCACTTTTATCACAAGACCAAATACATCTATAGAAAAAACCTAATATACCAATACGCTATACCTGGGCCGGCGTGTGGCCGTGGCTTGGCAAGTTTTCAATAATAACTGGCTCACTCTGTACGCCCTGCAAGCACATCCAGCAGCTGTTCCGTCCTGATATCTTTTGCGCATCGAAAATGTCCCTCCGGGCAGGATTTATATCCGTGCAAACCACAGGGGCGGCAGTAAAGCGGCTCCTCTTTTTCGACAACTTTGGCAAAACTGGCCAGCGGACCAAAGCCAAAGCGGGGCACGGTAGAGCAGTAAATGGCGCAGGTTGGCGCATCCAGGGCAGAGGCCAGGTGCATGGGGCCTGAGTCGTTCACATAGTTGAGCACGGCATCGCGCATCAGGGCAGCCGATTGCAGCAGGTTGAGTTGGCCGCAAAGGTTCTCTACCCGTTGGCTACTGGTCTGCTGAATAATTTCATCGCAATGCGTCTTGTCGGCAGGAGAGCCCAACAGGTATACCCGGTACCTGTCACCCAGTTGGTTGAGCAATGCCACCCACTGCTCCTGCGGGTACTGTTTTGTGAACCAAACTGAGGTAGGCGCCATACAGATATAGGGTTCCTCTTTCAGGCTTTGAACTTTGGCAAAATCCTCTGCCGCAGGGTATAGCTTCGGTTTGGCTGGCTGTGAGTCGGTGAGGGAAGCGATGAGCAAATGGTTGCGCTCTATCTCATGCGTGCCGGACGCTACATCGTGGGTATAGCGGCGGGTGAAAAAACGGGAGAAGGGGTTCTTATCGAAACCCACGGTCTCCCCAGCCCCTGACAGTGCGGTCAGTATACCGGTGGCTCCGAAGCGCTGCAGATTGACTACCAGATCGTACTTTTCTTTTCGGATTTGCGAGAGCAATTGCAGCAGGCTCTTGTACTTCCCTTCCTGCTTGTTCCATCCCAACACCTGGCGCAGCAGCGGGTGCCCTTTCAGGAGCGACTCGTTGCCTTTGCGCAGCAGAAAGTCGAGTTGCGCCTGTGGGTAGTGAGCATGCAGTTTCTCCACCAGGCCTGTCGCCAGCACCACATCGCCCAGAAAGGCCGTCTGTATGATTAGGATTTTCTTCATAAGGTATAACCTGGCGGCAAAGCTAAGGGAATGCGCCTAAACTTGAAAGCAGGTATAACCCCATGGCTGTGCATCATGTCGCCTGATGGCCTGCTGCTGGACATTCGCGGAAAAGAGCAAAAATATTTTTCTTCTTAGCCAGGAGAGAATTAGCTTAGCAGTTCTTTTAGCCAGGTTACCCGTATGAAATCAGTTTTACATCTCACGAAGCTTCTTCCTTTTGTTGCCCTTTTGCTTACTACCGGTTGTGTGTCCACTTACATGCCGAATGTGCCTAACGTACCTATGTTCACCGAAAAAGGCGAGCTGAGTGCGGCAGGCCATATTACTCCCAAGGGAAACATCACTTTCAACACGGCCTATGCCGTAACCGATAAGTTTGGGGTAATGATAAATGGCTCTATGCTCGATCAGGAGCGCAAAAAGCGTGATTTCCGACATAACCTGATCGAAGCCGGCGCTGGCTACTTCACCACTTTCGGGCCGAACCAGAACCGGGTGCTGGAGATATACGCCGGCATTGGGGGCGGCAGCAGCGACCGTACTGAAAAAGAGGAAAAAGAGGGCGTCATAACCTATACCCGGCGCGAGGCCGGTTTCAGCAAATATTTCACGCAGGTCAATTTTAGCTCTAAAAAGAAAAAGTCGCTACGTTTGCTGGGCAATGAGTTTCCACTGAACTACGGCACGGCCCTGCGGCTTAGCTACGTGGACATGAACAAACACCTGCTCAACGGCGTGGCACAGGAAAAGGAGGACAACATCTTCCTGGAGCCGATTTTCTTCACTCGCCTGGCGCTGAGCCCCACGGTGCAGTTGCAGTATACCAGTGGCAGCAACTTCGGCCTGCGCAACCGAAAGGCACTTACTGCAGGCTACTCGGTTTTCTCGCTCGGTTTCGTCATCAATGTAGGTGGCCGTAACCTTAGCCGCTAACTAGCAGGTACCGGCCAAGCCAGATTTGTTAATTTTGCGTATCTTTGCAGGCTAATTGCGAACTGAATGCTTGATTATCATATCCATACATTACCGAACGGAATCCGTATCGTTCACAAACAAGTACTACACACCAAAATCGCCCACAGCGGCTTCATTCTTGATATCGGGAGCCGCGATGAGCAGCCTGAGCAGCTAGGTTTGGCCCACTTTTGGGAGCACATGGCGTTTAAGGGCACTGCCAAGCGCAAGTCATTCCATATTCTGAACCGCCTTGAGTCGGTGGGTGGCGAACTCAACGCCTACACCACCAAGGAAAAACTATGCTTTTACAGCTCGGTACTAGACAAACACTTCGAAAAATCCTTTGAGCTGCTGACCGATATCACCTTTCATTCTATCTTCCCTGAGAAGGAGATTGAGAAAGAGCGCGGCGTGATTCTGGAGGAAATGGCCATGTACCTGGACACCCCGGAAGAAGCCATCGTGGATGAGTTCGACAACGTGGTGTTCGACCATCATCCGCTTGGCAACAATATTCTGGGCACCAAGGAGAGCGTGGCAGGCTTTAAGAAAGACGACTTTCAGCGTTTTATCAAAGACAATCTGAGTACGGATGCCCTGGTGTACTGCTCAGTGAGCAACCTGCCTTTCGAACAGGTGCTTAAATTGTCGGAGAAGTACCTGGCTGACATTCCGAGTATCAGCAAACCCCGCAAGCGCGCCCCTTTCGGACAGTATACTCCTAAAACGGTGACTGTCGAGAAAGCGATTTCGCAGGCGCATTGCGTGATCGGCTGTCCGGCTTACGCCCTGAATGACGAGCGCCGTATACCTTTCTTTATGCTGGTCAACTTGTTGGGTGGCCCAGGCATGAACTCAAGACTAAACCTGGCCGTCCGCGAAAAGCACGGCCTGGTGTATACCATCGACGCGAACTACGCCACTTACATTGATACCGGTCTGCTCTCGATCTACTTCGGCACGGAGAAGAAACAGCTAAAGCGCACCACGGCCCTGGTATTGAAAGAACTTAAGAAGCTACGGGAGAAACAGCTTGGCTCCCTCCAGCTGCACACGGCCAAAGAACAGCTGATGGGACAGCTGGCCATGGCCGAGGAAAGCAACATGGGCCTGATGATGATGATGGGCAAAAGCATACTGGACCAGGGTCACATCGACACCCTGAACGAGATTTTTGACCAGATCAAAAACACTACAGCCCAGGACCTGATCGACATCGCCAACGACGTGCTGCCCGAAGAGAAGCTCAGTTTTCTCAACTACGTACCTAGTTAAAGGCTAAATTGCTAAATGGTTAAATTGTTAAGAACAACAATTTAACCTTCAACCATTTAACAATTAATAAGATGGAATTCATTGACGAAGACCTGCAGCACTATGCAGAGGACCATACCTCTGCGGAATCGGAGCTGTTGCACAAGATAAACCGCCAGACGCACCTGAACGTGATGAAGCCACGCATGCTCTCGGGGCACCTGCAAGGACGACTGCTTTCTATGTTCTCACACATGATCCGGCCAAAGCAGATCCTGGAAGTGGGCACCTATACCGGCTACTCCGCTCTTTGCCTGGCCGAGGGCCTGCAGGAAGACGGCACGCTGCACACCATCGACATCAACGAAGAACTGGAGGACATCGTGCGCGGCTACATCGCGGAAGCCGGCCTGACCGAAAGCGTGAAATACTACTTGGGCAATGCCTTGGAGATTATACCTGCCATCGACGCGACCTTCGACCTGGTGTTTATCGATGCCGACAAGTATAACTATGCCAATTACTACGACCTGGTGATAGACCGGGTGCGCTCCGGCGGCTACATCATCGCCGACAATGTGCTCTGGAGCGGCAAGGTACTGGAGAAGTACCGAAAAAAGCTGGACGAAGACACCGCCGCCCTGCTGGAATTCAACAAAAAAGTGCAGGACGACCCGCGTGTGGAAAACATTCTGCTCCCGGTGCGGGACGGGCTCATGGTGGCCCGAAAGCGATAACCTGAAAGGGCGGTAGCAATACCGCCCTTTTTTTGCACTAGCCTTCCTATTTATCCACAGCCGAAAATTTCTCAAAAATTACTTCGTTCTAAGCTTTAGAATGAGCGGCAAATTGCGTTATTTTTGCAAGTGTATATCTATATATAGAACACACTATACCTTAAATAGTTATCAACACTTGTTTCAACATTTACTGTAGCCCTGCACGCGGCCTCAGTCTCTTTTTTTATCCGATTACGCTTATGAAGACATCATTACCCTTTTTGCTGTTATTGCTTTTGCCTTTACTGGGTATGGCACAACAAGTTACCGTACCTCATAACATCTATTTCGGCGACATTCACCTGCGCATTTCGCCTAAGGCACAGGATGAGATTCAAAAGAAAGTCGATGCGCTGCACCGCAGCCCGAAGTTTTTCCAGATGAAGGTGGAGCTGGCTGATGCTTACTTTCCGCTGATAGAGCGTACGTTCAAGGAAGAAGGGGTGCCGGATGATTTCAAATACCTAGCCCTGCAGGAAAGTGGCCTGCGTGGCGATGCTGTGTCTACATCGAATGCCGTGGGTTACTGGCAATTCAAAAAAGAGGCTGCCATGGACTTCAACCTGCGCATGGACCACATCGTGGATGAGCGAAAGCACATCATAGAGGCCAGCCGTGGCGCTGCCCGCTATTTCAAGCGCAGTAACAACTATTACAACAACTGGTTCAACGCACTCCTCTCCTATTACCATGGTTATAGTGGCGCCAAGGCCTATACCAAAGAATCGGATAAAGGAAGCAAGAAGATGGATATCACGGAGAATTCAGATCCTTATCTGCTAACCTTCCTGGCTCACAAAGTCGCTTACGACGCGTTTATTGGCAAAAGCCCGCAGCCGGTTGTCTCATTGCGCGAGTTGCGTGCCACACCAGGCCAAAGCCTGGCAGACATTGCACTGGCCCACCAGACCGATCCCGCCGAACTTGAGAAGTATAACAAATGGCTGTTGGGAAGCGCTATACCTGCAGACAAGGATTACTATGTGATGTTGCCGGTTCGCCGTAACGTGGAGCCAGGTATAGTTGCCTCGGCTGAGCCAACGCTCACCACTCCGGTACGGCAGGCGGCAGCGGCCCCAACGGCAGGCAGCATTGTGAAACGCAACAACCTGAACGCCATCGTGGCCAGCAAGGGAGACAACAAAGACAAACTGGCCATCAAGGCTGGCATTACCACCCGGCAGTTCCTGCGCTACAATGACCTGCGCGATTTCGATAAGCTGACAGAAGGCACTGCTTATTACATTCAGCCGAAGCATTTGAATGCCGACACAGAGTACCACGTCGTGCAGCAGGGTGAAACCATGCAGGAGATTGCACAACTGTATGGCATCCGGATGGATTACCTGATCTTCAAAAACCGTATGAAACGCTCCGAAGTGCCTGTTCCGGGCCGTGTGCTTTGGCTTCAGAAACGCCGACCAGCCAAGGTAGCGATCGAAGTGCGTGACGTGAAGCGGACACAACCAGCTGCTAAGCCAACGGTGGCTTCTCAGGAAAAAACGCCTGCGACCACGGTTACTGCTAGCCAGACAACTCCGGCAACACAATCTGCCCCAACCGAAAACATCTTCACACGCTTTAAGAACAGCCTGCAGCGGTTCACAAAAGAGCCGGAACAACCGGAGCCATCCCCTGCACCGGCTTCTAAGCCAGAACCAATCGCAGAAGTGGCAACCGTTGATAAAAAGGTAAAAGAGGAAGAGGCCGTAGCAGAAGTGCCTGCTAAGAAAGACACGGCAATTGCTATACCTGCCACAGAAACGGCTATGAAGGAGCCGAAGCAGCAAACAAAGACCGAGGCAGATCCTCAAGAATCCAAACAGCATAACGCCATTCTATACCCTGGCAAGAAAGCACCGGAAACAAAACCCGAGAAACCGAAAGTTGTAGAACAGGAAGTTGCAGAGAAAGAAGAATCCGGGGAGTGGGCCGCTGGTCTGGGTGAGGAGGTGTTTGTGGGGTTCTCTGGTACGGAAGAGGAAATAGCAGCCGAAGAAATTGTTGTAGAAACCACTACAGAAGCACCGAAAAAGGAAACCACTCCGGCGAAGCCTGAGCCAGCCAAAGTGGCGGCTGTTAAGAAAGAAACGAAATCCGCTCCGCAGCAAGAAACCGCTCCTGTTGCCAAACCTGCCCGCCACATCGTGAAGCAGGGTGAGTCGCTGTGGGGCATAGCCAGGCTCTACGCCGTAACCGTGAATGACATCACGACCTGGAACAACCTGGGTGACGCGCCAATCAAAATCGGACAGGAACTGCTTATTGCGGAGCCCCTTACCGTGCCTTCGGAATCGTCTGTCGGCAAAGCGGAAGCAAAGGCAGCAGCAGTTACCGAAGAAAGCACCGATATCCATACAGTAGCTTCGGGCGAATCGCTTTATATGCTGTCCCGGAAGTATAATGCGACAGTGAACGAGTTGAAAGCATGGAACAACCTCTCCGGCTCGGCGCTTTCCGTTGGCCAACAGCTACGCGTAACAGCACCCGCTGATGCGACCAACGCAAACGAAGACCTGGAAGAAGCGCCGGCAGAAACATTTACGGGTAACAGTACCCAGCACACGGTGGCATCTGGCGAAAGCCTTTACCAAATCTCCCGTAAGTATGGCGTTACGATCAAAGACATTATGGAGTGGAACGGAAAATCCGACTTCAATGTAAAGCCCGGCGACAAGCTGACAATCAGGAAGAAATAAACTCTCAAGAATGATTAAATTAAAAGAGCCAGCTGGATAAGCTGGCTTTTTTAATTAAAAGGTATAGCTGACAAACATCACCGCTTACCCGGCGGAGCCGTTAGCTTTGTGGCGGTGCGCAGCCCGGTGGCAATCTCAGATTCTATGCCGAGACGCTCATATATGGGCTGCACCATCAGGCGAAGCCGCTTTAGGTTCCAGGCGAAAGGTATCACGCTGACGGCGCATAAAAAACCACAACCCAGCAAGGTATAGGCTACCCCGATATGCTCTGCCACCGCACCGGCCAGCATACTCCCCAGGGGTGCCATCCCCATAAAGGCGGTCGCGTACAGGCTCATCACACGCCCCCGCTTGTCGTCATCCACCAGGGTTTGCAGCAGAGTATTGCAGGAAGCCATCGTCACGATTATACCGAAGCCGGAGAACAGCATCAGCACCAGCGAGAGCCAGAGCACCGTGGAAAAAGAGAACGCCATGAGGGCTGTGCCAAACAGGGCCATCGTCAATACAATGACTTTGCCAAGCCCGACCACTGATTTGCGTTGCGCCAGAAAAAGAGCCCCGCTCAGCGCACCTAAACCCGAAGCGCCCATCAGGTAACCCAGTGTATTGGCCCCACCCTGCAGGATGTCGCGGGCAAACACCGGCAGCATCACACTGAAGGGCATCCCGAACAGACTGATCAGACCCACGATCAGGATGAGCGTCCGGATAGGCGGGAAACCGAAGGCATACGAAAAGCCATCCCTGAGTGACTCCCATACCTTGCGCTGCACCGCCTGCGGTATAAACGGTTCCAGCCGCAGCATCAACAAAGAGGCCAGCACAGCGACGTAACTCACCGCATTGATCAGAATACAGATGCCTTCTCCTACCCACGCAATCAACAAACCCGCAATGGATGGGCCTACCAGGCGGGCCATGTTAAACATAGAAGAGTTAAGGGCAATGGCATTGCTGATGTCTTCGCGTTTCTCCACCAGTTGCACCACAAAGGCCTGCCGGGTGGCGATATCGAAGGCATTGATCGTGCCGAGCAGCGCCATCAGCACGAGCACATGCCATACCTGCACGGTGTCGGTGAGGACCAATGCGGCCAAGGTGCCCGCCTGCAGCATCGATAGGAACTGGGTGACCAGCAACACTTGGTAGCGGTTAAATTTGTCGGCCAGCACACCGGCGAACGGCCCCAGCAGAAAAGACGGAATCTGGTTGGCGAATGTGACGGCACCCAACAGGAACACAGAATCAGTAAGCCGGTATACCAGCCAACTAATGGCGATCTGCTGCATCCAGGTACCGATCAGCGAGATTCCCTGCCCGGTAAAGAACAGCCGGTAGTTGCGCGAGCGCAGTGCCCGGAACATGCCCCCTGGCTTCCTTGAGTCTTCTGCTTCCGCCATACCTGTTTTACGCGTTTACCTGTTCGTGCATACCTAAGTGCTTACGGGTAGCCCCATACCCAAAGTTTAAACTATAATTTGTAACTTTAAACTTCATCAACCATTGCAAGAGTACATGACCGACCTTTTAGAGAGCGTCTATTTCCACAACACCGTTCAAGATTACCTTATTGCCTTCGCTATTATCCTGCTGGGCTCGCTGCTTATCACCATTTTCAGGCGCTCCGTCCTGATCCGCATTCGCAGATGGACCGAGAACACCAACAATAACTTCGATGACTATGCTGTTCAGAGCTTTGCTCGCTTTGGCATTCCGATCGTGCATTTTATCGTCATCTACTTCGGGATCACCTCCCTGAACCTGACGCCAAAAGTAGCAGGTATCTTCCAGATTGCGGTTACAGTGGCCGTTACGTTCATGGTGATCCGGTTTATCACGACCACGCTGGTGCTTTTAGTGAAGTCTTATTTAAACCGAAAACACCAGGACCGCAGCAACGCCAACGAGATCGGGGCCATTAGCCTGATCATCAACTTGGTCGTGTGGTTTATCGGTCTCGGATTCCTGTTCGATAACATGGGCTACGACCTGACGGCTATTATCGCCGGCTTAGGTATAGGCGGCATTGCCGTGGCATTGGCGGCTCAAAATATTCTGGGTGACCTTTTCAACTACTTCGTCATCTTTCTCGACAGGCCTTTTGAGGTGGGCGATTTTGTGGCACTCGGCGATAAGAGCGGCACCATAGAGCATATCGGTGTGAAAACCACGCGCATCATAAGCCTGACAGGTGAGCAACTCATTATTTCGAACTCTGACCTCACCAGTTCGCGCATCCATAATTACAAGCGCATGGAGCGCCGCCGCATTCAGTTCAACATTGGCGTCACCTACGAAACACCCGCCGACAAGGTGGAGGCTATACCTGAGATTATCAAAGAAATTATCACGGCGCAGGATTTGGCGGAGTTTGACCGGGCACACTTTGCGTCCTACGGCGATTCCTCCCTCGATTTTGTAATCGTATACCATGTGCTCTCATCCGAGTATAACAGGTATATGGACACACAGCAGGCCATCAACATGCAATTGTTCAGAGAGTTTGAAAAACGCGGCATTGAGTTCGCCTACCCTACCCAGAAACTGTATGTCGTGAACGAAAAGCAAATGGCCGAAAACGAAGCACAGCAAATGTTTTAGGATAACATTTTGAGATCCAGGCAAAGTCAAAATAAAGGAGCGCGACGGGACTATTTCCGTCGCGTTTTTGTTTTGGTCGGGAGTTGCTTTTGGTTTGGGCAGCCGATCAATTTTCCGTAATTTTAACATCCCGAAAATGACCGATGGTATAACCAGAACTATACCGGCGTGTCATCCATTATTCATCATTCGTCATTACTAATTCTCTATAGTCTTGCCAGTTTTTTCGCATTTACACACCCATACCCAGTACTCCCTGCTCGACGGTCAGGCCAGCATCAGCGCGCTCATGAAAAAGGCGCAGGCCGATGGCATGCCCGCCGTTGCCATGACCGACCACGGCAACATGTTCGCCGCCTTCAACTTCGTGAACGAGGCCAACAAGTATAACGTGAAGCCGATCGTGGGCTGCGAGTTTTACCTGGTAACCGACCGTCACCTCAAGACCTTTACCAAAGAGCAGAAGGACGTGCGTCACCACCAACTGCTGCTCGCTAAGGATCAGGAGGGTTACCAGAACCTGGCCAAACTTTGCTCGCTTTCTTACATCGAGGGGGTATACAGCAAGTGGCCGCGTATCGACAAGGAGCTGCTGCTCAGGTATAGCAAAGGCCTGATCGCGACCAGCTGCTGCATTGGCGCAGAAGTACCGCAGGCTATACTTTGGAAAAGTGAAGAGGAGGCCGAAGAAATATTCAAGTGGTGGCTCGATGTGTTCGGTGAGGATTACTACATTGAAATACAGCGCCATGGCTTGCAGAACATCGACGGCACGGGCAAGAGCCAGGAGGACATCAACCAGGTACTGCTGAAGTGGGCAAAGAAATATAACTGCAAGGTAATCTGCACCAACGATTCGCATTATGTGGATCAGGAAGACTGGAATGCGCACGACATCTTGCTTTGCGTAAACACCGGCGAAGACCAGAGTACCCCCGTGGGTGACTTTGCCACGAAGTATTACCGCTTCCTGAGCGACGACCAGAAAGTGATTTACGACACGGTAGAGAATGTGCGCAGCAAGTACAGCAACCACATGAACGTGCGCCAGATGTTGCAGCGCATTGACGAGGCTGGCCCGAAAACACGCTTTGGTTTCCCGAACGACCAGTTCTACTTCAAGACGCAGGCAGAGATGAACCAGCTGTTCCAAGATGTGCCCGAGGCGGTGGATAATACCAACGAGATAGTGGACAAGATCACGCCGCCTGTTCTGAAGCGCGATATTTTGCTCCCGAACTTCCCTATACCGCCGCAGCACGCCGACGCCGACGATTTCCTGCGCCACCTCACCTACGAAGGTGCTGCCAAGCGCTACTCTGAAATTACTGCCGAAGTAACCGAGCGACTTGACTTTGAGCTGCACGTGATCAAGACCATGGGCTTTGCGGGTTACTTCCTCATTGTGCAGGACTTTATTAACCGTGGCCGCGACATGGGTGTGTTCGTGGGTCCGGGTCGTGGTTCTGCCGCCGGTTCGGCGGTGGCCTATTGTGTTGGCATCACCAACATCGACCCGATCAAGTATAACCTCCTCTTCGAACGATTTCTGAATCCGGAGCGTGTGTCCATGCCCGATATTGATATTGACTTCGACGACGTGAACCGCCAGCGCGTGATTGATTACGTGGTAGACAAGTATGGCAAGACGCAGGTAGCCCAGATCATTACGTTTGGTACAATGGCTGCCAAATCGTCGATCAAGGACGTGGCCCGTTCAACTTCACTTCCTTTATCGGATGCCAATGAGCTGGCTAAGATGGTACCCGAAACTCCGGGCACCACGCTGGCCAAGGCCTTTATGGAGAACCTGGAGCTGGCCGCCATCCGCGAAGGGGATGACGCACGCGCCGCCGTGCTGAGGCTGGCCGAAAAGCTGGAAGGTTCGATTCGAAACACAGGTATACACGCTGCGGGTGTTATTATCGCCCCGGACGACATCACCAATTACATTCCGGTATCCACTTCCAAGGACTCCGACCTGTTGGTGACGCAGTTCGATGGCAAGGTGATTGAGAGTGCGGGCATGCTGAAGATGGACTTTCTGGGCCTGAAAACCCTGACCATCATCAAAGACGCGATGGAGCTGATCAAGAAAAACCATGGCGTAGAGATCGACATCGACAACATTCCGATAGACGACGAGAAGACTTACGAACTCTACCAGCGTGGTGACACGATCGGTACGTTTCAGTTCGAGTCGGAAGGCATGCGCATGTACCTCAAGGACCTGCAGCCGACCAATATTGAAGACCTGATCGCCATGAACGCCCTTTACCGTCCGGGTCCAATGCAGTTCATCCCGAACTTCATTAACCGTAAGCACGGTAAAGAGGAAGTGGAATACCCGCACGAGCTGCTCGAGCCAATCCTGAATTACTCCTACGGGATCATGGTATACCAGGAGCAGATCATGCAGACGGCCCAGATTCTGGCCGGTTACTCGCTGGGTGGCGCCGACTTGCTGCGCCGCGCCATGGGTAAGAAGGACATGAAAAAGATGGCCGAGGAGCGTGAGAAGTTTATTGCCGGTGCTGCAGAAATGCACAAGATTCCGGCCAAGAAAGCTTCGGAGGTGTTCGACGTAATGGAGAAGTTCGCCCAGTACGGCTTTAACCGCTCCCACTCCGCCGCATACTCTGTTGTGGCTTACCAAACCGGTTACCTGAAGGCGCATTACCCTGCCGAGTACATGGCCGCGGTGCTCACCAACAACATGAACGACATCAAAAAGGTGACGTTCTTTATTGAGGAGGCTCGCAAACAAGGTGTGGCTGTGTTGGGTCCGGATGTGAATGAGTCCTTGCTCAAGTTCAACGTGAACGAACAGGGGCAGATCCGTTTCGGTCTGGCCGCCATCAAAGGCACGGGCGAAGCCGCGGTAGACGCCATTATTTCAGAAAGAGAGAAGAACGGTCCGTACCAGGATATTTTCGACTTCGCGAAGCGCATTAACCTGCGTGCCGTGAACAAGAAAACCTTTGAAAGCATGGCATTGGCCGGAGCATTTGACTCGTGGGGACTGTACCACCGCGCCCAGCTGATGGAAGTGCCGGAAGGCGAGAACATCAGCTTGCTGGAGAAGGCGGTTCGCTACGGCAACAACTACCAGGCCGAGCAACAGGCAGCGCAACAGTCGCTATTCGGAGGCAGTGCCGCTGTGGCCTCCCCGCTACCTAAAATCCCGGAAGTACAGGTATGGACGCAGGCCGAAATGCTGCGCCGCGAGAAAGAAGTAGTAGGTTTCTACATTTCAGGACACCCGCTCGACCAGTTCAAACTGGAAATCGACTCCTACTGCACTTCTGCCTTAGCTGACATTGCCAACCATAAGAATAAAGACATTAATGTGGCCGGCATGGTGTCGGAGGTGGTCATCAGGACAGCCAAGAATGGCAACCCCTTTGCACTGTTCTCTATCGAGGATTATGACACCACGCTGCAAATGGCCTTGTTCGGCGAAGATTACATGAAGTTCCAGCCTTACCTGCGGCAGGGGCTATACCTGTTTATCAGAGGCAAGGTGCAGCTGCGCTACCGCACCGAGGACCAGTGGGAGCTCAAGCCAACCAACATCCAGCTGTTGGGCGATGTGATGGACAAAATGGCGCAGGGCGTGCAAGTGAACGTGAATCTGCAACTTTTGACTCCGAATCTGGCCGAAGCTTTGGAAGAAGCCATTGCCACCAGCCCGGGCCAGAAACGACTGGAGATTACCCTGCACGTGCCAGACGAAAAACTGGTACTGCCTACCTACTCCCGTAAGTATAGAATCGATCCGAAGCTCTTTCTGGGTCAGATCAAGGACTTGGGACTGGGCGAATGTAAGCTGCTGTAATTGATTTGAAGTTTTTGGGATGGAGCGATTTGGAAATGAATTTCTCTTAACTCCAGGTATAGAGAAGGTATGCTGCGGTAGTGGCATACCTTTTTTGTTGCAATCGGTACTCCGGTTCATTGCTCATTCGGACATCCGTATCCCCTACTCTTAGCTCCCCTGAAACTAAACCCCATAACATTTGTTTATACAAATAAATATACCCTCGATTTGTAAAAGTCGTATGTATAAATTCTAAATTTGCAGCAAGGACTGTTTGCAAACAGGACAGCTTGTCAGACAGGCGCACTTTGGGCTTATATTTGACGAACTAGTAATTATCATTATATTTAAAACACAGAATTTAACCAACAAAACGTTTAAGTTATGGCTAACAAAGCATTAGAAATCACTGACGCTAATTTTGATGAGATCATCAATTCAGATAAACCTGTACTCGTAGACTTTTGGGCAGAGTGGTGCGGTCCATGCCGCATGGTAGGCCCGATCGTAGAAGAGCTGGCCGGAGAGTACGAAGGCAAGGCTGTTATCGGTAAAGTAGATGTGGACGCTAACCCACAGACGTCTGCCAAGTTCGGTATCCGCAGCATCCCGACGCTTCTTATCTTCAAAAACGGTCAGGTTGTTGACAAACAAGTAGGTGCCGTTCCAAAAGGCGCGCTGGCTCAGAAGCTGGACGCTCAGATGGCCTAAGCATTTGCTTAAATCATTAAACAGAAATGCCTTTCCGAATTCGGAAAGGCATTTCTGTTTAAGAGTCTTTTTTAACGATACTGATGTCCCCGCTGCGCTCCAGAAAACCGTATGCCACGTCTTTTGCATCTGTGACGCCCCCAGAGCGCAAAGCCTCATTCAGGTCTTTTTCGGTTAGGCTGTGTTTCTTCAGCTCATCTTCTTGAATCTTGCCGTCTTTTATCAAACACACTGGGTCTCCTTTGATGAAGGGTCCGAAAAACCCTGATGTATTGTAAGCCATGAACGCAAAAAAACGGTGGAGCAAAACCAGTGTGAGGGCGGCAGCAAGCGTGGGCCAAAAGGGGGAGTTGCCTGTAATGGCACGACTGAGAATGGAGCCGTAAATGATACCCAGTACAATATCGAATGCGGTATGCTTGCCGAAAATGCGCTTATTGCCGACCTGTATAATCAGCAAGGCCGCTATGAAAACCAGCACCGCTCTGATGGACATCTGCCACCATGTGAGCGAATCGGAGCCTATCCCTAAAAGCGTGTCCAGCACATCAACCATACATTTCCAACGGGGAACATCCGGGTAATGTTATCAGCTGGTTATTGACACTGACACAGTTTCTTGTCCAACTGACAGAGCAGGGCATAGTGCTGCTCTGCGTCTTGCATAAGCCGCTTAAGCTCTTTGTTGTATTCCTGCACCTGCTGCAGCCGAGGGTTTGCAGGCTCGTTTTTCACGAGTGCCTCCAGCTCCTTGATGGTCACGGAAAAATCGCTACTCTTCTCATTCAGCTTGCTGTAGTATTTGTCCATCCCGTTTTCGGTGCTGGCCACAGCTACTGCCTGTAAGTTGGTTTCGAAGCACGACTGCCAGCGCAATTGGCGGAGCACCTGCTCCTCAGCGGCACTCTGCAAAGCGCCCATTTCCTTTTTCTCTTCCTTCAACCGGAATGATTCGTAGCGTTTGTTATACTCGCTGACGGCGTCGCGCACTTTGTCGCGACAACTCACGCAGTTGCTGGTATTGGCCTTGTCCTGCAGGGCATTGCGCATGGGCACCGTTTCGTCAGAGGCCTGCGCATCCGCCAGCTTCTTCACCTCTTTCTCAAACACCTCGCGATACTGTAGGTCTTCCAGCTTTTTTGTCAGGCGCACAATCGCTTCCCCTTCCACCGAAGCCGACAGGTAATCGGCGCGGGGCAGTTCTACAGCCGACAGCCTGGCCAGTGCAGCTTCGCGTTTGGCGGGTATATCCCACGCTTTGGGGTTGTTCTCGAGTTCTTGCAGGGTGTTTACCAGCACCTTGGCGTTTTTCAGATTATGGTCGGCATCCAGGTATAAGTCAGCATTGCCCAAAATGGACTCGTACTCAGGCCGGAAAATATTCTTGTAAGTCGTGTTCTTGTCAAACTCCTTTTCACGGGCTTCAAAAGCGGTTTTCATGCGCTTGTATTCCTGCATAATGCCGAACAGGTTTTTAGCATTGATCTCCGGGGAGTTATTGCGATAGTTGAGCCGGTAAGCGTTCAGGTTCTGTTTCATCTCCGCGAAAATCCGCAGGAACTCCACATACAGTTTCTCCTGGCGATAAGTCTCGTCATTCATCAGCTTGGTATCGTAAGCCGTCTGTATCTTCTGCCTGCGTTTCTCGATCAGATCCATTGTTACTTCGTCCCCTGTCAGCACATCCACTTTATAGAGCGATTTGTAGTTGGCCACCACAATGTAAGGGTAGTCTTTGTAGCCAATGGCATCTTCCAGTTGCCTACGGTCTAGCTTGCTTGTGTTTTTACTCAGGTAATCGGCAAGTTTGGCTGGTTTCAGGGTCACGGCTTTCACGCTGCCCGGCACAAACACGTAAACCTTAACCGAGTGCAGGCGTGTGTCAAAGTTCTGCCCTTCGTAAAGCCGGATGGTAGAGCTGAACTTGTATTCCTTCTTCTTGGCACGGGCACTCAGCAGGTTACCGAACTCCCCCACCAGCGACATCACCGCCACCGACGGGTTGGCCAGGTTAGAGAGATTCACCAATTGGCTGGCTACCAGGTTAAACACCTGATCACCATCCTGTGTGGAGACGGCTTTGGCGTTGATGGCAGCATCAATATTGTTCTGGGCTGAGCTGAGCGGCATCTTGTCGATGATGCGCACTACCTCCAAATGATCGCTCACCTGGGTGTGGTAGTCGTTTTTGTCGCGATTGATGTTGAAGTTAAATAGCGGATACACAATCTGGTCGTTGCCAAAGAGCTTCAGGTTCTTTAGCTGAGCCGTGATGAACAGGTGCTCGAGTTCATACGCATAGCGGTTCTTCCGATCCTTCTTCACGCCAGTCTCCAGTTCATTCAAAACCCGGTTGAACTGGCCGCCATTATAGAGGTAAATATCCGTGGAGAGATACTGCCACTCATCCGAAAATTCAAATTTATCGTTGTAATGATAGCCCAGTCTGGTTTCAATGTTCTGCTGGGAAAAAGCCTGCTGACATATCAGCAGTGCCAACATGAATAGAGGAGTTATTCTTTTCATAAATTACGTGTTACCGTTACAACGGCAGAAAAAGGTATAGCTTTTGCTTCTGAACCTAACGTTACGACCTGAAATTAAGTGCGTTAATGCCACAAAATTAATTACAGTTTATCAGATTTTTTAAAAATAAAGAAGTACAAAATTTATGCTTAAAGTAGTCTTGATCGCACTCGCTCTTTTCGGTACCCAAGGGGCATTTCAATACACAGCAGCGCAAGCACCACAGTATACCCATAACGTGGGCGGCAGCCTCTCCGAAGGCCAAAAGGTAGCCAAGCTCCTGCAATACATCCGCGGTCTCGAAGGTGCCACTTTTATCCGGAATAACAGCGAATACGACCCCAAAAAAGCAGCCAGCCATCTGGAGTCGAAATGGCAGAAGCACGGCGAGAAAGTAAAAACAGCGGAAGGCTTTATCCTTAAGCTGGCGTCGGCGTCATCTTCGGGTACCCCTTACAGCATTCGGTTCGCAGACGGCAAAACAGTCACCACCCGCGAGGCGCTACTCCGTGAGCTTCGCCGCCTTGATGGAAACACACCATAAATTAGCACAAAACAAGGTATAAGTAGTGCTGTAATCAGATCCTATACCTGAACGCGTGATCGGGCGTTACGTACTTATGACAAACCTGATCACCATGCTACAGTTACTTGAAGAGTCGAAAGAAGACCTGGTGGCTTTACGCCTTACCGGCAGCATTGACAAGTACGACTACCAGGTGATGCTGCCTATCCTGGAGGAGAAAATAAAGCAGTATGGCAAAGTCCGCGTCTATGCGGAATTACAGGAGGTGGAGGATCTTTCGCTCAGGGCGCTTTGGGAAGACCTGAAATTCGACTTCAGGCATGCCGCAGACTTTAACAGGGTGGCCATAGTGGGCAATCGGAAGTGGCTGGATTGGCTCACTGTGATGGCATCTCCTTTCACGACGGCCAAGGTAAAGTATTTCGAGCACATCGACCGTGACAAAGCATTGCACTGGATAAAGGCAGATAACGAACAGTAGCGTTTCTTATACCTATAAAACAGGAGCGGCGGACCTTTGATAGATCCGCCGCTCCTGTTTTATACCTGATCGAGGTTTAGTCCTTGTAGATCGCCACTTCGCTTTTGCCGTTCTTGATGTAGCCACGGTACATACCTGCCGAGTTGAAAGGCATGGCGAAGTTACCGTTACGGTCCAGGGCAATCACGCCGCCTTCACCGCCACGCTCTACCAGTTTTTTCATCACCACTTCTTCAGCGGCCTTTTTTACCGAAAACTTTTTGTACTCCATCAGGGCAGCGATGTCGTGCGCTACCACCGAGCGAATAAAGTACTCGCCATGGCCCGTTGCCGACACCGCACAGGTGTTGTTGTCGGCAAAGGTGCCGGCCCCTATAATCGGCACATCGCCCACGCGACCGTAGCGTTTATTGGTCATACCGCCTGTGGAGGTGGCCGCAGCGAGGTTACCGTAGGCGTCCAGGGCGACAGCTCCGACGGTGCCAAACTTATTGCCTTCGATGAAGATCTTCTCGTTGCTGCCAGAGCCGCTGTGGTCCAGTTCGGTCTTTTCTTTGTCTTTGATTTTCTGCAGTTGCTGGAAGCGGGTCTCGGTGTGGAAGTAAGACGGGTCCACGATCTCTATACCTTGCTCGGTGGCAAACTTCTCGGCACCGGAACCGATCATCATTACATGCTCCGACTTCTCCATCACGGCACGGGCCGCTGAGATGGGGTTTCGTACGGTGGTCACGCTGGCGATGGCCCCTGCATTGCGATCACGGCCGTCCATAATCGCAGCGTCCAGTTCGTTTTTGCCTTCGTTGGTGAACACGGCCCCTTTACCGGCATTAAACAGCGGTGAGTCTTCCATCACCCGCACGGTGGCCTCCACCGCGTCCAGGCTGGTGCCACCTTTTTTGAGGATGGCATAACCTGCTTCGAGTGCCTGGTTGAGCGTCTCCTTGTAGGCTTTCTCCTTGTCGGGGGTCATGTTGGCCCTGGTGATAGTGCCCGCACCGCCGTGTATGACCAGGGTTATTTTAGAATAGTCGGGCTTCTGCTGTGCAAAGCTGACAAAGCTAAGCAGCACCAGAACCCAGCTCAGGTATAGTTTCTTTTTCATGGGGAAGGTATAGGTATGTAAGGTTTCCGTGAATGTAAACAATCTCTAAATTTAAGTTATTTTTCCGTAAACAGAAATGCGTTTTCCCAATGTGAACCTTCCGTGTGCCCACAGTTCGATCCGCTGTTTCAATTAAACAGCCTGCATCACCTTGCACAGGAGCACATAGCCTCGCTTTACACCACATAGCACTTATTAACAGACCATTACTTACTCACAAAGAAAGCAAAACCCATCCGGAAAAATATTTTTCACCTATAAAGCTTATAATATATAGTTTTAGCATAATATTTGCTTATTCAAACGACAGCTGGGGCAGTGAATCCGAATTATTTAAGAGACCAGGTATACGATCAGGGTTTCCTAATGCGTTCTTTCCCATAGTTGCCAGTTAAAAATTAACAAACAACAAAATAAACAACCCATTCACATGAAATCTAATTTCACAAAAGCCTCTTTATCCCTGCTGCTATGCGGCGCTATGATGTCTTCGTGCGTTTCGTCTAAGAAGTATGACGAACTGAAAGCCAGCAAAGAGGCGCTGGAGCGTGAGCAGGCTGCCAACCGCGACAAAGTAAACGAGCTGAGCAGTACCCTGAAAGAGCGTGAGCAGAAGCTTGCTGACCTGGAGCGCGCCATGAATGATCAGAAGAAAATTCTGGACGATCTGCGCAATGAGGTGAACACCGCCCTTGCGGGCTTCAACCAGGGTGACCTGAGCGTGAGCATCCGCGATGGCAAGGTATACGTGTCTATGTCTGACAAACTGCTTTTCGCGACAGGCAGCACGAAAGTGAACAACACCGGTAAGCAAGCTCTTGACCAACTGGTGAACGTACTGAAGAAAAACCAGAGCGTGGGTGTGATGGTAGAAGGCCACACAGATGACGTGGAAGTACTGGCCGGCACCAAGAACATTGCCGACAACTGGGACCTGAGCGTACTGCGTGCCACTGAGATCACTCGTCTGATGACACAGCGCGGCCTTTCTCCTGACCGTGTAACGCCTGCCGGACGTGCTTTCTTCCAGCCTGTGGATACGGGTCGTTCTGCTGCCGCAAAAGCTAAGAACCGTCGTACGGAGATCATCCTGACGCCAGACTTCACTGAGATTTACAAAATCCTTGGTATCCAGGCGCAGAAGTAATTTTTATACCTGATCAACAGCAAAGGCCGTTACTCACCCCGAGTAGCGGCCTTTGCTGTTATGCCTATACCTGTCTGCTTTATTCCCCAGTCCTTAGCCAGACACTTTGGCCTGCTCGATTGCCCTGAACAGTTCTTTGGCCCGCTGCGAGCCAACCAGCAGCGGCTGCTGGTTATAGAAATGCAGCAGCACCCCTTCCCTGCCCGACATGCTGTAGGCTTTGCCTTTGGCGCCCCACCGGATACCCCAGCCGCCATAGTCGCTGATAGGGCTGTAGGTTACTTTCTCGTAATCCCGAACGGTGTGCAAAGGTATACGCACCGGCTTCAGGTGAAATGGCTTGAACCGAACATAGAGCATACCGGTTTGCACCTCTGTT
This sequence comes from Pontibacter aquaedesilientis, assembly GCF_014773225.1. Taxonomy (GTDB): domain Bacteria; phylum Bacteroidota; class Bacteroidia; order Cytophagales; family Hymenobacteraceae; genus Pontibacter; species Pontibacter aquaedesilientis. The sequence goes on along the minus strand of NZ_JACXAJ010000008.1, from coordinate 6,595 downwards.
GTCATCGACATCCAGTAAAAGAAAAAAGGCAGCCCAAAACCGATGAGCGCCAGCATAATGCTCAGCTGCACATCCGTCACCGGTCTGTTGCCGAAAGCTCCGCCCAGTACCACCTGGTATACAAACCCGGCCCAGAAGATGGCGGCTATACCTATTATGAGCGCCCATAGCCAGAACTGCCTGAATCGCTGTCGCTCCCGGAATATGACCTGTGTATTTTTCAATCTATACCTGTTTGAGCCGATAATTTACAAAAAAAGCCATTCCGGTTTAACCCGAAACGGCTTTTTTGCAAAGGTTCAGACGCAACTAGCCGATGGCCTGCTCCAGGTCGGCCAGCAGGTCTTCGATGTCTTCTATACCCACGCTCAGGCGAATCAGCGAATCACTCAGGCCGGCTTTCTGGCGCTCCTCACTCGGTATGCTGGCATGCGTCATGGAGGCCGGGTGACCGCACAGTGACTCTACTCCGCCCAGCGACTCGGCCAGCGTGAAATACTTGAAGCGTTCGAGCACCTTAATGGCATCGTCCATCTGATCGCCTTTCAGCACAAACGAAATCATACCGCCGTAAGAGCGCATCTGCTCCTTGGCTATGTGGTGACTCGGATGATCCGGAAGACCAGGCCACATCACCTTCTCTACCTTCGGGTGGTTTTTGAGGTATTGTGCTACGGCACGGCCGTTCTCGCAGTGGCGCTCCATACGCACGTGCAGCGTCTTGATGCCACGTAGCACCAGAAAGCAGTCCTGCGGCCCTGGAACACTGCCGCAGGCATTCTGGATAAAGGCCAGTTTCTTGTGCAGTTCGTCATCCTTCACAATCGCAGCGCCCATCACCACGTCAGAGTGGCCGGCCATGTACTTGGTAAGCGAGTGCATCACAATATCAGCGCCCAGGTCGAGCGGGTTTTGCAGAAATGGCGTCGCAAACGTATTGTCAGCTACCAGCAGGAGGTTATGCTTCTTGGCGACTTCGGCGCAGCCTTTTATGTCGATGATGTTGAGCAAGGGGTTGGTTGGTGTTTCCACCCAGATCATTCGGGTATTTTCATTCACCAGCGACTCAACATTGTTCAGGTCGCTCATATCGGTGAAGTGGAACTTGAGGCCGTAATCCTGGAATATCTTGGTGAAAATGCGGTAACTGCCGCCATACAGATCGTTCGTAGAGATTACCTCATCACCTGGTTTCAGCATTCTGATGATGCCGTCGATGGCCGCCATACCTGACGCGTAGCAGAGGCCATGCTGACCGTTCTCCAACTCTGCTAAAGCGTTCTGCAGGGCTGTGCGGGTGGGGTTGTGCGAGCGTGAGTACTCGTACCCTTTGTGATCGCCCGGCGACCGCTGCACGTAGGTTGACGTCTGGTAGATTGGCGTCATGATGGCGCCTGTGGTTGGGTCCGGCTCCACACCGGCATGTATAGCTTTCGTTCCGAATTTCATAGTTTTATCATTAAGTGTGAATGGTATGCTGCAAGTTAATAAATTTACTTTCCAGGAGGCAGGACCGTCTGAATGCTTTCAAAAGCTTTTGCTTTTCTGTTCTTACGTATACCTTCTTCAACTTTGCGTATGGCTTCAGGTATAGCCATCTTCTAAAAACATGAGTTCTATGCTAAAACTGTCCATGTTGCGGACCTTTATACGGGAAAATGCTTCTTCGTTTGTTTCTATGCTGCTGCTGGTAGCTGTGCCGCTGGTGGTGAGCTCTACGGCGGCGGTTTTTCTATACCAATACCAGGACCTGCTGCGGGACCTGAGCTGGCCCCAGATGCTGCTTTATTTTGTGGTGATCTCCGTTACGATGTCGCTTGCGCTCACCCCAACTACTTTTGTGGCCCTGGTGAGCGGCTTCTACCTAGGCTGGCCGGGCTTTGCGGGGGTTGTGGTGTCGTATGGCATTGCCTCGCTCATCGGCTATACCCTGGCCCGCCTGATCGATCATGGCAAGATGATGAACTTCTTAAACCGCTTCGAGAAGACCAAGTACCTCATGCAGGAATTGCGCGACCAGAGCTGGAGCCTGATTTTCCTGACCCGTATATCGCCGGTGCTCCCTTTTGCGCTCATGAATTTTGTGCTTTCGCTGCTGCAGGTAGACAAGGTCAGGTTCTTCATTGCGAGTATGGTGGGCATGCTGCCGCGCACACTTTTCTTCTATTGGGTAGGCACGCAGGCCAGCGACGTCATAAAATTATTGCAGGACCCAGGCAGCAACAAAGGCAGCCAGCTGCTCATGATATCCCTGATAATCATTTCGATAGGCGGCCTTTACTTTGTGTTCGACCAGGCCTTGAAGAAAGCATTGCGAAAAGCGACAGCTAAAAATTAAGAAAAATTCGCCTGGGGGCTTGCATTGCAAGAAAAAAGGCCTTTACTTTGCATCACAATAACGGAATGGTCACGTAGCTCAACTGGATAGAGCATCTGACTACGAATCAGAAGGTTAGGGGTTCGACTCCCTTCGCGACCACTTGAAAATCAGCCACTTACAGGTAAAACTGTTAAGTGGCTTTTTTTATTTGCATACAATTTGCATACAAACTGCATGACTGACACTGGTATTCACTGATAGCATATTATAATTCATATATTAGCACAAGTAGTTATAATACTATACTTTAGTGGGTAGTTCATAGACCTGATAAAATTGCTTTTGACTACCCCAGTTAACGTTATGGAACAATCGAAAAATTTAACACCTATAAAATTTCACTTCTACTCGTTAGGATTCACACCATTTAAAGGTTCGAATGAAGACCATAATTCCATATTAAAAGATGTAATAACATATATATCAGTACAAAAGCATGCAGGTAAAGGACATCTAATAGACAGGAATCAAAATCGTCCCCAAGAAGAAAGGAGAGAGCTTTTTATGACGAGTGCTATTATTATGCATCGAGAAAGAAGGATTCGGTGCTCAATTGCACTCCTAAGACCAGGACGAGTACCTAAACTTAAGCCTGTTGATGATTATAAACTAGTCCCTCTTTCAAGTATAGGAACCGTTGCCGAAGAAACACACTTCTTTATAGACTTCAGCAGGAATAAGAGTGTAATTTGTGTTGAGTATAATCATCACGGACCTCGAATTTCGGATATTGAATATTACCTTAGGAATGTTTCTTATCAAACACTAAGAAAATCCAAAGCAACAGAGGTTGAGATGTTCATGGAAACTTCTATCGATGACACGTTGAGAAATCTTAAAAACGTTCTTAATATGGATATTAAGATTCAACCCAAGAACTTCGTACAGATGGATAAAACACTTGTGGGTAAATATTTTACAGGATTGAATAACCTCGGAAATCTGGTACATCCAAAATTTCTGAAGTTAGAAGCTCTTTTTCAAACTCCAGGCAGGGCGTATACTAGTTCAGAGATAAATAATGAGGGTAACAAAATGTTCTTGGACCTTCTCAACGCTTTTAAAACTAGACCATATAATATTGATTGTTTCGATAATTTTGTGGTTAAATATGAAGATGTAGAAGGAAAGGAGGAGGTATTTAATCTACTCAAAGGAAAAAAGGAAGTTTTAAAAGAGGTTAATTTAAAATCAATTAAGAGCAGCAGACAGTGGTATGAGCTGATTCATGAGGAGTTTAATGAGTTTATGTCTGACCTATAATTATGCTAGATAAGTACTTTATAAGACCTCTGTTTTGGGACTACACGATTGCTATCACTATAGCAGCTACCGTATTCTGGTTTTACCTAAAGAAAATTCTCCCCCTTCCACAGGAGTCCCATTATTTGCCAATGGCCTCTGATTTATCTACCATAAGCTTGACTAGTTCAGGGTTTATACTGACGTTACTAACAGTTTTAATAACATTCAAAAGTGGCTCCGATGTAACCCAAGAAAACTTTAGAGAAGAGCAATCAACATTTAAACTGTTCTTCGCATCATCGCTCTATTTTGAGACCGTAAAACATCTTAAAAACTGCATAAAATCATTAATCATAATATCGATAATTGGATTTTCATTAAAACTTGGTCTTCCCGAGAAATACAGGTTTGCTCTTTATTTCTATAATATCCTTGGATTAGTAATTATTGTATTGACGTTATGGAGGTGCTTACTTATTTTAAGCAAAATTTTAGAGATGCAGAAAAAAATTAATATAAGTTAGGTAAATCTGTTAACAACTAAACCAAGGTGAAACTAGAGGAGTTTTTGCTATTTGTAGAATCTGGTGAACTCGACCGATTGGAGATATTAGCATACATTGACCATGTTACAGGAAATCACAAATTAGACAGACTCAAAGCCCTGTTAGAGGAGGTACACTATCACACCCTAAACCGTAAAGACCAAGTAGAGGCAAGTTATTCTGACAGAATAAACGAATTGGAGGACCAATACATTCAACAGGGCAAGGAGTTACCTATGAAGGTTATCAAATTCCCTAAAGGTGGTGAGGAAAAAATACTTGATACAGACAAACTTTTAGGAGGTGTTATAACTTGGGACTTGTATCCTCTATTTGATCTACAGAGAGAGATAATAACTAAAATCAAGAAAGCTACACAAGTCAACTCTCCTCATCATCAAGCAGACACAGCACATCAACAGCATCCCCCCACAACCATTACTGAGTTTGACTTCTATTACCTCTTAACAGATGAGGGTAAGAAAATATATCCTATCATACTGGAGCTGTACACAGATGTAAGACTAAAAAAAGAATACTCAATAATGCTTGTCGTATTGAGTGAGTTAGGGTACCTTATTTATAAGCATCTTACAGGACAAAAAGAACTACACCGAGCACTTGAAACTACGTTCAAAAAAGTTGGAACAAGACAGCTTCTGGTTAAATATATAAGCAACTACAGTGAGTCAAACGCAAGTGCAATTGAACGTCAAGAAGTAGACCGTCATAAACAAAGATTGCTTGATGCTATAAAAAACAAAACAAATCTGTCTGCAAATAATTAGCAAATTTTGCAAATACCCTCTTTCGGACATTTGTACCGAACCAAATGATAGAGGCGTATGACAGAGAATCCGTTCACCATAATTGAGCAACGTTTAAGCAGAATAGAGTCTATACTACTGCGTTTTGAGGAGCATTTGAGCCTAACGAACAAGTCACAGTCCAATAATGATATAATGACTGTAGTTGAGGCCGCTGCTCTTCTTAGCCTATCCAAACACGCAATATATAGCAAGACAAGTACAAGGGAAATCCCACATTTCAAAAAAGGTAAGAGGGTTTACTTCAACAGGCAAGACCTGATTGCTTGGGTAAAAGGACAATACCAAAGAACACAAACTGAGATAGTAGCTGAAACTTCGGCTATTATGAGAGTCAGCAAGAGAAGAGCATCCTAGTTATATTGATGGATGCCAACGCAGCAAACCTCTTTCATCAGAGAGAGAGCTGGATTCCTGTACAATTAGCCCTACATGCAGAGCGTGCTAGTTTGATTGAAGAGTTGAAGGTATATGTAGCTCTCAAGATGTTATGTTCTGGCAAAATAAAGGCCAATAGCAGGCTGATAAAGCCTCTGAGAGAGCATATAGGTATTAAGTGTAGGAAGACATTCAAAAAGCACCTGAACAAGCTTATAGCCCTTAACTGGATTGGTCACAATGAATCTTCCAATTACATCTTCATAAGGAGCTACAACAGAATATGTTCTCAGCTTGAGATTCCCGATAAAACATACGTTTGGTTTGAAACTGATTCATTTAGAAACTTCAGAGAGTTTGTTTTTGCTTCCATTGTATGTTGCAAAATCAACCACATAAAATATGCAAAGCAAAGAAACAGAAGAGGGAATAGGCTCGTGCCACAATATAGGGTAAACGGCACCAACCCAAGCCTACCCTCGACTGTTTTTGACTATAACGGCCTCTCTGTACATTATATCTCTGAACTGATTGGCAAGTCATTAAGCCGATGCTCTGAGTTAAGGCAAGCTGCTCATAGGGCAGGTTTTTTAATCACAAAACAGAAGTACCAAAAGATTGATGTTTTTCCAAAAAGTAGGTATATCAAAGACTACCTAAAAGAAAAGTACCCCACCAAGCATCACCGTCTTAAATGTAGGGCCATTAAGAACGGAGAGAATAAAGGTCGAATTGCTATATTGGAACAACTCGAGAATGAGATAATACCTCTCATCAGATTTAGAAAGAAATAAAGTGGGTATTTTATCGAAACATAGGATAGGGTTATAAAGAACACAGTATAAAAACAGTGTTAAAACAGTTTTAAACAAGTTTAAAAACAGTATCTAAGCTGAAGGTGATTGAGTGCAGCACTACAATAAAAATCATTCCGAAGCAAATTGAATAGGACAAAACGTCTTGGTGGTGATAATACAGTTGTCTCAAAAGGTTAAAATCGGCCCGAGATTATATAGTCCCTTAAGACCAAATAAGGGTACCCCCCTCTTTTTATTTGCCTGAGGGGGGGGTACCCTTATTTGTTAGACGGTGATATATTAATTAACTCAAGTTGCGTGATAGTGCACGCGGGGGTAAAACAAAAAAATCTGTTCTGCCAATAGCTCCTGTACGTTTTAAAGTTTGCAGACTTAACTCGTAACAGCCATGACAGAACAGAC
>NZ_JACXAJ010000007.1 GCF_014773225.1 Pontibacter aquaedesilientis | reverse complement strand
TTTTACTACCTTCATACTGTGGCAGTAGGGGCAATTTACCTGGATAGTTATCTCGCACATAACTTCCTGTAAACACCCTTGCTGCCATACTTATTCCCGCATCATACATTGTAGACCACAACCGAGTAAAGATTCTCAGAACGCGGGAGCAGTTTTTGGGAGCAGTTTTTCCATAAACAGGCATCAACAGACATTAGCAGGTAAACACGAAATTCTGTAGAATAGCTGAATTTAGCACTTTTGCTTGTGTCTACTTTTGTTTGTTGCTATTAAAATAGTGCCTTCGCGACCACCGAAAAAGGCCTCTAGAGCAATCTAGAGGCCTTTTTTATTTACTCCTTTGCAAAGTCTATAGTGGTTAAGCTGCCATACCTTCCGGCAGCGGGTATTGGTTTTTGTAATGGAAAAGCTCTGCCAAAACATAATCGTTTACGTGAAGTTTGAGATGATCATCAATCAGCTCGCCCCAGGTCCCAAAGATTTGCCATACCTGGTTGTTGCCATGGCTTTGAATTTCCTCGGCTGACATATCGCGCACAAAAAACGCCTCCAGCATCACATCTTCTTCGCGCATCGGTACCTGCACATAGGGCCTGTCACTGTTTAGTATCTCAATTATCTCAGCAGGTCTCTCTGCATTGGCAGACATATAATAGTAAGCCGCCTGATGTTGTAGAATCATGTTAGAATGATTTTAGTCGTAACGGTTCACATAATCCTTTGATGCCTTCAGCAAAAGCTATCAGTACATAGTCAGCAGGTTGCGCAATACCAGTTAAATTATATTGCAAGCTTCTGGATTCTTCAGTTGGGTGGCTTAGCACTTCTCTTCCGCAACTCCAAAAATTAGTGCTATTGGCTAGTCGTCAGTGCTATTCCGTAACCATTTGACAATTAACAGTATAATTGCTTGCAAACTTTCTTAAGCACTTTTAAACTGTTGTCATTTTTTCAGAATAGCAGCTATTAATGGCATATACCACAGTTGGTTGTGTAGTGTTTGGATGAATTGAAATTTCATTAAACATTACAAAATTATATGCCTTAAGTGTAGGCAAATGCCCGAACTTAATGTAACGGCAGGCATTTAGCCTTTCTGAGGAATAATGTTTAATTTTGCGGTATCAATTATCTTTCAATTAAAAGCTGATAATCATGGGAATGTATCCTGAATATATGGTTGCTCCGATCCGGGAGGATTTAACCTCTGCCGGTTTCGAACAACTGATGACTGCTGAAGAAGTAGAGCAGGCTTTGTCCTCTAAGGAGGGAACTGTGCTGGTGGCCGTTAACTCTGTTTGCGGATGTGCTGCCTCTAAGGCACGCCCTGCCCTGAAAATGGCCGTGGCATCTTCTGAGAAGCGCCCAAGCAAAATGGTAACCGTTTTTGCTGGCATGGAGCAGGACGCAGTAGCCAAGGCACGTGAGTTTATGCTGCCTTACCCTCCTTCGTCTCCATCTATTGCCTTATTCAAAGACGGTGAGCTGGTGCACATGATTGAGCGCTACCACATCGAGGGCAACGAGCTTAACCGCATTGTAGACAACCTGCAGGGCGCGTTCGAAGCTTATTGCTAAGCCTCCTAAAACTCTAAAAAGCGAAGGCCGGTGTTGATCAACACCGGCCTTCGCTTTTTATTCAGGTATAGCCCTCGCTATTTCATAGGCTATTTTTGCAGGTCAAAGCCAATGTCGCGGCGATAGTAGCGGTCAGTCCATTGGATGGTTTCAGCTGCTGCATTCGCTTTTGCCAGTGCCTCTTCCATGGTATCACCCAATCCGGTCACGGCAATTACACGGCCACCGTTGTTCACGATCTTATCGTCCACACGCTTGGTTCCCGCATGGAACACCAGCGTGTCGGGATTTACCTGATCAAGTCCGGTGATTTCTTTGCCTTTGTCAAAACCTTCCGGATAACCACCCGAAACCAGGAACACTGTAGCTGCCGTACGCGGATCTATCTCCAGTTTAAAGTCGCCCAGTTTGTGGTCGTGCAGCGCCAGGAACAGCTCGAACAGGTCTGATTTGATACGTGGCAGTATCGCCTCGGTCTCAGGGTCACCCAGGCGCACGTTATACTCGATTACGTAAGGCTCACCATTCACATTCATCAGGCCGATAAACAGGAAACCGGTATAGCCCAGGTTATCCTCCTGCATACCTTTGATAGTAGGCTCAATCACACGCTCCTTCACCTTCTGCATAAAAACCTCATCTGCAAATGGAACCGGGGAAATCGCGCCCATACCACCTGTGTTCAGGCCAGTATCGCCTTCGCCTATACGCTTGTAATCTTTCGCTTCGGGCAGCAGCACATAGTCCTTGCCGTCAGTCAGAATGAAAACCGATACCTCTATACCTTGCAGAAACTCCTCGATGACCACTTTGCTTCCGGCTTTTCCAAACTTATGGTTGCGCAGCATGGCCTCCAGGCTATCAATCGCCTCCTCAAAATTCGGGGCAATAATCACACCTTTGCCAGCCGCCAGGCCATCGGCCTTGAGCACCACCGGGTAACTGTGGTTGCGCAGGTACTCCACCGCATCGCGGTAGTTCGACTCTGTAAAAGTCTCGTAACGGGCTGTCGGGATGTTATACTTCTGCAAAAAAGCCTTACAAAAGTCTTTGCTGCCTTCCAGCATCGCACCTAGTTTCTTTGGGCCCACCACCAGCACATCGCGCAAGAAGTCCTTCTCCTGAAAGAAATCGTGTATACCTTCTACCAAGGCATTCTCGGGCCCGACAACGACCATCATAATGTTGAAGTCAGTCACAAATTTGGCCACCTCGTCGAAGTTATGAATGTCGATGGCGCAGCTGGTATGAAATTCTGCCGTACCCGCATTTCCGGGTGCCACGAATATCTTCTCCGCGTATGGGCTTTGGCTCAGCTTCCAGGCAAGCGCATGTTCTCTTGCCCCAGACCCTATAATCAATACGTTCATAGTCTTTTCTTAATTGTTCAACTGTTAAATTGTTGAATGGTTAAAGGTCTTCAATTCTGGCTAATCTTAAAAAAAATTGTTGGAAGATTCTGGCCTAAATGATGCCTTCTCTTCCAACAATTTAACAATTTAGCAATGTATCCATCTAATTTGCGTACTCCGACAGGAACTTAATGCGCATCAGTCGCAGGTCCTCTTCTGTGTAGTCCCCCGAACCCATCTCTTTGAGGGCCACGCCGATGTTGTCGGTGCTGGCGCTCATAAAGTAATCGTATATTTCGTCCTGACGCTCCTCATCCAGCACATTGTTGATATAGTAGTTCAGGTTGAGCTTAGTGCCGGAGTAGCAGATGTGCTCTATCTCCTCGATCAGCTCCTGCATGGTCAGGTCCTTTGACGAAGCAATCTCTTCCAGATCCACTTTCTTATCGATCTGCTGGATGATGTAGATTTTGATCTTCGACTTGTTCACCGTGGTTTTCACCACCACGTCGGCGGCCGTCACGATGTCATTCTCCTCTACATATTTTGTGATCAGGTCCAGAAAAGGTTTGCCGAACTTCTGCACCTTGCCCATACCTACCCCGGCAACATGTGCCAGATCTTCGCGGGTTGTAGGGTATACAGTAGCCATCTCTTTTAGCGAGGGGTCCTGGAACAGCACGTAGGGCGGAAGACCTTTTTCCTTGGCCAGCTTCTTACGCAGGTTCTTCAGGAGGTCAAACAACACCTCATCATGTCCGGCCGAGGCCTGGGTTTCTTCCTTCTCCTCGTCTGCCTTTACCTCCTGCTCGTAGTCATGGTCCTTGCTCAACTGGATCGGGTGCGGATTCGCGATGAAATCCAGCCCCTTCTGTGTCAGTCTTACGATACCGAAATTCTCGATGTCTTTCTCCAGATACTCCGACAACAACACCTGTCGCAGCACTGAGCTCCAGAATTGTGCGTCGTGCTCCTTACCGGCTGCAAACACCTCCAGTTTATCATGGTCATAGCTTGCCACATACTGGTTGCGCAGGCCCGTCAGAACCGCCGTGTTGTGCTCAATGCTGAAACGCTGGCCTGTCTGCTGTATTGTTTTGAGGGCCAGCTGCACCTCGTTCTGCGCCTCAAAGCGCTCTTTTGGGTGCAAACAGTTGTCGCAGAAGCCGCAGTCTTTCTCGTATGCTTCGCCGAAGTAATGGAGCAGCTGCTTACGACGGCACACGGCTGAGTCGGCATAAGCCGCCATTTCCTGCAGCAACAGTTTGGAGTTATCGCGCTCGGTTACCGGCTTGTCTTTATTGAACTTCTCCAGCTTGATGATATCATCATAGCTGTAGAACATAATGCAGTTTCCTTCCAGCCCGTCGCGACCTGCACGGCCGGTTTCCTGGTAGTAGCCCTCAATGGACTTCGGTGTGTCGTAGTGAATTACAAAGCGCACGTCCGGTTTGTCTATACCCATGCCAAAGGCAATAGTCGCCACAATCACGTCTGCCTCCTCGTTCAGGAAGGCATCCTGATTGGCCATGCGGATGCTGGAGTCCAGGCCGGCGTGGTATGGCAATGCTTTAACGTCGTTCACGCGCAGCAGCTCCGCTACTTCCTCTACTTTCTTGCGGCTCAGGCAGTAGATTACCCCACTTTTGCCTTTGTGCTTCTTTACGTATTGTATAACCTGTTTCTTGGTGTTGTGCTTCGGGCGCACTTCGTAGTACAGGTTGGTGCGGTTAAACGAGGACTTGAACACAGAGGCCTCGTCCATCTGCAGGTTGCGCTGTATATCCAGCTGCACCTTTGGTGTGGCCGTAGCCGTCAGCGCAATAATTGGCAAATTGCCTATCTGATCGATGATGCCGCGTATGCGGCGGTATTCCGGTCGGAAGTCGTGTCCCCATTCTGAGATACAGTGCGCCTCATCAATCGCCACAAACGACACATTGGAGTTACGCAGAAACTCGACAGTCTCTTCCTTGGTAAGCGATTCGGGAGCCACGTACAGTAGTTTTACCTCGCCGGCAAGGGTTTCCTTTTTCACTCTGTTGATCTCTGATTTCGACAACGTGGAGTTCAGGAAGTGTGCATTCACACCAAAAGCGTTTAACTGATCCACCTGGTTTTTCATCAGGGCGATGAGAGGAGAAATAACAATGGCAGTTCCAGGCAGCGAAAGGGCAGGTAGTTGGTAACACAACGACTTGCCAGCTCCTGTCGGCATAATCACAAAGGTGTTCTTTCCGTTGATAATGTTATTTATTATCAACTCCTGATTCCCTCTAAATTGATTATACCCAAAAACTTCCTTTAATTTGTTTTTGAGATTGATCTCGTGTTTGATAGACATGTAATGAATCGGAAAATTTAACTGTAAAGCAACGTATCCCCTCAGGGTACATTTAACACAAATTTAAATTGAATCTTCTTAATAATATAGCGCTTACGGCAAAAAAAGTATTAATCGCAGAAGCCGATGCAATCGCCAGACTGGCAGATTTTATCGACGAAGACTTTGAAAATTGCGTCAAAGCCATTCTGCAGATAAAAGGCCGCGTTGTGGTGACAGGTATAGGCAAGAGCGCCAACATTGCCGCCAAGATCGTAGCCACCCTCAACTCTACCGGTACACCTGCCCTGTTTATGCACGCCGCCGACGCCATTCACGGCGACCTGGGCATGATTCAGCCGGCAGATTTTGTGATCTGCATCTCCAAGAGCGGCAACACGCCAGAGATAAAGGTACTCGTTCCGTTGCTAAAGCGCAAAGGAGCCCAAATGGCCGCACTGGTATCCAGCACCGACTCTTACCTTGGGCAAAGCGCCGACTTCATCCTCAACGCATCTGTGGAGCGTGAGGCATGCCCCCACAACCTCGCCCCTACTACCAGCACCACGGCAGCGCTTGCGCTGGGCGACGCACTGGCAGTGAGCCTGCTGGAGGCCCGTGGGTTCAGCAGCTCCGACTTTGCCACGCTGCATCCGGGCGGTTCGCTCGGCAAGCGCCTATACCTCAAAGTAGAGGACATCTATGGCCAAAACATGGCGCCAAGTGTTACAGAGAACGCGGCACTCAAGGAAATTATTATCGAAATATCCTCTAAGCGCCTGGGAGCTACCGCTGTAGTAAAGGAAGACACAGCAGAATTGGTCGGAATTATAACTGATGGCGATTTGCGCCGTATGCTCAACAAATATGACTCCATTGATGGCATTCGCGCTTCAGATATCATGACGATCTCACCACTCTCCATTGAGCCGGATACCTATGCCGCAGAAGCCCTGGCCATCATGCAGGATAAAAATATCACACAACTCATTGTCACAAAATCAGGTAAATTCGAGGGCTTTGTGCACCTCCACGATTTGCTGAAAGAAGGACTCGTATAGACATGAACGAAAACACTTATGTGGTAATAATGGCGGGCGGCATCGGAAGCCGCTTCTGGCCATTCAGCCGGACCGATTTTCCAAAACAGTTTCATGACGTGCTGGGCGTAGGCGAAAGCATGCTCCAGATGACCATGAACCGCTTTCAGGATGTCTGCCCACCCGAAAACATATACGTGGTAACCAACCGCGACTATGAAGGGCTGGTAAAGGAACAGTTGCCTCAACTCACCGACAACCAGATTCTGCTGGAGCCTATTGGCCGTAACACAGCGCCGTGTATTGCTTACGCCTCCTACAAGATCGCTCAGATCAATCCGAATGCCAACCTGATCGTGACTCCGTCGGACCACGTGGTGCTGAAGCAGGAAGCCTTCACAAAGGTAGTGAAAGAGGCCGTGGAAGCCGCTGACAAGAACGATGTGCTGATCACGCTGGGCATTACCCCTAGCCGACCTGACACGGGCTATGGTTACATCCAGTTCATCGACAGCGAGGAGCAGACAATCAAAAAGGTAAAAACCTTTACCGAGAAACCGAACCTGGAACTTGCCCAAATGTTCCTTGAAAGCGGTGACTTCGTCTGGAATTCCGGTATCTTCATCTGGAACGTGCAAAGTATCATGAAGGCGTTCCGCCAGCACTTGCCTGAGATCAGTGAGATTTTCGAGGAAGGCGCCTCATCCCTTCATACCCCGGAAGAGCAAAACTTTATCGTCAAAGCCTATTCGCATTGCCGCAACATCTCCATCGACTACGGCATCATGGAGAAGGTGGACAATGTGTATGTGGTGCTGGCTGACATTGGCTGGTCTGACCTGGGCACCTGGAACTCGCTCTATACCATCAACAAAAAAGATGACCAAGGCAATGTGGTGGACGGTGACGTTATGCTGTATGACACGCACAACTGCATTATCAAGACCCCTAAACAGCGTCTGGTCGTGCTGCAGGGCCTGGAAGGCTACATTGTGGCAGAGCACGACAACGTGCTGATGATCTGCAAGCTGGACGAGGAGCAGAAGGTGAAAGAATTTATGTCTGACGCCAAATCCAAAAAAGGGGCAGAATATATTTAAGGCAGCTGCTTCTATCTCTACAATTCAGGTATAGAAACAGGTATAGCATAAGAAAAGGGCGGTATCATCAGCAACTGATGGCACCGCCCTTTTTAAGGTATAGGCCTTTTGGATAATCTATTTTAAGTCGGTCTTACCTGGGCTCAAAAGTATTCTGGCTGGAATAACCGTTCTCGCGCAGGCGGTGGCTCATGGCTTCATACAGGATGATGCCGGTAGCCACGGATACGTTCAGCGAGCCAATCTGCCCCAGTAACGGAATACGAACTTTCGCATCGGCGCGCTTGAGGTACTCCGGAGAGATGCCGTCTTCCTCACTGCCCATGATAATGGCTGTCGGTCCTACGAAGTCAATCGTTCTATCGGTCAGGTTATGCTCTGTCTTTTCGGTGCAGGCCACAATCTGCACGCCATAGTCTTTCAGGTAATCGATCGTGCTTTTGAGGTTGTGCTCCCGGCACACAGGCACGCTATGCAGGGCACCCGCCGATGTCTTGATCGCATCCGCATTGATCTGCGCACCGCCTTTGCTAGGTATAACAATCGCATCGACGCCCATGCACTCGGCATTTCGGGCAATAGAGCCAAAGTTACGCACATCGGTAATGCGATCCAGGATAAGCAACAATGGGCTTTTGCCTTTTTCGAACAGCGCCGTCACGATCTCGTCCAGAGGCGAATAGGTGATGGCCGAGATAAAAGCCACCGCCCCCTGGTGATTCTTGCGAGTCAGGTTGTTTAGCTTCTCAATCGGCACACTGGCTACCGGCACATCGTGCTTCTTGGCCAGCTCCAGCAACTCGTCCACGCTGGCATTGCGGGCACCTTTCTGCACGAAGATCTTTTCCAGCACCTTTCCGGCCAGCATAGCCTCCATGATGGGCCTCAGACCGAAAATCATTTCCATTTTATCCTCCTTCGGAGTCTTGGGTCCGCGATAGCGGTTGCCGCCTACAAATTTGTTATTCCTGCTCTCCATTTTGCAACAGTGCTGTACCAGTGCTCCTCGTATTCGCGGTTCCGTATCAGCTCAAAGTGATTTTCGGTAAAGTTATTCTCTTTTTTCGTAAAAACGAACTTCACATAGGGAGTGGCCTCCGACTCCCGGTAGATCCAGGTCTCCGAATCGCCGCTCACGCTGATGTTGTTGGGTTTTCCATAGACGATATAAATCATCCCACGATCGGTAGCCCAACCGGGCTTGTAGGAGGTATAGAGCCTATTGGCGTTCTCAACACGGGTATAGTAAGTCCTGATAAGCTCACGGGCCAGGCTCTTGTCTTTGGCTACCCTCATCCAGAAATTATCAACCGCTATTTTCTGATTTTTTGCGCTATATAAAGTTTCACGCTCGGCAGAGGTGGTCAGGTATATGAGTGGGGGGATGAGGTCCTGGACTCTAGTCACAAGCGGATAAGCGCCTTCCTGCACCAACAAACCGGATTGGCCCGGCATATCTGCTCCAAACAGGTATAAGCCCTCCTGCTGCAGCCGGATGGTATCGCCGGTTTGCAGGCGAATCGTATCAGCTACGGGGAGTTGCGATGCAGGGGCTGGCTCCTGTTTGGCAGACATAGGAGGCAATGCGGGTTGGAATGCCGGGTTGAAGAGTCGGATGGGGAGTGGCTGTGCCGTTGTGTCGTTGCTGCGCCAAAGCACAAGCTTGTCCGCCGTAGTAGCGAATCCTCTGAATACTGGCCTGCCACTGTTTGCCCGTACCATCAGGTAGTCTTTCTGCAGCATCTCAGGATTCAGGTATAGCCGATGGGAAGTGCCAAGTCGTTCCTGCCCGGCCAGCTTTAGCCATAGCCTTACCTGCATGGAATTTCCGGCGGTTACATGGTTGGCCGGAATTTTCACCGGAACTTCCAGACTTCCCTCGCCCTGCACCTTATGGCTAGCCGTTATCTGCACGGTGTCGCGCAGCAACAGCATGTCCCGCTCCGTGTTGCCAGCCCTGATCACAAAGTCGATGCGGGTAGCACTCTGCTGCAGGTCCAGCAACTGTTTCAGGTCCTCAAACCGGAAAATCAGGTAGAGGCTATCGTGGGCAGCATAATGGGCATGGTGCATGACCACTTCGGGTTGGTCGGGCCTGGTAGTAGCAGCGGGCTCCCGGTACACAGGGGCATAAGATGGGTTAGAGCCGCCGCACGAGGACAACAGCATCATGAAAAAAAAGCAGGAGAAGAGACAGATCTGTTTCATTTACTTGAAAGTAATGCAACAACCACAAAAATGCAAAAGCCGGACATAATGGGTAGTCCGGCTTTTGTACTGTTTAATGCGCTATTTTGTTTAACGGCGCGCGCGCTGCAGATATTGCATGAACACCTGCTGCAGCTCGCCTGCGCGTTCCTCTTCTCCAATTTCCTGCGCCTCGCCTATCAGTTGCTGCATGATGAACAGGTTGGTCTGGATTTCCATTTCGAACAACGGACCTTTAGCCATGTAGTATTCTATCGACTCGCGCGAGCTTTTGGCCATGGACTCCAGCAGGTCTTTGGCGCGTTTTTCGTCGCCCAGGTCGGCCATGAGCGAGATGAACTGCGGCGTGTAATAATCGTATGGCACAGTGCTCGGCGGCAGCTTTTCAAAACAGTAATCCACGATTTCCTTGGCACGGGCATTGTCGCCGCTTTGCATATAGGCCGCAGCCAGCTTACCGAATTTATCACGCGCATTGGCAGCGAAGCGGAAGTAATTCTCATCGTAGAAAACCCCTGGATCGTTGAAATTCCGGAAGCTGAACTTCTTCATCAAGTTCTCATACATCTTCTCTTTGTTCAGGAACCCTGCTTCATCTTCATTGGAGACCTTAACAGGAACCACACGGTAAGCCAGGCCCTCCAGCTGGAAGTAGTCTGACAAGCCCATGAAGTCGGCGCTGTTCACGGTGGTAGAGAAGTAAACCGGGCGCTCCCAATTATTAGTGGCCAGCAGATCCAGTATGATCATGTGCTTCTTCTCGAGCAAAGACTTGTTGATGGTCCACTGCATACGGTCCGTGATCTGATCTTTGTAATCGTTTGCTACAAAACCGGCTTGCTGCACTTTTGCCTTGTCCACGTTCAGGAAGAAATTTTTGGTAGGGAAGCTCATCAAGGTAGACCCATTGCCTGCCTGCACCTGCAAAGCCGGATGGTTCTGGCGCACCAGCCCCACGAATTGTTTTAGGTCTATACCTGCTGCGACCTGCGCTCGTTCCACATACGGCAGGTAATCATTCGTGCCTTGGCGGTAGTTCTCTTTCTCCAACGTTAGTGGCCATGGATCAGAAGCATAGGCCTGGCGCTTCATCTGATCGATGTACCAGTCGGTGTTCAGGTAGCTTAATACAGCCACCCGTACGTCCGTTCTGTAACCTTCCACTTCCTGGGCGTACCAGAGCGGGAAGGTATCGTTGTCGCCGTTGGTGAACAGGATGCCGTTTGGTGCTACAGAGTCGAGCAGGTTTTTGGCTGAATCCACGGAGTGGTAGCGATTTGAGCGATCGTGGTCGTCCCACCCTTCAGCAGCCAGTATAGCCGGCACAGAAAGGCAAACAACTGTTGCGATGGCGGCACTGGTAGTCACGTTGCGAAGCGCCCTATTGAGCAACTCCGCCACACCCAGCACACCCAGTCCAATCCAGATAGAGAAGGCGTAGAAAGATCCTGCAAAGGTATAGTCCCGCTCACGCGGCTCGATTGGCGGCTGGTTCAGGTATAGGGCAATGGCTATACCTGTGAAGAAGAACAACAGGCCCACGATGAAGGCGTCGCGCTCGTTCTTCCGGATCTGGTAGATCAGACCGATAATTCCTATAATTAAGGGCAGCAGGTAGAAACAGTTGCGAGCCATGCTGGTTACCACGCGCTCCGGCACGCCATCGGTTGGCTTGCCAAACCAAAGCACACCGGCCTGCTGCACATCACTCTCGCGCCCTACAAAGTTCCAGAGGAAATAGCGCCAGTACATATGCCCCAGTTGGTAGCGCAGCAGGAAGCTCATGTTCTGCCCGAATGTCGGTGCCTGGCCTTCCTTTAGATCAATCCACTTCTTATACTCTTGCAGGTGCTGCGGCTGATCGCTGTAGACACGCGGCAAAATGGTTTTGTCTTTGCTGTCGTAGATGGTCTCTAGCTTACGACCCATTACGACATACTTTTCATCCCCTTTAACGTAGCGCGGAGCGCCTTCCTCCTGGGCAACCGGCTGCGCATTGTACTGCGGACCGTACAGCAACGGACGGTCGCCGTACTGCTCACGCTTCAGGTAGGAAACAAAACTCAGGATATCCTGGGGATCATTTTCGTCGATAGTCGGGTTGTAAGCAGATCGGATCGGTATGATCATGTAAGAAGAATATCCGATCAGAATAAATATAAAGCACAGGATGACCGTGTTCAGGATTCTGATGTTGTGCTGAATGGAGTAGCGTATGCCGTAGAAAATAGCGACTACTAACAAGAACACAAAGAAGATGATGCCAGAGCCAAATGGTAGGCCAAATGTATTGACAAAGAGGACCTCCACATTACCTGCCAGCGAAGGCAAGCCAGGTATAATGCCCCAAAGAATAGCCATCACAATCACCGCACTGATCAGGAAAGCGATAAGTCCGCCTTTCCAGGTCGGCTGGTACAGTCTGAAGTAGTAAATGAATGCCAGGGCAGGTATAGCCACCAGGTTGAGCAAGTGAGCACCAATGGAAAGACCAATCAGATAGGCGATCAGGATCAGCCACTTATCAGAAAGTGACTCTCCTACCTTAGACTCCCAGCGCAGCATGGCCCAGAACACGATCGCCGTGAAGAAAGAAGACATAGCGTATACCTCTGCCTCCACTGCTGAGAACCAAGCCGAGTCCGTGAAGGTATAGGCAAGCGCGCCAGCTGCACCGGCTCCCATGATCAGCACGAGGTTGCCATTGGTTGGGGCCTCGCCCTCTTTCACCAACAATCTGCGCGAAAGGATGGTGATGGACCAGAACAGGAACAGCACCGTGAAGGAACTGGAGAGGGCCGAAAGCAGATTCACCCACCAGGCTACCTGGGTCGGGTCACTGGCAAACATCGAGAAGATGCGGCCTACCAGCAGGTAGAACGGGGCTCCCGGAGGGTGTGGCACCAATAGTTTGTAAGAACACGCAATAAACTCGCCTGCATCCCAATAGCTGGCTGTAGGCTCTAGAGTAAGCACATAAACTGTCGTCGCGATCAAAAACACGACCCAGCCCACCAAGTTGTTTATCTTCCGATAATCCGTCATAGCAATTTGAAAATATTCAGCTTCGAAAATACTAAATATCTTTGGTGCAGATGCACATTTGGCCAAACTGAAGCAAAAAAAAGCCGGCTGCAAGGCCGGCTTTCATGTTGTCTGAAGTGTGAACACCCTTATCGTTGCAGGATTAACCGCTTCGTTTCCACTGTTTTGTCATTCACAAGCAGGCTGTAGAAGTATACGCCTGCCGGGTATCCGGTCATATCCAGCACAAACACATTGGAGTGCGTAACCGGGAGCTCATGCGTTTCCATCACTTTACCGATCGTGTTTGAGATCTTCAACTTGTAGCTCTCAGACATGCCTACCTGCGACAAGGACACACGGGTGATGCCACGGGAAGGATTCGGATAAGCGTTGATGGAAGGATTGGTTCTGCTTTCGATCGCGGGCATAAAGGCCTGGTAAGAGCTGATCACGTAGTTAGCCGAACTGGCATAGGCCACTTCCGTCAGGTATAGGCTTTTGCCTGCAGCCTCACGGTAGATTTTTGTTCTGGATTTTGTTGGAGCATTCTCAGCCTGCACAATGGTTAGTGCCCGTTTCTCAGGCATTGCTTTCCAGGCAGATGCCCCCCCGGCATTTGGAGGAACTACCCCTGCATCCTTTGCGCGGCCGTCTGCCATAACTGTATATCCCGCTAAATGAGAAAATACGAATACAGCAATTATTATCAATCTGGTAAAAGTACTCATATGTCGCGCCTCAAAATTTTAAATTCTATCTATCATCTGACAGGAAGTCAAAGATATAGCAAAATGCCATTAAATAGAAACCGTTCAATTAAAAATATATCTGCCTTGCAGCAATAAATTGGATCAGACAATCCGGTTACATGGGTGTGCTTTAATTTCCTGTTTCGCTATTACAAGAACCATGCCTGCCAGGGTTTGTTTTTTTAACAGGACCCTAATATACCGTCCCGGGTTGCAAGCGTTGCCAAATAAAATTCAACTAAATCGCAGAGCCCCGGCCACCAAAATTGAACTATTGGATAAACTTCCGTGGGCGGCACTACACATAAAACAACTCGCTAAGTTGAAAATTTTATAAATTCTAAATATTCTTACTCTTCCTCTCCTGGTTCACATCTCTTCACCCATGCCGCTATACACAGCCCAAACAACACTTTTCGGGGTATAACTAAAGCAAGAATATAATAGAACTATAGCCCCATAGATAAAAATCATACAACTTGCTTATTTGCACCCCGTTACACCAAAAAGGCTTCATAAATAGCATTCTACAAATCAGTCCATTTATAAAAAATTATGGAGCCGCTTTTTAAGGTTAGGGCATGCCGTTGCAAACGACAGCCGATCACAGCATAAGTCAAGGCAATTTCTGACGCGTTTACCCAACTAATATGACATCAAAACAGTTAAATTAAATAGAAGGAAAGCTTAAAAAAAGAAGAAGGCGAGGCATGTATGAAGAAGCTACTCCTATTATTAACCTGCCTGTACTGGAACTGCCAGGATGGCGCAGCCCAATCAGGGATTTACAAAGGCATTGGTACGGTTGTATTTGAAGCTGGGGTACCGCTCAGCCTAATCAAAGGAACATCAGAAGCAGCCAAGGGCACCATAGACCTGGAATCCGGCAAATTCCGTTTCGACGTTCCGATCACCTCTTTCCGGTTTTTGAATTCACTCATGCACGAACGTTTCAACGACAAATACATGCAGAGCCACCGCTTTCAAAAAGCCACCTTCACCGGGCAGATCATAGAGAAAAAGCCTTCCGGGACAAACGGCGAGACAAAAGTAACGGCAGTCGGCCTGCTCACCATTCACGGTGTTTCCAAAAAAAGAACAATCACAGGCCTGATCACCCAGGACGCTGGCAGCAACTGGCAACTGGCTTCCGATTTTGCTGTAGAATTGGAGGATCATCACATTAAGGTGCCCCAATTGAGCTCGGGTTACGGGGCCAATACCATGCAGGTATCGCTCCAGATGCCCCTTAAACCTGTCGGGTCAGCCGTTCCCCAAATCGCCGACGCCAAAAAGCTCAGCCTTAAATAATGTAGGCAATTTCCTTGAAGGCAAAGTACCGCAGTTCCCCGTTTATCTCAACAGCCAGCCTACCGTCCTCATCCACGCCCACTATTCGACCTGTCACCCGCTCATTCCCGACGCTGAATGCATGCGCCTCCTGATAGCGGTAAAGCACCTGCAGGTACTCGTGCCGGAGTTTACCCAGCTTGCCACTGCGCAACTCCAGGTATCTTTTTTCCATCATTTCCATCAGCCTGGCCACTAATCTTTTCAGGTCAAGTTGCGTACCTACCACGGCGGCCACCGAAGTGGCTGTATCGATTCCGAAGTGAAGCTGGTTAATGTTTAAACCAATCCCCACGATACTGTGTTGTATGGACAGGCTGTTAACTGTGTTTTCAATCAGAATCCCTCCAAGTTTTTTATCTTCAAAGTACAGATCGTTGGGCCATTTTACTTGCGCCTGCTCCAGCCCCTGCTCGCGCAGCAGGTCGAGGACCGCCAGCGAAACGGCCATATTGAGGTAAAACTGGTGCCTGACAGCCAGAAAGACGGGTGACAGAATTACAGAGAGGGTAATATTTTTGCCTGGGGCTGCCTCCCAGAAGTTACCACGCTGCCCCCTGCCCCGTGTTTGTTCGTCAGTCAGGACCACACAGCCCTCTGTGGCTTTATTTTTGAGGAGTAGCTGCTGGGCCTCTGAGTTGGTGGATTCACAAACCGGCAGAAAAAACAGTTGCTGACCCATAAACAGCGTATTAGGCACCATACATTAAACAGAATTTAGTACTTTTGTAAATCAAATTTAAGTAGTACAAATGAAAGAAACCAAGGCTGAGGCCAATTCAGACATATTGGCAGAGCTTGTAGTAAAAGGCATGCAGGAAAAGAAAGCCAGCGATATTGTCGTTCTTAACCTAAAATCACTCAAAAACGCCGTATCCGATTACTTCGTGATAGCGTCCGCCTCATCTGACACACAGCTTGACGCCATCGCTTCCTCCATCGAAGAAGAAATATACAAAGCCACCCGCCAGAACCCCTGGCAGAGCGAAGGCCGCACCAACAAGGAGTGGGTTTTGCTGGACTATGTAGATGTAGTGGCACACGTGTTTTTGAAAGATAAACGTGAATTTTATGCGTTGGAGGAGCTCTGGGGCGACGCTAACATCAAGCATATAGAATCTGTCTAATCCATTTAAGGAATCCTGAACAAATCAGGATTCCTACCAGTTTTTCATGTAATTGAGACAAAACATTCATGGCAGAAAAAAATAATAAAGGAAACAATAAAAAGAAAAAGCCGATGATCCCGGCCACGCCTCCACGCCCTACCATGCAGCTGTGGATGCTGGCGGTGCTCATTCTGCTTATCTTCGGGCTTACCTGGCTCAACAAAAGCAACGCCTCTGTTGAGACGACGCAACAGGAGTTCGAGGAAATGCTGCTAAGCAACGATGTTCAGAAACTGACCATCGTGAACGGCAAGATGGTGGAGGTATACCTGAAAGAGGAGGCCCTGCAGAACGAAAAATACAGCAAAGACCTTTCGAACCGTGGTACATTCACCATGGACCAAGGCCCGCAATACCATTTCACGATCATCACAGCTGAGTCTTTCAAAGAAGATTATGAAAAGCTTCAGGCCAATATCCCGCGCGAGCAACGTGTACCTTACACGATTGACACCCGCACCGGCTTTGCCGATTTCTTCTTCCAGTGGGGCTTTCTGATCCTGTTGCTGTTCGGTTTCTGGTTCCTGATGCGCCGCGTAACAGCAGGCGGGGCAGGCGGCCAGATTTTCAACATTGGCAAGTCTAAGGCTGCCCTTTTTGACGCCGAGAACAAGGTAAAGATCACGTTTAAAGATGTGGCGGGCCTGGAAGAAGCGAAAGAAGAGATTCAGGAGATTGTTGAATTTTTGAAAAACCCAAGCAAGTTTACAATTCTGGGTGGCAAGATACCGAAAGGCGCTTTGCTGGTAGGCCCTCCGGGAACAGGTAAAACCCTTTTGGCCAAAGCAGTGGCAGGTGAAGCTGATGTACCTTTCTTCTCTTTGTCGGGTTCTGACTTTGTGGAGATGTTTGTAGGTGTGGGCGCTGCCCGTGTGCGTGACTTGTTTAAGCAAGCAAAAGCCAAAGCGCCTTGTATTATCTTCATTGACGAGATTGACGCAATTGGCCGTCACCGAAGCCGTGGTGCTACACCAGGCGGTAACGACGAGCGCGAGAATACCTTGAACTCCCTGTTAGTAGAGATGGATGGTTTCGCAACTGATTCTGGTGTGATTATTCTGGCAGCTACCAACCGCCCTGACACGCTGGACTCAGCCTTGCTCCGTCCGGGACGTTTCGATCGCCAGATCAGCATTGATAAGCCAGACATCAACGGCCGTACCGAGATTTTCGAGGTGCACTTGAAGCCCCTTACCCTGTCTACTGACGTGGATGCCCGTAAGCTGGCGGCCCAAACACCTGGTTTTGCTGGTGCTGAGATCGCTAACGTTTGTAACGAGGCCGCTTTGATCGCCGCCCGCCGCAACAAGAAGGCAGTGGACCAGCAGGACTTCAATGACGCCATCGACCGTGTGATCGGTGGTTTGGAGAAGAAAAATAAGATCATCTCTCCTGAAGAAAAGAAAATAGTAGCCTACCACGAAGCTGGTCATGCGATTGCAGGGTGGTTCCTGGAGCATGCTGATCCGTTGGTAAAAGTAAGCATTGTTCCACGTGGGGTTGCCGCACTGGGTTATGCGCAGTACCTCCCAAAAGAGCAGTTCCTGTATACCACAGAGCAGTTGATCGACGAGATGTGCATGGCTTTAGGTGGACGTGCCGCCGAGGAGCTGGTATTTGGCAAGATATCGACAGGGGCCTTGAGTGACCTGGAGCGTATTACCAAAATGGCTTACAGCATTGTGACGATGTATGGCATGAACTCAAAGATTGGCAATGTCTCCTTCTACGATTCGAAGCAGACGGACATGGCGTTTAATAAGCCGTACTCCGAAGCTACTGCCGAAACAATCGACAACGAAGTGCGCAACATCATTGAGACAGCTTATATCCGCACAAAGGATCTGCTACTTGACAAGCGCCACGAGCTTGAGATTGTAGCCCAGGAACTGCTGCAGAAAGAAATTCTGTTCCAGAGCGATCTGGAGCGATTGGTAGGCAAGCGCCCGTTTGAGGCCCTGACTACTTACCAGGCGCATACAGCAGGCACTGACCGCAGCAAGACCAAGAGCGAGGTAGAGAAGGAACAACATCCGATTGATCTCGGAAAGACAAGTCATCCGGAGCAGAACGGGAATGGCCATGTGCCAGGCACGCCGCTGCAAAATGATGCACCTGCCGATCCGAACGATTCTATCAACTCTAAAACAGCTTGATAACACCAGGCATGTACGAAGCAAAATCGAAAGAAATAGTTTTGAGAAGAGTAAGAGAGGCGCTGGCTAAGTCGGCGCCTTTTCTGCCTCCTACCCCTGACTTCACCTCCCCCCTGCATCAGCGACCTTCCGATGATCTTTCGGTAGAGTTTGCGAAGGCTTTTATCGCCAACAGTGGGCTTTTCGTGTACTGCGAAAACGAGGAGGACTTTTTTGACCAGCTTTTTGCGCTGAAGCGAGAACAAAACATAGAGCACCTGTATGTATGGGAGTCTAACGTGCAGAAGATCCTGTACCATGCAGGTATAGATTTTATAGCAGGGGACGAAGACTTCGTTCAGAAAGCACAGGCCAGCCTGACGACCTGCGAAGCGCTCATCACCCGCACCGGCAGCATATTGGTGAGTTCGGCCAACGCTGGTGGCAGGCGCCTGGGCATTTACCCGGAAACCCACATGGTGGTGGCCAAAGCCAGCCAGTTGGTGCCCGACATCAGAGACGGTCTGCAAAAGGTACGCGACAAGTATAAGGAGAACTTCCCTTCTATGGTATCGCTGGTGAGTGGCCCGAGTCGCACGGCCGACATCGAAAAAACATTGGTAATGGGCGCACACGGCCCGAAACAGTTAGTACTTTTCCTGATAGATGACCTTCCGCATTGACGAGCTAGCCCCTGGCAAAAAAGTCTACTTCGCATCTGATTTTCACCTGGGCGTGCCTGACGCTGAGAGCAGCCGTGCCCGTGAGAAAAAGATCGTGCGCTGGCTGGACTCTGTGAAGCACGACGCGGCGGCTATCCTGCTGCTGGGCGACATCTTCGACTTCTGGTTCGAGTATCGCCATGCGATACCGAAGGGATTTATCAGGCTGCAGGGCAAACTGGCCGAGCTGACTGACGCAGGTATACCGGTGCTTTTTTTCACGGGGAACCACGACATGTGGATGTTCGATTATTTCCCGGAGGAACTCAACATTCCCATCATTCGCGAACCTATTTCCACCACATTCGGGTCTAAACGCTTTTATATCGGGCACGGCGATGGCCTTGGTCCAGGCGACCATACCTACAAAGTGCTGAAAAAGGTATTTAATAATAAAGTCTGCCAGTGGATGTTTGCCCGCCTGCACCCGAACGCAGGTATAGGTCTGGCCAACATGTGGTCGCGCAGAAGCCGCATCAGCAACACAAAAGACGATGAGAAGTTTTTTGGGGAGGATGAATGGCTGGTGCAGTACAGCAAAGAAGTGGAAGCAAGCCAGCACCACGATTTTTACGTGTTCGGGCACCGCCACCTACCGCTCGATATGAATATAAACGACAGCAGCCGCTACGTGAACCTGGGAGAGTGGGTCAATTTTTGCTCTTATGGCGTATACGATGGCAACGACCTTAAACTGGAATACTTTGAGCAATAGGCTATACCTGAGTATGCTATACCTACTGCTGGCGACTTGGGCTATACCTGCCTTTGCCCAGCAGCCGGATTCGACTTTATCGCTCACATTCAGCCACAGCTTGGCAATTTCATCCCCTTCCGCCATCTCCGTTGACCGCAACGGTAGCGTATACCTGCTGGACCAGAAACGCAACCTGCTGATGGTTGACTCGCTGGGAAAACCTGTCAATATCTTCTCTCCGCCAAGCCGTGGTAGAATCACCGCTATAGAGGCCTGGAACCCGATGAAAGTTTTCCTGTTTTACGAAGACCGGCAAGAATTCATGCTGCTCGACCGCTTTATGCGCCCCATCGCCAGCACGCGCCTCTCAGATTTAGGTTTTATGGGTAACGTGCGGGCTGCCACCCTCACTTCAGACGACAGCTTTTGGCTTTTCAATGAGTCGGATTTCACGCTGAGTAAGATAGACTTGCGCTACCAGAAACCCATTGTGGAAACACCCTTGGACCTGATACTGGATAAGGCACGCTTTGATGTACGCTTCCTGCGGGAGTACCAGAACATGGTATACCTGCTGGATTACAATAGCGGCATATACGTGTTCGATAATCTAGGGAATTACAAGAAGAAGCTTCCCTTTACAGGCCTTTCCTATATCGGATTCAAGGGTAACGAGCTCTACTTCGTAAAGGATAACCAACTGCATTTCTTTGATCTTTACAAGCTGCAGGACCGCGCTATACCTTTGCCGGCCGATAAGCCATACCTCTCGGCGCTGGTTAGTTCCGGTATGGTATACCTGTTTAAGAAAGACAGTGCCGATGTGTACCGGCTAAGTCGCTAGTTGCTCTCTGCAAAAAACTTCAGCCCAACCACACCGGCTACAATCATCATGAGGCAGACAATCCGCATCAGTTCTTTGGGTTCGTTTAGAAAGAACATCCCCAACACAGCCGTACCGGCCGCTCCTATACCTGTCCAGATCGCATAAGCTGTGCCAAGCGGCAGGGTTTTCATGGCCTGCGCCAACAGTACAAAACTCAGGATCATCACGATTACCGTCACGATACTCACCACCGGCTTGGTGAAGCCTTCGCTGTATTTCAGTCCGAAGGCCCAGCCGATTTCACATATACCTGCCAAAATCAGGTAAAGCCACGCAGTATTCATTAGTGTATTGGTTTCATGAATGGCCTTTCTCAAAATCATGCCTTTCACCAAAGAGAAGGCCATCAAGCAAAAGGTACCGCAAAGGTAGCAATATACGGGCATAGTAAGTTTATACCTCAATACAGGCGCAACAGCATTTCATACTGGCTCAAGATTCGGTTGAAATGGCTTCGCTCGAAAAATTCCAGCATTATGCGGCAGGTTGTATCGATGTTGGTAGCCATTAAGGCAGGTGCTTCCGTCTGGCCTACCACTTCTCTGAGCAGCGCAGTGGCCACTCCTATGTTGCGGTAGTTTTGCAACACGCCCAACTGGGCAATAGAACCCGTCTTCGGGAAAAACGCCACATACCCTACCAGCAAGTTTTCCTCAAAATATGCTTCCAGCGTTACCTTTTTATCCGGGCTTTTCCGGAAAGCATGTTTCGTATTTTGCCAGGAAGGGCCGATATCGCAGAACTCCGCGTAAGCTTCCCAGTTGGGCCGCATGGTTTTCCGGATCGTGATGTCCTTAGGCTCCTCTCCTGTTAGCAGCAAGTTTTGCTTGGGGCTTCTGAAGCAGTCCAGAGTGCGGGTTGTCTCGAAACCGACGGCTTCATAGGCTTTGATGGCTACCTGGTTCTGATCAATCACCTCCAGCAGGCATTGCTCTATACCGCTTTCTCTGAGTTTGGGAAGCAGAAACTCATAGAGGCGCTGCGTCAGCCGGTTTCCCCTGTGCGCTGGCAGCACGCCAGTGCCGGCATTGTAGGCGGTAGGCTTTCCCTGCCACTCCCCCAGCCCCGTCAGGATAAAACCCACCAGTTTATGATTGTGAAAGACACCGGCACAGAAGGTCGGCTCCACACCTTCCCGCTTGAATTTTATCGCAAATTCCTCCCGCGTCATTTTAATGGGCACCACATAGTCTGCGAATGCAGCCAGAAAGGTATCGTAGAGATCAGGTATATTCTGTTCTTTCAGGAACGAGAAGGTATAGGCAGCTTCCATATGTCAGATGTTCAGTGGCAATCACAGCTATACGTCTTGTACCAACAACGGATGGCAGGTTTCATAAAATAACCCGCCGTGGACGCTTGTCGTTAAACTTGAGTACTGTAAAGTACAAACTTTACCAGGCGCATAAAACAACCTAAAAAATAAACTATGAAAGCAGCAGTATTTCACAAAATGAAGGATATCCAGGTGGAGACGATCGAAGACCCGAAAATCGAGGACGCCCGCGACTGTATCCTTCGTGTTACCTCCACGGCTATTTGTGGCTCTGACCTGCACATCTACAATGGCATGGTGCCCCAACTGAGAGACATGGTCATGGGTCATGAGTTCATGGGCATTGTAGAGGAAACAGGACCCAATGTAAAGAACCTGAAAAAAGGCGATCGTGTGGTAGTGCCTTTTCCGATATCTTGTGGCACCTGCCATTTCTGTAACATGCAGCTGCCTACCCATTGCGAAAACTCAAACCCTGACCACTATGGCCCTGAAGGCGAGATTGTTATGGCGAAGGGTGCCGGTGCCGCTTTGTTTGGCTACACAGATATCTACGGTGGTTACAATGGCGGACAGGCCGAGTACGTGCGCGTACCTTACGCCGACTACGGTCCTCGCAAAGTGCCCGATAACCTTACCGATGAACAAGTCCTTTTTCTCACAGACATCTTCCCCACCGGTTGGGCAGCCATCGACTGGGCGCAGCTGAAAGGCGGCGAAACCGTGGCCGTGTGGGGTTGTGGACCGGTTGGTATCATGGCCATGAAATCGGCCTGGCTGCAGGGTGCCAAACGCGTGATCGGTATAGACATTCAGCCTTACCGCCTGGAAATGGCCCGCAAATCGGCCAACGTTGAAGTGATAAATGCCTCTGAGGTAGATGCTGTGGCTATGATACGCGATATGACGGGCGGCTACGGAGCTGACGTTTGCGTGGACGCCGTAGGGATGGAAGCCGACAGAACCGTGCTCGAAAAAGCCATGAACGTAGTGCAGATGGAGAAAGGCTCCATGAAAGTACTTGAGAAATGCATGGACGCCGTACGGCGCTCCGGCACCGTGACCGTGGTTGGCGTTTACGGCTCGCCTTACAACAATTTCCCGCTCTACAAGTGGTTCGACAAAGGCCTTACCATGCGTGGTGGCCAGGCCTGGGTACACCGCTACATCGACCACCTCATCTCACTGGTGAAGGAAAACAAAGTGGTACTAGACGATATCATTACGCACACCGTGCCGCTGGCTGATGCCTCCAGGATGTACGACATCTTCAACAAGAAAGAAGACAACTGCGTGAAGGTGGTGCTAAAACCATAACAGGTCGGGTTAATACCAAGAAAAGCCGTGAGAAAAATTTCATAAATTTCTCACGGCTTTTTTATACCTGCCATTTCGCCTTCGTCCGGTACTGCATGTAAAGCGCTATACCTGCCAGCAAGGTTAGGAATGTAATACCTGCTTTAACCAACATATGCACCTCTCTTAACTGATAGGCCAGCAGCAACAGCATCATAGTGGCCAACAGCCATGCCATCGGGTAATACGGCAGCTGCGCCAGCTCTTTGTAGGCTTTCAGAAAATACCCTGAGTAGCCCATATACATCAGTGCGGCAAAAGTAGTATAAGCGGCCATTTCAAAACCGTATAGCGGCACCAGGATAAAATTCAGCACAATGTTGCCTATACCTGCCACGCCGGAAATACGCCATAGCTTATTCGTGTGCTCATGGTATGTCAGCAAATTGCCTACCGCCAGGTACATCGGCCTGAAGTTATAGCCCATCAGGATGATAATCGCCAGAGGGTAGGCTTGCTGCAGTTCTTCGTTTCGGATGAGCAGGGAAAACACCTCCTTCATCCAAAGGCTGCCCAGGAAGGTAGCGGCAAAGAAAAGCAGCTGCAGCGAATAGGTGATGGAGCGCATCTGCAGCGCAGCTTCCGGGCTTTTCTCCTGTGCCAACAGCTTCATGTAAACAGGCGTGGCCGCCTGCACCACCGCAAAACTGGCCGACATAAAATATATCCCGAAACTGGAGGCCACATTGTACAAACCAATTCTTCTGATCGGCACTCCTACCGTATCCAGCACCAGCCGGTCGGAAGTGTCGAGCATGAAGTTGGCGAAATGATGGGGCACGACCGGAAGCGACACCCGGAGCGTATGCAGAATGCGCTGCCGCTTATACCTGAGGATAGGCCAAAGCTTTTGCTCAAAAACGATGTAGAAACTAAAGATAAACCCAATCAGCGCTGAAATGAAAGCAGAATAAAACCAGCCCATGTACCCTAGGTGCAGGTATGCGATGAAATAAATATTCAGGAGAACGTGCGCAGTGCCGACAATGAAAGAGCGCAGTGCGATTGGCAAAGGCCGCTGCGCAAGTTGGCAGTACATACCGCTCACCAGGTCGGTGGTTGAAAACAAAAGGATCGGCAGCGCATTTAGCACGGCTATAGCCAACCGGTCATGATGCGCCTCGGCGGGCACCACAAAGTAGAATACCCCCATGACCAGCAGTCCAAAGAATACAGACCAGCCTGTCAGGAAACCGTAGAGCTGGCGCCAAATCCATTGATATCGCGCTGGATATTTCACAAAGCTGTTGCCCAGTACAATCGAGAAACCCAGGGAATGCAGAAAGACAAAAGCAGCGAAATAAGCGGTGACCACCCCGGCAACGCCATAATCAGTGGGCGTGAGGTATTGGGTGATGAGCGGGAGGGCCAGTACGCCTGCCAAACGGGGCACCTGGGCAGCTAGCCCATAGATTGCAGCATGTGACAGAAGTTTTCGAAGCATCCCCTAAAATTAGGTATATTCCATTCACGGCCATACCTGCCTGAGGTCATTTTGATAATTACACGCTCCGTGCCAGGTATAATTCACGTAAAAGCACTAATTTATGCACCCGGTCACATAGCCACACGGGTACAAATGCCGGGGACTTGAGCATAAGCTCAAAAAATTAGTATATTTGTTAATTCAGACAATAAGAAAACAAGAAGCCTCACGGCTATATAGGAGATATAAATAGTGGGATGTAGTTCATGTTCTAGTGGCGGATGCGGAACCAGCGAAAAACCTGGTGGCTGCAAAAGCAACGGCGGCTGTAGCACCGGAGGCTGCAACCGTTTAAACGTGTTCGACTGGCTCAGCGATATGGAAATACCAACCGCGTTTGAGGAGTTCGACATCGTTGAAATAAGATTCAAGGGAGGGCGCAAAGACTTCTTCCGCAACATAAACAGACTCGACCTGACCACCGGCGACCCCGTGGTGGTGGACGTGCCAAACGGGCATCACATAGGTACCGTTTCGCTAAAGGGCGAACTCGTGCGCTTGCAGATGCTCAAAAAGAAGGTAGATAACAATGAGGAGATCCGCACCATCTACCGCATCGCCAACGAGCGCGATCTGGAGAAGCTGCGCGAGGTACAGGAGCAGGAAGCTGCCACGATGTACCGTTCCCGCGAGATCATTCAGCAAACCGGTCTCCGCATGAAGCTGTCGGATGTGGAGTACCAGGCAGACCGCTCTAAAGCGACGTTCTATTACTCCGCCGACGACCGCGTTGATTTCCGTGACCTGATCAAAAAGCTGGCCGAGGAGTTTAAGGTACGCATTGAGATGCGCCAGATCAGCCTGCGCCACGAGGCTGGCCGACTGGGAGGTATAGGCTCCTGCGGACGGGAACTGTGCTGCTCTACCTGGCTCACCGATTTCAAAAGTGTGTCTACCACGGCTGCCCGCTACCAAAACCTGTCGCTCAACCCAAGTAAACTGTCAGGCCAGTGCGGGCGCCTCAAATGCTGCCTCAACTACGAACTGGAAACTTACATGGAGGCACTCAAGGATATACCTACCGTGTCACGTCCATTGCAGACCAAACAGGGCGACGCCATGTTGCAGAAAACGGACATCTTCAAGAAGATGATGTGGTTCGGCTACAGAGGCGACAACAACTGGTACCCGGTTCCGGTGGAGCGCGTGCAGGAAATCCTGAAGATGAACAGCCAGGGCCTGGTGCCCGACATGCTGGTGGAAGAACCCGTAAACGAGCCGAAACAGAACGAGTTTGTGGCACAGGTAGAAGGCAGTCTGGAGCGTCTTGACGACAAATTCAAGAATAAGAAAAAGAAAAAAAAGAAGAAAAAGCCAGGTGCTGAAGGTACTGAGTCCAGGCAAAACGCGCCGGGCCGGGAGCCACGCGAGGGCCGGGAACCTAAGGACCAACGAGGTCCTCGGGAGCCAAGGGAGCATCGGGAAGGCCGCGGGCCACGCGAGAACAGAGGCTCGCGTGAACCAAGAAACGACGCCCAGCCACAGCAAAGAACAACCTCGGGAACTGGTGAGGCACAACAGCCTGCCGAACAGGGTCAGCGCCCTAAAAAGCAGCGCCCACCACGCAACAGAGGCAACAGAGAAGGCCGTGAGAACCGGGATGCAAGGCCGCCCCGTGAAGAGAGGCCTGCCCGCGAAGGAGAGACCAACAGACCTCCACGCGCAGACGTAGCCAAGCCATCCGGACAGCCACAGGCCGAAGGTTCTTCGCAACAGCCTAGAAGGCAGAAATCGCGCAGACCAAACCGAGGGCCAAAGCCAAACCAGCCTAAACCACCGCGTACCGATGCATAAAACGATAGCTTATCTGGCCGCAGCGCTTCTGCTTATGCTGAGCGCCTGCGACCCTGCCAGGGTGTATGAGCAGAACACCGAGATTCCGGATAGTAACTGGACCGTAGACAATGCGCCTGTTTTCCAGTTTGAGATCAAGGACACGACGAAACAGTATAATGTGTACTTCAACGTGCGCTACTCACTGGCCTATGACTATTACAACCTGTATGTCCGTCACCAGTTGACTGCCCCGGACAGCGCCGAGCTCTCCTCTGCCCTGCACGAGCTGCACCTGATGGACTCTAAAACCGGAAAACCTGCTGGCAAAGGCTCCAGCGACACCTATGATTTGCAGATGCTCGCCTTGAAGGGTATAGCGTTTCCGCAGACTGGTACCTACAGCCTCAAGCTGACGCAGTACATGCGGCGCGACCCGCTTCCCAATGTCAAAGCAATCGGCATTCGGGTGGAGGAAAGTGCTGACTAACGATAACAGCTTCACATTTTCAGAGAGAGTCCCGGGCTATACCTTAGCCCGGGACTCTTTTTTTGAGAAAATTACTTGCACGCTCTACTTTTAGGAGATCGTTTAACAACTAACCAAGATTAAGTGCACCCTTTACAACAAAAAACAGCCCGTGCAGGTATGCTGTATATCTTGCTGATATAAAGTTATACCTTGATAGTTGTATGAAACTCGCCCTTCAGATAGCAGGATTTGTCCTGACGCTTTTTTCCTTCCTGCCACTAATAAAATCGCCGCTGTGGTGGATTAGAATCCTTGATTTCCCCAGGTTCCACATCGCTATCTTTCTGACAGCGACTTTGGCGGCCTACCTGGTGCTGTATGGTGCGTCAGGCTTTCTGGAAATTGGGATGTTAGTTATATGGGCGTTGGCTATACTCAACGAGATGCGCTATGTCTATTTCTTCACGCCACTAGCACCCAGAGAGGCGCTCCGCACGGAGGTGGAGACACCGGCCAATACTGTCAGCCTGATGATCTCCAATGTGCGGATGGCCAATAAGAGGTATGAGAAGTTTCTGCAGCTTGTGCTTCGCACTGACCCGGACATTGTGCTCATCAACGAACCTAACCATGCCTGGCATGAGCACCTGCGACCCGAACTGGACAAACGGTATCCTTACGCAATTAAGAAGCCGCTTGAGAATACCTATGGCATGCTCCTGTACAGCAAGTTCAAACTACATGATAGCGATGTCCGGTTTATGGTAGAGGACGACATCCCTTCTTTTTACACCGTGGTGGAGCTTCCTTCGGGTTTACTGTTCGATCTGTATACCGTACACCCCCAGCCTCCGCGCCTGCTCCAAAACACGGAGACCAGAGAAGCCGAGTTGCTCATCGCAGCAAAATTTGTCAAAAAGTCCCCTCACCCGTCGGTAGTGGCTGGCGACCTCAACGATGTGGCGTGGTCTAGTACGACCAAGCTGTTTAAGCAGATAAGCGGGTTACTGGACCCCCGGGTGGGCCGTGGTTTTTTCAATACCTACAACGCCTTCGTGCCTTTGTTTCGTTACCCCCTGGACCATGTTTTCTATGACCCTTCTTTCAGGCTGGTGCACATGCGCCGACTCTCTAAATTCGGGTCCGACCACTTCCCGATTCTGATTACCCTGAACTATGAACCACAGCATCAGGAGGAACAACCCCAGCCCAAGGCCGACAAGGAAGATCACCGGGAAGCCAACGAGTTGATTCAAGAGGGTGTGGAGAAAGGTGAGGAACGAAACGGCGAGAAAAAGGAAGCGAAAGAATAGCCGAACGGGCAAAATAAAAAACCCGCTCAGCAAGCTGAGCGGGTCAAAATAGATGAATGCCCTGCCTAAAGGGCTATATCACTTATTAACTTAGATTTTCTCTACGTTAATTGCATTCAATCCTTTTTTGCCATCTTTCAATTCGAAAGAAACACGGTCATTCTCACGGATCTCGTGGATCAGACCTGTCTGGTGAACGAAGATGTCTTGGTTTGTATCGTCTGCGATGATGAAGCCAAAGCCTTTAGATACGTTGTAGAATTTTACTTTACCTGTTTGCATGATAATGAATTTATAATAATAGAAGCAAAGGTAAAGAATTACTTCAGATAAAATACCAAATTCAAAAAAATATTAACCCTGTCTGAGACAGAAACATAACCTCCTTTTACCGCTGCTATCACCCATGCGCTTCTCCTGTTTCACCAATGGCCGATGTGACCGGGGCATTCTGAAAACTTTTCCTGCCCGCCAGCACTTTGCTTGCTCACCCCTCCCATAAATACCTCGCTGTCCATCCATCAGGCGCTGTTTCTGCAATAACCCTCTATCACAAGGTTCGTATAGCTAAAACGTTCTGTTACACTAAGAAAACAGGTATAACTACTAAATTCTGAAGGTGACAATACGACAATCGCTTGAGTCTGGTCGAGTGGCATCAGTCACGCCAGGATCAAGCACGCAATACATCGCATTACCATTCTATTAATTCTATAACTATAAACTGAGGAGATCAGAACTATGAAAGAAAACGAAAAAAATCAGTCCTCCAGCCAATCCGGCAATATGTCGAGTGGTCTATCATCCGGTACTTCGAGCCAGAGTGGTTCAGAAATGAGTTCATCTAGCCAAGGCAGCATGGGCTCCGGCACCTCTGCTTCTTTAGGCTCCTCATCTTCAAAGAGCGGCAGCAAGACTTCTGGCTCTGATTCTTTATCTTCGTCAGCCAAGGCAAAGTCAGGCTCTAAAACCACTGGCAAAACCTCTGACACTAAATCAGCTAAATCATCTTCATCCTCTTCGAAAGGAAGCAAAAGCAAATCTCCGTCTGGCAGCACAGGCACTTCGATGAGCACTTCGCAGGATAGCGACCAAAATTATGGCAATGTGAGTGGCTCCCAGCAGAGTGGCCAGCAGTATGGCAGCTCGCAGGGCGGCTACGGATCCCAGCAGGGCGGCCAGGACTACGGCAGCCAGCAGGGCTACGGCTCGCAAGGCGGCTATGGGTATGGCTCCCAGCACGGGGGCTATGGTGGCCAGAGTGGCTATGGCTATCAGGGCGACTATGGCTCATCACAGCAAAGTGGTAGCATGCAGCGCGGTTACGGCGATAGCAGCGGCTACGGCTCCTCTTCACAGGGCAGCTATGGCTCGTCTCAGTCTGACTACGGTTCGCAGGGTGGCTATAACTATGGCAACCAAGGTGGCATGGAAGGCAACCGCACCCGTTACCAGGATCAGGACTACGGTGCCTCGAGAGGTGGCATGCAGGGCGGTATGCAAAACAGAGAAGGTGATAATATAGGTGGCCAGAGTTACGGCGGCTCACAGGGCGGTTTCGGCATGCAGGGAAACGCTTCCGGACAAGGCGGCTACGGCAGCTACGATAGCGGCCGTGGTGGTTATGACCAAGGCAGTGGCTACAGAAGCAGTGGCCAGCAAGGCTCGTCGCAAGGCGGCTATGGCAGCCAGGGCGGTTACCAGCAAAGCTATGGACAGGGCGATTATGGCCAGCGTGGCGGACAAGGCGGTTATGGTTCCTCTTCACAAGGTAGCTACGGCTCACAAAGTGGCAGCGGCATGCAGCGCGGCTACGGCGACAGCAGCGGCTACGGCTCCTCTTCACAGGGCAGCTATGGTTCGTCCAGATCATCAGGTATGCAGGGTGGTGGCTACGGCGACCGCGACCGTTATGGCTCTATGGGCTACGGTTCTTCCAGAGGCATGAGCGAGTACGACAGAGATGACTATGGCTCATCCAGAGGTTATGACTCACAGCGTTCTATGCAGGGTGGGTATGGCTCACAGGGCGGCTACGGTTCCCGTGGCGGTTCCTATAACGACGAGTATCGCTCTTCTCGCGACAGAGACAGAAGCAGCAGCCGTTACGACGAAGGACATGGTTCGCAAAGTGGCTATGGCTCTTCACAAAGAGGCTACGGCGGCTCTCATAGTGGATCAGGCTCCGAAAGAGGGTATGGTTCTATGAGCAGCGGTGGCCAAGGTAGCTCTCGCGTAAGCGGTATGGGCGACGGTGGCTATGGTCAGAGTGGCTACAGAGAAGGTGGTTATGGCCAGGGTGGCCGTGGTGGTGACCAAAGCCGATACGGCTCTATGGACAGCGGCACTTCTTACTACAGCGATAACCAGGGCTCTTCATCTCGCGAGAACTATCGCAGTGGAATGGGCAACCAGGATTACTCGCAGCGAGGCCGTTCGCAGTACGATGATGATGATAGCAACCGCTACGAGTCAAGACGCAGCAACCGTTATCGTGACATCGACTAACCAGCATAAAACGCATTAATGCAAGAGCGCCTCTCCTGATTCAGGGGAGGCGCTCTTTTTATACCTGCCGGTACGCCAATTTAGGGATCAAGGAGAATCAGTTGGCCCCTTTTCAATGTTTAAAAGTGTTCGTTTCCAATCATCCAATAAATCAAAGCTTTAGATTCTCAGAAGCACTCGTGATAATCCTTGGCAAACTGTTGAAAGGTATGCGGAGGTCGTCCTGTTACCTCTTGCACGGTGTTGGTGACCGATGATGACTTGCCAGACTTGTGCGCGACGTACAGTTCTAGCATGGCATCCACGATCTGCTCGGGCATGTGCTGCGAGCGCATAGCCTGCCGGGCCTTTTCTTCGGGTATATCCACGAACTGTATCTCCTTGCCTGTTTGTTCACTTAAGTGTGCGGCCATCTCGCTATGTGAAATCGCCTCGGGCCCAGTCAGGTCGTAGATTCTCCCTGCATGCCCATCTGTAGTAAGTGCCTCAATGGCAACAGCCGCAATGTCACGTGTGTCTATGTAACTTACCTTGCCCTCACCGACCGGCATGTAAAATTTTCCTTCGCTGATGATGCTCTCTGTATGATAATTTACCAGATTCTGCATAAAGCTAGCCGACCGCAGAAAGGTATAAGGTATCCCACTTTCTTCTATGTAGCGCTCGATTTCGCGGTGCCATTGTCCGAGTTTTATACCTGGCGAAGCACCGGCACCCAAGGCTGATAATTTAACGATGTGCTTTACCTGCTGCTTTTTCGCTTCATCGACCAGGTTCTTTGCCATTTCGAGTTGGCCCTCCGACAAAGGCGTGATGAGCATTAGCCGATCGATGTGGGTGAAGGCCGCATGCAGCGACTCCGGTTTTTTGAAGTCTATCTCTACAATATCCACATCGGGCAACCGCTTCAGATTTTCCCCTTTAATAATGGAGTGCACACCTGCCCGAACATTCACATCCTGCATGGCGAGTTGCTTCACTATTTCATGTCCGACCGTGCCCGTGGCACCAGTTACCAGTATCGTCTCTTGCATAGTTCTGTAGGTTAAGGGGTTTGTTAGCTATACGTTGCTGCGTCCAAAAACAGTAATTTCTTACTATAACTGAAAAGCTGGCGAATAGGTTAAAGGCAGATATAGCGGCTAGTTCCGGGGTTCGAAGCTGACCAGGTATAGCTTGCCCTTTTCGTTGGTAATGAGCAGCTGTGTGGCAGACAGGTATAGCAACGCCTCCGCCTGCCCGGTGCGTCCCAGCGGCAGGCAGTAGCGCTTGCCAGCGAAGGAGACCCTCTCCTGCTCCGGCTGAAACAGGTATAGGCGCCCATAGCCCAGCAGGGCGAACTCCCGTCCATTGGGCGCTCCATCGGCCGCCGTGATCGCTGACTTCACCCGAATTTCCTCCTGCGGCAGCAAGGTATAGCGCCCATTTTGGGCAGGCAAGGTATAGCGCCGGGTTATCCCCTGGCGGGCTCGGCTTTTTGTAAAAAGGTAAAGGCTGTCGGATCGGTGAAAAAATGCTTCCAGGTCGTAGTGACGGTCATTGCTGTCGAGTGGAGGAAATTCGGTTTGGTCTGCGAAACCAAAGTGCATGGTGTCCTGCAAGGCCATCGTCTCGGATGATAATTTAAATACCCGCAGGTCCCGGCGTGCATTGGCGTTGTTTCCGAAATCTCCGATATACAGGTTGCCTTCCTGATCCTGGGCCAGGTCCTCCCAGTCGCGGTTGGGCAATGGCAAAGGCACCGTTTGCAAAAGCGCTCCTTTCAGATTGAACAGGTATAGCGCTGCTGGCAAATTGCTGTCCGGATGCGTCCAGTAAGTGCTGTCGGTGGCGTGAGCCAGGCCAGAGCTTTCCATGATGCGGCTATCGAGGCGGCCAATGCGCTGCACCTTCACCTTGTAGTCCTTGCGCATCCTTACAAAGTCGCCATTGCGCATGTCAGATGCGCAGCCGCAGAAGGCCGTTTGCAGGTATACATACAGGGTGAACAGTTTGATGAGCATGTTGTTTCGTTATTCGTTGGTCGTTGTTCGTTAATGGTTTCAAGGTTAAATTGTCAAATGTCTAAATTGTTGATTTTCTGTTGCACGAACCAGACAAGTCGCGACCTATTCCCAAGAGGATACTTTCTAACTTTCTAACTCTCTAACTCCCAAACTCACCAACTCTCTAACTATTTTCTCCCGGTCAGCCCAATATTGCCGGCTGTATACCCGCTTGTATGGCCATTGGCGCTGTTGCAGAAGCCGTGGCACATCAGCGTGGGCGTGGCGCACGGAGAGTTGGCTGTAGTAAAGGTCATCGTCCGTGAGCACCACACCTCTGTATGCGCCGGCCTGCACCAAGGTGAGGTCGGCAAAGGGAAGCTCGGTTTGCAACTGCGGCACTTCCTGCATCAAAAGCTCTTTTAGCAGCGGCACCTGCGATGGCATGAGTTCCTGCCTGGGTTTGTACTCGAAGTAACGGCGGCTTACCTGCTGAGCATAGTGCAGGTACTCCCGCAGAAGCTTTGGCCCCGGATGCAGGGTGTTTTCTACTTGCAATTGCTCGGCCCGGATGCTGCTCACAACGATCACCTGCTGCTTTGCCCGCGTGATGGCTACATTCAGACGGTTCTCCCCTCCTGCCTGGTTCAGGCTACCGAATTGCATGGCCATTTTGCCTTTAGCGTCCGGAGCATAGCCCACCGACAGCATGATCACCTCTTTCTCATCACCCTGCATGTTTTCGATGTTCTTGACCAGCACGGTGGGCGGCACAGCTATACCTAGTTCCTGCGCACGCTCCTCCAACAGGTCCTGCACCAACATTTGCTGACTGTAGTTGAAGGTAATCACGCCCACTTCCTCCTGACCCGCCTGCAGCATTTGGAACAGCAACTCCAGTACTTTCTCTGCTTCGGGCAGGTTGGTATTGTCCTGCCACAGCCCCTGCACTTTGATAAACTGAATGGCTGGCTGCCGGGCATTGGCAGCGTGCAACTCCGGTATAAGCTCCAGTCGGTTTCGGTAGAAGTAACGGTTGGAGAAATCGATCAGCTCCGGGTAGCGGCTACGGTAGTGCTGCGTGAGCATGGCCTGAGGCAGGTATAGGCTGCAAAGCTGCAACAGCGACTCCGCCGAGAGCTCTTCCACTTCCTCGTCGCCGGTTCCGCTCCAACGGGCACGGTACAGGTCCGATGGACGGAGCTGTTGCTCGTCGCCGGCCACCACCACCTGTTTCCCGCGCAACATGGCAGGTATACCTGACTCGGCGAAACATTGCGAAGCTTCATCGAAGATCACCAGGTCGAAACAGCGCTCCAACGGCAGCACCGCCGACACTGTTTCGGGAGAGGCCAGCCAGCAGGGTGCCAGGTTCAGAATCTCCTCCCGGAAAAGCGCAAAAAGCTTTCGGATTGGGTACAGACTGCGTTTTTTGCTGACCTGCGCATGCAACCGACGGTAAGTCACGGCATTGCCGAGGCGGTTGAACTCCATGTATCGGTAGGTCTGTTCCCGTAGTCGCGACAACACAATCTCCTGACTCAGTTCCTGCTTTTGCCCAAGGAGTTGCTGCAGTTCGGTTTCCAGTCGGTCCATTTCGCTGCTGTCGGGCATGCGCAGTTCCGGGCTTTGTGCTTCCAGTTCTTGCAGCCAGGCCAGGTACAGGCTGTTCAGGAAAAGCTGCTCCCCTTCTTGGGCAGAGCCTATCCCTTCCTGCAAGAGCTGACGTGCCACTTCCAACTCAGCTTTGGTGAAGGAGGCCTGCAGGGTATCGTGGGCTACCATCGGCTCAAATTGCTGACGGAGTGTTTCCAGCAGTTTTGCCCCATGCGCCTCGTTTATAATCAGTTGCTCTAACTGGGATTTTGGCAGCCACTTTTCCCACTGGCTATACCGCCCATCGAACAGGAGCACGGCCTGCGACAAAGCCTGAAGATGTTCTGATAACTTGGGTTCCAGATGAAGTTTCTCGTGAAACACTTTCTCCCGATGCAGTTGCTTGAGCAGCTTATGAGCAAGCAGCGCCTGTTCTACCGCCTCCAGTTTCCGCAGCATGGGGGTTGGGTTATCCTCCAGGCGTAAGGTATGGCCGATGCTTTTGTTGATGGTTTTGATCAGCTCCATGGCCTGTTCCCGGAGCTGCAGTCGGCGTTGCAGTGCGCCTACGCCCGCTTCCGTGAGCTCCAGTTTATACTTGCCCAAAGTCTCTTTCAGCACTTTTTTGTGCTGCGAAAAGTACCAGCCTAACCCTTTGATGTAGTCGCCGCGCTGCTGTTCAAAAGCGGTGATGGCCGATCTCACCAAAGTCAGCTGCTCTACAGGTATAGCTGCGTCGGGGGTGGGGCAAACCAGGTATAGCTCCTTCAACTGCCGGGCCTGCTGTTTCAGTTCGGCTGCTTTGGCCTGCTTGCGCAGCAGCGGTTGCAGCACCTCCTGCACGCCCTCCTGCTCCAACAAAGTCTGCAGTGCCTCCAAGGTTGGCAGCGCATAGCTATACCGCTCCTGGTTCTCTAGTGTGAAGGCATAACCGCTGAGGTCACTGATGCCTTGCTGCAGTTGCTGGTACTGTTCCCGAAATTCCCGGATGACTTCTTCCTGTTCCTGACGTTGCGGCCACCCGAAGCCCTGCATGCAGTGGCGCTCCTTCCATACAAAGTCAGCATGATCTAGCACAAGGGCCTGTTGCAAATAGGTGCGCAGCCGGGGCAGAAAATCTGCTACAGTTTGGGCTGTAAAATGCTTGAATGTTGCCAGTAGCGCCACATAAGGCCGTTGCAGGCTGCTGCGCAGGTATAGCTCCTTAGGCGTCCAGCCACAGCGGCTGCTGTCAAACAGGGCAAACCGAAAGTTCTCCAGTTTTTGCAGGCACATGTTGATGCCGCGGCTCACCTCCAAAAAGGTGCGGTCGGTATATATGCTGTTGAGCGCCAGGTTCTGTTTTTTGTAAGCGTCGAGTTGCTCTATCTGCAAGAGCAGTTGCTGGTAAATGCTTTTGCGGTCGGCGTTGATGTCGTGCACCAGGGCGGCGAAAGCGCCAAGCCCTTTGGAGGAAAGGCGCTGGTGCACCACGTCGAGCGCAGCCCTTTTCTGGCTCACAACCAGCACCCGTTTCCCCCGTGCCGTGAAATCCGACACCAGGTTACAAATGAGTTGCGATTTTCCGGTGCCCGGAGGCCCCTGCACCACCATGGACCTGCCCTGCTTTACCTGCTGCAGCGCCGCTTCCTGCGATGCGTCCATGGCAAAGGCCGTGAAGGTATGCTGCGCCTGTGCCATCTGGCTTATACCTGCCTCAGCTGCCGCAAACAAATCTTCCATCTCCCGGAGTTCGTCCTGCTCCAGCAGTTCGTCGTAGTCGGCCATCAGGAAGGAGGTGGCCTGCGGGTACAGGCCCAGCACGGCCTCCTGCTCCAGGTATAGCTGGCCGGGTTTCAGGTCTGCCTCGTAATCGGCCTTTTTGTAGTCGCGGAAGGGTTTGAGTTTATCCCTGAAGAACTCCCGCCCCGCATGCACAACCAGCTGCTGCTCTTTTAACAATTCGTATACCTGCGTGCGGAACTCCAGGGGGTGTGCAGGCAGGGTACTCAGGTCCAGTTCCAGCAAGGGCTCGGCCAGCGGCGTGCCCGTATAGTGGGCATAGGCCAGCACAAAACTCTGGTTAAACTGCGGCGGCTGTGCTTCGTCAGGCATGAGCTCCCACTCCTGGGCGGCATTCACCTGCAACTTCACCGGAAAGAAGAGCAAAGGGCAGCGCACTGTTGTGCCGTCCGAGAATTTCCCGTGCACGAAAGGCCAGCCCAGGTATAGCTCTTGGGTTCCGCGTTCTTCAAACACCAGGTCGGACTTTCGCCTGATGTAGCGCAACTGTTTACTGATGGGTGTCACCGGTGCATAGCGACTGTCAGCGAAAGGAGCCAGCACCGCTTTTTTTCCGGCAATGAGTTTTTCCAAAACCGAAAATGCAGGCTTATTATTGATGAAATCCAGCTTCTCTACATCCAGGTGCAGTTCCCGCGACAGGCGCAGCAGCAACAGGGCTCTGTTTCCAGTGCTCAGGTTGACGAGTCGGTGTCGGTAGCTTTTG
This sequence comes from Pontibacter aquaedesilientis, assembly GCF_014773225.1. Lineage (GTDB taxonomy): Bacteria > Bacteroidota > Bacteroidia > Cytophagales > Hymenobacteraceae > Pontibacter > Pontibacter aquaedesilientis. Next base: position 143,351 of record NZ_JACXAJ010000007.1, on the reverse strand, counting down.
AGAATGGATTTCATAAAGTGCAATGCTCCCAAAACGGATATCGTTTTGGAATAGTCTGTAGCTATACGGCAAGTTAGCACGAATTGGGCGCACTTGGAACCCCAATCAATTTGTATTTAAGGCATACAGCTAGATGAGCTGGCATCAAACAAGGAACATAAAATATTGTGAGTCAGTTAAATAAATAACAAAGCAATCTAATTACTGACAGAAAATTACCTTATATGCCCTGGTCTGCACACTTCGCCTAAAAATACCGATACACTTACCCATGGATTTAATCAGAAGACTTATTCCGTTCCACTTATACTTCTCGCATTCCGCTTCTAATCTAAAGTATGCAAAGTCAGATAACACAGAAGGGCTGGCCGCTTTCCTCTATACCTTCACGGTGAGCCATGTCATACTTGGAGTTGGATTTTTTTACCTGAGCCTGGACCTCTTTCATCTGTACACTCAAGAAGACGGGTATGTTGAGTACTTAACCGCGTTTCTCCTGCTTTTCACCTCAATATTGTGCTTGTACAAGGCCTTGCAGCAAAAAAACAGACTCCCGAAAATGTTTTTCCTCGTGTCGGCTTTTCTCCTGTTTTTTGGTTTTGGGGAAGAGATATCGTGGGCGCAGCGGATCATCGGATTCGAAACGCCTGATAACCTCGGGAAAGTAAATGCCCAGCAGGAGTTTAACCTGCACAATATCCATCTCTCGGGCGTAAACCTGAACAAGCTGATATTCGGCAAGATACTTTACACAGGAATTTTCATCTACTTTCTGGCTTTTCCGGTGTTCTACCGGCGCAATAAGTGGTTCAGCTCTTTTTTAGACAGGTTCAGTGTGCCGCTGCCAAGCCCCTTGCACAGTTTACTGTATATGCTTTGCTTCTCAACCGCACTTCTGATTCGGAATGGTGAGGTTTGGGAAATACAGGAGTTTATTCTGGCTAGCTTTATCTTTGCAGTATACCTAATGCCTGACAATGAGACTGTACATAGACATGCGTAATTAAAATGGCTTTATTTTGCAATCGCAGTTTTTTTGATTAACCAATAGCAAGCCTCTATCCGTAAGGTATAGCAGCATTTCCTATAGCTGTTTTTATGTCGAACAATTATCGGTATCTGGTAGTTGTATATGGCCCGCTTGCTATAGCTTGCAAATTTTCGCAATATTATTACCCTATGAAGAAGCACCTCATTATTGCGCTTTACTTGCTGTGCGCTATTGTCGCTTTCAGTTCCTGCCGCAAAGACCGCCAGGAAAAGCCGGTCGACCGCATGGACGAATACACGACTTCCAAAAAGTACCCCGCCAAGTTTGCTGATGAAAGCTTGGAAAAATGGCAAGAGCAGATCCCTGAAATTCAGAAGGTCAAAATAAAGTCCACGATCGATGGCAATGAGCAGCCTGCCCTTTTTTACAGCTCAGAAACCGTTGGAAAACGGCCACTACTGGTGATGCTGCACAGTTGGAGCAGCGAGTACCTGCAGCAGGTAAGCATCCCGTTCGCGCTCTGGTCAAAGGAGTATGATTGGGCCTTTATCCACCCGAATTACCGGGGAAAGTTCGATAACCCAGATGCCATGGCCTCCGACCTTGCCATACAGGATATCGTAGATGCCGTGAACTATGCCAAGGCAAATGCCGAGATCGATGAGTCCCGCATTTACATTTTGGGCTCTTCTGGCGGCGCAATGACCGCACTGGTGGCAGCAGGCAAACATCCCGAAATCTGGGCGGGTGTAGTGGCCTGGGTACCCGTATTCGATTTGGTAGACTGGTATGCTTTCAGTCAGAATTACCCCCACCGCGACTATAACCGGCACGTGGCAGCAGCCTGTGGCGGAGAACCGCTGCCTGGCACGCCCGCTGCTGAGGAATGCAAACGACGCAGCCCGAGCACCTACATTCACAACGCAAAAGACGTCCCGATCTTCCTGGCCCATGGCACGGTGGATGTGCTGGTACCCCCGGATCATTCCATCAGGGCATTCAACATACTCGCCAACCCGGAAGACACCATTTCGCAGAAGCAAATAGATTACATCCTGGAAAAACAGGAATTGCCCGAGGGGATCAGAGGCGCCACCAACCGCGATAAGTATTTCGGTACCAAAGACCCCCAAATTGTGTTTATGCGGGAGTCCGCCAATGTGAGGCTGGTGCTGTTTGTGGGCGTGCACGATATGGCCTACAACCCGGGCCTGCTTTGGCTGAACGAGCAGCAGAAGAAGATGCCTGAGACAGCCGAAGTTCCTACGGCGGGTCAGTAATTGACCTCTAGCTCTTTCTTTATATAGTCAGGTACGGGCTGATCTTCTCAAACAACTCCGCCGTTACGATCTTGATCTGTCGGATCTCTGATACCTGCCGGAAAGCACCATGCTGTTCGCGGTAGGCCACAATCGCCCGCGCCACATTGGAACTGATGTAGGGGTGTGCCTTGAGTTCATCGGCGTTGGCCTGGTTAAGCGAGAGTTGCTTTATCGTGACGGACTTCGGCACGAAGGTATACTTCTGCAGGCTGTCCACCGTGGCGGTTGGCAAGCCATACACTTCCTGCACCTGCGCCATGCTGTGAAAACCTCCCAAACCGTCGCGGTACTTTACAATCCTGGCCGAAAGCTTGCTGCCTATCCCTCTGATTTGCTTGAGTGCTGTGGTATCGGCGGTGTTAATATTGAAAGGCGCTAATATAAATCGCTCGCGTGGGCGTGGGTTGCTTGTCCAGTTCGGGTTTGGTGCTGTCCGGTTAACGGCTATATCTTGGTTGCGGCTATACCTACTGGGCCTGGTTTCGGGCAGTTGGATGTGCGGGTATAGCTGCTGAAAAACAGAATCGGGCAGGCCGTAAATTTTGCCCAACTCGGCTTTGTAAGTGAAGTCGCCTACTTTGTTGCGGTAATTGAGAATGCGCCGTGCCATAAATTGGGGCAGGCCAAGCTCCTGCCATTGCGCCTCGCTGAGGTGGTTCGGGTTGAAGGGCTGCAGCGCCACGGGCATTTGGTATACCTGTTTCCTGCCTGGCTTCTCGGGTTGCTTCGCTTCGAGTTGTGCGACCAGGCTATCGAGCAGTTGCCTGTCGGAGGCACTGCCTACTGTTCCAATCTCTGGTTTGGCAAACCACTTAAATAGCAATGGTGCTGCCGTAAGCAGCACCATTATACCTATCAGTACTAAAAAGCCGTTTACTTCACGCTGCGAAAAGCCAAAGTTGCGTCGAATCCAGTACTTTATTTTTCTCATTTCAGTGTTATGCCCGTGGGGCCTGTCGCTCTATCTCGTCGTCGTTGTCGAGGTAAGAGTCCGGCTCCGGTTTAGGGGGTGCATTCAACACCCGGTAGAAAAAGTAAGACATTAAGCCAGTTACCAGAATAATGGTACTGAGCATGACAACAAGTGCAGATGTATTCATAGTTTCCTAAATTCTTCCTTCTCTAACTCTTTTTTTGTACGCGATGTAAACCAGCAGCGCAATGCTCAGGAACACGGCCACCAACAGGGTGCGCGAAGCATTCACAAAGAACAACGTGTCCTGTAACTGCTGAATCACCTCCGGATCGGTTGCCTCGGCGAGTTGGCGCTTCAGGCTACTGTTCTTGATTTTGTTGATGATCGAGCTATCGTCCAGTTCCCATCCGTTGGAAAGGGCACCGGTCCAGTCGCCGCCCTTCGGCGTGATGAGTGAACCGATAAATACCCAAAGCAACAGCAGTGGTGTGATAAACTTGATGATGAACTTATAGAAGTTAGGCACTTTGATATCGGCACCGGAAGTGATTTCTCTCCAACCCTTGTTCATACCAAACACCCACGCAAACAGAATAGATTCAAACAAAGCGAAAACTACCAGCGACACAGTACCTGCCCAGTAGTCGTACTCATCGAACACGCCATACTTAAAGAACAGCACCGTTGGCATACCAAGCAATAATACGATCAGGCCGAAAGACCAGGCGGCAGGCTTGCGTCTCCAGTTAAACTCGTCCTGCAGGAAGCCAATCCAAGGCGTACCCATGGCAAGCGAGGAAGTGATACCGGCAAAGAACAGGAGGCCGAACCACATCACACCGGCTACAGCACCCAGCACATCGCCCCACTGGTAGAACAGGTATGGCAACGTACGGAAGCCAAGCCCCAGACCACCCTGGCTGTTCACCAGTTCTGTCACACCGTCCACGCCCAGGTAACCGATCGAGATCGGGATCAGGATCGCAGCGCCCAGCACCACTTCTACGAATTCGTTCATCCAACCGGCAGACATCGCATTAAGAGCAATATCGTCTTTGGAGCGCACATAAGAAGCGTAGCAGTGGATTGTGCCCATACCTACCGACAGGGTAAAGAAGATCTGACCGGCAGCAGCCAACCATACACTTGGTGACCACAGTTCGTCAAAATTCGGAGTCCAAAGGAAGTTAAGGCCAACAGAACTGTCGTTGATAGCACCGTTTTCGCCTGCTGTAATGGTGAAACCCTTGTAAGCCAGGAATATACCGAACAAAATCAGCAAAGGCATACCGATTTTGGCTACACGCTCCACGCCCTTAGCCAGTCCCTGAGAAAGAATCCAGGTGTTGAGCAGCAAGCAGATCACGAAGAAAACGATTGGCTCGTACGGTATGCCGAAGGTAGATTCGCCCAGGCTCACATACTCGTTGAAGAAGGCTGAAACGCCGTTCTGGTCAAGTCCGGCAAAAGTGCCCCCGATGGAGTGGAAAACGTAAGAGAGCGTCCAGGACTCCAGGTAGCAATAGTAAGAGGCTACCGCGATGTTAGTCCAGATACCGAATACGCCGATGTATTTCCAGAGACGGTTGCGGTGCATGGTGTCCACGATGAAGGGGGTGGAGTGGTGACCGAACTTGCCACCGAAACGCCCCATAGACCATTCAATCCAGAGAAGCGGGATACCCATCACCAGAAAGCATACCAGGTAGGGAATAATAAATGCGCCGCCGCCATTTTGCACAGCCTGCACCGGAAAACGCAGGAAGTTTCCAAGCCCTACTGCGTTGCCGGCCATGGCCAGAATGAGACCCACCCGGGAGCCCCATGATTCTTTGTTAGCACTCATAAAAAGGGGTAAAAGTTGGTTGGTTTAGATTAGTTGGTTAGGTAATTAATGGTCGTGTATTCACTTATTAAAGGCAAATACTGATCGCGCACCAAGGTTAAAGTTCGCAAAATCAGGATTTAAAGCTTACAATTTAAACAATGCTTCTGATTGCACCATATTAAATTCGATATTTTTAATACTCGCTATACCTGAAAATCAGCCTGGCTGGCAACAATGGCTATACCTTCCAGGAAAGTGTGCGGTTTGTAACCTAGTTCTTTTTCGGCTTTGGTGATGATAAAACCGGTGCGGGGCGGGCGTTTGGCAGTTTGCGAAAAGGTACTGGCATCAGCCTTGTCTATCAGCGACTTGTCCAGCTGGAAGTAATCGGCCACGATCAGGGCCATATCGTAAGGCGTGTACATTTCTTTTCCGGAGATGTTATAAATTCCTTCGGCATCGTGCTCAACGGCTAGCCAGCAGCCCATCGCCAGGTCCTCGGCCAGGGTTGGCGTCCGGAACTGGTCATTGACCACCTTAATGACTTTGCCGGCCTGCAGGCTGTCGCGCACCCACAGTACAATGTTGGTACGGCCATAGTCGTTGACCACACCGTACACGAGCACCGTGCGCAAAATGGCCCATTTGCAAGTGGCAGCCTTCACTATCTCCTCGGCCATCAGTTTGGTCTCGCCATAGAAGCTGATCGGGTTGGCTTCCGCCTCTTCGTCGTAAGGTCCGTTCTCGCCGTCGAAAATAAAGTCAGTGGAAAGGTGGATGAGGTGCACGTTATGTTTTTCGCAGGCCTCTACCACATAAGCCACAGCGTCGCGGTTAAGTCTCAAGGCTCCGGCCTGGTCGGTTTCGCACTGGTCCACGTTGGTCATGGCGGCGGTATGGATAAGGTGTGTTGGCTGGAAGTCAGCCACTACTTTTTCTACCTCCTCCCGGTTGGTCACATCCATGGACGCGAAAGGCAAAGTAGGGAAAACCTCAGCCAGTTTGTTGTCGCCACGGCTGGTTGCGAGCAGCGTCACATCGGTACGGGGCAATAGCAATGACGCCAATTTTTGGCCTAACAGGCCGTTGGAGCCTGTAATCAGTATTCTCTTCATCAATAGGGTGAATTAGTGCTGGCTGTAATCGTAGCCGTATTTCTTAGCGATTTTCTTCTTTTTCACTTCCTCTACTTTCACTGTCATGCGGATATCAGAAAGTGGACGGTCGCGGCCGTCCTTGGGCTGCTCAGCAATTTTGTCGATCACGTCCAGCCCGTCTACCACCTGCCCAAACACCGAGTAGGCTTCGTCGAGTTGCGGAGTACCGTGGTGGTTTTCTACGATATAAAACTGGGAGCCACTGGAGGCACGCTGAGGGTTCACGTGGTCGCCCAGTCTGGCACCGGCTACCGCCCCGCGCTTGTGCTTATACTTGGGCAGTATCTCTGCCGGCACGCTGTAGTCTATACCTGCCGGGTTACCCTCCTTTGTTTTCAAATCGCCTCCCTGGATCATAAACCCGTCGACTACGCGGTGAAACGTAGTGCCATTGTAGGCTCCCTCCCGGGCTAGTTTCAGGAAGTTTTCTTTGTGCCTGGGCGTGTTGTCGAACAGAATCAGCTTCATGTCTCCCATTGGGGTAGAAATGGTTACCAGTTGGTCTTTCCCTTTTGGAGCTTTCTGGGCAAATGAAGTGAGCGGCCATAGCGCCAGCAGGAATAGGAGAAGTGTTGTCTTTCTTAGCGGATCCATGTTTCAGGTTTAAATATAAGGTATAAAAATCAGGTCTGAATTTCAAATTTAAGCCTTTTTGGCTCCTTTTCATGTTTTGCCTTCATTTTCTGCAAGCTTATTCAAAAACTTCAATTCTAAGGTATAGCCATTGGGTATTGACTTTTATAAGGCCAAAGCCCAACAAGTCTGTCTAATGCTTGCACTTTTTTAACTTTATGCTGCACCTGCAGAAGCAATTTGGCAGCTTATTTCCTATTTCCGTTAAGTAAAGTTATATTAATGCATGCTGACTAAACTCACCCATCCTTATTTAATGAAAAGAATCCTACTTTTTACCTGTCTTGGCCTCGCTGCTTCCGGCAGTGCGCAGGCACAGGCCACACCAACTACTACCATCGACGAAAAAATTGAAGCAGCCGTAGCCCCTACCGCGCAGTTTATCTCCGATATCATCTTTTATGAAGTAGAGGTAGCGGGCACGGGCATTCCGCTTATTCTGGTCTGGTTGCTGGCAGGAGCGCTGTTCTTTACCGTATACCTAGGCTTTATCAATATTCGGGGCTTCAAGCATGCCATAGACATTGTGCGGGGCAAGTACAACCAGCCCGGGGCTCCAGGTGAGGTATCGCACTTTCAGGCGCTGACGGCAGCCGTGTCGGGCACAGTGGGTCTGGGCAATATTGCGGGGGTGGCTATCGCTATTTCGCTGGGCGGGCCGGGTGCCACGTTCTGGATGATCATGGCCGGGCTCTTCGGTATGTCAACCAAATTCGCGTCGTGTACGCTGGGCGTGAAGTACCGCGATGTGCATACCGACGGCACTGTTTCGGGCGGCCCCATGCATTACCTGAAAAAGGGCTTGCAGGAACGCGGCATGGAAGGACTCGGAAAATTTCTGGCGGCATTCTTTGCCGTGATGTGTATCGGCGGTGCGCTGGGAGCTGGCAACATGTTCCAGATCAACCAGGCAACGCAGCAGTTCATTACCGTGACAGGCGGCGCAGAAGCCTCTTTCTTCGGTGGCGGCAATGCCTGGATGTTTGGCCTGATCATGGCAGTGCTGGTCGGCCTGGTCATTATCGGCGGCATGAAGAGCATCGCTAGCGTAACCGAGAAGGTAGTCCCTTTGATGTGCGGTGTTTACATTCTGGCGGCTATCGTGGTGCTGGCGGCTAATTTCACTCAGATTCCGGCGGCTTTTGTTGCTATTTTTGATGGTGCCTTTAATGCCACGGCCATTGGCGGCGGTGTCGTGGGGGTGATGATACAGGGCCTGCGTCGCGGTATTTTCTCGAACGAGGCGGGTATAGGCTCGGCCTCCATTGCGCACTCCGCCGTGAAAACGAATGTGCCCGTTACCGAAGGCTTCGTGGCCTCACTGGAACCATTTATCGACACAGTGATCGTCTGCACGATGACGGCCCTGGTGATTGTGGTGACAGGTGCTTATACCCAGGACACAGGTGATGGCATTGCGCTTACGTCCTCTGCTTTCGCCACCGTGATCGACTGGTTTCCAATGATACTGGCGGCGGCCGTTATTCTTTTCGCCTTCTCCACCATGATCACCTGGTCCTACTACGGCCTCAAATCCTGGACCTACCTGTTTGGCCACACCAAAGCAGCCGACATCTCTTTCAAAGTGCTGTTCTGCGGCTTTGTGGTGCTGGGTGCCCCGATTCAACTGAACAGTGTGGTTGCCTTCTCCGACGCCATGCTTTTTGCAATGAGCATTCCAAACTTGGTAGGATTGTTTATTCTGGCCCCTGTTGTGAAGAGCGACATGCAGGCTTTCCTGGCCTATGCCCGATCAACTAAAAAACAGCCGCTAACCAAAAAAGCGGTAGAGGCTGCGCAGGTATAGGTATAGGTATAGGCTTTACCAAAAAAGAACGGGCTGCTTGCGTCATGCAGGCAGCCCGTTCTTTTATGTACTCTAGTAGTTATTCTCCTCTTTCCGATCTGATTTCTTTCAGGATTTTATCACCGCCACGCCCCAGGATGGTTTCGGCCAGTTTCACACCAAGCTCTTCTGCCGCTGCCTGAGTGCCCTCGAATTTATCATACAAGTGCTGCTGCCCATCCAGGCTAACTAATCCGCCCTGTATGCTTACTTTCCCATCAGCTGTCAGGGTAGCCAATGCAAACGAAGGTATACTGCAACCACCCTCCATCGTGCGCAGGAAAGCCCGCTCTGCCATCAGGCATACATGGGTGTCGGCGTGGTCGAGTGCGGCTTTTAGCTGTTGCTTCAAATCAGGATCCAGGTCACGGGCGCACTCTACGGCCACACTGCCCTGGCCAGCGGCAGGTATAAACTCATCCTCCGGGAAGGTATGTACGATCAGATCATCGTAGCCCATCCGGAACACACCGGCGTAGGCCAGCATCAACGCGTCGAATTGCCCGTCTTTCAGCTTCTGCAGTCGGGTTTGCAGGTTGCCGCGCGATTCGGCGGTGATTACGTTCGGGTAATATTTCTTGAGCAGGGCCTTGCGGCGAGTCGACGACGTGCCAATTACCACCTGGCTGTCTCGCTCCAGTTTAAAATCGGGGTTAAACGACAGAATCACATCATTCACCTTTTCGCGCTCCATAAAAGCCACCAGTTCCAGATCGGCAGGTATAGACGACTGTACGTCTTTGGCGCTATGCACCGCAATGTCGATGCTGCCGTCGCGAAGGCCTACTTCCAGTTCTTCGGTAAACACACCCTTCGAACCAATCTTATCTAAGGAGCGGTCAAGAATCTGATCGCCTTTTGTGCTGATGATCACAATTTCGGTGTCGAGGCCGGCCGCCTGCAGTTTGTCGGCCACGGCGTGCGCCTGCCACAAGGCCAGCTTGCTCCCGCGTGTACCTATGTTGATCGTTTTTACTGCTGCAATATTTTCCATGATACTGTTTTCTTAATTTGCGTTGCGCAGGTATCCGGCAATCTGGATAGAGCTGTCTACGAATACCATTTTCGGATTGGCGTTCCGTTCAATATGATAATGCGCCTCGTTCAGTTCCTGCGCGAGTTTCCCGGCGTTGTTTTCCGTGATCACTTTGGAGAATTTCTGCACAAAGTCGAGCTCGTTCGGCGGCAGAAAAGCAATCAGCGACTCGTCCACGCCATACAGCATGACCTTGCGAAACAGGTTGAGCGCATAGAGCAGGAAGTTCTTCTGGTTCTCGCGGCCCAACTTCTGAAACTCCTCGCTGCTGTCCACCACCTTATCGAACTTGTAGGTATAGCAGTTGCGCATCCAATCGGTAAAGAAGGTAAAGTAATCGCTGCTGATCTCGCTGGTGAGCTTTGTAGCGGCATTCAGGCTGCCCTCCGCCAATTGCGCGATCTGGTAGGCGGCTGTGTTGTCGAGTCCGTGCTTTTCCTGCAGGTAGGAGATCACTTCTTCCTGCGTGAAGGCCCGCACCTGCACAATCTGGGTGCGGGAAGTGATGGTTGCCAATAATTTTTCGGCCGACTGCGACACTAACAGAAAAAGCGTTTTGGCAGGGGGCTCCTCCAGTAATTTGAGCAAGGCATTGGCGGCAAATGGATGCATCAGCTCCGGCAGCCAGATCAGGACAATCTTGTAATCACCTTCAAAGGCCTTTAGCGAAACCAGCTTCACCAACTGGCGGCTTTCCTCTTTGGAGATATTGCCCTGTCTATTTTCGGCCCCAATATGCTGCATCCACTCGTTGAGTCCCTGGTAGGGGTTGGCCAGCACAAACTCGCGCCAGTCGGTCAGGAATTTCTGGCTCAACACGTCCTTGGTGACGGACTTCGTACTGGTTACCGGCATCACGAAGTTGAAATCCGGATGCACCAGTTTGTTCATTTTCACGCAGCTGTTGCACGTTCCGCAGGAGTCATTGGGTTGTCGGTCCTCGCAGTTGATGTAGGTGGCATAGGCCAGCGCCAGCGCCAAGTTGGCACTCCCCTCCTGCCCCAGAAACAGCTGCGCATGCGCCACATGGTTCTGCCGCACCGAGTTAACAAGCAGCCCCTTCGTTTCCTGATGTCCTTTTATTTGAGAGAAATGCACGTTTGTTAACTGTTAAATGGTTGGATGGTTAAATTGTTAAACTCACATTCCACGGAAACAGCAATTTAACCATTAAACAATTTAGCCATTAGCCTTTCCTATCCCACACCCGGTATTCACGGGTCTGTTCAAAGATTTCGGCCATGATATTTTGCTCTACTTCGTCGTAAGCCAGGCTGCGTCGCTCCATTACCTTCTCGGCTACCTCGTTGGCCTTGCGAAGCTGGAATGTCTCGAAGCCTGAGGCGCCTCCCCAGGCAAAGGATGGTATAAAATTGCGCGGATAACCAGCCCCGAAGATGTTAGCGCTCACCCCAACCACTGTGCCTGTGTTGAACATCGTGTTGATGCCGCTTTTGCTGTGATCGCCCATGATCAGGCCACAGAACTGCTGCCCCGTGTTCTTGAAGCCGCCTTTGGCATAGCTCCAGATTTTCACCTCCGCGTAATTGTTCTTCAGGTTCGAGGTGTTGGTGTCGGCACCCAGGTTGCACCACTCGCCCAGCACCGAGTTGCCCAGGTAGCCTTCGTGGCCTTTATTGGTATAGCCAAAAATAACCGAAGCCGCGACTTCACCGCCAACCTTCGAGAAAGGTCCGATGGTGACGTCGCCGCGCATTTTGCCGCCCACATTCACGTTGCTGCTTTCGCAAATCGCAAAGGGGCCTTTTATGACCGCGCCCTCGTGTATCTGTGCATTCTTGCCAATGTAGATCGGTCCGTTTTCAGCATTGAGGATGGCCGCCCGTATCTTGGCGCCTTCTTCAATGAAAATGTTCTCCTCGCCATACACCATGGTATACTTGTCGCCGATGGGCTGACTCTCACGTCCATCCGTCAGCACCTTGTAGTCACTGCGGATCTGCTCTCCGTTCTGCACAAAGATCTCCCATACCTCCCGGATGATAGCTTCTGGCTGGCAATCCTGCTTCTCATCGAAGGTATGGTTGGCCAAGTCTTCTATGGTTTTAAACTCCTCGTTGCCTGCATGCAGGGCTACCAATAGACCATCATGCCAGAGGCTCTCACCTGCTTGCAAGGCTTTTACTTGCTGCACCAGCTGCGTATCAGGGCAAACGGCTCCGTTCACGTACAGGCTGCCTGGCTGAAACTGCGCGGCGAACTTCTGCTGCAGGTAGGGCTGCGTCAGAAACGAAACGGTTGCCCCCGCGTAGGTCTGCCATTTTTCGGCAATGGTCATAATGCCTACCCGTATACCGGCTACTGGTCTGGTAAAAGTCAGCGGCAGCAGCGACTGCCGGATAACAGGTTCATCGAAGAGAATGATATTCATAGCTACAAAAATAGAAAAGTCTTCCCGAAATAGTTCAGGAAGACAGGCTTAATTACGTGTAATCTTTTCCTCAATAGACGGTCAGCTGGAAAGTCTTCTCTACTTGATCGGCAGGGAAGGACTGGTTTTTGCCAAAGGATTGTTGCCGGTAATTATACCCGCTCCCAACAGACACCTGCTCCTTCTTGTCCAAGACAGCCGGCACTGTTTTCCTGATCACCATTTTGTTGGATCGCACAGGTACATCCTTTAGGGCCATCGTAAAAGTGCTGTCGAACACCACCGTTTGTATCGCGTCAGCCACATAGTTGTTCATTCGGCTGATTACCAACTGTATCCTTATCTCCTCCTCGCCATACTGACTGTAGGAAAAGTCCTGATTGCCGAACACTTCAAAGACCACGGTTTTGTCTACCGGCTCTGGCTCAGGTATAACGTCTTTAGTTTTGTCGCAGGAAGCAAAGGCGAAAAGCGACAGCAAGGCAAGCAGGTGAGTAGTTGTACGTCTCATAGTTCTGGGGTTTGGCAGGCGTTTATATATAGTTTTTGCTATAACAGAAACCGGGCCAATTGCTTCACCTTGGGTAAAAGTAAAAGAGTCTTCCCGATATGCTCAAGAAGACTCTTTTTTTGAAACGTTTTAACCAGGTATACCTGCTTATTTTTTCTTGTAACGTGTGTTGAAACGCTCCACACGACCAGCAGTATCCACGAAGATGTTTTTGCCAGTGTAGAAAGGGTGAGACGCAGAAGAAACTTCCACTTTGATTACTGGATATTCTTTGCCGTCTTCCATTGTGATTTTCTCGTCAGAATTCATCGTAGAACGTGTGATAAATTTGAAATCACTCGTCATATCCTGGAAAACCACCTCTCTGTATTCTGGGTGAATGCCTTTTTTCATTATTATAAACGTTAATTAACCTTAATTTCTGAATCGGACTGCAAATTTAATAAGTATTTTTGAAATTAAAACGCTACTAACCAAATTATTTTACTCATTTGCCATCGCATGCTGTTCCTATCGATAATTATTTAAATTTGCCTCAGGCACAGCACTGTACCTTATACCTATACCTACATGAAGCATTCACAGCAAAATCTGATACTCGACCAAAGCCAGATACGGCAAAAAATCACCCGCATGGCTTACGAGGTATACGAGCAAAACTTTGAGGAACAGACACTTGCCCTGGCAGGCATACACCGCAACGGCTATACCCTGGCTGGCATGCTGGCGGCCGAACTGGAGAAAATTTCGCCGCTTAAGGTAACGCTGCTGCAGGTATCGCTGGACAAAACGGCCCCGCTACAATCGCCTGTCGCCATTACGCCTGAGAATGCCAACCTGGAAAATACTGTAGTCATTATTGTGGACGACGTGCTCAACACAGGCAAGACGCTGGCCTATACCTTGAACGCCCTGCTGCCGCAAAATCCTAAAAAAGTAGAAATTGCCACACTGGTAAATCGTCACCATACCTTGTTCCCAGTGTCTTCTACTTATACAGGCTACTCCCTGGCCACTACCCTGCGCGAGCGTGTGGATGTAGTGCTGCAGGAAAATGAAGTCGCGGCGTACTTGCATTAAGATCAAAACCTAACATCGCCATGCACCTGAACAAAGAAGAAACACGATTCCTTGGCAAGTGGGCTAAAGCAAAAAGGCGCGGCCAGTGGCATTACATTCTGACACGCGGCTTGCTGTGGGGCATGCTCTTGGCAATCGTGTCGCAGCTGTTAAAGGTATGGGATGTGCTAAAAGCTTGGGATACCGCTGCACTTGCCGATGCCTATACTTCTTCCGACTTTTTTGTCAGGTTTTTTATTTACAGCGCAATCGGTTTGGGTATATTTGCCTACCACTGGAATTCCAATACTAAAAGATATATTAAGCTGAAAAATCTGGAACGGCGTTCGCAAGCCGATGCAGTTGCTCCCAAGCAGTAAAGAGTCCCTCAAAATCCTTACATCCGGCAGCACGTAGTAATTAACTTGGCGCTGGAAACTTGCTACATAATCCGGCACCAAAATCCTGGATATCCTTTATTAATCCCGAAAATCCTGATCCATGAAAGAAATCTGCTTCGCCACCAACAATAAAAACAAAGTAGCCGAAGTGAGCCGCATGCTCGAAGGCAAGTACAAGCTGCTGACTTTGGAAGACATTGGCTGCCACGAAGAACTGGCCGAGGAACAGGACACGCTGGAAGGCAACTCGCGGCAGAAGGCGCAGTATGTGTGGGAGAACTACAAAGTCAATTGCTTTGCCGACGACACCGGGCTGGAAGTGGATGCCCTCTGCGGCGAGCCGGGCGTGTACTCGGCCCGCTATGCCGGACCGCAGCGCAGCGACGCCGACAACATCCGCCGCCTGCTCCAGAACCTGGAAGGCCACGACATCCGACGCGCCCGTTTCAGAACATCCATTACGCTATACCTGGACGGGCAGGAGCACCAGTTTGAGGGCACTGTGAACGGCCATATCACCACCGAATGGAAAGGTGATAAAGGCTTCGGATACGACCCTGTATTTACACCTGAGGGGCATGACCGCACCTTCGCCGAGATGAGCCCGGAGGAGAAGAATGCCATCAGCCACCGTGGGGAGGCGATACGCAGGCTGGTGGAATTTTTGAAGGCGCAGTGACGTTTTGGTGGTAAAATTATTAGGCCTGGCAGTAGCCACTTAAGCCTTAAAAGACTAATTTTGTAGCCTGAAACCATAACTTCCAATGCAAAAGCCATTTATCGTCGGAATCACAGGAGGTAGTGCTTCAGGAAAAACCACTTTTTTGAACAAGCTACTCACGTCGTTCTCACCAGAAAATATTTGCCTGATCTCTCAGGACAACTATTACAAAGACCGCGAGCACCAGTCCCGCGACCTCAACGGGGTAGTCAATTTCGACCTTCCCTCCTGCATCGACGACGAAGCCTACGCTCAGGACATCCTCCGATTGAGCAAGGGCGAAACCGTTCACCGCCAGGAGTATACCTTCAACAACCCGAACGTAGTGCCTAAGCAACTGGAGTTTAAGCCAGCGCCGATTGTGGTGGTAGAGGGTATCTTCGTATTTTACTTCGAGGAAATCGCCAAGCTGCTGGACCTGAAGGTATACATTGACGCCAAGGAGTATATCAAGCTGCAGCGCCGCATCGTGCGCGACAAAGTGGAGCGCGGCTACGACCTCGACGATGTGCTTTACCGCTATACCCACCATGTGGCGCCTACTTACGAAAAGTACATCAAGCCCTATAAAAACGACGCAGACATCATCATCCCGAACAACGAGAATTTTGAGCGCGGACTGGATGTACTGACCACATTCCTTAACTCCAAGATAAAATAATGCGACACAAGTTCGTAGTAATCGGCCTGGGTATATTCGGCAACTCCATCGCACGCACACTCGCAGAGCGTGGTGCTGAGGTGCTCGCCATCGACAACGATGAAGACCACGTGGAAGCCATCAAGGACGAGGTGGCCTACGCCGTTGCCCTCGACGCCACCGACATTCGTGCTCTCGAAGCGCAGAACGTGCAGGACATGGATGCGGCCATCGTGGCTATCGGAGAGGACTTCGAGGCCCTGCTGATTACTACGGCTAACCTGCAGGAGCTTAATATCAAGCGTGTGATCACACGGGCATCCAACAAGCAGCAGCGTCGTATTCTGGAGAAAATGGGGGTGCAGGAAATCCTTTCGCCGGAAGGGGAAGTAGGCAAAACCGTGGCTGAGCGCCTGCTGCAGCCCAACATTCGCACCTTCCTGCCGCTGCCCGACAACTACGAGATTGTGGAGATCAATACCCCGCGTGGCATCGCCAACAAGAGCCTGGCCAAGATATCGCTGCGCGAGAAGTACAACCTCAACATGATCACCATTAAGCGCTTCTTTGAGGAGATACAGGATGGCAAACCGACCCAGGTGGAGCACATCATCGGTGTCCCGAAGGCCGACACCATTATCTATCCATCTGATATTCTGATTCTTATCGGAAAAAAGCAGGACATCAAACGATTTATTGATATAAACCGCTAACAGGTTTTATTTTTCGGAGAAAGACGTTACATTTGCTTTCTATATGCCAACCGCATTTAACATATTGCCACATTTCCGGCATCTTTTGATGACCGTAACCCTGCTTTGGGCGCTGATGCTCAATGGCCAGGAAGTGGTGGCGTATAGTTCCAATGCCTCAGGTATACCTGCGCAGCATGCCTCTCACCTGGCAAATGCCCCACAGGAAAAAACCGTTATCAAGCAGAAGGTATCGCTGGAAGGCACAACTTCTTTTGTGGTGCTCAACCTCGAGCAGGACGCCACGGAGCCCACGCCTATACCTGCCTTTGCCATACCTGCCGACGAAGCACTGCCTGCCTATGCGGCCAGAGCGCCCGGAGCCGGTTTTGTAGCCCGCTTCTTCCCTGTTTCCATTCAACCCAACGCTCCCTAAGCGATTTCCTTTCCCCGCAGGCCCGATTCGGACCTGGCCCGTTGCGCATACCCAAAACTCAGGTATGGCGAAACGGTTTCACGGCATTTCTTGGTTCATGTAAGATAGCACCGCTGTGATTGACAGAGCATTACCATTATTTCAACTATACTTTATTTATCAACCAACCCATGCGGAATAAGAATTTTATTATCGTTATGACCCTGATAGTATCGGCGCTTTGCCTGTACTACCTGTCATTCTCGTTCGTTGCCCGCAGTGTGCAGAAAGATGCTGAGGCCTATGCCACAGACGCACAAGGCAACGTAGACCACGCCAAACAACAGTCTTACCTGGACTCGGTGTGGAAAGAGCCAGTTTACAACTTCCTTGGTGCTGAGTATACCTACCAGGAAGTAAAGGAGAGCGAGCTTGGCCTTGGCCTCGACCTTCGTGGCGGTATGCACGTGGTGCTGGAAGTATCTCCGGTAGAGATCATCAAGTCTATGTCTGGCAACAGCAAAGACCCTAACTTCCTGAAGGCCCTTGCCCGTGCGCAGGAAATGCAGAAAAACAGCCAGGAGAAGTTTACTTCCCTGTTCGCTGAGGCCTTCAGAGAGGTAGAGCCGGACGGACGCCTGAGCCGTATTTTCTCTAACACAGCCAACCGTGGCAAGATCAGCTACGAGTCAAGCAACGCCGAGGTGATCGACGTGATTGACGTAGAGGTGGAAGACGCGATCGAGCGTTCCTTCAACATCCTGCGCACGCGTGTTGACAAGTTCGGTGTAAACCAGCCTAACATTCAGCGTCTTGGCAACAGCGGCCGTATCCAGATCGAATTGCCAGGTATAGACAACCCGGATCGTGTGCGCAAGCTCCTGCAAGGTATGGCCAATCTGGAGTTCTGGGAAGTGTGGAACCCTGAAGAGGTTTCTCCTTATTTCTCTCAGCTTGACAACCACCTGAACACCGAAGAGAAGGCCGGACGCCTTAAACTGGGACGTACTTCTATGCAGGCTCCTCAGTCTGCCGCAACACCAGCCGCTACAAAAGACGCAGCCGCTGACGACGTGCTGGCGCAAGCTGCCGCCACTACTGACTCTGCCGCTATCGCTTCCGCTCAGACGGCTGACACGGCCGCTTCAGTCACTGCCCTTGACTCACTGGATATGGGACAAACCGGCGTACTGGCCCGTCTGTTCACGCAGATGCCAGGTGGTATCGGTGCCAACACCCGCGACACAGCCAAGATCAACGAGATCTTCCACAGAGCTGACGTACGTGCCATCTTCCCTCCAAACATGAAATTCCTGTGGGCAGTGAAGCCGCTTGTAGGCGACAACCGTCAGGAATTTGTAGAGCTATATGCTGTAAAGAAAGGCCGTGACGGCAAAGCACCAATGACGGGTGATGCGGTAAACGATGCGCGTCAGGACTTCGACCAGAACGGTCAACCTGAGATCAACATGACCATGACGCCTGCCGGTAGCAAGCGCTGGGCAAAACTGACAGGCGATAACGTGGGCCGTCAGGTGGCGATCGTACTCGACAACTATGTATACTCTGCTCCAGTGGTGCAGGGCGAGATTACCGGTGGTAACTCTTCTATTTCCGGTAACTTCACTATTGAAGAAGCGAAAGACCTTGCCAATATCCTGAAAGCTGGTAAGATGCCTGCCCCTACCCGTATCGTGGAAGAGGCGATCGTGGGTCCATCACTGGGTCAGGAGGCCATCAACCAGGGTCTGATCTCTACAATCGCTGGTTTGATCATGGTAATTATTTTCATGATCGCATACTATGCCCGTGGCGGTTTCATCGCGGACCTTGCCTTGCTTTTCAACGTGTTCTTTATCCTGGGTGTGCTGGCACAGTTTGGCGCCGCTCTTACATTGCCAGGTATAGCCGGTATCGTGTTGACACTGGGTATGGCCGTGGATGCGAACGTACTTATATTCGAGCGTATGCGAGAAGAGTCGCTCAAAGGACTGAGCATGCGTGAAGTGATCAACAAAGGTTACGACAAGGCTTTCTCGACTATCTTGGATGCGAACGTAACAACCTTCCTGGTAGGCTTTATCCTGTACTTCTTCGGTTCTGGTCCAGTGAAAGGCTTTGCTATTACGCTAATGATCGGTATCGCGACTTCCTTCTTCACCTCTGTGTTCATTTCCAGAATCCTGGTAGAGCGTGCCTTCAAGAAGAGCGGCAAGTTGTCATTTGGCACGGTGCTTTCGGCTAACATGTTCCGCAACATCAAGTTCGACGTAATGAAATTCAGAAAGCCAGCTTACGCTTTCTCACTTGGTGTGCTGGTATTCGGTTTCGTAGCGATGTACATCAACGGTGGCCCTAACCTGGGCGTTGACTTTAAAGGTGGCCGTTCTTATGTGGTGGAGTTTGATCAGGCAATTGCCGCTTCAGATGTTCGCTCTGCGCTGTTGGACGATTTTGAGTCTGCCGGTACAGAGGTGAAGACATTCGGAGCTTCTAACCGTGTGAAAATTACCACCAGCTGGTTGGCAGATGACGAGAGCATTCAGGCCGACGAGAAAGTGAAAGCCGCTTTGATGCAGGGTCTGGAGCAATACAGCAACCAAACCCCGGAAGTGTTGAGCTCCTCTAAAGTAGGTGCTACAATGGCCGACGACATTCAGAAAACAGCCTTGGTAGCCATCTTATTGGCGCTGGTTGGTATCTTCATCTACGTGATGATCCGCTTCAGCAAGTGGCAGTTCTCACTGGGTGGTGTAATTGCCTTGTTGCACGATGCCCTCATGATCATTGCGATCTTCTCGATCTTCGACCTATTCGGCGTTTCTTACGAAATGGACCAGGTGTTTATTGCTGCGGTTCTGACCATCATCGGTTTCTCTATCAACGATACCGTGGTAATCTTTGACCGTGTGCGTGAATACATGAACGACAACCCGAACAAGCCACTGCGTGAACTGGTAAACCCAGCACTCATCAGCACGTTCAGCCGTACGATCATCACGTCACTAACCTTGTTCATCGTGGTGGTGATCCTGTTCATCTTCGGTGGTGAGGTATTGAGAGGCTTCTCGTTCGCCATGATTATCGGTGTACTGGCCGGTACTTACTCTTCCCTGTTCATCGCTACGCCAATCGTGGTCGATACCGTGAAAGAGAAAAAGACGCCGGTTGCTTCTGCTAAAGTGGCCTAAGCACACCTGATTCTATAATCTGAAAACTCCCGCCTCTGCAAAGGGGCGGGAGTTTTTGTTTTATGTCTATGCCATACCTGACTGCTTTGACAAATTGTTGAACTACACCTGCTCAGCAATACCTTGCTGGGCTATAATAACATAAAGGCCTGCTCCCTATGCAGAGAGCAGGCCTTTATACCTTATTGGTTGTTTCTTTAGATGGTCACACCGTCAGCCACTACTTCAGTAACTTCAGGCACCATGCGCTTCAACAGGTTCTCTATACCTGCCTTCAGCGTTACAGTGGCAGATGGGCAGCCGCTGCAAGAGCCTTGCAGGTGTACTGTTACCACACCGTCTTTGTAAGACTTGAAAGAGATGTTTCCGCCATCTTGCTCTACGGCTGGACGCACATAGTTTTCCAGCAGATCAGTCACTTTCTTTGCAATAGCCGCGTCGTCCTCCGACACCTCACCGTTTTCTTCAGTGCTTGCAACTGGCTTGTTTGCCTGGAAACCTTCCACGAAGATTGGGCCACCAGCCTCTACATAGGACTTAAGGAAGGTGCGCAGCTCAGGTATAAGCTTCACCCACTCCATATCGGTGCCTTTTGTAATGGTCACAAAATTGCTCGCAATGAAGACACGGGATACATAGTCGAAGTTGAACAGTTCCTGCGCCAGCGGGGAATCAGCAGCACTCTCCAGGTTCGGATAATCCACGCTCTGGCCGTCAGGCAGCAGGCCTACGTTCATCACAAACTTCATGGACTCGGGGTTCGGGTTGGCTTCGGCGTATACCGAAACCGTTTTTTCTTTATTATCTAACATGGATATCAGCGTTTTAGATTAAAACTTTGGCATGCGCCTTTAAGTTTCCAAAATTACTCAATTATTCTGACAAGTGATAGTGCAGCTTATAAGTAGCGTCGCAACATCCAACTCCATATAGCCCCTGCATTTGTCGGGTAAGTCCGCGGTGCAAACGGCCAATTAGCTGGGCCTATCCTGCAATTTGGCTAGCTATTTAGCCCAGAAAATGTAACTTTGTGCGCAGTTAAATTTTTGTTCCGACTTAAACACAGCACGTTTAGCATGCTATACAACTACATCCTGCTAGCGCAAGCCCAGCACGCCTTACCCATGTTCCTGATCATACCTTTCCTGGTTCTGATAGGTATGATTGCTGCCGGCCCGATTTTCTTCGGTCACTTCTGGGAGCACAATTACAAAACAGTGGCCGTTGTACTTGGCCTGACTGTTCTGGCTTACTACCTGCTTGTGCTAGGCGACACCCATATGCCAGTGCACACATTGGCAGAGTATATTACATTTGCGGTCCTGCTTAGCTCACTCTACATTGCGGCGGGCGGTATTTACCTCAATGTCAATGCCAACGCCACCCCTGCCATGAACGTGGCCTTGGTAGCGGTAGGAGCTATTCTGGCTAACTTTATC
Source organism: Pontibacter aquaedesilientis (assembly GCF_014773225.1). Classification (GTDB taxonomy): domain Bacteria; phylum Bacteroidota; class Bacteroidia; order Cytophagales; family Hymenobacteraceae; genus Pontibacter; species Pontibacter aquaedesilientis. The sequence goes on along the minus strand of NZ_JACXAJ010000007.1, from coordinate 122,161 downwards.
GGCACCACCGGAGCTTCCCTGCTGCTGATCCGCCCTTTCATCCGACTCAACATTCACCGCATCAAGCCTTACCAGATTGTATTCTTCATCTTTATCGTGAGTAATGCGGGCGGTTTGCTTACCCCACTCGGAGACCCGCCCCTGTTCATCGGCTTTATCAAGGGTGTACCGTTCTTCTGGACTCTGCAGCACCTTTTCACGCCTTGGGTACTTTCCATTATTTTGCTGTGCCTGATGTTCTTTTTTGTGGACCGCCGCAACAAGGAAACGGAATACACGCCACGCCCTGAGGTTGTGGCTAAGAACAACGAAAAGATCGAGTTCCATTTCATCGGGAAGCGCAACCTGGTTTGGCTGGCCATCATCATTGGCGCAGTTTTCCTGGACCCGAACGTGATCGACGGCTTGCCACACATCTACTATGATGGTTCTAAAATCTCTTTCCTGCGTGAAATCATTCAGCTGACTGCCGCCTTTTTATGTTTCCGTTTTTCAAGCAAGACGGCGCTGGCAGGCAACCAGTTCAACTTCCATCCTATCCTGGAGGTGGTGTTCCTGTTCTTCGGTATCTTCTTCACGATGATGCCGGCGCTGCAGCTTTCAGCTGAGATCGCCTCTTCGCCTCAGTTCTCGCAGTACATCACCCCGAACTTCCTTTACTGGACAACGGGTTCGCTTTCAGGCTTCCTGGACAATGCGCCAACCTACGCCAACTTCCTGTCTTTGGGTATGGCCAAGTTTGACCTGGCCCAGAACAGTGTGGCAGATGTGCGCCTGTATGCTTCGGGAACTGGTGCCGCTGGTATGGAAACGCTTATTCAACTGGAGGCCATTTCGCTGGCTGCCGTACTCTTTGGAGCCTTCACCTACATTGGCAACGGGCCAAACTTTATGGTGAAAGCCATCGCGGAAAGCGCAGGCATCAAAATGCCTTCTTTCTTTGCGTATATCCTGCGTTACTCTATCCCTTTCCTGCTGCCCATTCTGGCGCTGGTATGGTTCCTGGTAGTGCACCTGCGACTGTTCTAAAGCTGAAAGTATAGCTATAAACAAAAGAGCCACTCCTAGTTAAAGGGAGCGGCTCTTTTGTTATTTTAGGATATCTGTAAAGCACTTTACAATCTATTCCCCCTTTGCCTCAACAGGAAATCTGCCAGCACCAGCGCGGCCATGGCATCCACGATCGGTACGGCACGCGGGAGCACGCAGGGGTCGTGGCGGCCTTTACCTTGCAAGGTAATCTCCTCGCCGACGTCGTTGATGGTTTGCTGGGGCTGCAGGATGGTGGCTACAGGTTTAAAAGCTACATTGAAGTAAATATCCTGTCCGTTGCTAATGCCCCCCTGTATACCGCCTGAATGGTTGGTACGAGTGCGCACTTTGCCTTGCTCATCTGTATAGAACTGGTCGTTGTGCTCCGAGCCACGCAGCTTCACCCCTTCAAAACCACTGCCATACTCAAAGCCTTTCACAGCGTTAATGCTTAGCATGGCCTTGCCCAACTCAGCATGCAGTTTATCAAACACAGGCTCTCCCAGACCTGCTGGAACACCCTGTACCACGCAACTCACCACACCACCAATCGTGTCGAGGCTGTCGCGTGCGTCTTCTATCAGGCCAATCATGCGGGCAGCTGTTTTGCCATCGGGACAGCGCACTTTGTTGGCGTCTATCTGCGATAGGTCGAGTTGATTGTAGGGCTTGCGCACCTTGATACTGCCCACCTGCGACACATAAGACTGCACCGTTATACCGTAATGCTGCAACAGTTTGGCTGCCAGCGCACCTGCCGCCACACGGGCCACGGTTTCGCGGGCTGAGCTTCGGCCACCACCCCGGTGATCGCGCAAGCCATACTTGGCGGTATAGGTGTAGTCGGCATGCGACGGACGGAAAGCCTGCGCCACATGCGAGTAGTCGTGGCTTGCCTGGTCTTTGTTGCCTACTACAAGCGCGATGGGCGTGCCGGTGGTTTTGCCCTCGAATATGCCGGAAAGTATGGTTACCTTATCTTCCTCCTTGCGAGGGGTAGTGATATCAGACTGTCCGGGCCGTCGCCTGTCGAGTGCCTTCTGTATCTCTTCGGCGGAGATTTCCAGCCCTGCCGGACAGCCATCCACGATCACGCCCACGGCCGCGCCATGCGATTCGCCGAAAGTGGTTATCCGAAATAGTTTGCCGTATGAATTACTCATTTGATGTGTCTAGTCTTTAAGAAAATGAACCCTGACACGGCTAACAGCACCAGTAAGATAATGTTAGTATACCGCTTTATATCTTCCTCTTTGTAAAGGCTGACCAGGGTGTGGTCCTCGTTTTCGATGATCTTGTAAAATGGCCCCAGGTCCCTTGCCAGCATCATCGTTCTGGAGTCAGCTATACCTGTTACCGTCACAGTCAACGAGGAGCGAAGCGTATCGTAGGTGGCTGTCGCCGGGTTAAAGTAAATCCACTGGAAGTCGTCGCCCAGGTTGTAGGTACCCGGCACCCGTCCCAGCACCGAGTAGTCAAATCGTTTTACACCCTGCACGCGCCCTGCCATGCGGGTGATATCCTGCTGCAGGTCCGGTGAGTAAAAGTCCAGCGTACCCGTATTGGCGGGTGTGGGGGGCATGATGGCAGCCAGGTTCCCTTCTCCTTCCAGCTCAAACAGGTAAGTAAAGCTCTTGTTTACCGGTACCGTTTTATTTGACAACCCCTCACGCAAGGTATACTGCCCGACCGGCACCACGTCACGGAGCGGGTGCGGCGGCAGTTCCTTTACAGGTATAGCACGCTCCCGTGCGAAAAAAACTTTATATCCTTCGAGGCGGTCTTCCTGCAAAGTCGGGTTAACGGCCACTTTGTATTTGATCATGCGCAGGGCAAGTTGCGGGAACCGGAGTGGCTCGGTGGTGAGGGGGTAAAGCACCGCCTCATATAGCCGAAAACGCAGGTATGGTTTGCCCTGCACGGTTACCTGCTCCGGCGTTACCTCATCTATCTCAAACACTTCTTCCCAGGCATTGGGCTGCTTTAACTGGCGCAGGATGCCGGTAATCTGGTTGCCGAAGTCGTGGAAATCCAGCAGCCGCTGGTCTTCTTCTGCCAGATAGAAGTAGAGCACGATGTTCAGGCCCTCGCCCACAAACACGTCTTTCTTATCGGTATAGAGCGTCAGGAATGCATTGTCTTCCTGATCCACATACTCTTGCGGGCGCTCCTCTCCCTGCTCGGGCTGCTGTGGAATCAACAGATTGGATAAGTCAGGCCCCTGCGGGCTTGCGGTGGCCATTGGCCCTACTTTAATTTTTATACCTGCCGACTGCAGATTCTGGCCGTTAACCTTCATGGTAAAAGGCTTCAGCTCATAATCGCCTTCTGCCAGTGCGGCATAGTTCTGGGTGATCGTCAGTACGGTGGTGGTTTTTCCGGCGGCTATCACCGTTTTGGTCGAGGAGAATTTGTTGCTCTTTTTGAAGCCTTCGATCTCCGGGAAGGGCGAGTACTCCTTCAGTTGCTGGTCCTGCAGTCTGATGGAAATGGTGAAGTAGGTATTGATAGGCATCGGACTTTTGCCAAGCTCTATACGCGCTTGCTGCGCCAAGGCCGGAACCAGGGCAAACAGGTATAGGAATATGAAGGCAATAGTCAGGCGCATAAGGGTGCAGTCTCAGGCTTTTAGCAAATTTACAAATTCTTACTTCTCCGCCTCACAATAATATCGCACCCATAAAAGACGCGTTCCGCTGCATTGCATGGGCACAGCAACTCGACCCTATACTTTGAGTCAGCAAAATATGAGCAGGCAAGTGACGTTTCCTACAAAGAGCAACAACGCACAAATTCGGGATTTCATGCTATAAACCAGGCCGTTAACTCAATATTTTACAAATCAATCAACTCTAAGTCAACTTTTTACCCTAACTTCGTATATCTAAACAAAATACCTTTTTTTACACTTACCAAAATGCTGGAGTACATTAAAACTATTTTGTTGAAGGTAAGCTTTGACAAGAAGCTGTTTGAAAAAGAACTTAGAAAAGCATTCAAAGTGCTTGTTCCGGAAGAGATAAAACAGCTGAAGCAATGGTGCTATGAAAAATTTTCGGAGATGTACCTTTATGTACTGAACAAGGTCTTTTCCAAGGCTCAGGCCTGAGGGTCTGTGGTTTGCTCAACGAACTGAATATTGCGCAGCAAGCCCTTGTAGCCGGTTCGCTTCACGGCTGACTTCTTAAACAGCTGACTGAAGACTTCCTGCGTAATTTCCTCCCAATCAGATGTTTTCATCTCCTTGAGTTGCGGGTGCGGCTCAAAGGCAGGCTCTTTATGCGGCTTGCTGAAACGGTTCCAGGGGCAAACGTCCTGGCAGATGTCGCAGCCAAATATCCAGTTGCCGAATTTCCCGTTCATTTCCTGCGGCAGCTGGTCTTTCAGCTCAATGGTGAAGTAAGAAATGCACTTGCTCCCATCCACCACATAAGGCGCTACAATGGCATCGGTCGGGCAGGCGTCGAGGCAACGGGTACAGGAACCGCAGTAGTCCTTGATGGGCCCGTCATATTCCAGTTCCAGATCGATGATCAACTCGGCGATGAAATAAAAACTACCTACCTGCGGCGTGATCAGGTTAGAGTTTTTGCCTACCCAACCCAACCCGCTCTTCTTGGCCCAGGCCTTGTCGAGTACCGGGGCTGAGTCTACGAAGCAACGGCCACCTACCTCTCCTACCTCCTCGTTGATATACTGCAGCAGCGTCTTCAGCTTGTCTTTGATGACAAAGTGATAATCCGTTCCGTAAGCATACTTCGACACTTTGTAAGTCCCTTCGTTGGGTTGCTGGCTATCCTTTTCGGGAAAGTAGTTCAGAAGCAAAGACACTACCGACTTGGCTCCCTCCACCAACAGCCGCGGATCGAGCCGCTTGTCGAAGTGGTTTTCCATGTAGTGCATCTGCCCGTGCATGTTCTGCTTCAGCCAGCTCTCCAGTCGTGGGGCCTCCTCTTCCAGAAAATCCGCTTTGGAAACGCCACAGTACATGAAACCCAGTTCCTGCGCTTTTTGCTTAATAAGGTATGTAGTTTGTGCTTTGTTCAAAATATGTAGGTCGCTCAGGTATAGCTATACCTTGGAGAGAACAAATTTACGGTAAAATAAAGTTTATTGATACATACACGATATTTTACAAATCAGATCACAAGAAATACTCATTTAACTAACTCTGTAGCTGAGGAATAACCTGCATATTCTTATCTCAACAAACCTACCTAAGTGCAATTTTCCACAAAATGCACAATTTATCCACAAAATTGATACACGACATATCTAACAATGCAATTATTACTATCTTCACATTTAGCTATTTAAATAAGAGCACGTTAATACTCCTGAAAAAGAAATACAGCAGTTAAAAATGGGTCCCTAATTTAAGTTAAGTAGAGTGTCGGGCATGCTTGATAGCCTTAGAGTTTAATATTAAACAAGAAGTTCTTTTGTACATCTAAAATTTACCCTTCTAACAATGGTAAACATCCATTATTCCCCGAAAGGAACCCCATATGTATGGGCAAGCGATCTACATGCTCATTTAGAGATTGACTCTCCATTAAGTGAATGGTTCTCTCATATACTAGGGTATGGCTTTGTGCTTAACGAAGACTATAGCTATCACCCTAAGCAGATTGCTTTACCTGACGGAGACTATAATGAGAAAAAGGAATGGGCTGTGCAACTAGATATGGCAAAGCACATAGCTATGATCCAGCGAACAGACAAAGGCAAAGCATTACGAGATTATCTTCTGCGCCTTGATAGTGAGGTTAATGAAGGGGCTAGGCTGAATCACCTACAGATATCAGCATTATTTGATCTTTGTAAGGTTATGGGCTTCTTCTCTGTACAAAAGATGCTTCAAAGTGAGCATTTTGAGTTTATGGAAAGGCCAAAAAATTGGTGGGATTATCGTGCCAAGCTTTTTGGATACTCAAAGAAGCAGCTTCAAGACATGATGCAGGCAATAGGAAAAAAGTATACATCAGAGCGGCAGGCATTACTACACTTGAAAAAACATGAGCTCATACGACAAGCTACAATAGACCTGTTTATAGCAATGGGTAAATCAACTATCTATGCAAAAAACATGGGCAGCTTTATGGAGACAATTGCTAAAGAACTGAAGCCCGAAATTTATAATGATAATGGTCTTTTAATTGATTTCAAAAGTCCATCTCAAATAAAAACAATATCTCTACTAAAGAATAAAAATGATCGCGCTAAACTATTAGGTAGCTTGGCCTAGATTTCTAGTTCTGGAATAACACTACAAAAACAAAAAAACAGGCCTTCGGCCTGCTTTTTTCCAATATATCACAAACAGCTTTTATTCAGCCTGATCGAACAGCCCGCCGGATACCACTTGCGTGGGTGGTACTTTACCAAGGTGGCGGTAAGCGGCTTCGGTCGCCTCACGACCACGGGCCGTACGCTTAATGTAACCTTCCTGAATCAGGAATGGTTCGTAAACTTCCTCAATAGTTTCTGCCTCTTCACCGCAGGCCGTCGCGATGGTGGATATACCTACCGGACCGCCTTTATACTTGTCGATGATGCAGGACAGAATGCGCTTATCCATATCATCCAGGCCGTTATGGTCCACATCCAGTGCAGCCAAGGCGAAGCGGGCAATCTCCACATCAATGGTACCATTGCTTTTCACCTGGGCAAAGTCACGGGTACGACGCAGCAGGTTGTTGGCGATACGCGGCGTACCACGGCTACGGCGGGCAATCTCGAAGGCGGCGTCCTCGTGTATGGGCGCACCCAACAAAGCCGACGAACGCTTCACGATAGAAGTCAGCAGCTCGGCATCGTAGTACTCCAGACGGCTGTTGATACTGAATCGGGCACGAAGCGGAGCCGTCAGCAAGCCGGACCGCGTAGTCGCACCAATGAGTGTGAACGGGTTCAAGCTAATCTGCACGGAACGGGCATTGGGGCCAGAGTCCAGCATGATGTCGATCTTGTAATCTTCCATCGCCGAGTACAGGTACTCCTCCACAATCGGGTTGAGTCGGTGTATCTCGTCAATGAACAGCACGTCGTTCGGGTCGAGGTTGGTGAGCAAACCTGCCAGGTCGCTTGGCTTGTCCAGCACCGGTCCGGAGGTCATTTTTATCCCTGCGTCCAGCTCGGAGGCAATGATATGCGACAATGTGGTTTTACCCAAACCCGGAGGTCCGTGTAAGAGCACGTGGTCCAGGGCCTCGCCTCGACGTTTTGCTGCCTGCACAAATATCTTGAGGTTCTCCACCACCTTTGCCTGACCAGTAAAGTCATGGAAACTGAGGGGGCGGAGTGCTTTATCGATGTCTTTCTCAGCTGGCGACATGTAGCCGCTCTCGCCTGTCAGATAATCTTCTCTCATAAAATATGATGTATTCTAATTAGCGCTTTTGCTATACCTAAAGGTAACAGTATCAGCGTTGCTTTCGCTCCATTTCTGCTGACGAATTTACTGAATTTTGCTAATTATTTTATAGTAATCAGCCATAAATCTAATATCATTAGTAATTCATCTGAATTAGGATTTACAGTATTTTAAAATTTACAGGATTTTTATAGCCGTTTGGTTCAAACCCTTTTCTTACCTATCGAAAGTTATGGTAGACCTTCTCACTACATTTTATTTCTATGTGAGAAATCCTGAAAATCATTATTAATCCTGTAAATCCTGATTCAGACAACAAAGGCAGCCACCTGCGCAGCTGCCTCTCCATGTTTTTACGCTACCCGATTAACGAGCAACGCATAACGATCAACGATTACTTAAAGGCAGGTATACCAGTGATATCGGCACCTGTGATGAGCAGGTGAATGTCGTGGGTTCCTTCGTAAGTAATCACCGACTCCAGGTTCATCATGTGGCGCATGATCGGGTACTCGCCCGTGATGCCCATACCGCCATGAATCTGGCGTGCCTCGCGGGCAATGTGCAGGGCCATGTCCACGTTATTGCGCTTGGCCATGGATATTTGCTGCGTGGTGGCTTTGCCTTCGTTTTTCAAGGTGCCAAGTCTCCAAGCAAGCAATTGCGCTTTGGTAATCTCTGTCAGCATTTCGGCCAGTTTCTTCTGCGTGAGCTGAAAAGCACCGATGGGCTTGTCGAACTGAATACGCTCCATGGCATACTTGCGGGCCGATTCGTAGCAGTCAATCGCTACGCCAATAGCACCCCAGGCTATGCCGTAGCGGGCAGAGTCGAGGCAGCCGAGCGGACCGCGCAGGCCTTCCACGTTAGGCAGCAGGTTTTCTTTCGGCACTTTCACATTGTCGAACACCAGCTCGCCGGTGCAGCTAGCGCGCAGGCTCCACTTGTTGTGTATCTCTGGCGTCGTGAAGCCTTCCATACCGCGTTCCACGATCAGACCTTTGATGCGGCCCTCTTCGTTTTTGGCCCACACTACGGCCACCTGGCATTCCGGTGAGTTGGAAATCCACATCTTGGCGCCGTTCAGCAGGTAGTGGTCACCCATGTCTTTAATGTTGGTCGTCATGCCGCCCGGGTTAGAACCGTGGTCTGGCTCGGTCAAGCCGAAACAGCCCAGCCATTCGCCACTAGCCAGCTTGGGCAAAAACTTTTTGCGCTGTTCCTCAGAGCCGTAGGCATAGATCGGGTACATCACCAGCGAGCCCTGCACCGAAGCGGTGGAGCGCATACCAGAGTCACCACGCTCGATCTCCTGCATGATGATCCCGTAGCTGATGTAGTCCAGCCCGCCGCCGCCGTACTCGGCAGGTATAGTAGGGCCAAAAGCGCCCACATCCCCAAACTTCTTCACGATCTCGGAAGGGAAATGCGCGTCCTGCGCCCACTGCTCGATGTTCGGGGAAATCTCACGCTTCACGAAGTCGCGCAAGGTCTGGCGAATAAGGATGTGCTCCTCGGTCAGTAAGTCGTCGATATTATAGTAGTCAGGGGCTCCTGATGATTCGTAGGCCATAGCTTATTGTGTTGTTTTAAGGAAAGGGTAATACGCAAATATAAAATTTAAAATCAATTGTCAGAATCAAGATTTACAGGATTCAAGGATTTACAGGATTGAGTATGCTGGCGTTGAGTACACAGTCCTTTCAGTGTCTTTCAGTCCCATGGTAGTCTTGTAGAATCCCTAGCATACAACAGGCTCTCCACCTTAACGGTTTCGGACCTTTTAGATGAATTGAGATTTTAAATCAACCTAAGTATCAGCTATTGCGTGTATCAGGACCCGGCCACAATTTAGACAGGTCTTGACTTACCCTACAGGTATAGTTAATCAGATTAAGAATCTTAAGCATGAAACTACCGAAAACTATACCCAAGCAAATCCATAGAATCCTGCTCTCCTTTTATTCTTGAAAATCCTTCCCAATACTGAAAATCTTGCCCAAAGAAAAAGCCCCACCAACTGGCGGGGCCTTTCTCACTAAAAATCAATCTATTTTAAAATCTTAACCCTATAGAGGCTAAATAATTACGGGTGGCCTGTGGGTAGTAGAAGTTCTCAGTTACTTGTCCGCCACCCGCGATGTAGCTAAAGGTATAGCCATTGGCGGCGTAGCGCTCATTAAAGACATTGCTCACCAACAGGCCCAGTTCCAGCCCCTTCAGTACACCCGCAAAGCCAGTGGTATAGCGCAGGCGCAAGTCGCCAACCTGGTAGGCAGGTATAATGCGGTCTTCACTCTGTGTATTGTCGAGGTACTGCTTGCTCACAGTTTTGTAAATAAAGGCCGCTTTCAAACCTTTCAGCACTTCCGCTTCCAGCTGTGTGGCCGACACAAAATCCGGCGAGAAGGCAATAGCGGTTTCATCGTAGCGATTTAGAGCCTGACCGCCCTGGTCGTAGTCGTCGATGTACTCCTCAAAATCGCGCACTTTGCTCTGACTGTAGCTCAGGTTGCTGTTCAGGCTTGCGAAAGTGCCTAAGCGTAACGCTCCAGCCAGCTCTATACCTTGCCGGTAACTCCTGTCGATGTTAGTGCGGGTATAGGCGCCCACGTCATTAATCTCACCGGTCAGCACCAACTGGTTTTTGTAGTCCATGAAAAAATAATTCGCCTCCACATTGGCACTCAACGCACGGCCTGCCAGATTGCCGAGGGCTAGCTGACCACGGTAGCCTGCTTCCACGTTGCGCAGTGTCTCGTGCTCCGGGCGGCTGTTTGCGGTCGACTCCGTAAAATCGTCGCGTACCGGCTCGCGGTTGCCGATGGCGTAGGATGCATATACCTGATGGCCTTTTTTGAGGTCGTAGCTTACACCTGCCTTCGGGTTGTAAAAGGTATAGTCTACTTCCTGCTCCAGGTTCTCGAAGTTGTTGTCGATGCCCTCGAAGGTATAGTTGATCTTGCGCACCTGCATGTCACCGAACAGGCTCAGTTGGTCCGTAATGCTATAAGTCACCTTACCAAACAGGTTGAAGTCCGTTTTCACGGCATTGTTGTCATAGTAGCGATCGCGAATGTTGGACGTGGAAGCATACCGTGCCCAGATCACTTCACCGAAATGGTCTCCGTCATACCTGTTCCAGGCACCGCCCAGCGTGGCACTTAACCGGGAATCCGGGTTATACTGCAGGGCATAGGTCGCACCATAGAAATCGTTGTCGAGCCAGCGGCGGCGAATCAGATCTGTGCGGCTGATCACCTGGCCACCGATCGTCACGTTTGGCAGGCCATACCTGGAGAGTTTATCGTTACTGCGGAACTGCTCATAATAACCACGACCATAGGTATAGTGCAGCGCTCCTGAGAAGGTAAGGGCCGGCGAAAAGTCATGCGACAGGTGCAGCTGGTAATGGTCCTGCTGGTAGTTGTCGGTTTCGTTGTCGTAGGTATAGAAGTTGTACCGGCGGCCGGCGGTGCGCAGGTTTTCCAGGTCGCTCCCCGCAATGCCGTTGCGGTCGATGTAGGCTTGCAAGTCGGCTTCATTGCCATACACCAGCGCCTCCGGCGTACCGTACCAGGCCTGATAGGTTTTTTCCTGCCCGGAGAAGGTCACAAATTTCACTGTAGTCTTGTCGCCATAATAACCACCAGAAAAATACAGTGATTTCAGATCAGAGAAGGCACGGTCGATGTAGCCATCGGACTTGATGCGCGACAGACGGCCATCGAACGCGAACTTGCCGTTGATGAGCCCGGTACCGAACCGCACGTTGTTCTTCCAGGTGTCATAAGAGCCGTAGCTGTTGTCGGTTTCGGCGTAAGCTTCGCGGCGTACCTGCTGCGTCTGGATGTTGATGCTGGCACCAAAGGCACCTGCCCCGTTGGTAGACGTGCCCACACCACGCTGCACCTGCATATCCTCCACAGAAGAGGCAAAATCCGGCATGTTCACGAAGAAAGTACCGTGGCTCTCAGAGTCGTTGATCGGTATACCGTTTACAGTCACGTTGATGCGGGTGATATCGGAACCACGAATACGGATGCCGGTATAGCCCACGCCTGCGCCCGCGTCGGAGTTCACGACCACCGACGGCGTCTGCTCCAGCAGGTAGGGCAAATCCTGCCCGAAGTTGCGCGCTGCAATTTCCTCGCGGGTCACGTTGGTAAAACTTGTGCCGGTTTTCTCATTGGCGCGCGTAGCCGATACCAACACCTCGCTGGCACTCAGGCTGGTCTGCTGCAAGGCTATGTCTACTTTTGTATCGACAAACAGGTTGATTGGCCTGGATACCTGGGCAAAACCCAGGTAAGACACCTGCAGGGTATACTTACCTTCTGGCAGGTTCTGAAACTCAAAGTAGCCGTCAGGGCCGGTGGTGGTGCCGGTGCTGCTGCCTGCCAGCACCACGGTGGCTCCTGCCAACGCATTGTCTTTGGCAGCGTCTGTTACGCGTCCGCTCAGTTTGTGCTGGGCAAACAGCTGCAATGGCAATAGCACGACTGCCATCACAATCAGTAAATTTTTCATTGGATTGTAAAAAAAGAATAAGTTGAAACATACAGACCTGCCAGGGGTCGGCAGCCTGCTACATTGTTTCCCCGCGTTTTTCCCTTCGCCGGCATTACCCGGATCAGGTTCAATGGGTATGATCTCAGCCCGTTGTTATAAGGCACCCCTAAACTGACGCAAAGGTATACCTGTTTTTCAATGAAAACAAAGCCTTACAGCACAAAGAATGGCAAGTCCTGTCAGCCGGGTGGCAAATGGCGGCTTAATTTTAACCAAAGTCGATAACCACATCCCGCCAAACTACGTTCTAAACATACGGGCACATTTTCCTGCATCCGCTCGGCTGCAGCTGGTTTGGCCAAGAAAATATGCCGGCTGAACAAAAATTTTAAGATTAAGAAGAAATGTGATGATGATCAGCTTACTGTATACCTTAGCACTGCTAACGATACTGGCATATTATGCATTCGCACCACGCAAGAGATTCAGAGGGTCTTCCTCTACTGACAATGACGATGACGGAGGTGAGCCGCTGGGCGATGATTTGCCAGATCTGGACCTGCCACCCGGTATATCATTGCCCATCAATGATTATGAACCGAGATATGACCTGAGACGCATCAAGGTCCCCAAGTTTCCGGAACCTTCCCTGCAATGAAAACAAAAAAGTCCCCTGCTCTATCTACCGAGCCGGGGACTTTTCTTTTGAGGGCCTGCTTGATCTACAAAACCTCTATGGTGTAGGTGCGCTCGAACGCCTGTTCGGGGCCGAGTTTGTTTATCCCTTCCTTCTCTTCCAGTTCGCCTGTCTCGTCGGCGCGGCCCGCTATACCGCACCAGGGCTCTATGCACACATAGGGCGATGGCCCCGGCTTAGCCCAGATACCCAGGTATGGGAAACCGGGAAAGGTGATCTCGACCCGGCGCTGGTTAGTGCGGCTGCCCAAGGTGAGTTTCTCCGAATGCAGATTCTTAAAAACAAGCGCGTCCTTGTCGAAGTAGCCGTGTTTAAGCGGCAGTACTCGCTCTTGCTCCAGTACGCGCTCCGTGTCTCCGCTCTGCAGCCCGTCGTCGGTCAGCAAATAACGGTAGAGTGTTTCCTCTTTTTCAAACTCAATGAAATAGTCTGAGTACTGCTCCCCCGGGTAGAAGGGCACATTGAAGCCCGGATGACCGCCAATTGAAAAGAACATGGCTTTTTTGTTGCGGTTGAGCACTTGGTATGTAACCGACAACTTGTTTTTCTCAAGCTTGTAAGCGATCAGCAACCTGAATTTGAAGGGGTATACCTGTAGCGTCTCTTCGTCGTCTTCCAGCTCAAATACCAATTTATCGTCCTCCTCCTCGATCAGCTTAAACTCCTTGTGCCGGGCAAACCCGTGGCGCTTCAAAGCAAATATTTCGTTGTCGTAGGTATAGGTGCCCTCCGGCAGTTCGCCCACTATCGGGAAAAGATTGGGCGCGTGGCTGCCCCAGATGGCGGGGTCGGCCTGCCAGATGAGCTCCAGTTTTTCGTCTAGTTTGATGAAGTGCTGCAACTCGGCCCCTTTACTCTCAACGCCGACTCTAAAATTATAATTCTGCAAATAGTATAGCATGGCAAGGTATCGTTTTATGGGTGCTGCCGGAGCATGTTGTCTACATGCCGCAGCGCCTTTTCCAGGCGGGAGGCATGCTGTCCGCTCACCTCCACATAAGGCACCTGCAGGGCTTCCAGCTCGCGTTTGTACCAATCGTAGAAGTACTGCCGCAGGTGCGGATGCTCCCGCTGCGGATCAGGCTCCCACGGCAAATCAACGCCCATGAGCAGGTAAAGGTTGTAGTCTTGCTGCTTTAGTTGCTGCAATACCCAGTCCGGGCAGCTGCCAAAGGCGTGCTCGCTCCAGATTTTGATCACCAACAGGTCGGTATCCACAAAAAGCAAGTCGGTGGCCTGTTGGCTCAGGCGCTCTTCCAGGGCCAGCTGCCCCCGGGCAATTGCCTCTATGTCCTGTAAGGTATAGGGCCTGCCCAGCGCCCCGATGTAGGTGCGGGCATACTCGGGCACCCACACGGTGTTGTAGTGTGCGGCAAGCTGTTCAGACAAAGTAGATTTGCCCGTTGACTCCGGCCCGGTGATGGCGACTTTCAGCATGGGACAAAGGTATGGCAAAATTCGAAACAACGCCGCTGACCACGAAAAAGGCTGCCGCTGGCAGGTTTCCCCACCGGCGACAGCCCAGGTTTAACAGCCTCCTACTGTTATGCCTCAAAACATTCCGGATACAGTTCAAGCCTTGTATCCAGCATTATCTTCATGCGCAAGAAACTAACAGTTAGCTATTTACTATCTATACTATAGATCATATCATTTCATCCATCCGCTTCACTACAAAAAAGGATAGCAACCGAATTGACTGGCTAATGTAGCCTTCGGAAGGGTAAACAGTCAGGAGTTTGCGACACAAAAAAGGGATACATTTCAGAAATGTATCCCTTGTAAAATTGAAGGCATGAGTTGGGGTGCTTCTGGGTGGTTAGTTTTCTGTGAAGCTGTACCCGTAGAAGTTGTATACCTCTACCTCTTTGGGGCGTTTGTCGCCGTGTTGGCTAAGCAACAGGCGCTTAGGGCTCTCGTCTGGTGACTCATAACCCCACTTCATCCGATTTTCATACTTGAGTTCGTCTGGCAATTCAATCTTTCGGTTCTTCATACGTAGTGTCATTGTAGCGTTGAACATAGTACTCGCTTACTTTGGCGCACTAAACTCTCAAATATTGCCTAAGCTACTTGCATTTACGAGATAGCACCTCTTTCAGATTGTATAACATCAGGACATTAAGTATAATTTTACTAACAATTACACCTTAACCCGGGCTGGAGCGTGTTTTTCCAGGTCTCGTTTCCAGTCCAGGTAACCGACAGTGGCCAGAATCAGGAAGACAAAGTACAGGAAAGCAGTCAGGTACAGCTCTTTGTAGAGGTATACTCCCACGTACACCACGTCCACGACCAGCCACACCAGCCAGTTCTCCAGTCGTTTTCGGGCCATCATCCAGTAGGCCATCAGGCTCACAGCTGTGGTGGCGGAGTCGGTATAGGATAGGTCGGCGTCGGTATAATTATCTAGAAAGTAGCCCAGGCCGCCTGTAAACACAACCACCAGTGCGATTAACACCCACAGTTCGCGCTGGCTTACCTTGGTTACCTGGCGCTCGGTATGGCCCTTGCCGCCGTAGAGCCACTCATACCAGCCGTACACGCTGCTGATGATGTAGAAAACGCTCAGCCCCATGTCGGCATACAGGCGGGCATCCAGGAAAACAAACACATAGGCCGTCACGCTCACGATGCTGACGGGCCATGTCCATATATGCTGCCGGGCCGCCAGCCATACGCCTGCTATACCTGTGATCACTCCTATTACTTCGATCAGGCTCATGGCCTGCAGCGCTTCTGCTACGCTTGTGTAAAAATCTGACATCTATACCTGCTCCCGTTCTGTGCTTTGGCTTAATTTGTTGCTAAGTTTGCAAATCAAAACCAAACGGCCAAGGCTACAGGTATAGCATAGCGGCCAGCAACTGAAAACCATGGAAGAGATCACAGCACAGGAACTGAAGGAAAGACTGGGGCGCAGCGATAAAATGCAGTTAGTGGACGTACGCGAGCCGGCGGAGTTTGAGATATGCAACCTGGGTGGTGAGCTTATACCGATGGGCGAACTGCCTAAGCAAGCCAACCGCATTCGCCGTGATATACCTGTCGTAGTCATCTGCCATCACGGGTTCCGCAGCGCCCAGGCCATCAACTACCTGAGCCAGCGCCTGGGCTACGACAACCTGCTCAACCTCAAAGGCGGCATCCACGCCTGGGCCATCCAGGTCGACCCAAGCATGGCCGTGTATTAGGTAACCGATCAGTGTGTCCCTGTCGGGGATGCTGCCATTTCACGCCATAGGTATAAAGGTTAGGCGCGGGCCTAACAGAGCCAAGTTGCTGCTTATCCTGCCAGTGTTTCTATCCTGTGAAATCTTAGGGCAGAGGCTCTACAGAAGGATCTGAAATAATTCTCAGGCCACTTGCTATATTATCCGGATTAATTTATGTAATTTTACGCGGCAAATAAGGACCCTTAAATTATTTGCCATGATCTCTGATCAATCCAAGATTGTTTTCGAAGCCCTCACCTACGATGACGTGCTTCTGCTCCCGGCTTACTCCGAGGTGCTCCCCCACAACACTGATACTTCCACACAGCTTACCCGCAATATCCGCATCAACATTCCGCTGCTTTCCGCTGCCATGGACACCGTGACAGAGGCCGAGCTAGCCATTGCGATGGCCCAGGAAGGTGGTCTCGGCATTATCCATAAAAACATGTCGATCAGGGCGCAGGCAGAACAGGTGCGCAAGGTGAAGCGCTCCGAAAGCGGCATGATCCTCGACCCGATCACCCTGCAGGAAGACGCGACATTGGGCGACGCGGTGCGCATCATGAACGAGAACAAGATCGGCGGTATCCCGATTACCAACGGCCACGGCAAGCTAACCGGCATCCTGACCAACCGCGACCTCCGTTTCGAGAAGGACCTGACCCAGCCGGTAAAGGCAGTCATGACGACCGAAAACCTGATCACGGCTGAGCGGGGCACCGACCTGGCCAAGGCCGAAGATATCCTGCAGCAGTACAAAATAGAAAAGCTGCCGGTGGTAGACGGCGAGGGCAACCTGGTGGGCCTGATCACCTACAAAGACATCCTCAAGAAGAAAGACCGCCCGAATGCCTGCAAGGATGAGTTCGGACGCCTGCGTGTGGGCGCCGCCGTTGGCGTAACACCTGACGTGATGGACCGCATCAAAGCCCTCGTAGAGGCAGGTGTGGACGTGATCAGCGTGGACACGGCGCATGGCCATTCCAAAGGCGTACTCGACGTGGTGCGCAATATCAAGAATACCTTCCCGAAACTGGATGTGATTGCCGGCAACGTAGCAACCGCTGAGGGTGCCAAAGCCCTGGCCGACGCTGGAGCCGATGCCGTGAAAGTGGGCGTAGGCCCAGGCAGTATCTGTACCACACGCGTAATTGCAGGTATAGGCGTGCCACAGCTCACAGCTGTCATGGAAGCCGCCAAAGGGCTGCAGGGCACCGGTGTTCCGGTGATTGCTGACGGTGGCATCAAATTCTCGGGTGATGTGGTGAAAGCACTGGCCGGCGGCGCAAGCACCGTCATGATCGGCTCGCTGCTGGCCGGCACGGAAGAGGCTCCGGGCGAGATGCTCATTTACGAAGGACGCAAGTTCAAGACCTACCGTGGCATGGGCTCGATCGAGGCCATGGAAGAGGGCTCGAAAGACCGCTACTTCCAGGGCAATGAGAAAGACAGCAAGAAACTGGTGCCAGAAGGCATCGTGGGACGAGTGGCCTACAAAGGCATGGTGGCTGAAGTGATCTACCAGTTGGTGGGCGGTATACGCGCCGGCATGGGTTATTGCGGTACCCCGGACATCCCGAGCCTGCAGAACGCCCGCATGGTGAAAATAACAGGGGCTGGCCTGCGCGAAAGCCATCCGCACGATGTGCAGATCATGCGCGAGGCTCCTAATTACAGCCGCTAACAATCACAACCAGCATTTGACAAATAGAAGTAGGTTAGTTCCCGGGCTAACCTACTTCTTTGTTTTTACGTTATGCTAGGTGTTCTTAAAAAACTCACCTCGACAACTTGGCCAAAGAGCATTTTTTTTTCTTACCTTACAGGCTGATAAAGTCTCGGGCTAGCCATATTCTGTCGCCAAAGAAACTAAGCACGGTTTACCGTTTTATGCTTTACAGAACCAACGCGAAATCCTTATTTGTTACTGCTGCCCTCATCAGCTGGTCGCTGCTACTAGCCAATGTGCTGCTGGCCGCTGAGAGTATGCGGCAGGAAAGCTCCGAGGGGCTGGCCCTGCCCTATATCAACAACCTCCTGATCGTTATTTTCATTGTATCTGTTTTCGGTTACCAGCGCCTGAGCGCCGACAATCTAAAGGGAATCGACTTCATCAGTTACCTCTGGAACATCTTTGCCAAGGCAGGTATAGCGGCCTATCTGAGCGTTGCGCTTTACATGGGGTACCGGCTGGTTGTCAACTACACCAGCGTACAGTCTCCTTTGCTGCTGCACATGGTCTACCAAGTCAACTTTGGCCTGCTCGTGCTCTTTCTCGCGAAAGCTTTTTACATCTGGCGCCAACTCCTGCTCTACCATAAAAACCGGTTCCTGCAGATAGCCTGGGACTGGTATGAGCTGTTGCTCTTTGCCACCCTGCTTCTGACGCTGCTCAACTTCAACTACAGCAGCTACATCTTTCTGCCGCTGCTGATTTTGCTGGCCTGCTATACCTTATTCCTGTGCACCAACCTCAAGTGGGTGGCCTACCTGACTTTCAACAAGAAGGGCCGGTCGCTGGTACTACTTTTGGCGATACTGCTGGCCTGTTACATCTTCTCAGACTTTTTCTACGATTTTGCCGACAGCCCTGCGCTCGCCATCGACTATTCCGATGTGGGATTCCTGGTGCTGGCTATGTTCTTTGTGAGTTTGTATACCCTGGCCGCCTTTCTGGTGGCGCTTTTCAGTTTGCCTACCTCGAGTGTGTTCGAACAGAAAAGCGAGGACCTGCTCAATTTCCAGCGCCTGAGCCAGTCCATACAGCAGGGCCAAAGCGAGACACAGGTATACGAGATGCTTTTTGACAGCACCCTGCGGGCGTCCGACGCCAGCGCGGCCTGGCTGGAGGTATTCCAGGGCGATGAGCCGAAGGTCTGGCGGCAGCTCACAATTGAGGAGGAGCAGATCAAGCGCATACGCCATTTGCTGCTGGCCTATAACATCCAGAACATAGACTACATTAACAACAACCTGGATCGCAACCCCGGCTTCCGCGACCTCACGCTGCCCTGGAAATCGCTCATCATACTGCCGATCAAGTCCAAGAAGCACCTGTTTGGCGTGCTATACCTGCTAAAGGACATCGAGCAGGGATTTGACCGGGAAACGGTGAACGTGCTGCGCACTTTTACCAACCAGACCATCCTTACCATCGAAAACCTGCGCCTGGTGCATGAGTCGCTGCAGAACGAGCGTTACAAGGAGGAACTCAAAATCGCCTCGCTGGTCCAAGACAGCCTGATTCCTAAAAACTTTCCGAGTGATAGTTGGTTTGAGATAGCGACCCACGCCAAGGCAGCCAAGGAAGTAGGAGGTGACTTCTATGACTTCCTGCAGCTGAGCGAGTCGCGCATTGCCATTATCATTGGCGACGTGTCAGGCAAAGGTATTTCCGCCGCTTTCCACATGGCCCAGATGAAGGGTATATTCCATGGCCTGATGCAGCAGGACATGCCACCGAGCGAGTTCATGAAACAGGCCAACAATGCGTTGGGCAGATGCCTTGAGAAAACCTCTTTTATTACTTCTGCGCTATATATCATTGATTACCGCATGAAAGGCTTTATGTTTGCAAGAGCCGGCCACTGCCATACCCTGTATTACAACTCCATGATGGATGATACTTTCTACTTCCAGACGGACGGACTGGGGCTCGGCATCATCCGTGACAAAAGCTACAACAACCACGTGCGGGAAATGTACTACGACTACAACCCCACCGACGTGATGGTGATCTACACCGACGGCATTGTGGAGGCGCGCAACAAGGAGAACGACGAGTATGGGGAGGAGCGCCTGCGCTATATGCTCACCCAGACTTACCATCTGGAGGCGGAAGACATAAAATGCGCCATTATCAACGACCTGGAGGATTTCACGGGCCCGACAGAGAACCTGTACGACGACCAGACCCTGCTTGTTATTAAGTTTAAACCTACTCAACCTAGTGAATAATTACACGTAAAGGATTCCGATGAAAATTACACACGAAATCAAAGACACGACTATCATCATCACCCTGGATGGTGAACTGGATGCAAGCTCATCAGTTATACTCGATGAGGAGCTATCTGACCCTGAGATTATGACCTACAGCAAAATTCTGGTGGACTGCGAAAGCCTGAATTACATTTCATCTGCCGGTCTTGGGGTGTTTATCTCTCACCTGCAGCGCTTCGAGGACGCGCAAATAAAGCTTATTTTTTATAACATGCAGGACAAAGTGCGCAACGTATTCGAAATCCTGGGCCTGGACCTGCTCATGACCATTGTTTCGGATTACGAAGAAGCCATGACCATTGCTGATGAATAATACGATTACAGTAAGCTGTACTAAAAAAAATCTTAAGCCAATACGGGATTTCGTCACGGATTATCTGGCCGGTTTCACGCTGTCCGATATTCTAATGAACCAAATCGTATTGGCCGTGGATGAGATATGCGCCAACCTCATCATTCACGCCAACCAGGAGGATCCATCCAAATCCATCTCACTGAACGTAAGCGAGAAAAGCGGCATGCTGCGGTTTGAGATCACGGATAATGGGGTGGCTTTCAGGCGCTCCGAATACAAGGAGCCCAACATAGAAGAGCACGTCCGGATCGGAAAGAAGGGGGGCGTAGGCATTGCCCTCGTCAACCGCATCATGGACAAGGTAGAGTTTGAAACCGCTGGCAATAAGAACACTTGCCTCCTATACAAAAAAATTAAATAGGCCTGACCTGCACACTTTTAGCGCCTTTTCCCCGTTATCCTGAACGAAATCGCATGCAATAGGATTATAGTCATACTTTTTGATTAATCTGTCAGAAAAAATAACTAAAATTGCATGATCTGACCTCAGTCAGGGCAAAAACACAAGCGTCCGTTTATAATCTACTTATGCGCAGCAATCAACTACTTGTTGCGGCAGCGGCCCTGCTAATGGCTGGCTGTACCGCAACCAGGCAGAATGACAAGCAAGAACCCATCATTGCGACTATTGGATCTCAGCCAATCTATACCTCGGAGTTCCAGTATGTATACGAGAAGAACAATGGCGGCAATGAGGACGCCTACACACGCCAAAGCGTTAGCGAGTACCTGGACCTGTATACCCGGTTCAAGCTCAAAGTAATGGAAGGCGAGAGCCGCGGCCTGGACACCACCATGGCCTTCCGGCGGGAACTGGAAGGGTATAAGGAGCAACTGGCCCAGCCATACCTGACCGAAAAGAGCGTGACCGACAAACTGGTGCAGGAGGCCTACGAGCGTCTGCAACAGGAGGTGAACGCCTCGCACATCCTTATCGGCCTCCCCTCAGACCCCGACCCGCAGGACACACTGGCCGCCTATAATCAGGCACAGGACCTGCGCAAACGTATAGCAGCAGGCGAGTCTTTCGATAAACTTGCCAAGGAATTCTCTCAGGATCCATCGGCCGCAGAGAACGGCGGCAACCTGGGTTACTTTACGGCCATGCAG
The DNA here is from genome assembly GCF_014773225.1 of Pontibacter aquaedesilientis. Classification (GTDB taxonomy): domain Bacteria; phylum Bacteroidota; class Bacteroidia; order Cytophagales; family Hymenobacteraceae; genus Pontibacter; species Pontibacter aquaedesilientis. Next base: position 100,859 of record NZ_JACXAJ010000007.1, on the reverse strand, counting down.
ATGGTGTACCGCTTCGAGGACGCTGCCTACAAAACACTGGTTGGCCAGGTATCTATGCCGGTTCGCACACGCTTTGGCTATCACCTGATCAAAGTAAACGACAAACGCCAGGCGCAGGGCGAGGTAAAGGTGGCGCACATTATGGTGCGTGCTACACCCGGCATGCCAAAAGCAGACTCGCTGGCAGCCAAGCAACGCATAGACGCCATCCACAGACGCGTGGAGCGCAAAGAGAACTGGGACAGGCTGGCCGCTGAATTTTCTGAGGATGCCAACTCCGCCAACAACGGAGGGGAACTGCCTTGGTTCGGTACTGGCCGCATGATTCCGGCCTTTGAGGAAGTAGCCTTTGCATTGAAAAAAGAAGGTGAGGTATCCAAGCCTGTGCGCACGCCTTACGGCTGGCATATCATCAAATTGGTAGGCAAGCAGACCCTCCCTCCTTTTGAGGACATGGAGCAGAACCTGCGTAACAAAATCGCCAAAGACTCTCGCTCAGAGTTGAATAAAACGGCCTTCCTGAAACGCATCAAAACGGAGAACAACTTCTCGGAGAATGCAGCGGCCAAGACGGCAGCCATAGGAAAGGCTACAGATGAGTTGCTGAAGGCGAAGTGGGATTACGATGCAGCAGACAAATTACTCAAATCTACTTTGTTCACAATACAGGGCAAGCCCTATACTGTGGGTGAGTTCTTTACGTTTGCTAAGTCAGAGCAGCGCCCGCGCAACACTGGCACTGCCGCGCATTACATGAATATGCTGTATGACAACTACGTTAACAAGAGCCTGCTGGAATACGAAAGAGCCAACCTCGAAAACAAGCACGTCGACTACCGCATGCTTGTGAGAGAATACCACGATGGCATCCTGCTGTTCCAACTCATGGACGAGAAGGTATGGTCCAAAGCAGTGGAGGACTCGGTGGGCCTGAAAACCTATTTTGATCAGAATAAAGACAAGTATCAGTGGAAAGAGCGTGCGCATGCCACTGTTATAAGCGCCGCCAATAAGGAACTGCTTGCCAAAGCGCAGCAGCAACTTGGCCAACGACGCTACGAAGTACGCAACGGAAAGCCCGCAGACATCATGTTTGAGGTAAACAGCGCAAATCTTAGCAAAGAAGCACTGGCCAAACTGAACGAGCTGGCAGAACGACTAAAGAACAATCCAGAGTTGTCGCTTGAGGTGAACGGCCATGTCGACGCCCGCGAAGCAACTGGCAAAGGCGATCTATCGGCAGAGCGTGCTAAGAGCATCGTTGCCTACTTAACTAAGCGGGATGTGCCAACAGAACAGTTAGCACAGAAGGCATTGGGTAAGACAAAGCAAGCAGCCTCTGACAATACGGAGACGGGTCGCCGCCGCAACCGAAGAGCTTCTTTTGCACTTTACTCATCTGATTTGAGCGTACTGGCCGAGAATCTGAACGCAGGGAACCCACTGGGTGTGCAGATTTCGGAAAAGAGGTTCCAGAAGGGTGAGAACAAAGCCGTGGATGCCGTGAACTGGGAAAAAGGGGCCTACAACACAGAACTCAACGGCCGCCAGTACTTGGTGATCGTGCATGAGATATTGGCTCTGGCCCCTAAAAAACTTCACGAAGTAAGGGGTCAGGTTACCGCTGATTACCAAAACTACCTGGATGAGCAGTGGGTAAAGCAGCTTCAGGAGAAAAACCCGGTTTCGATCAACCAAACGGAAGTAGAGAAAATCATCAAGAAATAATTGCGCTTCAAAAAAGCTCCCATTTATAGGTGGAGCTTTTTTTGCTTAGAAAAACTTAAGAGATTGCAACCCGGTCCTGTAAGAGGACGGGTATAGATTACCGGCACTCAAACCAATCATGCATAACACAACCATAACATCACAAAGTATTCAAAGATCGCTGGCCCTGGTCCTGCTGAGCCTGCTTTCCACCTTCACTGCCTACGGTCAGATACCGGTACAGAGGAAACTTGACGGCATCATCGCCAAAGTGGACAATCATATTATTTTGCGGTCTGAGCTTGAGTTTAGTTACCTGCAGTACCTGGCCCAAACCAAAAAGCAGCCTAGCCCGAACGATGAGCAGCTGAAATGCGAGATTTTCAAATCCATGGTGCAGGAGAAACTATTGCTGGCACGCGCCGAAGTGGACTCCGTGACTGTAGAAGAAAGCATGGTGTCCAACGAACTCAACCGCAGAATAGACTACCTGGCATCGCAGGTGGGCGGAACCGAGCGTCTGGAGCAGTACTACAACAAAAGCCTGAAGCAGCTCAAGGACGAACTGCGCCGCACTGTGCGTAACCAGATGGTTTCTGAAAAGATGCAGCGCCAGATAACCGAAAAAGTAACGGTAACCCCAAAGGAAGTTCGTCGCTATTTCAACCAGATCCCGGCTGACAGCCTTCCCTACTTCTCGAGTGAGGTAGAGCTAGGGCACATTGTAAAATATGCGCAGGTGAGCCGCCAGCAGAAAGCCGCCGCCCGCCAACAACTGGAGGAACTGCGCAACCGGGTATTGGCAGGTGAGGATTTTGCAACCCTGGCTAAAAAATACTCCCAGGACCCGGGCTCAGCCGAAGATGGCGGGGAGCTGGGATTCTTTAAGAAAAAAGAACTTGTACCGGAGTACGAAGCGGCTGCTCTCCGACTGGAGCCAGGTCAGATGTCCAATGTGGTAGAATCCATGTTCGGTTTCCACCTGATCCAGCTGATTGAGCGCAAAGGCCAGGAGTTTAATACACGTCACATCCTGATCAAGCCTGCCACCGCCACTGTTGACATACAGGACGCCATGGCTGCCCTTGACAGCGTGCGCACGCTCATTGTAAACGACAGCATCACTTTTGCAAAAGCGGCGAAGGAGTTCTCTGACGACAAAAACACAAAAGACAACGGCGGCATGCTGCAGAGCCGCATGACGGGCAGTACCTATACACCGATGGACGAGGTGGACCCAAGCGTTTTCTTCGTGATCGACACCATGAAGGTAGGCGATGTGTCCAAGCCGGTTGCTTTCCGTACCGAGGATGGCAGGGAGGCTGCCCGTATCCTATACCTGAAGTCTAAGTCATCGCCTCACATGGCCAACATGCAGGACGACTACCAGAAGATATCCGCGGCTGCCCTTGCCCAGAAAAGAGACAAAGCGGTGGATGAGTGGTTCCGGAAAAACATTGATACCGTATACATCGAAATCGACCCGGAATACGATCGTTGTAAAGTGCTACAGCTAACGCAATAGATAAAATATGATGCAGTATACCTCTGACAAAGAAGCAGCCGACGCGTTACACCGCGCCTACCAGGACCTTACCTCCGAAATATCGAAAGTAATAGTAGGCCAGGAAGAAGTGGTGAGACTGGTGCTGACAGCCGTTTTTTGTCAGGGGCACTGCTTGCTGGTAGGCGTTCCGGGGCTTGCCAAAACCCTCCTGATCCAGACCATTGCCTCTTCCCTGGACATGTCTTTCAGCCGGGTGCAGTTCACGCCCGACCTTATGCCTTCCGATATCCTGGGAGCCGAGACGCTGGACAAAGACCGCAACTTCAATTTCGTAACCGGCCCGATCTTCGCCAACATCATCCTGGCTGATGAGATCAACCGTACGCCTCCCAAGACCCAGGCTGCCCTATTGGAGGCCATGCAAGAGTACGCTGTGACCGTAGCCGGGAAGCGTTACGAACTGCCCAGACCGTTCTTTGTGCTGGCTACTCAAAACCCAATCGAGCAGGAGGGCACGTACCCACTGCCCGAGGCGCAGCTGGACCGTTTCATGTTCAACATCACGCTGGGTTACCCAAGTTATGAGTCAGAGCTGCAGATCGTAAAGAACACGACAGGAGCCCTTCGCACAACACTCGACAAGATCCTCCACGCGAACGACATCCTGGCTTTCCAGCAACTGGTACGCCGCGTACCGGTGGTTGACAATGTGGTGGAGTATGCCGTGAAACTAGTGCACAAGACCCGTCCGAACACCGAAATGGGCTCGAAGCAGGCAAGCCAGTACCTGGAGTGGGGCGCAGGCCCGCGTGCCTCCCAACACCTGATCGTGGGCGCCAAGTGCAATGCCTTGCTCAACGGCAAATACTCCCCTGATATCGAAGATGTACAGGCAGTGGCTCTTCCTATACTCCGTCACCGCATCGTGCGCAACTTCAAAGCCGAGGCAGAGGGCATAACAGAAGAACAGCTGATACGGGAGTTGCTGTAGGTATAGCTGGTTGAATTGTCGGTTGCCAAAAAAGAAACTAGGTATAGCGAAGGCTTTACATATTAGTTGGACCATCAGCATTGTTCACACTGCTCGATCTTTAAAGGATTTCAACAACTTAGTCGTTTAACCTATCCTCGACTAACAATTAACAGTCAGCAATCAATAATTTAGCGATTTAACCAGCAAACAATTTAGCAATCTAACCTTATTGGTGTAATTTTGCGCCCGTACTGATTTTTTCACATTACCCAAAGACTTATGGAAGCGGCTGCGCTATACGTTCGCTTTAAAGATAACCTGGCCACTATACTGGGAGCACTCAACAGCAAATTGGAGGTTCGCTCCATGCCCTACAATGTGTCTGTTCCGTTAGAAGTAGACCTGCTGGCTGACATCCTGCGCCTACATGGACTGGACTTCAGATCCGAGACGCCGGGCGCTGCCCGCCTGGATGATTTCACCCGCTGGTTCCAGCAGCATGAGAACCAGGTGATGGAAGTGCTGCAGCGTGTGATGGAAGACAAACGCGCTTACATGAAAACAGCTGGCGGTACGGTGTTGCAAAAAGAAATGCTGATCAGAAGGCTGGAATTCTTCAATGAGACGGCCCATACCCTGGACGTGATGATGAGACAGCAGCAGCTCCATAGCCCGAAGCACTTCAGCTATCCGTTCCTGCTGAACCAGTAAGGCATAAAGACTAATCATTAAAAGAGCGCCCGCAGGTATAGAACTGTGGGCGCTTTTCGTTTATAGAGACGCTATACCTGTTGCCTATGCTAGCTAACAGCCCCCACGGTATATGGCATTCCTAATGCTGGCTTTCATGCTGCTGTAACATCAAAGTGCACTCCCCTTTCACAAGACTTTCGGACAATTCTACTCCTGGCTGATACAAAATAAACAAAACACGTTTCGGGCTCTTAAGCGTATGAATAAACAAGGAAGGCGGCTAATGATAGTCCTTTCCTGAAAAAACGTTTGATATGAGCTTCCTCTACAACATCCTACCCGATTCATCCGAAGAACGACTGGACACCCAGCATCTGGTACTTCGCCCCTATGCAGAGGGCGACGAACAGGAGTTTATGAGCCTGATCCAGGAAAATACCGCAGCCCTCCCCCCTGCCTTCAGCGGTAGATTAGCGCGGGTACGTGTGTTGGAAGACGCCCGTAACCAACTGGCCCAGCTCCGCACCGACTGGGACAACCGCCGCCAATTTGACTTTGGCGTTTGGCTGAGAGACAACAAAACTTACATTGGTGACATAGCCCTTAAAAATATTGACCGAAGCGTACCAAAAGCCGAAGCAGCCCTTTACTTCACTGGATGGCCCGACACAGCCTTGTTTGCCCAGGAAGCGCTCCGGGCCGTACAGCACTTTGCATTCGAAAACCTGAAACTCAACAAGGTATACATTCGCTGCACCCAGGCCAATTTGGGCTATGCAACGTTGGCCGAGAACTGTGGCTTCCTAAAAGAAGGGGTATTGCGCAGTGATTTCCGGGGTGCCGACTCCGAAGAGTTGCTGGACCTGACCTACTACGGAATGACACGCGAGGACTATGAGCACACCATGCAGCGGCTCAAAGAAAACAGTACCGAAACTGCAGTATAGCTAGCCTACTTTCTGGGCTTCCCCACAAAGAAATCGGTATCGAAAGTCAGGTATAGGGCATTGGAAAACTCCAGCTTCGGATTGTCCAGGTCTAAGACGGGCTCCAGGCGCAGGGACAGGTACAGGTCTTCCAGCAATTCAACATCCTTTGTCAGGCGCAAAATCAGCAGGTGACGGTCTTCCTGCACATAGTCGGGGTTTTTGTAGGTGGTAGAAGCCGACTGGAACAATTTGCCACCCAACTCGGTGACATACCCACTGCCTCGCCAGTAACTCAGCATCACATCCTGATACTTGGTATCTATTCCGGCGTTCAGGTATAGGCCGCCTCCAGTCTTAAAGGGCAACTGGTAGGTATTGGAAAAATCTTTGAATCCCAGCAAATAGTTTTTGGTATAAACCCGATGCAGGACCTTGTGTGGTAACTGCCGCTCCAGTGCTATACCTACCGCAGCGTTTACCACTGTAAGCAGCGGCAAGTCGGAGTTATCGATCTGGCCGCCTTTGTGCTGGGCTGTGAACTGTACAGGTATAGAAAGCCTCACCGAATCGCCCGCTACCCTGCCGGGCCTGTGTAGCAATTGTAAAGCCGAACTGATGCCGCCTGCCACCTCTTCCCGGTCCGGGTCAGCCCGGTAGATCATTTTGCTCCAGTCTATCCAGGCATCCAGATCCACACGGTGCGTTCTGAGCAGGAATTGCATGCCATTTTCCAGGCGGTTGTTGATCACCCGCTCGAAATCATAAAGCGGCTCGATATAGTTGTGGTTGAGATTGCTTTCCAGCGTGCCGAATACGAAGGCCCAGTTCTCTCGCTGCACCTTCACTGCGAAGGTTGGCTGAATGTCCTGATAGCCCGAACTTCCGAAGTCCTTCCACAGGAAAGCCCCTGCATCAATTCGCACCGAAGCGGCAGGATAATAACTTACCCGAGGCAGCAAATGATACCCAAACAAGGTATAGCCATCGGCAATGCGGTTGAAATACTCATTGTTTTTGGAGAAGCCGAATGCATGCAACCCAATTCTAACCTGGTTAGCATTTTCAGGTTTAACGGGCATACGCATTTGCAGCGCATCGTTGTTTAACTGCCCATAGGCTAAACCACTGTATAACATCAGGAAGCCGCAAAACAAAAGCCTTAAATAACTCATAAAAAAGTAGAAGTAATGGCACAAAAAGCCAACAAAAGCTGTTGTAACAAGACGGCAATACTCAACTAAAAAAATTAGCAAAATACCTTTGACTTTTTTTGCAAATTGATTTTGAACGTCGTAATTTCACCATCAATATAAAGCTATTTAATTAAACACACATGAGCGTAAGCAACGAAAAACTAAAAGCCCTGCAGCTGACGATAGACAAGCTTGACAAGACTTATGGTAAAGGCACTGTAATGAAGCTAAGCGATAACAAAGTGGAGGACATCCCTGCTATCTCTACCGGCTCGCTTGGACTCGACATTGCTTTAGGAATTGGCGGTTTGCCGCGCGGCCGTGTCATTGAGATCTACGGTCCTGAATCGTCTGGTAAAACCACGCTTACCATGCATGCTATTGCAGAGGCGCAGCGCGCCGGTGGCCTGGCCGCCTTTATTGACGCAGAGCACGCATTTGACAAGGCATACGCCGAGAAACTAGGTATAGATACTGAAAACCTGTTGATTTCTCAGCCTGACAACGGAGAGCAGGCCTTGGAGATCGCCGATCACCTAATCCGTTCAGGCGCTATCGATATTATCGTAATTGACTCCGTTGCTGCCCTCGTGCCGAAAGGCGAACTGGAAGGCGACATGGGTGACAGTAAAATGGGCTTGCAGGCACGTTTGATGTCACAGGCATTGCGCAAGCTGACCGGTACCATCAACAAAACCGGCTGCTGCTGTATCTTCATCAACCAGCTACGCGAGAAGATCGGGGTGATGTTCGGTAACCCGGAAACCACTACTGGTGGTAACGCTCTTAAATTCTACGCTTCCGTGCGTTTGGATATTCGTCGTGTTGGCCAGATCAAAGAGTCTGCCGACAACATCACTGGTAACCGTACCCGCGTCAAGGTGGTGAAGAACAAGGTAGCACCTCCATTCAAAGTGGTAGAGTTCGACATCATGTATGGCGAGGGAATCTCCAAAGTAGGTGAGATCCTTGACCTTGGTGTAGAACTGGGCGTAGTGCAAAAGTCAGGCTCATGGTTCTCTTACAACGGCGACAAGCTGGGCCAGGGCCGTGACGGTGTGAAGCAGATTCTGCTTGACAATCCGGAGTTGCAGGAAGAGATCGAAGGCAAGATCAGAGCCATCGTGAAAGGCGAACCAGAGAAAGTGGCCGCCGCACTGGAAGACACAGCCGGAGCTGAATGAACCTTGTTCTCCGATAATAAGTAATGCAAAAAGGTGCTATGCGACATAGCACCTTTTTGCATTTTATGTTGTTGGATGTGTGAAGACAAACTGCTATCTTAGTACAAAGACCTGCTTTGGTATAATAGTTGATTATTCAAATCAAAACATTGCAAGTCTTAAATTACAGCGTATGAAAAGGATCTTTCCTGCAATAATCTTACTCATAGTGGTGCTCTCCGGTTTTGCAACCAAAGAATCGTTGCGCACCGTACCCAACGAAAGCTTTAGCACCGGCGAAGTGCTGAAGTACAAAGTGCACTATGGCCCGATCAATGCAGCTGAGGCGGTTATCGATATCTCACCCAACCTGCACCGAATAAACGACAGGCTCACCTACAAAGCGACTGTCTACGGCAAAACGACCAGTTCTTTTGATCTTTTCATCAAAATCCGCGACACCTGGCAATCCTATATTGACACAGCTGCCATCTTGCCGCACCGCTCTTTCCGCAACATAGAGGAGGGCAGTTATCGCAAGCGCGAAACAGTGGATTTTAACCACTATACCAACACCGCTCAGGTGGAGATGAAAAAGAAGAACAAAGACAAAAAGAACAGCACCCACAAAATACCGCAAGGGGCGCAAGACATTGTCAGTGGTTTTTATTATCTGCGCACTTTAGATTATAACAGGTTTAAGCCCGGCGATAAGTTTACGATCAAAGGCTTTTTTGATGAAGAAGCGTTTGACATGGTGGTGACTTACCAGGGACGTGAAACCATCAGCACCAAAGCAGGGTCGTTTAGGGCCATTAAACTGGTACCGAAAATGCCGCAGAACAAACTGTTTGACGGGGAAGACGCCATTACCGTATACCTGTCAGACGACAAGAACAAAATACCGGTCTTGATCTCGGCAGAAATGTTTGTAGGCGCCGTTAAGGTAGACCTGTATGAGCATAAGAACCTGAAACACAAACCCGCCCTTGTAGCACAGAAATAAGAAAAAGCCAGCTATACCAGCTGGCTTTTTTAGTGGTTGGCACCCCGACAATGTTAAGAAACTATTATGATTTGCCTTAGTAAAGTTATTGTAGCACCCGAAACAATATATTTGCGTTGAAACAGGGCATAGCCAATGACCAACAGCCCCATGCCTACTCATTTTAAAAACGCCGTATCCATAACCAAAACACTGACTGTGCAGACACCCAACCAATCCCACTATAAAATACTGGTAGTGGACGACGATCCGGATATCGTAGAACTACTCCACTACAATCTGACCCGTGAAGGCTATGAGGTAGCACAGGCCGAAAATGGAAAGAAAGCCATCGAAGTGGCCCAGTCTTTTAAACCGGATGTGATCCTGATGGACGTGATGATGCCCCTGATGGACGGCATAGCCGCCTGCCGCCAGTTGCGTGAAGACAACGAATTCCGGAATACGCACATCATTTTCCTGACGGCCCGGGCCGAGGAGTTCTCAGAAGTAGCCGCTTTCGATGCCGGTGCCGACGACTTCATCACCAAGCCCATCAAGCCACGTGCCCTCCTCAGCCGACTGGCAGCTTATGCCCGTCGCGACGCACACCAGGAAGAACAGGAGAAAGTGATCGAGATCGGAGGACTGCGCATAGACCGCACCAGTTTTGCGGTGTATAAAGACGAGCAGAAAATCACATTGCCGAAAAAAGAGTTCGAACTGCTGGCTTTCCTGGCTACAACCCCTAACAAAGTATTTACACGCGAAGAATTGCTCAATAACGTATGGGGCAACGATGTATATGTCATAGCCCGCACAGTAGATGTGCATATCCGGAAGGTGCGCGAAAAAATCGGGGAGGACAATATTAAAACCATCAAAGGGGTTGGCTATAAGTTCAACACCGATTAAAACATGAACCTGAACTCCCGCACGCTTGCCCTTTTAGTGTCATTGGCAGTGGCCCTTGTGCTTACTGCCTTTTTGGCTTTAGCCAGTTATTTTTCATCCAAGGGGCTGATGGCGGCCCTCGTGCTGGTCTTCATCTGCTGTTTTTTGCTGATATACCTCTCCTACGAGGCGCTTGTGTTCCGGGAGATCAAGAACGTTTATTCCAGTCTGGAGAAGATCAAAAAGCAGGAATACCGGAAAGTGGAAGGCCGCTCTCTCTTTACCGCCGACCCACTCAAAAAAATAAAGGACGACATTTACCTCATAGCCGAGCGCAAGCAGCAGGAAATCGATGAGTTGAAGCACCTGCAGGTGATGCGCCGTGAGTTTCTGGCCGATGTGTCGCATGAGCTCAAAACCCCGATTTTTGCAGCCCAGGGCTTCATCCATACCCTACTAGATGGCGCTATGGACGACCCCAAGGTGCGCGACAAGTTTCTGCAGAAGGCCGCCAACAGCCTCGACGGACTGGATACGCTGGTGCAGGACCTGATCAGTATTTCGCAGTTTGAGAAGGGTGTAGTAAAAATGGAAAAACAGGATTTCGACGCGGTGCAGTTGGCGCACGAAGTCTTTGAGCAATTAGAACAGAAGGCTTCTAACCGTAACATCAGCCTGCATCTGGACGTGGACCCTGGAGAGAAAGTCATGCTGCACGCAGACCCGAACCGCATCCGGCAGGTATTCATCAACCTCGTGGACAATGCCATTAAGTATGGCCGCACGGGTGGTAACATCTGGGTGTCGTTTGCAGAGGGCCGAAAACGCTATACCATCACGGTAAAGGACGACGGCACAGGTATAGGACAGGAACATATCAACCGCATCTTCGAGCGCTTCTACCGCATTGACAAAAGCCGTTCGCGCGACAGCGGGGGTTCTGGACTCGGACTGGCCATTTCCAAGCACATTATCGAGGCGCACCGCTCCATTATCGCCGTGAAGAGCGAGCTAGGCAAAGGTACAACGCTGAGGTTTAAGCTCACAAAGGCGAAAGGGGCTTGATTGCTAATTGTGTAAAGGCAGTTTCAGTACCCGCTTAGGTGCCTGGGTTGTTTTAAGGGTAAATTTAGAGGCAGGTAAGATGCCATAAGACTGCGAACGCTTATCCTGCAACAATTTAACCATGAAGCCATTTAACAATTGACAATCAACAATTAGCAACCATCAATCAACACCCACCAAATTTGCGTATCTTTGCAGGTCGTACAGCTAAGGTATAGCTGTGCCATTTAAAGATAAAGTTTAGAATGAAATACCCGGTTTTTAAAGACCTGATCATATTTGAGGATGAGGACTTCCTGGTGGTGAGCAAACCACCTTTTCTGGCCACTCTGGAAGACCGCACGCCGAATACCACCAACTTACTGAAACTCGCCAAGCAGCACAACCCCGACCTGCAAGCCTGCCACCGATTGGATAAGGACACGTCGGGCTGCCTTGTGTTCGCTAAAAACCCGGAGGCTTACCGTCACTTGTCTATGCAATTTGAGCACCGCCAAGTGTATAAGGTATACCATGCCGTAGCCTGGGGCGTGCATAAATTTGAGGATGAGCTGGTGAAGCGCTCTATTCTGGCAGGCGCGAAGGGTGTTGCCAAGCTCACGCCACAGGGCAAACCAGCCGAGACTTACTTCACAACGCTGGAGAATTACAGCCGCCATACCCTAATCGAGTGCATGCCGGTAACGGGTCGTTTGCACCAGATACGCGTGCACCTTGCTTTTTTGGGAGCGCCTATTGTGGGCGACTCGCTGTACGGAGGCGAGCACCTCTACCTAAGTACCCTGAAGCGCAAGTTCAACCTGAAGCAGCAAACTGAAGAGCAACCGCTTATCAAGCGCTTTGCCCTGCACTCGCATACCATTGGCTTTAGGTTGATGAACGAGGAACCTATCAAAATAGAGGCGCCATACCCGAAAGACATGGCCGTGCTGATCAAGCAACTCAGGCAGTATAACTAGCCGAAAAAAACAAAGGGGACTGATGCGGTATCAGTCCCCTTTGCTCTTTTATAAGGTATAGCCATTCTAACTTACCCGTAGCACGATCTTGCCAATGTTCTTATTGGCTTCCATGTAACGGTGCGCTTCAGCCACATCTTTCCAGTCGAACACAGAATCTACTACAGGTTTAATTGAACCGTTCTCAAACAGAGGCAGAGCGAAGTTGCTCATGTCCTGGGTGAGCTTTATCTGGTAATCGCGAGTGCGGGAACGCAGTGTAGACCCGATTACCTGCAGCCGTTTGATCAGGATCTGTCGCAAGTCGAAGTCCTCTACCTTGCCACCGCCCAGGCTCGCCAGCAAAATCATTCTGCCGTCCAGGCGCAGGCACTCGACGTTTTGTTTAAAGTATGGCCCGGCTATGAAATCCACGATCACATCCACCCCTTCTGAGTTGGTGTAGGCCAGTACTTCGTCCTCAAAAGGCACTTCTTTATAGTTTATCGCTTTGTGAGCACCCAGTTCCAGACAGGCTTTTACTTTTTGCTCAGAGGCCGTCACCAGTATTTCGGCTTGTAAGGCGCGTGCCAGCTGTATACCTGCTGTGCCTACGCCGCTGGCTCCCGCATGAATCAGCACCCTTTCCCCTGCCTGCAGCTTACCGAGCCATACCAAAGCTTGCCAGGCTGTCAGAAAGACCTCAGGTATAGCGGCCGCTTCCTCCATGCTGAGGTTGTCAGGTATAGCCATGGCCATTTCCTCGTGCAGCACGGCGTACTCGGCATAGCCACCGCCCGGCAACAAGCCCATCACCTTATCGCCCTTCTTGAAACGGGTACAGCTTATACCTGCTTCCACCACCTCCCCGGCCATTTCAAGGCCCAGTAACGGACTTTCACCCTTCGGGGGCGGGTACTTGCCTTGCCGTTGCAAGGTGTCGGCACGATTGAGCGCTGTGGCATTCACGCGCACCAGCAGTTCGTACGGTTTAGGCAATGGCTGTTCGTATTCCCCCAGCACCAGTTGCTCTGGTCCGCCGGGCTGCTTCAAGATAATGGCTTTCATTTCGGTCAATTTACAAAAATAGGTGGCTATACCTTAAGACGCCGACAGAAAACAGATGTTTCCTGATTATGGATAAAACCGCCTTCAGTTAAGCTAATCAGCATATTTTACCTTACCAATAAAAATAACTAAAGAATTACCGCACAAACACTTGACCTTATTACGAAAGTTTCGTAATTATACGAAAACATCGTAACACTATGGAAAAGCTGACGCAACAGGAAGAAGAAGCCATGCAGGCGATTTGGTCGCTGGATGGCGGATTTATAAAGGAGTTCCTGGAAAAGTTGGACGAACCCAAGCCACCTTATACCACCCTGGCCTCCACGGTGAAAAACCTGGAGAAGAAAGGCTTTTTGCAGAGCGAGAAGTTTGGCAACACCTACCGCTATACCCCGCTCATCAAAGAAGAAGACTATAAGAAACGCTTTATGAAGGGCTTCGTGGGCGATTACTTTAAGAACTCCTACAAAGAGCTGGTAACTTTTTTTGCGAAGGAAAAACAGATCAGCGCAGAAGAGTTGAAGGAAATTATTGACATGATCGAGAATAAAAAATCGAAATGATATGCCGACCCTGCTCCTATACCTACTGAAAGCGAACGTAGCCCTGGTGCTGTTTTACCTGGCCTACCTGCTGGTGCTTCGCAAACTCACCTTCTACCACCTCAACCGGCTTTTCCTAGTGTTCGGCATCGTCTTTTCTGCGGTCTACCCGCTGATAGACCTTTCTGAACTGTTTAGCAGGCACGAAGAACTGGCCGTTATGCAAAGTTACGCCGTGGTGCTGTCTGCCTGGTCACCCAACGCTATACATGAGCAAGCAACAGCATTCGACTACTGGCTTATACCTGTCGCCTTGTTCTGGGTAGGCTGTGCCTTTATGACCATAAGGTTGCTGCTGCAGTTTGTCTCGCTTTATAGCATTCACCGTGCATCGGTACCTGCTTCCTACCAGGGCGTGGGCTTCCGCAAAGTGCAAGGTATAGCAGAGGCATTCTCTTTCTGGAAAACCATCTACCTGAATCCGGATCAGCACCGCTCGCCCGAGCTGGAATCGATACTACGGCATGAGCAGATCCACGTGAACGGCTGGCATACGCTGGACGTGCTGCTGGCCGAACTGAGCACTGTGCTTTACTGGTTTAACCCGGGTGTGTGGCTCATGAAAAAGTCCTTGAAGGAAAACCTTGAATTTATAGCCGACCAGCATGTTGTAGATGCTGGCGTCGACAGAGTATCTTACCAATACCTCTTACTGAAAGTTGTAGGCGCCACACAACCTCAGATTGCCAATCAGTTTAATTTTCCATCACTTAAACGAAGAATTGCCATGATGAACAAAAACAAAACCTCACTGAGCCACATGGCCAGGTATGCCGTGCTTATACCGCTGATAGCGGCGCCAACGCTCATGCTGTCTGCAAACAGCAAAATGTCAGAGCCAATTACCTTGCCCGTGCAGCAGGAACCGAGCGAGCCAATTACAGCCCTTCCGGATTCGGTTATCTATTACATCGACGGGAAAGAGGACACCGATAATGCCCATAAGAAACTTGACCCGAAAGCGATTAGCAGTATCAATGTTTACAAAGGAGAAGGTGCTAAAAAAGTAACCGGGAACAGGGCCGCCAAAGGCGTAGTTTCTATTATCACTGAAAAGAACAAAAATTCGAAGCCGGTACAGGAGTTCCAAAAGAAATTCCCAGCGCCGCCTAAACCGGGAACGCCTCCACCACCGCCTGCCCCAGCACCAGGCACGCCTCCGCCGCCACCTGCCAAAGAGCAGCTACCTCCTCCACCTCCGCCTATGAAAGGTGATGCTGATGAAGCGTATACCTACATTATAGGGATAACAGACGACTACTATAAAGATGCAGCCAATCTCCCGGAAGACCACAAAGCTTTTCTGAAAAGGAACCCTAATGTGAAGCACGTTGGCTTCAAGTTCAACAACAGGAAGGAGTACGATTTGCTTTCGTTTGTGGTATACCTGAAGTCCGGCAAAACAGAGGTATACGATTACAACAGGAACCCACGCATACCTGCCGCAGAAGCCAAATATGGTCAGCTGCCCGGTCTGCCACCTCCCCCGCCACCGGCCAGAGCTTCTGAAAAATAATACCGTCGCTTAACTAAAAGGCATCGGCCTGAAGAATCCTCTTGTTTCTTCAGGCCAATGCCTTTCTTATCTGGCTATAAATCCCAGCTTCTCCACTATTCCTCTGTGTTCCAGTATATTTCTAACACAAGTATTGCATATCAAAATTATACCTTCTATCTTTGTGTCCATTTTCGAAGAACTGTCGAGAAATAGTCAATTGTTAAATAAATCGCTTACAACCACCAAAAATGAATCATTTAAGTTTTAAGACTCAGTATGTCAACAAGAAGACAGCCAACAAAGGCTGGGTGATTGTGGATGCTGGGCAAGGAAACCTGGGTCGCGTGGCGTCTGAAATCGCCAAGATCCTGAAAGGCAAACACAAGCCTTCGTACACGCCAAATGCTGACTGCGGCGACAACGTAATTGTTATCAACTCTGATAACGTGCGTTTCTCTGGCCGTAAGTGGGATCAGAAGTACTACCTGACACACACTGGTTACCCAGGTGGTCAGAAGAAGACTTCTCCACGTGAGCTAAAGGCTAAATCATCAACGCTGCTTGTAGAGCGCGCTGTTCGTGGCATGTTGCCAAAAAACAGCCTGGGTCGCGAGCTGTTCAGAAATCTTCATGTTTTTACAGGAAGCGAGCACCCGTTTGCGGCGCAGCAGCCTAAAGAATTAACCCTCAACATCTAATAATTAATGGAAGTTATCAATACATCTGGTAGAAGAAAAACCTCGGTGGCTCGTATCTATATGACGGCCGGGCAAGGGAATATCACTATTAACGGTAAAGATATCAAGGCATACTTCCCTGACGAAGTATTGCAAACTATTGTGAATCAGCCGTTTCAAACCTTAGAAGCTATTGGCAAGTACGATGTTACTGCTAATCTAAAAGGTGGTGGTGTAAGCGGCCAGGCTGAAGCACTTAGACTTGCTATCGCAAAAGCACTGGTAGTAGAAAACGCCGAGACTAAATCAGCACTCCGCAAAGAAGGATTCGTAACCAGAGATCCTCGTATGGTGGAGCGTAAGAAGTTCGGTAAGCGCAAAGCGCGTCGTTCATTCCAGTTCAGTAAACGTTAATATTAAAGGTGTATCAACAACATGGCAAGTACTAATTATAAAGAATTACTTGAGGCAGGTGTTCACTTCGGTCACCTTACCCGCAAGTGGGATCCGAAAATGGCTCCGTATATCTTCATGGAGAAGAACGGTATCCACATCATTGACCTGAACAAAACTTTGGTTGCGCTTGAAGAAGCTACTTCAGCTATCAAGAACATCGCCAAGTCTGGTCGTAAGATCCTTTTCGTAGCTACCAAAAAGCAGGCACAAGACATCGTTACTGAAGAAGCGAAGCGTCTTAAAATGCCTTATGTGACAGATCGTTGGTTGGGCGGTATGCTGACTAACTTCGCGACTGTTCGTAAGTCACTTAAGAAAATGTCTACCATCGACAAGATGGTAAAAGACAACACAGCTTATGCAGCTATCGCAAAGCGTGAGCGTCTGATGCTTTCTCGTGAGCGTGAGAAACTGGAGCGTGTTCTTGGCGGTATCGCTGATCTTTCAAGACTCCCTGCAGCCCTTTTCATTGTTGACGTGAAGCGTGAGCACATCGCTGTGAAGGAAGCACACAAGTTGAACCTACCTGTATTCGCAGTTTGCGATACAAACTCAAACCCTGAGCTGGTTGACTTCCCAATCCCTGCAAACGATGACGCTTCTAAGTCTATCGCCCTGATCGTTTCTATCATGGGTAAGGCAATTGAAGAAGGTCTGTCTGAGCGTAAAGTGGACAAAGAAGAGACTGAGCGCAAGCGTTCTGAAGAAGAAGGCATTAAGGCCAAGCAGGAAGCAGACGAGCAATAATCTCTAATGCATATTGCATTTTAAATAAACTGAACATTGGGCTCACAGGCTTCAATGTTCAGTTTGTTTTAGGGCATAGGAGAGACACAAGACATCTGAAGCAGGACACAAGACTTTAAATTTGCGTGTCAGGAAGCAGTCGAGGTTTAAAGTGAAGCTCTCCGGTAAACCCAAACAAGAACATTCGTAATTCTTAATTCATAATTCTTAATTATAGAAAGATGGCTATTACAGCACAAGACGTTAACAGACTTCGCCAGGAAACTGGTGCAGGTATGATGGACTGCAAAAAAGCGCTTACTGAAGCTAATGGTGACTTCGAAGCTGCAAAAGATATCCTGCGCAAGCAGGGACAGAAGATTGCCAGCAAGCGTGCTGACAATGTTACTTCTGAAGGTTTAGTTCTGACGCAGGTAAGCGAAGATGGCACTAACGGTAAAGTAGTTGCTGTGGCTTGCGAAACTGAGCCAGTATCTAAAGTAGATGATTTCAAAAACTTGGCTAAAACTATCTTGGAGACTGCTGTTTCTACCAACGCTTCTTCTAAAGAAGAGCTGTTGGCAGCACCACAGGCTGACGGTCGTTCCCTGCAGGACCACATTACGGATCTGATGGGTAAGATCGGTGAGAAGATCGATGTAGTTTCTTACGAGAATGTAACTGCAGAGAAAGTTGTAGCTTACAACCACTCTAATGGCAAACTGGGTGTACTGGTAGGCCTTAACAACACAAACGGCACGGACGTGACTGAAGTTGGTAAGGACATCGCCATGCAGATCGCTGCCATGAAGCCAATCGCGCTTGACAAAGACGGCGTTGACGCGGCTACCATTGAGCGTGAGATCGAGATCGGCAAAGAGCAGGCGCGTGCTGAAGGCAAGCCAGAGCAAATGCTGGAGAAGATCGCTCAAGGTAAACTGAACAAGTTCTACAAGGAGAATACACTATTGAACCAGGAGTTCGTAAAGGACCCATCGCTTACTATCACGCAGCTGCTTGACAAAACAAGCAAAGGCCTGACTGTAACTGAGTTCAAGCGTGTGGCTATCGGCTAATCTCCATTAGCTTAATAATAGAAAAGGCTCTGATTTCTCAGAGCCTTTTCTATTATTAAGCCTACACCTTACCCATTCCTTCTTACCGTCGATACGAAAGCGTCGCGCATATCCTGGAAGCGGTTGGTAACGGCAGACAAAAACTCTTCGTCAATGAGAGCTTTAGCGGCCTTGTCGTCGCCGATCTCCATTTCACTTATCTTGTAGGTCTGCTCAAAGTCTCCTTTCTCAAATTTCAGCAGGTACTTTCCGTTCCAGGAAAGCAAGGTGATCTTCATTTCTGGATGGGCTATGTCGTCTACTACTCTCATCGGTTTATATGCTTTATAAAATGATCTAATGTGCTAACGTAAAATCAGGCTTCGGGTACACACTATTTATCCGGTTGCGTCAGTCCGTTCCATTTCTATACCCATCAGTTGCATGAGCTTGCTGGCGTTAAAACTGCGGCAAATACCACGCTGCAAGGTATAGTCGAACAAAATTCTGTCGCCTTCGATGGTGCTGTTGAAACTGTAGTTCTCTACACTACCCGGCAGCTCCTGCTCCATGGCACCGAGCTCCAGATCGTGTGTCGAGATCAGGCCAGAGGCATTGCGGCGGTGCAACTGCCTAATCAAGGCCATGGCTCCGGCGTGGCGGTCACGGGAGTTGGTGCCTTTGAGTATCTCATCGAGCAGGTAAAAGACAGGCTCCTCCCCTTCCGTCATGTTGAGCAGGATGCGCAGGCGTTTGAGTTCGGCATAAAAGGAGGAGGTATTTTCAGCCAGGTTATCGACGGTGCGCATAGCGGTGTATACCTGCATAGGAGCCACCGTCATACGCTGTGCGCATACGGGAGCCCCCATAAAGGCCAACACCATGTTTATGCCAACAGTACGCAGGAAGGTTGTCTTGCCCGACATGTTGGAACCCGTCACCACGATCGTTTTGCCAGCGCCCTGCATCTGGAAGTCGTTGGCGATGCGATCCACAGTAAAGATCAACGGATGCGCCAGCTGCTCGGCATCAAATACGAAAGGCATTGCGCTCAGCTTAGGTATAGCAAAATGCGGATGGGCATATTGGAAAGCAGCCATACTGGCCAATGCCTCGAACTCAGCTAACAGATCCAACGCTTTTTCTACTTGGTCTAGATGCTGTGCTTTCCAGGACTCCAGCCGGTAGATCCACACAAAATCCCACATCAGGATTGTGTTCAGGAAAAAACTCATCAGGGTGCTTAGCCGCCAGGAGAAATAATCGATGATGTTGGCTACTTTGCCGATGGCCTCCGAAGCTGAGGTATTTCCTTTGTATAACCTGTCTCTGATTTCTGCGAGAAGTGGTGCTGTAAAGGTATACTGTTCCATGTGCCGCAGTTGATCGGTATAGCTTTGCATCGCCTCGTACATCCCTATGCTCTTGTCATAGTACTCATCGCGCACCTTCTGAAACTTAAGTCCCAGCAAATATTGAACAGCTAAGAATGCCACTGGTATGTAACCGGAGTAACCATAGAGCCAGGCGGCAATGGCAGCCAGCGTGAGGACAGGCAGCAAAAAAACCAATACTTTTAGAAACGGGTTCTGCTTGTAAAATGCCTGCTGACGGAGCCAGTTAAAGAATTCCTGGCTATGGCTTTCGGCATGTTTGTAATGCATGGGCTTTACAAGCGCCTGCTGCAACCATTCCTGCTGCTTGGGTTGCGTCAACTCTGCCACAGCGTCCTGCCTCTGCAATACTTCAGTAGACGGGGCAGCCTGTTGGAGCCACTGTGCCAACCTGAGCTTGCCAATACTGGTCACAGAGCGGTTTATGAGTTGAAAAAGGGAATTGCTGCCAAAAATATCCAGGTCAGAGGTATAGGCATGGTGGTCGTCTTTAAACATAACGCCCCCATCGAACTGGTCCAGCCGCCCATGCAGGCGCTCAATTTCCTGTAGGTTAAGTTTACCGAGTAACTGTAGTTGTTTATACCTGTAGTCGAGTCGGCTGTGCCAGCGCATGACCAGCAAAAACAGGATATAAAACCCGAATATGCTGACAATGCCACCGCTTATATTGCTGGCGTTGAAAAAATACCAGGCAACACCAGCTCCGGCTACAAACACGACTACGCGTAACCAGGACACGGTACGTGATTTTCCGGCTGCCTGCTTTTCCTGCTCCGCATAGTCCGCAGCTCGTTGCTTGAATTCTTCTTCTCTGTTATGCACGTAATTCCTTTTCAGATGCCAAGGTGTAGCCTAATCGATCGTAGCGATACACTTCAGCTCAATGGCAATGGGGGTTGGCAGTTTGTTTATCTCTACTGTGGTGCGGCAAGGCTGGTTGTCCTTGAAATACTCGGCATAGATGCGGTTGTAAGTAGCGAAGTCATCTTTCATATTGGTCAGGAATACCGTAACGTCAACGAGCTTGTCCCAACCGGAGCCGGCATCTTCCAAAATATAGCGCACATTCTGGAACACCGAGCGACATTGAGTTTCGATATCGTAGGACGTGATGTTGCCTGCTTCGTCCAGCTCTACACCGGGAATCTTCTTTGTGCCACGCTCCCGCGGTCCAACTCC
The DNA here is from genome assembly GCF_014773225.1 of Pontibacter aquaedesilientis. Lineage (GTDB taxonomy): Bacteria > Bacteroidota > Bacteroidia > Cytophagales > Hymenobacteraceae > Pontibacter > Pontibacter aquaedesilientis. The sequence goes on along the minus strand of NZ_JACXAJ010000007.1, from coordinate 80,151 downwards.
TGACAGAAAAAGCAGATTGCCTACACGACGCGCATGCGGGTACAACCCCACCGGCTCAGGCGCTTTGGATGAGTTAAGGATGTTATTTTCGTTTGCCATAGAGTAGACACTTTGATACCAATTTGCTTATTATTCAAATCTACGAACGCCTATCGACTTTTACATCGGAGGGCGATTAATAAATTAAGCTATAATCTAATTACCTTTAAGACAGTTATTGTTCCAAACCTGACCGCTGAAATTTTGCCCCTTAGTGAAATGCTGATTAAGAGAATAACTTTAGGTGATGCTGCTTTCCTGAAAGGTATAGCCATTCTCATCATCATGCTGCACAACTATTTCCACATTCTGGATAAGGCCCCTGGAGAGAACGAGTTTTCATTCTCCGATCCGACCGTCTACACTTTTCTGTATAACTTAATTACGTCACCTCTGGATATCTTCAGGCAAACGTTTTCATTTTTTGGTCATTATGCAGTTCAAATATTCGTTTTTCTCAGTGGGTATGGGCTTGCGATACAATATTCGCAGGACAGAAACATCAAATACGCACAGTTCTATTTAAAACGCTTCAAAAAGATTTACCCTGTACTGTTTTTCGCAGTAGTTCTTCTTTTTATTTATAAAACTACAATTACGCTCCTCTTCCCGGCCAAGGCAATGGATCTGGCTACTTTCGCTTATGAAGGTTTTTTCAAGTTACTGTTAGTCTCCAATTTGATACCTGACCAAGCACTCAGCATTTCGGGGCCATGGTGGTTTTTTGGGCTCATACTCCAGTTATACCTTATCTCTCCTTTCCTCCTGAAGTTAAAGAGAGACACTTATCTAATTGCCTGTATCGTTATTCCCTGGCTAATCCAACTTGCTTTTATTGTATCTCTGCCAACCGCAATTCCTTTCATCCGTGTCAACTTTCTGGGGCATTTACCTGAATTCGCACTCGGGATCTACCTGGCACGCAAAAGCATCATCTCCATGCGACTCCTACCGTTCGCACTTGCTCTTCTTATATTCGGATTAGGCTCGTTCAGTCAATACTTCTGGCTGCTGGCGTTTTTCAGCGTGCCTTTTATCGCTCTTGCTTTTTATTATTATACCGCTCCTTCCAAGCGTAGTATTTTTGCGAAAGCAATTACTTTTTTTGGTAACAACTCATTGTATTTTTTTGCTGTTCATGGCCTGTGCCGCAGTCCTTTTGTAGCATTAGGCAACCGCTCTATAGTGTGGTCTTTAATTGCCGCTGTTGCATACCTGGCTGTGGTATTCGTTTTTACAATGGTATTTAAGTTTATAGTCAACAAGTTAATGAGTCTCGTGGCTCCCGCTTTACAAAAAACCTGAAGAGAAAGAGATGCGATTGCCTTCCAAAATTATTTATACTTCTCTGCTCTATCTTTTCCTCTGCCTCTTTATCGTCACAGTAGAAATGCGGCCGGGCAGGGTGTACCAGGTCTTGCAGATGCTGTTGTTTCAGGGCAGTGTCATGAGTTTGACACTATACCTGTTGGTGTTCTGCTTTACTGCCTGGGCCATGCAGGTAGCACTTTTCAACAGCTACAGAACTGCTCGCCTTATCACTGCCGGACTTTGGCTCCCATTTCTTTTCATCAGTTTGGTCTATCGCTTTATATCTGGCTATAACTACAATTATGCCGACGCCCATACAGCCTTAAGCAATACATCATTGCTAAGTTCTGCCATTCAAAACTATGCATTGCCTGTTTTAGGTGCGCTGGCAACAACTATGGGGGTAGCAGCGGTGTTGCGGCTTGTAACTAAACGGTTTCGGTATACCTATCAGGCTAGTTATGCATTAGCACTGTTACCTGCTGTTCTGCTGGGTTATTGGTATATAAACAGAACACTGGGTGTTATCGACGACCTGCCTGCTTTATACAGGGTTCCATTGAGTACGCTCACGGCCTACAACCATGCGCTGCCTCAGACTCAGCGCGAACCCGTTAAGGTGGTACCCAAACACCCTGGCGCAAAACACCTGTTCCTGATAGTCGATGAAAGCATAACAGGGAGTGCACTTTCGCTTAATGGCCAGGAAGCCAATACAACTCCCTTTCTTAAAAGCGTTGCACCGGAACTTCAGAACTTCGGAATAGCGTCGGCCTGCACTAACTATAGTGCCGGCAGCAACATTGCGCTTATGAGCGGGCTACAGTCCCATGAGCTCCCCGACAAAGATAGAAAGGCTTTACAGCAGCCCAGTATATTTCAGTATGCCAAGAAGGCCGGCTATACGACCTATTTTGTAGACATGCAGATGGGGCGAGGCATTCTGCAGAATTTTATGACGCTGCATGATCTGGAAAGCGTTGACCATTACCTTTATGTGACTGAAGAGCAACTTGAACAGCCCTACTACGAGCGCGATTTTTTCATTGCGGATCTACTCCTTAAGCTTTCTAAATCTGATGAGAAGGTTTTTGTATATGCCAATAAAGTAGGCGCTCATTGGCCTTATGCCCGTACTTACCCGCCCGACTCTACTTTTTATAGACCTGTATTATCGGAGCGAAGCATTTTGAAGAGTCGTAAAAAGTCAACCAATACGTATTTCAACTCCCTCAGATGGTCTGTGGACAGGTTCTGGGAAAAGCTAATGGGTGGCATAACACCTCAGGATAGTACTTTCATAATCTATACTTCGGATCATGGTCAGGACTTGTCTGGCGATGGCATCAGCATTACACATGCGAGTGTCTCCAATGTGTCTCCTGTTGAGGCTAACGTTCCGTTGTGGTGCTTGGATAAGTCTGGCTATACTGCCATGCTTACAAAGCCAAAACCCAACCAGCAGACACATGCCCAGATATTTCCGACACTGCTGATGCTTCAAGGCTATGCCCCGAGCCATATAAGAAGCAGGTATGGCCCCACGCTATATGAGTCGCCTCCCGCTAATCGTGTCTTCCTGAGCGGCGATATTTTTGGACGGGGAGCTAACTCGATTATTCCTTTCCGTTATTAATCAAAAAAAGAGCCGGCTCACAAGCCGGCTCTTCTCACCTTAAACAAACACTTATTTTACAAACTCTAATGCTATATGTTTCATAATCAGGCTATCGCGTAAACTTCACGTCGCCATATTTAGAGACTATGCTCACGGAGGCTTTAGACGAAGCACTGCCAAATTTGCCTTTATATACTGCTGAGGTGTGGCTTTTTTCGAGGGTAGTGTATTTCACCAGTGCCTTATTAACATTGAAATTTCCGAACTGCACATTTACATCGAAGTCAAATGTGGTGTTGTCGTCAAAATTCAGGTATATCGGGCTAAACCCACTGGCCACATTTATTTTACGAACATTTTTACTGACATTATCCACGCGGAGCGAACCATACTTTAATTCAAGGTCAAGGGATTCTGCCAGACTGCCGATCTTAAAGTCACTGAATTTAGAAGAACCCTTCAGCCCATTGGTACTTTCCATGTTGAGATCAGAATAGGCAATATGTACCTGACCACCGTTTATATAACCACAGCGACCTGAGCCATAGGCAATACTGACAGAGTTGGATGCATTACTCAATCTATCGGATTTGAGTGATCCGTATTTTACATTCACATCTACTTTTCCCTTCAAAGCGGCTAGATAAACATCTCCAAAGCTATTTTTAACAGTTAATGCGTTTTCATCAGGCATACTGATTGTGTAGTTGATCTCAAAACTTCTGGTCCCGCCATGGTTCTTTATGGACTCCATCTCGGTTCTCACAAAAACAGTGTTCTCACTACGCTTGTCAGCTATGCTTATCTTATCGAGAAGTTCTTGCGCATTTTTCTCCGAACTCGCTCTGCTGATTATCTCAACCTTCACCTGTATTTCATTTCGATCCCAGGTATTCACATGCACCCTCCCGAACTTGTTTTCGACATTAAGTACATCTGACTTGTTCACCTTATAGGTCTTCTCAAAGGTCTTGCGTTTCTCGGAGTCATAGGCAGTTGCTTCCGCTGTGCACTCTGGGTTACTCGTGCTGGCAGGGCCCGTCTGCTCAGGTATGGCAGGAAGGGGCGTAACTTGCAAAACTTGATCTGGAGTATAGCTAGCAGTGGCAGGGACAGTTTGCACAGCCAGTACCGGTGCCGAGATTGGCGCAACTGATATAGCAGATGGGCAAGGTGTCTCCGGGGCTTCGGGCTGTGCAAGCACCAGGGCAGGCAGCAAAGCCAGCAGGCAAGTTAAGTTGCGCAGAGCGTTAAATAGTAGTGGTCTCATTGTATTCAGGTTCAGTATTGTCTTGTTTTTGAATTTGTTCTATTTTCTGAAGCACTTCCAACTGGCGGTTCAGTACCTCGATCCGTATCTGCAGGTTTTGGATCATGGCTCCCATCACCTGATCAGTGTTCGGGGTAGTATAGAGTTGGTTCTTAAGTTGAGTATAGCTACTGTCGAGTCGGGCAAGTTCGCGGTCTATACTGCGGGCTTCATCCAGGCCAAGCACTTTCACATCGTAGTCACTCAGCTCTTCACGTTTCTGCTTAATCTGATTCGTGTAATACACCTCCACCTCGGCCAGTTCAGGCGCGATCTGGTTGAGTTGTACTTGCTCACTTGCAGCCGCCATCGTGTTATTTGAAACAGGGCTGTTTTGCTTCACCATCCAAAGCGTGAGGCCGCAAGCCAACAGCAGCACAATGGTCGCCGCTACACGCATAAACAATAAATCGGTGCTGAAGTTAAGTCGCTCCCCGAAGCTAATGCTAATCATTTTGGCTTCTTTGCGGGTAGCCTGCTCCTGGGCAGACTGCGCATTCAGTTCGCTACAGATCTCCTGCCACAGCTCCGGCCGGGGTTCGAACACATCGAAGTCCTCCCGGTTTTCGTTCACAAATTCCTTTAATCTATCTTTCATCTTTGCTCCTCTATTATTGTAAAGTTCAAACCATGGTCTCAGAATCTTTTATGATATCCAACAGCTTCTTTCGGGCCCGGCTATACTGCGATTTCGAAGTGGACTCGCTTATGCCCAGTATCTCCGCAATCTCGGCATGGTCAAATCCTTCGAGCAGGTATAGGCTAAGCACAACGCGGTAGCCGTCTGGCAATCGCTGGATGGCTCTGCGGACTTTCTCTACCTGCCACTCAGTGTCGTCGCTCTCCTCCTCGTCAGGTATGTCGCCTGCTATGCGCTCTTCCAAAGGCACCAACTCAGAGCGGCGCTTTCGGATGGCATTGACGGAGGCATTGATAACGATTCGTTTGAGCCAGCTCCCGAATGAAGCTTCTGCTTTATAAGAATGCAGGTTTTTGAAGGCGCTCATGAACGCTTCCTGTAACACGTCCTCGGACTCGGCATAGTCGTTGGTGATGCGCATGCTCACGTTAAACATGGCTTTGGAGTAAAGTTTGTACAGCTCATACTGGGCACGGTTATCCCCTTCCCTGCAGCGCTGCACTACCTGAGCATTTACATCCTGAAAAGTGCTTTTTTCCAAAATTGCCTCGTTTATCGTTCTTTTTGCCTCGTTCGTCGACTAGTTAGCCTATTTCATCCTATATCTTCCTTCTCCTTCATTCTATCTGCACTAAAGACACAAGCAAAAGCGTTGGGTTGCATCAAGTTGCAAAATATTTCCAATAATTTTCCGTTGCTAACACTTCAGTGGAAAAGGTGTGCGCATTTTTCAGGTATAGCCACAAAAAAAGCCAGCCCCGGACGGGACTGGCTGTGTCAGAATCAGGATTTACAGTATTTTAAGATTAACAGGATTTTATCACTGAGTGACTCTTAAAAATTTTCAGACTCTAAATCTGCACATACTGAATCCTGATCATTAACCAATATCAAACTTAATGCCCTGGGCCAAGGGAAGCTCACGGCTGTAGTTGATGGTGTTAGTCTGACGGCGCATGTAGATCTTCCAGGCGTCGGAACCAGACTCACGGCCACCGCCTGTGTCTTTCTCGCCACCAAAGGCTCCACCAATCTCGGCACCGGACGTACCAATGTTCACATTGGCAATGCCGCAGTCAGAACCCCAATGCGTCAGGAAAGCTTCTGTCTCGAGTAGGTTAGAAGAGAAGATAGCCGAAGAAAGGCCTTGCTTCACACCGTTCTGAATCTCAATGGCGTCTTCCACGGCACCACTATACCTGATCAGGTATAGGATAGGAGCAAATGTTTCTTCCTGCACCATGTGGTAATGGTTTTCGGCCTCTACAATAGCTGGTTTCACATAGGTACCGGTTGCGTATTGCTCGCCTTCCAGTACCTCGCCCCCTGTCAGCAGTTTGCCGCCTTCACTCTGCACGTGTTCCAACGCATCCTGGAAAGCCTTCACGGCGTCTTTGTCAATCAGTGGTCCTACCAGCGTGGTGTCATTCAGCGGGTGTCCGATCGGCAGGTTCGGGTAGATTTTGAGCAGGCGCTCTTTTACTTGGTCGTATACATTCTCGTGGATGATCAGGCGACGGGTAGAGGTGCAGCGCTGGCCACAGGTACCCACGGCCCCAAACACCACGGCACGCAGCGCCATCTCGATGTCAGCATTCTCGGTGATGATGATGGCATTGTTACCCCCCAACTCCAGCAAAGATTTACCAAGACGAGCTCCCACGGCCTCGCCTACCTTCTTACCCATACGGGTAGAGCCTGTTGCCGATACAAGTGGTACGCGTGTGTCATGTGCCATCAGGCTACCGATTTCTGCATCGCCGATGATCACATTAAATATACCTTCAGGCAGCTCATTATCGGCCAGCACGTCGCGGATGATGTGCTGACAGGCGATGGCCGTCAATGGTGTTTTTTCGGATGGTTTCCAGATAGTCACGTCGCCGCAAACGGCTGCCAGCATGGCGTTCCAGCTCCAAACTGCTACCGGGAAGTTGAAGGCAGAAATAACACCAACTATACCTAGTGGATGGTACTGCTCGTACATGCGGTGCTGCGGACGCTCCGAGTGCATTGTGAAGCCGTGCAACTGACGTGATAAGCCTACGGCAAAATCGCAAATATCGATCATCTCCTGTACCTCGCCCAGGCCTTCCTGCAGGATCTTGCCCATCTCGTAGCTCACCAGTTTGCCCAGTGCTTCCTTGTGCTCACGCAGCTTGTTACCGATCTGTCGCACGATCTCGCCTCGCTTCGGAGCTGGTACTGTGCGCCATACCTTAAAAGCCTCCTGGGCAGTTTTCACCACCTGTTCGTAGTCGTCGGCAGTGGCCATGTTCACACTGGCGATCAGGCTGCCGTCGGCAGGTGAATAGATGTCGCGGGTGGTTTTGTTGCCTTCGCCTCCCCAGTTCAGGCCGGTGCTATAGGCGGGGTTCAGTTCTTTGATGCCCAGTTGCTGCAGTACATCGGCAATGGCTTTTGTCAGGGGCATTTCATCTATGGCTTGTTTCATAATTCTATTTGTTAATCTTGGTTTTAATGATCACGGGTGTTTTGTGTAAGCTGTACCTGTACCCCAGGATAGCTCAGCAGCATGAAGATAGGCCTTTTTTTGCTTCTATTAAAACAAAAAAGCTCCTGCAATACTGCAGAAGCTTTTTGCTTAGAGCGATCCGGCCTTAGCGTTTCCCGATCGGGTAGTAGGCTTTCAGACCATCAGGGTATACGCCCTCTATATAAACCACACCGCTATCAAAGTTCTTCAGATGTTTCTCCACATCAGCCGGCACATTCACTGCATACTTGTCGATTCGGGTGATGATGAACCCGTCTTTCATCCCTGTATCACGGAACTTGCTTTTGCCAATGTTGCTGATCTTGGCACCACCGTCTATACCTAGTTTGTTCATTTCCTGCTTGCTTACGGCCTCAAAAGTAGCACCGTCAAACGTCACAGCGTTAGCTGTACTGCGCTTTGAGATCTCGGTGCTGTTATTCAGACTGCGAAGCGTGACATTGGCCGACCGGGACTTGCCATCGCGCAGGTAATCCACTTTCACTTTATCGCCAGGTCGGTAACGGGCTACCTGCTCCAGCAGCTGCGAGCTACGGGCTACCTTTACATCGTTGATGGCTGTGATCACGTCTCCGTTACGCAGACCAGCTTCTTTGGCACCGCCCTCCCGCACTTCTTCCAGGTATACCCCATTCAGAGTGTTCAGGCTCTTTTCCTTGGCCAAAGCTGCATCAATCTCCCGGATTGTCGCTCCGAGCAATGCTCGCTGTACTTCACCATACTTGAGCAGGTCATCCACCACTTTACTTACAATAGCAGAAGGCACAGCAAAAGAGTAACCGGCAAAAGAACCAGTCTGGGAGGCAATCGCTGTGTTGATACCTACCAGATCGCCGTTCAGGTTAACCAAAGCGCCACCACTGTTGCCCGGGTTCACAGCCGCGTCCGTCTGGATGAAAGACTCAATACTAAGGTCATCATTCTGACTAGTGCGCAGTATATTGATGTTACGGCCTTTGGCACTCACGATACCAGCCGTCACTGTGGAGGTCAGGTTCATGGGGTTACCCACAGCCAGCACCCACTCCCCTACCTGCAAGTCGTCAGAGTTACCGTAGCGAACGATCGGCAGTTTATCGGCATTGATCTTGAGCAGCGCCAAATCGGTAGTCGGGTCTGTACCAACCAAGGTGGCTTCGAATTTGCGCTTGTCATCCAGCACCACCTCTATTTTGTCGGCCCGGTCGATCACGTGGTTGTTGGTCACAATGTAACCGTTAGAAGCGATGATCACGCCAGAACCGGAGCCCATCTGCGGGCCACGCGGCACTCGCTCCCCAAAGCCATCGCCAAAGAACTCCCGCAGGAAAGGATCCATGGGCGTGTTGCTGCGCTGCGTGGATCGCACGGTATATTCGGTCGTAACGTGCACTACCGCCGGAGTGGAGACTTGTGCTGCTTTAATAAAGTTAAGCCCTTCCGGCACCACGGCATTGCTGCTGCGCATGTCGCTTGTATAACGCACGGTCGGGTACTGACCCTGTATTTCTTCGGTTTGAATAACGTTGTCTTCCAGCAACTTATAGCTACCTACTGCAACGCCACCGCCCAACATGGCCGAAAGCGTGAGGCCAACGATAAACTGTTTCGTCTTCATGTATTGAATTCCTTTAAATTGACGTATTTTAAATATTACGAATTATCTATATTATAAACTTATAACGCTAATATACTATACGGCAGTATATGTGGTCAAGGTAAATCGCAAGGTTTAACACTTTTATAACAAAAAAGAGGCCAGTTTCGTGGCCTCTTTTTCATACTGCTTATTTGTTCTCTTTTCCGTTTTCGGTTGCCACTACCCGCTTTTGTTTCGACTGGGTTTTGGCTTCCTCACCGCCCGATATGGCAATCTGTCGCTTCATGGTCTTTTGCTCGTCCTTTGGCACTGTCACCATCAGAATACCATCCTGCAAATGGGCTGCAATCTTGTCCGGATCAACATTGTCGGGCAAGTAGAATGTGCGTGAGAACGTACCATATTGGGTTTCCAGCATCTGGTAACGGCGGTCTTCCTCTTTCTTCTCGAAGCGACGCTCACCGGAGATGGTCAGCTTCCCTTCCTGGAAATCAATTGCCACATCCTCTTTGCGAATGCCGGGCAATGCGATCTCCAACTCATAGCCATTTTCTGTCTCGCAGGCATCCACATGCGGTGTGAATCCGGAAAATCCTCTTGTGTTTACAGACTCATTAAAGAATCTGTCGAGCATCGAACTGAAAGTCTGTGGCATCTCTTGCTGCATGCCATTGTATTTTCTTAATACCATAGCTACCTCCTATTTTTGATGTTATGAATAAATCAGATTCACAAGAGGTATAACCAAAATCAGACCATTCGCCTTATTTTATAAAATCATGAAATAATGTCATTTTTAAAAAGCCTATAATCTGACATTCCTGTCAATTTTTCATTTCTCTAATAGGTATAGCTCCCCGTGGATATGGCTCTGTTGAATGCATACTTCACTTCCAAACCAAAGATCGGTGAGATGCGGTTACGCTTGTCTGTATACCCCTCCTGAATCAACACATCGTTTTCATCATATTTCGGTCCCACTTCCACAAAGTAGTAATCAGTTTGCCGCAGGAAGTAAGGTGTTATGCGCAGTTTGTCGTTGAGCTCATAAGTCAGATTGAGGCGAAGTCTGGTTCGGTCAATCGTGCGCACGTCTCGGTCAGCGTTATCATCCCCCAACTCTTTGTTTACAAAAAGCTCGAAAGATGCAGATGGCGTCAGGAACCGTTCGCCCAATGGAAGCCGCTTACCTAGTTCAGCCATTAGCCTGAAGCGGCCAAAGGGGTCGCGTTGCTCCTGATTGACATATTCTACCATGGCCTGCTTATTAAAGAACAGACTCTTGACGGTACCGCTATGACGCACAAAACCCGTGAGGAAATTGCTCTTAGGCATGTCTTCCACCGCATACCGGTAGATGGCCCCGGCACGCCAATGGTCCGTAAAGGTATGCTCGTAGCCTAATGCCAACTGTACCCGCTCAAAATTACCCAGCATCTTCACACCGTTGTAGCGCTTATCTGTATTGATGCGGTATTGGTTTTCCAGAAAAAGGAGCCCGTTCTCGCCCAGTCCGTAGCTCAGCTGCAACTCTGGCCAAATGGCGGTAGGTGCTGTGATCTTGCTCTGTGCAGTGCCCAGCAGTGGCATAGCTGCCAGCAAAAGTATAAGGTATAGGTTCTTCATATCGCTCAAAACTAAACTTTTGACTGCAACTCTTGCACGGCCAGCCAAGCCATCAGGCCACTGCCCACTTCCAAAGCCGATTCTTCAATATCAAACGTAGGCGTGTGCACCCCGGAGGTGATGCCCCGCGCTTCGTTGCGTGTGCCTAAGCGGTAGAAGCAAGCCGGTACTTCCTGTGAGTAATAGGCAAAGTCCTCGGCTCCCATCCACAGATCCAGGTCAACCACATTCCCGGCGCCCAGGTATAGCTCTGCTGCCTCGCGGGCTCGGGCTGTCAACTCCGGATCGTTTTTCAGGAAAGGGTAGCCAAACTTGATGTCAATGTCGCAGCTGCCGCCCATGCTTTCGCAGAGCCCCTCTGCCAGTTTGCGTATACGCTGGTGCGCCTCTTTGCGCCATACCTCATCCATCGTCCGGAAAGTGCCTTCCAGTTTTACTTCGTTGGGTATAACATTGGTAGCGCCTAAGGCTTCCACTTTGCCAAACGAGAGCACGGTCGGTACTTTCGGACTGGCATGGCGGCTCACGATTTGCTGCAATGCCACGATCAGGTGCGAGGCGATCAGTACGGGGTCTACGTTCAGTTCCGGCAGTGCCGCGTGGCCCCCTTTCCCTTTCACCGTAATGTAGATTTCGTCGGCACTGGCCATGTACATACCTGAGCGGAATCCCACCTTACCGGCTGGTAGCATCGGGAACACATGCTGCCCAATGATGCCGCCCGGCGCCGGCTGCTGCAGCACGCCCTCTTTGATCATAACGGAAGCGCCCCCTGGAAATTTCTCTTCGCCCGGCTGGAAAACCAACTTTACGGTACCTTCAAATTCGTCGTGCAATTGCTGCAGAATGCGGGCGGCACCTAGTAAAGAGGCCGTGTGCACATCGTGGCCGCAGGCATGCATCACGCCTGCGTTTTTGGATTTATACGCTACCTGATTTTGCTCTGTGATAGGCAATGCGTCCAGGTCAGCCCGTAGGGCGATGGTTTTGCTTTCGGGGTTTCGCCCCTTGATCAAGGCCACGACGCCGGTTTCTGCCATGCGCGTGGTTTCCAGCCCAAAGTGTTGCAACTGCTGCTCCACATAGGCAGCCGTGTTATGTTCTTCAAAAGAAAGCTCCGGATGGGCGTGTATATGGCGGCGTATACCTAATGTGTCGTTGCTGTAGGCTTTGGCCAGGTCTTTTATTTTCTGACTTAACTGATTCATGCAGGTTGTATGCTTCGGAGCAAATGTGAGCTCCCGGGGTATTTATCACTAAATATAAAAAGAAAAAACGTTGCAGCCACTGTAGCAACTGCAACGCTCTTATACCTATAACAGCAAAACTGCCCTAGTTTTTAGGTATATTGATTTGGTCCTGCACGATATGTGCATTCGGGATCAGGTCAAGAATCTGGTTGAGTACTTGCTGGGCCTCTATACGGCTGAAATAGTCGCCAATTTTGAGCCGGAAGTGAGGCTGCTGGTAGGTCAGATAGTCTTTTTGCTCCGGCACTCGTGCGATGATGGCTTTGCGCAAACTCATAACCGTTTGCCGCTCGGATCCATTGTAAGCCAGAATCCGGTACCCCTGTGCATACTTTATGTTCTTGTTCACGCTGGCAACAGAGTCCATCAGCACAGCTACCTTGCTGTTTTCATGAGCAGTGGGCTCTACACGGGCAACCGGCGCTTCCATGTCTTCAACCGGATACTTCGGGCGGTATATGCTCACATCATCCATCACCTTCGCACTGGTTGCGACTCCCTCGTCACTGTCAGGACCCTTACGCGCTCCCTTTGAAGGAGAACAGGCAGCTGACAGGGTGATAATGAATACCAATAATAAATTAAGCGCTTTTTTCATGTTTCACAATTTGTATACTGGCAGAGCAACCTAGTCGGTCGGCTCCCGCCTCAATTAACGCCTGGGCATCAGCATATGTTTTGATTCCGCCCGAAGCCTTTATTTTAATGTGGTTTGGCAGCACCCGACGCATCAATTGAATATCCTCTACCCTAGCTCCTCCTGAAGCAAAACCGGTAGATGTTTTCACGAAGTCTACCTCGGCTGATGCGCAGATCTCACAGGCTCTCTCTATCTCCTCTTTGCTTAGCAGTGCCGTCTCAATAATTACTTTTAACTCAGCCTCTTTCAGGTGACAAAACTTGGCCATATCGCTCAGCTCATTTTCTACCTCCTCATACTTCCCTGACTTAAATGACGAGATATTCATCACCACATCTATCTCAGTGGCTCCGTCGGCAATAGCCTGGTGAGTTTCCAGAAACTTTACTTTGGGGTGCTGGTAGCCTAACGGAAAGCCAACCACGGTAGCCACTTTAACCTGTGTACCCGGCCCGAGGCGCTCTACTGCCTGCTGCACATAGCAAGGCGGCACGCACACTACCGCAAAGCCATAACTGCGTGCTTCGTCACACAGCTGCATTACCTGCTCCTGGGTAGCGTCGGGGCGCAATAATGTATGGTCTATATAAGGTGCGATTTCTTCTCCTGACATAGTGGATTCAATTAAAAAGTAAAGGACATAAAGCAAAGGATTTCCCCCCTGTCTCCTATGTCCTTTGTCTGGTTAATGCTATAAAAATAAGTGCATCCACCTGCTTTTAAGCAAATGGATGCCTTTTATTTAATCTTCGATCAGTACGCAGCGGTTATGCAGCAAGTCTTCCTCTACGGTCTTGAACTTCACGTCCTTTACCACACGGCCATCGTGGTACTGTACGCTCACGCGGTCGTTGCGGCCTGCCACCTTTTGGGAATGGGCCGGCATGATACGCTCTGGTTCCGGAGCCGGTCTGGAGGTAGCGCCGTCGCTTCCTTCAAGCGAAGAGTGAACCTCTTCTTTTTGCTCATGCAACACAGGCGGTTTCGGCATTTGCTGCGGACGTGGCGGCTGCACATCTTCTGGTGCCTGCACAGGTATAAAGGCATGGAACAGGAATGACACCGTCTCCTCGTTTACCTTGCCGATCATACGCTTGAACAGTTCGAACGACTCAAACTTGTAGATCAAAAGTGGGTCTTTCTGCTCGTATACCGCGTTTTGCACAACCTGTTTCAGGTCGTCCATCTGGCGCAGGTGGTCGGTCCAGGCCTGGTCGATAGTACCCAACGTAATGATCTTCTCCATGGCACGGATCAGCTCCATGGCATGCGACTCATACGTTTTGGTCAGGTTAGCCACGGCAGCCAGCTGGCGTTTGCCATCTGTGAACGGCACGGCCACGTTCTCGATCATCGGCCCACGGTTTTCGTGGATGTTGGAGATAATCGGGAAAGCCTGCTCGGCGATCTGCTTGTTCTTCGTCAGGTAATGGTTCAGGGCTTCGTTATACAGGCGCTCCACCAACTGGTTGGCCTGCACTGACTTGAACTCATCTTCTGTAATGGCTGTGTTGATACCGAAAACGCGGATGATGTTCAGCTCGAAGTTCTCGTAATCGCCGGTGTTCTTGTAGTTCACCACCATGTCTTCGCTGATATCATAGATCATGTTCCAGATATCCAGCTCCAGACGCTCGCCATACAGGGCATTGCGACGGCGCTTGTACACTACTTCACGCTGGGCGTTCATCACGTCGTCGTACTCGAGCAGGCGCTTACGCTGACCGAAGTTGTTTTCTTCCACCTTCTTCTGCGCACGTTCAATCGAGTTGGTGATCATGGAGTGCTGGATCACTTCACCTTCTTCCAGACCCATGCGGTCCATCAGGCGGGCGATACGGTCAGAGCCGAACAGGCGCATCAGGTTATCCTCCAGCGATACGAAGAACTGGGAAGAACCTGGGTCACCCTGACGACCGGCACGACCACGCAACTGGCGGTCTACGCGGCGAGACTCGTGGCGCTCTGTACCAATAATGGCCAGACCACCTGACGCCTTCGATTCCGCTGTCAGCTTAATGTCGGTACCACGACCGGCCATGTTGGTCGCGATCGTTACCGTACCTGGCTTACCAGCTTCGGCCACTACTTCAGCCTCTTTCTGGTGCATTTTAGCATTCAGTACCTGATGCTTGATCTTGCGCAGCGTCAGCATACGGCTCAGGAGCTCGGATATTTCTACCGAAGTGGTACCCACCAGCACCGGACGGCCTTTCTCGGTCAGCTCCACAATCTCGTCGGCTACGGCATTGTATTTCTCACGAGTAGTTTTGTATACCTTGTCATGCTCGTCTTTTCTGGCAATTGGGCGGTTAGTAGGTATAACCACTACATCCAATTTGTAAATGTCCCAGAATTCGCCTGCTTCTGTCTCGGCTGTACCTGTCATACCTGACAGCTTGTGGTACATACGGAAGTAATTCTGGAGCGTCACTGTGGCGTACGTCTGTGTGGCGTCTTCTACCTTCACATTCTCCTTCGCCTCGATGGCCTGGTGCAGACCGTCAGAATAACGGCGGCCTTCCATCACACGCCCCGTCTGCTCATCCACAATTTTTACTTTGTGGTCTGGCGTCACGATATACTCTGTGTCCTTCTCGAACAAAGTATAAGCCTTGAGCAACTGGTTGATGGTATGCACCCGCTTCGACTTCTCCTGGAAGTCAGCGATCAGCTTCTCTTTGGCGTGAAGGGTTTCTTCCTCAGAAAGCGACTTGTCGTTCTCGATGTTGGCGATCTCCGTTCCGATATCCGGCAGGATGAACAGCTGTGGATCTTCGCCCTGGCCCGTGATCAGGTCAATGCCTTTCTCGGTCAGTTCGATCTGGTTGTGTTTCTCGTCAATGGTGAAGTAAAGTGGCTCGTCAGCCTCCGGCATCATGCGGGAGTTGTCCTGCAGGTAGTAGTTCTCTACTTTCTGCATGATGGCACGGTTACCCGTCTCACTCAGGAACTTGATCAACGGCTTGCTCTTCGGTAGACCACGGTAAGCTCTGAAAAGCGAAAGGCCACCATCTTGTGTGTTGCCTTCCTTGATCAGGCGTTTGGCTTCTGTCAGGAAGTTAGTCACTACTTTGCGCTGGGCGTCCACCAACATGGCAATACGCGGCTTCAGCTGGTAGAACTCATGCTCATCGCCACGCGGCACCGGACCGGAAATGATCAATGGTGTACGGGCGTCGTCAATCAAAACGGAGTCAACCTCATCGACCATGGCGTAATGGTGCTTGCGCTGTACCAGGTCTTTAGTCTCACGCGCCATGTTGTCGCGCAGGTAATCGAAGCCGAATTCGTTGTTGGTACCGTACGTAATATCGGCACGGTAGGCATTGCGGCGGGCTTCTGAGTTTGGCGTATGCTTATCGATACAGTCGATCGTCAGACCGTGGAACTCAAACAATGGTGCCATCCATTCGGAGTCACGACGGGCCAGGTAGTCGTTTACGGTTACCACGTGCACACCACGTTTCGATAAGGCGTTTAGGAAGGCCGGCAGCGTTGCCACCAACGTTTTACCTTCACCAGTTGCCATCTCCGCGATCTTACCCGTGTGCAGCACGATACCACCGATCAACTGCACATCGTAGTGCAGCATGTCCCAGGTGATCTCATTGCCGGCAGCCACCCACTTGTTCGCCCAGATGGCTTTGTCGCCGTCGATCTGCACGTTTGGTTTGGTAGCGGCCAGGCGCTGGTCCATCTCGTTGGCGGTTACCACCAATTGGCCGTTCTCTTTCCAGCGGCGGGCCGTTTCTTTCACAATGGCAAAACCAACAGGCAGCACTTCCATTAGCACGACCTCCAGCTCCTTATTGCGGTCTTTCTCCAGCTCGTCGATCTCAGAGAAGATATTTTCTTTCTGCACGATGTTCAGCTCCGGCTCATCGGCCACTCGCTTGTGCAAAGCGGCGATTTTTTCATCGATCGGCTTCAGACGCTCATCAATGATGCCTTTTATCTCGACTGTCTTCTGGCGAAGCTGGTCATCAGTCAGACTGGAAAGCTTCGCGTACTCTTCGTTTATTTTGGATACGTAAGGTACAACCTCCTTTATATCTCTGTCGGACTTGGTTCCGAATAGTTTCGCAACGGTTTTACCGAAAAAATCAAACATCTGTATTGTTGTTCTTAAATGAAATCCTGCGTTTGCAATATCGTCAAAAATAGCTGTTTTTCTGATATATCTAAAGCTCTACACTAAAACAATACCAGAATGACGACTGTATAGTGTATCTGCCATATTTGCCGATGCGCTATACCTATCCTCCCAACAAAGCCAAAGCCGCGTAAATTCCTATGCCAGAATGGGGAAAAGCCGGAATGGCTGTGGCATTGTGACAGGGGGGTAATTGCTGATTGTTATTTGATCTGTACCTTGCTAGTTTAGCAACAGCCTTAAATCTTGGCAACTTGCAATGTCTTATAGCTTGGCTTGTCCAGCCGGGCCCAACTTTTTTTCTTGACAAAAAAAGTAGGCAAAAAAGTCAAGACGCTCCAAACTCGCTGAACGCTCAAACAGTGGAGCGTCAAAGAGTGCACATGGCTCAAGTCATTTGTATGTAGTTCACGTGCGAATTACTCTTGCTGTACCTGCCAGTGGTCATGTGATACAGGGCTTATACCTGTAAATCAGTACGGCAGAAAAGTCCCCCTTCGAAGGGGGCAGGGGGATGACAAGCGTGCACGAAAATCCTGCTAATCTTAAAATCCTGTAAATTCTTGGGGTAGGGGCCCTATGTAAAGATTCAGACAAACAACCGCTGCATCTCCACTACATCGTCCCAACTCCCGTCAGGCCTGCGGAGCCACTCCTTGCGTATACCCACTTCCTTGAAACCGGCATTTTTGAAAAGCTTGATGCTGGTATGGTTAGTAGCCGTGACAGAGCAGTATACCTGGTGCAGTTGCAGGGTGTTTTGACAGTAGTGCAGGAGCAAGTTGAGCGCATCGGCGGCATGCCCCTGGCCGCGATAGGGAGCTGACACCACAATGCCTATACCTGCACGGCGGTGCAGCGGGTCAAAATCGAATAGGTCGATGGCGCCGATAGCTTCGCGGTCGTGCTTGCAGATGACCAGCCGGAGTTGCTTGATGGTATAGATGTCGAGGGCGGCGTTCTCGAGGTAAGCTTCCAGCACAAACTTAGAATAGGGCGTGAGCGTATTGCCGACGTGCCAGACGGATGTGTCGTTTTCCAAGGTATAGAGGAAGTCCAGGTCGGTGGGCTCAAGGGCGCGCAGGAAGGTATGGTCAGACCGCAAAAACATGGGCCGCGGCTATACCTTCTCCGGAACCGGCACCGTGCCTGTAAATACCAGCCTGGCCGGGCCGCTCAGGTATACATAACGGAAACCCAGGCCATGCTGCTCGAATGACACGCTCAGATTTCCGCCCGGCGTTTTCACCGATACGGGGCTTTCCATACCTGTCAGGCCTGCCACCAGCGCACAAGCCGTTACACCTGTCCCGCAGGAAAGCGTTTCATCCTCCACGCCACGTTCATAGGTGCGTACATAGACCTCACTTTCTGACAGTCGCTGCACAAAATTTACGTTGGTGCCTACTGCATTAAAGCGCTCGTTATACCTGACAACACGGCCCTCGGCGTATACATCCAGGCTTTTCACATCATCGACAAAGCGCACATAATGTGGGGAGCCTGTGTTCAAATAGAAGTCCACTCCTATTCTTTCCACGTTGGTCACATCCCCCATCTTCAGCTGAATCTCTTCGCGCTCGATGGTTGCCTGGTGCTCGCCGTCGGCAGCCAGGAAATAAGCTACGTCCTCGATCACACCCAGTTGCTTGGCAAAGCGCACCGTGCAGCGGGCTCCGTTTCCGCACATAGACCCCAGTCGTCCGTCGGCGTTGAAGTACACCATCTCGAAATCGTAATCCGGGTGCTCCTGCAGCAGAATCAGTCCGTCGGCGCCAATGCCAGTGCGTCGGTTGCAAAGGCCTTTGATCAGCTGTTCGTCATCGGCATGGAAGGTCAGTTTCCGGTTGTCAATCATGATGAAGTCGTTGCCGGTACCCTGGTATTTATAGAAGCTTAGTGGCATAATATAGAAACATTTAAAACAGCTGATACGTGCAATTTTCAGGCACGGCATATAATTCGTAATTTGCCGCTATTACACAAGCCGGATATAAACAGCAAATATATGTATTCCTTTTTAACAACAGAAAACTGGGCTGACTACGAATTGGTTGACTCCGGAAATTTCGAGAAACTTGAGCGCTTTGGCCAATACTATGTGGCACGCCCCGAGCCGCAGGCCATCTGGGACAAGCACTTGCCGGAAGAAGAATGGCAGCGGATGGCCAATGCTTTTTTCACGCGCGACAAAGGCAGCCAGGACAAAGGCCAGTGGAAGCTCAAAAAAGGAATGCCGGAGCAATGGTACATCAACTACCAGTACAACGACCTGAAACTGCGCTTCCGCCTGGGACTGTCTTCGTTCAAGCACGTGGGCCTTTTCCCGGAGCAGGACAGCAACTGGAAATTCATTTATGACAAGACCCGTTCGCTGAAGACTAAAACGCCGAAGGTGCTCAACATGTTCGCCTATACCGGTGCCGCTACCCTGGCCGCCAAAGCCGCCGATGCCGACGTAACCCACCTCGACTCGGTGAAGCAGGTCAACTTCTGGGCCCGTGACAACATGGAAGCCAGCGGCCTTGACAATGTGCGCTGGATCGTGGAAGACGCCATGAAGTACGCCCGTCGCGAAGTGAAGCGCGGCAACACCTACAACGGCATCATTCTGGACCCGCCCGCCTATGGCCGCGGCCCAAACGGCGAGAAATGGCAACTGGAAAACGAACTGAATGAGCTTATTAAACTCTGCCACCAAATGCTCGACAAAACCGATTTCTTTTTGGTGATCAACCTCTACTCCCTCGGCTTCTCAGCTCTGATTTTGGACAACCTGATGCGATTGACGTTTGGGGAGCAAATTAAGAATGAAGAACTGGGTGAGATATACCTTCATGACCGTGGGGAGCGGAAATTGCCGCTGGGGACTTTCTTTCGGTTTAGTTCGGAGGGGAGGTAGTTAAAACACTATAAAGATGCTTACGAAGAAATTCAGTTACTACTTCCTGTTAGTCCTTATGATGATATTAAACATCAGATGTGACACGAACAAACAAAGGATTGTAAAATACTATTATGATGATGGGGGGATAGAATCAGAGATACAGGTCACCGGTAACAGGATGAACGGGATATCTAAATATTATTATCCTAGTGGTAAGCTGCACTTGGTAGCGTCTTACGTTAATCATAAACTAGACGGTGAAGGGCGTGAATACTTCGAGGATGGTAGCTTGAAATCTGTGAAAAATTTCAAAGATGACTTATTGCACGGCTGGGTAATGGAATATGATGAGGGGGAGATTCTAATGAACAGAACAGAGTATAGCAATGGAAGAATAGTATTTAATGTTTCCTTCTATCCTACTGGAGATACATTGGCTATTCATGAGAATGGGAGAACATTACTATTCTTTGAAACAGGAAAAGTAAAGCACGTTCTATGTGCAACTGAAACGGAAGTCTTTAGTGCGGTTCAGTTCAACGAAAATGGGGATATCGTGAAGAGAAAGGGCCAACTTGATTGCCTTTCCAAAAATGATTCTATATTGTTAGAAACACAGTACCCTGACTGGCATAAGAAGGAAGCCTTATAACTCTGCAAATATCATTCTACAAGCCTAAATGTAACACTTCGCAACTAAAGTTTTTAAGATCGGGTAGGTCGAGACGCAATAGCTGATAAAATAATACTATCAAAACTTACGCCTCAGTTCCATATGAACATTAACATCCAACAACAAATATGATACTAATAAAAGGTGGATTATCGTTCGGTATGCTGTCCAGTCTTCTCGGGGCATTCTTAGGCGCATTGGCAATTTTTGTATGGTCGCATATCTATGTCTCTAAAACCCCGTTTTATAATTTGAGTTATACCAATTACTCGGCAATACAGAAAGTATTTATATACCTGTTATTTCTGACATTCGCTCTTATATCTACGGTAGTAGCTTTTTATATTCTCTTGTTTCTAATCGGGGCAATTTTTGCCACTTTTGACACCATGTAATTAGTATCTAACTATTCCCCCTCATGACCAAACGCCTCGCACTCATCGACATGGGCACCAACACCTTTCACCTCCTCATCACGGAGGTAGACGAAAGCGGTAACCGCACAGACTTCGTGAAGACCAAGCTGCCGGTGCGGCTCGGGCAGGGCGGTATCAGCAAGGGAGCCATTGCGCCGGAAGCCTATGAGCGGGCGCTCAAAACGCTGAAGGATTTCCGGAAGCAGATTGATGAGTATGGCGTGGAAACGGTACGAGCCATGGCGACCAGCATGGTGCGCAACGCAAGCAACGGCGAGGACTTCATCAAGGACATTTACAAGCAGACTGATATTCAAGTAGAGATAATCGATGGGGAACGTGAAGCGGAGCTGATCTATTATGGCGTGCGCTCGGCTGGTGTGTTGGATGAGCAGACTTCCCTGATTATGGACATTGGCGGCGGCAGCGTGGAGTTCATCCTTTGTAACAGCCAGGAGATCTTCTGGAAGCAAAGCTTCGAGGTGGGTGCCCAGCGTCTCATGGACCAGTTCTATACCCAGGACCCTATACCTGCCGAGCAGGTGGAAGCCGAGAAACACTACCTCACCCAAAAACTACAGCCCCTTACCGAAGCCGTAGCCAGGTATAAACCGGCTCGGCTTGTAGGCGCTTCCGGCACCTTCGACACCCTTTGCGATATAGATGCCCTGCGCCGTGGCGACAACTCACGCCAACTGGCCCAACCGGCAGCTTCTACCCTCGAGATAGCGGACTATTACAAAATCCACCAGGACTTGCTTCACAAAACCCACGACGAGCGACTGGCTATACCTGGTATGCTGGAAATGCGCGTCGATATGATTGTGCTGGCCAGCATTATTGTAGACTTCGTGCTGGAGACCTACGAATTGCAGGAGATTCGCGTGTCTGCCTACGCTCTGAAAGAAGGCATTTTGCAAGAGACATTTGAAGGCCATGACTAACTCACAACATGCTGATAAAACAAGAAAGCCTGCTCACATCAGCAGGCTTTCTTGTTTTATCAGAGTGGCTATACCTTAGTTCTTCGCCAGCTTCTTGCGCTCTTTTTCATAGGCCTTGCCTAATTTCTTGAGCTTCTTGTCTCCTTGGGTATAGCCAGCTGCCTGCACTTTTGGTGCATCTGTCTGGCCGCTTTGCACATCTTTTATGGCGAGCTGTATACCGAGTTGCTCCTGCACTTTTGTTGTTTTACCTTTCGCATAGCCCTTGTTGAGCAAATTCATTAGCAATTGCAATGCGGCTTTTTCCTCCTGCATGGCCGTAAAGTGCCCCACAACGGTTGCAGTAAAAGGTAGTGTATGCTGCTCGCGTGCATAGTTGTAGAGCGAAATATGGTCAAGTCCAAACCGGCCAACAGACTGCGCCAGGTAGTGTTGCTCCGCCGCGCTATACTTCTGAATAGCGTCGGTATACCTGCCGATGGCTACCATCCTGTTCACATCTTCCAACATGCGCTGGTAAGCCGCTGCCGCGGCAATGGTGTTACGTCCATCCTCTGCCGTGAAAGTCGCGATCATGCAGGTGGCTTTGGAACCGGCCGCTTTGATGGCTGCCTGGTATGCCATATCGGCTGCAATGAACTTTCGCTCCTTGATCAGGCCTTGCGCATTCTGGTAATGTCTGTCGTAGTCGGCCTGTACGTTGAGGCACTCCTGCGTAAAAATCCGGTCGCGCAGCTGCACATACTTAGCCTGCACCTCGGCGTCCTTTTCTAAAGCATACCTTGTGCGCATACTCTCTGCCGCTGATGCTATCGCTCGGGCATCCGCCAGTCGGTTGTTCATGGCTTGCGCATACCCATCCGTCAACTGGCTTAACAAAACGGGTTTGGCTGCCTGCTGCAACAAACTGTTCAGCTCGCGAATTGGCTGAAAGGTATAGCTTTGCTCCAGTGCAAGCGCCGCCTCAAACTGGTTGAGCGCATACGGGTAGTCTTTGGCTTTCATCGCCTGTCGTCCTTTATCAATGTGCTGCACATAATACTGGTACTTCACCTGCCCCTGCAATTCGGTAGCATCCGGAGCGTCGTGCAGAATGTAGTCGTACTGTTGCTGGAAAGCAATAGCCTCGTCAGCCAGCTGCTCTGCACCCGCCAAATCGTTGCGCCCCAACAGGCGCTTCCCCTCTTCCACTATACCTCGGTAGTAACCATAGACGGCACGGCTTTCGCCATCGTTCAGGGCGGGCATGTTGCAGCGCAGTCCCCCAATGGTGCTGCAAAGCGTACGGGCATCCGCATAGGCTGCCACAGCACTGTGGTAATCACCTCGGCTGTTAAAGGCGTGACCCTGGGTCACAAACGCACTGTAAATGTCGTGGGCCAGGCCAAGGGCCATTTGTTCCGTCTCCGGGTCTACGCGCATCTGGGTGAGGATGTCGCGGGTTCGGCCAGCGGCTTCGTGCAGGTTGCCAGCCATAAAGTCGAGCCGGGCCAGTTGCAGGTGCGCTGGTGCAAAGCGCGGATTCACCTCCAGTGATTTCACAAAATAGGTACTGGCTGCTGCCAGGTTATTGCGGGCCATCAGGCTAATACCCCGGTTATAAAACTGCTGATCGAGCGTAGCCAAGGTATGGTTAATGGCACGTCGGCGTTCTTTCAAAAGCTGGTTCAACTGGTTTGATTTTGAGGTATAGCGCTGCGGATCGTACTGGTTCAGGCCGAGCTTTTCAGTGAAGCGTTTCTCCTGCAGCTTTTTCAGCATTTCTTCCATGTCGCGCAGGCGCTGGTCCTGCTGCTTAATGCGGTCCACATCATCGGGGTTAATGAGCGTGATATCCTGCAAGGCTTTACTCAGAGTGGCATCGGCGGCATAGTAGTCTTTGATGAGGTCGATCTGGTCCTGCACTTTGCGCACATCGGCAGTGGTATAAACCAGCTCCATCCCCTCCACTTTCAAGGTATAGCCCTGGCTGTTGCTCGTGTCGGGCACAGTAGTTTCGAGCGCGATCACCCCATTCTTGGTTAAGCCCACTGCAGGCAGGTTGTATCGCTTCAGCTCTTTCTGCTGACTGCTGAGCAACCTGACCGTCATCTTCACCTGCTCCGGCAAAAGTGCGCTTCCTAAGTCAAAGCCCCGGTAATGTACATCGCCGGTTATGCTCACTTTCTGAAGCTGTACCCTGAGCTGCAGCACCTCTCCTGCATCGGCTATGCGGGCGTGTCGCTCCATGCGCACCACGAACTCCGGCTTACGGGTCGGCCGGCCTCCTGCTTTGCCGGAAGTGGTTCCTCCATCGTTAAGAAGTTGGATGATACTGTTGCTATGGGTTTGACTGCTGTTGCCGGCTGGCATCTGTTTTACCAGGAATGCTTCTGATACAGTTTCTTCAAACACAAGCCGGCTCTGCGCCTGCATCACAAAGGCTGCTGTGAGGATCCAGATAAGTAGTAGAGTTCTTTTCATAGTACTGGGATTATACCTGCCTTCGTCATGACAAAATCTATTCCATATTTCTAACACCCTCCGAAAGTATAGAAAATAATATATATAAAAGGCATACAGTGCTCTAAAATCCCTTGCCAGCAATCGCTGCACTAATTGTAAGGCATTGGCCTGATTATTTTTTAATTTGCGACCCTAATCTGTTTGCTATGTACCCATACCGACACCTCTTTGACTTCACCCGCGAGATTTTCCTCAACATGGGTTGTCCATTAGAAGATGCCCAATTAGCCACCCAGGTACTGCTGGAGGCTGATTTGCGCGGCGTAGATTCCCATGGCGTGGCCCGACTGAGCGGTTACATTCGCCTGTGGGAAGCCGGCCGCATCAATCCGAAGCCTGCTATTAACATTGTGCACGAAACACCCAGCACCGCCACAGTGGACGGCGATGGCGGGCTTGGCCTGGTGGTAGCCCCACGCGCTATGGAAATTGCCATGAAGAAAGCAGAGAACGTAGGGACGGGATGGGTGTCGGTGCGCAATTCCAATCACTTCGGTATTGCGGGTTACCATGCCATGCAGGCCCTTCAGCGCGACATGATCGGGATGGCCATGACCAATGCCAGCCCACTGGTGGCGCCTACCCACTCGACACAGCGCATGCTGGGCACCAACCCGATTGCCGTTGCCGTACCTGCCAACGAGCAGCCCCCTTTTGTAGCTGACCTGGCCACCACCACGGCCGCCAACGGCAAGCTGGAAATATTGCAGCGCAAGCAAAAGAAAACACCTAGCGGCTGGGTACAAACGGCTACGGGACTGGGCTCTACCAATGCTTTTGAAGTACAGGCCGGTGGCGCCCTGCTTCCGTTGGGCAGCACCAAGAACCGCGGCAGCCACAAAGGCTATGCGCTGGGCTCTATTGTCGATATTTTTTCGGGTGTGCTTTCGGGTGCCAACTACGGGCCTTGGGTGCCGCCTTTCGTGAGTTTTTTGGCCCCGCCTGCCGACCCCGTGGGACAAGGTATAGGGCACTTTTTGGGCGCTATGCGCATCGATGCCTTCCGCCCTGCCGACGAGTTTAAGCACCACATGGACAACTGGATCACAGCTTTCCGTAACGCCCACGTAAAGCGTGGTGAGAAAGCCGTGCTTATACCTGGCGACCCGGAGCGCATCATGACAGCCAACCGGCTCAAGAAAGGTATACCGTTGCTGCCTCCTGTTGAGAAAGATCTGGAAGAGGTGGGTAAAAAGTTTGGTGTTAAATTTTAAGGTATGGCTGCGGGCAAGGTAGTGCCGTTTCTGCGGGCGCTCGGACTAGTCTCTACGAAGCGAAGCATCCTCATGCTGGTGCTGACCTGGGTGCTAAACCTAGCATGGCTCACCGTGAACTACTTTTGGAACCTGGTGCCTATACCTGTCCTGATCGCTATACCTGTACTACTACTTATCTATGCCCTGATCGCACTGGCAGCCTATGTGTACTGGGGTGTAAAGGGTGTGCGTGAACAGGACGAGCCTTACGCCAACGTGATGGTCGGCGTGATTGTAGCAGCCAGCTTGCTATACCTGAACTATAACTTCTTCGAATTCATACTTTCAGTCATCAAGTAGGCTATAAAACAAGAAGAGCTGACCCTGAGGGCCAGCTCTTCTTGTTTTATACAAGGTATAGCTTATTCAATTTTTTTGCCTGCCATAGCTTTTTTGATGGAAATCTGCATCACACGCTCCGCAAACGGGCTTGTCTGCTCTTCCAGTATATCCACTGCCTTTAGTATCTGGTCTTTGTCGCCGCTTGGCAAGGCATCGCGCAGTTTTTGCAGATTCTCGCGTGTCAGGTTGATCTCTTCTTCTGTGAGGTGCTCACCGTTCTTTTCCAGAAAGCGCTCAACCTGGTAGAGCATCTGCTCCGCTGTGGTGCGGGCTTCGATCACCATGCGCGCCGACACATCCTCACGGGCATGCGTGATGGAGTCCATCAGCATTTGCTCCACCTGCGAGTCGGTGAGTCCGTACTGGGGCTTCACTTCCACTTCCTGGCGCACGCCGGAG
This sequence comes from Pontibacter aquaedesilientis, assembly GCF_014773225.1. GTDB lineage: Bacteria > Bacteroidota > Bacteroidia > Cytophagales > Hymenobacteraceae > Pontibacter > Pontibacter aquaedesilientis. The sequence goes on along the minus strand of NZ_JACXAJ010000007.1, from coordinate 54,043 downwards.
CGCAGCTCAATGGCCTCTACTTTCAGAATACCATCGGCATTCAGGATAAAGTTCACATCCACCTTCGGGAAACCGGCTGGCATGGCAGGTATACCTTTCAGGTCGAACTCAGCCAGTTTGCGGTTTTCCTTCACCAGGTCACGCTCTCCCTGGTATACAGAGATCTTCATATTTACCTGTCCGTCAATGGATGTTGTGTACTGACGTCCTGCTTTTGTAGGTATCTTAGAGTTACGGGGGATGATGGAGTCCATCAGGCCGCCCATGGTTTCTATACCCAAGGTAAGCGGCGTGACGTCCAGCAGCAGGATGTCCTTGCGGTTACCTGCCAGGATATCGGCTTGTATGGCGGCACCTAAGGCCACTACTTCATCGGGGTTGAGGGTATTATTGGCTGGCTTACCGAAAAACTCTGATACGGCTTCGTATACCAACGGCACACGGGTAGAGCCTCCTACCATGATCACCGCATCAATCTGTTCCGGCTTCAGTTTGGCGTCGGCCATGGCCATACGGCAACTGTCGATTGTCTTGGCGACAATCGGCGCGATCAGTTCCTCAAAGGTATGCCGCGTGATATAACACTCTATGTTATCGCCTAGGTTGCTCGTGTATACTTCGTTGGAGCTAAGCGTTTTCTTGGCTTCCTCCGCTTTAAGACGCAACTCCTGCTGCAGATTCTTATCTCGGTTAAGAGTATCCGCTATCAGCTCATTTTCCTGAATCCAGTAGTTGATGATAGCACGGTCCAGATCGTCGCCGCCCAGGTAAGTGTCCCCGTGCGTCGAGAGCACTTCAAATATACCTTGGTGAATGCTCAGAATAGAGATATCGAAAGTACCACCGCCTAAATCGTATACTGCTATGGTTTTCTCTTCAGCAGGGTCTATACCTATACCGTAGGCAAGTGAAGCAGCTGTTGGTTCGTTCACAATGCGGAGCACTTCCAGCCCAGCCAGTTTGCCGGCGTCGCGGGTGGCCTGGCGCTGGGAGTCGTTGAAGTAGGCCGGCACCGTAATGACCGCTCTGTTGACGGGTGTTTTCAAGGCATGTTCGGCACGTTCGCGCAGCTCCTTTAGTATCTCTGCCGAGAGCTCAATCGGGGAGTAAAATTTATCGCCTACCCTGATTTTTACCAACCCTTCGCTGTCATCGTCAATAATCTTGTAGCCAAAATAGTCTTTGTGCTCGCCCAGGTCTTTGTAAGATTTGCCTAACAGGCGCTTTACAGAATAGATGGTATTCGACGGGTCTGTCGTCAGGTACTCCTTTGCGTCGTTGCCGACAATGGTTTCGCCGTTCGGTGTGAAGTGCACCACAGAGGGTACAATGGTACCGCGCCCCAGATCGTTTATCGCAACGGGTTTCTTTGTTTCGGGATGTATGTAGGCTACCAGGCTATTGGTAGTCCCAAGGTCTATACCTACAATCACCTCTTCCTGCTGAAGGGCGCCTGTAGAAAGGTTTATCGCAACTTTTGCCATGTCTTTATGCTTTGGTAAGGCCACCGCTTCAGAGCAGCAGCTCATATGCACAAAGTTACGAATAATTTAGGGAGCGGGCTTGCTTTGCGGGGAACTCTGAAACGGAAACGTGAAGACACTATAAACAAAAAGCCCGGGAGATACCCAGGCTCATCATTCAGTTTGGCGCTATTCCTTACTTCTCTTTTTTCGGGACAACAATAAACACATCCTCCCCTGGCCGTTTCATCAGGTATTTCTCCCGTGCGAACTTTTCCAGCAGCTCCGGATTACCCATTAGCTCCTCCCGATCCTGCTGCACTTCGGCCATCTTTTCGAGGTAATACTCTTTGTCCTTTTCCTTATCACGCAATTCTTTACTCATGCGGTATTGTGTGATAAAATCGTTGGAGTCAAAGAAAAGCATCCATACCAGAAACAGTACACCTGTAATGAAATAGAAACTGCGAAAAACTTTAGGTATACGTTTGATCATATATAGTAGACTATCGGTATTATGCTGAGGGCTTTACACAAAAATAAGGCTGTGAGTCGTAAACCCACAGCCTTATGCCTAAAATATTTTCAATTGGTTCTTTAGAACTTCTTGCCTGGATAATAAGCCACCTCTCCCAGTTCCTCCTCAATGCGGAGCAATTGGTTGTATTTGGCCATACGGTCCGAGCGGGAAGCAGAACCGGTCTTGATCTGGCCGGTATTCAAAGCTACCGCCAGGTCAGCGATCGTGTTGTCCTCTGTCTCGCCAGAGCGGTGCGACATCACACTCTTATAACCATGACGCAAGCCCAGGTTAATGGCATTGATCGTCTCAGTTAGAGTACCGATCTGGTTTACCTTGATCAGAATAGAGTTGGCCACGCCCTGGTCTATACCTTGCTGCAGGCGCTTCACGTTGGTTACAAACAAGTCATCCCCTACCAACTGCACCTTGTTTCCAATGGTTTCGGTCAGCTCTTTCCACCCTTTCCAGTCGTCCTCGTCCATACCGTCTTCGATAGAAGCGATCGGGTACTTCTCGGTCCACTCTTTCCAGTAGCTTACCATCTCAGAAGAAGTCAGCTTGTCGCCAGTTGACTTCTTGAAGGTATACAGACCGGTAGACTTATCGTAGAACTCGGAGCTGGCGGCGTCCATAGCAATCATCATATCGTCGCCTGGCTTGTAACCGGCCGCCTCAATCGCCTGCAGTACTACCTCAATCGCCTCCACGTTAGAGGCAATGTTTGGAGCAAAACCGCCCTCGTCGCCTACGTTTGTAGAAAGGCCTTTCTTCTTCAGTACGTTCTTGAGGTGGTGGAATACCTCAGAACCCATGCGCAGCGCTTCAGAGAACGAAGGCGCACCTACCGGCATGATCATGAACTCCTGAAAATCGATGGCATTATCTGCGTGGCTACCACCATTCAGAATATTCATCATGGGCACCGGCAAGGTATTGGCGTTTACACCACCTACATAGCGGTAAAGCGGCATACCCAGCTCCTGCGCAGCGGCACGGGCAATCGCCAGCGACACACCCAGGATAGCATTCGCACCAAGATTGGCTTTATTGTCCGAACCGTCCAACTCGATCATGATCTTGTCGAGCAGGTTTTGTTCGAACACCGGAAAACCAACCAGTTCCTCGGCAATTTTCTCATTCACGTTATTTACTGCCTGCAATACACCTTTGCCCATGTACTTGCCTTTGTCGCCGTCGCGTAGCTCAACCGCTTCGTGCACACCAGTGGAAGCACCGGAAGGAACAGCTGCACGGCCCAACACGCCATTTTCAGTAAACACATCTACTTCTACAGTAGGATTGCCTCTCGAATCGAAGATTTGGCGGGCCTTAATATCTGTAATTAAGCTCATTGGTTTGTTTTTATATAGTTTTACTTGTTTTGCTCCAACAGGGCGATAAAATCATCGAACAGATAAGTAGAGTCATGTGGTCCTGGTGAAGACTCCGGGTGATACTGCACCGAAAAGGCAGGCTTGCCCTTCATGCGTATACCCTCAATGGTGTTGTCATTGAGGTTAACATGCGTCACTTCAACCTCCGGATGATTCTTAATTTGATCTGCATCCACTACAAAACCATGATTCTGAGAGGTAATCTCACTAAAACCCGTAATCAGATTTTTAACAGGGTGGTTCAGTCCTCTATGTCCGTTATGCATTTTGTAAGTGGCTATCCCATTAGCCTGAGCTAACATCTGATGCCCCATACAGATACCGAACATTGGCCTGTTCTTGTCCAAAATTTGCTTTACACTTTCAATGGCCATGGTAGTGGCAGCAGGATCGCCGGGGCCATTAGAAATAAAGTAACCATCTGGGTTCCATTTCTCCATTTCTTCAAAAGGAGTATTATACGGAAATACCTTCACAGCACATCCACGCTGCACCAGGTTAATAAGACTATTACGCTTCACGCCCAGGTCAAGTACGGCTACTCTATACTTGATTTCTGCGGGTTGCATATCATATTCTTCTTGCGTGCTTACTTTAGAAGCGAGTTCAAGTCCAGCCATGGAGGGAACCTCATCAAGCTTACGCTTTAACTCATCTATATCAGCTATATCAGAGGAGATTATACCGTTCATGGCACCTTTATCACGAATATGGCGGACCAAGGCACGCGTATCGATTTCGCAGATACCCACAATCCCAGCCTTTTCAAAGTAATCCTGCAAGGATCCTTCAGCTGTTTTACGTGAGAAGTGATGAGAAAATTCCTTACATACAAGGCCATTGATCTGTACCTTATTGGACTCAACTTCGGCAGACTGTACACCATAGTTGCCAATGTGCGAGAAGGTCGTCACAACCAGTTGACCATAATAAGATGGGTCTGTAAAAATTTCCTGGTAACCAGTCATACCTGTGTTAAAGCATAACTCACCACCAGTTGTACCTATGCGTCCCAGGCTTTTGCCTGTAAATACGGTACCATCTTTTAATAAAAGGATTGCCTCGGAAGTCGTATGTTTCTTCATCTTAAAAAAATTTAATACAAAAATAAAAAAGGGACACGACTTACGTCATGTCCCTTTATAATATTTCACAAATGAAGCTTATTCAGCATCTTTTGTATCTTCTTTAGTACCTTCTGTCTCAGGAGTTGAAGGAGCAGAAGCCTCGGTAGACTCAGCGCCTTTTTTCTTAGAAGAAGAACGACGACGAGTTTTCTTAGCACCAGCTGCAGTACCAGTTGAAGACAGCATATCTTCGTTGTAGTCTACAAGCTCGATCACACACATTTCAGCGTTGTCACCCAGTCTGTAACCAGTCTTGATGATACGAGTGTAACCACCTGGACGAGCTGCAATCTTTACAGATACTTCATCGAACAATTCCTTAACAGACTCTTTATCCTGAAGATAAGCAAATACTGTTCTTCTAGAGTGTGTGGTATCGTTCTTTGATTTAGTCAGCAAAGGCTCAACATACTTACGCAATGCTTTCGCCTTAGCTACTGTGGTAGAGATACGCTTATGTACGATAAGTGAAGCTGCCATATTTGACAACATCGCCTTACGATGTGAAGCTGTTCTACCTAAATGATTTATTTTTTTACCGTGTCTCATTATTTTGATTTGTGCACGTGCATACCGTCGATCAACCCGCTAGAGGATCGGGAATTATGCCGTAGATTAATTAATCTTCTTCTAATTTATACTTAGAAAGATCCATCCCGAAAGTTAAACCCTTCTCCTGTACGAGGTTCTCAAGCTCAGTAAGAGACTTCTTACCAAAGTTACGGAACTTCATCATGTCAGAAATGTCTAATTGCACTAGGTCACCGAGCGTTTTGATGTCGGCAGCCTTAAGGCAGTTGTAAGCTCTAACTGACAAGTCCATATCCTGAAGAGAAGTCTTAAGGACTTTGCGCATGTGAAGCAGTTCTTCATCCACAGCTTCTTCCTCTTCAGGTTTAGCTGTCTCAAATGTCATAGTGTTGTCAGAGAAGAGCATGAAGTGCTGAATCAAAATATTGGCAGCACCTTTCAAAGCATCTTCCGGGTGGATAGAACCATCTGTCTGTATGTCAAGCACAAGCTTTTCATAGTCAGTCTTCTGCTCAACACGAGTATTTTCTACGCTAAACTTCACATTTTTAATTGGTGTGAAGATCGCGTCTATCGGAATAAGACCGAAAACCTGATCTGCTGGCTTATTATCTTCAGCCGGAACGTAACCACGTCCTTTCTGGATAGTAAGCTCAACCTCTAAAGTCATATTCTTATCAAGGTTGCAGATCACAAGCTCAGGATTTAAAACCTCAAAACTTGTAGAAAATTTATTGATGTCACCAGCAGCAAATTTATCCTGGCCTGAAATGGAAACTGTGATCTTATCATCAATAACTTCGCTTACTTTCTTGAAACGAACCATTTTCAGGTTAAGGATAATGTCAGAGATATCCTCCACTACGCCTTCAACAGACGAGAACTCATGCAGTACACCAGGTATGCGAACGCTAGTAATAGCGAAACCTTCCAGAGAAGAAAGCAAAATTCTTCGCAGAGCATTACCGATGGTTACTCCGTAACCTTTTTCAAGCGGCTTGAATTCAAATAAACCATGAAAGTCGTCGGCTTTTTCCATTACAACTTTCTCTGGCATTTGAAATGCTAATATTGACATACTTGCAGTGTTAAAGGTTAAAAATTGATTATGCGGCTTACTTAGAGTAAAGCTCGACGATCAGCTGCTCCTGAATCTTTTCAGGAATCTGGTCACGCTGTGGCGCAGACACAAATTTACCAACCATCTCGGCTCCGTCCCACTCTAGCCAGCTGAACTGACGTGCATTGCGCACAGTCAGGCTGGTTGTAATCGCCTCAAGAGATTTAGATTTCTCTCTAACAGCTACCGTATCACCAACTTTCAAGCTATAAGAAGGTATATTAACAATCTCACCGTTAACAGTGATATGTTTGTGCAACACAAGCTGACGAGCAGCTCTTCTTGTTGGTGCTATACCTAATCTATAAACAGTGTTATCTAATCTTGACTCGAGTAAGATCAACAAGTTTTCACCTGTGATACCGCCTTTACGGGCTGCTTTCTCAAACAAGTTAGCAAACTGCTTTTCAAGCATGCCATAGATGTATTTTGCCTTTTGCTTTTCAGCAAGCTGAACTGCATATTCAGACTGCTTCTTACGACGACCACGGCCGTGCATCCCTGGAGGATAGCTTTTCTTTTTAAGTGCTTTGCTTGGGCCAAAGATTTCCTCATTGAATTTGCGGGAAATCTTGCTTTTAGGACCAGTATATCTTGCCATTGTATTTAATCTGATTTACTAATTAAACTCTTCTGCGTTTAGGAGGACGACATCCGTTGTGAGGAAGTGGCGTAACATCCTTGATAGTTGTTACTTCGATGCCAGTATTCTGTACAGTACGGATGGCGGACTCTCTACCTGCACCAGGACCTTTAACAAAAACTTCAGCTTTACGCATGCCAAGGTCATAAGCAACCTTAGCGCAATCTGAAGCTGCCATCTGTGCAGCGTAAGGAGTGTTCTTTTTAGAACCTTTAAAACCCATTTTACCAGCAGAAGCCCAAGAGATAACTTGTCCTGCGTTATTGGTTACTGAGATAATAATATTGTTGAAAGAAGCCTTGATGTGTACTTGGCCAGTTGATTCTACAACAACTACACGCTTCTTAGCTTTATCTTTTCTTTTCTGAGCCATGATCAAAAATTATTTAGAAGCCTTCTTCTTGTTTGCTACTGTCTTACGCTTACCTTTTCTTGTGCGCGAGTTATTCTTAGTGCGCTGACCACGTACAGGTAGACCTTTACGGTGTCTCAAACCACGGTAGCAGCCAATATCAAGAAGACGCTTAATATGCAATTGCACTTCTGATCTTAAAACACCTTCGGTTTTAATTTCAGCTGCAATGATATTTCTGATCTCATTAGCTTCATCTTCGGTCCAGTCTTTCACCTTTTTGTCAAGATCCACCCCGGCTTTGTTAAGGATTTGAACAGAGAGATTGCGACCAATACCAAAAATGTAGGTCAAAGAGATCTCTCCTCTTTTGTTATCCGGAATATCTACTCCTGCTATTCTTGCCATAATAAATAATTATCCTTGTCTTTGTTTATATCTTGGATTTTTCTTGTTGATCACATAAAGCTTCCCCTTGCGGCGGATCACTTTACATTCAGCACTTCTCTTTTTTACTGATGCTTTAACTTTCATTGTATTTATTTATATCGATAAACAATTCTACCTTTAGTTAAATCGTAGGGAGACATCTCTAGTTTAACTCTGTCGCCAGGCAAAATCTTAATATAGTTCATTCTCATCTTACCTGAGATGTGAGCTATTACCTGATGACCATTTTCTAACTCTACCCGGAACATTGCATTTGATAATGCTTCTATGATAGTACCGTCTTGTTCGATAGAGGACTGCTTCGCCATTTATTGTTGTTTAGCTTTATCTATGTAATCAAAAGTAGTTAATACTTCTGCTTTATCTTTTCGAATTACAACTGTATGCTCAAAATGAGCGGAAGGCTTTTTGTCTCTGGTTCTAATGGTCCACCCATCTTCCTCTTGAACAACATAGCGTGTGCCCAAATTAATCATTGGTTCAATAGCTAGTACTAAACCGCTTTGCAATTTTAGTCCCTGACCACGCTTACCGTAATTAGGAACCTCAGGTGACTCATGCAAATTTCTACCAATTCCGTGACCTACCAATTCACGTACTACACCATAGCCAAAACTTTCAGCATAATTTTGAATGGCATAGCTTACATCACCCAAACGAGCACCTTCAATCGCTTTGTCAATGCCGTGATAAAGCGAGGTCTTCGTAACTTCTAGTAAGTTGGTTATATCATCAGAGACATTACCAACAGCATGTGTATAAGCACAATCACTATGAAAACCTTGAAAGTAAACTCCACAATCAACAGAGATCACATCTCCATCGTTCAAAATGTAGTTGCTTGGCATACCATGAACTACAGTGGAATTAACAGAGATGCAAAGACTAAAAGGAAAACCGTTGTAATTCTTAAATGAAGGAACAGCTTTATGGTCTTTAATAAACTCCTCTGCTCTTTTATCCAGCTCAAGAGTTGAAACCCCTTCCTTTATAAGAAGAGCTATTTCGCCATGTGCTTTACTTAGTATTAAAGCACTCTGGCGAATTAGCTCAATTTCTTCTTCAGTCTTGTAAAATATCATCTATTAGGAAACCATGGCGATGTTCTCCGTTCTGCCTCTTAGCTTACCGGATTTCATCATACCATCGTAATGACGCATTAACAAATAACTTTCAATTTGTTGCAGTGTGTCTAAAACAACACCCACCATAATAATAAGAGAAGTACCACCGAAAAACTGAGAGAATTCTCTTGTTACCCCCATCATCATTGCGATTGCAGGGAATATAGCAACGAGTGCTAAGTAGATCGCTCCCGGAAGAGTTATCTTAGTAAGAATATTATCAATGTACTCAGAAGTAGCACGTCCTGGTTTAACACCTGGAACGAAACCACCGCTTCTTTTCAGATCGTCCGCGATTTGATTAGGATTAACACTTATAGCTGTGTAAAAATAAGTAAAAACCAGAATCATTAAACCAAAAACAACATTATATTGCCAAGAAGTAAAATCTGAAAAAGTGGCACCAATGTAACTAGCAGTTTCATTAGAATCAGCCCAGATCGAAGCAATCATTGATGGAAGAAACATTAACGATTGAGCAAATATAATAGGCATAACACCCGCAGCATTTACCTTAAGAGGGATAAACTGACGCTGACCGCTGTAAAGTGAACTGCCGCCAACCTGTTTTGCATATTGCACTGGAATTCTTCGCACAGCCTGCGTCAACATTACGACAGACATTACTACAAAGAATAGAACTACCAGTTCAAAGATAAATAACAATGCTCCATTCAACTCTTTTGAAAGACCCTCTGCTACAATTGCTCCTGGGAATCGAGAGATAATACCAATCATGATAAGCATCGAAATACCATTTCCGATACCTTTATCCGTAATTCGCTCACCTAACCACATACAGAAGATTGTACCTGAAGTGAGGACAATCATGGAAGTAATTGTGAAAAGCGTAGTGTTGATAACTATAGCTTCACTATTTATGGTAGCTACAAATCCTACAGCTTGAGCTAATGTAATAATGATAGTAAGAACTCGGGTGATTTGATTGATTTTCTTTCGACCAGATTCACCCTCCTTCTGCATTTTTTGAAAATAAGGAACAGCAATTGTGAGCAACTGTAATACGATAGAAGCTGATATATATGGCATAATACCCAACGCAAAGATGGAAGCATTGCTAAATGCTCCACCTAAGAAAGTATCTAACAGACCAAAAATTCCGGTCGTATTAGCTTTTAGTTGATTGGGATCAATACCAGGAAGAACAACATAAGAACCTAATCTGAAAATAGCTATAAATCCGAGTGTATTGAGAATTCTAACTCTCAAATCATCAATAGCAAAAATGTTCTTAATTGTTGTTATAAACTTCTTCATAAAAATTAAAGAGCTACTGTTTTACCGCCTGCTTTTTCAATAGATGATATGGCAGTTTGAGAAAAAGCATGTGCATGTACTTCTACAGCCTTAGACAATTCACCTCTACCTAAAATCTTTACTTTATCATTCTTAGACACCAAACCATGTGCCTTGAAGAAATCAAAGTTAAAAACTTTTTCGTTAGTATCTGCAGCCAAAGACTCCAGAACATCTAAATTAATTCCTTTATATTCAACTCTGTTGAAATTCTTGAAGCCAAACTTAGGAACTCTTCTTTGTAATGGCATTTGACCACCTTCAAAGCCAGACTTCTGCGAGTAGCCGGAACGAGATTTAGCACCTTTATGACCTCTTGTAGAAGTGCCACCTCTACCTGAACCAGTTCCTCTGCCTATTCTCTTTCTGGTCTTTACAGACCCCTCTGCAGGTTTTAATGAATTCAAATACATATTAAATGTCCTTTACTTCTACTAAATTGTGAACCTTGTTAATCATACCAGCAATCTGAGGTGTTTTTTCAACAGTTACTGATTTATTGATCTTACCAAGACCAAGCGCTTGAATTGTAAGCTTCTGGCTTTTTGGTCTGTCAATAATGCTTTTAACCTGTGTGATTGTTACTTTAGCCATCTCAATTAACCGTTAAATACTTTCTGTAAATTAACACCACGCTGCTGAGCAACGGCCAATGGATCACGCATTTTAGACAGTGCGTCAAAAGTTGCTTTTACCACGTTGTGTGGGTTCGAAGATCCTTTAGACTTACAAAGCACGTCTTTAATACCGGCACTCTCCAAAACTGCACGCATCGCACCACCAGCAATTACACCTGTACCAGGAGCTGCCGGTTTCACCAAAACAAAACCTCCAGAGTACTTGCCTTCCATGGCATGGGGAACAGTATGATGGTAAAGAGGAACTTTAACAAGATTCTTCTTAGCGTCATCAATACCTTTAGCAATGGCGTCAGTTACTTCATTGGCTTTGCCAAGACCGTAACCTACAACACCGTTACCATCACCTACAACCACGATAGCAGCGAAACTAAATCTTCTACCACCTTTAACTACTTTGGCTACACGATTGATGGCTACTACTTTTTCCTTTAGCTCAATTTCGCTAGCCTTCACACTACGAATGTTATTTTTCAACATAATTCTTAGAATTTAAGGCCTGCTTCGCGAGCGCCTTCAGCCAATGATTTAACTTTGCCATGGTAAAGATATCCTGAGCGGTCAAATACCACTTGAGTAATACCTAACTCGACAGCTTTAGCGCCAATTTCCTTACCAACTTGATTCGATACAGAGATATTAGCGTTAGTTGCACCATCAAGCTTTGTAGAAGAGGCAGCCGCTAAAGTTTTCCCTGTAGTGTCATCGATTAACTGAGCATAGATAGCTTTATTGCTTCTAAAAACTGATAATCTTGGTCTGGCAGAAGTACCAGAAATCTTGTTTCTGATACTTCTCTTAATTCTAAGTCTTCTTTGTACTTTATTAGCAGACATGATGATGATTATTTAGACGCTGTTTTACCAGCTTTTCTTCTTACAACTTCACCAACAAAACGAATACCTTTACCTTTGTAAGGCTCTACTTTGCGTAGTGATCTGATTTTAGCGGCCACTTGGCCAATAAGCTGCTTGTCGTTACTTTCAAGTGTTATAACAGGAGCTTTACCTTTTTCAGTTACAGCAGAAGCGGTAACTTCAGCGGGCATTGTCATAAAGATATTGTGCGAGTAACCCAGCGCCAATTCAAGTACATTACCCTGAACGGTTGCCTTATAACCAACACCAACTAACTCAAGCTGCTCTTTGTATCCTTCACTAACACCGATAACCATGTTATTGATTAGTGAGCGATAAAGACCATGCATGGCTTTATGGCGCTTTTGTTCGGTAGGACGCTCAACCACAATCTGATTGTCTTCCTGCTTTACAATGATATCTTTATCAACTGGAGTTGAAAGAGTACCTTTAGGGCCTTTAACCGTTACAATATTGTCTTTCGCTACACTTACCTCAATACTTGAAGGCAGGGTGATTGGCAATTTTCCTATACGTGACATTGTCTATCCTCCTATTAGTAAACGTAACACAATACCTCGCCACCTACATTAAGGGACTTGGCTTCCTTTTCAGTCATTACACCTTTGGAAGTAGACAAAATTGCAATACCAAGTCCATTAAGAACTCGTGGAAGATTGTCATTTCCTGTGTACTTACGAAGCCCTGGCTTACTAACCCTTTCAAGTTTCACAATAGCAGACTGCTTAGTGTTTGGGTTGTACTTCAGAGCGATCTTAATAGTACCTTGTACTGAGGCGTCATCAAATTTGTAGCTTTGAATATAGCCTTTTTCGTACAGTACTTTAGTTATCTCTTTTTTAATATTGCTAGATGGTATTTCAACTACTCTGTGGTTCGCCTTAATAGCGTTACGCACTCTAGTTAAATAATCTGCTATTGGATCTGAGTTCATTATGAATCACTTAAATCTTGAATGCTTTTTCTAAGCGAGGGGCAAAGATAAGAATATCTTTTCTTCTTTCTTAGTATGTTAAGAAAAAATTACCAGCTCGATTTTGTTACACCAGGAATCTTGCCCATAACAGCCAACTCTCTGAACACAACACGTGAGATGCCAAATTTTCTCATGTATCCACGTGGTCTTCCTGATAGTTTGCAGCGGTTATGTAACCTTACTGGAGATGAATTCTTAGGAAGCTTGTCAAGTGCTTCATAATCTCCCTTAGCTTTTAATTCAGCGCGCTTCGCAGCGTACTTTGCTACTAACTTCTGTCTTTTAAGCTCTCTCGCTTTTACTGCTTCTTTAGCCATTTTTTTATTTCTTAATATTAGTGAAAGGCATACCAAATGCTTTTAGCAATTCATAACTTTCCTCATCAGTCTGAGCTGTTGTTACGAATGTGATATCCATACCACTAATGGCTTTAACTTTATCGATGCTGATTTCAGGGAAGATGATTTGCTCTTTAACACCTAGTGTATAGTTGCCTCTACCATCAAACCCTTTATCATTAACCCCTCTAAAGTCACGTACACGTGGCAGAGCGATTGTCAATAAACGATCTAGGAATTCATACATTTTCTGACCTCTTAGCGTCACACGTGCGCCAATAGGCATACCCTCGCGAAGCTTAAAGTTAGAAACTGATTTCTTAGCAATAGTAGCAACTGCTTTTTGCCCAGAGATCGTAGTAAGTTCTTCTACCCCGATATCAACAAGTTTCTTGTCCGCTACAGCTGAACCTATACCTTTATTGATAGAGATTTTAGTGATCTTAGGCACCTGCATTACGTTCTTATACTGGAACTTTTCTTTCAGTGCAGGCACTACCTCCTGTTGATATTTTTCTTTTAATCTTGAAGTTGCCATGTTAGATTACCTCCCCTGATTTTTTAGAGTAACGCTCTGATTTACCTTCGCTGTTCGTTCTTCTGCCAACTTTGGTAGTCTCACCTGACTTAGGGTCAACAAGTGCTACGTTGCTTGCATGAATCGGAGCTTCGATCTTAGTGATACCACCTTGAGGGTTTTTAGCGCTCGGTTTAGAGTGCTTAGTCACCAGATTTAATCCTTCGATGGTTACTTTTTGCTTCTCGATATTAACAGCTGTAATGCGGCCTGTCTTACCGCGCTCGTCACCGGCAATTACTTTTACTGTATCGCCAGTCTTTACATGAAGTTTTTTCTTATTCATTTTAATGTCTGAATTAGTGATTAAAGAACTTCAGGTGCTAACGAAACAATTTTCATGAATTGCTTTTCACGAAGTTCGCGTGCAACTGGTCCGAAAATACGCGTGCCACGAGGTTCGTTGTTTGCATTCAAAAGAACAGCGGCGTTATCGTCAAAACGAATATAAGAGCCGTCTTTTCTTCTGATTTCTTTCTTTGTTCTTACAATTACTGCTTTTGAAACAGTTCCTTTCTTGACGTTTCCTGATGAAAGGGCTGACTTTACAGTTACAACTATTCTATCTCCAATAGAAGCGTATTTTTTGCCAGTACCACCTAGAACACGGATACAAAGAACTTCTTTCGCACCGCTGTTGTCAGCTACACTTAATCTTGATTCTTGCTGTATCATCTTACTTAGCCCTTTCTATAATTTCAACTAAACGCCAGTTTTTGTTCTTGCTTAGAGGACGTGTTTCCTGAATGCGAACAGTGTCTCCAATGTTGCAATCGTTGTTTTCGTCATGAGCCATGAACTTAGTGGACTTGCTAACAAACTTACCGTAAATCGGGTGTTTCATTCTGCTTTCCACTAAGACAGTGATAGACTTGTCCATCTTGTTGCTAACAACCTTACCACTTCTTTCTTTTCTAAGATTTCTCTCTTCCATGATTTCTATTAAGTATTAAGAGTTAGCTTCAATTTCACGGCGACGAACCTCAGTGTTAAGACGGGCAATCAGCTTTTTCGTCTCACGTATTTTCATCGGATTTTCCAACGGAGAAATAGCATGCGCAAAACGCAGGTTTTGCATTGTTGTTTGCTCCGTATTAAGCTTCTCTTTCAGCTCTTCTAAAGACAAAGCTTTAATCTCTGAATTTTTCATATACTATTTCTCAACGTAATCTCTACGTACTACAAACTTTGTTTTAACTGGCAGCTTTTGTGCAGCAAGTCTTAATGACTCTTTTGCAACTTCCAAAGGCACACCGTCCGATTCAAACATGATGGTACCTGGCTTCACAACGGCTACCCAATATTCAGGAGAACCTTTACCCTTACCCATACGAACCTCTGCAGGCTTCTTCGTAACTGGCTTATCCGGGAAAATTCTGATCCATACCTGACCTTCACGTTTCATAGCTCTTGTCATCGCGATACGAGCGGCCTCAATTTGACGGCTCGTAATCCAAGTAGCTTCCAGAGATTTGATAGCAAATGAACCAAATGAAATAGTACTGCCTCTATGAGCCAGACCTTTCACACGGCCTTTTTGCATTTTTCTATATTTTGTCCTTTTAGGCTGTAACATTTTCTAAAACGTAATAATGTTATCAATCAATTATTGGCGACGCTTGCGCTTAGGAGCTCCGTCCGTTTTCTTACGATCACGGTCACCACGGCTTCTTCTATCACCACCACCTTGTGCACCAGGTCCACCTTTAGTCTCTAAGCCAGCGTTTGGAGTAAGATCTTTCTTACCATAAACCTCACCTTTGAAGATCCACACTTTGATGCCTAGCTTGCCATACACAGTCTGAGCTTCAGACAGTGCATAGTCAATATCTGCACGAAGCGTATGAAGGGGGGTTCTACCTTCTTTGTAGTGCTCTGTTCTTGCCATTTCAGCACCGCCAAGACGACCTGAAACTTGAACTTTAATACCTTCAGCACCAACACGTAGAGCAGAAGCAATCGCTTGCTTCATAGCACGACGGAAAGAGATACGAGCCTGAAGCTGCTGAGCGATGGATTCACCTACCAGCTTGGCGTCGAGCTCAGGACGCTTAATCTCAAAGATATTGATTTGAACATCTTTGTTCGTAAGCTTCTTAAGTTCTTCTTTAATCTTATCAACTTCCTGTCCGCCTTTACCAATTACAACTCCTGGTCTGGCTGTATTAACAGTGATAGTGATGCGCTTAAGAGTCCTCTCAATGATGATTTTAGAAATACCACCTTTAGGAATACGCGCTAAAATGTATTTTCTGATTTTTTCGTCTTCAACCAGCTTTTCAGCGAAATCTTTGCCACCATACCAGTTAGAATCCCAACCTTTGATAACTCCTAGGCGAAAACCGATCGGATTTACTTTCTGTCCCATATTCTTACTTATTGGCTTTTTTAGATTTCTTGGATTGCTGCTGCTCTAGTTGTTCTTCAGTCATGCTATCAATTACAATGGTAACATGGTTAGATCTTTTTCTGATGCGGTAACCACGTCCTTGTGGAGCTGGGCGCAGGCGCTTCAGCATTTTACCCTCATCAACAAAAATCTCTTTAATGAAGAGGTTGGCATCCTCGATGCGAGAATCTTCATTTTTCTGTTGCCAGTTAGATAAGGCAGATAAAAGAAGTTTTTCGATTCTGGCTGCTCCTGAATTGGCTTCAAATTTCAATAATCCCAAAGCCTTATTTACGCTCTTGCCGCGCACCAAACCTGCTACTAATCGCATTTTGCGAGGAGAAGTAGGCACATTTTTAAGTCTTGCTACTGCTTCCATGTTATCGCTTACCTTTATCTTTTTTAGCAATATGACCTCTAAAGTTTCTGGTTGGGGCGAACTCTCCGAGTTTATGACCTACCATGTTTTCAGTTACATAAACTGGGATAAATTTATTACCGTTATGTACTGCAAATGTATGTCCAACGAAATCTGGAGAAATCATGGATCTGCGTGACCAAGTCTTGATAACAGTCTTCTTACCAGACTCGTTCATCACGTCTACTTTCTTCTCGAGCCTATAGTCAATATAAGGCCCTTTTTTTAATGATCTAGCCATTTACTATTTCTTTCCTCTATTAACTATAAGTTTCTCTGAATGCTTTTTCTTGCTTCTTGTCTTAAGACCTTTAGCCAGTAAGCCTTTACGTGAACGAGGGTGACCGCCTGAAGACTTACCTTCACCACCACCCATAGGGTGATCAACTGGGTTCATCGCAACACCACGCACTCTTGGACGTCTTCCTAACCATCTGTTACGACCAGCTTTGCCGATCTTAACGTTCATGTGGTCAGAGTTAGAAACTGTACCTACTGTAGCATAGCAATTCACAAGCACCATTCTTAACTCACCAGAAGGAAGCTTAATCGTTGCATAACGGCCTTCTCTCGCAACCAGCTGTGCATAAGAACCAGCACTTCTAGCAAGCGTAGCACCATTACCTGGCTGTAGCTCAATGTTATGAATGATCGTACCTAGAGGAATATCAGATAGAGGAAGGCAGTTACCTACTTCTGGTGCCACTCCTGGACCAGAAACTATTACAGTACCTACTTGAATGCCAGATGGAGCAATGATATAGCTCTTTTCACCATCAGCATAATAGAGCAGTGCAATACGTGCCGTTCTGTTCGGATCGTACTCAATAGTCTTCACAGTAGCTGGAACACCATACTTGGTGCGCTTGAAGTCTATCATTCTGTACTTTTGCTTATGCCCACCGCCCATATAGCGCATGGTCATTTTACCTGAGTTGTTGCGTCCACCAGATTTTTTAATAGGTGCCAACAAAGATTTCTCGGGTGTAGCTGTGGTGATCTCTTCGAACGCCGGGGCTACTCGGAATCTTTGACCTGGTGTTGTTGGTCTTAACTTCTTTAAAGCCATTGTTAATTAATTAAATGCTGCTATAAAAGTCTATCACTTCGCCCTCTTTCAAGGTTACGATTGCTTTTTTCTTTGAAGCCGCGCGGCCAGATACAGCACCCGATTTGGTATACTTGCTCTTTACTTTACCTTGCGTCTTCATGGTAGCTACCTTCTCAACAGTAACACCATAAAGCTTTTCAACTGCCTTTTTGATTTCAACCTTGTTGGCTTTGATGTTCACCTCGAAAGCATACTTTCCAACCTCATTCATGGCAGCGAATTTTTCCGTCAGAAGCGGTTTTTTCAGAATATTCATTGTTATGCGCTTAGGAGGTTTTCAATAATGTTTACAGACTCCTCTACCAACAGCACACGATCCGTATTTAAAAGGTCGTATGTGTTTAGGTCACTAGCAGTCGAAATTTTAACCTTGTTAAGGTTTCTTCCAGAGAGAATTACATTCGAATCAACTGCTGGCAAAACCAATAAAGTTTTTCCAGTTACCTGAAGATTGCTAAGTATATTCTTAAACTCTTTCGTTTTAGGAGTTTCAAATGTGAAAGCTTCTAACAAAGAAACCTTATTGTCTTTCGCCAATAAAGAAAGTGCTGATACTCTGGCTACTTCTTTCAGTTTTTTGTTAAGCTTAAAGCTATAGTTTCTTGGCTTTGGACCAAAAACTCTACCACCACCCACAAAAAGCGGAGCTTTTATACTGCCTGCACGAGCGCCACCAGTACCTTTTTGCTTTTTGATCTTTTTGGTAGATCCGGCTACTTCGTTTCTTTCTTTCGACTTGTGCGTACCTTGTCTTTGATTAGCCAGGTACTGTTTCACGTCAAGATACATTGCATGCTCATTTGGCTCGGCGCCAAATACAGCATCAGAAAGGCTCACCTTTCTACCTGTATCTTCACCTTTGATATTCAATACAGAAAGCTCCATTTTATTTCTCAATTAACACGTAAGAATTTTTGGCACCTGGTACAGAGCCACTAACTACCAACAGATTTTTCTCTGCAATAACACGCAATACAGTTAAGTTCTGAATCTTAACTCTATTACCGCCCATTCTTCCTGCCATGCGCATTCCTTTGAATACTCGTGACGGCCAAGAACATGCACCAATTGAACCAGGGTGTCTTGCTCTGTTGTGCTGACCGTGCGTCTGACCGCCAACACCGGCAAAGTTGTGGCGTTTTACTACACCTTGAAAACCTTTACCCTTTGATGTTCCCACTACATCAATAAATTCTCCTTCTTCGAAGAGATTTACATCAACTGAATCACCAAGATTCAGAGATATACCTTCTACATCGAATTCAGCAACTTTTTTCTTAGCTGACGTATTAGCTTTCTTGTAGTGACCAGCTTCCGCTTTTGTTACTCTTTTAAGCTTCTTCTCGCCATAGCCAAGCTGTACAGCTGCATAGCCATCAGTCTCAACCGTCTTCACCTGAGTAACTACACATGGGCCTGCTTGGATAAGCGTAACTGGAGTGTATTTACCATCTGCTGTGAAGAGGCTTGTCATTCCGATTTTTTTACCGATAATTCCAGGCATTCAACTTGTTTTTTAAAAGATGGATATAATTATTTTAGCCCTCAGCTTTTGCTAAGGGAGTGCAAAGTTAATGAATTTTAAAATTCTTTAGCAACTTTTGTCTAAAATATTATTAATCAGTACATAAAAAAAGAGAACCAGTACTGGTTCTCTTTTTTTATGATTGTAGTTATTATCAAACTTTGATTTCTACATCTACACCGCTAGGAAGCTCTAGCTTCATCAAGGCGTCTACTGTTTTAGAGCTTGTAGAGTAGATATCAACTAAACGCTTGTAAGTGCAAAGCTGAAACTGCTCACGAGACTTCTTGTTAACGTGTGGTGAACGTAGTACTGTAAACTTATCCTTTTCAGTTGGAAGAGGAATTGGTCCGCTTACGATTGCTCCAGTAGCTTTTACAGCTTTTACAATCTTTTCAGACGACTTGTCTACCAGATTGTGGTCGTAAGACTTAAGCTTAATTCTAATTTTCTGATTCATTATCTTTACTACTATTTAGCTGCAGTTCCTTTTAATTTTGCAATGATACCATCTGCCAGGTTTTGTGGTACTTGCTCATAGTGTGAGAAAGTAAGTGAGGCAGTAGCTCTTCCTGAAGTAATTGTACGAAGGTCTGTTACATAACCAAACAGTTCAGAAAGCGGAACATCTGCTTTCACAACTGTAGATGTACCTTTAGTATCCATTCCCTTCATGATACCTCTTCTTCTGTTCAAGTCACCTGTTACAGGACCAGTATATTCATCAGGAGTAACTACGTCAACAGCCATGATTGGCTCTAACAGTTTTGGTGCACACTGCTTACCAGCCTCTTTGAAACCCTGACGTGCAGCAAGTTCAAATGAAAGTGAATCAGAGTCTACATCGTGGAATGAACCATGGAACAAACGCACTTTCATAGAGTCGATTGGGAAGCCAGCTAGAATACCGTTCTTCATCGCCTCTTCGAAACCTTTTTGCACGGCTGGAATGAATTCTCTTGGAATCACACCGCCCACAATCGCATTTTCGAACTCAAGCCCTTGCTTACCATCTTCTCTTGGTCCCATTGTGAACACAATGTCGGCAAACTTACCACGACCACCTGACTGCTTTTTGAATACTTCTCTGTGTTCAACAGTCTTGGTAATTGTTTCTTTGTAAGCAACCTGTGGTGCACCCTGATTCAATTCTACCTTGAATTCACGCTTCATACGATCAATAATGATCTCCAGGTGAAGTTCTCCCATACCTCTCAGGATAGTTTGACCAGTTTCCTCGTCTGTATTAACCTGAAGTGTTGGATCTTCTTCAACAAGCTTCGCGATAGCCATACCCATTTTATCAGAGTCCGCCTGAGTTTTTGGCTCAATCGCATATCCAATTACTGGTTCAGGGAAATCCATGGACTCTAGAACGATTTTTGCGTTCTGATCACATAGGGTATCTCCTGTTTTGATGTCTTTAAAACCAACAACGGCTGCAATATCACCTGCTTGCAGTTTATCAATCTGGTTTTGCTTATTCGCGTGCATCTGGAAGATACGTGATATACGCTCCTTGTTGCCTGAACGCGAATTGAATATATAAGAACCTGATTCAAGAACACCTGAATAAGCACGCACGAAGCATAGACGACCTACGTAAGGGTCAGTTGCGATTTTGAAGGCAAGGCCTGCAAATGGCTCTTTCTCACTTGGCTTTCTTGCTACTTCATCCCCTGTGTCAGGATTAGTACCGATAATGCTTTCTTTATCCATCGGTGATGGGCAAAGCGCCATTACGTAGTCAAGCATTGTCTGTACACCTTTGTTTTTGAAAGATGAACCGCAAAGCATCGGTACTATCGCCATGTCAATCGTAGCAGCGCGAAGAGCAGCCAAAATCTCATCTTCAGTGATTGAGCTTGGATCTTCAAAGTATTTCTCCATTAAAGATTCATCGTACTCTGCCACTGCCTCAAGAAGCTTCTCTCTGTACTCCTCTGCTTCTTCCATCATATCGTCTGGAATTGGAACTTCAGTAAAGGTCATACCTTTATCTTCTTCGTTCCACTCGATACCTCTGAAGTTCACCAGGTCAACTACACCTTTGAAATTATCTTCAGAACCTATTGGCAGCTGAAGTGCTACAGCATTACTGCCTAGCATTTCTTTTACTTGCTTGCATACTGCAAGGAAATCAGCGCCAGAACGGTCCATTTTATTAACGAAACCGATACGTGCCACTTTATAGTTGTCAGCAAGTCTCCAGTTAGTCTCTGACT
Source organism: Pontibacter aquaedesilientis (assembly GCF_014773225.1). Lineage (GTDB taxonomy): Bacteria > Bacteroidota > Bacteroidia > Cytophagales > Hymenobacteraceae > Pontibacter > Pontibacter aquaedesilientis. The sequence goes on along the minus strand of NZ_JACXAJ010000007.1, from coordinate 32,924 downwards.
GAGGCTCTACACCATCAACAGCACTAAAAAGGAACACCAGACCATCCAATACACGCAGCGAACGGTTTACCTCTACGGTGAAATCCACGTGACCAGGAGTATCAATGATGTTGATATGGTACTGCTCGTTTCTATAATTCCAGTTTACTGTAGTAGCTGCAGAAGTAATTGTAATACCTCTCTCCTGCTCTTGCTCCATCCAGTCCATTGTAGCTGCACCATCGTGAACTTCACCTATCTTGTGGCTTACACCAGCATAGTAAAGGATTCGCTCAGTAGTAGTTGTTTTACCAGCATCAATGTGCGCAGCAATACCGATATTTCTTGTTAATCTTAAATCGCGTGCCATTAATTAAAATCTAAAGTGTGAGAATGCTTTGTTAGCCTCGGCCATTCTGTGCGTGTCGTCTTTCTTTTTAACGGCAGCACCTTCACCTTTTGCAGCTGCGATAATCTCGCCAGCCAATTTGTCTTTCATTGTCTTCTCACCTCTTCTGCGAGCGTAAGAAATCATCCACTTGATACCAAGAGATACTCTGCGGTCCGGACGAACCTCAGTCGGCACTTGGAAAGTAGCACCACCCACACGGCGGCTTTTAACCTCTACACTTGGCATAACATTGTTCAATGCTTTCTTCCAAGTCTCAAGGCCGTTCTCTTTCGTTCTTTGCTCTACTAATTCTACAGCATCATAGAAGATACCATAAGCAATACTTTTCTTACCATCTTCCATCAGATAGTTTACGAAGCGTGTTACTAAGGTCTCTTTGAACTTTGGGTCTGGAAGGAGAACTCTACTTTTAGGCTTTGCTTTTCTCATTATATTATTACTCTATCAATTATTTTTTCTTACCACCTTTACCTGCTGCAGCTGCTGGCTGTCCTGGCTTAGGTCTCTTTGCACCATACTTAGAACGAGACTGAAGACGGCCGCTAACTCCGGCTGTATCTAAAGCACCGCGCACGATGTGATAACGTACACCTGGAAGGTCTTTCACTCTACCACCTCTGATAAGCACAATTGAGTGCTCCTGCAGGTTATGTCCTTCACCAGGGATATAGGCGTTCACTTCTTTTCCGTTTGTAAGTCTAACCCTAGCTACTTTACGCATAGCTGAGTTTGGCTTCTTAGGAGTGGTTGTGTACACTCTTGTACATACACCACGGCGTTGTGGGCATGAATCTAGGGCAGGAGACTTCGACTTTGAAGTTAATTTCTCTCTTCCCTTTCTTACTAATTGCTGTATAGTAGGCATTTATAATTTGTTAATTATAGATTTTTTTCACTCTAAAATTTGGTCTGCAAAGGTAGGAAAATCACTTTGCAATTTCAAAATTTTAATTCATTAATTATTAGCACCTTAGGCTTCACCCATAGTTCCTCCGAAGTTCATCGGGAAGGAAGGGGCCTCGTTTGCTGGCTTAATTTCACCAAAGCTTGTTTCAAATTTTTGAATGTTATCGGCCAGAGCCGCTAATAATCTCTTAGCGTGCTCTGGCGTGATAACGATTCTAGATTTTACTTTTGCTTTCGGCAATCCTGGCATTAGTCTTATAAAATCAATTACAAATTCACCGCTTGAATGGGCGATCATGGCCAGATTGGCATATTCTCCCTCTGCTATCTCTTCAGAAAGCTCAATGTTAATTTGGTCTTGATTTTTCAGTTCCCCTGCCATACCTGATTATTTGTTATTCTGTAACTCTTGCTGTCTGGCACGGCTACCCGTTCCAGTTTTCTTGGACTCTACCAGTTGGTCATACTCTTCTTGACTGCCAACAATCATTTTCTGGTATTCCCGTAAACCTGTACCGGCTGGGATAAGGTGACCTACGATCACGTTTTCCTTTAGACCAAGCAGTTCGTCTGCCTTGCCTTTGATTGCTGCCTCGCTTAGTACTTTCGTGGTTTCCTGGAATGATGCCGCAGAAATAAAGCTTTGAGTTCCCAATGAAGCCTGCGTTATACCTTGCAATGTTGGTCTCGATACTGCTGGAGAAGCATCACGTACTGTTACCAATTTCAAATCTCGTCGCTTCAGACTGGAATTTTCATCCCGAAGTCTTCTGGTTGTCACGATTTGTCCTGGTTTAAAGTTACTGGAGTCACCTGCATCTTCTACCACTTTCATGTCAATGATGCGGTCGTTCTCTTCCATGAAGTTGATCTTATCTACTACCTGGTGTTCTAGGAAACTAGTATCACCTGCGTCGATAATCACAACTTTCTGCATCATCTGGCGAACAACAACTTCAATGTGCTTATCATTGATTTTCACACCCTGTAAGCGGTATACTTCCTGTATCTCATTTACTAGATACTCTTGTACTGCGCCTGGTCCTTGAATATTAAGGATATCATTTGGTGTAATTGCACCATCAGATAGAGGCATACCTGCACGCACGAAGTCATTGTCCTGAACAAGTATGTGCTTAGAAAGCGGTACCATGTATTTCTTCTTCACCCCGTCTTTCGACTCAATGAAGATTTCACGATTACCACGCTTCACGCTTCCGTATGTTACTACACCATCAATTTCAGACACAACTGCCGGATTAGATGGATTACGGGCTTCGAACAGTTCAGTAACTCGTGGCAGACCACCTGTAATATCCCTTGTCTTACCGATAGCACGAGGAATCTTTACCAGGATTTGACCAGCTTTGATTTTCTCGCCATTTTCAACTGTCAAGTGAGCACCTACCGGAATGTTATAGCCTTTTGACTCACCATTTTTAGGGTTTACCAATATGGCAGGGTTTTGCGTCTTGTCCTTCGTGTCTATAATTACTTTTTCACGGTAACCCGTCTGCTCATCGGACTCCTCACGATATGTGATACCTTCAATGATCGATTCGTAAGAGATCTCACCGTCAAATTCAGAAAGTATAACTGCGTTATATGGATCCCACATACACAGCTGATCTCCTTTTTCAACGATTTGGCCTTCATTTACAGTAATGAATGAACCATAAGGAACGTGGTTACTGATAAGAAGCTTACCTGAAGTTGGATCTACGATCTTCACCTCACCTGAACGACCCATTACCACTTTCACCGGATCTCCTTCGTTGTTGATGGTCTCAATTGTACGCACATCTTCAAACTCGATCTTACCTGCGAACTTAGCTCTGATCATTGCGTCTACCGCAATGTTTGAAGCAGTACCACCCACGTGGAATGTACGAAGTGTCAACTGCGTACCTGGTTCACCGATTGACTGCGCGGCAATAACTCCTACAGCCTCACCTTTCTGCACCATAAAGCCTGTTGCCAGGTTACGGCCGTAGCACTTAGCACATATTCCGCGCTTAGACTCACAGGTAAGAACTGAGCGAATCTCCACCGTTTCAATAGCCGTGTTCTCAATTGCACGAGCTACTTCTTCAGTCACCTCATCTCCAGACTCTACAATCAGTTCATTTGTAATAGGATCGTATACATCATGTACTGTTACACGGCCAAGGATACGTTCTGATAGAGACTCCACGATATCTTCGTTGTCTTTCAGTGCGCTCACTTCCAGACCTCTCAGCGTACCGCAATCTTCCTCATTCACGATTACGTCCTGCGATACGTCTACCAAACGACGAGTCAGGTAACCAGCATCCGCAGTCTTAAGAGCCGTATCGGCTAGACCTTTACGGGCACCGTGAGTAGAGATAAAGTACTCGATTACATCAAGACCTTCCTTAAAGTTAGAAAGAATCGGGTTTTCAATAATCTCACCTACTGAGCCTTGCAATGATTTCTGAGGTTTCGCCATCAGACCACGCATACCACCCAACTGACGGATCTGCTCTCTCGAACCACGAGCACCGGAGTGCATCATCATAAAGATTGAGTTGAAACCCTGATCATCATTCTCCAGACGGCGCATCAACGTTTCGGTAATCTGGTTGTTGATACGAGTCCAGATATCGATCACCTGGTTATAACGCTCATTGTCTGTGATCAGACCCATGGAGTAATTTTGCCATACAGCATCTACATCCTTCTTAGCCTGTGCTACCAGAATATCCTTCTCTGCTGGAATCTGTATGTCACCCAGACCCATTGACAGACCGCCTTTATAGGCAGACTGGAAACCTAGTGTTTTGATATCATCAAGGAAGTGGGCGGTACGGGCCATACCCGTTTCTTTGAATACTCGTGAAATGATCTGCTGAAGCTTTTTCTTCGTCAACAGTTCATCAATGTATCCCACCTCTTCTGGCACAAACTGGTTGAAGATTACGCGGCCTGCTACTGTCTCGATGAGTTTCGTAACCAGTTCGCCTTTTTCGTCTTTTATCTTAGCTCTTACTTTAATGTAAGCTTGCTTAGATAGACGGCCTTCGTTGATTGCGATGATAACTTCCTCCGCAGAGTAGAAGCTCATGCCTTCACCAGGTATAATCTCATTTTCTGTGCTACGCTTTCCTTTCGATACGTAGTATAGACCAAGTACCATGTCCTGAGAAGGTACCGCAATTGGTGCACCATTCGCCGGGTTCAGGATGTTATGTGAAGCAAGCATCAGCATAGAGGCTTCCAGTACCGCTGCAGGTCCGAGAGGAACGTGCACCGCCATCTGGTCACCGTCAAAGTCAGCGTTGAATGCCGTACATACCAATGGGTGCAGCTGTATTGCTTTTCCTTCGATCAGCTTTGGCTGGAAAGCCTGTATACCCAATCTGTGGAGTGTAGGAGCACGGTTAAGGAGCACTGGATGGCCTTTCAGCACGTTCTCCAAGATATCCCAAACAACAGGATCCTTACGGTCCACAATCTTCTTGGCAGACTTCACCGTCTTCACGATGCCTCTTTCGATTAGCTTGCGGATGATAAACGGCTTGAAGAGCTCAGCTGCCATATTCTTAGGCAGACCGCACTCATGCAGCTTCAGTTCAGGTCCAACAACAATTACCGAACGACCAGAGTAGTCAACACGCTTACCAAGCAAGTTTTGACGGAAACGTCCCTGCTTACCTTTCAACATGTCAGAAAGCGACTTCAGTGCACGGTTACCTTCTGCACGAACAGCGTTCACTTTACGTGAGTTGTCAAACAGGGAGTCTACCGCCTCTTGAAGCATACGCTTCTCGTTACGGAGAATTACCTCTGGAGCTTTGATCTCGATCAGACGCTTCAGACGGTTGTTACGGATAATAACACGTCTGTAAAGGTCGTTCAAGTCAGATGTAGCAAAACGGCCACCATCCAATGGAACAAGCGGACGAAGCTCAGGTGGAATAACAGGCACCATACGGATGATCATCCACTCTGGTCTGTTTTCGATTCTTGTTGTTGCATCACGGAACGCCTCTACCACACGAAGACGCTTTAAAGCTTCAGCTTTACGCTGTTGTGAAGTCTCGTGAGCAGCAGCATGACGAAGCTCGTAGGACAAATCGTCCAAGTTCGTTCGCTCCAACAGCATTTGTAATGCCTCAGCACCCATCTTCGCGATGAACTTATTTGGATCATTATTGTCCAACATCTGGTTCTCGCGAGGGAGCTTGTCAATCATATCCAGGTATTCGTCTTCTGTCAGGAAGTCCAGCGTGTTTACCCCATCTTCTGCCAGTATACCAGGTTGGATAACTACATATCTTTCATAATAGATGATCTGGTCAAGCTTCTTGGTTGGCAAGCCTAACAGATAACCTATTTTATTTGGAAGAGATTTGAAGTACCAGATGTGAGCAACAGGAACTACCAGCTCGATGTGCCCCATGCGCTCACGACGCACTTTTTTCTCAGTAACCTCTACACCGCAACGGTCGCAGATGATACCCTTATATCTGATTCTCTTATATTTTCCGCAGTGGCATTCCCAGTCCTTTACAGGTCCGAATATTCTTTCACAGAATAAACCACCCATCTCAGGCTTATAGGTTCTATAGTTGATTGTCTCAGGCTTTGTAACCTCGCCATTTGATCTTTCCAGAATCGACTCTGGAGAAGCCAAGCTGATCGTTACTTTGGAGAAGTCCTGAGTTAGCTTTTTGTTTTTTGCAAATGCCATATTATTATAATAATGTCGATACAATGAATATGCCTTACGCTAATCCGCATAAAGTATGCTGAGCACTCCGGCAATATGCCAAAGCGCTCAGCTTAAACTTTAGTTACTCTAACGTGATTTCGAGCGCCAGACCTCTTAACTCGTGAATCAGTACATTGAATGATTCCGGGATATTTGGCTTTGGCAACACATCGCCTTTTACAATTGCCTCATAGGCTTTCGCACGGCCGATCACGTCGTCAGATTTCACTGTAAGTATTTCCTGCAGTACGTTTGATGCACCGAATGCCTCTAGTGCCCACACTTCCATTTCACCAAAACGCTGACCACCGAATTGGGCTTTACCACCCAATGGCTGCTGTGTAATCAGTGAGTATGGACCGATCGAACGAGCGTGCATCTTATCGTCAACTAAGTGACCCAGTTTCAGCATGTAAATGATACCAACTGTTACAGGTTGGTCAAAACGATCGCCTGACAAACCATCATACAGGTATGAACGTCCGAACTTAGGAAGTCCTGCCTCAGCCAGTTCTGCAGAAACCTGATCTTCTGTAGCACCGTCAAAAATTGGAGTAGCATAAGTTCTGCCCAATTTCTTTCCAGCCCATCCAAGTACCGTCTCATAAATCTGACCGATGTTCATCCTTGAAGGTACACCTAGCGGATTCAAGACGATGTCCATTGGTTCACCTGTCTCCAGGAATGGCATATCTTCTTCACGCACGATACGGGCTACTACACCCTTGTTACCGTGACGACCCGCCATCTTGTCACCTACTTTGAGCTTACGCTTTTTGGCGATGTACACTTTGGCAAGTTGAACGATTCCTGCTGGCAGTTCATCTCCTACTTCTAAAGTGAAACGCTCACGCTTGAAGTGGGCTGACGTGATGTTGCGGCGCTTGTTGTAGTTCTTAACAAGTTCCAACAGCATGCTATTGGTTTTCTCATCAGCTGTCCAATTCTCAAGAATAAGGTCCTTAAACATATTCACCTCTTCCGGAACCGCATAGTTACTTTCGTCCTTGTATGGGTTCTTCTCAGGGAATAGGGCCTCTATGATGTTTTTCTTAGAAAACTTAACGCCTTTAGTAAGAATCTCATCACCAAACTTGTGTTTGATGCCTTGAGACGTTTTGCCTTCCAACAAAGTCACCAGTTTGTCAACCATTACGTTCTTAATGGCAGTCAAATCCTTTGAGTATTTCACTTTAAGCTCTTCTACCTCTTTCTTAGACTTGGCCCGTAGGTTTTTGTCTTTCTTAGGTCTAGAGAAAAGCTTCGTTTCAATAACAACACCGTTCAGTGATGGTGGCGCCTTAAGCGAGGCGTCCTTCACGTCACCGGCTTTATCTCCGAAGATAGCACGAAGAAGTTTCTCCTCCGGAGTTGGGTCTGTCTCACCTTTCGGTGTGATCTTGCCGATCAGGATGTCACCTTCACGAACTTCAGCTCCTATACGGATGATACCGTTTTCGTCCAAATTCTTCACAGCTTCCTCACTTACGTTCGGAATCTCAGAAGTCAGTTCTTCTTCACCACGCTTCGTCTCACGAACCTCAAGTTCGAACTCCTCAATGTGTATAGAAGTAAAGATGTCATCTCTTACTACTTTTTCAGAGATAACAATAGCATCCTCGAAGTTATATCCTTGCCAAGGCATGAACGCCACCTGCATGTTTCGGCCTATTGCTAGTTCACCGTTGTTGGTGGCGTATCCTTCGCAAAGCGGCTGACCTTTCGTTACACGCTGTCCGGTATAGACAATTGGTGTTAAGTTAATGCAGGTATCCTGGTTAGTTCTTCGGAACTTGATCAGGTTGTATGTAACGAATTCTGCATCGAAGGCAACCAGTTTCTCTTCTTCTGTCAGATCGTACTTTACTACAATCTTATTGGCATCAACAAAATCAATTAAGCCGTCACCTTCAGCAATTACTAATGCTCTAGAGTCAATCGCAGCTCTTCTTTCTAAACCTGTACCCACAATAGGGGCTTCCGGCTTCAAAAGTGGAACTGCCTGGCGCTGCATGTTTGATCCCATCAAGGCACGGTTCGCGTCATCGTGCTCCAAAAATGGAATCAACGAGGCAGCTACCGATACAATCTGGTTTGGCGCAACGTCCATGTAGGTATAGGTCTTAGGCTCTTCTACCGGGAAGTCACCCTCGAATCGTCCCTTTACTCTATCATTTATGAAGTTACCTTTATCATCGATAATGGCATTGGCCTGTGCAATGTGGTGGGTATCTTCTTCTTCAGCAGTCAGGTATTCCACCGTTCCATTCATCTCCACTATACCTTCATTTACCTTACGGTAAGGAGTTTCGATAAAACCCATGTGGTTAACCCGAGCATGAACGCACAAAGAAGAGATCAAACCGATGTTCGGTCCTTCTGGAGTTTCAATTGTACACAGACGTCCATAGTGAGTGTAGTGAACGTCACGTACCTCGAAACCAGCACGCTCTCTGGACAGACCGCCTGGCCCCAGTGCAGAGACACGACGCTTATGCGTTACCTCCGCTAGTGGGTTCGTCTGGTCCATGAACTGTGAAAGCTGGTTGGTTCCAAAAAACGAATTAATCACAGATGAAAGCGTACGTGCGTTGATCAAATCAACAGGTTTGAAGTCCTCGTTATCACGTACGTTCATGCGTTCCTTGATCGTTCTGGCCATACGGGCTAGACCTACACCGAACTGCGCATAAAGCTGCTCACCAACCGTTCTAACACGACGGTTGCTCAAGTGGTCAATATCATCCACCACAGCTTTCGAGTTAATCAAACCGATCAGGTACTTCACAATCAGGACAATATCCTCATTGGTCAGAACCTTTGCATCCCAATTTGTATCAAGGCCAAGTTTCTTATTGATTCTATAGCGACCAACTTCACCCAGATCGTAGCGTTTGTCAGAGAAAAACAGCTTCTGAATAATATCACGTGCTGTCTCTTCATCAGGCGCCTCAGTATTACGGAGCTGACGATAAATCTGCTCTACCGCTTCTTTCTCCGAGTTAGAATTGTCTTTCTGAAGAGTATTGTAAATGATTGCGTAGTCAGCAATGTTTACGTTCTCGCGGTGTAGAATAATAGATTTAACACCAGAATCCTGTATTACATCAATATCTTCCGCTGTGATTTCTGAATCACGCTCAAGGAGTACTTCGTTACGGTCGATCGATACAACTTCACCTGTATCTTCATCCACAAAGTCTTCAGTCCAGGTTCTTAGTACACGCGCCGCCAGCTTTCTGCCTATCGCGTTTTTAAGATTAGACTTTGTTGCTGGGATTTCCTCAGAGAGGCCGAACAGATCCAGGATATCCTTGTCCGTTCCATAGCCTATCGCACGCAAAAGTGTCGTAACAGGAAACTTTTTCTTACGGTCGATGTAAGCATACATCACGTTATTTACGTCCGTCGCAAACTCAACCCAAGATCCTTTAAAAGGAATGATTCTGGCAGAATACAGTTTTGTACCGTTTGTGTGCTTGCTTTGTGCAAAGAACACACCTGGTGATCTATGGAGTTGAGATACTATAACGCGTTCAGCTCCATTGATAACAAAGGAGCCTTTTTCCGTCATGTATGGAATGTTACCCAAGAAAACCTCTTGTTCGATCGTTTCAAAGTCTTCATTGTCTTCATCATTACAGATAAGACGAAGTTTGGCTTTAAGCGGAACCGAATAAGTGAGCCCTCTGTCAATACACTCATCTACTGAGTATTTTGGTGGGTCAATATGGTAGTCGATAAACTCGAGTACGAAGTTCTCTCGTGAATCAGAAATCGGAAAGTTCTCAGCGAACACCTTGAACAAACCTTCCTGAGCCCTATTCTCAGCTGGAGTTTCCAACTGGAAGAAGTCCTGGAATGACTGTAACTGAACATCCAGGAAGTCAGGGTAGTCAATAACCGGGTTTATAGAGGCAAAATTGATTCGCTCTGTCGTTTTATTCTTAGCCAAAGCTGTGGAATTTTAACGTTTACAATATGATTCCAGCGCATAGCTTTTAAACTCGCTACGGGCAAAAAAAGGATTCATCAGATGAATCCATATACAAACAGGAAAAGACCTGACGAATATGCCAGGTCTACCTGTTATCGGTATGTTGGTAAGTGAGATTATTTAACCTCTACTTCAGCACCAGCTTCTTCCAAAGATTTCTTCAATGAATCTGCTTCGTCCTTAGCAACACCTTCTTTAAGTGGCTTAGGAGCGCCGTCTACCAGTTCTTTAGCTTCTTTCAGACCAAGACCAGTAAGTTCTTTCACTAGCTTAACAACTGCTAGTTTAGATGCACCTGCTGACTTAAGGATTACGTCAAAAGAAGTTTTTTCTTCTGCAGCCGCGCCTCCTTCAGCACCTGCGCCACCAGCCATCATAACTGGAGCAGCAGCAGCTGGCTCGATACCATACTCGTCCTTAAGAATTGTAGCTAGTTCATTAACCTCTTTCACAGTCAAGTTTACTAACTGCTCAGCGAATGCTTTCAAATCTGCCATTTTATTGAAATTAAAAGTTACTTATTGATTACGTTTTTAAATTATTCTTTTTCAGATAAAGTCTTCAGGATACCGGCCAATTTACCGCCGCTGCTCTGGAGAGCAGAAACAACATTTTTAGCTGGAGATTGAAGTAAGCCAATGATATCTCCGATGAGCTCATTCTTAGACTTGATGTTTGATAGGGTCTCAAGTTGGTCATCTCCAACATATATCCCGCTATCAATAAAGGCACCCTTTAAAAGTGGAAGCGTGTTACCTTTTTTTCTAAAGTCTTTGATAAGCTTTGCCGGAGCATTGCCAGACTCAGTAGAAAACAAAATACCAGATGAACCCTTCAATACGCCTGTTAGGGCTGTAGTGTCTGTGTCCAGTGTATCCAGTGCTTTCTTGATGAGTGTGTTTTTGTAAACTTTATACTCAAGACCTCTATCGAAGGCCATTCTCCTGAACTGGTTGATGCCTGCTACTGTCATAGCAGAGGAATCTGTGATATAGAAGTAATTAGTGTTAGCTAACTTCTCGCTCAGGTCTTTAACAATTATCTCTTTTTCTTCCCTGGTCATGTTCTTAGATAGTTGCGTTCTTGTCAACGATTACGGCCGGGCTCATTGTACTAGACAATGTTATGCTCTTAATGTAAGTACCCTTTGCTGAAGATGGCTTCAGACGGTTTAATGTAGCGATTACTTCTGCTGCATTGGCGGCAAGTTGCTCAGGTGCAAAAGACACTTTGCCAACACTTGTATGGATGATACCATATTTGTCAACTTTGAAGTCTATCTTACCTGCTTTTACTTCCTTAACTGCTTTCGCTACATCTTGTGTAACAGTGCCAGACTTAGGGTTTGGCATCAAGTTACGTGGGCCTAATATTCTGCCCAAACGACCAACTTTAGCCATTACAGCAGGCATCGTGATGATCACGTCTACATCTGTCCAGCCTTTTTCGATCTTTTGGATATAATCATCAAGACCAACGAAGTCAGCACCGGCGTCTTTCGCCTCCTGCTCTTTGTCAGGAGTAACGAGTGCAAGAACTTTTACATCTTTACCAGTACCGTGAGGAAGGGTAACAATACCACGAACCATTTGGTCAGCCTTGCGAGGGTCAACGCCTAAGCGTACATCAATATCAACAGAGGCATCAAACTTGGTAAAAGTAATTTCCTTTACTACTGAAGCCGCATCTGTTAAAGAATACTCTTTTGTCAGGTCAGCCTTTTCTAGGGCTGCTTTCCTGTTCTTTGAAATCTTCGCCATTATCCTTTAACTCTAATTATTCGTTCCACGGAGCGTTTCCAGACACTGTAATACCCATGCTTCTTGCTGTACCAGCTACCATTTTCATGGCAGACTCTAGCTTGAAAGCATTCAAATCAGGCATTTTCAGTTCTGCAATCTCTCTTACCTGATCCCATGTAACTGAACCTACTTTGTTACGGTTAGGCTCCTTAGAACCTCCCTTAATTTTAGCAGCATCCATTAGCAATACTGGAGCAGGTGGCGTCTTAACCACGAAGTCGAAGGACTTATCTGCGTATATTGTAATCAATACTGGTAACACTTGTCCTGGCTTATCCTGGGTTCTAGCATTAAACTGCTTACAGAACTCCATGATGTTAAGACCTTTAGAACCAAGTGCAGGTCCAACCGGTGGCGATGGATTCGCGGCACCTCCCTTTATCTGAAGTTTCAGATAACCTTTTATTTCCTTTGCCATTATTTGTATTTACTACGATTCTTTTTCTACCTGCATGTAATTCAGCTCAACCGGAGTGTTACGACCAAATATCTTCACCATAACATTAAGCTTCTTACGTTCTTCGAACACCTCTTCTACTGTACCGGAGAAACCACTGAAAGGACCGTCCATCACCTTCACCATTTCTCCTACCAAGAACGGAGTATCCAGCACTTCTGTCTGCTCCTCCGCCTCGTCTACAGTTCCCAGGATTCTGTTCACCTCAGACTGGCGTAACGGTACAGGCTTTTTAGTCTGGCCTCCTTCGTTAGACCCCAGGAATCCGATAACTCCTGGTGTACTGATGATAATGTGCTCTGCTTCACCATGTGAAAGATCAGCGTGAACTAGCACATAACCCGGAAAGAAGTTGCGTTCTCTGATCTTCTTTTTACCTCCACGCATTTCATATACCTTCTCTGCAGGTATAAGCACTTGAGGAACGTATTCTCCTAGATTCTGCCTTACTATCTCGTTTTCCAGATAAGCTTTAGCCTTTTTTTCCTGGCCACTTACCGCCCGAACTACATACCATTTTAAATCAGCCATAGACCTATATTAAAACTGGTTGTAAAACCAAGACAGCGTGGAGTCAAAAACAAAATCCATCGCTCCGACAACCAGGGCAAATATTAAAGACCCAATTAGCACCAATACAGAACTATTCTGCAGTTCAGAATATGAAGGCCATGAAACTTTGTTTTTCATTTCCTCCACTGTCTCGTCTATGTAGCCTTTTACTTTGCTCATCGCCTTCGCTTTAATAGATTATAATTGCACGGGTGGAGAGACTCGAACTCCCAGCCAATGGTTTTGGAGACCACTACTCTACCAATTGAGCTACACCCGTAAAAAAATGCACGCCAATTTTAATTGGAGTGCAAATTTATTCAAAAGTATATTAAAAACAAACCCGTTCCTAAAAAAGATTTCAGAAACGGGTTTGAATTAGATATAATTAGTCAAGGATTTCAGTTACCTGGCCGGCACCTACTGTTCTACCACCCTCACGGATAGCGAAACGAAGACCTTTCTCCATGGCTACTTTGTTGATCAGGTTAACCTCGATTGTGATGTTATCACCAGGCATAACCATCTCTACTCCTTCTGGAAGCATGATCTCACCTGTAACGTCTGTCGTTCTGAAGTAGAACTGTGGACGGTACTTGTTGAAGAATGGCGTGTGACGTCCACCTTCTTCTTTAGAAAGAACGTAAACTTCAGCCTTGAACTTCATGTGAGGCTTCACTGAACCTGGCTTACAGATTACCATACCACGACGGATATCAGTTTTCTCTATACCACGAAGAAGAAGACCTACGTTGTCACCAGCTTCACCTCTGTCAAGAATCTTACGGAACATCTCAACACCTGTAACTACTGACTTCAGGTTCTCAGCACCCATACCCAGAATTTCAACTTGCTCACCAGAGTTGATTACACCACGCTCGATACGGCCTGTAGCAACAGTACCACGACCAGTGATTGAGAACACGTCCTCAACTGGCATCAAGAATGGAAGGTCAGTCAAACGAGCTGGGATTGGAATAAAGTTATCAACTGCATCCATCAGGGCCTCAATTGTGCCTACCCACTTTGTGTCGCCGTTCAGGCCACCAAGAGCAGAACCTTGGATAACTGGAATGTTATCGCCGTCGAAATCATAGAAAGAAAGAAGCTCACGGATTTCCATCTCAACAAGCTCAAGAAGCTCTGGATCGTCCACCATGTCAACTTTGTTCATGAATACTACCAGCTGAGGAACACCTACCTGACGAGCAAGAAGGATGTGCTCACGAGTCTGTGGCATTGGTCCGTCAGTTGCAGCAACCACAAGGATAGCACCGTCCATCTGGGCAGCACCAGTAACCATGTTCTTCACGTAGTCAGCGTGACCTGGGCAGTCAACGTGCGCGTAGTGGCGGTTTTCTGTTGCGTATTCAACGTGAGAAGTATTGATTGTAATACCTCTTTCTTTTTCCTCTGGAGCGTTATCGATAGAAGAGAAATCTCTCATCTTAGCCAGACCTTTGTTTGCCAATACCTGCGTAATGGCAGCAGTCAAGGTAGTTTTGCCGTGGTCAACGTGACCGATAGTACCGATGTTTACGTGCGGTTTGGAACGGTCAAATGTTTCTTTAGCCATTGTATGATATTAAATTAAGGTTAAAACGTTTAAAGTTATGTTGCGCTTTCTTTACACGTAACGGGCTTTGAGCCAACGATGGGAATTGAACCCACGACCCCTTCCTTACCAAGGAAGTACTCTACCCCTGAGCTACGTCGGCTTTATTTACCATCACTTATCTAAAAATGCGTTTATACTAAAAAGGAAATCCATCTACATGAAATTCCTTTAAAACAAACCCATAAATGACAAGCAGCACGTTATTTGCAATTGAGCGGGAGACGAGGGTCGAACTCGCGGCCTATAGCTTGGAAGGCTATCGCTCTACCAACTGAGCTACTCCCGCTTCAAATGTTACTAAACCTAAATAGGTGGTTTTTAATGTGGGGAGAGCAGGATTCGAACCTGCGAAGTATCACTACAACGGAGTTACAGTCCGTCCCATTTGGCCGCTCTGGAATCTCCCCTAATATTTAACCGGGCTAACTTTTTTAACCCTCCTTAGCACTTTAAAACCGGCTTTTGAACCAGCCCCTTGTTCTAAGGAGATGCAAAATTAAGCGCTTTTTCTTTAGAGTCAAATATTCTTCAAAAATTTCTCAACTTTTTTTTCTCCCCTTCATATAGAAAGTTGATTATACAGCTCCAGAAGCCTTTTATCCTTTTCATTTTGTTTTATCTCTTTTAGCAATTCTAATATTTCTGCCTGCTCTGACAGCACCATCAACGCCTGGAAGGCAGCCAGTCTGACGTAATACTGGCTATGGTTTTGCGCAAGGTCTGCAAGCATTGCTATTGCCTCCGGTGTGTTGGCCTCGTGGTTTACGGCCAGATAGGCTCCCAGGCTTTGCAGCATGTAATACAGGGCGCCTCCTTTTGCGTTTTTGGTCTGCTTCATAAACCAATCGTACTTAGTTGGTCCTCCCTGCACAGCATAGTACGAAGCCAGCGCCAGCACAATCTCCTCGTTCTTTTCTTTCTCGAACGCACTCAGCCGTTGCGTTACGTCCTTTGCACCGGTTCCCGCATAAGCCAGTATACCTGCCGCAGCCACTTTATAGGAACTATCCCGCATGGCCTGCTCATACAGTGCCTTGTACTTTTCTTGCTCTGTCTCCCAACCTGAGAGCACCAGTATTGCCCCTGCCCTGACATCACTTTTCTTATCGTTTTGCGCCATCTGCTTTACCTTCGCCTCAAACGCCATCGCTTCTTTCCCCTTGAGCTGCCCCAAAGCCTCTAGTGCCACGTTTCTTATAAACCAGAAGTCATCCTGAAGGGCCACTTGCATTAATTTCTGAATGTCAGGACTACTCATCTCATCTAACAGTTGCTCCAAGGCGTTCAATTTAGCCTTAAACTGCTTCGCGTTGCTGAATTGAAAGATCAGCTCTTCTTTTGTCTTGGCATGATCGACAGTTCCCAACAATTGCTGTTCACTGTCGAAGAGCACCAGTTGTGGTTGTGCGCTCACGGGCAAAAGGAAGTTTTGTTTCGCTTTGGTTATTTCGATCGCATGCTCTGTCTTTTTACCATTCTCCCAGGTAACCACTTTAACCGGAAGGCGGTATACAGGTGCATAAAGCGTATCTTGCTGTTGCCATACCTGCAGGCTGAGCCCTCCATTTTGATAGGTATGGCTAACCTTCAGTTCCGGGTGGCCGGCACTCAGGAACCATTGGTCGAAAAACCACATTAAGTCCTCTCCGGTTACATCCTCGAAGGCCATGCGCAGCTCAGCCACCTCCACGTCAGATAATTTGTGCAGGGTAAGGTAGCGGTTGAGCGAGGCGAAAAAGGCTTCATCTCCCACGTACTTGCGCAGCATGTGTAGCACCCGCCCTCCCTTAGCGTAGGAATGGCTATCAAACATGTCTTCGCGGTCAGCATAACGATACCGGATCAGAGGCTCCCGCTTTGTTTCCGCCTCGTCCAAGTACTGCTCCAGCTCATCCAAGTGCAGGTATGCGGCTTCATCAGCACCGAACTTATGCTCTGCCCACAGGTATTCCGAGTAATTGGCAAAAGCCTCATTCAAAGGTAGGTTGGCCCAGGATTCTGTCGTTACATAATCGCCGAACCACTGGTGGAAAAGCTCATGTGCGATAATGCCGTCCCAATTTTTATCCAGCAGTTCACGCTCATTCAGTTGCACATCTTCCATAAAGGTAGAGGCCGAGGTGTTTTCCATTGCCCCCGATACAAAGTCACGGACTACTACTTGCGCGTATTTAGACCAAGGATAATCCACACCCAGTTTTTGAGAGAAGAACTCCATCATTTCCGGCGTATGCCCGAATATTTTCTTAGCTGTTTTTTCATAGGCCGGCTCTACATAATAGTTCACCTCTAGGTTTCGCCATTTGTCTTTCACGACGGCGAACTCTCCTATAGCCATCATGGTGAGGTATGGCGCATGCGGCATATCCATTTTCCAGTAGTCGGTCTTGGTCCCGTCAGCGTTCTTGCGCGAGTACACAAAGGTCCCGTTGGACAGCGTTGTGAACTTTGGGTCAACTGTAAGGTATAGCTCCTGCGTCATGCGCTCATTGGGAGAATCAATGGTGGGAAACCAGGCAGAGTTGGCTTCAGTCTCTCCCTGTGTCCAGATCTGCCGTGGCTTGTCGGGATCCTTGCCTTTTGGGTTTATGAAATAGAGGCCTTTGTCCTGGGTAATCGCGTCGCTTCCGCCCAAGGCTAGTTCATTGGGCTTAGCCGTGTAGTCGATCTCGACAACGAACTTGTCGTTGCGGGTAAAGGTCTTGCCCAGATCGATGGTGAGTTTCATCCCGTCATAGGTATACTGCAGTTCTTTGGCGTCGAACCCATTCATCAAGCTCACACGGTGAATATCAAACCCTTTGGCATCCAACACCAACTTGTTTTGCGGATAGAAGTAGGGCTTAAGCGTCAACTCGGCTATACCAAGCAGGTGCTGTTTTTCCCAATCGAAACTTATGCGCAGTTTGGTGTGCAGCAGATCGTGAACACGGGTTTTGGAAGGATTGAAGGCGTGATTCTTAGGAGCCCAAACAGGCACTGCGGCTACTGCTGCCGTAGTCTGCTTATCGGCAACTGGTCCGGTTGCCGGCGCTGCCCCTGTAGATTTGTTTACACGACAGCCACTTGTAAAAGCCATCGCTGTGGCTAAACCAACTATACCCAAAAACCTATGATTCATGATGGAATGTTTTAATTTTGAGCTCAATTTCTAAAAATACTCTGATAAATCAATTATCTTTAAGCTTCCAAACCTGATTTATAAAGATGCTCCAGATAAAAACCGCTAACGACAATACATGGCAGGTTGATATTCAAAAAGACGCAATTCTCCTCAACGGAACACCTTTCGACTGGGACATCTCTCCCATTGGCCCCAGTTCATTCCACATTATCAAAGACGACAAGTCTTACACGGCAGAGTTGGTAGAGGCTGATTATCAATCCAAAACATTCACGTTTAAGATAAATGGTGTGAAGCAGACGGTGAGCGTGAAAGATCGTTTTGACCTCCTGCTGGATAAGCTCGGTATGAGCAACGCTAACACCCAGAAAGTGAATGATGTGAAGGCGCCTATGCCAGGTTTGATCCTGGAAATAAAAGTGCAGCCTGGCCAGGAAGTGAAAAAGGGCGACCCGATCATGATACTGGAGGCCATGAAGATGGAGAACATCCTGAAGTCGCCGGGTGATGGCGTGGTTAAGGAAGTAAAGGTAGCTGTGAAGCAAAATGTAGAAAAGAACCAGATTTTGATTCTATTTTAACTTTTTTGTGTTGCTCGATGGGCAGCACAGCCTGCCTTCCCGTAACATGAGCATCCATAAACATTAACATTACTATAAAACGACCGTGAAGTATAAAAGAATATTGCTGAAGTTAAGCGGCGAAGCGCTGATGGGAGATCAGCAGTACGGCATCGATTCCAACAGACTGATGCAGTACTCGCAGGAGATAAAGGAAGTTGCCGCAATGGGCGTTGAGGTAGCAGTCGTGATTGGAGGCGGCAACATCTTTAGAGGTGTGCAGGCTGAAGAAGTAGGACTGGACCGTGTGCAGGGCGACTACATGGGTATGTTGGCCACCGTAATCAACAGCATGGCGCTGCAAAGCGCACTCGAAAAGCTGGGCGTTTATACCCGTTTGCTTTCCGGTTTGAACATCCAGCAGGTATGCGAGCCGTACATTCGCCGCCGTGCTGTTCGCCACCTCGAGAAAGGGCGCGTCGTGATTTTCGGCGCGGGAACTGGCAATCCGTACTTCACCACTGACTCCGCAGCCAGTCTTCGTGCCATCGAGATCGAGGCAGACGTGGTACTGAAAGGAACCCGTGTGGACGGCATCTACTCTGCTGATCCGGAGAAAGACCCAAATGCGATCTTCTATTCCAATATTTCTTTCAGAGAAGTATTTGAGAAAGGACTCAATGTGATGGACATGACTGCTTTCACGCTGTGCAAGGAGAATGGCCTTCCAATCATTGTGTTCGACATGAACAAGGCCGACAACCTGAAGCGTTTGGTGCAGGGCGAAAAAATCGGTACGCTTGTCTCCATGGACGACCTGGCAGACTCTATAGAAGAGGCAGTGGATAAAATGCAGGCTTCGGAAGGCTCCAGCAGATCTGACAATAATTAGTACTTTTGCACATATAAATAAAGAGTAAAGTCAAACAGAAGAACCTATTTAAGATAAAATTGATATGACGGAAGAAATTCAGTTTTACCTCAGCGAAGCCGAGGAGTCTATGCAAAAAGCACTACAGCACACAAATGCAGAACTGCTTAAGATCAGAGCGGGCAAAGCATCCCCTGCCATGGTGGAAGATTTGCGTGTGGATTATTATGGCTCCCAGACACCAATCTCACAGGTGGCCAACATTACTGCGCCGGACGCCCGTACGCTCATGATCAAGCCATGGGAAAAGCAAATGGTAGGAGAAATCGGCAAAGCAATCAAGAACAGCGACCTGAACCTGAACCCACTGGTTGAGGCTGACGGGATTCGCCTGAACATTCCGCCACTGACTGAGGAGCGTCGCCGTGACCTCGTGAAGCAAGCGAAGAATGAAACTGAAAGCGGTAAGATCAGCATCCGTAACATCCGCAAGGACGTGAACGACTCGTTGAGAAAGTTGCAGAAAGAAGGCACATCAGAAGACGCAGTGCGTGACGCCGAAGCCAAAGTGCAGAAACTAACAGACGCCTACATCGTGAAGATGGACGAACTGCTTACTAAAAAGGAAGCCGAGATCATGACGGTCTAGTTTTAAAACGCAAGACATCAGACACAGGACGCAAGACCTTTCTTTACTCCTGTGAACAAAAAAGAAAAGCCCCGCACTGCTGCGGGGCTTTTCTTTTTACGGTAAAAAATTTTGTGTCTTACATGCCATGTCTTGCGTCCCAAACTATAGGTATAGCTTGTGTACTTTGATGTACTCGGCAACCTCATCAGGCACCATATACTTTATCGACTTCTCTTCTTTGATGCACTTCCGGATGAATGTGGCGGAGATATCCAAAACGGGGGCCTTTATAAAAGTCACGTTTGGCATGGCCGGTAACTCCTCGGTTGCAGAACCGGAACGTGGGTATACGTATACTCGGTGATACTCCAGAATGCGCTCAAAGTTTTTCCATTTTGGAAAAAGAGGCAGATTGTCCTCTCCCATGATCAACACAAACTCATAGCTGGGATACTTTTCCTGCAGGTAAGTAAGCGTATCGATGGTATAGCTCGGCTTAGGCATATTAAACTCGATGTTCGATACTCCCAGGCTTGGGTTATCGGCCACCGCCAGCGACACCATGTGCAACCGGTCGAACTCGTGAAGCAATGTGTTGCTTGGCTTAAAGGGGTTCTGCGGCGACACTACCAACCACACTGTGTCCAGGTCTGTATTGTTGGCCATGAAATTAGCCAAAATCAGGTGCCCGATGTGAATGGGATTGAAGGAGCCGAATAACAGCCCTACCTTCATACGATTGCTGGTTCCGCGTTCAGGAATTCTTCTACCAGCTTTTCAGCCCTGCTGCAAGCCTGCTCCAGGTTGTCGTTCACGATCACCTTGTCAAACTGGTCCTCGAACTTAAGCTCGAACTCCGCCTTGAACACACGGCTGGAAATGCTGGAGGCAGAATCTGTGTTGCGTGCCTGCAGGCGTTTGGCAAGCTCTTCTACTGAAGGAGGCTTTACGAATACGGCCAATGCTCTTTCTTTGTAAAAATGCTTGATGCTGAGCCCCCCTTTTACGTCCACATCCAAAATGACATGCTTGCCGCTTTTCCAGATGCGCTCTATCTCTGACTTGAGTGTTCCGTAGAAAGCGCCTTCATACACTTCCTCCCATTCCACAAACTCGTCTTTTGCGATTTTTTGCTTAAATTCTTCAGGTGTTATGAAGTAGTAGTCTTTGCCGTTCTCCTCGGAGCGGCCTCGCTTGTCGCGGGTGCAAGCCGATATTGAGAAGGCGAGATGAGGGTTTACCTGCAAGAGGTGCTTTACAATGGTAGTCTTGCCGGCACCGGAGGGAGCCGAAAAAATGATAATCTTTCCTTGCATCGGAGGTTATACGGTTACTTGAATTCTGGCTTTAATGGACAAAGCTAAGCTTTCCGGCACAATTACGCGCTTTAAATGACCGCTGACAAGCCCTTTGAGGAGTTTTTGCTTTTGATGGCTTTCGAAGCAGGCAATGCACTCTTCGATGTGAGTGTTAAAATAAGACTGCTCTTCTGTTGAGGCTTCCCCATCAATCATGAGGTCCAGCATACGGGCCACCTTGTCGCACTCTGACTCGTGCCCGTCTTCAGAAATTTTCTGATACGCTTCTGTAAATTTTGATTCCATCTTAACTCAAACTCTTTAGATTTTGCTAACCGTTATATCCCATGCTCTTCGCATATTTCTCTAACTTTTCCTTCAAAGAGTTCCGGGCGCGGTGAAGCCTGGAGCGCACAGTCCCTATTGGGATGTCCAGTATTTTGGCCATTTCCTCGTAGGTGAATCCTTCCAGGTCGCAAAGAATGATGACTGTTCTGAAATCAACCGGTAATGCGTTCAGGGCACTGGCGACCTCATCGCCTATCAGGTCCTGTACACTTTCGGTGCGCATGTCGGTGGTAGTGGCTACGCCGCCCTCACCCTCCACGTCGTCCGAATTGTAGTATCCTTCGACCTCGCTGTAGTCTACCTTGGCAGGCTGTTTGCTCTTTTTCCGGAACTCGTTTATGAAGGAGTTCTTCAGGATTCGAAACAGCCAGGCTTTTGCATTAGTTCCTTGCTCAAAGTAATCGAAGAAGCGGTACGCCTTTAAATACGTCTCCTGCACCAGGTCATTGGCATCATCTTCGTCGAGGGTGAGCCTGTAAGCGAAATTGTACAGAGGGTCGAGCACGGGCAGCAGTTCGGCCTCAAACCGTGCATCTTTTTCCTCTTTACTCAATTGTTTACCTGTCTGTTCGCTCATTTGACTTGATTTTGTACTTTTAACAAAGCCCTGCTCGCGTAATTATACGCAAATATAGAAATTTTAATTACATACCTTGCTTAGCCCTGTAGGGTTGCAAGGGGGCACTAACTGAGGATAGGCTTGCATGCGGCACCCAGGCTACGCCTATTCAATTCGTTTTTAGAAACATACGGATTTTCAAAGCATTCAGCAGTTCCAATGCAATTTTTTAACGCATTTAAGCATTAAAACTTAATTTTGCACTCGCAATCATTTTGGGCAATACCACGCATGAGCCATCCGATCTCCGTCACGATTCTTACCAAAAACAGCCAAAAACACTTGCCTGCTTGCCTTGAGGCGCTGCAGCGCTTTCCAGAGGTAATTGTACTGGATAATGGCTCTACTGACGATACGATGGCCATAGCGACAAGATTTCCGAACACCCGCATCGTAGAGCATTCCTTCATTGGTTTTGGACCTTTGAAGAACCTGGCGGCGCAGCACGCCACCCATCCCTGGATCCTTTCCATCGACAGTGATGAAGTGTTGTCACGTGAGCTGGCTGATGAAATCCTCCAATTGGCCCTGAGCAACCCTCAGCAGGTATACCGTTTTCTGCGGCATAATTTCTATGGCAAAAGGCATATAAAGGCGTGCGGATGGGATAATGACTGGGTATTGCGCCTTTACCACAAAGGCACCACCCGTTTTGCAGATCTGCCAGTGCATGAGTACATCCAGACGAAAGGGCTGCATGTTCAGAACCTGCAAGGTACATTAAGGCACTTCTCCTTTGACAGTATAGCGCAGCTACTGGACAAGTTGAACCAGTATACAACGCTCTTCGCCAAGGAGAATCGTTTCCGTAAAAGCTCCTCGCCTGCGAAGAGCTGCTTAAAATGGGCTTTTTCACTTTTCAGGAACTATGTGCTGCAACGCGGGTTTCTGTATGGGTACGAAGGGCTGGCCATAGCCTTTTCCAATGCCAATGGCACTTTTTACAAATACATGAAACTGCACGAAGAAAACCAACGCCTCGACATCAGCCTGATCATCACAACCTATAACTGGAAAGAGGCCCTCGCCACTGTTCTGAAGAGTGCTTTCCGGCAGAGCGAGCTTCCGCGTGAGATCATCGTGGCAGACGACGGCTCCCGCGAAGATACTCGTGACGTGATCGAGGCGCTGGCCAAAGAGTCGCCGGTACCGGTGCGGCATTGCTGGCACCCTGATACCGGTTTTCGACTGGCTGAGATCCGCAACAAAGCCATCGCCATGGCTGGCGGAGAGTACATGGTGATGGTGGATGGCGACATGGTGCTGCACCCCGACTTCCTGAAAAGCCATCGGCGTATGGCCCGCAAAGATCAGTTTATTCAGGGCAAGCGGGTGTTGCTGAGCAGCGAAACCAGCCAAAGCTTGATGAACGGCCAAATCGACAAAATCACGCCTTTTACAGCAGGTATAAAAAACAGATTCAATGCCATTAGTTCCGGAACATTGTCGGGTTTGTTCAGTGCCCGCAAAAAGGACATTAAGGCGGTTCGTGGCTGCAACATGGCTTTCTGGCGCGCAGACGTGGTGAAGGTGAACGGTTTCAACGAGGACTTTGTGGGTTGGGGCCGAGAGGACAGCGAGTTTGTGATTCGGTTGCTTAACCAAGGTATAGCGCGTCGCAACCTGAAGTTCGGAGGTGTTGCTTACCACTTATACCACCCGGAAAATACCCGCAACGGCCTCAATGCCAATGACGCTATCCTGGAAAAGGCAATAGAAGAGAAAAGCACCTTTTGCCCAAACGGGATAAACCGACATCTCGCCGCTAACCAGCATTGAACAGATTTACTTTACTGCGCTATACCTGCTGGCCATCGATCATCAGGTATAGCTTACAATTACATCTCTTGATCAGGTAGCCGTTTTACCTGTCACGAACCTGCCTACTATACCTGTGTCCCGAATTTTAAGCACATCGCCTGAGATGCAGTCGTGAGCAACAAATTATTGCTAAATCAGTAATATAAACATTACGGCATTTATTTTAACTTAACCAAAATAAAGCTGCATGTCTTGCTGAACTATAGCCTGCAATTTTTTGATGCGCTTCATCACCCTTCTCTTTCTGCTGCTGCCTGCACTTACATCACAGGCACAGCAGTTCAACTTCCGCAACTGGTCACTTGAGCAGGGTCTGCCCCAGTCTCAGGTCAATGATATATTGCAGGATAATAAGGGACAGTTGTGGGTTGCCACACTCGGCGGACTAAGCCGATTCGACGGAACCACTTTCCAAACCTACACCAAACGCGATGGGCTGAGCAGCAACAGCATCAGTTGCCTCTTCCAGGACAGCAAGCGCCGTATCTGGATCGGCACCCGCGACAAGGGGCTGATGCAATTAAATAGGAACCGTTTCTATACCTATGATGGTGAGTCTGGCCTGCCGCCGGGGGGCGTGTTCGACATTGCAGAGGATAACCTTGGCATGATCTGGGTGGCGACGGGCAGTGGTGTATACTCTCTGTCCGGCACTAAGTTCGCATCGCATGACTCATTGCCTCCTATTCGGTACAATGCTCTGCTTTCCACTTCGGCCAATGAGCTTTGGGCAGGTAGCGCTACCGAGGGCGTATATAGGGCCACATTACAAGGTATAACTCACTACACTTCTTCGAACAGCAGCCTGCCCGACGATGCCGTCAATGCTATTAGTCAATCCCCTACCGGTACTATTTGGGTCGGCACAACACAGGGTGTTGCCATTTTCCGGCAAAACAAACTGCAGCGATTCCCGCTTCCGCCCGGCCTGCTCTCTCCTGACGTTACTGACTTCACCACCGATACCTATGGGCACCAATGGCTCAGCATGCGAAACAAAGGCGCTCTGAAATACGACGGCAAACAGTTTCAGCACCTGACCCGCTACAGTGGGTTGCGCACGGACAAAGTAAACGCCATTGCCACCGACATGGAGGGCAATATCTGGATTGGAACATCCGGGCAAGGGCTAATGCAGTACCGCAACCCTTGGTTTGTGCACTACTTTGATATGGGGCAGGTGAAAGAGCCCGTGATCTCGGCACTCGCCCAGGACACCAAAGGCAGGGTATGGATTGGAACAGACGACGGGTATGCTGCTTATATGGAAGGAGGGATTCTCCATTGGTTGAGGACGGACATTTGGCCCGCAGGAACCACCCTGCACAGCATGTGGGTACAGCACGAAGACGACGTTTGGGTATGCAGCAGCCAGGGCGTATACAGGTTAGGCCCCAAAAGTGTCAGGCATTACGGCACACTGCAGGGGCTGCCCGCGGCAGAGACCTATCAGGCCATGCCCGACCAGGCCGGCAACATGCTGCTGGCAACGGCCGGAGGTATGGCCATCATGTCTGTCAACCAGCAAGTTGTCGTTCCTGTTTCACCGCCCGGGATTACCGGCAAGGTATACACCATACACCGCGATACAAACGGCAGAACATGGCTGGGTGCCGAAAATGGCATATTCAGGTATAAGAATGGAAACGTCGTGCCTGCCCCGGAGCTGAGCGGAGCCAATTTCAAAGAAGTACTGACAATAGCCGAAGACAAAAAAGGCACACTCTATTTCGGGGGATTCAACTATGGCATCCTGGCCTTCCATGATAGTTGGAAGGCCCTCAAGGTATACAACTCGCAAAGTGGGCTTCCCAACGAAGGTATAAAAAGCCTGTATGTGGACAGAAGTAACTTCCTGTGGGTAGGCACCAGCAGAAGCGTGTTGAAGATGCGCCTTGATGAACTGCACCGTTTAGGCCGAATCAGTTTCAGGTCCTATGCCAACCAGGATGGTTTCAGAGGGATGGAGGTAAGTAACAAGGGCATCACCCAAACCCCTGACGGCACCGTGTGGTTCGCAACGTCCAAAGGCCTGACCATGTACCTGCCAGACATGGACCGCCGCAACAGGGTATACCCCTATGCTGTCCTGACCAGTATCATGCTGTTTTTAAAGCCCACTGACTGGGAAGCCCTTGGGCATAAAGTCGACTCAACCAACGGACTTCCCATCAACCTGAAGCTACCCCATACCCAAAACCACCTCACCTTCGATTTTCACGGCATCTCACTCACCGCGCCGGATAGGGTAAAGTATAGGTATAGACTGAAGGGGCACGATGACAACTGGTCTGCCGTCACGGACCAGTCTTTTGCGACCTATGCCAGCCTTGGCCCCGGCAACTATACCTTTCAGCTGCTTGCCTCTAACGGTGACGGCTATTGGACCCCGAGCCCGCTTACCTACTCTTTCTCGATTGTGCCGCCTATCTGGCGTCGGGAGTGGTTCATTGTCCTGCTGCTGCTGATCGGTTCGGGCGGGGCCATCAGTATCGTGCGGCTCCGGGAGAGCAGCCTTGTGAAGCTGAACTCGCTCCTCGAACAGAAGGTACAGCACCGCACCGAATTGCTGGAACAGAAAAACCGCGAAAAGGAGATTCTGCTCAAAGAGATACACCACCGCGTGAAGAACAACCTGCAGATTATCATGAGTATGCTCAACCTGCAGGCCCGCCACATTCAGGATCCGAAGGCGCTGGAGGTTATGCAGTCGATCAGGGGCCGGGTCAGGTCAATGGCCCTCTTACACGAGCGACTCTACCAGCATGAGGATCTGGCTGCCATTAACCTTCACGATTATTTTAAAAGTATATGCGATGGCCTGTACGCAACTTATGGCGTAACGAACCAACAGGTCAGGCTGCAACTCGATGTTCCCAATTTGATGGTGGAAGCCGACACAGCCTTATCCTTGGGTCTGATCGTGAATGAGTTGGCGTCCAATACACTGAAGTATGCGTTTCCGGATCGCACTGGCCTGCTCCGCATCAGTCTCGACTCTAGGAATAAGCCTGCCTACGTACTGGTTGTGGCAGATGATGGGATAGGTCTCCCGGACGATTTTGAGGATAGAAGAAAACGCTCATTCGGACTGCACCTTGTGACATCGCTGACGAAGAAACTGAACGGCAAGATTGATTTTAAAAATAATAATGGTACAAATTCAATATTACATTTTGTTTTGGCATCATAAATGACCAATTTTACGTATGTGATTAATGCTATGACAAAACCAAAAATTCTAATTTCGGAGGACGAAGTCATCATCGCTGAAGATATCGCCGCATCGCTCGAAGAGATGGGTTATCAGGCATGCGCCATTGACTCCGGTGAAAATACCCTTGAGATGATCCGGACCATGCAGCCAGACCTTGTACTGCTTGATGTGAACCTCAAAGGGGATGCGGATGGGATAGAGATCGGATCGAAGATAAAGGAGGAGTTCCATATCCCTTTCATATACCTGACTGCCTACGCAGATAAGGATACTCTTGACAGAGCCAAAAAAACCGAACCCGATGGTTTCCTGGCGAAGCCTTTTGATGAGAAAAATCTTCGCTCCGCAATCGAGATCGCCCTGTATAAGCACGACAGCAATGCCAAGAACGGGGATGCGGAAGGACCGGCTTCGCCCAAGAGCCACAAAGAGAGCGACCTGCAGACCGATTATATCTTTGTGAAAGTAAAGCACCGCATCATCAAAGTGCATTACAGCGACATCCTGTGGGTGGAGGCTTACGACAACTATTCCTTTATTGTAACCGCAGACCAGAAATACCTGGTAAGTTCTACCCTGAAGGACATGGAACACAAGTTGCCGTCCGGAAACTTTGTGCGCGTGCACCGCTCCTACATCGCCAACCTCGACAAGGTGGAGGCTCTCGAAGAAAACTCGGTGGTTTTCTCCAAAGGGGACGTTCCGATTGGGAAATCCTATAAGAAGACGCTGATGTCGCGCTTCAATATCATTTAATGAGCCTACCAGGTTCAAGACGCTATCAATGCAACCCAACAAGTAAATATACTGGCTACTAAGGCATTTATCTTGCGGGCATCTTTATCTTTGCACTATAGGGCCAGCTATGCCCTCGCGGTATAGCGCTTGTTTTGTAATCAGTTTGTCCCTGCTATGCCTAAAGGAATCACCGTCGTTATTACCAGTTGCAACCGCTTTGACCTGCTTGAAGCCACGCTCCGTAGCTTTTTCAAACATAATACTTACCCTGTCGAGAAGGTCCTGGTGATAGAGGACAGCGGCAACCAAAGAGGGCTGGAAAATGTGCTGGCAAAGTTCGATTATGGCCAGTTTGAAACTATCGTGAATCCTGAGCAGCTGGGCCAGCAAAAGAGCATTGACAGGGCGTATAGCCAAGTAAGCACGGAGTATGTCTTTCATTGTGAGGACGACTGGGATTTCCTGCGCAAAGGCTTTATCGAAGAATCGCTCACGCTGATGGAGCATAACCCCAAACTGATTACGGTATGGGGCCGGAGCGCCGATGAATACCCCGCAGGTTTTTTTGCTGATGAAGTGCGGGAGTTTCAAGGTATAAAGTACCGTGAGGTCAAAAAAGACATCTTTACCCTCAACCCTAGCCTAAAGCGGATAAGCGACTATCACTTGATGGGCCGCTTTGAACAATATACGCCCGGGCAATTTGAGCGGGAGATCTCCGATTTTTATTCTGCCTTGGGCTATACCGCTTTTATACTGGAGGAGCCTTACACCAACCACCTGGGTTGGCACCGCCGCATCCACTTCCGTGACAAAGCAAACAAGTACCTCAAACTCGACAACAAGTTTAAACAGGCCAAAGCCTCGGTATACAAGCTACTGAAGATGGGCAAGTTTAAAGACTAGTTATAAAACAGAAAAGCCGGGACATTAGCCCCGGCTTTTCTGTTTTATAACTATACCTTAGATTAGTATCTGTAGTACTCCGGCTTGTAAGGGCCTTCCACTTCCACACCAATGTAGGCAGCTTGGTCCGGGCGAAGTTCATCCAGTTCCACACCGATCTTGCTCAGGTGCAAGCGGGCTACTTTCTCGTCGAGTTGCTTTGGCAAAGTGTATACCTTGTTCTCGTACGCGTCAGCGTTTGTCCAAAGCTCCAACTGTGCCAGTGTCTGGTTTGAGAAAGAGTTTGACATCACGAAAGATGGGTGACCAGTCGCGCAACCCAGGTTTACCAAACGGCCTTCAGCCAGCACAATGATGTCTTTTCCATCAATGTTGTAAAGGTCCACCTGCGGCTTGATGGTGTCTTTCGTGTCGCCGTAAGCACCATTCAGCCAAGCCATGTCAATTTCGTTGTCGAAGTGACCGATGTTACAAACAATGGCCTTGTCCTTCATGCTGCGGAAATGCTCCTCAGAAATGATGTCTTTGTTACCAGTGGCAGTTACCACAATGTCCGCTTCTTTCACGGCGTCCACCATGCGCTTTACTGCAAAGCCATCCATGGCAGCCTGCAAAGCGCAAATTGGATCGATCTCTGTAACAATTACACGGGCACCGGCACCACGAAGCGAAGCAGCAGAGCCTTTTCCAACGTCACCGTAGCCGGCTACTACCGCTACCTTACCGGCCATCATTACGTCCGTAGCACGACGAATCGCATCTACCAAAGACTCCTTGCAACCATACTTGTTGTCAAACTTAGACTTGGTAACCGAGTCGTTCACGTTGATGGCAGGCATTGGCAGAGTGCCGTTTTTCATGCGCTCATACAGACGGTGCACGCCGGTGGTCGTCTCTTCAGAAAGGCCTTTAATACCAGCTGCCAACTCTGGGTATTTGTCAAGCACCATGTTGGTCAAGTCACCGCCATCGTCCAGAATCATGTTCAACGGTTTGCTTTCGTCACCAAAGAACAGGGTCTGCTCGATGCACCAGTCAAACTCCTCGGCCGTCATACCTTTCCAGGCATACACCGAAATGCCAGCCGCCGCGATAGCCGCCGCCGCATGATCCTGCGTCGAAAAGATATTGCACGAAGACCAGGTTACCTCAGCACCCAACTCTACCAATGTTTCGATCAGTACAGCTGTCTGGATGGTCATGTGCAAGCAACCGGCAATACGGGCTCCGGCAAGCGGCTTGCTTGCACCGTACTCCTCACGGATCGCCATCAGGCCCGGCATTTCAGCCTCAGCCAGTCTGATCTCCTTGCGGCCCCACTCGGCCAGCGAAATATCTTTTACTTTGTACTTGAGTGTTGTATCTATCATATTCTTTAAATTCTAATATTTTCTTAAAGGAGCACAAAATTACAAAATTTCTTTCTCTTCTTCAACCCTCACTTGGCATACTACCTTATTATCAGCCTTTTATAATTTACACATCATACCAAAGCCTGTACTGGCAGCACAGGCTTTGGTATGCATGCTGGTTCCGGAGAATTATCTATTGATGATCACTTCGGCACCAAGGGTATTGTTGTTGTCTGACGGCGGGGCGACAAACCCTTTCGCAAATATGGTATAGATGCGGCCACTAGCCACCTGCACGCCAGGCACTGACAACACCACTGTATTCGTTCCAGCCAGTCTTACTTCCAAATCATAGGAGGTGGCATCAACAGGCGTGAAATCAGCAGCATGATTTCATCCATTTCTTCATAGTCCATTCAATCATTAGGTTAATAAAAACTTCTTTTAACTGTGAATAAAACCAGTTGATTTAGGGATTGTTTGAACAGAATGATTTTATCAGAAAAAAACAGGTTGGCAAAGATTCGTATCTTTGCCAACACACATGAAGCCCTATACCCAGCAAGAACAAGCGTTTATTCAACAGCACCAGCACCGGAGCCCTGCCGAGCTGATGCTGCAGGCAAGCCGTTATCCCAACCTGCCTGTTGCTGACTTGGTCAAACAGATACAGGCACGCCAGAAGGCCGCTGACAAACTGCCAACCTGGGTAACTAACACCGATGTGGTATTTCCGGTAGCTGTATCAGTAGAGCAAAGCTCCTCCGAAGCCGCTGCTGCTTTTAAGGCCTCCTTTTTTTCGGGGAAGTTACTGATAGACCTCACCGGTGGCTTTGGCGTGGACAGCTTCTACTTTGCCAGGCAGTTTGAGCGGGTGGTGCATATAGAGCAGAACAGCGAACTGTCGGAAGTAGCGGCCCATAACTTCAGGTTGCTGGGCGCAGACAATGTTGAAGCTTTAAACTCCACGGCAGAAGATTTTTTGCAGACCTTCGAAGGAAAAGCAGATGTGCTATACCTGGACCCGGCGCGGCGCGGAGAACGGGCTGAGAAGGTGCACTTGCTGCAAGACTGCGAGCCCGATGTGCTGCGGTTGTTGCCTTTACTGCTACAAAAAGCAAATGCCGTATTACTCAAGACTTCTCCCATGCTCGATATTGACCTGGCCGTAGAGCAGTTGGGCACCGTTACGAAAGTATGGGTAGTAGCCCTTCAGAACGAGTGCAAAGAGGTGCTATACCTTATCGAGCCATCAGCAGGTATAGAACCGGAGTTACATACTGTGAATATCCTGTCCAACGGCACATCACAGAAACTGAGCTTCACCAAATCGCAGGAGGACCAGGCGAAGGCAGGCTTTGCTGATCCGCAGCGTTACCTATACGAACCCAACTCCGCTATTCTTAAGTCTGGGGCTTACCGAAGCGTGGCCATCCAGTATGGGTTACAAAAGCTGCATCCGAACAGCCACCTCTATACCTCTGCTGTCCTCCTACCTGATTTTCCGGGGAGGATATTCGAATGCCAGGGCGTGGGGCGATACAACAAAAAAGAGCTACTGGCCCGGCTCCCCTCACGCAAAGCCAACATCACGGTTCGCAATTTCCCTGAGTCGGTAGCCGATATCCGAAAGAAAACATGTATAAAAGAAGGTGGCACTGACTATCTTTTCTTCACGACGGATATGCACCAGAAGCCGATAGTGGTGTATTGCCGGAAAGCTATACCTACCGTAGCCTAAAATTTATTCTGATTTTTTTCAGCCCTTTTCCGATTCCTCTCTCCTGCTTTAATCCTAATCACTCACTGGACTCAGGCGCTGCTTTGGGATGGCAACGACTTACACCACAACTACATACACCTGCTGTTATACTTGCATAAAGCTATATACCCATACTGTATTTTGATGAGCAAAGTACTATTCCGCCTATACCTAACTTGTCTTTAAACCCCTAACTGTTAGTTGCTTATGCCGTAAAACAGGAGACCCCGACTAGATCGGGATATGTACCATTAAAACAAATTTAACAAGCTATGAAACGCAATAATGAAGAAAACCTGAATCAGGAAAACCAGAATAGAAACCCAAAAAACCAAAATCAAAACAGAGATGAGTCTGGTCAGTTCAAGGGCTCATCCTCTCAGCAAAACAACCCTACGTCGCAAAGCGGCCAGCAGTCGCAGGCACGTAGCAGCAATCAGGGCCAAGGCTGGCACGGCGACTCGCAGGGACACGCCGAAGCCGGACGCCAGAGCCACAAAAACGACACATCTTCTTCTACCAACAGAAGTTCGTCGCAGAGCAATCAAACCCAAGCCAGCAGCAGCAACCAACCCCAGGCTCGCAGCAGCCAAAGCCAGGGACGCGGCTGGCACGGTGATCCGCAGGGACATGCTGAAGCCGGAAAGCAGAGCCATAAGAGCGACAGCTCTTCATCGAGCAACCGCAACCAGGATTCATCTGAAAGCGACAGAAACAATTCCTAATTGAGTTTAGCTTACATTTAGATATCAGAAAAGCCCGTGGCCTATGTCACGGGCTTTTCTGTACCTGGCGGGTTGCACAAACCAGCGGGCCATGGTACCGTAAAACGATATGACAAGATAATTTAAATTATACAGCTATGAAAAACGAGAAAGAGAATAAGAACCAGCAAACTGATACGAACAAGGAAAAAACCGGCAAAACAAAGGACATTGGCAACAACCTGGACCAGGACGCCGTGGGCAAGATGGGCTCCAATAACCCAACGCCCCAGGCACGTACCGATAATGAGCAGAAGAAATAAATAAGACAAGCTCACATTCTATTTTCCCCGTCAGTTACCGCAATGATTGCAGTAGCTGACGGGGATTAATTTTTGGTTGTGGTCTACAATGTATGATGGTTTCTATAATAGAAAATTAGCTTCATGGCGCTGTAATGGTTCTGCTCTTTTTTGGAGAAGCAGGCCGTTTTTCTCACGATTCTTCGGTTTCTG
>NZ_JACXAJ010000006.1 GCF_014773225.1 Pontibacter aquaedesilientis | reverse complement strand
AGGACCAGAAACCGAAGAATCGTGAGAAAAACGGCCTGCTTCTCCAAAAAAGAGCAGAACCATTACAGCGCCATGAAGCTAATTTTCTATTATAGAAACCATCATACATTGTAGACCACAACCAAAAAATAATTACTCTTTTGATGTAACAGCCTTACCAGTTTCCATAAACAAGAAAGTCTATAATTTTGATAAATCGACTTTATCAGTTACTCATCTCAATAATAATAAAGTTGAACTAGTATTAACATCGGAAAAATACGGAGTAGCAAAAACTGTTATTAGCAAATCTACTAATTCAATCAATTTCAGGTACGGCAACAATCTTTATAGTATAGTAGATGATAAATCATTAGATAACCTTACAGGTAATGATTTAATTATATTTAATTTGACAAATATACTTTATATAGAATCAATTGATCAGAGCTTAAATAGATATAATAATGCCATAGCAGCGGATAAAGTTGTTCTACAAGTAGCAGGTAAATGTTTAGAATTCACACACGATGTTGGCTATACACGTACTGCTGCAGAATTAAGAGTTGCGGATAGTGCTGCAGGGGAAATAGATGGGAATAGTTCATGTGTGGTTAAAGGCACTGATACATCCTGTTTAACCGAAAATCATGTATGTTATTCAACAACCACCCTAGAATGTGATTGCTAAAAATATAAATCTATGAGACTAACTTCTTTGGAGTTTATAGTATTTTCTTTATTAATAGTATATTTAATTGGCCTTATAATTACAATTATTCATCTGTTTTTCAAAGGCAAAAAGCTAATCATTTATAAAGTTTTATGGTTAGTATTTGTGTGGGTTATACCTGTATTTGGCATGGTAACTTATTGGTTATATATTAACAGAAGCGATGAATTTGGAAATAGTAATCCGGAATCATCAAAGCTATAACGATTGTCAATAAAATATAACTTCTTAAATATAAACTATTAATTAAAACAAACAGCCGATTCCTTCGAAAGGAAGTGGCTGTTTGTTTTTATAACTTTGGGTATCATCAAAACCAGCCATCAGAATGGACATTGCCGCAGTACAATCAGCCATCGTTGTTCTTGTCAGTCTCTACTACATTCTGGTAGTGCTCTCTATCGTGCACTTGATCTTTAAAACAGATTATACGTTAACCGAACGCCTGCTTTGGATGGTGGTGCTCTGGGTGGTGCCGGTGCTGGGCTTGCTGGCGTACTGGTTTTTCTGGCAAAAAAGAACAAAGGTATAGCGAGTGAAACGTATATTGGGATTGGCCTTGCTGGGTCTATGGGCCTTAACGGGATACAGCCAGGGTAAAACGACAGACCGAAAATCATTTTCCGGTATTCAGCCACGGTTGGTCCACTACAGGACTTTGGTAGAGAAGGCCTGGAAGGATAAAGATGAGCAGCTAGCCCTGGCCTACTCCGATTCGGTGAAATACAGCATCATCGGCTCCTATACCGACAACCATACCTTTGTTACCCTGGATAACCGGCAAGTTGCGCTTGGGAAAACAATTAAGCCTGTCATGTTGGTCACTTCGGCCACCTGGTGTGGTCCTTGCATGTTCGAAATCCCGGCCCTGAACAAGGTGGCAGAGGAGTATGCCGATAAGGTAGAATTCGTCGTGCTTTTTCAGGACATGGCAGGTGAAAAGCTGGCGAACACGGCCAAAAAGTATGGAAAGCAGATTTTGGTAGTACCCTCACAAAAACAAGCGGAGGGAGTCAGTGTACTGTCTGTTTCTGGGTTCCGACATATCACAGGCTTCCCGACAAACTACCTGATTAACAGTCAAAACAAGATTATCAACTATTCGCAGGGAGCCTTCATGCCGATGACCTACCTAGATGAAAATGGCAGAAAGGTCACTATGACCAAGGAAGAGGCGGAAACCAGGAATTACGAAAAGCTGAAGGAGGAAGCTGAGATGCTGCTGCGGGAGCATTTTTATAAAAGATTCGATATCAGCCAATAAAAAAGCCCTCGCATGGCGAAGGCTCTTTCGGGTCTAAGTATAGTATTAAAAGTTCTTACAGCTGCTCCTCTGTTGAGGCGTCTTTGCCGGTTTCGTCAAGCAGGATGGTGCCGGTCTGGCCTTCCTTATTCGTCAGGCTGATCTCGTAAAGCGTTTTGGCATTTGCTGCGCCTTCAACTGGCTTCACTTTGAAGATATCACCCACAGTCCATTCTTTATATGCCTCATGATCGAGAACCGCTTTCACTGGTTCAGGCAGTTGCTCTTTTGAGATTTTTTCTTTGTTGTCGGTTTGTTGCTGCGCTTGATGAGCCGCCTGCGGAGCTTGTGCATTTACGTCAATTGAAGTAAAGCCAAGAAGGGCGATAGCTGCTGCTAAGAAAGTTGCCTTTTTCATATTTTCATTTCGCTGTGAATTAACAATTGATTTCACAGGGGCTATTAGGATAACCATGCCAAAAACCAGTCCTTTGTGTAAGGTGTTGAATTATAGCGAGATAAATAGGGTCATCTGAGTATTGGTACCTGTAGAAGCCAGATGCGCGGTGTGGAATATGTTATACACTTTGTGGTGCGCATGCCCAGTCCGGCCGGTAACCGCAGGCGTTTTCCCTGCTGAGGTATAAAGCTGAAACGTAGGGCACGAACAACAAAAAAGCCAGCCCAAGAGGCTGGCTTCGCTCGTGTAGCTTTTGAGGCTTAGGCTGCGCTCACCGACTTCTCAGCCGCAGCGGGGGCAGCGGCGGGTTTCTGGTCGGTGTCGAACAGGAACTGGTTGAGTTTCATGCGGAGGTCTGCAGAAGAAAGGTTGCGGTATACCTCCGCATTGCGCACCAGCGCAATCTGTCCTGTCTCCTCCGATACAACCAATACCACGCTGTCAGTTACTTCGGTGAGGCCGATGGCGGCACGGTGACGAAGGCCCATTGAAGCCGGAATCTCATTATTCTCTGTGACAGGCAGGATACAGCGGGCCGCCTTGATGCGGTTGCTCGAGATGATCACGGCACCGTCGTGCAGCGGACTGGTTTTATTAAAAATAGACATCAGAAGGCGCTTGGAAATCACAGCGTCGATCAGGTCGCCGGACTCAGCGTAGTATTTCAGTTCAGAGCTCTTGGCAAACACGATCAGGGCTCCCGTGTTTTTGGCGGCCAGCGATTTGGCCGCTTCTATAAAGGGCGTGAGACTCAGTTTGTCGGCCTGTTCGCGGCGCCAGGGAAAACTTCTGAAGAAACGGTCGTTGTTGAAAGCCGTGGTTTTACCGATGAGCAAGAGAAACCGCCTGATTTCGGGCTGGAACACGATAATGGCCGCCAGCACACCCACACCCATAAACTGGCCCAGTATAATGCTGAGTAACTCCATGCCGGCCGCACGCACCACCAGGTAGAGCAGGTATACAGAAAGCAGGCCCAGAAAGATCTTAAGCGCCACACTGCCCGTCAGAAGCTTGTAAAGCTGGTACAAAAGCACCGTAACGAGCAGGATGTCGACAATGTCGATCAGGTCAATTTCTAAAAAACCTAGTGTAAATAAAGGGATCAAGACGTTGCTTTCGTGTATAGTTGTATGGTCTGTTTAGTTTCTTTTACGTCGTGCACCCGCAAAATGTCGGCACCTTTTCCTAACGCAATGGTATTGAGAGCTATTGTGCCGGCCAATGCCTCCGATTGGTCTATCCCCAAAAACTTATAGGTCATGGACTTACGGGATACCCCCACCAGTAACGGCAACCCGAGAATGCGAAGTTCCTCCAGCCGGCGCATGAGTTCAAAGTTCTGGTCGATCGTCTTCGCAAATCCAAAGCCGGGGTCCAGTATGATGTCGTTCACGCCCAGGTTTTTCAGCCTGGCCACTTTTTTCTGCAGTTCATCGATCACATCCAGCACCAGGTCCTCATACTCGGTGAGGGAGCTCATGGTCTGCGGCGTGCCGCGCATGTGCATGAGGATGTAAGGCACCTGCAACCGTGCCACGGTTTCGAACATAGTATCGTCCAGGTCGCCGCCCGATATGTCGTTGATAATGGCTGCACCGGCCGCAATGGCTTCTTCGGCCACTTTCGCCCGGAAGGTATCGACGGAAATAACGGCCTCCGGAAATTCTCGGACGATAGCCTCTATGGCAGGTATAACCCGCTCCAGCTCTTGGTCAACTGATACATCAGCCGCGCCGGGCCGTGAGGAGTAGCCACCCAGGTCGAGTATGTCGGCGCCATCGCGCAGCATGCCTTCTGTTCTGTGCAGTACCTCGTCCCGGGAGCTGAGGCGGCTGCCGGCAAAAAAGGAGTCAGGCGTAACGTTGAGGATGCCCATGACCAGCGGCGTGTCCAGCGAAAGGATTTTTCCGCGGCAGTTAAGTGTACTTTTCTTTCGAAAAAACTTATCTTTCGATTCCAATGTTGGCGTATCTGTCAATCGTTTTAAAATTAAAGCTAAAAAGTTGATTAGTCAAACACTCCAGGAATATAATCAGGTAGTAAACCGCTGCAAAGACACCTTCGTCAAGAAGACCAAAGACTACGGCACCGCCTGGCGCGTGCTGCGATTGCCATCCATCACCGACCAGATCTTTATTAAGGCACAGCGCATCCGTTCCATTCAGGAGAAGGGCAAGCAAATGGTGGAGGATGACATCCGCGACGAGTTTGTGGGCATCATCAACTACTGCGTGATCGCCCTGATGCAGCTCGGCTTGCAGGAGAGCGACGAACTGACGCTTTCGGCAGAGGAGGTGGAGCGCATGTATACCCAGCACATTGAGGAAAACATCAAACTGCTCAACGCCAAAAACCATGACTACGGCGAGGCTTGGCGCGACATGCGCGTGAGCTCTATCACCGACATCATCCTGATGAAACTTTACCGCACCAAGCAGATCGAAGACAATGAGGGCCAGACCCTGATCTCGGAAGGCGTAGAAGCCAACTACCGCGACATGATCAACTACGCTGTATTCGCGCTGATTAAGCTGGGGTTTGCGGAGTAACCTCCCTCATAAGACTAAGGGATTATTACTTGATCTTTTAGTTATAACAACAAGTGGATTCAAGGTCATGGTGATTGGTTTAGGTTTTTACATAGGTATTATGATTGTGTCAACAAAGTTGCTGGATATTGTAAGTCAGGTGCCATTTAAATCTTAGTATCATCATTTTGATTTACAAGCTTTAGTTCTTAATAGGAATAATAAACTATTTAGCTTACACTTTAACTCATATTAGTCAGAATTGAATCGATGGATAAGGATGAACTAATTGAATTTATCAAAATGAAACCCGAAATAGATATTTATTATGAATATCTACTTGGGCAAAAAGTTTGGTACTTTCAGGAAAATGGCGAAGATTTTAGTTCTGATTATGATAGGTTTAAGAAGTTTATTTCGAAACAATTAACTGTTCCTTTCAACAATATTTCTATTGTTGGTAGTGCCAAGACCCGTTACAGTTTCTCTCCAAACAAAGACTTTTCAGAATTCCATGATGGTTCAGACTTTGATATGGTAATTGTGTCAAATAAGCTATTCAATGAGATTTGGAGTGCATATCGCCAGATTTCTCAATCACAATATCTGAAAAACTACCTAGGAATTACTTCAAACATCTTTAGTGGTTTTATTAGTTTGAAGGATGATGATCCAACTTATGGGAATAAGATTATAGAAGACTGGCAAAGGTTAGTTTTGTCTTTTAAAGCTCAGCTCCAATTGACATTTAATATTAGACACGATATAAATTATAGAATTTATTCAGATTGGCAATCTGTAGAAGATTATCACCTAAAAGGCATTTCTAAACTTAAAAGCAGGTTTGATGAAACTAATTGAACAAATAGATATACAGCCGCAAACCGTAAAATGGCTTCATGACTTAAATGAGAAAGGGATGTTAGAGGTTGATAATTCATTCCAACGAAATTATGTATGGATCTTAAAAAATCAAGTCCAGCTTATTGAGTCTATTCTAAATGGATATCCAATACCCGAAATATATTTGTGGAATACAGGAACTGATGAAAATACTGGCGACACAAAATATTCTATCATAGATGGACAACAAAGGTGCGGAGCAATATTCCAATTTATAGGGAATATTTTCAAACTAAGACAATCCTATTTAGATGAATCTAATCCTATAAAAGAGCGAATACAAGATCGTTTTTTCAAGGATTTAGATGTAGAGGATAAGAAAGCAATATGGTCATATGTTTTTTCTATTAGGATTGTTCGATACCAAATTCCACGCTCTACAATTGTAAGCATGTTTTTGAGGCTCAATAGTAATAATATGACTTTGAATCCTCAAGAGCTTAGAAATGCTGAATTTCAAGGAGAATTTATGAATCTCGCAGCCAAGCTAAGTGAGCTCAAATTTTGGGATGATAACAAACTATTTAGCTTAGCAGATAGGAGAAGAATGCGAGATATCTCAGCTGTTAGTACTTTATTAGTCTTCCTAAAAAAAGGGATAGAAGAAGATACTGGAAATGCTAACTTGAATCAAATATATGATCTCTATAATGATGAATATCCAGATAAGGAAGAGGATAAAAGAAGATTCATTAGCGTAATCAAGGAAATTGATAAAGTGATTGGCTCTAATAGTGAGAGACAAAATATATTAAAACGCCAAGTTCATTTTTACAGCCTTTTCACAGTAATCTATGACATTACAAACACAGCCGATTCTTTGAGCGAAAAGCAAATCGATAATTATAGAAAATTCATTGACAATTATGAGAATGAGAATCTTTTAACACAGTTTTTCCCTGAAGTTGTGAGTGAATTGTATAAGTATCAGTCTATGGCAAAGGAAGGTACTAATAAGAAGGCGAACAGATTTGAAAGACATACAAGCTTAAAAAGAATAATGAACTATGGGCAATAAACCATTTAGTTTAGATTGGTAACCCAAAGAAAAAACTCAAGAGTTTCATCAATAAAATGAAGCGACTTTCTGTAATTCCGGTATCATTATAGCTGAATCAATATCTTTGTTTTTTTGAAGATGCAAGTGCATAACCGCATGCTTAATTCAAAATTAGATACTTTCACTATAAACATAAACATAATTCTCTCCCCCTCCTGTTTTTAGGAGGGGGTAGAGGGGAGGTAAACCATGAAATACATCACCAAATTTTTCTGGCTCTTCGTGGGCGTGCTGTTCATTTTTTCGGGTCTGATCAAGATCAACGACCCGGTGGGGACGGCTATCAAACTGGAGGAGTATTTTGAAGTGTTCGCAGAGGATATCTCGCCGCTGTTCCTGTCGCTGAAGCCGGCGGCGCTGTTTCTGTCCATCTTCCTGAGTGCGGCCGAGATTGTGCTGGGCGTGGCCCTGCTCATCCGCTGGAAGCTGAAAGAGGTGCTGTGGCTGTTGTTGGCCATGATCGTGTTCTTCACCTTCCTGACCTTCTACTCGGCCTACTTCAACAAAGTGACGGACTGCGGCTGCTTCGGCGATGCCATCAAACTCACCCCTTGGGAATCGTTCACCAAAGATATCGTGCTGCTGGTGATGATCGTGGTGCTGCTCTTGACCCGGCAGTACCTGAAGCCTATAGTGAGGCCGGCCGTGGGAGCCGCCGTAACAGCGCTCACAGCCATCCTGTCGGTAGGTATAGGTTGGTACGCCTACGAGCACCTGCCATACCTGGACTTCCGTGCCTATAAGGTTGGAAACAATATCCCGAAGCTGATGAAGCCATCGGCCCCGCTCCGGTATAAGTACATCATGGTAAAAGACGGTGAGGAGCAGGAGTTTGAGGAATACCCGATGGACGATGCCTATACCTTCAAGGAAATGGTAGCCGTGAACCCGGAGGACGGCCCCAAGATCACGGATTTCAACGTTTGGAACGACCAGGGCGACTTCACGCAGGAGATACTGAGCGGCAACAAACTGCTGGTGATTGTGCACAACGTAGGAAAAGCCGATCGCAGCAACATCGACAAAATAAACCAATTGGTGCAGGATGCCGAAAAGCAAGGTATAGCGCCGGTCGTGATCACTTCGTCCGGCCGTCAGGAGTTCGAGGCTTTCCGGCACGAGGTAGGTTTGGCGGCTCCCTACTTCTTTGGCGACGGCACGGTGCTCAAAACCATGATGCGCTCCAACCCAGGCACTATGCTGCTGCAAAACGGCACCGTGAAAGGCCTGTGGCACCACAACGACACGCCAGGTATAGCAGAGCTGAAAGGCTTGCTGTAATCATTTATACCTGACCTACAGTTGAATAAGCAGCGCATTTTCCTGATCGGTATGATGGGGGCCGGCAAAACCACGCTGGGCCGGGAGCTGGCCGAGCGGCTGGGCTATACCTTTGTGGACCTCGACGATTACATAGAGCAAAGGGAAGGCCATACCATTGCGCAGCTGTTTGAGTCGGAAGGACAGGAGCAGTTCCGCAAAAAGGAAAGGCAAGCCCTCGAGGCGGTCGTGCATCAGTATAACGGGGTAGTGGTAGCCACAGGCGGAGGCACGCCCTGTTTCTTCGATAACATGGATTTCATTAACCAGCACGGCACAAGTTTTTTTCTGGATGTGCCGGCAGAGGAGATCATGCAAAGGCTCCTGGCCTCTGATCTTTCAGTAAGGCCCCTGCTGGCTCAAAAAAATGAAACGGAGCTAAAAGATTTCATAGTCAAAACATTAGCTGCACGAAGAGTCTATTATGAACAGGCGAGCTATACCTTATCAGGAAAAAGGTATAACATTGATCAAATAGAATCGTTAG
This sequence comes from Pontibacter aquaedesilientis, assembly GCF_014773225.1. Classification (GTDB taxonomy): domain Bacteria; phylum Bacteroidota; class Bacteroidia; order Cytophagales; family Hymenobacteraceae; genus Pontibacter; species Pontibacter aquaedesilientis. Next base: position 206,546 of record NZ_JACXAJ010000006.1, on the reverse strand, counting down.
TTAAACCATAACCAAAACTCCTCGTTTACGCCTAGATATTGCAGCGGGTGATACTTATTCTGATCCAAAAATTGACTAGTTTTGCAGCTGAAATCCGTATATAGCAAATTTTTACTATGAAACCCAATCACAAAGGACAAGCTCAGATATTCCAGAACCCTGTGCTGGAAAAACTTACCAGAACGCATATTGCCCTGCCTATCACTATTTTCATTATCATTGCAATCGGGCTCATCTACTACGGTATCACATATAGCTTTATCAATGTGCTGGAAGCAATTGGCTTCTTTTTGCTGGGCTGGCTGATCTTCTCGCTGATCGAGTACTCGGCGCACCGCTTCGTGTTCCATATGGAGACTGATACGCCTGTGAAAGAACGCATACAGTATACCTTCCATGGCAACCACCACGAGTACCCGAAAGACAAGGACCGCCTGGCCATGCCTCCAATCGTAAGCTTATTTATTGCTTCTTTCTTCTTCTTTGTGTTCAAGCTGATTTTCGGGCAGTTTGTTTTTGGCGTGGTGGCCGGCCTGCTGTTTGGCTATGCGCTATACCTGTTTGTGCATTATGCCGTTCACGCTTATGCGCCGCCCAAAAACTTCCTGAAGCAACTCTGGATCCATCACAGCATTCACCATTACAAAGACCCGAATGTGGCTTATGGCGTGTCGTCTCCTCTGTGGGATTACATCCTGGGCACCATGCCGAAGCGCCAAACAAAATAGAGACATTAAAAAAGGGAGCCCGAAAGCTCCCTTTTTTAATGGGCTTTGTATATGCCCGTATACCTGATGAAATAGGAAAGGAGCCCATGACAGGCTCCTTTTTTTATTGCTGCTAGCGTCGCAGTTTTCTGAATAGCCAGCCGACCAGTAGCACAATGATCACGATGATGATGACGGCCGTCCACATGCCAGCCTCAAATATGTCCCCAATTAGGTCGCAACTGCCCAATGTGAGGCCCATCAGTACGAATAGTACGGGCAGGTATAGTCTTATATTTTTCATAGTTATAGAGGTTTAGTTGTTTATGGCTGCTAGCAGCATGGCTGACCCGCATGGCAGGTATGGCTTTCTGCTAATATGAAAATATCGCCATGTATAGAAGATACTTGGTTTAGGCCAAAAAGGTTAAGCGGAGGGATAAACCAAAAAAGCCACTCCACGATTTGACTCGTAACCAGTTTAGCTCTAACTGAACTTCTTGCATCCACTCGTCAAAGATCAGTTGGGCCTTGTGCTGCCCCGCTATGCAAATTGTCTGTCTCAACGGGTACATGGCAACTGGCGCCAACGGGACTTACCGCTTCGACGACCTTTGGAAATTCGACCCCAATCTAAGCAATGGTTAGTCATGGCCATACCTGGGTAATAGGTCATCATCACGAAAGCCTGGCCGTTTAGTCAGGCTTTTGTGTTAATCTATACCTGTATAGCTGGGGCATTTTGTTAAATTCACCTGACGGATATTCTGTCTGCCTCAGCCCTTAAAATGTCCGGTTGAGATTGATAATAAGCGGGGTGATGATAAAAGGAAGTAACTTTGATAAGGCTGAGTATCTGAACTTGAATCAGGATTGAGTTTTCTGAAGTCTGTCTGGCCAAAGCCTCTTTTTAGAATGCTTGCAGGGATGGTAACAAGGTATAGCGCTGTACAAGAACGCAAAAGCGATAGCGGGAGAGATTATGATTGAAAAGCAAAACTATTATATAAAGGAACTCATCATCGTCGCCTTCATCACCTCTATTCTTTTTGGGGGGTTTGGGGCACTGAACACTATCGTGGCATCAAACCTCATGTCCTTCAGGCCTCCGCGACCCGAAGGGTCACCCCTGGGCATGCGACCGATGGGGCAGATTTATAATAGCCTGGTGATGGTCGGACTCATGTTTACCCTGTGGGTAATGAACATTGCGCTATATGCCAGGTTTCAAAAATTCGCAGCCCGTGAAAATGTCAAGCAAATTGTTCGCTATAGCGTAAGCTATGTTGCTACGTTCGTGCTCATCAGCCTGTACTTCGTTGCCATAACGCAGATTATCCCTAATCCGCGCTATGGAAGGGCGTTTTTTATACCTTTGGTTGCCGCATTTACCAATAACACCATTGTCCTCATTATCCTGGACCTGGTCGTGCTCCAGAAAAAAAAGGCACAGATCGAACTGGAGAACGCAAAATTAAAAACGAACAGCTTGCAGGCGCAGCACCAGCAACTGAAACACCAACTGCAGCCCCATTTTCTGTTCAACGCGCTCAACACGCTCAAATTACTCATCAAAAGACACCCTGCCGAAGCACAGGATTACGTGATCAGGCTATCCGAATTTTTGCGTGCCACCATCACGACCGACAGCCAGGACACCATAACGTTGAAAGAAGAACTGAAGCTGTGTGTTGATTACCTTGAAATGCAGCGAGTGCGTTTCAAAAATGCATTCAGCTATACCCTAGAAATACCGGAAGAGCTTTTGGAGTCGGCTTACCTGCCTGTTTTTTCGCTTCAGTTGCTGGCAGAGAATGCCATGAAGCACAACAGCTTTACTCAGGAAAAGACACTCCACATAACCATAGCCTACAGCGGTGATGGCTGCATACGCGTGAGCAACAACAGGCAACCCAAAAATGTAAGAAACTCATCGTCAGGTATAGGTTTGAAGAACCTGAGTGAGCGCTACAGGGTATTGGCTGATAAAGAGTTGAGTATCTTTAAAACTGAGGATGTTTTTTCTGTGCACCTCCCAATTCTATATAAGTGAAAGTAGTAATTATAGAAGACGAACCCTTGATGGCCGAGGACCTGGCCGAGACACTGGTCCAGCTCGATCCGTCCATCACAATAGCCGTTATCCTGCCATCCGTGCAGAACGCAATCGCATACCTGAAGCAACACAACACAGCTGACCTTATTTTCTCCGATATCCAGTTAGGCGATGGGCTAAGCTTTGAGATTTTCAAGGAAATTTCGGTCAGTGCCCCGGTGGTGTTCTGCACTGCCTACGACGAGTATGCCTTAGACGCTTTTAAAGCCAACGGCATCGACTATGTATTAAAGCCGTTTACTGACACAACCATCCAAAGCACCCTCAACAAGTATAAGCAGCTACAGCAAAAATTTACCAAAGAGGAATCGCGCTACCAGCACTTGCTGGAACACTTCGAAAGTAAGTTTTCGCATAGCCGCGGCTCTATTCTCGTCTACCAGCGCGACAAGATTATACCTTTAGCTGTGTCGGATGTTGCCGTTTGTTATGTCGATAACCAAATAACCAAAGTGATCTGCTTTGATCAGCGGACGTTTGTCGTGAACCATACCATGGATGAGTTGGAGCGCCTGCTGGGGGCACAGTTTTTCAGGGCAAACCGCCAGCAAATCATTAATCGCAAAGCCGTAAAAGAAGCATCCCAGTTTTTTGGCCGCAAACTGCACATTGCCTTAAATATTCCTTTCCAAGAGGATGTGATTGTAAGCAAAGCCAAGAGCCCTGTTTTCCTGAACTGGCTGGTCGGGTAGCTTTACCCATCCCACAAAGTGTGAACAGGCATCGCTTAGGTTTTAGGCGATGCCTGCTGCTTTTATGGCGCTATACTAGCCGACACTTCTCTAGTCGCATTTTACAAAGTTGTAAACTGGCTGCTTCACGGCCGAGTTTGGCCGTCTCACGCTACTTTTCGTTGTGTACGCTGCTCAGGCACAGCATCTTTGCATAGCATACAGGGATAAAAACAAACCTGTGTTTGCTACACTAACCTTGGCGAGAAGACACATGAGAAGACTACTGTTTATACTGCTTGCTATACTTTGCATGTCGCAGGCCGAAGCACAAAATTTAAGTGTTTCTGGAAAAGTGCAGGACGCACATGGCAAAACGACCTTGCCCGGCGCAACCGTTTTGCTTACCCGAACAACCTATAACAGCCAAACTGGCATTGTCACCAACGGCGAGGGTAATTTCCTTTTCGATAATGTAGCGCCGGGGGCTTATACAATTGAGGTGTCATACCTGGGGTTTAAACCCTACTCCAAAAGCATTGTCGTGCAGGACGAGGCGCTACACCTGGGCACCATTTTACTCGAAGAAGCCAGCGCCACAATTAAAGAGGTACAGGTTATTGGCAGAGTGCCGCTGGGGGAGCAGAAAGGCGATACCACACAGTATAATGCTGGTGCTTTTAAGACCGCTCCAGACGCAAGCGCCGAGGACCTGGTGCAGAAAATGCCGGGCATCACCATGCAGAACGGTACCATACAGGCCCAGGGGCAGGAGGTGAAACAGGTGCTGGTGGACGGAAAACGTTTTTTCAGCGATGACCCTAGCACAGCCCTGCGCAACCTGCCAGCCGATGTGATCGCCAACATTCAGATCTTCGACAAGAAAAGTGACCAGGCAGAACTGACCGGCGTGGACGATGGCAGCTCAGAGAAAACGATCAACATTGTTACGAAGTCCGATCGCAGGCAGGGCCAGTTCGGAAAGGCATCAGCGGGTTACGGCACCGATGAGCGCTACATGATGGGCGCAAGTATAAACTACTTTAAAGGAGACAGCCGCTTTACCCTAACAGGCCTTACTAACAACGTCAATCTGCTGGATTACTCAGTTGGGGAGACGCCGGGTGGCGGTATGCGCGGTCGCAGGCAACAAGGCGGGGGCGGCGGTACTGGGTTTGGAAACAGCGGCTCCACAACAGGGCTGATCGCTACGAACAACCTGGGCCTGAACTACAGTGATACCTGGGGCAAGAAGATAGAGGTAAGCGGCAACTATAACTTTACCCAGCGCGAAACCCAAAACGACCAGTTTAAGGTGCAGACGTTCGTGCTGCCCAGCGACTCCGGACAGGTATACTCCGAAAACAGCCTGAATAACTCTAGCACGGCAAGCCACAGGCTGAACATGCGCCTGGACTACAAAATAAACGAGAGCAACCGCGTCTTGATAACACCCAGGCTGAGCATTTCGCATAATACCGCCGATGCCGATCTTTTTGGCAGCACCCTGAATAACTCCGGGTTGCTGAACGAAACGAACAACCAGACGACATCCGAGAACAACAGCTATACCTTTAACAACAACATCTACTACAGTCACAAGTTTGGCAAGGCGGGGCGCACCTTCTCCACCAACTTTACAACTAACTATACGCTAGCAGACGGTGATAACGCTTTGCTGGCAAACACTACTTATTTCAGTGATAACGATGCAGGCATGTATCGCAACCAGTCTACCGACACAGACAAGAACAGCTATACATTGGCAGGAGATGCGACTTACACCGAGCCGGTAGGCGAGCATGGGCAGTTGCAGTTGCAATATCGGTTGGGTAGCCAGGTACAGGAGTCTGACCGGAAAACCTACGATGTAGGCGAAAGGGACCAGGGGCTGACGCTCAATAAAGCTTTGAGTTCCACGTATAACAGCACCTACAATACCCAGCGCATTGGCACAGGCTACCAGTACAACTTCGAGAAGTTAAGACTGAAAGTAGGGGTGGACTACCAAATAGCTGAGTTGCAGAACGAGCAGGAGTACCCCGTGGCCGGCAACCTGACGCGCCCTTTCAGCAACGTGCTGCCGACTGTGGAGATGAGCTACAAGTTTTCGAACACGCGCAACTTCGACTTCAACTACACCACCAGAACCAACCCACCCTCGGTAGAGGAACTGCAGGATGTGATTAACAACAGCAACCCCTTGCAGTTACAGCAGGGCAACCCGGAGCTGGGGCAAAACTACCAGCATAATTTTAGGCTAGGCCTGCGCGATTTTAATATGGAGACGAACCGGGTGTTCTTTGCAGGGCTTTTCGGCAATGTCACGCAAGATTACATCGGTAAAAGTATAACCAGAGCCACCAACGAGCCTATCATGCTGAGCAATGGCGAAATGCTGGCCCCAGGGCAGCAACTCATTAGGCCCGTAAACCTGGATGGCTACTGGAACGTTCGCTCTGTTTTGCACTATGGCCAGCCGGTTAATTTTCTGAGCTCCAACCTAGGCATACACGGCTCGGCAGGCTTCACCCGTACGCCCGGCCTAAGCAACAATCTGCTGACCTATTCCAATGCCACTAATCTTGGTTTGGGGCTAACTTTAAGCAGCAACATCAGCGAGAAAATTGATTTTACCATCTCCACAAACTCAACCTATAACATTGTAACCAGCACCTTGCAGCAGCAGAACAGCAACTACTTTAACCAAAGCACCAGCCTGCGCTACAACTGGACTTTCTGGAAAGGGCTTGTGTACCGCACCGAGCTGAACCACCAGGTGAACAACGGTTTAGTTGCCGGCTACGACAACAACTACCTGCTCTGGAACATGAGCCTCGGCAAAAAACTCTTTAAAAACCAGCAGGGCGAGATTAGCCTCAGCGTGAACGACCTGCTGGAGCAAAACATGAGCGTACAGCGCAACGTGCTGGCGCAGTATGTCGAGGATGTGCAGTCGAGTGTGTTGCAGCGCTACTTCATGCTCACCTTCACCTACAACCTGCGCAACTTCAGCGGCAGCGCACCAACCCCGAAAGGCGATTTTCAGGAACGCGGACCGGGCAGGTTTCCGGGTGGTAACATGCCGCCCCGTGGCGAAGGCTAACACTTAAAGTTCTGTTTTAAATAAATAGTCATAATTTATAATCTTGAAAAATTTAATGAATCAACTTATGAAAAAGTTAATTGTAGCATCCGCATTATTATTTTCGATTTCTGGCACTGCTCTAGCGCAGCAAGGGGGTGGCAGACAGCAAAATGTACCCGTAGAAAAACGCGTGGAGCAAACCACAGCCAGGTTAAAGCAGAAAGTTACCTTGTCGGAAGACCAGTGGAAAGAGCTCAGCACGGTTTATACCTCCTTCTACACCGACATGGAAGCATTGCGGCAAGAAAACGCGGGTCGCCCTGATCGAACCAAAATGGCAGCGTTGAAAACCACCAGAGATGAGAAGATCAAAACGATCGTAGGCGAAGCCAATCTCGAGAAAATTCTGCAAACAGAATCAGACAATCAGGAAAGGGGTGGCAGAAATGGGCAAGGTGGCCAAGGCGGCAGAATGAACAGACAATAATTTAGGAAGGGGGTATGCTTTTAAAGCATACCCCCTTTTTAATTTTATGAATTCCGAGCATCGGCAAACTTTGCCTTACAGGATTCAGCCTTGACAGAGAGCTTTTCTCGCCTTTTGCATATAGGCCTACCTCTTTGAGTGCGGTGTAGTTTGGGCATAAAAAAAGCCACTCCACGATTTGACTCGTAAGTGGCTTTTTGCTCTCCCTCCTGGGCTCGAACCAGGGACCCTCTGATTAACAGTCAGATGCTCTAACCGACTGAGCTAAGGAAGAGTGTTTCGGTTATTCGCTGGCTATGTGCCGTTGAATTATGATGCAATATTAAGGCAGTTTTCGGGATTATGCAAGTCCTGCCTAAAAAAAATCTTTGCAATAAGCGTAAAATTCTGTGAATCAATCTAAAAAAATTAATTCGAGATATAGAGCAAAGAACCATCCAGTGCGGTTCGGTATTGCCTAAGTCCATAAACGGCCGGCCCGGTCATCAGGCCACCCTGAAAATTGAACTGAGAGCCGCAGCAGCTGTCGATGATGAACAGGTTAGACTGGTCTACCTCCACACGGCCGCAGGGCAGGGTAGCAGTTGGGTCATAGGGGCAGGCCCGCTCGAAGGCCAGGTATAGGTTAGCGTTTTGCCTGACAACGATGATGCCTTTGTAACCACCATTGAGGTAGGCGTAACCGCCATCCTGCCGCAAACGCGGGTATAGCTGGCTGTTCACGTTGATCTGCTCGCTCACCGGCACGTTAGGTATACCCGGACCTTGGTTGTTGTCGTTGCAGGAGGCAAACAGAAACAGAACCAGCAGGTATAGGAGCCTGCTACTGGTAATCGTAAAAGCCTTTGCCGGACTTGCGGCCATGGTGGCCAGCGTCCACTTTCTGCTGCTGTATGCGGCTCGGTCTGAATTTCGGGTCATAATGGAAAGCCTCAAACATGGAGGAGGTAACAGAGTAATTGGTGTCTACGCCGATCAGGTCCATCAGCTCGAAAGGCCCCATCTTAAAACCGCTGGCCTGCATGAGACGGTCGATGCCTTTGGCGTCGGTCACGCCTTCTTCCAATAGCTTGAGTCCCTCTACATAAAAATGACGCGCCACACGGTTCACGATAAAACCAGGCGAGTCCTTGGCCATCACGGGCTTCTTGTCTAGTTTAATGGCCAATTGCTTTATTGTTTCGGCTACTTCCGGGGACGTCGCCGCACCAGAGATGACCTCTACCAGCTTCATGATATGGGCCGGGTTGAAGAAGTGCATGCCCACCACGCGTTCCGGGTGTGGTATACCTGCCGCAATCTGGGTAATAGGTATAGACGATGTATTGGAAGCAAAGATGGTATCCGGTGTGTTGACGGCATCCAGGTCCTTGAAAATGCTCTGCTTCACTTCGAGGCGCTCCACCACGGCTTCTATGATAACGTCGCAGCTCAGCTGCAGCGTATCGCCGGTGTAGGACAAATTCTCCAGGGCCGCCTGCTTGTCAGCATCGGTCAGCTTGCCCCGCTCAATCCCTTTGTCGAGGTTCTTGACGGTGGTCGCTTCAGCCTTCTGCAGCACCTGGGCATTGATATCGAACAGAATGGTCTTATACCCGGCCTGCGCACAGATTTGGGCAATGCCCTGTCCCATGGTGCCGGCTCCTACTATACCTATAGTCTTGATCGCTTCAAGTTTCATAGTCTTGATTGTTAATTGTTGGTTGTTGATTGTTTAAAAAGCTGCCAATCAGAATTGCTTCAACTATTGGCAAACGAGCTGACGTGAGCGAAGCCCAACAATCAGCAATAAACAATCAGCAATTAAATCACCCCCTTAAACTGGCGGAGGAAGCGCACGTCGTTTTCGGTGAACAGTCGCAGGTCGCGTATCTGGTAACGAAGCATGGTGATGCGCTCGATGCCCATTCCGAAAGCAAAGCCTGAGTATACCTCCGGGTCGATGCCGCAGTTGCTGAGTACGTTCGGGTCTACCATGCCGGCACCGCCTATTTCTACCCAGCCTGACTGCTTACAGATGTTGCATCCCTCGCCTTTACAGATAAGGCACGAAATATCGATCTCGGCGCTAGGCTCTGTGAACGGAAAGAAAGACGGACGGAAACGGATTTTGGTCTCCTGCCCGAACATCTCCTTGGCGAAATAATACAGCGTTTCTTTCAAGTCTTTGAAGCTCACGCCTTTGTTCACGTAAAGGCCCTCCACTTGCTGGAACACCATATGCGCACGGGCCGAAATGGCCTCGTTGCGGTACACGCGGCCCGGCATGATGCTGCGCAGCGGCGGCTGGTTGTTTTCCATCAGGCGCACCTGCACGTTGGAGGTATGGGTACGGAGCAGTTTGTCGCGGTCCTCGCTCAAGAAGAAGGTGTCCTGCATTTCACGGGCCGGGTGGTTCTCCGGGAAGTTCAGGGCCGTGAAGTTATGCCAGTCGTCCTCGATCTCCGGTCCGTCGGCCACATTGAAGCCGATGCGCTCGAAAATGCGCACGATCTCGGCGCGCACCAGCGAAAGCGGATGGCGGGTGCCGAGTGTATTAGGTATAGGAGGTAGCGTGAAGTCAAAAGCGTTTTCGGCCTCGGAGCCAGTGCCGGCGTTAGCCAGTTGCTCCTGCGCCTCGTCGAAACGTGCCTGGGCGCGGTTCTTGAGCTGGTTCAGTTCCTGGCCCACCTGGCGGCGCTGCTCCGGTGCCACTGATTTGAGGTCGTCGAAAAGGGCGGCAATAGCGCCTTTGCGGCCAATGTACGCGATTCTGAATTGCTCCAGCTCGGCGGCGCTCCCAAGCTGCGCGGCCTCTATCTCTTGTGCTACTCTCTGTATATTCTCAACCATAGTATGCAAAGATAATAATTTGCGAAATGTTAACGGCAAAATAAGCCGCTTTGCTATACCTTGCCAATCGGCGAACAAAATGCTAACTTGGTTTACCGACGCCAACCGGCCGTTTACCGACTTCTGTCCCAGGGTAGCCTAATAGCCATTGAGCTGCACGAAGGCATCTTATACCTTTGGTACAGATCTTAAAACCAAACGAAATAAAACCATGAAAAATCAAGAATACAAAAGAGGCGGTTCCGGCAGAATGGCCGGCGTTTTCCTGCTGATGTTAGGCGTACTGTTTCTCACCGCCAAGATGGGTATTTTCTTTCTGCCGGGTTGGGTTTTCTCCTGGCCCATGTTCCTGATCGCGCTGGGGCTTTTCCTGGGATTCAAGCATTCGTTCCAGAAGCCGGGCTGGCTGGTGCTGATCGTAATAGGTGGCGTTTTCCTGCTCGATAACCACTTCCTCTACGGCGTCAACCTGAAGCGCTATTTCTGGCCAATCCTGATCATTGGACTGGGACTTTGGCTAATGATGAAGCCCAAGAAGCGGAACCCCTGGGAAAACCAGGTTGGTGCAGGGCCTAACCCTCGACCAGAAGACACACCCGGCTACTACACCGACCCAACAAACGGGGCGTATCCAGGCGGTTACACCGACTACACCGGTGGCGAGGCCTATACCTCTGGCGCCTACACCGGAGCAACTGACCAGGCAGCTTACAGCCCGGAGGATCATGTAGACAGCACGGCGATTTTCGGAGGTATAAAAAAAAACATCGTCTCTAAGAATTTCAAGGGAGGCGAAGTGGTGAGTGTGTTCGGGGGCACCGAACTCAACCTGATGCAGGCCGACATACAGCACCCGATCGTGCTGGAGGCAACCCAGCTCTTCGGGGGCACCACCCTGATCGTGCCGCCGCACTGGCAAATCAAATCAGACGATATGGTGGCTATACTGGGCGGGATTGACGACAAGCGCCCCGCTTACCAACAAGGCTACGACCCGAACAAAATCCTTATCCTGAAAGGTACCACCCTGTTTGGCGGACTCAACATTAAAAGTTACTAATGCAGGGGGTCGCGTCACAGGTGCGATTGATGCTGCTATACCTTGGCTGGGCTTTGCTCTGGTCGGTGGTACAGGTAGCAGTGCTCTGGCCAACAGGATTCAGCAGGACCCTGACCGCCGTGGATGCCCTGTTGTTCAACCTCCTGCTGGCGGTAGGCGGGTATGCCATGGGAACAGGTCTTCGGTACTATCAACCTAGTGCCCGGCAGGGAGCCTTTTTATTGGGTTGGAGCCTGGGGTTGGCAGGTATATGCACGTTGCTGTTTGACTTGCTGCTAGGCCAATTTTTGTCTGGTGCAACAGACTACCTGGCATTTGTGGACGACACATTGCCTATTCGCATTGCCTTTGGCTGGCTGATGCTCCTGCTGATGTTACTGCTGACCTGGCTTTGGTTCTATACCCGCGAGTTGCAGGAGACCGAAAAACGTAAAGCCGCCACCGAGAAACTGGCCCGCGAAGCCGAGCTGTACAACCTGCGGCAGCAACTACAGCCACACTTTTTATTCAACAGCCTCAACTCTATCAGCGCCCTGGCAGGAAGCCGGCCGGAGCAGGCCCGTACCATGGTACAGCAACTCTCTGACTTTCTGCGCGGCACCCTGCGCAAAGACAATAACCAGCTGGTACCCTTGGCCGAAGAGCTGAAGCAACTGCAGCTATACCTAGACATCGAGAAAGTGCGCTTCGGGCATCGGTTACAGGTGGAGGTGGAGGCTACAGAGGAAAGTCAGCGTATGAAACTGCCCGTTTTGTTGCTGCAGCCGGTTGTGGAAAACGCCATCAAGTACGGCCTTTACGACACGGTAGGAGAGACCGCCATCAAAGTAAAAGCTACCACCGAAGACGGCTACCTGACCATCACGACCCAGAACCCCTATGATCCCGCCACGAGCCAGCCCCGCAAAGGCACCGGCTTTGGGCTGGATTCGATACAACGCAGGCTATACCTGCTCTATGCCCGCCAGGACTTGCTGCGCACCTCACAGCAAGACCACCAGTTCACAACCACCATCAAGATACCGCAGCACTATGAAAAAATGCCTGATAATAGATGACGAACCGCTGGCCCGCAGCATAGTGGCCGAGTACCTGCAAGCCTACCCCGAACTAGAGGTAGTGCAGGAGTGCAGCGATGGTTTTGAGGGCGTGAAGGCCATAATGCAGCACCAGCCCGACCTCATCTTCCTCGACATCCAGATGCCCAAGATCAATGGTTTCGAGATGCTGGAACTGGTGGAGCAGGCACCCGGCGTCATCTTTACCACCGCTTTCGATGAGTACGCCATCAAAGCCTTCGAGGCCAATGCCGTGGACTACCTGCTCAAGCCCTTCAGTAAAGCGCGTTTCGATGCGGCCATAAGCAAGTGGTTGCAGAGTCAGTCGGCACAGGCTATACCTGCTGCCGCTGCGCTGGGGGAAGCAACCGGCAAACAGCCCGAAGAGCAGCACCGCATTGTGGTGCGGGCCGGGAACAACATCCGCATTATACCAGTGGGGGAGGTGCTATACCTGGAGGCATACGACGACTATGTGAAGATCCATACCCGCGATGGCGTGTTCCTGAAAAAGAAGACCATGAGTTACTACGAAAAGGCACTTGACCCGAAGCAGTTCGTGCGGGTGCATCGCTCCTACATCATGGCCCTGTCGCAACTCACCCGCATCGAGCCTTTTGAGAAGGATAGCCATCTGGCCCTGCTGCGCAACGGGGAACGTATCCCCCTGAGCAAGAGTGGCTATACCCGTCTGCGAACAGTGCTGGAGATTTAGGTATAGGCATGACCTGCTTCAACTGAAAAATACAGCTGTCTGAATCAGCTTTCCGGCTGTTCGTCTAAAACTGCTTTTACCCTAGCCTCAAATCCGCCAATTTTGTGAGGAGGGCAGCCTGTGCTTATTGACTTGCTGATTGGGAACAGCCGCTAAGGAAAACTGTTGATTTACCATGGAAACTTTGGAAATCGAAAACGTTTCCATAGTTTTGCCGCAGAATGGAAGCGATACAACAAGAAACGGTAAAGGAAAAGATTGCCAGAGAGGCTTTCGGGCTTTTCTGTCAGCGAGGCATCAAGAGCGTCTCCATGGACGATATCGCCCAGCACCTCTCCATGTCCAAAAAGACCATCTATAAGTGGTACGAAAACAAGGGTGAGATCGTGTGCTTCGCGGTAAGCGGCTACCTCAAAACGGTCGAATGTGATTGTGAGGGTATTTTAAGTACGTCAGCCAACGCTATCGAAGAGCTCTTCAACATCATGGGGACTACCCGCGAGATATTCTCCAAAATTCACCCTTCTATATTTCATGACCTGCAGAAGTACCATGCCGAGGCCTGGAAACTATGGCAGGACCATAAAAACCACTATATATTCAGTAAAGTGAAGCAAAATCTGGAGCGGGGCATCGCAGAAGGCCTCTTCCGGAAGGACCTGGACGTGGAGGTGATTGCCAGGGTCCGGCTGGTGCAGATTGAGCTGCCCTTCGACGAGCGGCTTTTCCCAAGGCACCAGTTTGAGCTCATGCGGGTGCAGATGGCTAGCCTGGAGCACTACATGCTGGGCATTGCCACCCTGAAAGGACACAAGCTGATCAACCAGTACAAGCACATTACAGAAGAAGAATAACCTACTACCTGATATAATTATGAAAAAACAACTCAGTCTGCTTCTTGCCTTTGTGGTTATGCTGGGCCAATGGCAGGTGCTCGCCCAAAGCGCACCCCAGGCCTTCAGCCTGAAGCAGAGTATCGACTACGCCCTGCAGCACCGCCACAGCCTGCAAATGGCCCGCAACCAGCAGGAAATCGACAAGGCCAAAGTCGGCGAGATCAGGGCGATGGGCCTGCCGCAGATTAATGTGGCTGCAGATTTAGGAAAAAACGTGATTCAGCAGAAGAGCTTTCTGCCAGCCGAGTTTTTCCAGGATCCTGATGATCCGAACTCGCCGCCAGACGGAACCTTCGTGCCGGTGGTCTTCACGCCCAAGTATAACGGAAACGCCTCTGTTACCGCCAGCCAGCTGTTGTTCGACGGCTCTTACCTGATCGGCTTGAAAGCAGCCAAGACCTATACCGAACTGTCCCAAAAATCGACGCATCAGAGCGAGATCGAGGTGGTGGAGCAGGTGGCCAAGGCTTACTACAGTGTGTTGGTGAGCCGCGAACGCATGGAGCTCCTCAATCAGAACCTGGACCGCCTGGACACGCTCCTGCGCCAGACCCAGGTGATGTTCGACAACGGGGTGGCGGAGAAGCTGGACGTGGACCGCCTGCGGGTTTCTTACAACAACCTGAACGTGGAGAAGAAAAAGACCGAGCGCCTGCTTAGGTTGGGCGAAGACTTGCTCAAGTTCCAGATGGGAATGGACCAGAAGCAGCAGATGGTGCTGACCGACAGCCTGAGCGAGGTGCAGGTGGATATGGCCAAGGCCGACCAGAACGGCTTCAATTATAATAGCCGCATCGAATACTCCATACTGGAAACGCAGCGCGACCTGGCTATGCTGAACCTGCGCAACATCCGCTCCGGCTACCTGCCCAAGCTATACCTGAATGGGCGCTACGGCTACATCGCCGCCAACAACGAGTTCAGCGAGATAAGCAGAAGCAGCAACTGGCTTAATTTCGCCTATGTAGGCTTGGGGCTGCAAGTCCCTGTTTTCGACGGCCTGCGCAAACACTACCAGGTGCAGCAGTCCAGGCTGACGCTCGAAAACACCAAGCTAGGTTTTGAAAGCCTGAAGCAAGGTATAGACCTCGAACTGGAGCAGGCATCCACAGACCTGACCAACTCAATGGATGTGCTGGCTTCGCAGCGCGAGAACCTGCAGCTGGCCGAAGAGATTGCCCGTGTGGCCAAAATCAAGTTCCAGGAGGGCGTAGGCTCTAACCTGGAGGTAGTAACTGCCGAAACTGATCTTCGTCAGGCGCAAACCAACTACTACGCTGCCATGTACGATGCGCTCATCGCGAAAGTGAACCTGGACAAGGCCACCGGTACCTTACTTATAAAATAGAACTACCTGAAAAAGAAGATTAATCGACCAATCCTTATGAAAAAGATATTCGGAGTTACATCACTGGCCCTGCTACTGGGTTTGGCCGCCTGCAACAGCGGTAACGATAAAGAGGCACAGCTGGCGGAGCTCAAAAAACAGCAGACAGCCATACAGGAGCAGATTGCGACCCTGGAGGCAGAACTCAAAGCGGAAGGCAAAGGCACTGTGGCGGAGAAAAAAACGGTACCGGTCACGGTTGCCACTGTGAAAGCGGATACCTTCCGGCACTAC
Organism: Pontibacter aquaedesilientis; assembly: GCF_014773225.1. Classification (GTDB taxonomy): domain Bacteria; phylum Bacteroidota; class Bacteroidia; order Cytophagales; family Hymenobacteraceae; genus Pontibacter; species Pontibacter aquaedesilientis. The sequence goes on along the minus strand of NZ_JACXAJ010000006.1, from coordinate 191,295 downwards.
CTGGAAGTGCAGGGCAGCGTGGACTTTGACCAAAACGTGCTGGTGAGCGCCAAAGTGCCCGGTGTGCTCACGAGCGTGCGCGTGAAGCGCGGCGACAAAGTATCGAAAGGTCAGACCATGGCCACGATAGATGCGCAGGTGCTGGAGCAGAACATTGCCGAGGTGCGCACCCGCCTGGAACTGGCCCGCATCGCTTTCGAAAAACAGAAAAACCTCTGGGAACAAAAAATAGGCACGGAGATGCAATACCTAACAGCCAAGAATAACAAAGAGGCCCTGGAGCGCAGCATGGCTACCCTGCAGCAGCAGCGTGACCAGTACAACGTGAAGGCTCCGGTTGCAGGCGTGGTAGACAACGTGATTCCGAATGCCGGTGAGGCTGTGGCACCCGGTGTGGGCATTATCCGAGTGGTGAATACCAATGGTTCCAAGATTGTGGCCGAAGTATCGGAGGCATACCTGGCCAAGATCAACAAAGGCGACGAGGCGCTGGTGCGCTTCCCGGACCTTAACCAGGAAATCTCCGCAACAGTGGATGTGGTGAGCCGCTTTATCAACCCAAGCAGCCGCACCTTCACTATCGAGCTGCGCCCCAAAAACGTGAATGTTGAGCTTCGTCCTAATCTGGTGGCCGTGGTGCGCATTCAGGATTACAAGAAAGAAGACGCCATTGTGGTGCCGGTGAACCTGGTGCAGCGGGATGAGACATCGCAATACGTGTACGTGACCCAGAAAAAGGGAGACCGCCACATCGCTACCCGAAAAGAGGTGGAGACAGGAGTGAACTACCAGGGGCAGGTGGAAGTGCTCAAGGGCCTTTCCGCCAACGACCAGATCATCACGGCCGGATACCAGAGTGTGAACGAGGGGCAGCCGGTGGTTTTTAACCAGGTGAGCAACGTGCAGCAATAATCATTTAAGCCAGGAACTATGAAATATTTCAAGCCGACCAGTTGGTCCATTGATAATAGAACCAGTATTTACATCATCACCATCATCATCACGCTGGCGGGTATATACTCTTATGTCAAGCTGCAGAAAGAGAACTTCCCTGATATAGTGATCCCGACGGTGTTTGTGGGCACTGTATACCCGGGAACGTCGCCCGCTGACATCGAAAACCTGGTGACCAGGCCCATTGAGAAGCAGCTGAAAGCGATTTCGGGGGTGAAGAAAGTGTCATCCAACTCTATCCAGGACTTCTCTATGATCACGGTGGAGTTCAACACCGATGTGGATGTGGTAGAGGCCAAGCAGCTGGTGAAAGATGCTGTGGACAAAGCCCGGACCGATTTGCCAACCGACCTCGACCAGGACCCCGATGTGCAGGAGGTAAACTTCTCTGAGTTTCCGATCATGTACCTCAACGTGTCGGGCAACTACAGCCTGGACCGCCTGAAGAAGTACGCCGAAGACATTCAGGACCGCATCGAGGCGCAGTCTGAGATCACACGCGTGGACATGGTGGGTGCGCTGGATAAGGAAGTGCAGGTAGACGTAGACCTGTATAAGATGCAGGTGGCGCAGGTAACTTTCGCAGACATCAGCCGGGCCATCGCCTCCGAAAACGTGACTGTGTCTGGCGGTAACATCTCGGTAGGCGAAACAAAACGCTCCGTGCGAGTAGTAGGCCAGTATACCGACCCGAACAAGATCGGAGACATTGTGGTGAAGTCACTGACAGGTGCCAACATTCAGCTCAAAGAAATCGCCACGATCCAGGAAGGTTTTGAGGAGCAGGAGAGCTTTGCCCGTCTTGACAATGCGCCTGTTATCACACTCAACGTGATCAAGCGGAGCGGCGAAAACCTGATCGAAGCATCGAACAAGATACACGACATGGTGGAGGAGATGGAAGGCAGTGTGTTGCCGGATGACCTGAAGATCACCATCACCGGTGACCAGTCCACGCAGACCCGCCATACCCTCAACGACCTGATCAATACCATCATCATCGGGTTTGTGCTGGTGACGATCATCCTGATGTTCTTCATGGGAACGACTAACGCCATTTTCGTGGGCTTGTCAGTGCCGCTTTCCATGTTTATCGCTTTTATTTTAATGCCGGTGCTGGGCTTTTCGCTCAACATGATTGTGCTGTTCTCGTTCCTGCTGGCCCTGGGTATCGTAGTGGACGATGCTATTGTGGTGATCGAAAACACGCACCGCATTTTGCACCAGTCTAACCTGGGCGTTATGAAATCGGCCAAGTTGGCAGCCGGTGAGGTATTTGTGCCGGTGCTGGCGGGTACGCTGACCACGGTGGCGCCGTTTCTGCCGCTGGCTTTCTGGCCAGGTATAGTCGGGAAGTTCATGTTCTTCCTGCCTATCACGCTTATCGTTACCCTGATGTCATCGCTGTTGGTGGCGTTCATTATCAATCCCGTGTTTGCGGTTTCTTTCATGAAAAAGGAGCACGAGCAGGATGCCGATGTGTCACCGCGTGCCCGCAGAACATTCTGGATGCTGGTGGGTGCCGCTTTCCTGGTTGCCATTGTAGCCTACCTGGCGGGCTGGTATGGCACAGCGAACCTCACCATGCTCATGCTGATATTGGTGTTGCTGAACAGGTTTGTGTTCCGTCGCATGATCCATGGTTTCCAGAACAACACGCTGCCCCGTTTCATGCGTGGGTATGAGCGCCTGTTGCGCTGGATGCTGGCCGGCAAACGGCCTGTCTGGATGTTCGTGAGCGTAATTGTTTTGCTTTTCTTCTCCTTGTTTTTAACAGCGGTGCGTCCGCCAAAAGTTGTATTCTTTCCGGAGTCTGACCCTAACTTCGTGTATGCCTACATCAGCATGCCGGTAGGTACGGATCAGATTGTGACTGATTCTGTTACACGCGTAATTGAGCAGCGCATCTACAATGTCGTAGGCGATGAAAACCCGGATGTGGAATCGGTTATTTCCAATGTGGCCATCGGCGCCGGAGATGAGAACGACCGCAGCGTGACGGCACAATCTCACTTAGGAAAGGTTACCGTAGCCTTTGTAGAGTATCAATACCGAAGCGGCGAGCGCAGTACCCGCGAATACATGAACGAGATCCGTGACGCGGTGCGAGGTATACCGGGCACCAACATTACAGTGGCCCAGGAACAGAGCGGACCGCCGGTGGGCAAACCGATCAGCATTGAGATAGCAGGTGAGGACTTTGAAGGCCTGGTAGCTCTCTCGAAGCAGGTGCAGACCTACATCGAGCAGCAGCAGATAGGTGGTATAGAGGACCTCCGCAGCGACCTTGAAGACAATAAGCCGGAGATCATGATCAACATAGACCGGGAGCGTGCCAACCGCGAAGGCATCAGCACCGGGCAGGTAGGTATGGAACTGCGCACGGCCATTTTCGGCGACGAGGCCTCTAAGTTCAAGCTAGACGAGGACGAGTACCCGATTCAGGTGCGATACGCGGAGCCTTATCGCAAGAACATCGACGCGTTGCTGGGAATGCGCATCACGTACCGCGACATGAACAGCGGGCAGGTACGCCAGATTCCGCTTTCGTCGCTGGCTACTATAGAGTACGGTACGTCGTATGGCGGCATCAAGCGCAAAGACCTCAAGCGCATGGTCACGCTGGAGTCGAACGTGCTGGACGGCTACAATGCCAACGAAGTGGTGCAGAACATTGAGAGTGCGCTGCAGAATTTCTCCACACCGGAAGGGTATGAGGTGAGCATGGGCGGACAGCAGGAGGAACAGGAGGAGACGGCCAACTTCCTGTTGGTAGCACTGGTAGCGGCTTTCTGCATCATCTTCCTGATTCTGGTGACGCAGTTCAACTCGGTGTCCAAGCCATTCATCATTCTGTCGGAGGTGCTGTTCAGTATCATCGGCGTGCTGCTGGGTTTCTCTATCTTCGGAATGGACGTGTCCATTGTGATGACGGGTGTGGGCATTGTGGCGCTGGCCGGTATCGTGGTGAAAAACGGTATCCTGATCGTGGAGTTCACGGACATGCTGCTGGCAGAAGGCAAGGAACTGAAGGAGGCGATCGTGGAGGCAGGCAAGACGCGTCTGAACCCGGTGTTGCTGACGGCCACGGCCACTATACTAGGCCTCATACCACTGGCGTTAGGTATAAACCTGAACTTCTATACCTTGTTCACGGAGTTCAAGCCTAGCTTCTTTATGGGCGGTGACAGCGTGGCCTTCTGGGGGCCGCTTGCCTGGACGATCATTTTTGGCTTGGGCTTTGCAACGCTCATCACACTGCTGATTGTGCCGGTGATGTACCTGCTCAATGAGAAGCTGAAAGATAGAGTAAAAGGAAACAGGAAACCTGCGGGCGCTGTGAAAATAGTGGACCAGCAGGATGTGCCTGTGAATGGAAAAGTTAGAGAATACACCCTATAAATATGCTTACAACAACTGATAAGACTATTGAGCGTGAGGTTATCCGCATCATTAGCAAAACCAAGGAGATAAGACCGGCCCGCCTGCAGGCCAATGCCCGCCTGGAGAAGGATTTCGGCTTCGATACGGTTGATCTGGTTGATATCATCCTGGAGCTGGAGAAAAGCTTCAATATCGTTATCCCGGATGAAGTGCCGATCAACACCGTAGGCGATTTCGTGGATTTCGTGGCTTCGCACAGCATGTGGGAAGCCAGTTAATATGAGGTTTATACCTTAAAAGCAGAAGAGGCCGGGAGTATATTCCCGGCCTCTTCTGCTTTCAGGCTACTCAGACCAGCTCTGCGGCAACTGGATAAGTCGCATGCTTTTCAAAAGTTAATCTGAGGCCTGTATTAATGAGGATAGAGTAAGGGTATATTCAATAAGTCTTGCTTTTTAGTAAATAGAAATGCGATAAGCTTTCAGCTTCGTGTCGAGTGCTTTGGAGTTCACGCAGACTTTGTCGAGCAGTGCCCAGAATTGCGGGCCGTGGTTCTTCTCTACGGTATGGGCCAGCTCATGCAGGATCACGTAGTCGCAGAGTGAATCAGGCAGGCGCATGAGATGCAGGTTCAGGTTGATGTTGTTGGTGTGCGAACAGCTTCCCCAGCGTGACTTGGCATTCTTGATGAACACATTCTGGTACCGGAAGCCGAACTTCTCAGCAAAGTAGGCCACCCGCTTCGGCAGATAATCCTTGGCTTCTTTGCGGTAGGTCTCCTCAATGGACTTACGGATGAATTTCTGCACTTCGCTGTCGCGCACCTCTTTGTAAGCTGGGTAAAACACGTTGATATAGCCGTTCTCAATCACGCAGCGCATGGTATACTGGGCATGGGTGAGAAGGCGCAAGGTATGGGAGCGGGTTTTGAAGTCAGTGCTGCCGTCATACATGGTCACCTGCTCCTCATGCTGCTTCATGCGAGCCTGATGCTCTTTTATCCAATCGCTTTTGGTGTAGATAAGCTGCTCCGCTTTCTCGAAACTGATGTGGGGCGGCACGGCAACCCGAATGCCCTTGAGCGGCCTAACACTGATGCTAAGTCTCTTGGCTTTTTCACTCCGCTCAATCAGAACCTTCCCGATTCCATCGATGTGGAGATTAACAGATGTAAGTCGTAAAAATGATGAGGACACTTTGGCTAAAAGTTAAAATACAAAATCACTACTCCAAATATAGATAATAAATTCTTTAAAAAGCTAGTAGTTAGATAGCTTTTGTATAAAATTATTTAAATTTTTGTATTTGAATAGTGCTATATTGTGTAGCTGTAATGTATTTTTTCAATCGCTCTTATTGCCCATTAGCAACCCGGCAAGGCACATTTCAGGTGCCAGGCTGATGTAAAAAAAGCTACCCCGGGGGTAGCTTTTTTTACATTCTGAAGAGTCAGGCCATTTAGCGTATGTTACCGCCATCCGGTATGTCGTCGTGCGGGTTTTTGGCTACACGGCTGCTGTCCGTAGTCGAGGCGCGAACGATGGGCTCGTGGTGTCCCGGTTCCTGCGAACCATGTCCTTGTGAGGAGTGCGCCATAGCTTCGTGAGTTGTCTCTGTACTGGCACCTGGCTGGTCACTGTACTTTGGCGTGCCGAAAGAGCTGTCAGCATGGTGAGGCTCCAGGGTATGCACTGCCGCTTTCTGCTGCGCTTGCCGGGTGCTGTCCCAGTCTTTGAAGCGGTCCAGCTCGGACTTGATGCTGGTCATAAACCAGGCCAGCAGCGTGGCGTCATCCAGCAGGCCGATCACCGGTATAAAGTCCGGGATCAGGTCGATGGGCATCAGGAAGTAGAGGATAACGGCCACACCGCCTACCAGCGTCGTGTTAGGTATGCCCTTGTACTCGCCACTCATGGCCGACTTGATCATGTGCGAGAGCACCTGCAGGCTTTCCCAGGCCTCGGCGGCCAATGAGCCCAGACTCTTCTTGGCGGTGGCTTTCTTAAAGGCGTCGTTCAATAGTTTGATCACTTGAGAAGGATGCTCTAAGTACTTTTCTGCTTTTTTGAGTATGCTCTTGAAAAGTTGGCTTTGGGAGATGGTTTTGCCGTCTGGCTTTTGGGTTGTTTCTTGGTTATCCATAGGTATGTATGTGCTTGATGTACTGGCAGTGTCAGCGTGTCTGCCAAATTGGGCGCAAGTTGCTTAACTCTGCACAACCTTCCTATACCTTGCCGGAAGTAAATTTGTTGTAGGGTACAAACGAAAAACGGACGCAGTATGGCTGCGCCCGTTCAGAAACCCTGAATAGGTGATTTTCTTAATCCACCCGCCCTGCGGCGTAGTAGTTTTTGCGGTAGTAAGGCTCCTTAAGCGAGCTGATCATCACGCCGCCGTTGGTGGCTGAGTGCACAAACTTATTGTCTTTGAGGTATATGCCCACATGGAAGATCGGCTGCCTGGGGCTGCGGCGGAAGAACACGAGGTCGCCGGTGCGAATGCTGTCTTTGCGGATGCGGGTCACGTCGTCGAACATGGAGCGGGAGCTGCGGCTCAGGTCTATCCCGTATACGTCGCGGTAAATGCTGGTCACGAAACCAGAGCAGTCGGTGCCTCTTTTGGAGCTGCTGCCGTAGCTATAGGGAGTGCCCAGCCAGCCTGTAACCGTTTTGAGCAGATCCTTGTCTTCGCTGTAGTCCAGTTGGAGGCCCAGCTTGCGGGAATAGCGCCTGTAAAACAGCGAGTCGATCTCGCGGGGCTGCTCCACGGACAGCTCAAGCTGTAGCGCCCGGGCCATATCCTCGCCGTTGTAAATGGTGTAAGGCGTGATGGCCATGGCCGTCTCATCCGGCTGCGACTCGGGCGTGCGTGCCTCGTAAAAGAAGGATAGAATAAGCGATGCCAAGGCAAGCACACTCAGAATGATGGTCTTTGTCATAGGGTTTAGCATGTCTTGCAGCCACCGAAGCGGCAAACAGATGTCACCTTATGGTTGGAGAGTAGTCTTGGCAAAAATTGCATTTTATACTCTGCAACCTGAGCACTACAGATAAGTATAGCACAGCAGGGTGCAAAAATAGGTACAAATAAGTTAACGGACAAGACCGTGCCTTATTGTTATTCACCCCTGATCGTCAGGCCTTCACCTCCTGGCGTAGGATGCTCGCCTCAGCCGGGCACAAGCAATTGGGTGAGTTCGGAAGGGGGGCACCGCTGCATGAACATTTTGATGGCCGTGTACTCGAACATTCTCAACATCTCGGACAACGTGGAGGTGGAGCCGCAGTTCAGCCTGTTCAGAATTGATGACGCCAACGAGAATGTGGAGCTGGCCATGAAGGCGAACGGCGGCAAACCGGTCATCGATCAGGAGGAGGTCATTCGCATGGGGGGCTTTGGGACTATCCAGATGAGACTATCAAGAAGCTGAAGGAAGAGGCCACGTCAAATTTGACCAGTCCCGAAACGGGTAGTGAGAGTAGTGCAGGGGCGCTGAAGGCTTCGTAAGCTGGACCAAACATCATAGCAAAAGGCCACTCTTTCGGGTGGCCTTTTTTGTTGTGCATATTTAGTAATTCTTTAAATTAGATTAAAATATTATTATTTATATTTATAATCTAATTCAGGTGCTAAATGAGTAACATTAGGGATAAGGTATGGAGGACATTAGCCGATTCCAAGGTTAATGAATGCTTTTCCAGTTTGGTAGTGAAAAGATATCAGAAGTACGACCTTTTCTTAAACCTCTTCCTTGTCTTCACTACTTCGTCTAGTGTAGCCGCATGGGCTATTTGGGAGAGCCTAGATTTACTCTGGGGGCTCATTATAGGAGCTAGCCAGATGCTTACTTTAGCTAAGCCTTATTTCCTGTTTCCGAAGTATATCAAAGTGTTCAGTGAGAAAAAGGGACAGTGGCAGACACTGACCGTCGAAGTTGAAGAATTGTGGCATAAGTTGGACAGGAATGCCATAGACAAGAGTGAAGTCTGGGAGATATATACTGACATCCGTAAAAGAATGGCAGACTTAGACCAAACGCCGGAAGATATCATATTTTTCAAACATGGAAGCTTACATAAAGAAGCAGAGACAACTTGTAACAATTACCTTAATAAAATATAGCACATGAGCAAACAGAGACCTATAGAAAAGCCTACAGAAAGGCCAACTGAGCCTTTACCAAAACCACATGAGGAGCCTTTTGATCCTCCTAGACGAGAAATAAGTCCAGAAATAATTCCAGATATCAATCCAGCTTTCCCAGGGCACAGTGATCCGCCCCCTACGCCGCCGGAGCGAGGTGAATGAAAAAAGGCGACTTCTATGTCCCTTGTTTTAAGGCTCCTTTAGGCCCGCACCAGCACCACCTCAGCCGGCGCATACCCATGCTCCCGCTCAAAGTGCTGCAGAGTTGAAGTTAGACACTGAAGCGCCGTGTTTAAGATATTTTTGCGATAGCCTTCCGTCATGTAGTTGTGGAAGACACCGGGTCCGTAACCCTTCACCCAGTGAGCAGCCTGATACTCTTTGATCTGGCCGACAGAACCGGCATGCAGGAAGATCACGTTGGGGCGCTGTTTCTTTATCTTTCGCTTGAACTGGTAGGCTGTCTCATTTGCATCACACCCGAACAGGTAGATGGCCCCGCTGCCTATCACCGCTTGTTTTAACTCTATCCACTTCATGCGGCAAAGGTAAATGACGATTTGCTAAATATGTTGGTGAGTTGTTGGCAAATTCCATGGCAGTTATAGGTCTATTTCAATATATGCTATTTATATTAGCAAAATCATTTAACCCTTTAACCCAAAAAACAATGTCAGACTTTAAAGGATCTTTAGTGCCTAACATTAGCACTGAGAGTTTCAAAACACCAGAAATCAACTGGGAAGCCATTAATGCTAGTCGCAATCAGCCGTTTATCAAATTTGAAGTGCCCGGCTCTGATTCGAATCTTACTTATATTATCAACAAATCCAGCATTGATAGTATTGTTTATGACAATGACGCGGATGAGCAGTTGCTAGATGTTGTTGTGAACGGGAAGACGATCGCCTTTAGAGGGGGAGTCGCTGAAAAGGTTTTCGAAATCCTAGGCGATTTGTAGATAAACAATAGAAAAGCCCCAGCTAATGCTGGAGCTTTTTATTTAGGCTTTTGTTGCTGCTGGGAGTAGTGATCAAGGAATGCTTTATAACTGTACTTCTTTACGCTGGTTTCACTAAGCAGTCTGTAGAGCGCACCACCTTTGTCCAGAAATACGTGCGCGTTGGCGTCGAACCAAACCTCGCGTTTTCTCTTCCAGTTTAGGTGGAACCTGTTGTTATTGTTTCTTCGGATCTCACTGGCTTTCCTAGATAGCTCGGTAGACAGGTATTGAGTGTCGTGCTCGTGTGATTGACGCAAACCCTCTATTTCAATTTCATATTCCATTATATTGTGATCAGCGGACATGGCGATTTCTTCGTATTCTTTTTCAGCTTTAACAATGTCAGACTGTGCTTTCTGCAGCCCTTCCTGAAAAAAAACCTGGCAGGTCTCCTGCCAGGTTTGCAAAGCAGTATCCACATTGGCTTTGGCTTCCAATAATCTTTCTTGGATGGATGCCCGCCATTTGGTTCCCAGCTCTTTGTACTGCTCCTGGCTCAGGTAGAGTGTGAAGTCATTGCGCCGTAACAGGTAATCCATAAACTCAGCGGATCCGACCGGTTCTCGCTTGGCGAACAGGGTGCTTACTTCGGTGTTTTTAAGGCAAAAGACGGCTCCGGCCAAACCAGCTTTGGCTATTGACTTGGCTATTTCAGGGGTAAGCAAGGTGAATTCTTGGGATGGGTTGCTGTAGGCATTGAAGAATATCTCACCTTTTTCCTATTGATGTTCAAGATCAGTTAATATGGCCTGAAATTTCCCGTAGTCTTTTCCGAAAATCCACACGGAAGAATCTAGGCTGGTTGCGGCATGGAGCTCTTTTAAACTTGGAAGCCTACCGGATTTCTTTAGCTCAGACCCAAAGGTTTTGTCAGCTTCAAATGCGTCTTTTCTTTTCTGCCAATGCTTAACATTATTCTCTAGAGATCCGATTACATCTTTCTTGAGCTCAGTCTCCCTTTTCACTTTGCGGATCTTAGCTTTAATCTGTTCAATTGCTTGTTTGGTGTTATAGTCTTGCATGTGGTTAAACTCATGCTTGCCCCGATACATCCTTCGGATTGTTCGCTCGGCTTCGGACTCAAATGTGATGTCGAAGTTGTCAGCATTCACAACCCATACCAGCTTGGTGTAGAAGCTCTCGCGCTGCCGTAACTCTTCGGGGAGAATAGTGGAGTTTTGAAACTCAATGGCCACCCCATTGGGGGTGCAAACATCTGCAATGTGTTTCACACCGGTGTGCTCATCGGTGAAAATAACCTCCTGCCATGCTTCGGGGAATTTAGCTTTCCAGGCCAAGTGCCATTCGCTTTCTCCCTTGCCCGCGAAACTGCAAGAACTACCAGGGCGGTGCTTCCAGTGATGAGTTACATACTCACCGCAGAAAGCTTTTACGGTGTCGTCACAACATTTGCATAAGCCGGTTAAACCTTTCTCGGCACGCCTTCTGATACCGTCTACATAAGCGTAAAGCATAGTTCTTGTTTATAGCAGTCTCTCAGCCCATAAAACTAGGGATAATCTTGCGATTCCCTAAAATAAGGAGCGGGAATATACAGAACCACATATCATTGAGCAGCTTGATATTACAAAGCGCTACCTTGTCAAAATAAGGCTGCATGATTTCTGATCATAAACATGAACCTTTTTAAACACAGATTATAATTTTTTTTATGTTATCGTAGTATAAAAACAGTATTAGTTTGATATATTTAAAGCTGCATATAAAGCTCATAAGACAATGCCAAACAAACAAAAGCCCACAGAAACTGAACAACCTATAGAGAATAAAGAAATCTGCGGGCTGATTATGCCGATTGCTGGAAACGATGAGTATACTGCCGCACATTGGTCTGAGGTCAAGCACATTTTAGAAGAGGTAATTCAAGAAGCAGGATTTATTGCCAACATGGTCAGCGATGCAGAAGAGATCGGTATTATTCATAATAGGATTGTGACAAACATATATAACAATCCTATTGTGGTCTGCGATGTAAGCTCTAAAAACCCGAATGTGATGTTTGAGTTAGGTTTGCGTCTGGCATTCGATAAGGCTACTATAATTGTCAAAGACGATGCGACCAACTATACCTTTGATACTGGAGTAATCGAACACTTGAGTTACCCTCGTGACCTTCGATATTCATCTATCATTGGTTTCAAACAAAAGTTGAAAGCCAAGCTTATATCAACATACGAAAAGTCTAAAGATCCGGAATACTCCACCTTTCTTAAGAGCTTTGTTCAGTATAAGCCTAAGCTTGAGACACAGGAGATTGGACCGCAAGAGTTCCTGATGAAACAGTTGGAAAACATTAACAAACAGCTTGCACGATTAGAAATAAAGAACACAGGGGTTCACGTCATCAACAAGTTAAAACAGTCGGGTGCTAGTGATACAGGAATAACTCTGAGTAGTGATTTTCTTAAGAGTGAGTTTGTAAAATCGCTTAATCAAAACAACAATAGTTCCGTTATTGATTTTTCAAATATTTCTGCAATAACATCTCACTTTATAAAATACCTTGAAGATAAAGGGGTAGTCTCAGACTTCTCGGTAAATGACAAAGACAAACTTATATATCAAATCCACAATATGATATATGATTCTTGGCCGAATATAAAGAGTCAGCACATCGCTTAAAAAGCTAAAAAGCCTTGGTGAGAGCTAAGGCTTTTTCATTCCACTTTAATCCCACTAACTACCTATATGTAGCTACGACTTCTGCTGGGATCTCACTTATTGAGATCAGGTATTTATCAATATTCCATTATACGCCTCTTGCAAGCATCTTCAACTATTTCCTTATCAGGAAAGTCTTCAGCATCATAAATGAAACTGTCGATGATAAGCTCCTTCGTGTCGGACTCATATGCTGCGGTTATAAAAAAAATGTCTCATATCTCTGGCTATTAATTGATTATAACAAAGGTGCTGAACTTGTTTTCGGAATATTGCAAACCCCTATGTGCTATCAGGAATACAGTCTCGATTCATTGGAGTATAGAATTAGAGTACTAACTCCCATTTTTTTTCTTGTGCGATCTCCTGCCAAGCGAACGGCAGCACCATTTGATTATCAGGTGTATTATCAGGAGCAGGTCGTTTCGGTGGCTTGTACCCATCGTTGGGATTGTCAGAGAACTTCATACAGTCTTTTAAGCCGTAGGTGCTTCTGCCAATCTGGTCAGCAATAGCAACTGGTAATTCACCTGTGATGAATGCTAGGTCAAGTTGGTACTTCAGCTTACATTCTTTACCTAGTGAGCAGTATTTGCGCATTGTTGCATCATTCGGATAATCACAACCATCTTTAGGAAATAAAGCCCTCGTACACTGTTCGCAGCTGTAGCGCCCGGGCCATATCCTCGCCGTTGTAAATGGTGTAAGGCGTGATGGCCATCGCCGTTTCATCTGGCTGCGACTCGGGCGTGCGTGCCTCGTAGAAGAAGGAGAGAATGAGCGATGCCAAGGCAAGCACACTCAGAATGATGGTCTTTGTCATAGGGTTTAGCATGTCTTGCAGCCACCGAAGCGGCAAGCAGTTGTCACCTTATGGTTGGAGAGTGGTCTTGGTAAAAATTGCATTTTATACTCTGCAACCTGAGCACTACAGATAAGTATAGCACAGCAGGGCGCAAAAATAGGTACAAATAAGTTAACGGACAAGACCGTGCCTTATTGTTATTCACCCCTGATCGTCAGGCCTTCACCTCCTGGCGTAGGATGCTCGCCTCAGCCGGGCACAGGTCAGGTATAGCGCCGTACAAACAAATGAATAGGATGGACACAAATCATGGATTATAAAATTGTAGAGAATTCACCTTTTGCCCGCATAGCCCGCATGGTGCTCAAAAGCCGGAATGTGGCCATGGTGCTGGGCAAAACCATTCACCTGAGCGGCGTGAAACGGGAAGCCTTTCTGAAGGACAGCGGCTGGGTGGCGCATGAGCTTTGCCATATCCGGCAGTTTCAGGAGCATGGGTACCTCAGGTTTCTGTGGCTATACCTACGCGAGTCGATGCGGGTGGGCTACTACAACAACAAGTATGAAGTGGAGGCCCGCATTGCCGGCCTCAAGGGAGAAAAAAATATACCTGTTGCCAAAAAAGCAGACAGCTCCATCAATCCGACGGAGCTGCCATTGCCTATTGATGTAAAAAAAGAGGTATAGCCTACGCTTCGCGCCACTTGATGGTGCAGCCGATCGCTTTGGTGTTTGGCTGGCTCACGGCTTTGCCTGAAACCAGTTCGTCAAGGGCGGCTTCGGCGTATTTCTTCTGTACCTTCTCCGGCTCACGCGAGTTGTCGTCTATCGTGCCGATGTAGGCTACCTTGAACTTGCCGTCTTTCTGCTTTTGCACTACATACAAGTGCGGGGTGCGGGTGGCGCCGTAGGCTTTGGTGATTTCCTGCGTTTCGTCATACACATATGCGAACGGAAACTTCTTCTCCCTGGCACGAACCTGCATATCCTGGTAAGAGTCCTTTGGCGATACCTGCACATCGTTTGGGTTGATGGCGATCACCGGGTAACCCTTCGGTGCATACTTGTTGTGCAGGTCGATGATGCGGTCCTCATAGGCCACGGAGTAGGGGCAGGTGTTGCAGGTGAAGGTCACGATAAAGCCCTTGGCGTTTTTGTAGTCGCTCATGGAGACCATTTTGCCATCCACATTTTTGAGTTTGAAGTCGCGGGCGGTGTCGCCCACCTGGTAGCCGGAGTCGCTGGCAGGTATAGCTGCCATCAGGAAGCCTACAAAAAGCAGGCACACCATGTAAAGAAGCGGGGTTGTGGTATTCTTCATAGTAACAGATTATGGTTTATACTTATTGATCAGTTCCTGTAATTCGGCTTCGGAAAGCTCACGCTCCACAAACTCGTACTGCTTGCGTTTGTTATTGAAAAACATGGTGGCAGGTATGGCACCCGACCACTTGGGTTCGATGCGGTCTATCCAGGTATTGCCGTCGGGCTCGTCGAGCAGGTATAGCCGCGACTGCAGGTTGCGTTTCTCCACAAAGGGGATAACACGCTTTTCAAGATCTTGCACGGCGTCCATGCTCACCAGAATCACACGCACCGGTTGGCCCTTATACTGCTGGGTGATCGCCTCAAAATACGGCATCTCCTTGATGCAGGGCTTGCACCAGGTAGCCCAGTAGTTGACAACATACAAAGTGTCGTGCGGCGATGCCCGGATCTTTTGCAGTTCATCGAACTTGATGGTGCTTACTTTTTGCTGAGCCAGCGAGGCGGTTGCAGCAAACAGAACAAAGGCCACCAAGAGCATGGCTGGCTTAACGTATTTCATCATGAGCTAATAACGAATCGGTGAAAGCGTGTATTGCTTCGGACTGCTTCTAACAATTTCACGCCCAAACCGTTTTGAATAGACAATTGCGATGTTAAACTAAAAAAACAAACTTAAAATGGCTAACGAACTGGATGGAAAAAAGATAGCGATAATAGTAACCGATGGCTTTGAACAGGTAGAGCTCACAGAGCCGAGGAAGGCCCTGGAAGAGGCGGGTGCCGAAACGCACCTCATCGCCCTGAAAGAAGGAGAGGTGAAGGGGTGGAACCACACCGATTGGGGCGACAAATTCAAAGTGGATAAAACCATCGGCAACGCCAACCCCGACGATTACAATGGTCTGTTGCTTCCCGGCGGTGTGATGAGCCCCGACAAGTTGCGTGCCGACGAGAAAGTCGTGCGCTTCGTGACCCAATTTATGGAGTCGGGCAAGCCGGTTGCCGCCATTTGCCACGGCCCCTGGACCCTGATTGAGACAGGCAAGCTGAAAGGCAAAAAAGTAACCAGTTACCATACCTTGAAGTCAGACCTTAAAAACGCGGGTGCCGAGTGGGTAGACCAGGAAGTGGTGGTAGACAATGGGTTGGTGACGAGCCGCAATCCGGACGATATTCCTGCCTTCAACAAGAAGATCATCGAAGAATTTGCCGAAGGCCGACACGACCCACGCTAACTCATTCCGGGCAATAACTGAAATCGCCGCACTTAACCTTAACAGGTAAAGTGCGGCGATTTTTTTATAGAATCTGTCTCTCTTAGGATGGCAGCAGGCGCAGCAGCTGCTCGGCCCGCCCCTCCAGCAGCACGGCCAACGTAACATCGAGCACCAGCAGGAAAAAGCCCTGCAACATAATGGATTGCCCCCAGCCCAGGTACTGCTCAGTTTTGGGGGAGGATTTAGAAAGCTCCTTCAGGTAGGCGGCCAACAAGAGAAAGGCCAGATCCAGGCCAATGCTCAGGTATAGCAGTTTCAGGCACCAGTAATGGAAATCTACGCTTTCGGCCAGTGTTCTCACAGTTGGGTCGATGGAGAGGGTGTAGTAGAGCGAAGCGCCCGCGATGATCAGGTTGACGATATTCCAGTAGATGTTCATCTGGAAAAAATAGCGCTTGTTGCGTGACGACTTGGTAAGTTTGATGCTGCTGATGAGAATGTTGACAAGTGCCCAAACCCCCAGCGCCAGCATTCCAAACTTAAGCGTCTCTGCCTGCTGTAAGTTGAACGCTGCCACTGCCCCGCCCTGCGCATTGGCTGACAGGGATAGCAGCAGAAGGGGGAGCAGGCAAAGGTATTTTCTCATGATAGGTTCACAAAATGGTTTTTGTAGGAACGCATTGCGGGTGACTTTAGCATGAATGGACGGGAATAAATACGGAAACAGTACAATTGCTGTAACGCAATTAGCTATGTAAGTGTTTGCCTGTTAGCTTATTTGGGCCTGGCCACCAGGTCCAGTCCTATATTTACCGCCGGATAGATTGTCTTATTTCCCAGCGACTTATCAGCGCCGTAGTTTAGTTTCCATTCGGTGCGGTCGATGTTGAAGTTGGCCTTGGCCCGCAGCAGGCTGTCTTCTTGGGTGATCAGGGCTGGGAAACTGACGCTCTTCGTGATTCCTTTGATGGTGAGGTTGCCTGTGATCTTATGTGTTGGGTTCTTGATGCGCATCTTTTTGGCGCTGGCCGTAGTCGAAGGCACTTCCTGTCTTTCTGTACTGTCGTAAAAAACAATGGAGGTAATGACGAACGAGGCCGTTGGGTGTTGCGCAACATCAAAGAACTCTTCGGAGCGCAGATGCCCGGTGAGCTTTTTGTTGCCTGCCTCGTCAATAGTCTTGTCAGTGGAACACACGGCGGTCATGTCAAACACGGTTCTGCCGCCATGGGCTATGCCATTGTGCAGGTTGATCTGCCCTTCCTTTATCGGGATCACGCCGTTGTGCCGTCCGGTTACTTTGGCACCAATCCAGGTCACGGTGCTTTTGGCAGTGTCAATTGTAAATACCTGATCAGGCACACCAGGGCTCAGGGCCCGCACGGCTGCGCCCACTTCGGCTTCATCGGTTTTCACGGTCGTGTCGCAGGCCATACCAGTCAGTGCCAGCATAGCCCATAGCAAGGTATAGAGGGGGTATGTTTTGTCGTGTCTCATAGGTGTAATCCGCGCATCGGAATGCTACACGGGTAGTAATCAGCACTATAAATACGGGCTTTGCGAACAAAGGGCTGAAAAAGTCATGCAGTCCCCACCTGGTCGTATGCAAAATAAAAGGGACTCCGGATAGAGTCCCTTTCGTGTATGGCTTTATGTGAAAATTCGCTAGAAACCGACGCCCAGGTATACCTGGAACACGCCGTGCTTGATGTCCTGGTTTATCTTCTGCCCCAGGTTGTTTTCTTTGCGAAGGTCCGCAAGACCGAGGTTATACCTGGCACCCAGCCTGAAAATGCTCAGGCGGGCCTCGGCGCCTGCTGCTATGCCATAGTCGAAGGTATTGAGCGGCTCCAGGTCTATTTCTTTGTCATCCTCCTTGGCCGACATCATCACGCTTACCTGCGGGCCAAAATGCACGCTTACGTTTTCGGTGATGTTGAATACTGCGAGCACCGGCACTTCGAGGTAATCGAAGCGGAAGGTAGAGTCGTTGCGTTCAATGCCTTTGCGGGAGTAAAGCGCTTCGGGCTGTATCGAGAAGAAATCGCTCAGGCTGAACTGGGTATAGATGCCGGCATGGAAAGTGGTCAGGCCCTCGAAGTTGCCCAGCACATCTTTCTCGCTGCCATTCAAGATAGCAAAGTTCACTCCCCCCTTCACGCCAAAGCCAGAGTTGTTACCGCTGCGACTGAACAGGTTGTGGTTTTGCCGTCCCGCAGCCGGGCCGTATGAGTCAGGTTGTGCGTAAGTGCTCAGCGAAGCAAGCAAAGTGAGCAAGAGTAATATCGTCTTTTTCATGTTTCTATGTTAAGTTTTAGGAAGTGCATGAGAGCCGGTGTTTGAAAGACCCCCATATGCAAGGGTATATATATCGTTTTTGTAATAGAAATGTTGCGGTTGACTGGCCAGGTATACCGTGTCGATGGCTTACGACCCTACTCATCTCCCTTTGACCTGAGGCAGAATATCCGGAATAAAAAATGCACAGATTAAACGCCCTGTCGAAAACAGAGCCCGCCTGAGCCAAACAGGGATATAAAAAATCCAGACCCAGGTATGGCAATCATGTCAACAGCCGATTCAGTGTTTATTTGCACTTTTGGGGGTGTTGTTATGATATTGTGAATAAATTTACCTGAAATCAACAGGGAGTTAACAGCAAATGGTGGATAATTCACACCAATCAACATAGTTATCCACATTTACCCACAGGTATAATGGGGGAAAAATTGCCAAAATATAGGGTTACAAGAATTTATACACGGCGGTGGATAGTGCATTTTACATAATGTTGCCATTAGATAATTGCACTGAAAATCAGAAGTAAATGAGTCTGGAGCAAATAAAAAAACTGGTAGGTATAGCGTGTCTACATGCTGCTTGTGGAAACCCTCAGGAGATGAAATATGGCCGGGGCAAACCAGAAGAGGTGTATAAATGTTAATTTTGCATTATGCTGAAAATAGCTTGGTCCGAAATATTTGCCCACTCCCTGCCCGAAGGCCACCGCTTTCCGATGGCCAAGTACGACCTGTTGCCCGAGCAGTTGCTCTACGAAGGTACCATTGCTCAGGATAACCTGTTCGCCCCTGCGCCGCTCGAAGAGCAATACATCCTCGACACGCACGACGCCACCTACTGGCAGCGCCTGCGCGATCTGGAGCTGAGCCCATCCGAGATTCGCAAAACGGGTTTTCCATTATCAGAGGAGTTGGTGCAGCGGGAAATCGTGATCATGAACGGTACGCTGCAGGCTGCACTGTTTGCATTGGAGTATGGCATCGGTATGAACATAGCAGGCGGCACGCACCACGCCTTTACCGACAGGGGAGAGGGTTTCTGTCTGCTCAACGACATCGCCATCGCAGCCAATCACTTGCTCAAGTACAAGGGTATCAAAAAGGTACTGGTCGTGGATTTGGACGTACACC
Organism: Pontibacter aquaedesilientis; assembly: GCF_014773225.1. Lineage (GTDB taxonomy): Bacteria > Bacteroidota > Bacteroidia > Cytophagales > Hymenobacteraceae > Pontibacter > Pontibacter aquaedesilientis. The sequence goes on along the minus strand of NZ_JACXAJ010000006.1, from coordinate 172,404 downwards.
AAGGCAACGGCACAGCGCAGATTTTCCAACATGAGCCGCGGGTGTTTACTTTCAGCATGCACGGCGGACATAACTACCCTTTCCACAAAGAAAAATCTGACCTGGACGTACCGCTTGCGGAGGGCACCGACGACAAGACCTATCTGAAACTACTTGGGGAGCATTTGCCGCGGCTGCTGGATGAACAAGAGCCGGAGTTTGTGTTCTTTCAGTCGGGGGTGGATGTGCTGGCTACTGACAAACTGGGGAAACTGGGCATGAGTATAGCCGGCTGCAAGGAGCGCGACCGCATGGTGCTGGATGCCTGCGCACGCCACCGCATACCTGTCACAGTGAGCATGGGCGGAGGCTACTCCAGGCAGATCGCGCACATCGTGGAGGCGCACGCCAATACCTTCCGGCTGGCGCAGCAATTTTTCTTTTAGCCTGGGGTTAAGGCCGGAATTTCAGCTTGTCGTCCTCGCTCTTACCCTTTGCGCCCGGCAATATCAGTTTAAGCGCAACATAGATGATGGGAGCCAAAACGAGCACCAGTATAATGAAAAGGGCAGCCTTCAGCACCTTCACGAAGATAGAAATGACAAGTACCGAAAGGATGATGGAGACTGCAAAAAGGATCCAGAAGTTAAGCGTGCTTTTGCTCATGTCGTCAGGTTTTGATTAAGCGATTAGCTATACTTTTTACGGGCGTACCACAGCACATAGTAAATAGCCGGTTGTAGCGTAGCAATGAGTGCCAGTACAAGCCAAATATTTGTTAAGAACTCGCGGGTCCAAGCAAAATAAAGGATTGTGGCTGCCAGCAGCACAGAAAGTAAATAGAGTATATTGAATCGTCGCATCATATGAGAGTTGCTTTTTATACCCTGTTAAGATACTAATTGTTAGGCTTTCTTCAAAAGAAGCTGCCACCGAAAAGCCCACATCCAGCGCAGACTATACCTGTCTATACCTGCCTCCTGCACCAATCTTTGTAGTTCATCTCTCCGGAAAGCCCGCCAAACGGAGAGCGGCGCATCGTTTTTAACCAGGTAGGAATCCGAAAAAAAATGGGTAAGCAGTTTGATGGAATGATAGGCCAGCCAGTGGCGGTGCAGGTCGTTGATGATGACGGCTATACCTGCCTGCCGGTGCAACTGCCTGAACATGCTCACGAGCTGTTCATCCGTGAAATGGTGGCAGAACAGACTGCAAACCACAATGTCGTATTGCTTTTGCTGAAACTGATCCGAGAACACATCATGCTGCTCCAGCCTGATTTCCGGAAAGCCGCCGCAGCGCTGCCGGGCGTACTGCACCATAAAATCGTTGGCGTCTATACCTGTGAGGTGCAGTTTTATGTTTTTGCGGCGGGCCCATTTGGCGATGTGGCGCAGCGTGTCGCCGCCGCCACAGCCTATGTCGGCAATATGCAAAGGCGGACCATTATACCCATCCAGGAGTTTATCCAAGGCATCCAACACCACCTTATACCCACCCAGCCAGGTGTTGATCACCTCCAGCTCTTCGAGGTTGCGCCGCAGCTCATCCCCCGACAAGCTAAGGTCGTCCATCAGTTCGGGTTGGTTAGACCGTTGTTTCAGCATAGTGCACTTTGAGTAGCATCGATTCCAGTGTCAGGCCCGGGCCAAAAGCAAAGCTCAGTACCGGCTCGTCTTTCTCCTGTGTAGTCAGGCTGGCCATCAGGTCTTTTAGCACAAACAGCACCGTAGCCGACGACATGTTGCCGAATTCATGCAGCACGCGGTAGGCGTGGCGGTTGTCGTCGCGTGTCATGCCCAGTTCCTGCTCTATCACCTCCAGTATGCGCCGCCCACCGGGGTGTATCGCAAACAGCTTAATTTCTGAAACCGTGGTCCGGAGACCTTGCAGCAGACGCTCCGTGAGTTGTTTTATGCCGTTTTTGATAAGATCTGGCACGTAGGAAGAGAGTGTCATCTCGAAGCCCGTGTCGCCGATGTGCCAGGCCATCTCGCGCTTGCCGGCGGGGGCCAGGTCGCAGTGGAAGGACTGCAACTCAAGACTAACCTCCGGGCAAGGCTGTCCTTGCATAAGCACTGCCGCCGCGCCGTCGCCGAACAGCGCATTCGACACCAGGTGGTCTTGCTCCGGATTCTTCTGGAAATGGATCGTGCAAATCTCGGTGCAAACCAGCATTACCTTTGCGCTTGGGTCGGCTTTGCAGATGGCATCGGCCAGTTTGATGGCGTTGAAAGCCGCATAGCAGCCCATGAAATTAACGGCGGTGCGCTGCACAGAGGAGTTCAGTTCAAGCCGCTCCACCAGCTCAATATCGAGTCCCGGCGCATACATGCCCGTGCAGCTCACCGTGATCAGGTGCGTGAGTTCCGGCAGCGTTATGCCGCTGAGTTGCTTCAGGCAGTTGCGCACTGCCTCCTCCGACAAATCGAGGGCGTGCTTCCGGTATACCTCCATGCGCTGCTGCACCGTCGGGAAAGGCTCGAGATCGGTTGTGTTAGGGAAGAAGGTATAGTCGCCGTTTTGGCGGGTGAAGTCTTCGAGCACACTGTAGCGCTGCCCTATACCTGATACGCGGTAAAGTGCTTTGAGCTTGCGGGTGTCCTGTTCGTTCATTTGCAGGGCGGCGGACATAAAGTCGGCCACCTGCATCTGCGGGATTTTGTGTGGCGGGTTAGCCGTGCCGATACCGCATATATAGCTTTTCATGAGCTGGTTTGTGTAGCGTTTGTTCCCTGTGAAAACCCACGTCTGCTTTGGTCAGCTAGGGTAGGTATAGCGACAACAGGCACAGGTGCTGTAAGTTTAGCCTATACCTGAAAAGGGCATAGGCGTGGGTTTGGTTAAGTACGCAAGCGGCCGTTTTAAGATGTAGGCGACCCGAAAGGTTGTCCGTGCGTTTGCCGCATGATAAGCTGCACAGCCGCCGGGACATGGCGCAGTGTATTCACCGCCACTTCCGAAAGAAAAGGATTGCCAAACAAACGCTGCACGGTGCGGCCTACCTGCAGTCTGCGTTCGAACTGGTTTTTCCATGCGTGGGTATAGCTGGTTTCCAGGACCTGCCGGTTGCGGTCGCCCTCAATGTAGTGAAGCACATGTTCGGTCGCCAGTTTTCCTGCATGTATCGCCATCGCCATGCCGTTGCCGCACAGGGGCGTAATCATGCCCGCCGCGTCGCCACACATGAGCATGTGGTGGTCCACACAGGTTTTGGTGGCAAACGAGATCTCGTTGATGACCTCGGGCTGCTCATATAGAAACTCCGCCTCCCGGAAAATACGGCGCAGGTGCGGGTTCTGCTGCAGCACAGCTTTTTCCATGGCAGGTATAGCTCCGTATCGGCGCAGGTTGTCGCGGGTGGTCAGGTAGCAAAAGCAGTAGCGGCCGTCCTCAATGGCTGATATACCGGCGTAGCCGTCTTTAAAATTGTGCAGTGCGATCAGGTCGGTGGGCATGTCAAGGCGCAGGTGATATTTCACTCCGATGTAGGGCGAGCGTTTCGCAAAAAAGGAGCGGTTGAACTGGCGGTCCAGTGCGCTGCGCTTGCCATAGGCCCCCAGCACCACTGCCGCCGCCAGGGTGTCGCCGTTTGCCAGCTTTAAGTGAAACCCGTTGCCTGTAAACTGCACATCCTGTACCGTGGTATGCACCCGCACCTGCACACCCCGCGCCAAGGCAAGCTGGTAAAGGAAATGATCAAAGGTATACCTGCTGATGCCAAAGCCACCGAGGTCGAGCGGCGACTCAAGTTTTACCCCCTTGGGTGAGGTAAGCATAAAGCGTGAAATGGTGGCGGGTCGGAGCATGGCGGGGTCTGCCCCGATAGAGCGCAGGTAGGGCAGCACCTCATTGGATACATACTCGCCGCATACCTTGTGCTGCGGATATGATTTTTTTTCGAGTAGCGTCACCGAAATGCCCTTGTCGGCCAAAGCAATGGCACTGGTCAGTCCGGCAAGCCCTCCTCCGATAACGGCAACATCTATCAAACAGTCGCTATGTTTTTAAAGTCCAAAAAAATGATGTGGATATTTGGTGAAAGCATCCATTTAGTAATGTAAAATACAAGAACAATTTATCTTTACGAACGTTTAAAATATGGAACAACTTTTGTAATACTTTAAACGGAACTAGAACTTAAATTTCAGCATGAAACAAATTATACTTACTCTTTTTATCTGTTTCGCCACGTTGCTGGCACAGGCCCAGGTTCGCGACCCCGCAGCTGGCCAGGCAGGCAACAAGGCGAGGGCTTTGGAGCAGCAAGATAAAGAAGTATCCATCTACCCTAACCCTAACAACGGGGTTTTTACGATTTCCTTCTCAAGTCTGGATGCAAGTCAGGTTGATCTTCGCATTATCAATGTAATTGGCAACGAGATCTACCACGAAGTAGTAAAGCGATCTGAGCTGCACACGGCCAAAACGATAGATCTGACCAGACTCGCCAAAGGATTGTATTATGTCAAAATAGAGACAGACGGCTATAGCTCGGTTAGACGGGTTGTAGTGAAATAAAGATAAGATACACCCCAAGCAGCGAGGGCCTTTCGGTATAACCGGAAGGCCCTCGCTGTTTGTTCAGTGTACTAGCTTTGATGAACTCAGTTTACTCTGGCAGAATGGCCTTTGACACAAAGCCCGTATACATCGTTGTGTCTTTTTGGACGCGCGCTTTCACGAAGATAGCATCTAGGGTGTCCAGCACCTGAATCAACTGAGTCGTATCGAAGTATACCAGGCTGGTCGCCTGAAAACTGGCAGTCTTGTATACCTCGCCGCCGATAAGCGGTTTTGTGACATAGATGACATCCGGGCCTAATTGGGAGGCTGCACCCGTTTCGCTGGCCATAGTGGCCTCCGACTCGTCAGCCTCCATCTTGCCCCGCTCCGTGTTGCAGGATGTCCCCAGCAGGCAGGCAGCAGTCAGGCAGGTTAACAGAGTTGTTTTCATTTTGATAAGGAGTGGCTTCAAATACAATATAGGGTAATAAAAACTCTTTTAAAAATGTGCCCTGCCAGCAGCCGTCTGCTGGTCAGACGTTTTCTTTGAAAACAATACCGGTTGCCACACAAACAGAGGCTTCGGGAAATTGAGGGTGTGGCCCTGAGCAGAATCGAACTGCTATCTAAAGTTTAGGAAACTCCTATTCTATCCATTGAACTACAGGGCCTTGGTAATTGATTGGTTAGCTAAACACTTCTAATCCTTATTCCCTTTTTATGCAGAAATGTTCTTTAAGCCTTGTACGATAAGAACTTAATACGACTCTGTTTTGCTGCCAATTGAACAAAGATAACTCTTCTGAACACATCTTACAAAGTCGTACGACGGATAGAGTCAAATTAAGAAAGCCGACAACATACCTAAACGCAAGCAGGGTACTTAACAACTGAAAATAGAGTCTGATGTTTGTCGATAAATTAGCGTACCTTTACTTGTTATCTGTGTCTGATTTCCGATTGGTGTTTAATTCATCATTATTTCATCCTATGAAAATGATGATTGAAGCTGAGAGAATTGCAGCGTTAAAGCGATATGACATTTTGGACACGCCCCCAGATGGTAGTTTCGATCGTATTGCGCTTCTTGAGAGGGAAAAAAATTATTTACTCAATGGGGAGGATGCTATTTCCAAACCCTCTGGTAACAAATCCAGTATTAAGTTCTGTTATGCAAATTCCGAAGATGAGGCAACAACTTACAAACGCTTTTGGTAAGGTATTTATTACCATTACTGCAGATACCGAAAACAGATGGATACATACTAATTGGGTTGGATACTTAACGCAAGAGAATGTGAAGGCAGGTGCTTTGGCTTATACAAATGCTGTCAAGGAGTATGGCTATAGTTGTGTGCTAAACGATACAAGCGAGGTGCTTGGCAGTTGGGATCACTCCCTGGAGTGGGTAATAGATGAGTGGTCTATACAGGCAGCCGCAGCAGGAATAAAACATTTCGCTCTGATCACCACACCTGAGTCTTTTGCAGGGGCTACGGCTTCCAATTTTTCCTCCAATAACAAAGCCTTTGAGGTCAGGGTGTTTGCGAACGAAACCACCGCGAAAGCATGGTTACTCCAACATTCTATTTAATTCAGAGATTATCTTTTACTGGTGTCAACACAAGGCTAAAATATTGAACGGGATGGAACAGCAGGTCAGGTTGAAAAAGGTATTTGGGGATGTGTTTTTCACAGCCACAAGAACACAGGCAGGTGACATTCTGCATGTAGAGTGGTATGGAACGCAGTCGGTGGAGACTGTGAAGGAAGGCGGCTACAAAATGCTGGAGATGATGAAGGAACAGCCCTGTGCGAAGCTGCTCAACAGTAACAAAAATGTGGTGGGGTCCTGGGATATGGCCCTCGATTGGGCAGAAAAAGTTTGGACGCCTCAGATGAAAGCTGCTGGCCTGCGTTATATGGCGCAGGTGGTGCCTACCAGTATTTACGCCACCTTAACCATCGAAAGCCTGATACAGCGGATAGACAGGGAGTTTATGATAAGAATTTTTGAAGACGAAGAAGAGGCTGAAGACTGGTTGTGTTCAGTAACTGGGTAGAGCCCAGGCAGGCTTCAGCCTATAAACCCAACGTTCGCTTAGGACTTCTCTATCTCGTCCATCACAATAGAGGCAAGGCTTTGGAGCATTTTCTGATCTGATGCAGTGAACTCCCTCGGTACCTTGTCGACAATGCACACAGCCCCAATGTTATAACCATCTGATGTGGTTAAGGGAGCGGCCGCGTAGAACTGCAGGCCAAAATCACCTATAACCATCGGATTAGCCAACAGGCAAGGTTCCTCCCTAGCATTCTCAAAAACGGTAACATCACTATTTAGTATCGCCAAAGAACACAGGCTGACAGCTCTGCTCACCTCATTCAATCCATCCATCCCTGTCTGGGCTTTTGTGATAACATAGTCTCTGTCCACGAAATTCACCAGAGCGATCGGCACATTGAACATACGGGAAGCGATGGCGGCAATGTGCTTAAAGGTACCGTTCTCTTCGTAGGTGTCCAGGATATGCAGGCTTTTCAGCTTTGCCAGTCGTTCGTTGTCGTTATCAGGGATTATCGGTAATCCAAATGTATTGTTCATTGTTAAATGTCAAAGTAAATCCAACGCGTGGACTGAAAAAGAAGGAGGTGAAGGCTATTTAAAAGAAACCGAGCTTAAGCCTCCTTCAGGTCTCCAGTGTAAAACTAAGCAATTGCCATATCAGTTCAGAAAGTCAACCTGAATCTGTACCCTTTCCTCGTCAGGGGCGGTTAGTCGTGTCACAGACACACTGTCGCTCTCATTGTGATACTTTGCAATGCCCTTGATGATGCCAACGGCTACGCCCGACATCCTTCGTTTGGAGTAATAGTCCACAATTAACTGCTTGCTACCTTTCTTGGTTACCAGCAACATGGGAGGGTTTGTCCTCTTGTCCTGGTTCTTCACGGCACCGTGCATAGAGCTTTCTGTATGCAACAGCATGTCGTATGTGCGCCAGTTTGGATTTACGTACTTGTTGTAAATCAACAGCAGGTCTGGCACTAAAAACTCCCCAAACTGCTCCATCAAATCATAGACAGGAATGCCTGTTACCTCAGAAGCCTTGTTTACAATAGCGAACAGTTCCCTGGTAGGGTACATCTCGTGCATCTGGTAGGAGGCGCCTTCCAAGCCTGTTGACTGCAGGAGCTTCATCCAGGTACTGTAATCGTATGCATGTTCTACGAAGCGCCTTAATAAAGCGAATAAAGAACCATGCATGTGGTCTTCGGTGCTGTTACTATTGTGATCCATGCTATTATAGGTTATGTTCCTAACACAATATACTACGAGGCAATATTAATACGAGTCAATATTAAATTGGGCGTGATGAAGGCCGTGTTATAGGCAAAACGTCACTTTTCAGCCAATCAAGCGCTTTGCTGACTTCGGTGAAGCGCTGCACCTCCACTGAAAGAGTCATGTTATCCAAAAGAGTCTTCACTACTTTCTCTCTTTTTGAATCGGGTGTTACGAGACGTGCCACCTTCTGGACTCGGGTTGCCATCAGGTTTCGGTAGAACTCAGCGATAATGTCAGCGTAACTTTCCGCATCAACCGACATGTTTGTTTGCCGGGCATCCAGCAATACCCGCTTCACATCATAGTTTCGCACATGCTCCACTATAATAGCCAGGCTTCGTTTCATCTCTGGCAACACAACATCATCCACATTCGGCATCTCAAAAGAAAGTATGTCGGTTGCCGGTTCGTAGTCCAGCGTCAAGAAGCCGTTTTTGTAAATCACCATGCTTTATAACCTGTTTTTTATTTGAAGTGTAACGGCGTGCAAGTTGCGACGCAGTGGCGCTGACCAGGGTGCCAGTTACATATTTAAGTCCATAGGCAAGAGTTTCTTCAAACAAGCCTTTTTATCATTCCTGTCAACCACGCCCGCTCATATGTCTGGCAGCATTGAACCTTAACGGTTGAGCTCTCAATACATAGGGGATGTAACCTGCCTGCGTCCTAGTTTGGGTGTTTTTTTCCTAAAAGTCTGTTGCGCACCGTAATTGGTATGACAGGTAGTCGTGTAGAGTAGGTTACGAGTAAAACGGAAGAGGTTGAGGTATAAACTATGTTTTGTTCATACAGGAGTCACCCCGGAGCGGCTTATCAGAGTGTGAAGATCAGAACCCAAGTTAGAGATATGGCTGGCTGAAGGTATACGCCTCCGGCCCACCGCTACTAATGTAGTTTAATTCCGCCTATTTACAACCTGGACTGCGCTGCTGGGGCCGGGTCCACGATAGGGGCATCATAAAGGGCTATGGAGATGCCAAAAGCAATCACGGTAAGCACCAATCCTACCATAAAGATAGAGTAAGAGATGCGTAGAATCTTATACTTGCGACCCAGCACCTCCCCCAGGTAATAGATGTCGGTGATCATGTTGGTGTATAACGATTTTTTGTCGCGCATAATTTCGTGCATGCCGTTTTGGAAATCCTCCAGCGGGATGTTGGTGAAGTTTCCGAAAAATAGCAGGTTTACCTTCTTGCTGTTGATTTTCTTCTTGTTGAAAGAAAAGCTGGTGACCTCGGGCTGCGCAGAGATAATAGCAAAGATCACTGACCCCAGTGTGGTGAGCAGCAGCATACCCACAGGTATAAGCAAAGAGCGGTGCTGGGCGAACTCAGCCCCCGTGATAGAGGTCTTGGTGCTTAGGTAGGTGATAATAACGGACATGATGATGGCGTTGAGGCTGATCATCATATTGGCTTTGTTATCGGCTATGGCGCTCAGGTTGAGGTGGGTGCGATAAGTGTTGCGAAACATCGTTTCGATGCCCCGCTTGGGTTGGGCAAGGGTCTCGCGGTGGGCCTTCTCCTCCTTCTTCAGCTTTTTAGACTCTTTTTGCAACCGGTTGCGCTGCTCCTGGATATTGAGTCCGAGTTGCTCGGCATACTTATGCTGTGCCTTGTCGGTGTAAAAAGTGGTCGAGAGCAAGAACTCCATCTGGAACTGGGCCCACTCCTGATCTGTGAAAAACCTGTCCTGAAATATCTCCCATTCCACACGCAGCAGCTCGGCCGTCGCAAAGAAGGTCTCCTTGCCGATGTTGGCCATGTCGGCGTCGACTATTATTTCCTGCAACAGGCTGTTCGGTTTGGTACCGTGCTTGGTGGCCATGATGCAATCGGCAATGCGGGCAATGCGCTCAGGCGGATACTGCTGCCCCTGCAGCCAGGAAGATGCGAAACGGATGCTTTCTTCCTCGTGTCCTTTGTAGGCCGTCACATAGCCGGTGTCATGAAACCAGGCGGCAAGCTCCAGATCCTGAAGCTCTTCCTCGCTCAATTTATGAAGTTCACCTAACTGGCGGGCTTCGTTGGCGGTTTCGAATGTGTGCTTATAGTTATGGTAGACGAGCTTCTTGGACAATTGCTCCTTGAATAGCCTGAATACATACTCGCTTGCTCTTTTGACGATGTTCTGCTCTTCCATAGTGGTGTTTTGCCAGACCTCTGGGCTCTGCATTCGCTGCAAAGCCAATTGTTGGCTATTGAAAGTGGTGCTGTTTCCAATTTGCGGTTACGGTGAAATACGGTTTTAGTTGAAACAGGATGTTAGGGCAGGCAAAGCCGTTCGGCCAAAGAGAACAGGCGGGCCGTGTGAAGTATTCCAAAAACTTAATGTTGATTCCATACGTTATGAATCTCAGTTTGGCCGTTCCCAGCGCGTTTGCTTCCATGTATAGCAGGAAGGTATACGGCTACAGAAAATACCTATGTTGTACACAGCACCTGCCCGTATACCTGATAGTAAATCCTCTGAAGCCTGCCGGGAGCAGGGCCTTGCCTGTATGGATTATACCTGCTCTTTGCCTTGAGTAGAATAGTCAGCCCACAAAAAATATGAGAAACACGATTCACCCCATGCGATCTATATTCCGACCTCTGGCTGTTGGTCTTAGCCTGTTACTCCTACAAGCCTGCACCACGCAAAAACCCTACTACAGCCGCGACGTGCAGGACTGGGACCAAAAGCAGCCCAATCCTGAAAACAAGGTGCAGTATACCGTTTTCCTGATTGGCGATGTGGGCGCTCCGGACCTGAAACAGCAGGAGCCCTCGCTAAAGCTGATGCAAAAGCAAATGAACGAGGCCGGGGAGCAAAGCGCCACCATCTTTCTGGGCGACAATGTATACCACAACGGCCTGCCAGAGCCTGGCCGCTACGACCGGGAGGTGTCAGAACAACGCCTGAACGCCCAGCTGGACGTGCTCCGGGGCTATACCGGTGAAAAGTATATGATACCCGGCAACCACGACTGGAACCACAGTGGCCGAGGCGGCCTGGAGTTTGTGGTGCGTGAGCAAAACTATGTGAACGAATACCTGACCGAGGAAGGCATCGTGGTGGGTGGGGACTTTTATGTGCCTGGCGACGGCTGTCCTGGGCCATATGAGATTAAGATCAGTGATGATGTGGTCATGATTGCCCTGGATTCGGAGTGGTGGCTGCACCCATGGGAGCGCCCTTACGGTGCTGGCAGCAACTGCTGGGCATCCACAGAGGCCGACCTGCTGGTGAAACTGGAGGATATCATTGAAAAGCACCAGGGCTCCAATATTCTGGTTGTGGCCCATCACCCTCTGTTCACCCGGGGCAACCATGGCGGTTTCTTTACCCTGAAGGACCACGTCTTCCCGCTTACGATGCTTCGCGACTGGATATACCTGCCCCTGCCGGTTATCGGGTCAATCTATCCGTTTGCCCGCAAATATGGCGGCATTCTGCAGGACATACCGCACCCACGCTACCAGGCCTACATAGAGGGTATGCTGAATATCTTTGACAAGTACGATAACATCGTGTATGCTGCCGGGCATGAACACTCCCTGCAGCACTTCAAGCACAACAAACTGGCCCACATAGTAAGCGGCTCGGGCTGCAAGACGCAGCATGTGAAGCCCGGCGGCGAGGCGATGTATACCCACGAAGTAAAAGGTTTTGCCAAATTACTCTACTACACCAACGGGGAAGCCTGGGTGGAGTACTGGACACCCGAAGGCGATGGCTCAGAAGGCACCATGACCTTCAGAACACCCTTGTACGCCAAGGAACCGCGCCGAAGGAGAGAAGCTGTTGTAGACGAAACCAATTATGCCGACAGCACCATTGTGGTGGCAGCCAACGACAACTATGTGGCCAAGGGCCTGCGCCGTACCTTGCTGGGCGAGCACTACCGCCAGGAGTGGGCAGCACCGGTAGAAGTGCCGTTGCTGGACATGCGAAACGAAATGGGCGGCCTGACCCCTTACCAAAAAGGCGGCGGCAAGCAAACGGCCTCCCTGAAGGTGCGTAACCCGGAAGCGCGTGAGTATACCTTGCGCACCGTAGACAAAGACCCGACCCTGGCCTTGCCGGAGTATTTGCGACAAACGGCAGCCAAAGCCCTGCTGCAAGACCAGATTTCGGCGCAGCACCCCTATGGGTCGCTGGCTATACCTAAACTGGCAGATGGCGCAGGCGTTTACCATACCAACCCGAAGCTGGTATATATCCCACAGACGCCCTACCTGCGCCAGTACATAGATGAATTCAGCAACACACTGGCCTTTTTGGAAGAAGACGCCGATGAGAACCACGAAGACGTGGCCAGCCTGGGCTTTGCCGAGAACCTGGTAGGCACCGACAAGGTGCTGAAGGAACTGCGTCAGGACAACGACAACAAAGTCGATCAGCAAGCCTTCGTGCGGGCACGCCTGTTCGATATGCTGGTAGGTGACTGGGACCGGCATGAGGGGCAGTGGCGCTGGAGAGAGGAGAAGACCGACAGTGGCAAGGTATACACCCCTGTGCCCGAAGACCGTGACCAGGTGTTCTTCAAAGCAGACGGTATTATACCTTGGTTGGCCACTCGCAAGTGGGGTGTGCGAAACGTGCAGAACTTCGGCTACGATTTCCGTGACATTGTTGGGCTCAACCTGAGCGCCCTTACCATCGACCGTACATTCACACCCGCCATTACGCGGCAGGAGTGGGTGCGCATTGCTGAAGAAATAAAGGCCGGCGTGACAGATCAGGTGATTGAAGAGGCAATTGCACAATGGCCGGAAAGCGTGCAAGCCATCTCCGGCGAAGAAATCAAGGCGAAGCTCAGGTCACGCCGCGACAAGCTGGCCCAGGCCGCCGAGGCCTACTACGAGCACATATCTTCTATGGTGGATGTGGCCGGCAGCGACAAGCACGAGCGCTTTATTGTAAACAGACTCAATGATGACGAGACGCACCTGACGGTATACAAAATCAATAAAGAAGGAGAGCTGCTCGACACACTTTTTAAACGCACCTTTTATACCTCCGAAACCAAAGAGTTGCGCCTTTACGGGCAGCGTGGCAAAGACCAGTTCGAGGTAACCGGGGATGTGAACAAAGGTATACTGGTGCGCATTATCGGGGGCAATGACGAAGACATCATCACGGACAAGTCGCGTGTAGCAGGTATAAAAAAGCACACCGTGGTGTACGACACCGAAGAGGGCAATAAGTTCATCTTCGGACCTGAAACCAAAGACAGAACGAGCATTTCGCCTGACGTGAATTTCTATGACCGCGACAACCACAAGCTGCCTTACTGGGGGCCGCGGCTGTCGTTTGAGTACAACGTGGATGATGGGCCGTTTGTGGGAGGCGGCGTGCTGGTTCGCACGCACAAGTTCCGCAATGCGCCTTTTGCCGCGGAGCACATTCTGGAAGGAAACTACGCCTTCTACACCAACTCCTTCAACGTGCGCTACAAAGGCGACATCATGCAGGTTTTCGGGAATTGGAACATTGGGGTGAATGCCGCCATACAAGGCCCGCAGTACCAGCGCAACTTCTATGGCTACGGCAACGACACCAGGCAACAGGACGGGCTGGATGACTCCTTCTACCGCGTGCGTTTCAAACGGGTGAATGTCGGGACGACTCTCAACAACAACCTGGCGCCCTTCTTCAAAATTGGTTTTGGGCCTACCTACGACCGCTTCAGGGTGGTAAACTCTGAGAAGGAAACCTTCCTGGTGAACGAGGCGCTGAATGGCCGTTTGGAGGCAGGCTCCTATGACTTTGAAGAGAATCGGTTTGAGTCGCAGCACTATGTCGGGATGATGGCCTTCGCGAACATGGATGTATTGGGGGAGGGCAACCAAAAGAACCCACGCATTGGCATGCGCTCGCACAACCGCATCAGTTACAACAAGCAGACCGATGGAGAAGGGCTAAGCTATACGCACGTCAGTTCGGAGTTCGTCTTCTACCTGAGTCCTAACTTCCCGTTCCAGCTGACATGGGCAGGCCGCCTGGGGGCAGCGCACAACTTCGGTGATTTCCGCTTCTACCAGGCCAATACGCTGGGGGGCATGGATAATCTGCGTGGATATCGCCGCACACGTTTTGCAGGCCGCAGCTATGTTTTTGCCAATGCCGAGGCCCGCCTGGCGCTGTTCGATTTCAACCTGTACATTACTCCCGGAAAGCTGGGTGTTTTAGGCCTGTATGACGTAGGGCGCGTATATTACGATGGCGACGATCGCAGCGGTTTTCTGCGCAACCTGCACACAGGTATAGGTGGCGGCATTTGGGCCGACATCATGAATAAAAACGTAGTGGCGCTGACATATGCCAAAGGCGATGTAGACAGGCTCTGGAACTTAAGCTTTGGCTTTTTATTCTAAACCCATTGTAAATCGTATAGAAAAAGTGCCGTGGCAAGCGGCACTTTTTGCTTTTACAGCCAGCTAATATTTGCACCAAACTATGAAATTATCTTTACCAAAATTACTCCTGCTGCCCCTGTTCGTTTGGGGGGAGCAGGCAATGGCCCAGGAAACTGGGCGGGATCTCACAGATCTGCAGAAGCAAACCATCGAATACGCCAGCCCCGGTGTAAGGGGCATGGGCAAGAGCCGTGGCATCGTGATCGGCTATGAGCGTCTGCCGCAGTTTGATATTGAGTCGGAGTCGGACAACCCGGAGGTGGGCAATGGCAGTGCGCGGGTACGGCGGCACAATAAGTTTTTTGTGCGGGCGCTGGCTCCTGTCATGAACAAACCCCAAACCAAGCTGATTCTGGGTATAGACCACAAGTTCGAGGAGTTCAATTTTGAGAACGTGTCACCTGCCTCCTACAGCCTGTACCGCAACCTGGAGGATAAGAACCTGAAGAGTCTTGGCCTGCAGCTGGCTCTTCTGCATTCCTTTGACGAAGTCCGGTTTATGCTGGTGCGGGCCAAGGGCGAACTCAACGGCGACTATACCCGCGACAACATCAGCATATCAGACTACCTGAAAACCAACCTGGACGTAGCCTATGGCTGGAAACGCACCCCGGACTTTGCCTGGGGTATTGGCCTGCAGTATGGCTATACCTTTGGGCGGCAGCGCATTTTCCCGGGCATTATGTACAACCGCACCTTCAACGACCGCTGGGGCGTAGAGTCCATCTTCCCAGCCAACCTGCGGCTGCGCTACAATGTATCCGAAAAGACCCTGCTTTACACCGGGTATAGGATAGAGGGGGCCAGCTACAACCTATTTGCCAGCGAGCCGCCGCTCTCGCAGTTCAACGACATTGAATTGCGACGCACTGATATAAAAGGCCTGCTACGACTGGAGCAGGAAATTTACGATTTCCTGTGGTTTGCTGTTGAAGGAGGCTTCCGGCAATACTACCGCCACCGCGCATTCGATGACATAGGCTCTCGGGATGAGCTTATTAAGAACTCCCTGGCTGGTGCCGGGTATGTCGCCATAGAGCTGTATGCCGTGCCACCACGCAAGCTCCTGGAGCGTAGCCGCAACAAGTAACATCAGGTATAGAAAGAAAGAAGGCCCGGGTTGCAGGTATAGCATCCCGGGCCTTTTTGTGTTATGCGTTTGCCTTATACTTATTTTTTCTTTTTGGTAGGCTCCATGCCCTCCGGAATAAGCCCACGCAGGTACTCGTAGGTAGCGTACTGGGAGCGGGTATGGGTAAGGGTGGCGTGCTCCATATAGGCGTTGTTGATGTCGCGGGCTTTGGTATCGTCGGCCAGTTGCAGGTCAATGATGTTGCGGACCTGCTCGACGATGTCCTTCTGCAGCAGCGGAAAAGCCACTTCCACGCGGCGGCTCAGGTTGCGGGTCATCCAGTCGGCGGAAGCCACATAGTATTGCACGTTGCCGTTGTTGTGGAAAATGTAAACCCTTGCATGCTCCAGGTAGCGGTCCACGATGCTGCGCACCCGGATGTTCTCGCTTAGCCCTTCCACGCCAGGCACCAGGCAGCAAATGCCCCGCACGATCAGCTCTATTTTCACGCCAGCCTGGCTGGCGGCGTACAGTTTCTTGATGATGCGCTCGTCCTGCAGGGCATTCATCTTGAGGATCATGGAGGCAGGCTTGCCTTGCTTGGCGTGCTTCATCTCCCTGTTGATCAGCTCCACGAACCGGTCGCGCATGTTAATAGGGGCCATCAGCAGTTGCTTGAACTCCTTGTCATGCTGTCGGTCTATGAAAAAGTTGAACACCTGCTCTACATCCTGTGTGATTTCCTTGTTGGAGGTGAATAGCGCATGGTCGCAGTAGATCTTGGAGGTATCCTCGTTGTAGTTGCCTGTGCTCAGGTAGGCGTAATTTACCAGTTTGCCGTCTTCGTTCCGGGTGATCAGGCCCAGCTTGGTATGCACTTTCAGGTCAGGAACGCCCAATATTACGTTAGCCCCGGCCTTCTGCAGTTTGCCGGCCCAGAAGATATTGGACTCTTCATCGAAGCGTGCCTTCAACTCCACCACCACCGTCACCAGCTTACCGTTTTTGGCAGCCTTTACCAGCGATTTGGCAATGGCCGAGTTCTCGGCAACACGGTAGAGGGTGGCGCTCATGGCAGTTACCTTAGGGTCTTTGGCCGCCTCATCAAACAGGCGCAGCACATAGTCGAAGGACTGGTAAGGGTAGTGCACGATGTAGTCCTGCTTTTGCATGGCCGTGATCAGGCTCTCTTCCTTCTCCAGTAGCGGATGCACCAGCGTTGGCTGGGGCGTATACTTCAGGTCCGGCAGGTTAAAGTCGGGGAACTGGAAGAAGTCGCGGAAGTTGTGATACTTGCTACCTTCCACCAACTCATCCTCCGAAATGCCGGTATGGGCCATTATGGCGTCCAGCATAGCCTTAGGTGTCTCGGGGTCAAAAAGTAGACGGGCCGGATAGCCTTCTTCCCGCTTCTGCACGCTCTTCTTGATCTTGGCCATCAGGTTGCCGGACACTTCCTCTTCTATATCCAGTTCGGCATCGCGCGACACTTTCACGGCATGTGCCTCAAAGCGGCTGTAGTTAGGGTATAGCGCAGGCAGGCAAAAGCGAATCACATCGTCGATGAACATGACATAGCGCTGATCGCCTACGGTAGGCAACTTGACGAAACGGCCACCGTGTTTTTTGGTCGGTATCTCCAGCATGGAAAAGCGCTCCAGCTTCAGGTCTTTCTCCGTCGGGTCGAAAAGGTGCACGCCCAGGTATACCGTTTGGTCTTTCAGGAAAAAGTGCGTCTCGGTGTCGTCGAGCAAGAGCGGCAGAATATGGGGCTGTATGTGTTCGGCAAAGTAATCTTGCACGAATTTCTGTTGCTCCGGGTTCAGCTCGCTTTCTGTGAGCAGGTTGATGTTGTTATGGCGCAGATCCGCCAGTATGCCATCCCGAAACACCTGTCCGAACTCTTCCTGCTGGCGGCGTACCTCCTGCATCACCTGCCCAAAGGTATCGGCGGGGTCTTCGGCAAGTTTGTCACGGGTCTTTTTGTTCAGTTTGATCAGGCGTTTGAGTGTGGCTACCCGTACCTTGAAGTACTCGTCCAGGTTAGCGGAGAATATGGCCATGAACTTCACGCGTTCCAGCAGGGGAACAGTGCGGTCTTTGGCTTCCTGCAGCACCCGATAATTGAACGCCAGCCAGCTGAGTTCACGGTTGATCAGGGGTGCTGTGGCAGTGGCTTTATCTTTTGTATTAGTATCCATGGTTGAGTGTGTTGCCCGATGCGGGGCGCTGGGTATAAAAGTGTCAGGGGGCAGCAGAGGGTATGGGGTTGGCCTTGCTGCGCCGCCATGCTATGTTATTTGTGGCTTTTGGGTGTGTCGTAGAACAGCAGCTCTGCATTGTCGCGCTTTATGTCGTGCCAGCTCTCGCAGTCGAAGCGCAGCGCCACCACCCCGGCTGTGGGCATGCTGGCGATGTGTTTGGGCGAAACCATGTTGGCAAACTCCGAGATGGGCTCGTTGTGGCCCACAATCATCATAGAGTCCACATCGGCGGGTGCTTCGCGGACTATCTCGAGCAAATCTTTCGCACTGGCACCATAGATGCGGTCGTCCACCACAATGTCGTCGGCATCGAAGCCAAGTTCGTGCCCCACCAGGGAGGCCGTAGAGATAGCCCGCACCGCCGGGCTAGACAGGATGAGCTCTAGTTTTGCGTTGTTGGCGGCTAGCTCCTGTCCCATCATGGGGGCATCGGTACGGCCGCGCTTGTTCAGTGGTCGGTCATGGTCGCTCAGCTCTTCAAACTTCCAGCTGGACTTTGCATGACGCATAATATACAAGGTCTTCATAAGGTTTTCTCTTTCGGAAAAGGGTATAGCGGGGCGCTTGGTACATAGTGCGGCCGCTATGCAAGGTGTTTACTGCAAGCGCGCGAAAATGGTTGTGGAGAGGTGGCGAGAAGTGCACTTTGCGGGCCTTGCAAGGTATAGCAGTACAGTTACAAACAGCTTAAAACCAGAAAAGGGAACTGCCCAAACTGGACCGTTCCCTTTTCAAATGTATGGGGGTGAGTTTTAAACGTTGTTTGGGTACCGCTCGAAATGAATCTCTGCCACGCGGCGCTGCAGCTCAGCTCGCAGCTCGTCGATGTTGATGCGGTTAGTTGCGGAGATAAACAGGGCAGGGGCATGCATCTTGGCCATGTAGGTAGCCTTTAAGTCCTCAATGGAGGGACGTGCCTGAGATGTTTCCTCGCCTCCTGCCTCTTCCTCTTTCAATTCCTGCTCCCGCTGCTCCAGGTACTGGTCTATTTTGTTGAATACCAGCAAGACCGGTTTGTCGGCCGATTTGATGTCGAGCAGGGTGTTGTTCACCACGGCAATGTGATCCTCAAAAGAAGGGTGCGACACATCCACGACGTGCACCAGCAGATCGGCCTCGCGAATCTCGTCGAGCGTGGACTTGAAGGCCTCAATTAATTTAGTAGGCAATTTGCGGATAAACCCTACCGTGTCGGAGAGCAGGAACGGAATATTGTCGAGCACGACTTTGCGTACTGTGGCATCCACTGTAGCAAACAGCTTGTTCTCGGCAAACACGTCGGACTTGGAGAGCAGGTTCATGAGCGTGGACTTGCCCACGTTGGTATACCCCACCAAGGCCACACGCACCATACCTGCACGGGACTTGCGTTGCTCGAAGTTCTGTTTCTCGATTTTCTCCAGTCGCTCGCGCAGCAAAGAGATCTTGTCGCGCACGATACGACGGTCAGTCTCGATCTCGGTTTCACCCGGACCCTTCATACCGATACCACCCTTTTGCTTGGAAAGGTGAGTCCAGAGGTTGGTCAGGCGGGGCAACAGGTACTGGTACTGGGCCAGCTCTACCTGTGTGTGCGCCTGTGCCGATTTGGCACGTAACGCGAAGATGTCGAGAATCAGTAAGCTCCTGTCCACGATCTTGACCTGCAGTTCGCGCTCAATGTTACGCACCTGCGAAGGGCTCAGGTCATCGTCGAAGATCACCATGTCGATGTTATGCTCTTTCACATAAGCTTGTATTTCTTCGAGTTTGCCGCTTCCCACAAAGGTGCGGGTGTCGGGCTTGTCGAGCTTCTGCACGAAGCGCTTCATGGACACGGCGCCGGCTGTTTCGGTGAGGAAGGCCAGTTCGTCGAGGTACTCGTTGGTTTGTTCGTCGGTTTGTTTGTAACCGGGCACGGCCACCAGCACGGCAGTTTCCTGAGGCTTGGCGGTTTCGTAGTATTTTTGTTTACCCATTTTCAGATGTTAAGCGAAGCGATTAGGTAAGCCTTATTTTGGGCTTGGGTCTTTTTACGTAATTGTCCCCGGCCCTGGTCAAAGGGCGGCAGGTATAGCACTTTGGGGCATACGGAACAGGTGCAAGTTAGGTGAAAAATTTCAGAAGAAGGGTGAAAAAACCTAACTTGCCGGCCTTATACAAAAGCGACAGCATACCCCCGTCACCAGCCATGGAGCATAAAACCTATCACATCGAAGGCCTGATCGAATTTATACCGCGGGTGTTCCGCGACGAGCGGGGCTGGTTTATGGAAACGTATAGCGGGAAGATGTTTGAGCCCTTCGGTATCAATCCAGTTTTCGTGCAGGACAACGAGTCTGTGTCGAAGAAAGGCGTGCTGCGCGGGCTGCATTTCCAAAAGCCTCCTTTCGCGCAGGGCAAACTGGTGCGTGTGGCTTCGGGCAGTGTGCTGGATGTGGCAGTGGATCTCCGCAAAGATTCCCCGACCTACGGGCAACATGCTACCTGCATATTAGACGCCAAGCAGCACAACATGCTTTACATCCCGGAAGGCTTCGCGCACGGTTTTGTGGCACTGGAGGAGAATACCAGCTTCCTCTACAAATGCACCAACTATTACCACCAGCCATCCGAAGGCGGCATCCTCTGGAACGACCCGTCCCTGTGCATAGACTGGGGTATAGCCAATCCGCTGGTTTCCCCCAAGGACGAGGTGCTGCCGCTGCTGCAGGATTTTTACTCGCCGTTTTAAATTTAGACGTTAGATAATAGACACAAGATTTTAGACTTCCTTACCATCTTTTCCTGAGCTTGAGCCTACAAATAATCCCCCAGTAACACTCCATGTTATGGTTCCATCAGGAGCACTGCTGTCTGTATAGGTTACCTCCTCGTTAGGGCAGACCGTTGTGGAACCAGCAATCTGGCCGAAAGAGCAGTAAGCGGTCAGCAAGAGAACCAAAAGAAGCCTATACTTGAGAGTTAATGTTAAGTTTGTTTTGTACATCTGTTTCATATTCAAGTTTGAGTGATTTCTACAGTCTGAAATTTAATTGAAGGGATGCTAAGGGGAGTAGGAGTGAGTTTATCCTTTCTGTTTTAGCGCCACCTGTGAAAACGCCTCTATCCTCTAGGCTCTCGTTTACATCACCCCATGTGCCTGAAGCAGAGTACCTTTCTCTACTATAGCCAAGGGAAGCCTTACATTCAGCAACAAGGTATAGCTTAGGAGATAATTCATACCTGAAATTGAGGAAAGGTTGTAAGTTGACTCCGATAGTCTTATATTTTCTGTCTATTTGTTCATTAAGAATGACATTTTCACCTATAAGAATATTATCAAGAGAAAAGTGCCTACGCATCACATAAGGGGATAGATCAAGACCGTAACCAACGGAAAATAATTTGCTGGTTTGATATTGCCATTCATGGCCAATTACAAATTGAAATAATTTTGTCGCAATCAAAGTGTCTTGCGGTGCGGGATGAGGTGTGAGTGTTGTAGTATAATGTTTACTCTCATAAGCACCAAATACTCCAATTCTTATTGAATTTGCTGTTACATACTGATATCTGTAAAGTAGGCCATAAGCAACTGGATGTTTTGTATTAAAGGTGTTATCATATATTGGGTTGATAGTAATACCTAATGAATGTCGTGAATAAGCAGAATCCTGCGATTGAGCAGACGCAAACTGGCAGGCGAAGAGAAGGAGGAAAATTAGAGAGTATTTGATTTTCATAAAAGGTAGAAGTGAATTTAGAATAATTACATGCGAATATATGTAAAGTTATATGTATAATATTGGAATATTATCTGTTAAAAATGACTTATATATAATAAATAATAATTGTAACTTTTAGTAGTTGTTGTGTGATAGGGTATTTTTGTGATTTAAATAATATTGGTTTAAGTCGGGTTGGTATCAAAGTGACGAGCTTAAATTAAAATGAAGTCAATAATTAAAAAGCGCCTGACAAAACAGATTTGCCAGGCACTAAATACGGTACTAACTAAAGAATAATCTCCGACTCTACAACACCTCCACCAGCGTCTCCAGTCCCATACCTCTTGAGCCTTTCACCAGCACATAACTCTCCAAAACCCGATTGGTCTGCAGCCAGTTTTGTAGTTCTGCCTTGGTCGGGAAATAATGGAATCGGCTGTCAACTTCAGCGGCGTGCTTCATCTCCGGTCCGCAAAGCAGTACTGTCTCAAAGTTTTGTTCCGCAATGATCTCGCCGATGGCTTTGTGCTCGGTGGCGCTCTCGGTGCCCATCTCCAGCATGTCGCCCACGATCACTACTTTGCGGGGGGCATTCATGCCGCCGAAGTTGCGGATAGCCGCTGCCATGGAAGTCGGGTTGGCATTATAAGCATCCAGAATAAGCGTGTTGCTGCCTTTCTGCATCACCTGCGAGCGGTTGTTCACGGGGCTGTAATTGGCGATGGCGGTGTTGGCCTTCTCCAGCGGTACCCCGAAGTACTTGCCGATGCAGGCGGCGGCGGCCATGTTCTCGTAGTTGTAGCTGCCGACCAGTTGAGTGTGCACCACATGGCCTTCCTCGTCCTTGTACACCACATAAGGCGAGGCCTCCAGCAATTCGCTGTGGTAATAGTCGCCCTGGGCCGGGTAGGTTACTTTGTGCTCGATGCGGCGGCTCATGCGCATCAGGTGCTCGTTGCCGGTATTCAAGAACACGGTGCCGCCATGCTCCAGCAAATGCACGTACAACTCACTCTTGCCGCGGGCCACACCCTCCAGACTGCCAAAGCCCTCCAGGTGCGCCTTGCCGATGTTGGTGATCATGCCGTGTGTGGGCGAGGCAATGCTGCTCAGCAAAGCGATCTCCCCGATGTGGTTGGCCCCCATCTCAATGATCGCCATTTCGTGCTCGGGCTTGATGCGTAGCAAGGTGAGTGGCACCCCGATGTGGTTGTTCAGGTTACCCTGGGTATAGAGCGTGTTGAATTTCTGGCTCAACACCGCATAAATAAGCTCTTTGGTCGTCGTTTTACCGTTGCTGCCCGTGATGCCGATCACTGGTATGCTGAGTTGCTTGCGATGGTGACGGGCCAGGTCCTGCAGTGCCTGTAGCGTGTCTTCCACCACAAACACGTTGTCCGATGCCAGCGCGGGATCATCCACCACGGCATACCGGGCGCCTTTTTCCAGAGCGCCTTCGGCAAACCTGGCTCCTTTGAAGTTAGGTCCGTTCAGAGCAAAAAACAGGCTCTGGTCCTGCGGGGCGCGGGAGTCGGTGCTCACGTGTCGGCACTCCAGGTATTTTGAGTAAAGAAAGTCGATGCTGTTCGGCATGAAATGCGTATTTTTAGTCTATGATTGGTGGCAGCTGCCTGAATGAAGGAATAGCACGCCACCGCCTTGGCAATATACATCCAAAATGGCAAAAGCAACAGCTCAATTGCCCAACAAACTGTCTATGCGCTACTTGCTGCCTACTTTCCTTTTTCTGCTGATGGCTATACCTGAAGTACTGGCGCAGGAGCCTTTGCTTTTTCGTCAGCGCACAGATATACCTGTGAAAGTCGGGGATACGGAACTGCACAACCCCTGGAGCGGCGGCCTCAACACACCCCAGTTCTCGACCATCGACCTGAACAAGGACGGTCGTGAAGACCTCTTCATTTTCGACCGCATGCTGGGCAAGGTCTACACTTACCTGGCAGTGCAGGAGCAGGGGAACTGGCGCTATACCTATGCTCCGGAGTACGAGGCCATGTTCCCGACGGAGCTAGAGAATTGGGTGCTGCTGCGCGATTACAATTGTGACGGACTCAAAGACATCTTTACCAGCACCTCGCTGGGTATACGTGTCTACCGACAGGAGGCAGGCAACGACAGGTTCCCGAAATTCACGCTGGCCGAAGATGCCCTCTTTTACCGTAGCCGTAACGGAAGCAGTAACGTCAACATGCAGGTGAACAGCGCCGACATACCTGTTATTGTAGACATGGACGGCGACGGCGACCTGGACGTGCTGATTACAGAGTTTTCGGGGGGCTATACCCTGGAATACTACCAAAATATGCAGGTAGAGGAAGGCCTGGCCTGCGGAACACTGCAGTTCACGCTCGGCTCTGATTGGTGGGGGCAGATTACCGAATGCCACGGTTGCAACAATTTTGGATTTGGGGTGCAATGCCGTCTGGCTTCTCCACTGCATAGCGGGCACGACGGCTCGTCGCTGCTGGCCATCGACCTGGACGGAGATGGCGACAAGGATTTGCTACTGGGAGGCGTAGAGTGTGAGAGCCTGGTCAAGATGGAAAACAAAGGGTCTAGCAAGCTGGCGCGAATGGAAAGCCTTGAGCGGAGTTTCCCTGCCGGAACCAAGGCTGCCAGCCTCAACCTTTTCCCGGCGGCCTACTACGAAGACGTGACCTTCGATGGAATACCGGACTTGCTCGTGGCCCCCAACAGCAGCGAAAACATGGGCAACCTGGAGCTGCAGCGCTCGGCCTGGCTTTACCGCAACACCGGCACGGCTAACAATCCCGCCTTCGGCTTTGTAATAGATGATTTCCTGCAAGCGCAGATGATCGATCTGGGAGAGGGGGCATTCCCTGCCTTTGCCGACATCAGCGGCGATGGTTTGCCGGATATGCTGGTCGGCAACAACCGCTCGAACCGTAACGGCCGCTTTGTGGCCAGCCTCCGCTATTACCGCAACGTAGGCATCGCAACCGAGCCCGCCTATACCTTGGTAACGGACGATTATCTGGGCCTGTCTGCCGAAGGCATGCTTTCAATGAAGCCTGCCTTCGTCGATATGAACCGCGACGGGGGGCCTGACCTGGTGCTCACTAGCAAGTCGCAATCTGGAGCCGGGCATCATGCCGAGGGCTCAACCCATATTAATTATTACACCAACAGTGCAGGTGCCGGCCAGCCTTATTCCTTCAACCCTGCCCGACACGTTCACCTTCATGACTTGGCCGATGGCGACACGCCTTTTCTGTATGATGTAAGCGGCGATGGACTATTGGATCTATTGGTGGGCAAGTCGAGCGGGGCACTGGACTATTTCCGAAACACAGGCAACAACGTTTTCAAAGTAGAAAAGCAGGCCTTGGGAGGAATCGACTTTAACTTCCTGCGCCGCAACCTATCGCCTGCCGTAGCCGACCTCGACGGCAACGGAAAAGCGGATTTGCTCACCGTGGACGACAGCGGAACCTTGCGTGTATACCCAGATTTTCAAGACAACCTAAGCGGCAACTTCACGGCTACCACCGACCTGTTGGAAAATGAACTCACCAGACAGGTATACAGCACGCGATTCGGTCGTGGCCTGAGTCTGGCTGTGGCCGAATTGGGAGGCCCGAATCGGCTATACCTTGCCGTGGGCACACAAGGCGGCGGGCTATACCTGCTGGAGCAAACTGGGGGTAATACAGCCAATCCGGACACAGACCATGGTAAGTTAGGGCTCAAGGTATACCCCATCCCGGTGCACGGCATTTCGGAGCCTTTGCAGGTACGAGCCGATGAGCCGGTAACATTAGTGATACACGATATGATCGGACGAAGCATCTACGAAGCGGGCAGCTATAACCGCCGCCATACCTTGTCACTGGGTCATCTCAAAGCCGGCGTATACCTGCTCCGCGCCACTTCCCGCGACGGTCATGTTGAATCACGTAAACTAATCATGCAGTAATGCAGGCTTTTCTGTTGCTAGACCTTTCGGAGGCAGGGTCCTTTGAGCAGCCCATCCTGGCAAAAGTGCGGCAGCGCTTTCCGGCTATACCTGTTTTCGATGTAGATACCCGCTCAGACGCCGTGTTGCAGCAGTATGCCGTGCGCTTTCTGGAGGAAAACCCCGAGACGGTGGTGTGTGTGCAGGCAGGGGAGGGGGAACTGAGCCGATTGATGCCTTTGCTTGAAGAGTTGTTGCAGCCGCATGCGCAGCGCCACATCCTGCTGCTAGGCGAGCAACCCCGTTTGCTGCGCATGTTGCAGGCCCGCACCGGCATAGCCTATACCTTGCTGCCTGACGAAGAAACGCTGCAGCAGTTTCTTGACAGCTAGTGCCCCTGCCTTTTACTCGGTGATTTCAGTTTTTCTGCTAAAACAGAGATCGCGGCAGCTGCTTGCAATCTCAAATTTAAAATCAGATCAAGGTGAAATCGTCAGCGTCGAGGTGCGCCGGAAAAGCCTCTCTGAAATCTGTGAGCTCCTGTCTGCTGAGCGTGACGGTATGCACGCCCTCCACCTCATGCGTCTCCAGCAAATGATACCCTTTGGGATGGATAATGGCCGAGTCGCCGGAGTAAGGGTGCCCGTTGCCGTCGGTGCCAACCCGGTTCACGCCCACAACATAGCTCAGGTTCTCAATGGCACGGGCCTGCAGCAATGTGCTCCAGGCATTGGCACGGGGCTTGGGCCAGTTGGCCACGTATAGCAACAGGTCGTACTGGCTTTGGGTGTTACGGCTCCAAACCGGGAAGCGCAAATCGTAGCACACCAGCGGGCAGATGCTCCAGCCTTTCAGTTCCACCAATAGCTTCTCTTTACCAGCGGTATAGGTATGGTGCTCTTTTGCCATCCGGAACAAGTGGCGCTTGTTGTAGTGCTCGTGTGTGCCGTCGGGTCTCACCCAGTAGAGTCTGTTGAAATAGTTGTCTCCATCTTTCACGATCACGCTGCCAGTTAGCACGGCGCTATACCTGGCTGCCTCCTCCTTCATCCATTGCAGCGTAGGGCCCTCTGCTTCTTCCGCTAAACCAGGCGCGTCCATGCTGAAACCGGTCGTGAACATTTCCGGCAGCACGATCAGGTCTGTGGCTGGCTTGTTCGCCGCCAGTTTCTCTGAGAACATCTGGCGGTTCGCGGAGGCGTCCTGCCAGTGCAAGGCAGTTTGAATGATGGTAACGCGGAGGTCCATGTTTTAATGGCTAGTGAATAAGTAAAGAAAAATGAGTTTAGTGATTGAGGGTCAAAGAAGAATAACACAATCAACGATTAACGAACAACGACCCTACAAAGTGACCAACCGCTCTGCAGCCTGCCGTAGCGTCTCCTCACTTTTGGCGAAACAGAAGCGCAGGTAGTTGTGGTCAGTTTTGTTGTGGTAGAAAGCGGATACGGGTACAGAGGCCACGCCAATTTCCTGTGTCAATCGCTTGGCAAAATCGAGGTCGTGCTCCTGCGAGATGGCGTCGTATTTCAACAACTGGAAATAAGTGCCGGCTGAAGGGATGAGCTCGAACCGGGACGGCTTTACCAGTTCGCAAAACAGGTCACGCTTGGCTTGATAGAAGTCGGGGAGAGAACGGTAGTGGGCTTCATTGTCCATGTAGTCGGCAATGGCCAGTTGCAGGGGCGTAACCGAGCAGAAGGTGATGAACTGGTGCATTTTGCGCAGCTCGGTTGTTAGGGCCGGGGGCGCTACGACATAGCCGATCTTCCAGCCGGTGGTATGGTAGGTCTTCCCGAATGAGGAGATCACAAAGGCCCGCTGCCGCAACCCTTCTACCTGCAAAGCACTCACATGCTCCTGCCCGTCAAATACCATGTGCTCGTATACCTCGTCACTCATAATCAGGATATCGGTGCCATCCGTCAGGCTGGCCAATTTCTGTAGATCCGAGCGCGGCATGACGGCACCGGTCGGGTTATGCGGCGTGTTGATGATGATCATGCGGGTGCTCCGCGAGATGTTTCTCTTGAGCAAGTCCCAATCGATATGGAAGTCAGGTATAGCAAGCGGCACATAGATGGGTATACCGCCGGCCAACCGAATCGCCGGGGCGTAGCTGTCGTAGCAGGGCTCGAGCAGCATCACTTCGTCGCCGGGTTTTACCACAGCCGCAATCGCGGCAAACAGGGCCTCTGTAGCCCCGGAGGTCACGGTCACCTCCTGGTCGGGGTCGGGGCGGTAACCATATACCTTCTCCGTCTTTTCGCTGATCTTGTGGCGCAGCGCTGGCATGCCGGGCATGGGGGCATATTGGTTGAATCCTTCCTGCATATACCTGGTCACGAGCGCAATAAGTTCATCCGGGCAGTTGAAATCCGGGAAGCCTTGCGACAGGTTGATGGCTTGGTGCTCGTTGGCCAAAGCTGACATTACAGCAAAAATGCTTGTGCCAACATCAGGAAGTTTGCTGCTTGGGTAGTGGATCATAGGTTGCATGTGTACGGATAAACGAAGATAGCACTTATAGGTAAGACGCCAACAAAAATTCAGGCAAGCACCTGCGCCACCAACTGCTGTAATTCAGGTATAGCTTCCTGCTCAAACCAAGGGTTGCGACGGAGCCAGAACTGATTGCGCGGCGAAGGGTGAGGAAGGGGCATATACCCGGGCAGGTAATCTGCCCAGTGTATGACGGTTTCGGTGAGGGTGGATTTGGCTGTGTTTCCCAGAAAGTAGTCCTGCGCATATTTGCCCACCAGCAGGGTTAGCCGGATATGAGGTAGCAACGGCAAGAGCAACTGGTGCCAGTGACGGGCACACTCGGGGCGGGGCGGCAGATCGCCGCTTTTGCCTTTTCCGGGGTAGCAAAAACCCATTGGGATGATGGCCACCTGGCGCTCGTCGTAGAAAACCTCCGGCGCTATACCCATCCACTGCCGCAGTCGTTTGCCGCTCTGGTCGTCCCAGGGTATGCCACTGGCGTGTACGCCTGCCCAACGATCAGCAGGCGCGCCGATGGCGTGGCTCGCAGCACTGGTCTTGGCCCTAGCGGTAAATGCTCGGCACAAATCTGGCAGGCGCGTACCTTCTCCAGCAACGTGTCAAGGGAGTCATGCATGGCTGTTGCAATGATACACAGGTTTAACCAAAAGCACTTTCATGGGTATATAGGAGATATGATGCCCTGTTTACGAATCATAATTGTTCTCTGCTGCTGTTTGTGCCTCTCTTATGCAGGAAGCGCACAGGAGAATCCGGTTTACAAGCATGCGTATACGCTTAAGTTTTTCGGGCTGTCGGCACATTTGCGTGCTTCACCATACCCGGAGCTGTTCAAAAACAGACTCGACGAAAAAGGTATACTGGTGATGAATTTTGGGGGTATCGTCGGGTATGATCGCTTGGTGGTGCGCGACATCATCAGTGTGCGGGTGGAACAGGGATTGTATTCCGACTGTGCCTCCTCACTGGCAGGCTTCACGCACCTGGGCTGGCGCGGGAAGATCTTTCAGATGGGCCGTCACTCGCTCAACGGCGGCTTAGGCCCCACACTGGTATACCGCCGCGATTGGAACAGGCTGCCAGGCTACGAAGATGATGGTTACTTCAACCGCCATGGTGGCTGGCAATACAAGTTCTACTGGTATGGAGGCGAATTTGAGTACAACTACCAGTTGGCAGGGCAGTATGACCTGTCATTCAATCTGGTGCCAGGTATACCGGAACTGGTGTCGTTCGGAGCCGGATTTCGCAAACGATTTTAAACGGGAAAGCGGGCTTACCAGCCACGCTCCTCCCAATCCTCTTCACGACGGCTTTGTTGCCGGCGGCGCTGTTCGCGCAAAGGCGGCTGGTGCTCGGGCTGCTGCCAGCGGTCGCGGGCGTGCTGGTTCTCCGGTGAGTAATAGTCGCCTCCACCTCGCCATTCGCGTTGTTGGTTCATGCGGCGGTCGTGGTGGTCGTCGGAGAAGCCATGCTGGTGCTGGCTGATGTCGTGGGAGCGCTGCTGCTCATGTTGCTGCTGCCTGTATTCGTGTCGTTCCCTGTCTGCGCGGGCACGCATATCCTGCTCATAATGGTACCTGTCGCGGTCATCCCGGAAAGGTCTTGGCTCTTCCCAGCGGCTTCTGAAATTCTGCTGTTCTGCTGCGTGGCGTGGGTGCCGGCGATGTTCTCTGTCGTGGTGTTCGTGGTATCTTTCTTCTTCGTGATGCATTGCTCTTTTCTCCTGTTTAGTTAAAAATAAACCGTCGGTGCCAGTGAGTGCCGCACCGGATTTTTTATTTACGGGAGGGTTGTGAGGATGTTCCTCAAGTCAGATTTAGAGGCATAAAAAAGGAGCCCCTGTTGTCTGGGGGCTCCTTTTATTACTAATCTACTACCAAAGTAACCTAATCAGATTTCTATACGGATTACCGGCGATTACGTTGGTCTCTTTTGGCGTCATCATAAAAATTATCTTGGCCAGAGTCTGTTTCATCGGCCCAGCGTGGCCCGCCCTCGTAGCCCCGGTCAAAATTCCTGTCGCGGAATGGCTCAGAGCCATAACGGTGGCGGCTGCTCAACTGCTCGGCTCGGCTCCCGTAGTCACTGCGGTTGTGCGGGCGGTACTCCGGGTCATCCGCGTGCATGATGTCGTCCCAGGTATCGCGAACCCGCTTGAAGAAACCGCGCTTGTCACGGTTCTCCGGCTCCACGTCAGGAGAGTAGCGGCCCTCGTTGTACCAGTTGTGCGAGCCGCTACCATAACGGTAATCATCTTCTTTGTAGCGGCTGCGTGAGCCCGGGCCTTCACGCCAAAGGCTGTCCTGCGAGGTTGGCGGTTCGTTGTAGTTGCCTGGCTGCGAGGTGCCTTGTCTGGTATAGGATGGGGTCGATCCGCTGTACGGTCTGTTGCCATGGTTTAGATAATTGCGCTCGTTGCGGTAAGGGCTCTCCGATCGTGTGCCGTAATGGCCGGTTTGGTGGGAGCCACGGTCGCTTTGGTAAGGGGCAGGGCGGCCACCCATGTAATGGCTTCCTTCGGTTTGGTTGCGATCCCGGTCCTGGGCGCCTCTTGGGCTAGGGCCGGTGTGGAAGAAGTTGCCTTCGTCCCAATCTTTCTCGGCGCGGCCTCTGTAACCATAGCGTGGTGTTTGGTGCTGGTCTTTGTTGTATAGGTCACGGCCTTTGCGCTGGTTTTCATCTCCAGGCCTGCCGTAGTTTTCTTCACGGTTTCTCATGATCTCTTTCCTGATTTGTTTTTGTCAAATAATCCGCTCTTGGCGGCGTTATTTTTTACGCGTTACAGGGGCTATTGTTGGCTATCGCGCAGGTATAAAAAAGAGGCGCCAACATGGTTAGCGCCTCTCAACTGGTTCGGTAATGATCAAAATCAAAAATACTCTTCCATGATTTCCCGCACATCGGCCTCTGCCAGCGGCTTGGAATAGTGCCTGCGCACCTCCGGGTATTTCTTGAGGCGCTCCAGGTCGTAGAAACTGGCCGAGGAGGTGAGCATCAGCATGACCGTCCTTTTTCGCTTCTCCTCATCAAACTGATGGTACTCCTCCAGAAACTCAAAGCCATCCATCACAGACATCTTGATATCCACAAAAATAAGGTCAGGACTGGGGTGGTTTTCAGCTCCACTGTAAGCTTTGTTCAGATAGTCCAGCGCTTCCTCGCCGTTGGTTACCACCCGTATCACCTCAGCCGCCTCCATGCGCGAGAGCAGCCGCTGGTTCAGGTAATTGGTTGTATCGTCATCATCAATCAGAAGTATAGTCTTGACAGATTTCATAGTCTAGTATTTGTGTTCTTTTACAAAGGATACCTTTTTTTGTTTTAAAGAAAAGGTAAAATCAGGATTGGCATGCTAAGAAACGCTTTTGGCGAGGGCTTCTGCCCGCTGTCGGGCCTTCACCAGGTTGGTTACTTCTATAGCCGACACCATGATCCCCTCCACCTGGTTGGTGTTGTCAAAAAGTGGCTGGTACTTGAAGTTAAAGTAGGCATCCCGGGGTGTGCCATCCAGCAGGTGGTCGATCGGGGCTCTGAATTCGTTGATACGAATCGTATTGCCTTTTTTGTATACCTCTTCCAACAGGTCGAAGAAACCCAGTGGCTCCAGTTCGGGCCAAATCTCGTAGGCTGTGCGGCCAATGTACTGCCTGCTGCCATATATTTTGTACACACCGGGGGTTACATACTGGCAGGTATGCTTGGGGCCATGAAACACGCACAGGTGTACCGGCGATAGGCGAAGCAGGGTTTCGAGCTGTTGCTCTTCCTTGTCTTTACTGTACACGTTTTGTTTTTGCTCGTCGATGTCGGTGTAAGTGCCTATCCAGAGGGAGACCTTACCATTTGCGTCATGCATGGGCACGCCGCGCTCCAAAAACCAACGGTAAGTGGCGTCGTAGTGGTTGCGAATGCGGTACTCCAGCTCAAAGCCTTCGCCGCTGGCTACGGCATTGTTCCAGCTGGTCAATACCATCGCAGAGTCTTCCGGGTGAATCGCACTGATCCATCCCTCGGTTTGGCCCGGCCGCATACCCGTGTAGCTATACCAGTGGTCATTGAAGAACAACACCTTGCCCTGAGCGGAGGCAGTCCAGGCCATATGAGGCAGCACTTCGAGCAGGTGCCGGAACCGGGCATCGCTTTCTTTCAGCGCCTTCTCCGTGTGTCGCCCCTGTGTCATGTCAATGATAGAACCGATGGTGCGCACTGGCCGCCCCTGATTGTCATAGGTGGTATAACCCTGGTCCAGGATGTGGGCATAGGTGCCATCGGCTTTCTGAAAGCGATATTCGCCTGTCCAGGTTGGTTGCTGGTGAAGCAGTGCCTGCTGGATGCTTTGCTGCACAGACTCAAAGTCGTCGGGGTGCACACGCGAGTCCCATGATTCTCCCCCAGGCCCCATGTCCTCCGGGGTATAGCCGAAAATCTCCTGCAGTCCCTCTCCCCAGGTCATCCGGTTGTTGGCGATGTCGTATTCCCAGGCAACGGCCTTCATGGCATTGGCCAGCAGGTTGAGGTGCTCCTGGCTTTGCTGTCGGCTTATGTCGCTCAGTACTTTCTCTGTGATATCGCGCATCTCATGCAAGAGGTACAATACCTGGCCCTGGTCATCCAGTATAGGGACACTGTTGGCATTCCAGTAGCGCTCCTCAAAGCCGCCTCCCTGCTCCTTGGGCATCATCATGTCGTAGCGAAGCGTCTCGATACGGCAGGGCTGCTTGTGCTCCAACGCATGGTGCAATGACTGAAACACCAGCTGCTCGGAGTCCATTTGCGGATTGCCCGGGTTGTTGGGGAACAGGACGAACAGGTGCTGCCCAACGGCCTGCTCCCGGCTGATTCTGGTTTGTTTCAGGAAAACATCTGTTGCCTCGACGATGATCAAGTCGGGTGTCAGGACGATATACACGCCTGGCAAAGCACGGAAAACAGACTCAAGCACGGGGAGAGATAAGGTAATTTTCGGATACACGGTAGCTGAATAAGGGTGTGGTTTTCGTATTCGTAGCGTTGGAGTGCTTCTAAAATAGCAAATTAAAGTCAGAGGATTGCTATAAATCTTGTTTTTGGAGTGATAATTTTTCTTAAATCTATCTAAAAACAGTTGTAAGGCCTTGTCGTGCTGATGGTTGAGGCGGCTTGGTTGCAAGCAGGCCCCTATATGCTCATGGATGGCATGTAGGGGCCTGCTCGTAAATAGGCTGCTCGCTACAGGTTAGGCGGTCATCGCTGCTTTCACCCCAAACCCTTCAAAAACCTCCCGTGCGTCAGCGATATTCCGGATGTCGTCCACGATCACGATCAGCTTGGTCTTGGCCTCTTTCAGGCGCGAGCGGCGTGAGTGCTGCTGCACATACTTCAGGATGTTGCCGAAGGTCTCAGATTGGAAGTAAGCGTCGTTCTTCTCGCTTGGCAGGTAGCCTTTCATTACCTCTTTCTTGATGGTGAGCTTTTCGAATCCCAACTGCTGTGCCTGCCAGCGCAACTTCACGATCTCAACCAGCTTCTGTACCTCTTCCGGCAGTGGCCCGAACCGGTCGACGATACTTGCCCGGAGCTTCTCCAGATCCTGCAGGTCCTTGGTGCTATCGAGCTTGCTGTAAAGGCTAAGGCGCTCCGAGATGTTGCTCACGTACCAGTCCGGTATCAGCACCTCCATATCAGTTTCGATGTTACAGTCGCGCACCGGCTCAATAAACTCGGCCAGGTTGTCTTTCAGGAACAGGTCACGGAACTCGGTTTCTTTCAACTCCTTGATGGCGTCGTCGAGCACCTGGTGGTACATCTCAAACCCGAGGTCGCTGATGAAGCCGCTTTGCTCGCCACCCAACAGGTTGCCGGCCCCACGAATGTCGAGGTCGCGCATGGCGATCTTAAATCCTTCGCCGAGGTCAGAGAACTCCTCCAACACGCTGAGCCGCTTGCGGGCATCGGTTGGCAGGCCGGCTACTGGCGGTGTGAGCAGGTAGCAGTAGGCCTTCTTGTTGGAGCGGCCCACGCGGCCCCGCATCTGGTGCAGGTCTGAGAGGCCAAACATGTGCGCCCGGTTGATGATGATGGTATTGGCATTAGGTATATCCAAGCCCGACTCGATGATGTTGGTAGACACGAGCACATCGTACTCGCCTTCCACAAACTTCATCATGCGTTTCTCGAGCAGTTCGCCGTCCATCTGGCCGTGGGCAAATGTAATGCGGGCGTCCGGCACCAGCTTGAGGATCATGTTCGCGATTTCATCGATGTCTTTCACGCGGTTGTGCACAAAGAACACTTGCCCGCCCCGCTTCAGCTCTGCCATCACCGCATCCCGAATCAGGATTTCATCAAACACATGCAGCTCCGTTTGCACAGGTTGGCGGTTAGGTGGTGGCGTGGCAATCACGCTCAGGTCGCGGGCACCCATGAGCGAGAAGTGCAGTGTGCGCGGAATAGGTGTGGCCGTGAGTGTGAGTGTGTCCACGTTCACCCGCATTTCTTTCAACTTCTCTTTGGTCTTCACGCCGAATTTCTGTTCCTCGTCAATAACCAGCAAGCCCAGATCTTTGAACTTGACGTCTTTGCTTACAATGCGGTGCGTCCCAATCAGGATATCTACTTTGCCTTCTGCTACACGCTGCAGGGTGTTCTTGATGTCTTTGGCAGTCTTGAAGCGGTTGATATAATCCACTGTGACCGGGAATTGCTCCAGGCGGTCGCGGAAGGTTTTGAAATGCTGCATGGCCAGTACCGTGGTTGGCACCAGCACGGCTACCTGCTTTCCATCGCAGGCTGCCTTAAAGGCGGCACGAATGGCTATCTCCGTCTTGCCGAAGCCCACGTCGCCACACACGAGGCGGTCCATTGGGTGCGGCTGTTCCATATCAGCCTTTACGTCTTCGGTGGCTTTGCCCTGATCCGGGGTGTCTTCGTAGATGAACGACGACTCCAGCTCGGCCTGCAGGAAGCCGTCGCGGGTATAGGCATAGCCCGGCGCGGCCTTGCGCTTGGCGTATAGCTGAATAAGCTCGGCAGCGATGTCCTTTACCTTGCTCTTTACTTTTTTCTTCTTGTTTTCCCACTCCGGCGAACCCAGCTTGCTCATGGTCGGCGGGCCGCCCTCTTTGCCACTATACTTGGAAATCTTGTGCAGCGAGTGGATGGACACATACAGCAAATCGTCGTCGCGGTATACCAGTCGGATGGCCTCCTGCAGGCGCCCGCCTACCTCCACTTTTTCGAGGCCAGCAAAACGGCCCACGCCGTAGTCGGTATGGGTGATGTAGTCGCCAGGTTGCAGGGTGCGCAGCTCCTTCAAGGTCATGGCCTTGGTCTTGGAGCGGCCCTCTTTGGCTTTGTGCTGGTAGAAGCGGTCGAAAAGCTGGTGGTCGGTATAGCAGGTGATTTTGAGCTGTTCGTCAATAAAACCCTCACGCAGCGACACTGCCAGGTGCTGGAAACGCATGTCATGGTCCAGTTCGTCGAAGATGGTGGTGAGGCGGTTGATCTGGCGCGGCGAATCGGTGGCGATCACGTTCACAAACCCTTTGCTCTGCTGTTCGTGCAGGTCTTTTACCAACCGGTAAAAGTCTTTGTTAAACGAAGGCTGCGGCTTGGACTGCAGTTGCAGCACCTCGGTGTCTTTGTAATTGAAGCGCTTGCCAAACTCCACGATGCTGAACTTCTCCAGCAGCTTCTTGAACTGCTTCTGTGTCTGGAACAGCTGCTCCGGGTCCGACACGATCTGGGTGCCGCCGCTGCCTGCCATCAGCTTGTCAAATGCCTGCGATGCCTTATCGAAATACTCGTCGATCACATCCAGCGTTTGACGCACATCCTTAAACCAGATAGCAGTGTTCTTGGGCAGAAAATCGAGGAAAGCCTCGCGTGTTTCCTGCAGGAGTTTGGTCTGCACATTAGGTATAATCGAGATGCTTTTCTTCGTCTCCACCGACAGCTGCGTGTCAGGGTCGAAGGTGCGTATACTCTCAATCTCATCCCCGAAAAGTTCGATGCGATATGGCAGGTCGTTGGCGTACGAGAAGACATCCACAATGCCACCACGCACGGCATACTGGCCCGCCTCGTACACAAATTCGGTGCGCTCAAAGCCATACTCAGCCAGCATGTCGCTCAGGAAGTTAGTATCCAGCTTTTCGCCAACCTTCGCGCCCAGCGTGTTCTCCACCAGCGATTTTTTGTTGATCACTTTCTCGGTGAGTGCCTCGGGGTAGGTCACGATCAGCTCGCCTTTTTCAGACTTGCTATTGAGGCGGTTGAGCACCTCGGCCCGCATGAGGATGTTGGCGTTTTCGGTATCGTCGAAGCTGTAGGGCCGCTTATAAGAGGTTGGGAACAGCATAACCTCCTTCTCGTCGCCGAGCAGGTTTTTGAGATCGGTATAGAAATAGGCTGCCTCCTCTTTGTCGTGCAAAACGAAGAGTTGGTGCTGCGGGTGCAAGGTATAGACAGCCGAGGCCATCACAGCATCCAGACTACCCGCCATGCCTTTGAGTTGCAGGCGGTAGGGTTTATCGGCTTTCAGTCGCTCGGCAATGGTCTGCACCACCCCGTCGAGTCGGTACAGCTCTAAAAAATCAGTTACTTTCATTCAGTTCTAAAAGTCACAAAACAGCAAAGGCAGAACACAGGACTTTTCGATAGTCGCGTTCTGCTGGTTGTTATTTACAAAGATACGGAAGTTAATGTTTTATCTGAACTGGGAGATGGGGGAGAAGGTTGCGGGGGAGGAGGAACGGATTTGTTTTATACTACAAGTATCTTAAATCTAAGTCTGTGAACAAAGCCGTAAAATAGCCCATGATCCATAACTGAATGGGTAGCAGCAGAAGATTCATAACTGCTGCATTTAAGAGCTGCTCCTTATTGTTTCGCATAACCACTCCGAAGACAGCGATCAGTCCAAAGCTAATCGGGAGAAAGCAAAGAGTGCCAAATATGCCCGGAGTTTGAATCAACTCTTTCTCTTCGCCAAACCTTTTGATATAGCCTGTCTTAACTATGTTGAAAATATAAGTGGTGACAAGTTTTACTGAATCGGCTTCTCTGGGGTTAAAGCCTTGGATCTTGTCATATGGGTAGTAAAAGTTTTCTGTAATTAGCGTCACGTAATCAAGCTGGCTTCTACTTGATCTGCCTGTAAACTTAGAGTAGGTGGTAACGTGTGCTTCTTCCCTTGCCAGTATCTTTTCATTGCGGATCACTTTTGGAAGGAGGAAAATGTCCAGAAACACTAAAAAAGTTA
Source organism: Pontibacter aquaedesilientis (assembly GCF_014773225.1). Taxonomy (GTDB): domain Bacteria; phylum Bacteroidota; class Bacteroidia; order Cytophagales; family Hymenobacteraceae; genus Pontibacter; species Pontibacter aquaedesilientis. The sequence continues at coordinate 135,452 of NZ_JACXAJ010000006.1, read as the reverse complement.
ATGCTAAGCAGAAGACATTAAACCATCTGCAAATCTTGATAACAATAGGTGGAAGAGAGTTCGCGTAAGCCATACAGGCACAATATAGGAAAAGGCAGATAATATTTAAATTCTTGCCATGCCGCAAGTTTAGCGCAACTTGTGGCTTTCCATGAGCCCAGTTTGTAACTGGGGCATACCACTTTCACCCCCGCCCTCCGCTCTTTCGGATTTGCAATCCGAAAGCACTTACTGCGAGGATTTGTAATCCGACTTCTACACTGCCTTTGGTAAAGCAGACTGCAACAGCAGAGAGTATAAAAGCGGATTGCAAATCCTGATAGTATCCGTTTTCGGATTGCAAATCCGAAAAAGCCAAGCCTTAGGTTCTTCGATGCTTGTCACCCCAGATCTATTCTAACAAAATAACATCTAACAAGCCTGGTTGTCCGGCGTAGTTCAAGGCCGAACTATACAGGTAGTGCTCGGGCTCGGCAACTATTTCAGCTGCCACAGGATTCTGATGTATGTACTGCAGCTTCTGTTCCATAAAGCTGTTTGTATGAAGCTCTTTGGCCTCATTACCATCCTGCCAGAATTTGAAGTTCTTCGTTTTTATATCGTTGGCAGCCGCGAAAGTAAATCGGTTGAGCAGCCAGCCTTTGCGGCTTTCGTTTTCTTCCTGTATGGCTTTTATGATTGATTTACTTGTGAATTTTTTAAAGTCGCGGAGGATGTCTGACAGATTATACCCATCTTTTGCCCCGGCTATCAGATGTAGGTGATTGCTCATGAGGCACCAGGCATATAAGTCCAGCCCTTTTTGCTGCTGACAGTATTTGAGAGAATCCAAAAGTATATGTCGGTATGCCGGGCGGGTAAACACATCAACCCAATCCACTACTGTTAGTGTCAGGAAGTACAAATAGCCCGTGTGTACTTTATTTTTCAGTCCCATGCAGGCTTGTACGACTATTGGTGGCAGCGGATTACAAATCCTTGCAGTAGAAAACTTTCGGATTACAAATCCGAAAGAGCTGAAGCAGGTGGGGTAAACCTATACCTACTTCAGCAATACCTTGATCATTTGCGGATCCTGCAATACCCGTAGGTTCTGCTTCAGCTGCTCCAATTCATAGGCTAAACTCTCTTTGGCCCGCTTAAACTTCTGGTTCATCTGCTTGGGGCTGCCGCAGAAACGGTCGTAAAACGTGGCGTTGGGGCCAAAGATGAAATCGTTGAGCTCTGTTTGGAGCTCGTTGAGCTGATCATCCAGCAGCTTCACATAGTACTGCAGTTGCTCGTCAGGCATTGTGTCGAGTGCTATACCTTGTTCTTGCAGAAACTCCATTTGCAGGCGCAGCAACTCAAAGAAATCATCTTGGTGATAGGCCTGGGTTACGCGCTTCATGGCTTCTTCTTTCCATACCCGCTTGGTTTCATCGCGCTCTTTGTCGGGGTGCAGCTGCTTGGCCAGGTCGGTGTACACGCGGCGGCTGGCTTTGCTGATGTTGCTGAGTTCGGCCTTGGCTTTGGCCTCTTTCACTTGCTGGGCTTTGGTCTTGCGGCCTTTCTGACGATTTTGCCTGGCCTGTTCCCTTTCTGCCTCTTCGCGGTCGAGCTGGGCCTGTATGCGCTCAAAGTCGTCCAGGTCATCCCAGTCGTCGGCTATACCTGGTTCCTCTTCGGCTATACCTTCATCCGGTAAATCCTCCTCGTCCTCTGTGTAAACTTGAAGTTCTGCATAAGAAAGCTCGGCATAGCGGTCGTGCAGGGCCACCAGGTCGCGGCGCTCATAGCTCTGAATCAGGTCGAGGGTGATTTCGGTGATGAGCTGCGCGAGTTTTTCTTTTTCCCGGAAGCTGAACAAGGGAAGTGCAAAAGCTTCGTCCAGCAAGTGGGCCAGCTCCACGCGTTTCTCAACCTGTTGCATAATGACAGGACGCAATTCCTTTTCGATTCGCTTTTGGGCTAGGTCCATGCTGTCGCGCCGCGTGGCTATTTCCTGCTTCAATTGCTCTATCTGCGCCACTTTTTTGTTGAAATCCTGCTGCAGTTTGTTCAGCGCACGCTGGTTTGGGCTGGAAATTTGGGGGGTGAGCGAAGGGACCGGTTTGTTGGAATACGACATGATGAAAAAGCTAACTGGGCAAAGGTACCCAAAGTAGAGCGCTATACCTTGGCTATGGGTGCAGAAAGGTAGCGGTGGCCTTCGGGCGGCAGCAGAAACGTTTAAGCGACAGCCGTGTTACTGGGGCGCACCATGGGTTATGATTTCGATTTGTCTGTGTCGGCTATACCTGGCTGGACAGGCACGCCTTCCGGGTTGATGAACTGTATCTGCTGGCGTGGGTATACCGGGATGATCTTGCCTATGTACTCCGGTTTGTTCAGTTCGTTGGTAATGCGCAGCGTGAGTTCGCTCTTCCACTTGCGGCGCTCCCTTGCCCCCACCAGGTAACGGATGGTTACGTTGGTCCACGACTCGTCCATGGAGACAAAAACCTGTGGTTTGTCCGGCACAGCATCGTCCAGACCCGCCCGTTGCAGGAGCTGCGAGTAAGAGGCGGCAGGCGCTTTCATGTAATTGCCGAGCAGGCCTAGCGCTACGCCTTCCAATACCTCCATGGCCAAGGGTACATCCGACTCGTTGGCCACGCCCACATCCAGTTCGTCCCACACATAAGGGAAATCGCCGGTCAGGTTAATGATAGTGCCGGTCAGAACCTCGTTGTTTGGAAAAGTGACCAGGCGGCCAGTGGGCTGCTCAGCCCGCACAAAGCCCGGTTGGTAAGGCGCGCCTATTTCCCATACCGTGGTCGTGAGGAAATCGATGCGGTACACATCGCCGAACACTTCGCCCACTCTGATGCGGTCACCGACGCGGTAGTAGCCTTGGTAAGAGTTCATGAGCCAGCCGGTAAAACTCTCTATCGGGGTTTGCAGCGACCACGACAGGGCAAGGCCAATCAGTCCGAAAGAACCGACCAGTGCCCGGATGTCGCCGGCTACCACGCTCAGGGCCACGCCAACAGCCAGCAACCAAACCGCAATGGAGACGAGAGAGATAACGGCACTGGAGCTTTGCCACCTGCCTATGCTGCGCTGCAGGATGGCCCGCAACACACGTACCACCAGCCAGGCCAGCACCAGCGTAACCAATGCAACCAGTATTTTGGGCAAGTTGAAGATAAAGCTGTCCCACAATCCCTGAAGTGCCCCGATGGCCTCCACAGCGGATTCCTTGGTCGAGCCGTTCTGAGCTACGGCTTCTGTTGCTGTGTCAGCAAGCGCCGATTCTCCCTGGCTCACCTCTTCCACCACTGTCACGGTATCCGGGCCATTGTCCTGCGCCAGGCCGGCTTCGCTGGGGGCGAACATCAAAAGAATAAAGCCCGTGATGGCCACGGCCAGGATGGAGGCCTGCCGGAAGTTGCGGAGTCGGTTCTGGGCTCCCTTTACAGCGGAGCCGCGGGTGGGTTTTCTTATGCGGACTTTGGTGCGGAGATTTCTGCGTGTAGTAGCGGCGGTGTATCCTTTGGGCTGACCCGTGTCGTGTGTGCCGGTACTTGCCGTCGAGGCGCGCAGGTTTCGCGTGGAAGTTCTTCTGTTTCGGTTATTGGAAGGCATAGGTTTTGCGGCTTTCTCAATTGTGCTGCCGGATTTGGGCAGTTTCACTCTATACGGAAGAACGGCCGGGGCGCTGCAAAGGGTCGCCCGCTATACTTGTGCGAAGTGCCTGGGCAGGTCGTTAAGCTCAAAGCGTTTCAGAAAACTTTGCGCGTCTGTTATACCTGCGTCTTGCCAACCGAGCAGTTCAGCCAGTTTTTGCCAGAGTTGCTTTGTCGTGAGTCCTGCCTTGCGCATTTCGGTGAGCGAGAGTGCGTCGTGCGATTTGGAGAGTTTGTTGCCCTCGCTCACGATAAGCGGATGGTGCACAAATTGCGCTTCCGTAAAGGCGGTGGCTCCGGTGTGCTGCGCCAGAAAAAGCTGTGCCGCCGTGGAGAGCATGAGGTCCTCGCCCCGCACGATCAGGTTCACGCCCATGGCCAGGTCATCTACGATCGAGGCAATCTGGTAGGCCGGTATACCGTCTTTTCGGCGCACCACAAAGTCGGGCATCTCAAGGGCCAGCGCCACGGTGCAGTTGCCCAGCAGCTGATCTCTGAAAGCGACGACGGTGCCCTCCGGGATACGGACACGCCAGGCGGCATGGGGCGTGTCGAGGGGTAGCTGCTCGTCGCGGCAGGTGAGTGGGTATAGCCCCTGCGGCGACAGGGCGCTTATCTGGCTGCGGGAACAGGGACAGGCGTAGACCATGCCTTGCTGCACCAGTTTGTCGAGTTGCGCCTGGTAGGCCGGAAGCCTGAGAAGCTGTGAATAGTTCTCCCGGAAATCCTGTGGGTTGCGCGGCCCTTCGTCGTAGTCGAGGCCCATAAAGTCAAGGGTGTCGAAGATATCCTGCAGGTACTCGGGCCGGAAGCGGGCATTGTCGAGGTCGTCGATGCGCAGCGCTACGAGGCCTTGCTGCTGACGGGCCAGCGCCCAGGTAATGGCAAACGACAGCGCATTGCCCAGGTGCAGAAAGCCGCTGGGGGTAGGGGCAATGCGGGTTTTAAGAGCTTGAGTCGTTTTCAACAGGTATCGTGTTTAACTTATAACGGCAAGGTATAGCGGCCGTATCAGAATTCAAGTTACAAATTCTTAAAATGCTTGACGGTAAGGTTGAGAAATAGATGGATTTTGCTATGTTTGATTATGCGCAGATAGGTGTATGTTCACGCTTATGAGGTAGTAGCGGGTAAAGAAAACACAGAAGAAAAGAAATGCAAGTGAATGCAATAGCGGATGAGGCTGATAGTAGTACCTTGCTTAGGCTACTTTACGAGGTTATTCAATGGGACGCGTTTCATGCTGAAGATCTTGAAGCTATTAACACGGCAATAGTAACTAAGGCAAATGGAAGAAAATATAAAGCCTTAGCTGAACTATCCCTCATATGCTTTTTACAGGCAAACATAGGGGTTGGCTTTAAAGAAAAGTACTATGTGTTTGATGAAGATGAGAATGAAGTAAGAAGACAGCTAAGGTTGAGTTTCTATACCCATCTAATCATCTTCATTCTTTTAGCTGTCATTGTCCCCACGCTAACTGGAAGGATAATAGCAGTTTTGCTTTACATGATAGTGACTGTTTATTGGGGTATGGCAATCTTTACACCTGTTTACAAAAGATTAAAGAAACACTTCATTCGCTAACCACACCTATAGGTTAGCTTCGCCACCCTATAGGCAAGTCCGTTAATAGTAAATTTGAAATATGAACAGACTAATCAAAATCTTTTGTGTTTTACTTCTCTTTTCTCAACAAGCCTTCGGTCAAACCGAAAAGGAAGCGGCTGTTACTTACGAAAAGGCTGCTGAGTTCTTCAACTCAGAGCAATATGGTAAGGCTTTAGAAATTACAGAACAACTTATCAAAAGACATCCTAAAAATCATATAGCCTGGACTTTGAAAGGTCAAGCACTATTTAATCTTGGCAAGGAAGACGAAGGGCTAACAGCAATCAGTAAAGCCATTTCACTAAACCCAAACTATTCAGAGGCATATGGCTATCGTGCCGTAATGCATCATTTATTGGGTAATACAGAGCTCGCCATCAAGGACATAGCCATTGCTATCAAAGACGACCCTAACAATATCGAGTTACTTCTGATACGTGGTAGCTTTTACCATAGAACAGGTGTTTTTAATAAAGCTTTGGGTGATTACAATACAATCTTAGCAAATGATCCAAATAACTATACTGCTCTTACATTTAGAGCATTAGCTTTTAAAAGCTCTAATAATATTGACAAAGCATTGGTCGACTTAGATAAAGCAGTAAATATTAGCCCTAACGAATCTTTTGCTTTTGAAGAGAGAGCACACATATTTACTAAACTTGGTCGGTATGCTGAAGCCATCGAGGATTGGAGCAAGGCTATCAATAACCTTTCCGGCAATGAGAGTAGACCGCTTCTACGAGCATTTGCCTACAATAACAGAGGGTTTGCTTATTTTAAGTCAGGAGATAACACTTTGGCTCTTAAAGACATTAATCAATCCCTTCAGATGGTGCCAACAAATTCCTATGCCTACAGGAACAGAGCCCTTTTATATCTAGAAAAGGAAGACAAAGAGAAAGCTTGTGCCGACATAGCAAGAGCCTTGGAGATGGGCTTTGAAGAGCAGTATGGAGATGAGATTGGAAAACTAAGGGTATTGCATTGCCAATAACAAAAATAACCGTAACAGGATGTATACCCCATGATGCTACAGCTGTGACTTGCACGCTATCTTCAAAAACCCGTTACCAACCAATCAACCCACTAACCCCTCTGTTAAGCTGTTCAAATAAGGCGACAAATGAAACCCAGGCTGACCCGCGACACCATTCACAGCATTGCCAGGCACAGTAACTGGCGCGAGGAAGGTATAGCCGCCGGGCTGCGCAAAAGTCAGGTATACGCCGGTCCGCGGGACTGGATAAAGTTTATCCGCCTGTTCCTGCTCGGGCTTGGAGGCAGCTTTCTGGTATCGGGTATTGTCTTCTTCTTTGCCTACAACTGGGCCGACATGCACAAATTCGTAAAGCTGGGTCTGATCGAGCTGCTGATACTGGCGGTTACGTTGGCGGCGGTGTTTTCCAAACGCAGCAACACAGTGAAGAAGGTGTTGCTCACAGCCGGCACCATGCTGGTGGGTGTGCTCTTTGCCGTGTTCGGGCAGATCTACCAAACAGGTGCCAATGCCTACGACTTCTTTCTGGGCTGGACGATTTGTGTGGTGCTGTGGGTGCTGGTAGCTCGCTTTCAGCCGCTGTGGTTCATCTTCCTGGCGCTGCTCAACACCACTTTCGTGCTCTATACCCAGCAGGTCGTCACACACTGGTCCTTTGCCATAGTACTGGATAGCATGTTCATTCTCAATGCAACAGCTGTTATCATGTGGGAAGTCTTAGCCACGAAAGGCCGTGCAGGTATACAGCACCATTGGTTCCCGAGAATTGTAGGGCTGGCGGCGATCACGGTCATCACCATCAGCATGATCTATACCCTGTTTGCAGGTATACGGCAGGACTTCGGACTGGCTTATTTGCTTGGCGTAGCGATGTATGGCGCAGGTATAGCCTACGGACTGCGGGTGCGCGACATTTTTTACCTGACGGCGCTGCCCTTTAGCGGAATTGCGGTGGTAACGGCCATACTGGTGCGGCTGGGCGAGAACATCCCGGAATTGATGCTGTTGCTGGCCACGCTCTTTGTGGTTGGTAGCATTACCCTGCTGATACAGTACCTGGGTAAACTTAACCGACAGTGGCATGGACGATAAAGAAGCGCGACAGCTCAAAAACCTGCTGCAGGAGATCACGCAGGAACAACCCGACTTTCGCTGCGACGAAGCCGCCATCACGACGGAAGTAACCCAATCTACTTCTTTGCTGAAACGCTGGCCGGTGAAAGTGCTCACCATTTTGGGTGGTTTGCTGGCTACTTCTACCTTGATGGGAGCTATCGCTATGACAGTGTTACTCAATTCAGGTATAGCCATGCTGGTTTTTGGCCTGGTTTTCCTGATAGGGGCGGAAGTGATGATTCGCTCCAGCAAAGACGCCACCACAGACGCCCTTGGAGTCTCCTGGAACATGGCAAGCTATGTCATGCTGGCGATAGGCACAGGGCAACTGACCGATAATTCGACGGCTGTGGCGCTGGTTTTAGGTATAGCCTCTACCTTGGTACTGGTCTTTTCCCGGAGCGCCATCTGCGTGTTCGTCGCGGTGCTGGTGCTCAATGGCAGTCTGCTGAGCCTGACTTTCATGCACCAGGTATACAACCTGTCCCATGCACTCCTTGCTATGCTGGCTGCCGTGCTCACTTACATGAGCCTCTACGAGGCAAAGCTACTGGCGGCTTCCCGCAGGGTTGCGCTGGTGTTCGGGCCGGTGCGTATGGGAGTGATTTTATCGCTGGTGACAACGCTGGGGCTGTTCATGCATCAGAAATTTCTTTCCAGCAGCATCACGCATTTCTGGCTGTCGGGTCTGTTTTTGATTGGCTGCCTTTTGCTGCTGCTAAACCGTGTGCTGTGCGAGAATGGGGTGGAGGATAAAAAGACGCAGGCCATTTTTTATACCTGTTGCGGTTTGATTCTGGTGCCGACTATGATGGCTCCCTCCGTGCCGGGCGCTTTGCTGGTGGTGCTGTCCAGTTTCTACATCGGGCACAAAACAGGCTTCTGGGTGGGGTTGTTGGCGCTGGCCTACTTCCTGGTGCTTTACTACTACGACCTCCACATGACGCTCCTGGCCAAGTCGGGGGTGCTGGTGCTCACGGGCAGCCTTTTCCTAGCCGGACTATACCTGTTAAACCGTTACCTGCGACGCCATGAAGTATAACCTGAAGAGTATTGTCGTGCTGGTGAACCTGGTGGCGGTACTGGCCTTCTTCAATTTGTCGGTGGTGGAGAAAGAGGAGATACTGGCAGACGGCCAGCTGGTGCTGCTCGAGCTGGCGCCCGTAGACCCGCGCTCGCTCATGCAAGGCGACTACATGGTGCTCAGCTATGCCATTAGCCAGACACAGGAACTCGACAAACTCCCCAGTCGGGGCTATGCCGTGGTGCAGCTCGATTCGCAAAACGTGGCGCAGCTGGTTCGCTATCAATCCGGAAAAGAGCCGCTAAACCCCAGCGAACTACTGCTTCGGTATAGCAAAGGCAGGTGGGCGCTCCACCTCGGGGCGGAGTCTTTCTTTTTTGAGGAAGGCCAGGCAGAAACGTTTGAGAAAGCGAAATACGGGGGGCTGCGTGTGGACAGGGAGGGCAACAGTGTGCTGGTAGGGCTGTATGATGAGAACCGGAACCTCCTTGTGCGTAGTAAGGAATGATGTGGATAGACCCTGGCTTATGAAAGATACACTGTACAGTTACAACACGGGGCATTGCTTCGGAATCGCCTTTAGGGTGTTTGGCTGGTTGGCTACGCTCTTAGCGCTATTCACTTTGGTGTCTGGGTATGTGGCTGCATCTTATGGCTACGTGGCTGCCTGGCTCATTTTGCCGGTGGGCATCACCACACAGTTCACGCATTACCGCACAGAGTTCGATCTGGAGCACAGGACCTACCGGGAAGGAATTGGGTTTGCAGGGATGACCTTTGGCGATAAGCTGCCCCTGCCTGGGTTTGAGTTTTTATTTCTGAAACGGAACAGGTATAGGCAGACCATGGAGTCGAGAGGGTCTATGAGCACCTTTGCCCTGGAGAAATACGACGGTTACCTGAAGTTGGCCGATGGGGTGAAACTGCATCTGCTGCAGCGGAAAGACAAGGGGAGGGCCATGGCGGAAATGGAGCGGATTGCCCGCGAACTGAACGTTGAACTGCGTGATCTGACAGAGTTGAAAATATAATGCAGGTTGCACCCAACCATGCACCTCCCTTGTTTGTTGCAGTACTGCCTACTAGGTCTCCAATGGATTCCGCCAGGCAAGGCTGAGCTGGTGAAACATTAGCCCAAGAAGCGGGTTCCGCTGTAGAGCATGTGCAGCATTGTGGACCAAGAGCCAAAGCACTGGCGGAAATTGCGTAAACAGAATTACACAACCTTATACCTTGCAAAGCCATGAACCATACGCCACACCATCAGCATGACAAGCAGTCGCTGGTTGCCAATGTGCGCCACCAACTCACTTCTTTTATCCGCTCCTTTACCACCATACTTTATGTCGCGATGGGTATGGCCGTGGTGGGTGTCGTGATGAAGTTCCTGGGCCTGACGGGCGGCAGCTTTGTATTCGTGTTTTCGATGGTAGTGCTTCTGCTGCTTTTTCTGGTACAGGTAGGCTTGTCGTTTTTCTACATCGTGTCCAACATCTGGCTGGCCTTGCTGGGCTCTATCAGCAGCCTGTCGCTGGTCATGAGTTTTGTGGCGCTCATTTTCCGCTACCAGAACTGGTACGGCTGGCAGGTGGTCTTTTTTGTGGCGCTGCCCTTGTATATCCTGGTGGGGTTGCTGCTTTTCCTATACCTCCGGCGCTACAAAAAACTCCATGAGCCCCTTCGCTATTTCTTCTACCGCAACCTGGTGGTTCCTTTTGGTTTTCTGCTGGTGCTGGGCATTGTCTCTTTCCTATTCAGTGCCGATAAGTTCAACACCGAGCAGGATGACATATTGCGGGAGTCGCCTGTGCCGGGTGCCGCGGCCACCGAAGACGACACCACAGGTATGTGGCGGGCTTACTGATCAGGCGCTATACCTGCTACTCTGCACAGCTTTGGTCCATGAGTTCCAGCTGCTCCACCGGAAAGCCCTTGCTATTGGCCAGTTGCTCCAGCCGGGCGTAGGTAGCCTCGTCCAGGGTTGGCGTGCGGGACAAAAACCAGAGGCTTTCGCGGTCAGGTGAGCCCACCATCACGTAGCGATAGTCGGGGTCGAGCTCCAGAATCCAGTAGTCGCCCTTGAAAGGCCAGAAAAACTGTACTTTCAGCTTGCTGTTGTTGCTCCCCTCCACCGGGAAGGCCTTGCCATTCACATCGCTCACCTTCCCATCTTTCAGGCAGGAGTTGTATACCTGCACATAGCCTTCCTCAGCATGGAGTGTATACTCGGCACTGGTGCAATGGCAACCCCTGGAGAAGCGCTGTGGGATAGAGGCGATTTCGTACCACTTGCCCATGTAGCGCGCCAAGTCCACGTGGGGCACGGTATCGAGCGGGGCGTTGCTGCTACTGCAGCCGCTGATAATGAAAGCGCCGAGCAAGACAGCACCGGCGGTCAGGATAAGTTTTTTCTTTTTGATGAAAGCCATTTTTGCAACGGGTTACAGTTGCTTGGCCATTTTGTAGTGCTGAATGGAGCCAAACAACAGGTATGTTTTTTCTACTACCTCATACCCGTTGCGGCGGTAAAAGTTTACGGCATTTTCGCGGGCCTGCAACGTCATGGTGGTGGCGCCCAGCTCTCGGGCGCGGTCCTCCAGGTAGCGAATCAGTTGGTCGCCGAGGCGCTGGCCCTGCTTATCGGCCCGCACACCCATAAAGCGGATTTGTGCATCCTGCGGGGTGTTCAGATGCAGGCGGCATATCCCTAACGCTTCTCCCGCGTCGTCTACCAGCATGGCATGTATGGCCTCGCTATCGTCCTCAGCCCGTTCGCTGCCCTCGGGTTGGTCCCATGGCTTGCGCAGGGTGTCGTAACGCAGTTGGTAGTACTGTTCGAATTGCTTGGGAGTGGAGGGTTCAATGACGTGCATGTTAATTGCTAAATGGTTGAATTGTTTAATGGTTGAATGGTTGATCAGGGGGATTCACAAATATTAACACACCCCTGCGCCCCCTCAAAAGGGGATTGCAACTGAATTTTCGGAGAAAAGATAATCCAGCGAAGCAATTTAGCAATCAGCAACCAACAATCAACAATTTAACAATTCAACCATCAAGCAATTTAACCATTTAACCATTCAGGCATTTAAATAACTTTGTGGGCGATAAATCGTGTAAAACTTATTTCTGTTACCAAACCTGAAAAACTATGGCATCTTTTGATATCATCAGCAAAGTAGATCCGCAGACCATGGACAATGCAGTGAATGTGGCCCGCAAGGAGATCATGAACCGCTATGATTTCCGCGACACCAAAGGCACGTTGGAGTACGACAAGAAAAACAACGAAGTGCACATCAGCATGGAGAACGACATGCGCCTGCAGCACACCGAGGATGTGCTCATCGGCAAAATGGTGAAGCAGGGCCTCGACGCCACCGCCCTCGATTTCTCCAAAGAGGCCTACGCGTCTGGCGCCATGGTGAAGAAAGACATCAAAGTGAAAGCCGGCATCGACAAGGAGACCTCCAAGAAAATCATGAAGCTGATCAAAGACAGCAAACTGAAAGTGTCGGCTGCCATGATGGACGAAACCATCCGGGTGACCGGCAAGAAAATCGACGACCTGCAGCAAGTGATCGCCCTGATGCGTACCAACGCCGAAGAAGTGGGCATGCCGCTTCAGTATGTCAACATGAAATCTTAGTGGTTGCATGGCTAAATTGTTAAATGGTTTTTTAGGGACAACCATTTAACAATTTAGCCATTTATCAATTTAACCCTTACCCTCACCTTATACCTATATGGAAATTTTCGCGAATCCGGATACCTGGATAAGTCTGCTCACCCTGACCTTTATGGAGGTCGTGCTTGGAATCGACAACATTGTCTTTATCTCGATCATTGTCAGCCGACTGCCAAAGGAGCAGCAGGCCAAAGGGCGTAACATTGGTTTGATGCTGGCCCTTGTGTTCCGCATTATCCTGCTGATGTTCATTGCCTGGATCGTGAGCGCCAGTAACCCGATCTTCTCGATCAACCTGCCGTTCACAGAAGAGGACTTCCCGGTATCGTGGCGCGATATTATTCTGTTTGCCGGTGGTCTGTTCCTGTTGGCCAAATCTGTTACCGAGATACACAACAAACTGGAAGGCGAGGAAGAGGGGCACGAAACCGGAAAGGCACAGATAACGCTAGGCAAGGTGCTCATCCAGATCATCCTCATCGATATTGTGTTTTCTTTCGACTCCATCCTGACGGCAGTGGGCCTGGCCCAGGAAATTATGGTGATGGTCATTGCCGTCATCATTGCGATGGGCATTATGCTGGTGTTCGCCAAGTACGTGAGCGACTTCGTAAACAAGCACCCAACCGTGAAAATGCTGGCGCTGGCCTTTCTGATTCTGATCGGCTTTATGCTGGTCGTGGAGGCGCTGCACCAGCACATCCCGAAAGGCTACATCTACTTCGCCATGTTCTTCTCGCTGATGGTGGAAATGCTGAACATGAAACTGCGAAAAAAGACAACCCCAGTACATTTGCGTCAGAACGAAGTGCTGACTGAGGGTGATCCTTCACGTTAGACATTTGCAGACACGAAGCAGGCCGCAGCCCCGCCAGGTATACCTGGTGGGGCTGCGGCCTGCTTCGTGTCTGCGTAGTGGGTAAAAAGATTCTGGAAATATATTTATATTGTAAAAGTAAAATATTATACCTGTACTCATTTGCTGCCATGCCCAACCGTCCCTATTTAGTTGCTCTCTTTTTGCTCACAGCCCTGGTGGGGCTAAGTGTGTACAGTGTTAGCCTGATGAGTCCGCCGGAAGCCCTGCCAGCCGATGCGCCCCCTGCTGAGTTCTCGGCGGAACGCGCCATGCGGCATGTGCGGGAAGTGGCCCGTGAACCCCACGCCATGGGTACCCCAGCGCATGCCAGGGTGCGGCAATACCTGTTGCGGCAAATGGAAGCGCTGGGCCTGCAGACAGAGGTACAGGAAGCGACTACCGTGAACCAGGTGGGCGAAACTAACAATGTGGGCTATGTATACAACCTGCTGGGCCGCCTGAAAGGGACGCAGCAGCGCGGCAAAACCGTGCTGGTGATGGCCCACTACGACTCGCAGCCCAACACCCCCGGTGCCGGCGACGATGCGGCAGGTATAGCCGCCCTGCTGGAAACAGCCCGTGCCCTGCAACAAGGCGAACCGCTGCAGCACGATGTGATTTTCCTGATGACCGATGGCGAAGAGTATGGTCTCTACGGGGCCAAAGCCTTTCTGAAGCACTCCTGGGCGCATGATGTGGCGGTGGTGGTCAATATGGAGGCACGTGGTAACGCCGGCCCCAGCATGACCTTCGAAATCAGTCCCGAGAATGGCTGGATCGTGGAGCAGTTTGCCCAATCAGCACCCTATCCGTTTGCCAGTTCCATGATGTATGAGGTATACCGCCGCTTGCCCAACAACACCGATTTTACCGTGTTTCGGGATGCCGGGTATACGGGCGTGAACTCTGCCTTTATCGATGGGTTTGTGCACTACCACAAAATGACCGACTCGCCCGAAAACCTGAACCGCAACAGTCTGCAGCACCACGGCAGCAACATGCTGGCACTGGTTCGGCAGCTGGGCAGCGTCTCGCTTGACAACACCAAGGCCAAAGACAGGATTTTCTTCAACCCGGCAGGTAGCTGGCTGGTGCAATATCCGGCTGGACTGAACATGCTCTGGGCCGGTCTGGTAACGCTACTGTTGGTGGTGACGATAGGTGTGGGGTACCGGAAAAAGGCGCTTTCCATACCTCAGGTCTTGGGCGGCTTCTTCGGCTTTTTGCTGATCACAGCCATTGTTTCGGGCGTGTTTTTCCCAATCAACACGTTTGTGAAAAGTATGCTTCCTTATGCGCATGATAGCAACGGCGTGTATGGAGCCGGTCGTTTCTTCATGTCCTATCTGTTGGTAGCACTGGGTTTATTCCTGTTGCTCTGCTGGCTTTTGCTGCGCTGGATGTCGGTGTTTTCGCTGCTGATGGGCGCTTGCCTGGTGTGGTTTGCCCTGATGGCGGTGACGTTTGTGCTGGTGCCAGTAGCGGCCTACTTGTTTCTTTTTCCGTTGCTTTTTGTTTTGGGCGCCATGCTGGTGGTCTTCCTGCTCGAACTGCACGAAAAGCCGGTGGCCTGGGCCTATGCCATAGTGCTGCTAGTAGGGGTGATGCCAGCTATATTCATGCTTATGCCCCTGGTGCGGTTCCTGTTTGTGGTGTTTGCGCTTCAGATGCCGGTGGCCATGGTTGCTACCCTGATACTGCTGTTGGGGTTGGGTATACCGCTGCTGGTCGTGATAGACAGAAACTTCAGTTGGCGCGGGATGCCCCTGCTGCCGGCGCTTTTACTGTTTGTAGGAGGAGTGCAACTGTTTCGGGCCATCGAGGCCGAGAAGCCATCCGAAAGTCAGCCCCTGCATAGCCATGTGAGCTACTACCTGAACGCCGACGACAGTGTAGCGGTGTGGGCCTCCGCTTATGAAAGAACCGATGACTGGAACCGACAGTTCTTCCCCAACCCCTCAACTGGTGCCCTGGCCGAAATTTACCCGATGGCTTCGCGTCAGTACCTGAAAAATCAGGCAGAGGCTATACCTGTAGAGGTGCCTGTCGCCACACTGGTAAACGAAGGGATAGCACCGGGAGAACGCATACTGGCCCTGCGTCTGCGCTCACCACGCGGTGCCGCCCACCTCGACTTCGTGCTGCAACCATTAGAGGAAGGTGGCTTAATCGGGGCCGCCATCAACGGCGATTCCCTTTCACTGGGACCAATCGAGACAAAACAGGGAGCGGTATACTTTGCCAAAGTGCATGGGCTGCCCGAGTCGAAGGAAGTGGAGCTGGAGGTGCGCCTGAAGCAGGGCAGCAGCCTGATGCTATACCTGTACGATATTTCCATCGGACTGCCGCGGCAACTGGTGCGCAAACCTATACCTGACCACGTGGTGCCGGAGCAGGGCCGCGATAGTAACCTGACGCTGGTTCGCAAGTCCTACCGCTTTTAGTTCGAAGGATAAATTGTATAGTCCTAAGCCAAGCGCTGCATTATAAAAGGTTTTTGCAAATAGGATAAACTCATCGCAAGGATGTACGGTATAGGTATCAACCAAGCCCCTTATGCCCTGCCTATGTTTACCGATAAACTCCTGTCTATTGCCTTCGGGCTACTGTTCCTGCTAACCATTGCCTGCGGCGATACCGTGGAAACGGAAACGGGCGAGGCGATAACCCCACCTGCGGTAAAAGAGATGAGTCGAACTGCCGCATTTGTGGACTATGCGGCCAGTACCAACATGCTGCAGGCGAAACTAGCCCAACTAGCGATCGAAAAAGGCCAGAGCGAAGAGGTGAAAGCCATGGGCGAACAGATGCTAGCCTTTTACGGCAGCGCGTTGGATGAGCTGCGCACAGTGGCGAAAGCAGAAGGGCTTCACAGCAGTCTGCCCGATTCGCTGGGCACAGCAGACCAGGAGACCATAGAAGAGTTCAGGAAGCTGCCGGCTGCCGAGTTTGATGAGCGCTACCGGCAGTATGTCGACTCGTCACAGAAATCGCAGCAGGAACACTACCAGGAAATGCTGGTGCGCACGGAAGAAGAGGAAATCAGGAAATGGATAAGCGAAATGCAGCTGCAACTACAGGCACGCAGAAAGCTGAGCCTGGAATACGACAGCACCGGTAAATGACAGGGATGGCAAGGAAATTTGCGGAGTATTAGCTCCAGAGGTCGGCCGCCTTACGGGCCATCCGGAAGAAAAGGTCTTTCTCGAGTCCGGCCACCTGCCGTGCCTCGCATTCGGAATAACCGTTTTCGGAGGCATTAAGGTAATCGTAGTAAAGCTGCGCCAATTCCAGGGAGTCATCCTCAAATTGCTCGGTCAGGCTTTCGCGCTGCAGCTTCTCGGGCTCAAATACCTTGGACGGGTATAGCTTGTCGAGCTGGTAGATCAGGTACTTTTGCGAGGTGTTATCAGAGCGCTTGCTGCCACCGCCTAGCAGTTGTTCAAGCGGCAGGTCGTCGTCATCGTCAAACTCATCCTCAAACCCATCGTCCACCGCCAGCGGCTCATACACGATCAGGTCAAAACCGGTAAGCTCCAGGTAATCGTCAAATTGCTCCTTGATCGGGACCAGGGTCGGGGAGTCGTGCTCGCTGTTGAGCACGTTGGCCATGTGCAGGGCGATCTCCTTTCCCTTATCGCCGGCACCGATCAGGATCTGGTTAAACTGTGTGAAATCGCAACCCAGGTAGATGAATTTGTACTCGTCGTCGAGAATGGTGAAGCACCAAAGCGTGATAAACTCCGTGTCGTCAATAACGACTGTGTCTATATAGAGCTCATTGATCTGAATATAGTAAGGAGAGTACTGCGGAGTGTCCATGGCTGTTAAAGCTATCGTTATAGTTCAATTTGGGCAGCAGCCTGGCCGACTCCAATCAGGTGCTGTATTTGATTATACGCAGTTTAGAAGCACGCGGCAAGGTATCAATCCAGAAACTAAGCGAAAAGGCCTAATCTTCATGCCGGTAAATAAAGTACAACACGCCACCGAGTATAGTCACACCGATACGTATTAACCAGCCAATTGTTTCACCCCATTGGTTTACCCAGTTGATTGCTAAGAGATTAGCACCCGTGAATCCTATGAATAGTGACACAAAGCCAATGAGGAGAAGAAAGAGTCCGATGAATTTCATACCGATGCGGTTTTAGTTTAAATGAAGCATGTTATAACAATAAACAGTACCTTGTAGGGATCTGTCTATATAGCACACTTTAAATGTAATAAAAATTATTTTCAGCGCAAGTTTCTATGCGATCAGTATGAATTTTCTGGCAGGTATGGCTTCGACGGTGCTCAGGACCAGATTCGCTCCATAAAGCGCTGCGCATTTTTATAGGCGAGCTTTTGGAGTTGCTCCTGCGAAAGGTGCTGTTGCAATTGGTTGAGCAGAAAGGTATAGCTGGAACCGGCCTGCTCATGCTCGGGGAAGTAATAGGGGATACGACTTAGATCGGTAGAGTCGGCGGTATAGAAATAGTCGGCCCCGAAGCAGATGGCATCTTCCGCACCCGTCTCAAAACCATAGCGTATGTGGTGCAGCAATGCCTCCGGATCAGTGTTGTTCACGAACGCCCGAAGGAAGTTCATCCCGATCAAACCCTTGCGGCGAATGATCTCCTGTGCAATTTCGTCGGGCAGGTTGCGGTTGTGCTCCCATACCGGCCTGAAGTTGGAGTGGCTCGCGATAATGGGGATATCAAGCTTTTCGCGGTCGATGTGCTCCAGTATATCGAAGGCCAGGGCGTCACTGGTATGCGAAAAATCCACGGCGATGCGGCGGCCGTGCAGGTAGTCCAACAGCATTTTCCCGTCGCGGGTTATGCCCAAACCGGTGGAATTGCCACCCCCGAAGCGGTTGCCCAAGTGGTGCGTAAAGCTAATGTACAGAAGCCGTTCCACTGCCTCGATGATCTTTTCCAGTTTCTTAAAACCGTCCTCCAGCGGTTCCTCCTCCTCGCAGAAACCGGATGCGTTCTCGATAGCAGCTACCATGCCGGTACTGACTTTGCCGCTCAGGGCAGCCCGCAACGAATCGACCCCGGTTACGGCTGTGAGGCGGCTCTTCTCGTCGGCAGCCAGCTTTTGAAATATCTCGGCCTGCAGATGGGCGTAATTGGTGCTGCCGGGCGCGGTGGCGCAGTAAATGGCCATGGTCTGCAAAAGCACATTGCCCTCGTTGAGGGATGGCAGCGCACAGCCGATCTCAGCCACACGGTCGATAGCCGAGCCGGGCACATCCGACAGGTATACCAGAAGGTCACAATGCAGGTCTATGATCGGCAATCGGGCAGGAGCAGTCATGGTTTCGGGTTTGGTTGGTGTTAGATACGGAGAAGTAGAAAAAGAGGGTATACCTTAACTTAGTAATCAAAGCCCTCGTCGCCTCCGTTCTGCTCTTCGCGCTGGCGGCGGCGCTCCCGGCTGCTCTCTTCGCTGTTGAGCCGGTAGGTAAAGCCCAGGTAGATGATGCGGCTTTGGCGGCGGTTCTCGCTTTCGGTTCTGAACTCAGGGCCAAAACTCAGGAAATTGAATTGCCGCGTGTCGAACACATCCGATACACGGAGCGAAATGGTGCCTTTCTTCTTCAGCACATCCTTTTTCATGGCTAGGTCAGTGCTGAACATCTGCTCCATGCGGCCTTGTATGTCAGCCGTCGGTGCGCGGTAGAAGCCGGATATTTGAATACTCAGGTCTTCCCACACGGTAAAGGTAGAGTTCACTTTGGAGTTCCAGCTGAACTGTGCATTGCTCAATTCCGTGTCGGCCTGGGTGGTGTTGAGCTGTGTCCGGAAGCCCGAAACGCTTCCGTTCAGCCGCCACCATTTCGTGGCAGGGTAGTTAAAGCCAAGTTCCACCCCGTAAGCCCGGTTGTCGGAGATATTCAGAAAAGTGGTCTCAGTGGCAGGTATGGTGTCGTTGTTTACAATGACATTGGTCACCGTCCGGAAGCGCTCTATCTCATCCAGGGTGTGGCGGTAGAAAACAGTTGCGTTGACAGAGGCATCGCCCCAGTATTTCAGGTAGCCCAGCTCCAGGGAGTTGACAAACTCTGGCTTCAGGTCAGGGTTGCCGTAATTCACATTGAAGCGGTCGGAGCGGTCTACGAACGGATTGAGGAAACGGCTGCGCGGCCTGTTAATGCGGCGGCTGTAGCTAAACTGCAGCTTGTTGTCCGGGTTAAAATCCTTGGTGATGAACACGGTCGGGAAAAGGTCGAAGTAACTGTTGCCGTCCTTCATTTCCTCGGTGCGCAGGTCGGTTTTGGTTACGGTTTGCTCGGCCCGCACCCCTATCTGGTAGCTGATGGATTTATACTTGTTGCTGTAGTTGGTGTAAACAGAGTAGATGTTCTGGTCGAAAACAAAATGGTTGCTCTGGTCGGTGCTGTACACTAGTTCACCGGTCTCGTTGTTCAGGTTAAAGAAGCGGGAGTTTTCGTCCAGCCGCTCAAACGAGCTGCGGAAACCAACCTCGAAGCGGCTGTTATCTGAGATGGGGTGCACGTAGTCGGCTTTGGCCACTATTTCTCTGTTTGCGTCGTCCACCAGGGTTTGCTGCACCTCTGGCAAAGCCCCCTGCAATCCGCTGGTCTCCCTAAAGTTGGCCACCTCGTCATCTATGTTCGTGTTATAAACGATGTCGGCGGTCAGTTCCTGTCCTTTTTTGCCGAAGGTCTGGCGATAACCCAGCGTCACATCAACGGCATTCTCATTTTCCTCTTCGTCGGTGTCGCGCGTCCGGGTGCTGACCAATTGCCGGTTCTCATCCTGAAAGCGGTAAGAGATGTTGCTGTAGCCTGTGTCCCGGCCAAAACGGTAGATGCCCGAAGCCGACAAGGTATGCCTGGGAGTGAGGTAATAATCAGCGCCCAACCTAAGGCTGTGCGAAATGTCCTGGCTGTTGCGGTCCCCGTTCTGAAGGCGGTAGCTGGTGCTGTCCTGCTGCCCCAGGTCGTCGAAGTGGTAATTGGTCGTAAAGCTGTTGCGCTCCCCCGGCCGGGTGCGCTGCCTGAAGTCGTAGCCCGAGTTCAAAGACCACTTGTTGTAGCGGTAGTTCAGGTTAAGCGATGTATTGTAGTTGTCGTAAGTGCCGGCCGTGACCGAGGCAGACCCATTGAAACCGGGTTTTTTCTCCTTCTTCAGCACCAGGTTGATGATGCCGGATGTGCCTTCGGGGTTGTATTTGGAGGAGGGGTTGGTAATCAGCTCTATGCTCTCAATCAGGTTGGCCGGAATTTGGTCGAGGGTCAGGTTGGAGAGAGCCGAGCGCTTGCCATCCACCAAAATGGTCACATTCGAGCTGCCGCGCATGCTCACATTGCCGTCAATGTCAACCGTTACAGAGGGCAGGTTCTGCATCACTTCGGCCACAGAGCCGCTTTCGGCATTAATATCCTGACTCACGTTTACCACCCGTTTGTCCAGCTCAAAGTCCACTATGGGCCGTTCGGTCACGATCTGCACTTCTTTGAGCTGCGTAGCGCCCCCCTTTACAGGTATAGCGCCCAAACGCACATGGCTATCGGAGGCTGAAACAGTGATGCCAGGTATAAATTTGGTGGGATAGCCTACGGAGGAAATGCGAAGTATGAAATTGCCTTGTGGTACGCGGTCGAGCTCAAACTTACCCTCCATGTCGGAAGTAGCGCCGGTTACCAGGCTGGAGTCGCGGACCGTTAGCAGCACCACATTGGCAAAACCGAGCGGTGCCTGGGTCTCCTGGTCTTGCACAGTGCCAGAGACCTTGCCCCGGCCGGAAGCCGCCTGTTGCTGGGCCTGCACACTGGAGAAAGTAAAGAGCGTAAAAATGAGGGGAAAGAGTAATGGTGAAAAATGAGTTCTCATAATTTAATATGGGGTCAATAAGAAAAGTGCTGATGCGCTTCAGGGTGGTGGAAGCAGCAGATGGGTGCGCAGAGAAGGCATTGGCCGGGGTTAGCCGCTTTCCAGTGAAGGAGTTACAGTTCGCCCCGGCTTCAACTATTAGCCACAGGTAAGACAGGTAGCCAGGGCAAGGGTTTAACCGGGAGGGGAAATTATTTTAAAAAGGCGCAGAACCTTGAGCCAGGGAGGTGGGCTGTCGGTCTGGAGGAAGTGCCCGAACAGGGTATACGAGACAAGAACCGTCTTCTCTGCCATGCCTCAGGTATAGCCGAGAAGACGGTTTCATTTTAGCGCATGAGTTTGCTCAGGAAATCCCATACGACCACACCCGTAGCGACCGAGATGTTGAGGGAGTGCTTGGTGCCGAACTGCGGGATTTCCAGCACGAAATCAGACTGGTTGATGACCTCCTGCTCCACACCGAACACCTCGTTGCCCAGCACCAGGGCATAATGCTGGTTGGGTTCAGGTATAAACTCATTTAGCTTGAGGCTATTCTCCGCCTGCTCCACAGATCCTACCTTATACCCCTGGGCTTTCAGCTGCTTTACCAGTTCCAGCGTGTCGGGCGCATACTCCCAGGCCACCGACTCTGTAGCGCCCAAGGCTGTTTTCTCGATATCGCGGTGGGGCGGAGTGCCGGTAATGCCGCACAGGTATACCTGCTCGACCATAAAGGAGTCGGCGGTACGGAATACAGAGCCCACATTATTGAGGCTGCGCACATTGTCGAGCACCAAGACTAACGGTATTTTTTTCTTATTTTTGAATTCCTCAACCGAGTCGCGGTTAAGGTCGTCCATGGAAAGTTTTTTCATTTTTGAGGAACAAAGGATGTCAGACGCAAGCGGCAGGATGTCCGCGCAGGTATAGCACAGGCTATACCTTGTTGCAAAGATACAAAGAAGGGGCATCTGAATCAGGATTTACAGGATTTTAGGATTTGCAGGATTCTCGCAGCTACCGGTTCCAACCACTCCTGCCCCTCCCAAGGAGGAGGGCTGTAGCTACTAGATCTTAAGGTATAAGCCCTGTATTATAGGTAAATAAACTATTGTCAAGCATAGTTAGGTAACTCGCGCAGAAACGATGAAACAGACAGCTGTGCCAGGTGCACTAAACGACACTCCACTGTTCGAGCGTTCAGCGAGTTTGGAGGGTCTTGATTTTTTTGCTTACTTTTTTTATCAAGAAAAAAAGTAAGGCCCGGCTGGCCAAGCCAAGCTTTAGAACAAGAGAAGTATGAGCTAGAGAAGCTGTCGCTACGAACAAGGTATAGCTGAACCGGCAGTTTGAGTCCTGCGGACTCAGTGGAGTCGCAGACTCCACATCATTCACCGTCACGGGACTGAGTCCCGCGCCAGAAGTTAAAGATTAACCGGGAAAGTGCTTCCCAACAAATATATACAGGTATGAAAGGAGGAGACAAAGGCACCGTAACCCCGCTGATGAAACAGTACAACGCCATCAAGGCGAAGCATCCGGGGGCACTGTTGCTATTCAGGGTAGGGGATTTTTACGAAACCTTCGGCGAGGACGCTGTCAGGGCCAGTAAGATACTCGACATTGTGCTGACTAAGCGTGGCGCTGGCTCAACCTCTGAGACGGCCCTGGCCGGTTTCCCGCACCACTCCCTCGACACTTACCTGCCCAAACTGGTGCGGGCCGGAGAGCGCGTGGCCATCTGCGACCAGCTGGAAGACCCGAAATCGGTGAAAGGCATTGTGAAGCGTGGCGTAACCGAACTGGTAACACCCGGTGTGTCTTTCAACGACCAGGTGCTGGAAAAGCGCAGCAACAACTACCTGGCGGCCGTGCATTTCGGTAAGACCGAAACCGGCGTTTCTTTTCTGGACATCTCCACCGGTGAGTTTATTACGGCGCAGGGTGATAAGAACTATGTAGGCAAGCTTCTGCAAAGCCTGGCTCCGGCGGAGGTACTGTTCTGCAAGCGTGAGAAAGAGACCTTCTTCCAAAGCTATGGCCCTGACTTCCGTTACTATGCCCTGGAAGAGTGGGTGTTCAGCTACGACTTTGCTTACGAATCCCTGACGCGCCACTTCAATACCACTTCGCTTAAGGGTTATGGTATAGAAGGTATGCAGGAGGCGATCACTTCGGCAGGCGCTATTCTGCATTACCTCTCCGAGACGCATCACAACGAGATCAGCCACATCGCCACCATCTCAAGACTGGAGGAGGACAAGTATGTTTGGCTCGACCGCTTCACGGTGCGCAACCTCGAGCTGGTATACCCGCAGAACCAGGACGGCGTGCCGCTGATCCAGATACTTGACCAGACGACTACGCCAATGGGTGCCCGCCTGCTCAAAAAATGGGTGGTGCTGCCGCTGAAGGACGTGGTGCAGATCAAGCGTCGCCTCGATACCGTGGAGGCGTTAACCAAGCATACGGAATTACTCGACGAGCTATACCTGCATCTCAAGCAAATCAACGACCTGGAGCGACTCATTTCTAAAGTGGCCGTACGGCGCGTGAACCCACGCGAACTGATGCAATTGGCCAAGGCACTGGACGCCATTCAGCCCATTAAAAAGCTCCTGGCTGCCAGTGGTATACCTGCTCTTGTGAAGCTGGCCGACCAGCTGGCACCCTGCGATGGGCTGCGCGAGGAGATCAAGAACATCCTGAAACCGGAGGCACCTATGTTGACCAACCAGGGCAACATGATCAACGATGGTGTGAACGAGGAGTTGGACGAGCTGCGCCGGATCGCTTTCTCGGGGAAGGATTACCTGGCCCAGTTGCAACAGCGCGAAGTGAAGAATACAGGTATAAGCTCCCTGAAAATCGCCTACAACAAAGTATTTGGCTACTACCTGGAGGTAACACATGCGCACAAGGACAAGGTGCCGGCAACCTGGATTCGCAAGCAGACGCTGGTGAATGCCGAGCGCTACATCACCGAGGAGCTAAAGACCTACGAAGAGAAAATCCTGAACGCCGAAGATCGTATCTATACCATTGAGTTTGGCTTGTTTAACGAGCTGGTGCTGCAAGCCATGGACTATGTGGCGCAGATTCAGCAGAATGCCAAGGTGATCGGTGTGATAGACTGCCTGAGCGCTTTTGCAGGTATAGCCCTTGCCGGAAACTACGTGAAGCCGGAGGTAAGTGAGAGCCACATCCTTGATATCAGGAAAGGCCGGCATCCGGTTATCGAAAAGCAACTGCCGCTAGGGGAAGAGTACGTACCCAACGACATCTACCTTGACAACGAAGAGCAGCAAGTCATCATCATTACGGGTCCGAACATGGCCGGTAAAAGTGCCCTGTTGCGCCAGACGGCCTTGATCGTACTGATGGCTCAAATTGGCTGCTTTGTGCCAGCCGAGGCCGCCAATATCGGCATCATCGATAAAATCTTTACCCGGGTGGGTGCTTCGGATAACCTCTCCAAAGGCGAGTCGACCTTTATGGTGGAGATGACCGAGACGGCCAGCATTCTGAATAACCTCTCGGACCGCAGTCTGGTGCTGATGGACGAGATTGGCCGTGGAACAAGCACGTACGATGGCATCTCGATTGCCTGGGCCATTGTGGAGCACCTGCACAACCACCCTAAGTTCCGGGCCAAAACCCTTTTTGCCACGCATTACCACGAGCTCAACCAATTGGCCGAGGACTTGCACCGCGTGAAGAACTTCAATGTGTCGGTGAAGGAGACGGGCGGGAAGATCCTGTTCATGCGCAAACTGGTAGAGGGCGGCAGTGAGCACAGCTTCGGTATACACGTGGCCCAGATGGCGGGTATGCCGAACAGCGTGGTGCTGCGTGCCGATGAGATCATGCACCACCTTGAGAAAGAGAAGGTGTCGGAGGAAGCGCCAAAGCAGCGTATGAAGTCGGCCCCGAAAAACAACTATCAGTTGAGTATGTTCGAATTGCAGGACCCGCAGCTACAGCGCGTGAAAGAACTCATGGAGCAGCTTGACATCAATACCATTACCCCTGTGGAGGCGCTTTTGAAACTCAACGAGCTCAAATTGCTGTTGAAAGATAAAGGCGAAGTGGTGCGCTAACAGGTATAGCTAGGGTATAGTTGAAAATATTTTAAAAATTTTCTCGCTGAAAATCAGGGTAGAAAGCAAAAGTGGGAGAAAATTTTTACGCAGCCTCTTGACTTCTGAAATTTTGTCTATATCTTTGTATCACTAAATCGCTAAGGGGGTTTA
This sequence comes from Pontibacter aquaedesilientis, assembly GCF_014773225.1. Classification (GTDB taxonomy): domain Bacteria; phylum Bacteroidota; class Bacteroidia; order Cytophagales; family Hymenobacteraceae; genus Pontibacter; species Pontibacter aquaedesilientis. The sequence goes on along the minus strand of NZ_JACXAJ010000006.1, from coordinate 110,419 downwards.
GGGAATGACTAAAAGCGGGAGTAGCTCAGTTGGTAGAGCGCGACCTTGCCAAGGTCGAGGTCGCGAGTTCGAACCTCGTCTCCCGCTCAAAAACGGCAAAAAACAAAGACGTTGTGATAAGCAACGTCTTTGTTTTTTAAAGTCACCCCTCCGATAAACGTTTCGGAAGGCGCCGGGATGGTGGAACTGGTAGACACGCAAGACTTAAAATCTTGTGAGCGCAAGCTCGTGCGGGTTCGATTCCCGCTCCTGGTACTGAATAAACTGCAGAAGAGCCCTTGTAACGTAAGTTGCAAGGGCTTTTTTGTTGGTTTTGCCCTAAATTTGCAAACCTGCGCCAACACTTCCGTACAGGTTAAGCGCAATACACCCAATAGCAGACACCCTGACAACCCATGGCCGCAGCACCCAGCGACTTCTTCAAAACAGAGCGAACAGCTTCGGAGATAAAAGCCGAGTTGTTACCGCGCTTATTTGAGGTATGGACAGCGGCAGTGCTACAAAATGATAACACAGCTGAAACGGCAGTGCGCTTTATGGATCTACAGGCTGGCCTGGATATTGGCGAGGCCGCTCCCACTGCCCCACAAGTATTGCGGCAAGTATACAAAAGCACCGGTTCCCGAACTGATTTGAACAAAGGTGTCAGCACCATTCTCTACGACGTGGACCAGCCTGCCTTAGCCGAACTGCAGGAGAAAGTAGAGCAGTTGCCTTTTTACCATGATTTAGTACATCCACCCCTTACGCTTCAGGAAGCGGATGATGAGGCGCTGGCAGCGCAAATGCTGGAGCAAACGACAACTGGCCTTGCCTTTTTAGACCCGACAATTGAAGGACTCTCACAGCGGGTGTTGCTTCAGGCCGTTCAGACTGGCATCCCGGATTTGTTGATGCTCTTCAATCCGAAGGCATTCGGCAATACTATTAAGAGAGCCAAAGCCGATAGTTTATGGCAGCAACTGTTCGGGGAGAGGCTGGATAAGATAAAGGCCTTCTATAAACAGAACAGGCAGGCTGATAGGCGGGAGGAGTATTTGCTCGATTGCTTTGAAGAGATCTTCCAGAGCCACGGTTTCTATACCCTGCGCTTCCGAATTAACTTCCCGGATAAAAAGCAGACGAGCCATTATGTAGTTTTCGGCGTTAAATCTGAACAGGCTTATCTCAGGCTAAAGGAGTTGCTGGCAAGGTATAGCGATTATCAGGAGGACGGTGTTCCGTTGTTTGGAGCAAACCTGCAAGTGCAGCAGCTGTCCTTGTTTCAGGAGCACTACAAATATTCGGTTACCAGGCTGGCGCAAGAGCTAGCAGGTAGTGCCGGCAGGTATAGCAACCGGTCGCTGCAGTACATCTACGAGTCCCACAGTATCAGTACGCCTTATACCTTAGCCAACTATACCGCAGCCTTTGAGAAACTGATGAAAGATGGGCTGGTGCGTTTTATCAACCCGAAAACAGGGCAGGCCATCACCAAACTCACACCTGTTTCGCTTATCAGGTATAAGAAGTAAGCCGAATAAGATTAGAAGGGAATGCGAATATACCTTACCGCACCAACTCCCGGTTCCTGTTCGCATCAATGGCCAGCAGGATGAATAGCAAAATAGTAAACGACCACAGCGAAGAACCACCATAGCTAAAGAAAGGCAGCGGTATACCTACCACCGGAGCCAAACCGATGGTCATGCCCACGTTGATGACAAAGTGGAAGAAGATGATGGAAACCACGCAGTAGCCATACGTACGGCCAAACACGGATTTCTGGCGCTCGGCAATGTAGACAATGCGCATCAGCAGCAGCATAAACAAGCCAATCAAAATCGTGCTTCCTAACCAACCGTGTTCCTCCCCAATGGTACAGAAAATAAAGTCGGTGCTCTGCTCCGGTACGAAGTCGAACTTGGTCTGCGTGCCCTCCAGAAAACCTTTGCCCCAGAAACCACCTGATCCAATTGCAATCTTAGACTGCGTTACGTTCCAGCCATAGCCCAGCGGGTCTGCCTCCGGGTTGATAAGCGCCTTGATACGGTTTTGTTGGTGCGGCTGCAGGATGTCGTTCACGAAGTAATCCACGCTGAACACCATGCCAATGATAAGCACAAAGAGCGCGATCATGGTCTTGAAGCGGCGCATCAGGCGATAGTCCAGGAACATGGCCAGCCCCATGAGTGCCGCAACCCCAATCAACAGGTATAGCTTAGGCACAAGCAGCGTGAGTATAAAGATAGCCGCCGCTGAACCGCCTATGATCAGGATGAGTGGTGACATACCTTCGCGGAAGAAGGCCAGAATGAATGCGCCGAACACGAGTGCAGAGCCTGTTTCGTTCTGCAGGATAATGATGATGGCCGGCAGGAAGGTGATGGCAGCTAGCACCATTTGGTCTTTCATGTTCTGCTGGCGCAAACTGACATTACTCAGAAACCTTGAAATAGCCAATGCTGTGGCAAACTTGGCCAATTCTGCGGGCTGCAGGCGCACACCTCCTCCTAAATCAAGCCAGGAACGGGAGCCCGCCACTGGGTTCGCTACGGCCAGTGTAAAGAGCAATAGCAGGATAATCCCGCCGTAAATGGGGTAAGCCAGGTGCTCGTATACCTTGTAGTCCACCACCAGCAGCACAATCATCAGAATCACGCCAGTGCCGATCCAAAGCAACTGCTTGCCGGAGTTGATGTCGAAGCTGAAGATGTTCACGATGTTTTCAGGGCTGTAGACCACAGCGTAGATGTTCATCCAGCCCAAAGCCACCAGCACAAAATAGAGCAGCACGGTAAACCAGTCCAGATTGCCGAACACACTGGTAGACTGACGCCGGCTGCTAGGCTGCACGATCTTTCCTCCAAGTACTTTCTGTTCAACTGGCATACCTTACTTCGATTTAATGTTCAAATACTCGCGACTCAGTACCCACTTCTCCTGTGCCTTCATTGTAACTGTGTCCGTCAGGAACTTCTCGATCATGAGGCCGGCAATTGGCGCGGCTGACTGGCCTCCCCATTTGCCGTGCTCGACATACACGGCAATCGCGATCTTCGGATTTTCTTTGGGCGCAAAGGCCACGAACACGGCATGGTCAGGTCCCTGCGGGTTCTGGGCCGTTCCGGTCTTTCCGCAAACAACTATACCTACCTTTTCCAGGTTAGCGCGTCGTGCTGTACCGGCCCGCACTACCTCGGCCATACCTTCTATGATGGGTTCATAGTGCTGTGGCTTCACGGAGGTATAGTGGCGCTCCTGATTTTCTTTCAGTGGCTTGCCATTTTCACCAACAGAGCGGATGATGTGCGGCGTTACATAATAGCCTTTGTTGGCGATAATGGCCATGAAATTTGCCATCTGGAGTGGCGTTACGCCCAACTCACCCTGCCCGATACTAAGTGAATAAATGGTAGAGTATTTCCAGCGGTTTTTGCCGTACACGCGATCATACAGGTCCGTAGAAGCAATAATGCCCGTCTTCTCGCCAGGTATATCAATGCCCAGTTTCTGGCCGAAGCCAAAGGTCAGCACCTGCTCACGCCAGTCTTTTAGGCCCAAGGACGTGTCGGTAAAGGTATTCTTGGATTTGCCTTGGTTAATGAGCGCCCGGTAAGCCTGGAAAAACCAAGGGTTACAGGAGTGTTGCACGGCACCATACAGGTCGAGCGGGGAGGGGTGTGGGTGACAGTTTACCAGCGACTTGTTGCAGGCAAACTGCGTTCGCGGATTAATCACGCCTTCTTCCAGCGCAATGAGTGCTTGGGTCAGTTTAAAAATGGAGCCCGGCGGGTTGCGGTCGGCCATGATCGGGCGGTTGAACATGGTCTTGTCCGGGTCCTGCAGCAGTTGCATATAGTTCTTGCCATAGTCCTTACCCGTGAACAGGTTCGGGTCATAGAAAGGAGCCGAGATGTAAGCAAGGATTTCGCCTGTGGCGGGCTCAATAGCCACTACACTCCCTTTGGCACCATCCATCAGGTACTCGCCATAGGCCTGCAACTCCAGGTCAATGGTGCTCACCAGGTTTTGTCCGGCCACGGAAAGGGTATCGTAAGCACCGTCTTTAAACGGTCCTTTGTCAATGCCCCGCACATTCACCATTTTGTACTTGACGCCGCGCTTGCCCATCAGGTACTTCTCGTACTCCATCTCTATACCTGCTTTCCCGATGTAGTCGCCGGGACGGTAGCCATGGTAAGAGGTATCTTCGAGCTGTTTCGGGCTGATCTCGGCAATGTAGCCCAGCGCATGGCCCAGGCTTTTGTGCGGATAACCACGGGCTGTACGGGCATTGATGTAAAAGCCGGGAAAGTCGATGAGGTTGTCCTGGATATGGGCAAAATCCTGGGTGCTCAGCATCTGCAGGAAAATGGAGGGTTTCACCCAGGAATAGGCGCGTGCCTTTTTGAAGCGCTCACGGGCATCTTCCAGCGGAATTTCCAGCATTTGAGCCAGGCGCAGCGTGTCAATGTTACGCGCTTCCTTCGGCACGATCATCAAGTCATAAACCGGTGTGTTTTGTACCAGCAACTCGCCATTCCGGTCGTAGATCAAACCACGGAAAGGATACTGGATGACGGTTTTGATGGCATTCGTTTCGGCAGCCTGCTTGTAGCTGCTGTCCACTACCTGGATGTAAAAAAGGCGCAGTGCGTAGACCACACCCACCACCAGGAATATTGCTTGTATGACGTATTTTCTGTTTTCCAGGTAATTCATCTATTCGCTCTCTTAATGGAGAAGAACAGTAATTGTAAAATAACCATGACCACTCCCGTGAAAAGCACACTCAGCAAAATTTTGGGTATGGCTGAGGACAAGCCCTCCAGGCTGAAGATTTCCAGCAGGAAAACCGCAGTATGGTGCGCCAGAATGAGCGTAAGTGCATAAGCCAGGAACCAACGCCAGCCCATCACGTGTATGTTCACGGAATCATTGGTATCGTAACCATCTCGGGGTGTGAGAAGGTTCAATATCATGGGTCTTAAGTAGGCCAGCAGAACACTGGCGGCAGCGTGTATACCTATCGTGTCGTAGAAAATATCGACAGTAAAGCCCGCCACCAAACCGAAGAAAAGCAGTAGCACCCGGTTCATGTTAATAGGCAGGAACAACAGAAAGGCGATGTAGATAAAGCAGAAACCGGTGCCGAACAGCACAAGGCTGTCCATCAGCAGGATCTGCAGGGCCACAAACAGGACAAATTGAACGATATGTCTGATACCTAGGCTGCTATTCATGGGGTAGTATACCTGCTTCCAGTTCTAATGAATCCTGCTCTACTCGTCTCGGGTTATCGACCACATACACAAAAGACAGCTGCGCAAAATCAACGGCCAGTTTCACCCGGATGGTGTAAAAACTTTTGTCTGCCTCCTTTGCCACAGAGCTGATGGTGCCCACCATAATCCCCTCCGGAAAAACTGTGTTATAGCCGCTGGTCACTACCGTGTCGCCTTTGGCTGGCTTCACATGCAACGGGATGTAGTCGAGCAATGCGGTGCGGTAGTCGCCACCCATCCACTTGATGGTGCCGAAAGTATTGTCTTTTTTGATCTTGGCCGAAATCAGCATTTGGGAATGGAGCAGCGAGGTTACCGTGGCGTAATGCTTTGAAACCGTCTTCACGCGTCCAACGGCTCCGTTTGGCGAAATCACGCCCATACCCGGCTTCACGCCATCCTGGCTACCGGCTGCCAATGTCAGGTAATTGTTGGTGCGCCGCACAGAATTATTGATTACACGGCCCGCATGCAGCATAAAAGGATGTGCCCTGGAGGAGTCGGAAGGGGCATAAAAGACAGTGTCCAGTTTGTCGGTACTGTCAGCCTGCGCCTCCAGTTGGTAAAGCATCAACTCCTGGCGCAGGGCGGCATTCTCCCGGGCCAGCGTGCTGTTCACAGACGCCAGCCTGAAGTAGTCGGTTATGCCACTCTGAAACTCAAGTACCTGCCCTACATACGTATTGGCGGAATTGAACACGGCGGCCCCCTGATACGTGTTGTAACGCACGATCAGGAAGATGCACAGCGCCTCCAGCATTACGAATATGAGGAATGCACGGAACCGATAAATAAAAGCAAAAAGATTCCGCATGCGGTACTGTTATGTCAGCAGGACATTTTTGAAGCCTTCCAGATTTTTGATGGCCGCACCTGTGCCGCGTACCACCGCTCTAAGCGGATCTTCGGCAATGTGGATTGGTAATTTGGTTTTGGCAGCCAGGCGCTTGTCGAAACCACGCAGCAAGGCGCCACCACCTGTCAGGTGAATGCCATTGTCGTAAATGTCGGCTGACAGCTCCGGCGGCGCGATCTCCAGCGCCTTTAGCACTGCTTCCTCGATCTTAGAAACCGACTTGTCAAGCGCAATCGCGATCTCCTGGTAAGTTACCTTGATCACCTTCGGTATACCTGTCATCAGGTCACGGCCACGGATCTCGTAGTCAGCCGGAGGGTTCTCCAGTTCAGTCAGAGCAGAGCCAACCTCGATCTTGATTTTCTCAGCTGAGCGCTCCCCGATCAGCAGGTTGTGCTGGCGGCGCATGTAGTCCAGAATGTCTTTGGTGAACACGTCGCCGGCAATGCGGATAGACTGGTCGCACACGATCCCCGAAAGGGCCACTACGGCAATCTCGGTGGTACCGCCCCCAATGTCCACGATCATGGAGCCGATCGGCTGCTCTACGTCGATGCCTATACCGATGGCCGCGGCCATGGGCTCCTGGATCATCCACACCTCTTTGGCGCCGGCGTGCTGGGCCGAGTCGCGCACAGCACGTTTCTCTACCTCCGTAATGCCCGAAGGTATGCAGATTACCATGCGGTGCGAGGGCTGGAACAAACGACGGCCCGTGTCGATCATTTTGATCATACCCCGGATCATTTCCTCTGCAGCGTGGAAGTCGGCGATCACACCATCTTTCAGCGGACGGATGGTTTTGATATTTTCGTGGGTTTTCTCGTGCATTTGCATGGCGTTGCGGCCAATGGCTAATACACGGCCCGTGGTGCGATCCACGGCGATGATGGATGGCTCGTCCACCACTATCTTATCGTTATGGATGATCAGGGTATTGGCGGTACCCAAATCAATGGCTATATCGCTGGTAAGAAAGTTAAATAGTCCCATTCTTATTTTATAAAGGCGTATGGCCGCCTCGTTATATTTTTAATATACAATATTTCTTGTCGAAAACTAGCGGCAAAATTAGTGATTTTCAGCGGAATTAATAATGATGTAACAGAAGTGGTGTAAGTTTTAATTTTTTAGAAGACATTTTACATGCAATTTCCAGGCATTGCCTTTGATAACGCATTGCCATACCCAAAAATTGGATGCGATGCCGGAACACACCTTCTGGTGCCCCGCTAGTAAAACAAGGCTTGTATCTCCCTTGACTCGGGTCCTATTACTGAGATAACGTGAAGGTACAGGGATGAAACCAACTTATAGGTAGAGCAGCCAGGTATAAAAAAAGCCCCATCCGTAAAGAGTGGGGCTTTCTGCAACAGGGCTATACCTTAGTGCTTGAAGTGGCGCACACCGGTCATCACCATGGCCATGTGATGGGCGTCACAGTAATCGATGGAGTCCTGGTCTTTGATAGAACCGCCTGGCTGCACTACCGCTTTTATACCTGCCAGATCGGCGATCTCCACGCAATCCGGGAAAGGGAAGAAGGCGTCGGAGGCCATGACGGTGTTACTGATATCGAAACCGAAGCTCTTGGCTTTTTCGATGGCCTGGCGCAGGGCGTCCACACGGGAAGTCTGGCCCACACCGCTCGAAATCATCATTTTGTCGGTAGCCAGCACGATGGTGTTGGACTTAGTGTGCTTGCAAACCTTGGCTGCAAATACCAGTGCCTTTTTCTCTTCGGCAGAAGGTTCGCGCTTGGTGGCCGTTTTGAAGTCGGCTTCTGTCTCGGTCTTCAGATCTTTGTCCTGCTCGATCACGCCGTTCAGCAAAGTCTTAAACTGCTTGGTTGGCAGCTCAACAGGTTTCTGCTTGAGTAATATGCGGTTTTTCTTGGTGCGCAATAACTCCAATGCGTCAGCATCAAAATCAGGGGCGATCAGTACTTCGAAGAACAGCTTGTTCAGCTCTTCTGCAGCGCCCCTGTCAATGGTGCGGTTCGCGATGATCACACCGCCAAAAGCTGAAACCGGGTCAGTAGAAAGGGCGGACAGGTAAGCCTCTTTGATGGTGTCACCGGTGGCGCAACCGCAGGCGTTCGTATGCTTCAGGATAGCCACGGCTGGCTCCTCGAACTCAGCGCCCAGTGCCACAGCGGCGTCCACGTCCACCAGGTTATTGTACGATAACTGTTTGCCGTTGAGCTGCTCAAACAGGTCATCCAGCTTACCATAGAAGGTGCCCTGTTGGTGCGGGTTCTCACCGTAGCGCAGCGGTGTGGCCTCCCGCACGCTCTGCTTGAACACGTTGATATCCTGCTCTTTGCTCAGGTAGTTGAAGATGTGCGTATCGTAGTTCGAAGAAATATCAAAGGCCTTGGCTGCGAAGCGCTTGCGGTCAGCCAACTCCGTCGCGCCGTCTTTTTCTGTCAGCAAATCCACCACCTCGTCGTACTGCTCACGTGATGACACGATCAACACATCCTGGAAATTCTTGGCTGCCGCCCTGATCAGCGAGATGCCGCCAATGTCAATCTTCTCGATTACATCCGCTTCTGATGCGCCCGATGCCACGGTTTCCTCAAATGGGTATAGGTCTACTACCACCAGGTCAATCGGTGGGATCTCGTACTGCTCGCGTTCCGCCAGATCGCTCTCGTTGGCGCGGCGGTGCAAAATGCCGCCGAATACTTTCGGGTGCAGGGTTTTTACACGACCACCGAAGATAGAGGGATAGGCGGTGAGGTCTTCTACGGCCATTACATCAGCGCCCTGCTCTTCCAGGAAGGCTTGGGTACCACCAGTAGAATAGATGGTGACGTTGTGTTGCTTCAAAAGCTCAACCAATGGCTCGAGGCGGTCTTTGTAGTAAACCGAAATAAGTGCGGATTTGATTTTGACAGATTGCATAGGGTATGGGCTATATAATGTGCTAATTTTTAGTTTTCAAATGTGCTCAAAAAACTGCTTTTAAGGCAGTTGAAGTAGCAGTTTCTCCACTACCTCTGGCAGGTATTTGTGCTCGAGCTGCAACACGCGGGCAGCCAGATCCTCAGGGGTGTCGTCAGGGTGTACGGGGCAGCGCTCCTGCAGCACAAATTCCCCTTTGTCGTACTCTTCGTTGACTCGGTGGATGGTAATACCTGATTCCTTATCGCCGGCCGACACAACCGCTGTGTGCACATTGAGTCCGTGCATGCCTTTGCCGCCGTACTGGGGCAGAAGGGCAGGGTGGATGTTGATGATGCAGTCCGGGAAAGCCTGCAGGAAGTTTTGCGGTACCAGCCACAGAAAGCCGGCCAGCACGATCAGGTCGGGATTAAACGATTTTACCTGCTCCAGTACTTTGTCGGAGTTGTAGAACTCATCACGGGAAAATAAAAAAGCCGGGACGTGGAAGGTCTCGGCTCTTTGGAGGGCATATGCTTTTGGGTTGTTGGCAAACAGGGCGGCCACACGAATGTCTGGGTGGTGCTCGAAGTACTCCATCAGGCGCTGTGCGTTGCTGCCCGACCCCGAAGCAAAAATGACTATATTCTTTTTAGCTGTTGGTGTCAAAGGTATAGGTATGTATTGCAGCCGCAAATATAACGGGTTTGGCCGTAGAAGCCAGCACCGGTTCAGGTTAAAATTGTCGATTATACCTTACAAGGTCTTATTGTCAAGCTAGGCCACTGCTTCACTTTTTGGTTTTAAAACAAACCTGAAGACAAAATGGGAAAAGAACAGAATGGCGGCAAGCCCTGTGTATTCGTTAAATAAATTGTCGGAGGGGCTCCCGATCGTCTGAAAATAATAAGAGTTGGTTACAACAAGACTAAGGCCTGCCAGAACTGCTACTAATGCAAAATTCCGTGCTAACTCCATCTTGGTTGCCTGCGATATTTTAGTCCGGATCAATCTGTATTCACTTATAAAGTATTTCCCCAGAAAGGGGAATAAAAAAATCAGGGGCAATGCGAATAACCTGGTCTCTCTGGCCTGCGTGGTCAAAAAGACAACGAGGGTATTGATAACCAATACTAAGACAAAAGCTGCTGCATACCGCTTTTCTGTATTTGTAAGCAACTTTCGACTTGCATAGCAATAGAGCAGATAAGCCTGCAAGCCGGTGGCTAACAAGAAGGAGGTAAATGACTCCAAAGTGAATTTCAGGTTCCGGAAGTTTCCGAAGAAGTGAGAAAAGCGGTCCATGAAATCTTGCCTGGAAGCCTCTTCAATGTTGGTTTCCGAAATGAAAACATATAGGAAAGTCGCATAGATGAGGACGGGCAACCCTAACAGTAATATTCGCTTCAGGCAGAAGGAGAGTGGTTTTTCGTAACTTACAACAAGTAAAGCAAAGCCGGGCAAGAGGATCAAACCACTTTCCCGGGCGATGAGGCCAAGGCTGAAAAAACAGACAAACAGCAACCAGTTGCCATAAAGCAGGGCAATAAGGCTGAGGTAGATAAGCAAATACTGTAAAGGCTCGTCATAACTATAGATTGGCGGGAAAAATGAAAACAGGACGCTAAAGCTGGTATAAAATAAAGTCATGCTCCATAGCGCCTCTGCTGCGTTATGGCCTAGCAAAGTGGAGCACCAGTATACAGCAAGCCCGCATAAAAACAGGAAGGAGAAATTTATGACGGTAAAAGAAGTGCCGAGATCGAGAGAGGAAATACTACTAAGCTTCTCAACAAGATAGGTGGTGAGGGGGCGCTTGGCGAAAGCGGGGTGCTCTTTGTGATAGGTTATGGCAATTGTCAGGTACTCATTTGAGATCAATGGCTTCTCGTCACTTAGGGTGGAGGTTCTCAGATTGATCATGCTATTGGAGGACGGCATGATATGGAGGTATAGGCAGGCCAACGTAAATGCCAAACTGATCAGTACCGCTGCTAATAGTTCTTTCATTCGAATCAGCTCGTATCCTATTTTACACTAATGAGGGATTTTACCCGTTTTGTCCTCATCCGGGTAGTTGTACTCATCTTTTAATCTGACTTTCGTATACCTGTACCCACTCTTGCGGTGTCATTTTAGAGGCGAGCTCACCGATCAGCGCCAAAGGCACTTGCTCGGGTTTCTTAAAACGGATACAGCTTTTGCCCATGTCAAGCTTGGTATTGCTGTGCTTGGAGTACTCTTCCTTAAACCAATCCAGCAACTTTTCATCGGCATACATTCCCATATGGTAAACGGCGATGTGGCGCTTTTGCGAGGCGATACTCATAAATGGCAGTGGCTGCTTGGGGTCGCAGTGGTAGCCGGCTGGGTATAAGGTGTGCGGCACCGCGTATCCCAGCATACCGTAACTCATCACTTCTTCAAAACCAGCGGGCAGGTTCTCGCGAATCACGTCTCGTAAGGCAGTCATGATATGCTGGCGCTCTTCGGGCAGCTCTGCCAGGTATAGCTCGGGTGTTGAAGCGGTTGATTGCATGCAAGGTATAGCGATTGGTTATTCTTCGATCCATTGCCTAAAGGCGGCGGTGCTGCTCTGGCTTGTTACAAGGTGCTGTTCGTGATCGGACAACTTTAGCGCGATGGTGTTTTTGGAGTAGCGCTCTATCCGCTCAATATACTTCTTATTCACCAGTTCGCTCCGGTTTATCCTGAAAAAATGGTTCGGGTCTACCATGGATTCGATTTCCTTTAAAGTGGTCTGCGATAGCAGGTGTTTTTTGCCATTTCCGTCAATTGCCATTACCACGCCCTCCTCAGCCACAAAATACAAAATAGCGGCTATCTCCAAAAAATAAGTTCCTCGGCTTGAATTTACGGCAAGCCTGTTTTTGTAAGCTTTGCTTTCGGGTTGAGCAATATGCAGAAGCCGCTGAAGTTTTTCCAACATGGCCTTTTCTGGCGAAGGGGATTTTCCCAGAAGCATGAACTTGTCCCATGCTTTTTGGAACCGTTCGAAGGAGAAGGGCTTCAGCAAATACTCTATACCGTTGGTCTCAAAAGCGTCCATCCAGAACTGGTCGTAAGCCGTCGTGAAGATGATAGGGCAGCTTACATCCACCTGGCTGTAAATCTCAAATGCGCTGCCATCGCGCAGCTGGATGTCTGACAGAATCAGGTCTATACCTTGTTTGCCGTGTAGGTAGTCCGCCGCTTCGGCCACAGTCTCGAACTCCGCCAAAACAGCCACGTCTTCCTCCAAATCACACAGAAAGCGGTTGAGCTTTTTACGGGCGGGGGCTTCGTCTTCTATAATGACTACATTGATCATGCGCAGTGCTAAGGTATAAGGGGTAAGGTAACTTCGAAGTGATTTTGGGTATGCCTAATTTCGACACTTTCTTTTGATAAAAGCGCATACTGTTCTTGTAGATTTTGCAGAGCCCTGCCGCCAGTGGTTTTGCGTTGACGCCGCTCCACCGTATTGTTCGCCACCGTGAGCTTTGAGTTGATATTAATGGCAATGCATACAGGGCTTTGCTCGGTGCCCAGGTTGTGCTCTATGGCGTTCTCGAGGAGCAGCTGCAATGTGAGCGGAGGTATAAGGCCTTCGTGACTTTCATGATTCGAAATATCCAACTGGTAAGCGTCGCCATACTTGTGTGCCATCAACTTGAAATAGCGCCGGGCAAAGTATACCTCTTCTGAAACAGGTACCAGCTTTTTGTCGGAGGTCTGCAACACGTAGCGGTACAGGTCAGCGAAGTCATTCAGGAAGTCGGAAGCGGTTTGGCTGTCTTCCTCAATCAGTTGGTCCAGCACATTCAGGTTGTTGAACAGGAAATGCGGGTTGAGTTGCGATTTTAACTGGGCGATTTTGCTCTCGGCCAGGGCTTGGTTATAGGTGGCCATTTTCTGGTTGTCTTCTTTGTTTCGCCAAAATAAATAGTGTGCCAGGTAAAAGCCACCATAAATGCAGAAGTTCAAAGCATTGGACAAGTTGCTTTTGATAATCAGGTTCTGTGTGAAATTTCGCTCAATCGTGCCAAAGCTCAACGAGATCAGAAAGCCGAATAGGTTGGTGATGACAAGGTATAGAAGCAAGGCAAGAAGAAAGATAACGGTGGTCGATTTGAAACTGAACTCGTGTACCTTGCTGCGACTCTTCTGAATCAGAAGACCCAGGAAAAAGAAGATCAGGCAGGCGCTCAGGAATCCGAAAACCGCGGCTTCAGGTGTGAAGGTATAGAAGTCGATAGCCCGTGTCGCGCCGATTCGTTGCTGAATGGATTGGAGGTAGGCGAACACGAATGTGAAGAGCAAAAAGTATTTGCTCAGGTATAGGTTGCCGATGGTTAGCTTGCTGGCTCGCATGGGTTTCAGGCTTTTAAACAGCGGAGCAACTATCTGAGTAGCTGCTCCGCTGTTATGTTATTTTAATTGTTCAGGCCAGGTATGCGTCACATTGCCTTTGTCATCGAACATCTCGAGTTTTGGGTTATTTTGGCTGTCGATGTAGAACATGGCGCGGGGCATGCCTTTGTCGTCGAACAGGAACAGACCATTGTTCTGGCTTCTGGACTTGCCCAGCATGACACGCGGAGCGCCTCCCACCAAACCCTGCGCCTCGTACTCCTGTAGCTTTTTGCGGGCGGCCGCTTTGTCCGTTTTGCCAAGTTCCTCAATTTCCCGCATTATTTCATGGGTTTTTTGCTGAGACTCACCTGCAGGACGGTCGTTGAACACAAGACTGCTGGCTACATGGCGCTTGTCGCCCTCTTTGTAATCCTGCGTGAGCAGCTGCATGACCTGGTCGCCGTCGTATTGGTCGTAGGTGAGCGAGAGGCCCGAGCTGTGTCCGTTTGTTTTTTTCTGCCCGTCATAAATAAAGCCCCCGCACTCTATGCCATCCTCATTGTAAAACAGCATACCTGAGCGCTTCTTGCGTGTCACGTTGGTCATGCGGTTGTTCACTTTGTCCTTGCCGTTCGGGAACTGGCCGGCATTGGTAATGATCATCTTCACGGTGCCATCGGGCTCCACAATATTAATGCGCTGCACATCGATCGTGTTGAACTTGTAATTGCCCGAGCCTTTAAAGGCCACGCTTGACAAAAAGATAATGCCGAGCACGGTGATGGCGGCGAAGCTTCTCAGAAAGGCTAATTCTTTGTTCATTGTTTTAAGGTTTAGAGTTTTTAAATCTTACTGAATGACTCAAAGGTATAGCCGCCGACCACGGCCAGAAATCGAAAAGCAATGAGCTAAGGAAGTTATCGGATAAGTGCGGGAACCATGGGGATGAAGCGGGAGAAGTTAGGTGGCATCAACCGCTTACGCAACCGACAGATAAAATTTAAAAAGCGAAGCGACCATACCGGGTGATATGGTCGCTTCGAAGGTTTAGCCTTGTGATAAAGCTAAAGGAGTTATCGTTTCGTTACCAGTACTTCTCAATAGCCGCCGCTACGCCGTCTTCTACACTTCTGAGCGTAACCTCGTGGGCCACCGCCTTTACCTCTTCGCGGGCATTGCCTACGGCTATACCCATGCCCACGGCTTGCAGCATGTCGATGTCATTGTAGTTATCGCCAAAGGCCATGACTTCGTGCATGCCTATATCGTAACGCTCTTTCAGCAACAAGTTAAGTGCGGTGGCTTTAGAGATGGCGCGCGGAGCAATTTCGAGGTAGGTGTCTTTGGAGCGATAGGCGTGTACCTGATCGGCAAAGTTGCTCGTCAGCTCATGCTCTAAAGCATCGATTTCATTGGCGGGGCCCATGCACATAACCTTATGCGCCCCCGTCTCTGCCTGAAGCCAGCCTTGGAGTACGCGCTCCAACTCCGTTTGCTCGGGCCTTACCTTTGTGTTGCGTGCTTCGCGCTCGGCCCAGTAATCGAATGCGGGCACATACCAGTTGTCCTGTGCATACAAGCTGACGTGCATGTCGGTGCCTTGCGCAAAATCGTGTATGGTTTGGCAAACCGTGGCGGGAATTTGCACCGAGTCCAAAGGCAAAGCCTCCGTTTTACCATTCTCAAAATAGATGACATAGCCCCCGTTGAAGCAGATAAGTGGATGGTGCAGTATGTTCAGTTCCTGCTGCAGGTGGCGCATGGCGGCAGGCATGCGCGAAGAAGCCAGTATAATAGGAACGTCTTGGTCTAAACTTTTGATTGTATGAATGGTGCGCTGCGATAGCTGACGGTCGCTGTTAAGCAAAGTGCCGTCTATATCGGTGCAGATGGCTCGGAATTTCATGCTGGGTAAAATAGCTGGTAACGGGCTGCAAGTTACAGGTATAGCTCCCAAAAAGCTAATGAAATCAAGAGCTAGGCCGCTTCTTCGCCTTAAGCGACCACGTAAAGCGGAATTCTGCCACTTTATCGCCGCTCTCGTCGGTGCCGATGCTAGTAGCTACCACCGTCACACCCTCGCCCGTGATCTTGGTCTGGTCGGCAGCAGCTTTTATTCGAGCACCGTCCTCGCAGGAAAAGGAAATCCTACCAACCGCTTTTTTCATGAAGTCGGCTTCCATGTGCACCACCAGCATCGACACGGCCGGATCGGACTTATAGGTCTGTGCCATGCAAAGAAGGCCCGTTGAGAGCTCGGCGGCCATGCTCAGGCTGGCAAAGTAAATGGAGTTGAAGGGGTTTTTGTTGAGGTATTTGTAGGATATGGTCACCATGGCCCTCTCCTCCGAAATAGCCGCTACCTTTAAACCAGCGAGATACGCCATAGGCAATTTTGCCAGCATGAAAAGGCGCAACTTACTTGGTGAAGTGGCTAATCGATGGAAGTGCTCGGGAGAACCTAATTTTTTTGAGGGCATGGGCTATACCTGTTAATGCTATACACTTACGGAAATTAATAAACTAGAGGTATTGGCCTTTTGGCGGAGGTGGCTATGCCTGTTGCAGCCTTTGGGCTTTCAAACAGCTTTTGCAGACGCCCTGTGCCGAAAAGCGCAGTTCCTCTACCTGGTAACCGTCCGGCATACGTAGCGGCGGGAGGTGCACCTCGTTGATGCAATAGGTCTGGCTGCAGGCGGTGCAGCTGAAGTGCATGTGATTGTCATGGTGCTGATGCTGGGTACAGGCCTGCTTGCAGATAGCATACTTCACGGCGCCGCTCCCGTCATTGATGCTATGCAGCAAGCCTTTTTTCTCAAACGAGTGGAGTGTTCTGTAAAGCGTGACACGGTCGTACTGTGTGCCCAAGTGTTGCTCAACGGCGGCGTGAGCCAGCGCATGGTTATTTTCCAGAAACAGGTTCAGGACATCGGCGCGGCATTTGGTTTTACGCAGGCCATACGTATGGATGATCTTTTGAAGTTTGTTCATGTAGGTTAGAGGCAGGTATAAATTTTTTTAGCTTGTAAATATACAACTATACATGAATTTACAATGGCTTGTCGGGAGTGATGGCATAACAAAAAAACGATTTGTTGTGCGGCTGCACTCCGACTGCCTATACCTGCCATCGCAAGCCATTCCGATACTTCTTGGGTCGGCCTGTTTTTCGCTTTAACCCTAGTTGATAAGCAGCATGGAGAGTATGCCTGTCAGCATAATAAACTTGCCCAGGTTGCTGAGGTAAGTGAAATCGCGTTTGCGGTCAGCCCTTACGAGTTTAGCTACCAGCCACACTCCAGGCAGCAACACCAGCATGATCATGTACACATCAAATCCAGAGGATGTGACCGGGTGAAAGATTACCACCAGCAGGAAGGCCTGGAAAAGGGCAATAATAGGGTATAGGACATACTTGGTGCGGCGCTGCCCCAGCACAATGGGCAGGGTGCGGCAATCAAAGGACTCGTCTCCGCGCACGTCCTCCATGTCTTTGATAATCTCCCGAATAAGAGAGATCAGAAAAGCGAATACGGCATAGCTGATCGTGATTTTGTTGAGTTTCCGGGCATATACCGCTACTGCCAGCAGCATAGAGGCGGAGAGCAACGCAATGGCCAGGTTGCCGACCAATGCCATCTTTTTGAAACGGGCCGAGTAGCCCCACAGTAGCAATACCGCCCCCAGGTTGATCAGGCCAACCGCCAAAGACAGCCAAAACCCAAGGGCTATACCTACAAAAGAAAGAACCATGTGCGTGAACATGGCAGGTCGCCGGCGGATTGACTTGCCCACCACCACGCGTTCCGGCTTGTTAATGGCGTCTATCTTGACATCGTAGTAGTCGTTGATGATGTAACCGGCTGCCGCTACGCATACGGTGGCGAAAGTGAGCACCAAAAAGCCCGGCTCGGCGATGCGTTCCCATTTCACGCCGATCGTAAGCAAGCTGGACTGCACCAGCGCCTGACTCAGCACGATAAGCAACAGATTCGGAAAACGGACTAGGTATAAAAACTCTTTCAAAGTAGGGAAGGGGTATAGCCGCCGCAAAGTTAAACCCTCTTATGCGCGCCACAAAAGCCAGCGCATAAAAAAACCCCTTTGGGGAAGGGGTTTCTCTAACGGAGCCTGCGCCGTATCAGATTCTCTGAACGTTTACCGCATTAACGCCCTTTTTGCCTTCCTGTGTGTCGAAAACCACACGGTCGTGCTGCTGGATCTGCAGACCATTCAGTCCAGTCACATGCACAAAGAAATCTTCATTTGTTTCGTCTTCTGTGATGAAGCCAAAGCCTTTTGATTCAATAAAAAATTTTACTTTTCCTGTCTTCATAAAAATGAAATAAATAATTTTAAATAAACTGACTGTAAGATTAAAAAATAATTATATATAAGCAAATAATTATTTAAAAGAAACTTGCTATTTGATTTGAGAAAAGTATAATCCCTGCTACCACGTATCCTGTGCCTTCATAATTTTCTCAATCAGCTCACGCACAGCTCCTCTGCCTCCGTTTTTTGTTGAGATAAAGGTGCATATTTCCCTAATATCATCGGCGGCGTCGGCGGGGCAAGCTCTGAGGCCACAGCGTTGCATAACCTCCAGGTCAGGCATGTCGTCGCCCATGTAGGCCACCGTGGCCGGATGGATGCCCTGCATGTAGAGGTAATCCTCGAAAATCTCCACCTTGTCCTCTGCTCCCAGAAAAATATCCTCTATCTCCAGTTCCTCGAGCCTGACGCGCACACCCGGTTCGTTTTTGGCGGAAATGATAGCGACGCGGTAGCCCTGGCGCAAGGCGTGCTTGATGGCGAAGCCGTCTTTGATGTTGAAGGCTCTTACCTTTTCGCCATCGGCAAATACGTAAAGCGAGCCATCCGTTAGTACCCCGTCTACATCGAAGATGAAGGTGTTGATAAGAGTCAGGTCTGGTTGGGTGATTGACATACAGTGAATTAAAAAAGGTCCTCTCATCAGAAAGGACCTTTAAAAATATATATTTAATTTAATATAAAGAACTTTTTGTGGGCCAATATCGCCTTAGTCCTGGTTGTCGCGCCACTCATATACCCAAGCGGCCTGAATCTGCTCTAAGTGGCCTTCGTTGGACTCTTCGCGTTTGCCGGCAAAGTTGGGCAATGAGAGTACCCACTCCAATAGCTCGGTAAAGCGGATGCGGTATATTTTCGATTCGTTGAAATCATTGCCAAACTTCTCGTACAGGGCCATGGCTATGTCCTCATAGTCATTCCAGTGAATTGGCGGTTCATAATTCTTATCCATATGTTTTTCTTTATCAGTTAACGCTTATGATTCAGCAGCGCCATGCTTATGGCATGAACTGCCAGCCACTAATGGCCCAGGAAATCCTGTGGCGGTATGGTCACCACAATGTCCTCGTTGCCCTGCACAACGCACTGGCAACCCAGTCGTGAGTTAATACGCGGGTCAACGGCACGGTCGATGTAGTCTTCTTCTTTGTCAGAGATTTCCGGCAGGTCATCCATACCAGCCTCGATGTATACATGGCAAGTACTGCAGCCACAAACGCCACCGCAGTTATGCTGTAGTTTAATGTCGTTGTTGAGCGCCACATCCAGCACAGACTCTCCCTCTACAGCAGGGAGTATCTGGTCAGGCGAGCCGTCAGCAAACTTAAACGTTATATTTACAATTTTCATGAATATGTCTTTTTACGGTGCAAAGTTATGAAACCCGCCCCCCGAATCAAAACCCAGGCAATTCATACCTTCTCCGGTTAAGAAACAGGTATACGGCAAAAGAGGTTACTCCTCCGTGCTTTTTCCGTTCATGTGCTGTTCCTGTATGCTTTGGGTGAGCAACCGATATACCTGCTGATAGGTTGGGTGCTCTTGTAACATCTGCATATGCTCATCAATCACATTGTGATCATGGCGCACCGCCGGACCTGTCTGTACCTGGAAAGGGTGTTGTTGAAGCGCCTTGGCTATGGTTTCCTGGATGAGGGGCTGAAGCAGCGAGTCAGGGAGCTGGGCATCGTGCAGCAGCGTCCTGCTTATACCTAGCAGGTGGTTGGTAAAGTTGCAGGCAAACACAGCGGCCAGGTGTAACTGTTTTCTCTTGGTGGAGTCAACCAGGTGAACTTCTTTGGTAATGCTGGCTGCTACTGCCTGTAAGGTCTGTAAGGTGTTTTCATCTTCAGTTTCCAAAAGCACAGGTATAGATTTGAAATCGACAGGTTTAGACTTGGAAAACGTCTGTAGTGGATAAAAAACACCTGCCCTCCCGCCTGTTATACTTTGCAAAACAGCCAGCGGTTGAGAGCCGGAGTTATGTGCCACAATTGTTCCCTTGGCGACTTTAATGGTAGAAGCTACAGAAGCTAGTGCGGCATCCGGTATAGCTATCAGGACCAGTTCGGCATCGGTAGCAGTCAGGTCAGGGGATGGGAGCGGTATAGCCGGTGCGAGTTCCTTTGCCAGTGCTTCCCGGTGGCCTGACGTGGGGCTATACACTGCCACGATTTCGTGCCCAGCGCCATAAAGCGCTTTGCCAAGATGCCAGGCTACGTTACCGGCTCCGATAAGAGCGATTTTCATAGGGTTGATTTGTGCTGGGTGATCACTTTCTGATATAGCGCGACAAGTTGTGGGATGATTGTTTTTTTTGAGAACCTAGTCAAGAAATCCTGTCGGATGATAGCTGAGTCATACCTGCCAGCATTTTCAGTCATGTGCTGCATTGCTTCAGCCAATGCCACAGGACTGCCCTTGTCGATTAGTAGGCCGTTCAGCTCATTCACTATAGTCTCTGGTCCTCCGCACTTGGTCGCTATGATGGGCTTGCCGCATGCCAGTGCCTCAATGTAAACAATTCCAAACGATTCGTAATAACTGGGCAGCACAAAAGCGTCGCACTTTTGGTATTCCCACAAAGCAGCCTCCCTACTGAGTTCTCCTAGCCATTCAATTTTTTCTGATATCTCTAATCCCTCGGCTAATTGTCTGTAGTATATCGCTTTTTGGCCAGTTCCGCCGATGCGAAGCCTCACTTTTACCCCTTTGTTCAGTAAAGCTTTGGTGGCATGGAGCAAGTCCTCTATTCCTTTGCCATCGACGAGCCGAGTAAAGGTGAAAAATGTAAAAGTGGAATCGGTTCTGGGCAATGGAGGGGCTGGCTGGAAATAATCCTCATCAATAAAATTCGACACCGTTACGATGTTGCTAATGCCTTGCTGCTCCATCATTTTTTTTTGGAAAGGGCTTACCGCGATGTTAACGGCGGAAGCCATGTAAGGAGACCTGTGAAATGCCGTTAGTAAACCTTGCTTATTGGTAGCGTAGGGGCTTGGGAAGGGTCCCATATGCTCTGTGAGGCAAAACGGAAGGTTGGTTTGCCGAGCAACTTCCAGGGCAATGTTGCCGGCCGGGTGACCTACATGCGCATGGAGCAGCTGCACGGGGCCGAAGTCACGCTCAAAGGCTTTTAGATTTCGAAGGTTTGCCTTTACTATCTTGTCGAAATTGCCTTTGAATAGTTTCCTGCTCCAGGTGAACGCCGGTGTGTGGTACACCTTTAAGTTAGGGGATTTTGTGATGGTATGGCTCTCTTTGGTAGCGGTCAACTTTGGGAGATTCTTTAAATGATCACTTGCCTTCAGTAAAAAGCGATTGTCCATTTGCCCCCATATGCTGACCCCTATATTGATTGCCGTATTCGCCTTGCTGATGGCTTCGTACTGCTCAGCTATCATGATGCCCGTGGTGGGGTGATCTTTTGATGGATACCACGATGGGATAACAAAGACATTCATGGGCTATGCGGCTTGCTTAACGAAGATTATTGGTCACAGCTACTAGATACAAATAAGGCAGGCCTTTCACAAGCCTGCCTTATTTGTTAGTGTTCATTTCAGGCTTTTACGCCACCTGCGCCTTGCGTTTTTCCTTTGCTTTCGGAGTTTTCCCCTCACCAGTATTCCCCTCTTTGTTACGGCGGACAATCGCCATCACAAAGCCAATAGCCATGATGATGGTGCCGATCCAGAGGACATTCACGAAAGGTTTTTCCATCGCTTTTAGGATGATGTAGTCCTTTTGCGTCACGTTCACACCGATCTTGAAGCGATGGTTCTCCGTGTCGATGTTCAGGAAGGTGATGCGTATACCCAAGTCTTCAATCACTTCCGGTACGCGGCCCATCATCTGGTCTTTGATCATGAGCACCGGGTGGGCGTGATAATTCTTGCGCTCACCCATAATTTTCATGGCGGCCTGCACGGCAACGTCGCCTTTGGCCAGCTGCACGCCCGGCACCTGCTCTATTTGCTCGATGCCGTTGAAGATAGCAATGTAGTCGTTGATCACGATGGTGTCACCAGCTGTTACCTCATACTCCTGCAGTTCACCCCAGTCCTTTTCTTCATTCGGGTCTGGTACCGTCGAAACGTGTGTATATAAGTCCTTGCCAGCGAAATGCTTGATGTCAGGAGAGGCTAGCAGACCCATGTTGGGGTTTACCTGTGCTCTTGGGTATAGCACAAAGTTTTCTTTATCGCTCTCGTAGTTCACTTCGTAGTAAGTGTTTTCCGGGGAAACCAGTTCCAGGGTATCGCCTGTCTCGAAGTATACCTGCTCACCTACCTGAATATTGCCACGGGCAATGGCTTTGTACATGTCATCCGTTTGGTAGAGCAACTCCTTGTTCACATAACCCGGCACGCCTTCCACTTCCTGGAACTGACCATGGTAGCTTACCTTAAAGCGATCCATCTGCACGGGCGTGTTGCGCCACAAGAGCACGTTGTCGCGGTTGATCTCATCCGGGAACTCACGTGAGTAGAGCAGACCCGAGTTGTTCTGCGAAATGATGTTGGAGTAGCCTGACGAGAACAAGATACCGATCAGCATAAGTGCTATACCTATGTGGGCCACGGCACCGCCCGACAGGGTTACTTTCTTCTGCAATAAACCAAGGATGATGCTGAAGTTGGCGAATACCGCAAACAGCGATACCACAAACAGTAGAATGTATACCGGATTATCGAGCTTGAACGTGAAGATATCGAACTTGTTGGATAGGATAATCACCAAGCTGGCGAACAGCAGCGTGAGCATAAGCGGCATGGTGATGGCGTCTTTGAAGCTCTTTTTGTTCGCTTTCTTCCACCACAACAACTGGCCTATACCTGTCAGTATGGCGATGGCTACACCACCCCAAAGCTGAAACTTGGTGTAGTGCGCAATCTGGTCAGCAGGCAGGGCGGCGTTGGACTCGATCCCGATAAACCCAAGGAAGGCGTTGTACACAGGTATAGAGGTCGTGACAAGTACCTGAAAAGCAGCCAGGCAAAGCACGGCAGCACCAATAAATACCCAGAACTCAGCACTGTAGGTCGAAAGCTCTTTCTCTGTTGTCGGGATTTTCTTCCAGTTATACACCAGCAGTCCGATGGCGAGTACTACAAAGGCCATCATGTAAGTAAACAGCTGACCAGACAGACCTAAATCGGTGAAAGAGTGCACGGAGGCATTGCCCAGGATACCGCTTCGGGTCAGGAAAGTCGCGTACAGGATCAGGACAAAAGAGGTGATTACCAAGATGAACGAGGCGCGCAGCCCTTGCTTGCTGCGACGGTAGGCAATCATGGTATGGATACCGCCCACCAGCACGAGCCACGGAATGTATACCGCATTTTCCACCGGATCCCAGTTCCAGTAACCGCCGAAGTTCAGCGTCTCATAAGCCCAGTAAGCACCCATCACAATGCCCACACCCAGCGTTACGGCCGCGAAGTGTGACCATGGCAGCGCCGGACGAATCCACTCGCTGAACTTGCCTTTCCAAAGACCGGCAATGGCGAAAGCAAACGGGACAAGCGAAGCGGCGTAGCCTAAGAACAGCGTTGGCGGGTGAATCACCATCCAGTAGTTCTGCAACAGCGGGTTCAAGCCTGTGCCATCAGCTGGCTTAAAGTTCGGGTCCATGGCAAACACAGGGGCGTCGGCCATGAAGTCGCGCATGAGGATGAAAGGGGAGGAACCCAGCTTAAAGTCGCCGATCACCACACCCAGAATCATAGAAGAGATGAAAATCTGCACGAAAGAGAAGATGGCCATCACAGGCGCTTCCCATTGCTTGTTTTTCTTGCCGGCGTTCATCAGCACCACACCCAAGGCCACGTGCCAGAACATCCAGAGCAGGAACGAACCTTCCTGACCTTCCCAGAAACAGGAGATCATGTAGTGCACCGGCAGGTGGTTAGAAGAGTGGCTCCAGGCGTAATAGTACTCGTAGCGGTGCTCGTAAATAATGTTGAAGAGGCTGAAGATAATGGCCACAACCGCTATGGCGTGCACATAAAAAGCGCCACGTGCCAGTTTGCGCCAGCTGGTGTCGCCGCTCTCTTCGGTAGTCTGGCGCGAGGCCATGAAATAGGCATAGGAGGCTACAATGGCCGCTACAAAAGCAACAATCACACTGGCGTGGCCAACGTCTCCAATCAGCGTATTAATCATCTTGATAAGTTAGAAAGTTAGAAAGTTAAAGAGTTAGAAAGTTAACCTATAGGGAGGCCATACTAACTCTTAACTAATTTATATACCTGCGGTGTTGGTTTGAATTTCGTTTTCCGTGTACTTGGACGGGCACTTGAGGAGTATCTTGTCGGCCACAAACACTTCGTTTTGCATGTTGCCCGTAATCACAACTTGCTCAGAGCGTTCGAAGTCCTGCGGTTTGGGGTTGAAGTAGACCACCCGCTGTTCGAAGCGGTTGGTGTCCACAAGAGTAAAAGCAAAGTAATTCGGGTCTTTCAGTGGGTCGTATTGCATGCCCACGATGTGCCCTTGGTCATCTTTTTTGAGGCGCCCCACCACATGCACTTTGGTGGAGTTGCCATCCTGGGCCATCTCAATGGCGTCGCCAAATGAAACATAGGTGCTCGCGTCGCCAGCCGTGGTCATGATAATGCCAATGGCCATAGCGATCACGATAATACCGATGATGTGTGACTTTTTCATCTTATTTAAAAAATGTAGATTCTCCTTTTCTGATAGCCTAACACACGTTTGGAGGTTTTAAATCCATCGTGGATAGGGATATTCATCAATTTTTGCCTGAAAAGCAGCGCCACACATCATCGGGGTTATACCTGTCAGTGGGTGCCGTTGCCTGCAATCGGTAGCACGCGGGCCACGGTGGCGCTTTCGTTAGCTACGTTGCGCTGCTGCGCTTCCAGTTCTACAAAAAACTCGTCGGAGTCCAGTAGTTTATAGGTGCGCAGGTGTCGCTGCGAAATAAACCACATTTCGCCGTGGGTGTTGCTCAGTATAAAGAAACACTCCGAAGTTTCGCTGGCATTGTACACGCCCAATACTTTGTAGGCGTAGGCGGGGTCGAAGCGGCCGTCATTTATCGGGTGCGGCTTTACATGGTCTAGTGGGCTAAGCGAAACGTATAGTCGGGGATTTAGGGTGATGCTCATGTCTAAAAGTATTTAGTGAATGAGCGTTTCTACGCAAATAACCCCGTGGTGGCCGTTCCGATATCAGGTATAAATGGCCGGCTGCCTTAAATCCTGACAAAGCCCTTTCAGGCACTATTGTTTTTAACGATTCACGTAGTCGTCTTTCAGCTGTTTCTCCAGTCGGCCTACCTTGCGGTCGAGGGCAATCAGGTAAAACAGCACGCCGGCCAGCACTGTGAGCAGCACGGCCACCACCACGTAAATCTTGCCGTCCTGACGCAGGCTATCGGCCATTTCGATGTTTTGCTGCGGAGCAGACGATAACTCGGCCATCTGTTCTTGGGCCATGGCTGGCTCAAAGGCCAGCAGCATGCCTACTATAAAGCAGCAAATGGCCAGTACTCTAAACATTTTCATATATGCGTTGTCTCAGTAATTCAAATCTTGATTTCACGTTCACGATCCAGATGCCCAGCAGTGTCCAGCCCAGCACGGCAGGGTAGAACACCAGGCGCAGGCTACTGTCGAGGTCGTAGGCGTTAAAGCCGGGATTGCCGCCGTTTCCCGGGTGAAGCGAATCGGTGAGGCGGGGCAAAATGAATAGCAAAGGGATAAGGGCCGCAAAAGCGAAAATGTTGTATACCGCGCTGATACGGGCTCGTTGCTGTTGCTCGGCAAAAGAGCTGCGCAGTACGAGATAGGCAAAGTAGATCAGCAGACCGATGGCCGCCCCGTTCTGTTTCGGGTCGTTGCTCCAGTACTCCCCCCATGTAAATTTAGCCCACTCCATACCTGTCACAATACCCAGCACGCCAAAAAGTATACCCACCTTAGCGGCTTCGTGCGCGATAATATCGTTTTTGATGCTCGGCTTGCGCAGGTATTTAATGGCATACACCACCGACATGAGCAGGATCAGGATCATGCCAAACCACATTGGCACGTGGAAGTACAGGTTACGGATGGTTTCGTTCAGGATGGCCAATCGGGGAACATCCGACAGCATACCCACCGCCACGGTAAACACCAGCAGCAGCACGGTCAGTATTTTCCACCAGTTCTTCATATTCAGATATTAGTATTTAGATGCTAGATTTTAGACACAGGTCGTCAAACTTCTTTTTAAACAAACAATTGGTTCTTATCTGTTTCGTTCTTGAAAATTATTAACATCTTTTGCTCTTTTGCCATTCCCCTTTCATCACTTTTCTAGGCCTTTGTCTATTGTCTAATTTCTATTGTCTAAAGTCTAGGACCTTACGAACGCCAAAGGTACGGGAACAAAATATAAGAAACAGTGACAACGATCATGTTTATGGCAAGCAAAGTAAGCAGTTCGTCGAGACTGGCGGCCCGCTCCAGCCCATCCATGGC
The DNA here is from genome assembly GCF_014773225.1 of Pontibacter aquaedesilientis. Classification (GTDB taxonomy): domain Bacteria; phylum Bacteroidota; class Bacteroidia; order Cytophagales; family Hymenobacteraceae; genus Pontibacter; species Pontibacter aquaedesilientis. Next base: position 84,225 of record NZ_JACXAJ010000006.1, on the reverse strand, counting down.
GTTTTTGGACATTTTGATGAGCATGAGCAGCATAGGCACGATTACTGGGAAACTGAGCACGGCCATTAGGGTGCTGCTGTTGGCTGCCTTAGAGGCTATACCTGATATCATGGTTAGGGAAGTCGAGAAACCGATGGCACCGAGCAGAATACTGAGTAGGAACATCGGAATGTCCTGTACCGGGTTGCCCAGCACAAAAGCATAGAACACAAAACAGATCAGTGCCAGCACCAGCATAAGACAGGCATTGTAAAGAATCTTGGCCAGAATGATGCCCTGCGGACTCACGATGGAGTAGAAATAGAGTAGTCGGCCGCGGTTTTCTTGCATAAAACTCTTGGCAATGGCATTGACCGACGTAAACAGCAGGATAATCCAGAACAGGGCATTCCAAACAGGCACTTGCAAGGCATTGGAGCGAAGCCCGAAGCTGAGGTAGCAGACAAAGACTGTGCTGCTGACGTAGAGCAGCATACCGTTGAAGGCATACTTCTGCCGCCACTCCAACAGGAAATCCTTCTGCATTAAGTATATGACTTCTTTGAACAGCACCTTCGTAATTTTGCGCAAAGGTACGACACAAATTGTATAATTGCTAAAGTAGGGATGGGGTGAACTGGCGCAGGGTTTTCCCCTGTGTTAAGGTATAAAGCTGAGCTACTCGAAAGCCTTTGGGGAAGCTTGACGTCATAAAAAAGGCGCAAGTCTTAAAACCTGCGCCAATTATTGTATTCCCCTCGAACCAACAATTAAACCATCAACAATTTAACAATTCAACCTACTCCTTCTTTTTCTTCTTCCTTCTGTGCTTTACCACTTTTGCTTCACGGTAGAAGATGATCTCTTCGGCCATATTGGTGACCTGATCGCCTACGCGTTCCAGCTTTTTGATGATGGAGAGCAGGGCGAGCGACTCAGCGATGCGATCCGGATGGGCCTTGATGTACTTGGTGATCACAGCGTCTGACTTGCGGTAGATCTTGTTCAGGGTCTTATCACGTTTGATAAGCGCTTTGGCCTGCTTCGGATCGTCTTCCTTAAAGGCGGTGCGGCACTCTGTAAACATGGCCAAAGCTTCGTCATACATCACCAGCACTTTGGTGAGCTCAATCAGCTCCGGGTCGAGCGGGTGATTAAGCTTGCAGGCAAAGCGGGCTATCCCTTCGGCGGTATCGCCTACGCGCTCCAGGTTGGTGTTGATTTTCAGAATGGCCAGTACGGTACGCAGGTCCACGGCAACAGGGTTGAAAAGGGCGAAGAAGTTTTCGCACATGCGGTCAATCTTGATATCGAAGTTGTTCACTTTCCGATCAAGCTTGATAATCCGCTGTGCCAGTTCCTTATCGCCATTCACGACAGCTTCCCGGCCGCTGCTCAGCTGGTACTCCACCAGGTCCCACATCTCCAGGAGTTTGTTTCGTAAGCGGTCGAGTTCTACATCTATATGAGGCATTCGTGTCTTGAGGTTATGAGTGAGAATGTTTTTTTATACGTAAACAAGGCGCAAAAAAAGCTTAACCGAAACGGCCCGTAATGTAGTTCTGGGTACGCGTATCGTGCGGACTTGTGAACATGGTTTTGGTCTTGGCGTATTCCACCAGCTCTCCCATGTAGAAGAAAGCGGTATAGTCGCTCACACGGCCTGCTTGCTGCATGTTGTGCGTTACAATCACGATCGTGTAATCTTTCTTCAGCTCGTAGATCAGCTCCTCAATTTTGGCAGAGGAGATGGGGTCGAGGGCTGAGGCGGGCTCGTCCATGAGGATAACGGAGGGCTGTATGGCCAAGGCGCGTGCAATGCAGAGGCGCTGCTGCTGACCACCCGAAAGCGCTAGGGCCGACTTGTCGAGCTTGTCTTTCACCTCGTCCCAGATGGCGGCTTGCCGCAGCGATTTCTCACAGGTTTCCTGCAATATTTTCTTGTCCTTTATTCCTTGAATCCTGAGGCCATACACCACGTTTTCGAATATGCTCTTCGGAAAGGGATTGGGCTTTTGGAACACCATGCCCACTTCTTTGCGCAGTTCGTCTACCTGCACGTCGTTGGCATAAATGTCGCGGCCGTCCAACAGAATCTGGCCATCTATGCGGAAGCCGTCAATGTAATCGTTCATGCGGTTGAATGTGCGCAGGAACGTGGACTTGCCGCAGCCCGACGGACCGATAAAGGCGGTCACGGCCTTCTCTTCCATCGCGACGTTGATGCTCTTGAGCGCATGGAAGTCGCCGTAGTAGGCGTCAAGGTTAATGGCTTCTAACTTACTTGGTTTCTTCATGGGTGAAAACTTACCATTTTATTTTCTTTTGCTGACGGTGGCGCAGGTATACTGCGACGCCGTTGAGCAGGAAGGTGATCAATAATAAGATGATGATGGCCGCCGCCGCATTGGTCAGAAAGGCCGCCTGCGGTCGCGAGGTCCAGTTAAAAATCTGGATGGGCAGTACTGTGAATTCGTCCATTGGCGAACTCGGCACAAACGGCACGTAAGCCAGCGCTCCGATCACAATAAGCGGGGCCGCTTCGCCCACAGCCCTGGAAAGTGCTAGAATCACCCCCGTCAGGATGCCGCCAAACGAAGATGGTAGCACTTGGTACCACACCGTTTGCCACTTCGAAGCGCCCAGGGCAAAGGAGCCGTCGCGGATGGTGCGGGGCACGGCACGGATGGCTTCGCGGGTAGTGACAATAATGATGGGAAGAATCAGCAGGGAGAGCGTAAGCGCACCGGCCAGCAAACTGCCACCCAACTTCATGAAACGCACAAAGAGCTCGAGGCCCAGCAAACCGTAGATGATCGAAGGTACGCCTGCCAGGTTGGCGATGTTAATTTCCAGGAAATTCGAGAGTTTCGTCTTTTTAGCATACTCTTCCAGGTATACGCCAGCGGCTATACCTAATGGGAAAGCGATCAGGGCAGAAAGAATCAGAATCCAGATGGTGCCGGCCCACGCGGTGAGTATACCTGCGCTGGCTGCCCGGCGCGATGGCAGGCTGGTCAGGAAATCCCAGTCGATACGGGCTATACCTTCTATCACAATGTCGATCAGGAAGATGGCCAGCACCACCAGCCCGATAAAGGTGCAGAAGACGCCAAATACCTGGAAGGCTTTGTCCTTGAGGCGGTTTTTCTCGGAGTTAGTCATACTTTTCCTGATATTTCTTTTTGATCCAGAAGCTGAGGTTGTTCAAAATGAACGTGAACACAAACAGCGTCATACCTGCCGCGAAAATAGTGCGGTACTCCAGCGAGCCGTGCGGCACGTCACCGAGGCTCACCTGCACGATGTAAGTCGTGATTGTCTCGATCGGCACAAAGGGGTTGAGCGTGAGGCGCGGTTGCTGACCCGCTGCAATGGCCACAATCATGGTCTCGCCAACGGCTCTCGAAATAGCCAAAATTACCGACACCAGTATACCTGACGACGCGGCAGGCACCATGACGCCGAAAGCGGTTTGCAGTCGGGTAGAGCCCATGCCATAGGCGGCTTCGCGCAAAGAGCGGGGCACGGCACTAATGGCGTCTTCACTCAGCGAGGAAATCATGGGGATGATCATAATGCCCATCACAATGCCCGCTGACAGGGCATTGAAACCAGCCAAACCAGGTATAAACGATTGCAGGAAAGGCGTCACCACGGTCAGGGCAAAGAAGCCATATACTACCGTGGGGATAGTGGCCAGCACTTCCAACAGCGGTTTGATATAGGTTTTGAAACGGGCATGAGCGTACTCGTTTAGGTAGATGGCGATGGTAAGGCCGATCGGCAACGCCACCGCTATGGCAATAACCGTGGTGAGGAATGTGCCTGCCACGAGGGGCAGGATACCGAACTTTTTGTCGGCGAAGAGTGGCGTCCATTCCTTTTCGGTGAGGAAGCGCACAAGGGACACTTCGCTGAAGAACAGCACTGATTCCGAGAGCAATACCCAGACAATGCTGATCGTGATCAGGATAGTGATGGCGGCTGACAGCCACAGCAGGCTTTCGATAATTTTCTCCTGTACTCTCAAGGTGCTTTTGCTTTAAACCCAGGTATAGCTCACTATTGCCAGTCGCTATACCTGGGTTGTTTGTTCAGGAATCTATTGCTTGTTGGCAGTAGCGCCACCGGTGGCGAATTGCTGAAACTTCTGCTTCTGTTCTTTGTAAAGGTTGTCTGGCAGACGAATGTAGCCTACTTCTTCACTCAGATCACCGGCATTGTCAAGGTAAAAGTTAACGAAATCCACTACCTCTGGCTTAGCTACGGCTTTAGAGCTCACATAGATGAAAAGAGGACGCGATAGCGGGGCGTAAGAACCATTCTTTACGGTTTCCAGTGATGGCAAAATAGCACCTGCACCATTGCTGTCGTTTTCGTCGTTGACAGGCACAGCCTTCAGTTTGCTCTTGTTCTCTTCGTAATAGGCATAGCCAAAGAAGCCCAATGCCAGCGGATCGGTCGATACACCCTGTACCAACACGTTGTCGTCTTCACTGGCGGTATAGTCGCCGCGGCTCGAGTGGCTCTTGCCCACGATAGCTTCGGTGAAGTAGTCATACGTGCCCGACTCTACACCAGCGCCGTAGAGATGGATTTCCTGATCAGGCCACTCCGGGCGAATCTGGTTCCAACGCATGATCGTGCCCTGTGCTTCCGGCTCCCATATTTTTTTCAGTTCAGCCACGGTGATGTCCTTTACCCAGTCGTTTTCAGGGTGCACCACTACCGTCAGACCGTCGTAGGCCACGGAAAGCTGCACAAAGGAGATTCCGTTCTCACCGGCCGTCTGCTCTTCGGAAGCATTCATCGAGCGGGAGGCATTCACGATGTCGATCTCGCCACGGGTGAATTTCTTCATACCGCCACCTGTTCCCGAAACACCCACGGTCACTTTCACTTCCGGCGCCTCGGCACGGTACTCTTCTGCCACGGCCTCTGTGATGGGATACACCGTAGAAGAACCGTCGATCTGGATAGAGCCTGACAGGTCGCTACCACCTTCTTGACTATTGCCACCGCAAGATGTCATGGCGAGCGAGGCACCCAGCATAAGAGCTGCGCTAAGTCTGAAATACGTGAGCCTAGATTTTAACATACAATTCGATTTTGGGTTATAAGATGAGTGTTGTGGGTTAGTTGGTATTGAATTGTTGATTTTTAAGCTGATATACTGATTTGGTATTCAGGGAGTTGTTTTAGAGGGCTAATTCCATCTGCAGTCTGAACTGGGTACGGTCCTCGCGGCCTGCTTCCTCTATCAGCGATACGTCGCTCTGTACCTTCAGGGAGTGTCCTACGATGTATTTGGATATACCCAGGGTATACTGGTTCTGCGCCCGCAAGCCCGTTGCATTTGTTGGGTTGTAATCGGTATAGCGGCCTGCCACTTCCCAGTTGCTCGGCAACAGGTAGCCCGCCTGCAGGTTCAGGGCGGAGCCCGTCACAAAGGTTTCCTGTACTTTGCCTGCTTCGTCGCGTAGCACTACAGGGCCGTCAGGGGCTTTGCGGTTGGCATACTCGCCCATAGCCGAGAAGCCGCGGTACTTGAACATTGCGTCTACGAACCAGGTGCTTAGGTCGCGGGTGTCGCTCAGGAAGCTGCCAAGTTGGGCTCGCTGGCGAACGGCATTGTCGTTAAAGTCGTAGGAGGCTGCTAAAGAAAGTTTGGGAGTCTGCTCACGCTCGAGGTCACTGCCCACATAATCGCCGTCTCCTTTAAAAGCTCCGAAAGGCAGTACTTCCACACGGCCTGTAAAGCCGTACCCACCCGTGTTGTTCACCGTGATGTCGCGGCCCTCACCCATGGCAATAGAGCCGATCTCTCTTAACACTACTTGCCCTAGTTGGTGCTCATGGTGCAATTGCAGGCCAGCGTCGCGGTCGAGGTTAAAGCGGGAGTTAAGCAAGCTGCGGTCCACGAACTGCAGCTTCTGCGAAGAAACCACACGCTCCCGGTTACCAGGCAATTTGGTCTGTCCCACCCAAAGTTCCAGGTTGGGTGTCATTTGCCACTTGGCCACAGCGTCCAGTATGATGTTGTCGGCATTGTTGGTCTGATCAGGTATATCGTTGCCGATGTCGCTATTGCTTAGGCCAAGCTCTATTTTATACTTCAGCCTTGGCGAGAAAGCAAAGCCATCGAACTTCAGGCGGGCCCTGCGAACCAGGAAGCGGTCGTCCCATTCTTGTGTGGCCGGGTTTTGCCCGCCCTGATAGAGCAATTGAAAACGAGTACCGAATTTAAGGCTGAAAGAGGAGTCGGCGGCCATGAATTGAAGTCCTTTACCGAACTTGCTGTTGTTGATGGTTTGTGCTTGCGTACTGAAGGCGAAGAGGCAGATAAATGAAAGTGCGATAAGCCCCCGGTTAATCGTGTTGTTCACTGTTTTGTATTAGTTAAGGTGAGAATTAAGCTAATAACTTTTTATTCAAAGCCGGCTTTCGGCACTGTGGCCCAAAACGCCGGTAAGTTACAGCTCAGGTCAGAGGATGGTTAGTCGGGCCATCTGTTCTGCTCCTGAATGATGCTGCAAAGTTACCGTCCCAATATTACTCGGAGGTTATGGGCATGTTACGGATATGTTAAGAATAGGGTACTGTAGAACGAAACAGCCGCTGATTCCAGAGAACCAGCGGCTGTTTCGATAAAAGCGAGCTGTTGTATTAGAAGTTAAACTGCGCCTGTAGTCTCAGGCGGTTGCCGTGCTGGCGGTTGTTGAAGTTTTGTGCGTTACGGACGGTACGGTCACCGATGCTATAGTCTGCTGTCAGCTCTATACTCTTATGCACCAGCCACTCCACACCAATTTCGGTCTCGTATACAGTATAGCCTGGAGCGTCGCGCTCGTGTTTTTTGCCGCCTTCGTAGTGCTGTACCTTCACGAAGGGTATAAGTACCTGCGACCCTACCTCTTTGCGGTACATCACCTGTGCGTATCCCCCACGCAGGTTTTTCACCTCAATGGCTTTTGTGTCCGGGTTGAATTCCGGGCCTCGTCCCACGTTATACTCCGCCTGGAAACCGAATGGCTGTGGATATACCACAAAAGTTGCTGCGACACGCTGATCCGTAAACCCATCCTTTGCGTACTTCTCCGCTATACTTACACCAGATGAAACTTGGTCTGACGTTACCACATACCTGCCTGTATAGGCCTGAATACCGGGCTCGATAATCTGCTTGCTGCCTACCAGAAACGGATAGGAGAGACGGGCCACGGCATGCTGCGTGTTATTGGCTTCCGGCTTGTTGGCGGTTTGGCCATTGTAAATACCGATGCCGAACACACCGTAATTACCCGAGCCTTTCAGGCCTTCGTCTGTCAGCATTTTGAAACGCTCCTGAATTTCTACAGGTGTCCAGTAGAAGAATACACCCAGGTCACGCTCGTTGGCTATGGCACTGTTCAGGGCGTCGTTACGGTCCAGGGCCAAACGGTTGCTGCTCGATTGCATGTTTTCGAAGCCATACGGGATCTTGCTCTGGCCTACCCGGAAGCGGTATACCTTGTTCTTGTCGAGCGACACGTCGAAATAAGCATCGCGGAGCTGAAAGAAATTCAGGACAGTAGAAGAGGACGAAGAGGCAAAGTCAGGCTGGATGTAGATTGAGAGGCGGTCGCTCACGTCCCCGCTGAAGATCAGACGGCCACGGCGCAGAAACAGGCCCCCATTTTCGCCAAGAGACCTGTCGCACTGGTCGCACTTGAGGTTAGGGTTGGTCTCAAGCAGGCGGTTATAGCGCACTTGGGCGTAACCACGCAAAGAGATTCTATCATACCAAGCTTTCTTTTTAGGAGTCTCCTGCGCAACGGCAGGGGCTTGCTGTACCACTACCGAAGTGGTTTGGGCAGTAGAGTCTGTTGTCTGGGCACTCGTTTCATTAGAAAGGAAAATGCCTGTGGCTAATCCTGCCGCCAGAATGGCACGCGTTACGGTTGTTACTTTCATTTTTGGGTGAGTAAAGTATATAAACCGCCTTAGTCAGTTCCCGCTACGGAGTCTAATCGTTTTGGGAAGGCAGTTGCCAAGTTTGAAATGTCGCTAATCCCTTGATTCAGAAGGCGCTTTCAATTTGAGCGGTACAAAGATCGGGAGACAATGTTATTCGTCTGTTATGCCAATGTTAAGTTTATGTTACTAAAAACGGGTGCGGTATCAACCTTAGAACCGGCTGGTATAGGTATAGCAGGAGGCATTGAGAAATAGGCGCTTCAGCAGGGAATGACAAAGGGACCTACTTTCCGACAGGCAGAGTAAAGCAACTGCTCTTATACCTGTTCGAAGCCGCCTTTATACGTGCCACACCATAATAAGGAGTGGCTGTAACAGCTTTTCGCGCACACTTTACAGTAACTTAACAAAGCAGGTTGATCTTTAACAGTTTAGTAACCGGGTAGTAATTTTAGCTTAAAAGACCAGCTATACTTTTGCAGCGAGACTAAGACACAGTTAATCGCTATGAAATTACTTCTAACACTTCTCGCCATCCTGCATACCACTGTTTACTGTTTGGGTCAACAGGGCACGCTGTCGGGCACCGTAACAGACAAGACAAACGGGGAGGCCATTATCGGGGCCGTGGTATTCATCAAGGGTACATCCAAAGGAACAACCACCGATTATAATGGCCACTACACCTTGCCGCTGGAGGCCGGCACTCATAATATCTCGGTTACCTTTCTGTCTTATAAGCCATTTGAGAAAGTGGGAGTAGCGGTAAGTGCCGGGCAATCTGCCACGCTGCACATCCAGCTCGAAGAAAACACAACACAGATCCAAACAGTGGAGATTGTGGGAACGCGCCAGACCAACACAGAGATGGCGATAGTGGCCGACATGCGCCAAAGCGAAGTAGTGGTGAGCGGTGTGGGAGGCGAGCAAATAGCCAAGTCAATGGACCGCGACGCCGCCGAAACAGTAAAGCGCATACCGGGAGTAACCATCCTGAACGATCGCTATGTGGTGATCAGGGGGATGAGCCAGCGCTACAACACCGTAACCCTGAATGATGCGCTTACGCCTAGCACTGAGCCGGACCAGAAAGCCTTTTCGTTCGATATTCTGCCCACCAGCGTGATAGACCGCATCATGATCTATAAGAACGGATCGCCGGAGCTGCCCGGCGAGTTTGGTGGGGGCATTGTCAAGGTCTACACGAAAAACGCCAGCGAGAACCTTACCACGGTTGGGGTATCGGGCTCTTACCGTGTCGGCACCGCTTTCCAGAGCTTCCTGACCGACCACAAAGGCAGCACCGACTTCCTGGGATTTGATAACGGCAAACGCGCCATACCTGCCAGTGTACCTGCGAACCTGGACGCTGTGAAAGGTCAGGAGCAGTATGCCAATATAGGCCGTGCGTTTCCAAATGCCTGGTCTCCTCAGTCTGTCACGGCGCTTCCAGATCTTAGAATGTCAGTAGGCCTCAACCGTCTGTTCGATCTGGGGGATGTGCGGATGAGCACCGTGTCTGCCATCTCTTACAGCAACACGCAATCTATCACGGAAGGTACCCGGAATTCGTATGGGGCCTTTGACGAGGCCGTCGGTGCCAGCGCACCTTACCTTAGCTTCCAGGACAATGTGTATACCAACAACGTGCGGGTTGGTGCTGTGAGCAACTGGTCGGCTCGCCTCAACAATAATAATAAAATAGAATTCCGGAACCTGCTCAACCAACTGGGCAGCAACGAGGTGCTGGAGCGCGAAGGGATAGACTTTACGAACGGTGAGCAACGGCAGAAGAACTACTCGCTGCGTTACGAGAGCCGCACCATCTACTCGGGCCAGCTGCAGGGCACACACGATTTCCAGGATGACAGGTCGACTGTGACCTGGACAGGCGGATACAACTACACCAACAAGAACGAACCGGACTACCGTAGGCTAAGAACGGTTTACGAAGATGACAGGCAGGCTTACAAAGTTCAGTTTCAGCCGGAGTCAAATCCAAGCCTTCAGGATGTCGGCCGTTTTTACTCTAATCTGAACGAGCATGCGCTGATGGCCAGCGGTCAGTACGAGCATCGGTTCCACCCTGCTGACTCAGCGTCGGAGAATGCTCCCAAAATGAGGGCCGGTTTTTACGCAGAGCGCAAAAACAGAGACTATACCTCCCGCTATTTCTCATTTGGCTATACCCAGCGCGGCACCTTTAACGAAGCGATTGCTTACCAGCCGCTTGATCAGGTGTTCAGCCCGGAAAACATAAACAGGAGCAACGGCCTGGTGCTGGTGGAAGACGCCAACCCTCAGAACAACTACCAAGCCGCCAACTCAAACATTGCCGGGTACATAAGCGGTTCTGCACCGCTCACTGATAAACTGTCAGCCTCAGGCGGGCTGCGAGTGGAGTACAACAACCAGGAGCTCTCTTCAAAAGGGTTTGACGGGAGCGCGATCGTCAAAGACAACCCGGTGCTTAGCCTGCTTCCTTCCGCAAACTTCACCTATACCTTAACCCCGCGTGCCATGCTGCGTGCCGGTGGTAGCATCAGCGTAAACAGGCCGGAGTTTCGTGAAATCGCCCCGGCGCCATACTTCGACTTCGTCAACCTGCTGGAAGTTATAGGCAACCCCGATTTAGATATTGCCACAATATACAACGGCGATGTGCGCTACGAATTCTATCCGAACCCGTCCGAGGTGCTGTCTTTTGGGGCGTTCTACAAGTACTTCCGCAAGCCGATTGAGTCCGTTTTTGAGAACACGCCGGGCGGTAACACCATCACCTTCGAAAACGCGGAGAACGCTTACAGCTATGGCATAGAGGCCGAGGTAAGAAAGTCGCTTCTGGATCTGTCAGCAGTGCCATTTGTGCAGCACCTGACCCTGGTGTTGAACGCTGCGCTGGTCCAAAGCCAGGTTGAGCTGCAGGCTACAAGAGCTGCCTTCCAGCCAGGCAAGCGTGCCATGGTAGGGCAATCGCCTTACGTGGTGAACACAGGTGTTTATTATCAGAATGATGATCGCCAGCTACAGGTCAACCTGCTGTATAACGTCGTTGGCAAGCGCATTTTCGCAGCGGGCAGCAACCAGCGGCAGGCGGTGTATGAAATGCCGCGCCACCAGGTTGACCTTTCCCTAACAAAAGGCATAGGGGAGCACTTCGAGCTAAAAGCCGGCATTCAGGATGTGCTGAACCAGAAGACTCGCCTGATCCAGGACTCAAACGACGACCAAAAGATCACAGGTATAGATGAGTCGTTCAGGGAGTTCCGCAAGGGCCAGTATGCCACGCTGGGTATCACCTATAAGTTTTAAACCCAAACAATAGAATTCTAAACCTTTTAACAATTAGACGATGATTATGAAAAAGCTATTTAATCTGGTATTGGTGGCGTTGATTTCTGTTGCAGTGTTTGCCTGCGACGAGGATAGCACAACAACGCCAGCGCCAACCGGCGAACAATTTGCAATGACCCAGGAGAACGGGATGATGGTTATAGCAGGGTCAACAGAACAGAATTATGAGTTTAAAGCCGACCAAAAGTACTTGTTGAAGGGCTTTGTTTACGTAAAGGCAGGCGCGACGCTCACGATTGAGCCAGGTACCATCATCAAAGGAGACAAAGCTACCAAAGGCACCCTGATAATTGAGCGTGGCGGCAAAATCATGGCCAATGGCACAGCCCAGAAGCCGATCGTGTTTACCTCGTCGCAGCCTGCGGGCTCACGTGCCGCCGGCGACTGGGGCGGTATCATTATACTGGGCAAGGCGCCGGTTAACCTGGGTACGGCTGCCAAAATTGAAGGCGGGGTAGACAGAGAATTTGGAGGCACCGACGCTGCCGATAACTCCGGCGTGCTTAAGTATGTGCGTATTGAATTCCCAGGTATAGCTTTCCAGCCAGACAATGAGATCAACGGTTTGACGATGGGCGGTGTTGGCTCGGGCACCACGCTGGACTATATCCAGGTATCCTACTGCGGCGACGACTCTTTCGAGTGGTTTGGAGGCACAGTGAATGCCAAACACCTGATTGCTTACAAAACCGTAGACGATATGTTTGACACGGATAACGGTTACTCTGGCAAGCTCCAATACCTGGTGGGTATCGCTGACCCGAACGTGGCGGACGCCTCCGGCTCGAACGGTTTTGAGTCGGATAACGACTCGCAAGGTTCCGCTGCCACGCCCGTTACGGCACCAACTTACTCAAATGTGACCTTGTTTGGCCCACTTGGCACCAACTCAGCGGCCTCTGTAAACGCTAACTTCAAGCGAGGCCTGCACCTGCGCCGCAATAACCAGACTAAACTGCACAACTCCATCGTAATGGGCTGGCCTGTCGGTTTGCTGCTGGATGGCAGCGCAACCGAGGCAAATGCAACCAGCGGCTCATTTAAAATTCAGAACACGGTTATAGCCGGGGTGCCTTCAAGCAAAGCACTTACCTTGGTGTCTGGCAGTACATTCGATCTGGCCAGTTGGTTTAATGCCTCCAGCAAGGGCAATGCAGTGGTAGACCAGGCTTCTTCCCTAAACATAGCTGGGGCTTATAATACAACGCCAAGCTTTGTAAAGGCTTCCACCACGGTCGTTCCAAACTTCTCGGGTCTCGACAGCTTCTTCGACCAGGTTGATTTTGTGGGGGCGTTTGGCGCGACAGACTGGACTGCGGGCTGGGCAAACTTCAATCCGCAAAACACCGCCTACTAATCATTTAAATTACTGATTGCGCCTAATGGGTGAGAAACATGGCTGCAATCAATAGCGGTAAGGCTTAGTCTCCCATGCCGCGACCCAAGGCCCGCCTCGAAAGAGCGGGCCTTTTTAATGCGTGCCTGGTGCTGCGCCAATCGCAAAATCAGGAACCATACCTATGCGCAGCTTTTTGTTATGAGGTATGGCAGGGTTATTACTGAAAATCAAGTTGGCCGTGCATCAGTCCACCGCTTCAAGTTTTAGAAATCGGCTGTGGTGCCGCCATCTCCACCCAGGTACTGGAAAAGGAAATAAGCCAGTACTGCCAGCACGATAAGGCCGAGGCAACCAATACCACCGCAGCCGCCGCGTCCTTTTCCGCCACCAGCGCCGCTTCGGCCACCGAACAACTTGCTGAGAATCCAGAATTTAAATAAGCCTCTTAACATAGTCTATACCTTAGATTTGAAAATGTTGCCTGCTCTGAAGGTGCTGGCGCACAGCTAAAGCAGCGGTAAGACTTACGGCAATGCAAATGAGCTAGTTGAGCATGCAGGCTGTATTCTTCCCGGAAGGTATAGGTATAGGTATAGGTATAGGTATAGGTATAGGTATAGGCGCGACTATGGTTAACCCAAATGCTTCATACAGTATAGGTGTCTGGGTTTAGAATAAAGCAGAACCGCCTTGCGCTAGGTATAGGCAAGGCGGTTCTATCTCTGAGGTTTGCTTGGGTTTTAGCTGATCGGCACTTTTCTTAGAACCGCCTCTATAAAATCTTTGGTGCGAATGCCGTCGGCCTCTGCTTCGTAATTGAGGATGATGCGGTGGTTCATTACGTCATGGGCGACTTCCTTGATGTCCTCTGGCAGCACATAGTCACGGTCGTCGAAGTAGGCGATGGCTTTGGCAGCACGGTTAAGGGCAATACTGGCACGCGGCGATACGCCAAACTGAATGTAATCGGCAAATTCGCTGAGGTCGTACTCGGCGGGACGGCGGGTCGCAAACACCAGTTCGATGATATACTTCTCCAGCGTCTCGGAAATCTGCACCTGGTTGATCTCGTTGCGGATGGCAAAGATGTCTTCCTTGGAGAGTACTTTGTTTACGGAATCATTGAAGGCCATATTGGCCATCCGGCGCATGATCTCAAGTTCGTCCGACTTCTTGGGGTAGTCAATGTATACCTTCATCATAAAACGGTCTACCTGCGCCTCGGGCAGTGGGTAGGTTCCCTCATGCTCCACCGGGTTTTGGGTAGCCAACACCAAAAAGGGAAGATCCAGCTTGAAAGTGGTCTCGCCAATGGTCACCTGTTTCTCCTGCATGGCCTCCAGCAAGGCCGACTGTACCTTGGCAGGAGAGCGGTTCACTTCGTCGGCCAGGATCAGGTTAGCGAAGATGGGACCTTTCTTGACCTCAAACTGCGAAGCGTTCTGGTTATAGATCATGGTGCCGATGAGGTCGGCGGGCAAGAGGTCGGGCGTGAACTGTATACGCTGGAAGTCCAGGCGCAGAGCGCGGGCCAAGGTGTTTATGGTCAGGGTTTTGGCGAGTCCGGGTACGCCTTCCAGCAAAATGTGCCCTCCTGTGAACAAGCCGATCAGCAGTCGGTTCACCATGTAGGACTGACCTACCACAACTTTCCCCACTTCCTGAAAAACCTGCTTTATTTTCTGCTGGTGGTTTCTCACCATGTCCTGGTACACTAATTCTTCTGCTGGCATACGTCAAATGCGTTTAAAGGCCTTAAATATAGCGATTCTGGGGGACGGGCGCAATTAATTGACCGCCAGCCTGCAGCGGAAGGCAAATGAGGGAGGACCAAACATGAAAAAAGCGCCCTAGGCGCTTCTTCTGTGTTCTGTCTCGAATATCGGGGTGTCAGGCATTTTAGTGGCCTTTAGGGTGGCTACCCGTTCGTGCTTAGCCTGCCGCACCAGTTCTACCATACTGCTCAGCCTGTTCTCCTCCACATCCTCTATCGGAAGCACCAGAGTGGTATAGGGCGACTCAATGTGTATGCGGTGCTGGCGCGTCATCAGGTATAGCATCAGAAAGAAACCGCCGAGCAAGGCGAAAGAATCATTGAAATAAACGAAGAGCGTGGCTGCAACGCTGGCTACCAAGTAGAGGGGCTTGCCCGTAGCCTTGATCTGCCAGGACGTAATGTCCTCCAGCATAATGGCTTTGCTGCTGCGAGCAAACCAGTTTAACTGACGCTGTATAACACGGTGCGTCGTCAAGGTAAGCTTCTTGTCCACTGTCTGGATAAGGTACCTCTCCCCATCAAGTAATTTTGTTACTGCCATACCGGATGGAGTATTAAGTTTGTTTATTTTCGTATGTAGGCGTAGCGCGTGTATCACAGCTTTTTATTGGTGTTGCTCTGTATCCAAGATTCCTTGGCGCACCAAATGGTTGCATGCAAATCTGAGACAAAGATAAAAAATATTAATGCATCTACGATAGCTGCAATTGGCTGTCTTTGTAAAGTTATAATTGCAACCGGGTAGCATTATTACTACGATTATTTGTCTGCTTAGATAATAAATGAGCCCTCAGGTTTAATGGGTTGTCAAATAAATTTATAGATTTTTATATTTATATATAGAAAAAGCCATCCCGATAACACAGGATGGCTTTTTTTGAATTTTTTTGCCCGGTAAGGACTAGGCGGTCAGGTAAAAATCGCCTTCATGGCCATGGGCCCGCTGGTTTTTGAACCGAGCGATATCAGCCTGCATATTCTCGTAAATTTCCAATATTTCTTCTGAGTCATTGGTGAGCGGCTTGATATGCTCGCTCAGCAGTTTGGCGGCCAATGGGTAGAACTTAGCGTCATCGGTGTTTTTGGCATTCACCTTAAAGCTTGTTACATGCGTCTCAAGTTTTTTCAGGGCCGGATAGTCGCTCTTGAACTCCTGAATGGTGTCGCGGAGTTTCTCCCGTATCATCAGATATAAATCTTCTTCGAAAGTCATCCCGAAGTCATCCTCCTCTTCTTCGTCATCGAAGCTGTAGTTTAAATCGTCATCGTAGTCGAACTCGTCTCTCATGGCTGATAATAAGGTTATTTATAATGGTTTGTACGCGCTCCTGCTCGCTGGTTGTTGCATAAAGTATACTGATTTGAGGCGCAACAGATTCAGAAAAACGGCGCATCGTACGTTAGCAAACACCAAAGAAACTGCATAAATAATGCTTAGCCCGCTTATTTGCAATGCTTCGGGTAAGCCCAAAGCCGAATTATTTTTTTGCGAAAGCAGTTGCTCGCGGTAGTGGCTTGAATGTAAAGCCTATACCTGCCAATAAAAAAAGGCCTGCTCCGGAGAGAGGCCTTTTTTAGGTATCGGGTTGTTATCAGGCAAATTTTCGCTCAATCAACCGGATTAGTTTGCTGACATTTTCCTGCTTTTTGCTCCAGTCATACTTGTGAGAGAGCTCATGCAGCACAAAATGCCGAGCCTCGTCCGGGTTGTTGTATTCGTCCAGTTTCTGGATGGTATGGTAGTAGGTCATGTTGTCGCCGTCGAACAACTCATTGATAAAGCTGAATCGCTGGTTAATGGAGATGGAGTTCTTGAGTGACTCTATCTTCCGGTTGCTCAGTGAGTCGGCCACAGAAGACGAAACCGGTTTGCTGAATTTCTCATTCATGGTCGGTCGCTCAGCCCGGAAGCGCTCGTTGAGGTTGCTGTCGGCTACGGCTGCTGGCCTTGTGGCTGCTGCCACTGGAGCCGAAGCCTCCCGTTGTGCCATATGGATGGGCGCTACCACGTCTTTTTCCTCCACTGGGGCTGCAGGAGTAGGTTTTGCCGCATAGGCTGCCAGGCTTGGTGCCTGTGGTGCTGCCTGGCAAATCTCTTCCTCTGTGATAGGCAGCAGGCTGTTGAAAGTGGCCACCAGTTCAGACAGAGGGGCAATGCTTTCTTTGTTGGCGTTCAGGTATAGCCTGAAGCGGCTCAGGATGTAGTCGCGGTCGCGGTTGGATGGCGAAAGCGTACCCACAAATCCGGAGAACAAAGCTTTGTCAAGGTCGATGTACTTGAGGTTTTCCTGCAGTTTCGGCAGGGTGATCTCCTCCTGTATGCGCAGGAATTTTTCCTCGAATGTTGCCGCCGGGGCCAGTTTGAGCAGGAACGTGTCGTAAATGGCCTTTTGCAGCAGCGGCTCAAAAGCGTCACGCTTGATGAGGATCTTGCGCGAGAGCACATTCATGAAATTGAGCAGGGCCTCCTTTACTTCTTCGTGCTCATAGTCGAAATAAGGGCTGCGGAGGTTGGCCATTTCGTGGTGCCACTTGAGCAGCAGTTCCTTGATCACAAAAAGATTGATCTGTTTGATAGGCGTAAAGCCAATCAGCTGAGGACCATTGATGGTATCGTGGGCTGCAAAGTGACGGTCACAAAGCAGATTTGCCAGCTCTTTGCTGTAACGTTCCAGGCGTAATTGATTATATTTGTCTTCCATTGGTATCGCTTTCTCTCGTAAAGTTATAAATAATATGCCAAAGTTAACCGTGCAAAACCTGCATGATTGTGAAGTGGAGGTTGCTCCCGGTCAAACGCTGCTGCAAGCCCTTCAGGACGCCGGCATCGACTGGATGCATGCCTGCGGAGGGAAAGGGCGCTGCACCACCTGTCGCATAATAGTGCAAGAAGGGATGGAGCACTTCGGTCCGCTAACGGCAAACGAAGAGCGCTACCGGAACAACGACCGCCTAAAGGATAACGAAAGACTGACCTGCCAATGTACATTGGAGCATGGAGATGCCCGGGGCAGCGTGCCACAACAGACCATGCTGCCGCACATGCAATACAGTAGTTAGAAAGTTTAAGAGTTTAGAAGTTAAAGTGGCTTGCAGGCACAGGTCGCGACCTGTCCGAATCGTGCACCTGACAATCAACGAACAACGAATAACAATCAACGGAATTTAGCCATTTTAATAAATAGATGTTTATAGAACCGCGCGTGGGAAATGATAACCACGCAATCAGAAGAGGGTGGATAGAGGTGATCTGCGGGTCAATGTTCTCGGGCAAAACGGAAGAGCTTATCCGCAGGCTCAACCGGGCCAAAATCGCCAAGCAAAAGGTAGAGATTTTCAAACCAACCATCGACAAACGCTACCATGACGAAGATGTGGTGTCGCACAACGCCAATGCCATACGCTCCACGCCGATAGACTTTGCGCAGGATATGCTGCTGCTGGGTGGCAGTTGCGATGTGGTAGGTATAGATGAAGCCCAGTTTTTTGATGAGGGCCTGGCCGAGGTATGCGTGAAGCTGGCCAACAGCGGCGTGCGGGTGATCGCCGCCGGCCTCGACATGGACTATCTGGGCAAGCCCTTCGGGCCGATGCCGGCGCTGATGGCTGTGGCGGAGTACGTGACAAAAGTGCATGCCATTTGCGTGCAGTGCGGCGATATTGCTACATACTCTTATCGGAATGCGATTTCGGAGCACCAGGTACTGCTCGGCGAGACAGAATCTTACGAAGCCCGGTGCCGCCATTGCTTTCAGGAAGGTCTCAAGAAGAAATAAGCCAGGCGCTATACCTGTTTCTCCCATTATATACTTGCCAAAGCACGCCCTCTTAACTGGAAGTGACAACCCAGGCCACTGCCGCTATACCTGCAGGCCTGCCTGGTTTTGCTTTCAGGGGCTTGCCGGGTTATGGGCAGATCTGTGTAGGTATAGCGAGCGGGTTGACAGTTGCATATGCCGGCACCCAGCTATACCTGCTGCGCCTTTCCGGCCTTAGAGGCAAGCAAACCTGTATCAGTGAAATAGCCGTACTGGAAGAAATGTTAGTCAAAACAAGAGGCATCGTCCTGAACTATATCAAGTTCCGTGAGTCGTCCATCATCGCCAAGGTATACACCGAGCAGTTGGGGGTGCAGTCGTACATCGTGAACAGTGTGCGCAAAAAAGGCCCTGGTTCCCGCATTGCCCTCTTCCAGCCTTTCACGCTGCTCGACATGGTGGTCTATACCTCGCACAAGGGCGGACTGACACGGATCTCTGAATATAAAAGCGCCTACCCCTTCTCATCTATCCCTTTCAATATTCTGAAGAGCAGCATCCTGCTGTTTTTGTCAGAAATGGTATCGCGCACGGTGAAGGAGGAGGAGGAAAACCCGGCGCTGTTTCACTTTCTTTACAACGCCATCATCGAGTTTGATGAACTGACGGAGCATTTCGAGAATTTTCACCTGGTCTTTCTGCTGCATTTGAGCCATCATCTGGGGTTCGGTCCTAGCAATGCGGCTGAGATCATTGAGCAGGTGGCCTTCTCAGCCAATGCGCAGTCCAATACCGGGGCGCCGCCGGTGCTGGCGCTGCAGGCCTACGAGGTGTACTTCGACCAGTTGCTGCAAAACCCGCAACAGGCGGCTATACCCAACGGGAAGGTGCGCCGCGAAATGCTCTCGATCCTCATACGCTACTACCAACTGCACGTGGAGCGACTGGGTGAGATAAAATCACTGGCGATACTCTCGGAGGTATTGGGCTAAAACAGGAAGGGCGATGTAATTTACATCGCCCTTCCTGTTAATGAATTGACTACAGCCTAGCGTGCGCTCAGCACTTTGATCTCAAAGATCAGCACGGCATTCGGAGGTATAGAGCTGCTGCCGTAAAAGCCGTAACCCAGGTAGGAGGGTATAAACAGCTTGGCCGTTTCGCCTACGCGCATCAGTTGCAAGCCTTCGTCCCAGCCTTTGATCACACTTCCGGCGCCTACCACAAATGAGAAAGACTGCCCTCTTTCGTAAGAGGAGTCAAACTTAGAGCCATTTACAGTCCAGCCAATATAGTGTACTTCCGCACGCTGCCCCAGCTTTACCAGATCGCCGTTGCCTGCCTCTAAAGTCAGGTGGTAAAGGCCGCTGTTTGTCCGCTGCACGGCAGTGGTGTCCACTTTGTTCGTCCGGAAATATTTGCGGATCGTCTCTTCGTCAATCTTCTTCTGCTCCTCCCGCTGCTCTGGCGTCTGGTAATACGGGTTCTGAAACTCCTGCTCTTTGCAGGCAGCGAATGAAACCACAATGACGAAGAATAGGAGTACTTTCGCTAGCAGACCGTTAGTCGCTTTGCTTTTGGTAGTCAGGTTCATAAGAAGAGATAAGAGGTGATCGGATTATTTTTTGTTGCCCATGCCTGGTTGAGCATCAGGCGCAGATGCGGCTTTGGCAATATCAACAAGCTCCACGTCGAAACGCAGGATAGAGTTGGCCGGCATTTGCTCGCCGCGTGCCTGCTCGCCGTAAGCCAGCGGAGAAGGAACAAGCAGGATCGCCTTGCTGCCTTTGCTCAGCTGCGCGATGCCATCGTCCCAACCCTGGATCACCTGGCCCTGACCAAGCGGGAACGTGAAAGGCTGACCGCCGTTCATCGGGTTGTCATAAGAAGACTCCAGCTCTTTGCCATCCAGGAAAGACAGTTTGTAGTGTACCGATACGTTGTCACCGGCTTTGGCTTTCTCGCCTTTGCCAGGCTGCGTGATCACGTAGTAAACACCTGCATCAGTCTTTTGTACGTTCTTCAGACCTTTTTCTTTGATGTACTCCTGTATTTTGGCGTCGTCGATTTTGATCTGCTCTTTGGCGCGCTCCTGCTGGGCTACCATCTGCTCTTCAAACATCTTCTGCTGGTCAGCAATAGCAGCCTCTTTCGACTGTACTTTCTCCGCTTTCAGGTAGAAGGTGAAGTGTGAGCCAGGCTTGATGAACGGAGGCATTGGCTGGTTGAAGGTCTTGGCAAACAGGGAGTCCGCGCTGATCTTGAACACGCCGCTGTCGCCGGCACGCATCATGGTGAGGGCATTCTCAAGGCTGCCTTTGAAAGTAGGCTCCATTACCGGGATCATGATCGGTTGGTTCTGCTGGCGTGAGTCAAACAGCAGGGAGTCGCTCTCAGTGCGGTAAGACATGTGCATGGTCACCACCTGGTCCATACGGGCACCGGTTGTGTCGTTGGCGTCTATTTCGCCGCGGTTCTCATACTCGCCTTTGTCGTTTTGCTCATAGATTCTATAAGACAGGCCATCAGCCGTAGTATAAAATTTATCATCGGCTCCTTTGTTGCAAGATTGGAACGCAAGAGCACCGGCCAGAACCGGCAATAAAAATTTTGATTTAGATAGCATGGATTATGGTTGGTATAATATTGTGTTACTTAACAGAAGCCAGCAGTTGATCTTTGTACTGCGGCAATAGGCGCTCGAACTTCTCAACAGTCGCCTCCAACGAATCGATGGAGATGCCACCGGCCGCGTTGCGGTGTCCGCCACCGTTAAAGTGGGCGCGGGCAAAATCGTTTACCGAAAATTCTCCCACTGAGCGGAAAGAAATTTTCACGGCCTGCGAGCGGTCGATGATCACGGCTGCAAAAACAATGCCCTCAATGGAAAGCGCAAAATTCACCAGCCCCTCTGTATCGCCTGTTTTGGAATCGTAGGCTTTCAGTTCGTCAGCTGAGATGGCAATGTAAGCCGTCTTATACTCGTGGTGCACCACCAGTTTGTCCTTCAGGGCGTAACCCAGAAAACGCAGGCGTAACTCCGATGAGCTGTCGTAGATGAGGCGGTGTATGTTGGAGGTATTCACCCCGATGTGCAGCAGGTCGGCTATGATCAGGTGCACGTTTTTGGAGGTACTTGGATGGCGGAAAGAACCCGTGTCGGTCATGATGCCGGCATAAAGGCACTCGCCTATACCTGTGTCGATCATGTCGCCGTCGCCCAGTGCCTTGATCAGGTCGTAAACCAGCTCGGCAGTAGCCGCCGCCTTTGGGTTGGAGAAATCCAGATCGGCAAAGTCTTCGGGCTGCAGGTGGTGGTCTACCAGCACTTTCGTGCCTTTGGCTTCGCGGATATAGTCACCCATCTCGTTGATGCGCGACAGGTTGGAGAAGTCAAGGCAGAAGATCACCTGTGACTCGCCGATGATGCGGCGCACCAGGGCGTCGTTTTTCTCGGAGTACACCAGCACATCGTCGTTGCCTTCCATCCAGGTCAGGAAGGTGGGGTAGTCAGAAGGGGTGATCACCGTAACACGGTGCCCCAACTTTTTGAGATAGCCAGCCAGTCCCAGCGACGAGCCAAGTGCGTCGGCGTCAGGTTTATGGTGAGTGGTGATCATCACCTCTTTAGGTTCTCTCAGGAGCTCTTTGAGAGCATTAATATCGTGCATAATGCTTGTTATAAATCCGCTGATTAGTAGGGATATAAGCCGCAAATTTCTGAAATAATAACTTCTAAAACAATAAAATAGCGTTTTTAAGACGCTTAATGCCCTGGTAGGGGCGTTTCCTGAATAGAGCGGGAGGGAGCCTATCGTAAATATTTACAGAAAGTATAAGCCAATTGCTGCTATAATTGAGCTAAATGCGCTAATTTTGCAGCTTCAAAAAGAAACATACACACATTAACAGTAAATAGACATGGCTGGACAGATCACATTTACCATGATTAAGCCGGATGCGGTAGCAGAAAACCACATTGGCGGCATTACCAAAATGATTGAAGAAGGCGGCTTCCGCATCGTGGCGATGAAGAAGACAAGACTGACTGAGGAACGTGCCGGTAAATTCTATGAAGTACACAAGGAGCGTCCTTTCTACGGTGACCTGGTAAAATACATGTCTTCTGGCCCGATCGTAGCCATGATCCTGGAGAAAGACAATGCAGTAGAAGATTTCCGTAAGCTGATCGGTGCTACTAACCCGGCTCAGGCTGAGGAAGGTACTATCCGTAAGGTATACGCCAAGTCTATCGAGGCAAACGCCGTACACGGCTCTGACTCTGACGAGAACGCGCAGATCGAAGGCGATTTCTTCTTCGCTGCTGACGAGCGTTTCTAAGCTGCCAAAGATTACTTATTGATTGAAAAGCCTGCCGGACGGTTATAGTTTGGCAGGCTTTTTTTATCTTCATATTCAGAAATTGAGATATGAGAAAAAATCTATACTTAGCTGCCATCTGGGCGCTGCTTTGTTTGGTTAGCTGCCAGCATACCAGTCCAGAGCCGGACTTCTCTGGTCTGCAGAACATTTCCTATGCCGTACACCAATCTCCGGGCACAATGAGCGGTGAGGTTGAGGTGAGGGTATTCCCAAATCCATTCTTTCGGGAGGTGAACATTATGGTGCATAACCCTGCGGCAAAAGATGTTGCTATATTTATTTCCGACGAAAAAGGGAAATATACCAGGAAGTTTGAACTGCCTGATGCGAACAAAAACTATCTGCGCGTAGATTTTAACGATATGCCCAAAGGTGTATACATCTGCGAGGTGCAGCAGGCAGGAAAAGTTGACAGATACCGTTTGATCAAGACACAGTAACAGATGAAAGCGCTACTTTTTAAGCTGACATTTTTGGTTGCAACTGCAGCTACGGGGCAAGATGCATCCTATGGTCTTACAGGAAGATTCGGAGCTTACAAGACCATTGTGAGCAGCAGGGAGCATGTCGGTTACGATAACAACTATGGCCCTGGAATCCAACTCGAATTGGGCGCCTGGATCCGATTGCATGCAGGCGGGAAAAATGGTGTGCAATTTTCTTTGTTGCAAGGATTGGAACGGCAAAGCGGTGGAACGTATTTGGCAATTGATGAGCAGGGAAATAGTGTTGCAGACATTAAAACCAGGTATGGCAGTCTGTCAATCAGCGCTGCGGCACTCTATTTATATCGTTACAGTGACAGAGTAAGCGTGGGGGTGGGTTTTGCAGGCAAGTACAAATACGCAGCCATCATGGCAATGCAGAAGATTGAGTATCGTGGAGGGTATACGGCAGGCGGTAATAATTACTATAATGATACCTATCACCGGAAACTAAGCCTGTATGTACCCTTGGAGGCGCAGGTTCAAGTTGGGGAGCGTTTTCAGGTTATTGGACAAGTGCAGGTGCCCTTTAGCAATAGAATCGTAGCGCAAGAATCTGCTTTTAAAGAGCGGGATCTGGGGCTTACTTTAGGAGTAAGCTATACCTTATAGCCTTACTTAATTAAAAAATAAAAGCAAAACAGCCGGTTCAGTTATGAACCGGCTGTTTTGCTTTCGATATCAGGAAGTGGCTACTGCTTCGGAATGACAAACTGCTGGCCTGGTTTGATCAGGTCAGGGTTGTCGCCGATGGTGGCCTTGTTCGCTTCATAAATCTTTTTCCAGGCGTTGGCATCTCCATAGTAGTGCTTCGCAATCTTGGAAAGGGAATCGCCGCTCTTCACGGTGTAAGTATCCTGACTGGTTGGCTGTGCCGTAGGTTGCTCAGGCGTATTTTGCTTAAAGAATGTACTGTCGCCAGGCTGGCGGTTCGTTGGGTTAGGAGCCTTGGCAGGTTCTTCCTTCCCTCTCTTGAAAAAATCACGCAGTCCCATATTTCTTAATTTTTATCGTCTTAATTATTTTACGGTGCAGGTATAACTATACCTGCTGCTTAGTTAAATACGCCAATAGGTACACATGGTTGTGCAGGGGCCAGAGCGAAACCCTAACAGCAAGTATCACCAACTTTCACTTTGCTTTGCGCGTAATCATTGCACGTCTGCTTTCGCGCAGACAAGCAGCATACAGATGACATGTCAAACCAAAAACTATGAATAAAATGAATCTCAATTTGAAGCAAGTAAAGAACTATTGGTCTTTTGTGATGGCCTTCCTGCTGGTGGCCGTAATGAGCAGCTGCGGGGGCGATGACAAAGTGGGTAATGAAAACATGATTTCGGGGGGCAGCAGCAAAACCTGGAAAGCCGACAAGGAATTAACGGCCTCTGGCGACAAAGACAAACTGACCAAGGAGGAGAAGCAGGAAACCATGCAGTTCTACTCAGACGGTCGGTTTGCGATGAGCGGCGGCGGTTCCCTGGAAACGGGCACCTGGTCATACGATCAGGCTGGCAAACGCCTCTCCCTCACATTTGAAGGGCAGGATATGTCAGAAAACTTCACAGTAGAAAAACTAACTGAGAAAGAAATGCACCTGGTGGCCGGCGATGGCTCCAAAATGGAATTGAAAGCCGACTAGGTATACAGCAAACCTTGAAAAGGAAGAGCCGACCAGTTTTCTGGCCGGCTCTTCTGTTTAAGCAGGTATAGCATTTCTTTCTCTAGCTAATGAGTAGCCTGCGAAGAGCCCCCAAACCCAGCGCCGGACCGATGGCCAGCAGCGCAAATACAGCATGGATTGGCAGTAAAGTGAGCAGGAAGCCTGTAAGTTGTATGCTCACCACCGTAATGGCAAATCCGATGGCTACCACTATCGTCAAAGCAGTGCCCACCAGGTGTGCGGGCGCGGTTTTGGCGGTCAGGGCTGAGAACTGGGGAGAGTCGCCGGCTACCACCACACCCCAAAACAGCAGGAAGACTACCAACACAAGCGGGGCCTCTACCTGGAACATAAAGACAGAGAGCAAACAGCAAATGCCGGAAAGCAGCAGTTGCACAAATGCCACCCGGGCACTTCCCCATACCTGCGACAGGTAACCACCGCCAATGCAGCCTACGGCACCTGCCGCAATCACCAGGAAGGTATACACAGACACTTGCCCACCCGATAGTTGGGGGGCTATAGTAACCAGAATCAATGGCGTGAAGGCCCACAAGGTATAGAGTTCCCACATGTGGCCGAAATAACCAAAGGCAGCCGCCCTGAAAGCTTTATCACGAAAAGCCTGCAGCATGTTACCCATTTTGAAGGTAGCCCCCTTGCTCAGGAAAGGCCCGTCAGGCACCAGCAGGTATAGTAAAACTCCGCCTATTGCTGCCAGCATGCTGATGGCCAGCAGCACCTGCTGCCAGGGCAGCGTGGCACCGAGCCCACGGATGAGATGCGGAAAAGCAGTTCCCAACACCAAGGCCCCTACCAGGTAGCCAATAGCCTTGCCAAGCCGGGCACTATACCAGCTAGCTGCTATCTTCATACCGACCGGATAAATGCCAGCAAGCAGAAAACCTGTTATGGCGCGAAGTATGAGTACGGGTACCAGACTGGCTGCCACAAATGGCACTAAGGCATTGGCTATAGCCCCGAGCAAGGCACAGAGCATAAAGAGCAAACGGGGAGAGAATCTGTCAGATAATGACAGGAAGGCAAACACCAGTGTGCCGGCAATAAATCCAAGCTGTACCGCCGAGGTCATCAGGGCCAGTGCCCCTTCCTGCAATTGCAACGAAGCTTGCAGCTCAGGCAACACCGCATTCCCTGCAAACCAAAGCGAAGTGCCCGCAAACTGCGAGAACACAATAGTGGGCAAAATGCGTGCAGGCGGGGCTAGGGGCTGGTCAGGCAATTGAGTTAGAAAGTTAGAAAGTTTAGGAGTTTAAGAGTTGGGAAGTTAGAAAGTTGCATGCAGGTATAGTCAGGGGGGTGTTTGGAGGGATAGGTCGCGACTTATCCGAATTGTGCACCAACAATCGACAATTTAACAATCAACCATTTAACAATTCAACCTCACCCGTAAATTGTCTCGGCGAATTTCTCAAGTGCTTTACGGGTCTCATATTTGCGCTCGAACATGCCCATGTGGCCAGTCTTGCCCAGGAAGTAGACCATGCTGTTGTCAGGTAGGTGGCATTGCTCCAGGGCTTTGTCGAGCGGGACGGCGCCGTCTTCTTTGCCAAAAATAAACAGCACCGGAAACTTGGCAGACGCCAGCACATTCGTCCTGTCAGGCCGGTCGCGCATAGCAGCCAGGCCGCTGGTTACACTTTCTTTCGGCGTACCGGTACCAATCTGTTTCATAAGGGCAATTTCTTTTTTCAGTCTTTCCCGGTTTTCGCTGTAGAAGAGCGGCTCGATAAAGGACTGCATGAATTTTTCTACCCCATGTTTCTCTACAAACTCGATAGTCTTGTTGCGGTTTTCTTTCTTCTCGTCGGTGTCAGGTAGGGCAGAAGAGTGGAACAGGCAGAGGCCATGGAGCATGCTGGCGTATTTTTCGGCAAAAGCCATCCCTACATAGCCCCCCATGGAGTGGCCTATGAGCAGACATTTCTTTATTTTCAGCTCGTCTAGTTTTGACTTGACAAAGTCGGCCATACCTTCCATACTGTAGTCGGCTATACCTTGGGTGTTGTCGCCGAAGCCGGGCAGATCCAAGGCAACGGTTCTGAATTTCTGCTGTAATGGTTTTGCAAACTCAGCCCACACGTCTTTGCTCTCGCAGAAGCCGTGCAGGAAAACAAGGGTGTCGCCAGAGCCATGGTCGGTGTATGTATGCATATTGTCAGAATCAGGATTTTCAGGATAAAAAAGAATTTTCAGGATTGAGTTACCTGGTACATTTCAGTAATGTTCGTCTGTAAGGACATCGTGACCGCTCCGCACGTTCTCTCAAAACTATCCGTATTGTGCACAAGTAATTCTTCTGTCTAAAATTAGGGTTTGAAAGGTGTATCGCAAAGGATAATTTCTGGTTTCATTTAATAGGCTATACC
This sequence comes from Pontibacter aquaedesilientis, assembly GCF_014773225.1. Classification (GTDB taxonomy): domain Bacteria; phylum Bacteroidota; class Bacteroidia; order Cytophagales; family Hymenobacteraceae; genus Pontibacter; species Pontibacter aquaedesilientis. Next base: position 57,138 of record NZ_JACXAJ010000006.1, on the reverse strand, counting down.
TCGTAGAAGTAAATCGCCATCTGTTCATACAAAGTATAAACAAAAACCCCGCAGCACCAGAGGAACTGCGGGGTTTTTCTTATTTCTTTTGTCAAAAAGTCCTTTGTCTTATACCTTCACCCTCACGCCGATCATCTCTCTTACGGTGTTCTCAATGGCGGTAGAGTCAAAGCCGGCGTCGCGGTGTAACTCCAGCTGTGAGCCGTGTTCGAAAATGGCGTCAGGTATACCGAGGCGCTTTACTTGTGCTGTATAGCCGTTATCGACCATAAACTCCAGCACCGCGCTTCCGAAACCGCCCTGCAGGCAGCCGTCTTCCACAGTGATCACTTTGCTATACTTGCTGAAAATGTGGTGCAGCAGTTCTTCGTCCAATGGCTTGCAGTAGCGCATGTCATAGTGGCCCGGGTTTATACCTTCGTAGCTCAGTTTCTGGCAAACATCCACAGCATAGTTACCGATGTGGCCGAATGTCAGGATTGCTACCTCTTCGCCTTCCTGCACCGTGCGGCCCTTGCCAATCTGCTGCAGCTCCAATGGGGTGCGCCAGTTTGGCATCACACCCTCCCCACGAGGGTAGCGGATCGTGAACGGTCCAGCGCCTTCCTGCGAGGCGGTATACATCATGTTGCGCAGCTCTTGCTCGTTCATAGGGGCAGCTACCACCATGTTCGGGATGCAGCGCATATAGGCGATGTCGTAAGCACCGTGGTGCGTCGGGCCATCAGCTCCGGCAAAACCGGCACGGTCGAGGCAGAACACCACATGCAGATTCTGGAGGCACACATCATGTACCACCTGGTCGTAACCGCGCTGCATAAACGTGCTGTAGATATTGCAGAATGGCACCAAACCCTGCGTGGCCAAACCAGCAGAGAACGTAACCGCATGCTGTTCGGCTATACCTACGTCGAATGCACGGTCGGGCATGGCCTTCATCATAATATTGAGTGAGCAGCCAGACGGCATGGCAGGCGTTACGCCCATTATTTTGTCGTTCTGCTCAGCCAGCTCCACCATGGTATGGCCAAACACATCCTGGTATTTAGGCGGCTGTGGCGTATCGTGGTGCTTTTTATAGATTTCACCTGTTATCTTATCGAACAGGCCCGGGGCATGCCACTTGGTCTGGTCTTTTTCGGCCAGGGCAAAGCCTTTGCCTTTGGTGGTGAGCACATGTAGAATCTTCGGCCCGGGTATACGCTTCAGGTCTTCCATCACCGACACAAGGTGGTTGATGTCGTGGCCGTCAATCGGGCCGAAGTAGCGGAAATTCAGACCTTCGAACAGATTGCTCTGCTTCGACAGCGTAGCCTTGATGCCGCTCTCTATCTTAGAGGCGATGTGCTGAGCGTTGGGACCAAACTTGCTGATTTTGCCGAGTACATTCCACAATTCGTCACGCAGTTTATTATAAGTGCGGGAGGTGGTGATGTCGGTCAGATATTCTTTGAGGGCGCCCACATTCGGGTCGATACTCATGCAGTTGTCGTTAAGGACTACCAGCAGGTTGGCGTTCGTTGCGCCGCCGTGGTTAAGGGCTTCAAAAGCCATACCGCCCGTCATGGCGCCATCGCCAATCACAGCGATGTGGTGCCGGTCGTCCTCGCGCTTATATTGCGAGGCCACGGCCATGCCCAAGGCCGCCGAAATGGAGGTGCTGGAGTGGCCTACACCAAATGTATCGTATTCGCTTTCTTTTCTTTTGGGGAAGCCGGAGAGGCCACCGTACTTACGGTTGGAGTGGAAATTGTCGCGACGACCAGTCAGGATCTTGTGCCCGTATGCCTGGTGGCCTACATCCCATACCAATTGGTCGTAGGGTGTTTCGAACACATAATGCAACGCGGTGGTCAGTTCCACCACACCCAGGCTGGCGCCAAAATGACCGCCGTGGATCGATACCACATCGATGATGTATTGTCTTAGCTCCTGGCTTACCTGCAGCAGTTGCTCTGGCTTAAGTTTGCGCAGGTCGGCAGGCGTGTCAATAGAGGCAAGCAGCTCTCCGGGTTTAATGATCATAGAAATGTCTTTATAGACTTCCAACAAATTTTTCCGGCAAAAGTTTGCTAAGTGCAAATGACAGTTGTCCGGACAAAACGTAAAGTTAGTAAAATTCAGAACACAAGCTGCTATTTCTATTCCCTGTCTTGTTGCGGCAGCCAACGTGAAAGTATGCTGGTAGTGGTGTAAGCGGCTGAAAGTCAAGCATGATGACTAGTGTTGGAACTTAACGGCTGGATCTCCACTTGATAATGATATCCTTATACAGTTGCCAGCCTGTTTTGTTCGGTAATCATGGGCCAGCAGGCCTTAACCGAGGCGGATACCCTGCTAATTCATCCGAATAAATTAGTATTTTTGTACATCTGTCGCGCTCAGCGCATTAACCTAAGGCCAGAGAAGTGAGTTTCGAAATAAAATTACCGTTGTTTGAGGGCCCGTTCGACCTGTTGCTCTTCTTTATTGAGCGTGACGAGCTGGATATTCATGATATTCCGATCTTCCAGATCACCAATGAGTTCATGGGCTACCTCCGGCAACTTGAGCAGCTTAACATAGAAGTAGCCAGCGACTTCATACTCACGGCTGCCACGCTTATGCGCATTAAGGCCAAGATGCTCCTGCCCCGCACCGAAAAGGATGAGCAGGGCAATGAGATAGACCCGCGCCAGGAGCTCGTGCAGCACCTGTTGGAGTACAAGCGTTACAAGGCGGTGCTAGGCGAACTGAGTCAGATGGAAGAGACCCGGTTGGCGCAGGAGAACCGTGGCAACATCAACGAGGAACTGCAGCAGATCGCCAATGCCAACCACTTTGAGTACGAGCTGCAGGACCTAAGCCTCTATAAGCTCATGCGCGTGTTCGATAAGGTGATGAACCGCTATGAAGAGGAGCAGAACCGTCCGAAGCATACCGTGCTTACCTATCCGTATACCATCGAAGACCAGCGCGATTACATTATGCGTACACTCGAGGGCAAGCAGCAGGTGGCATTCTCCGAAATCATCCAGGCTTTCCCGGATAAGATCGGCATGATCTTCAACTTCCTGGCCATTCTGGACATGCTGCAACTCAACCTGATTGGTATAGAAGTGGGCGATGGGTTCAACGATTTCACGATCACAGTAGCCGACGGAGAGGCTGCCCAGGTAACGCAGCTTATCCTGGAGTAAACGCTCAACTTCTAAAATCTTCAAAAAGCCCAACTGTTTCCGTCGAGTTGCCGAATAGTTAAGTAGTTTTGCACGTCAGCAACAAGGAGCACCCGCGGAGGAGCTAGGTTACAATAGCCTGCATGGATCAGAACAAGAAGACCATACTTAAGAACTTTAGTCCGATCAAGATCCTGATCCCGGTTTTTCTGGGCTTAGGGGCTACGGCATGGCTATTCATAAAAGATGACAAGCTGGACGACCTGAAAGGTATAACCGAGGCCAATTGGTGGTGGCTGTCGGCGGCGTTGCTGGTGCTTGTGATCCGTGACCTGGGCTACATGTACCGCATCCGAAGCCTGACTGATAAGTTTCTGAGCTGGCGCAACAGCCTCGACGTGATCATGCTATGGGAGTTTGCCTCAGCCATTACGCCATCGGTCGTGGGCGGCACAACCATTGCCACCATCGTCCTCAACAAAGAAGGTATACCACTCGGTAAATCGCTGGCCTATGTGATGCTCACGGCAGTGCTCGACAACATGTTCTTTATCTTAGCGGCCCCTATTGCGCTGTTGGCTACTCAGGGAGAGGTATTCCCAGACTTCGGGCTTTCTGCCGCTGACGTCAACGCACTCAAAACGGCTTTCTATGTTAGCTATTCTCTGATAGCAGTCTATACCTTTGTCATGATCTATGCCCTGTTTGTAAGGCCGCGTGCTTTCAAATGGATTCTACTGAAACTAACCGGAATTAAGTTTTTACGCAAGTGGCGTGTCAACGCCTTTCAGCATGGCAACGAGATCGTGTGGGCTTCACAGCAACTGCGGGGCAAAGACTTTAACTATTGGGCACGGGCCATCATCTCGACCATTTTTGTGTGGAGCGCCCGCTATTTCCTGCTCAACTGCCTGATCGCGGCTTTTACGGACGTAACCCTGAGCGAGCACATGCTCATCATCTCCCGCAACCTGATCTTCTGGATCGTGATGCTGGTAGCCATTACGCCAGGTGGTGCCGGTATTGTAGAGATGGCTTTCCCAAGCTTCTTCGGCCTGTTCCTGGGCCGCTTCAGCAATATTGTAGTGGTATTATACCGATTGATCACCTACTACCCCTACCTGGTGCTGGGCTCTATCTTCCTGCCCCGCTGGATCGCCAAGGTATTTGGCCGGCAGGCTGTGGAGGATGAGGTGAAGGTGTAAATTCAAGCACAAAATAATTTTGATGAAGGGTAAAATACTTTGAGTAGAAGAGGTGGTGCAAGGGAGATTCTTGTGCCACCTTTTTTGTTATCGGAGTATAAAAGAATGATAGCAGGTAGCGTATTATGAAAGCCATAGTCATAGGAGGAGGTATCGGGGGCTTGAGTGCCGCTCTGGCGCTTCAGCGGGGAGGTATAGACACCACGGTATACGAAGCAGCTCCCAAGTTCAAAGGACTGGGAGCAGGTGTTGCGCTGGCGGCCAATGCCATGCAGGGCCTTGCCAGGCTGGGGGTGGCAGATGATGTGGTGGCCCGGGGCAAGCAACTAGATGCGCTGGTTATCTTTGATGAGCATGGCCGCGAGATCAGCAACATGGATACCCGCCAGTTGAGCAACAAGTATGGTATCAACAACTTTGTGATACACCGCGCCGACCTGCACGAAGTACTGCTGAGCTACCTCCAGCCTGAGTCAGTAATACTGGATAAACGCTGCGAGACTGTGGAGCAAAACGGCGATCAGGTGCAGATTATGTTTGCCGACGGTAGCCACGCCAAGGCCGATTTGCTGATTGCCGCCGATGGCATCAGTTCGGTGGTGCGGCAGCAACTGGTACCCGAAAGCATACCCCGCTATGCCGGCTATACCTGCTGGCGAGCCGTCATCGACAATCCCAGTGTGGAAATCAATGACATGATTTCGGCTGAGACCTGGGCACCGCAAGGGCGGGTAGGTATAGCGCCGCTGCAGGATGGTAAGATTTACTGGTATGCCTGCATCAACGCCCCGGAGCGCGACGAGAAGATGCGCCGCATGACCCCCGAAAAGCTGGCCCGCCATTTCGAAACCGTGCACTCTCCCATAGAAGCCATACTAGCCTCCACTTCGCAAGACCAACTCATCTGGAATGACATTGCTGACCTGAAGCCCTTGAAGCATTTCGTGTATGGCCGCATTGTGCTGCTCGGTGACGCGGCGCATGCCACCACGCCCAACATGGGGCAGGGCGCTTGCCAGGCCATAGAAGACGCTGTGGTGCTGGCGCAATGCCTGCAACAGGAGCCGGTGCTGGCCAATGCCCTTAAAAAGTACGAGAAGCGCCGCAAAGTCCGTACTGCCAAAGTGGTCGAGATGTCGCGCAGGCTGGGCGAGGTGGCACACTGGCGCAACCCGCTGTTGGGGCGTGTTCGCAACATGCTCTTCCGGGCCATGCCCAAGTTCGTGACGCAGCGTCAGATGGAGGATCTGTATAAGGTGGATTTTTAAAATAATAGACTCACTTTAGGCTCTCCATTGCCTGTCTCGACTTTTGCTGCACCTTGGCGACTTAACAAAAAAACGGAAGCCCCATTCAGAGCTTCCGTTTTTTTGTTACAATCTTTGTCTAGTGTCTTTTCTTACACCAAGCCCTGCTTCACCAGATACTCAGCAATCTGCACGGCATTGGTCGCAGCGCCTTTGCGCAGGTTATCCGCCACGATCCACATGTTCAAAGTTCTAGGCTGGGTTTCGTCCAGGCGAACGCGGCCAACAAATACTTCGTCTTTGCCATGAGCGTCTTTCGGCATGGGGTATTGCAGGTTTTTTACGTCGTCTACCACTTTCACACCTTCCGTTTCGGCCAGTATGCGGTATACCTCGTCCAGCGTGAAGTCCTTTTCAAACTCCACGTTCACCGACTCCGAGTGGCCGCCCATAACAGGTATGCGCACCGCTGTGGCCGTTACCCGGATGGAGTCGTCACCCATGATCTTTTTGGTTTCGAGGATCATCTTCATTTCCTCCTTGGTGTAGCCGTTGTCCTGGAAAACATCGATGTGCGGCAGCACGTTCAGGTCAATGGTATACGGATAGGCTTTCTCGCCTTCTTTGCCGGCGCGCTCGTTCATGAGCTGCTCCACCGCCTTCACGCCCGTACCCGTTACCGACTGGTAGGTGCTCACCACAATGCGCTTCGCCTTCAGCTCCTCGTGCAGCTTGTTAAGCGCCACCACCATTTGGATGGTAGAGCAGTTTGGGTTGGCAATAATCTTATCTTCTTTGGTCAGCTCTTTGGCGTTGATCTCCGGCACCACCAACTTTTTGGTAGGGTCCATGCGCCAGGCTGATGAGTTATCTACCACCGTAATGCCAGCCTCAGCAAATTTAGGCGCCCACTCCGTAGAGGTGCTGCCGCCCGCCGAGAAAATGGCAATTTGCGGGGCAGCTGCAATGGCATCCTGCATCCCGATCACCTTTATCTGTTTACCCTTAAACTCCATCTGTTTACCAACAGATCTCTCAGAAGCAACCAACAATAATTCCGTTACCGGGAAGTCACGCTCCGCCAGTACTTTCAAAATCTCGCCGCCCACCAATCCGGTGGCGCCTACTACTGCTACTTTCATTGTTTAAGGTATGTATTTAATTGTTAAATGGTTGATTGCTAATTGATGCGGGTTGAAATGTTAAATTGTTAAATAGTTGGTGCATAATTCGGACAGGTCGCGACCTGTCCCTACAGTCGGTTATACCTTTATGCCTTGCCCAGAACGACGTTACGGTGTAATGTCGCTACATTTCAACTTCCTTAACTCTCAAACTTTTAAACTCCCTTAACTAACTGACTTATCGCGCGTAAAAGTTCTAAATTTTACAAAAGCAGTTAGTTTGCCCAGTCTCTTAAAATTTTTCAGGCCCGTGAGTGCCTTTGCGCTTGCTATTCCTGCTGCGGCTGCGAAGTTCGTAAGTTTTCACCACAATATCTGCGCATGAAACAAACTTTACGCCAAGCTATTAGCCAATTTCTTAATGCCTCTCTATACCTTATTCCCCTTCCTGTTTTAGCAACAGGAGCGCTTCTGCTATTTCCGCTGCTCGCCACCGCCCAACTGCAAGACAACTTCTCTGACGGCGACTTTACGCAAAATCCTGCCTGGTCGGGTGATGTGAGCAGTTTCCTTGTCAATGCCCAAAACCAACTCCAAAGTAACGGGCCCGCCATAACAGGTAGCACGCTATACCTGGCCACGCCCTCGCAGGCAGTGGTGGGCACGGTATGGGAGTTCTGGGCTAACCTGCGACTGGCAACTTCATCGAGTAACTACGCCGACGTCTTCCTGATCTCGGACAAACAAGACCTGAAAGCCGCTGACGTGAACGGCTATTTTGTGCGGATCGGGAATACGGCCGACGAGGTGAGTCTCTTCCGGAAAGATGCGGGTAAAACGCCCGTTATGATTATCAATGGGCAAGACAAATCAGTGGCGAGCTCCAACAACACGGTGCGGGTACGGGTAAGCAGGAGTGTGGAGCATGAATGGCAGTTGGAGATTGACGTGGCAGGCACCGGGCAGAGCTACGTCTCGCAGGGAAGTGTTACGGATGCAACTCACAGGCGCTCGGCCTATTTTGGCGTGCTGGTCAGGTATAGCTCGGCCAATAGCCAGAAGTTTTATTTCGATGATTTCAGGATTACCGACACAAACCCACCTGTGCTGGAGAACGCCCAGCCGCTGAGCACGCATACCTTAGAGCTGCGTTTCAACGAACCGCTGGCTCCAGAACAAGCCCAAAACATCGCCAGCTATACCTTAAACGGAAACATCAAGCCTGTCTCAGCGGAACTTACCGGAAGCGGCCTCGTGCTGCTCACCTTTGCGCAGTCGCTTCGAAACGGGGTCAATAAAATAGCAGTGGCAGGTATAGCTGACTTGTATGGCAACGCCTTAGCGAATCCTGTGGAGCTGACCTTTGGATATGCCCTGCCGCCTATGTTGCCAAGGTATAATGAGTTGCTCATCACCGAGATTATGGCCCGTGAGACGCCGACCGTAGGTTTGCCGGCGGTGGAGTACGTCGAGCTGCACAACCCCACCGAGAAGGTGCTGACATTGCAAGGTATACGCTACTCCGATGCCACATCTACCGCTATGCTGCCCAATGTGTTGTTGCAACCCGGCGAGTATGCGGTGGTGGTGCCCAATACACAGGTCAGTAATTTTACACAGTACGGCCGCGTCATCGGGATCAGCAATTTCCCGAGCCTGAACAACACGGGTGAGCTACTGCAACTGCACCAGCCCAACGGCCGCCTGATCTACGCTGTGAGCTACAACGACACCTGGTACCGCGACAATGCCAAACGCAACGGCGGCTGGAGCCTCGAGATGATAGACGTGACAAACCCCTGCGCCGGAGCTGCCAACTGGATCGCATCCAACGACCCGCGCGGCGGTACGCCCGCCCAGCCCAACTCCGTCGCTGCCTCCATACCTGATAACATGCCACCCAGCCTGCTCAGTGTCACTACCATGGCTCCTGACCGCTTACTGCTTCGGTTTAACGAGCGCCTGGACAGTGCGCAGGTGGCCGATGTGAGTCGCTACGCCTTGAACCCGACAGGTATAGGTATAGCTGCGGTACAGGTTATTTCACCCTTATTTGAAGAGGTTATTTTGCAGTTGGCTAGTCCGTTACAGGAAAAGCAGCTATATACCTTAACCGCTACAGGTATACGCGACTGCGCCGGCAACCTGAGTGCAGCGCCGCTTACGGCTATCTTCGCACTGCCCTCCGCGCCGGTTCCCGGGGATGTGGTGATCAATGAGGTGCTTTTCAACCCAAGGCCCGGCGGCGTGGATTTTGTGGAGCTGGTGAACCGCAGTGACAAGTACATCAATCTGCAGAACTGGCAATTGGCCAATATTAGCAATGATAGTGTAGCCAATCTGCGTGTGATCACCACAGCAACTTATGTGCTTTCGCCTGGGCAATACGTCGTGCTCACCTCCAACCCCGATAACATCAGGGCCAATTATCCGGCAGCCCGCGCAGAGGCCTTTCTGCGGATGGCTTCGCTGCCCTCCTACCCCGATGCCGCGGGTTCCGTGGTTGTCTTGCAGCCCGATGGCCGTCTGGCGGACCGCTTCGACTATACCGAGCGCATGCATTTTAGTTTGATGGATGATCGCAATGGGATTTCTCTGGAGCGGATCAGGCTAAAGGGCCCGACCACGGCTGACAATTTCCACTCGGCGGCTACCTCCGTGTCTGCAACACCCGGTTACCTCAACTCGCAGTCGCAGCCAGGTATAGCTGCCCAGCGGCTATTTACCATCGCCCCCAAAGTGTTTTCCCCGGATGGCGATGGCTACGAGGATTTTACCACCATCAACTACAGCACAGACCAAACAGGGTTTGTCGCCAATATCACGGTTTTCGATGCGCAGGGACGAGAGATCAGAAAGCTGGTACGCAACGAACTGCTCGCCGTCAATGGCTTCTTTCGGTGGGACGGCACCCGGCAGGATGGCTCGAAAGCAGGTATAGGTTCCTACCTGCTATACATCGAGCTCTTCGACTTGAGCGGACAGAAAAGCGTGCACAAAGAGCGGGTAGTCGTGGGAGGAAGGCTTTAGGAGTTAGAAAGTTAGAAAGTTTGGAAGTTTGGAAGTTAGAAAGTTAAGTTGTTGCTCAATTTGATGGGTATAGGTATAGGGTTTTGTGGGACAGGACGCGATCTGTCAGAACTTTGCACCCAATGATTCTCACTACTCGCCTTTTCTGTGGTTTCATTTAAGAAATGAGCTGTCCGGTGGAGGCAGTCGGGTTTTATCTGTGCCCATTTCATTCATTGGCAAAAGCGTTACCACATAATCGGTACCCGCAGAGCCCGATGAAAACAAGACATGGACACTGCCCTTTTAAACTAGGTGCGATGAATAGCTATTATTTTTGGAGTTAAGCTAAATGTGTTAGCAACTTTGTTGATAACTGCTACTTATCCACATGGGTTTGCTACATTCTTTAGAAATCCAACCAGTACTTCTATCAACAGATCAACTAAAGCCAGTTTCTATCGCTCAAGCAAAAAGTGTTTGCCTTAACTTAATTTTTAATTTCTAATTCTTAATTCTTCATTCGGCGCAGCCGCTACTCCCGCTGCATATTCCCCGCCGACCAGTAGAGCTGGGCTTTGGTTTTGGCGTACTTACTGCGCAGGTCATAGAGTTTGATCTGGGCCTCCAGTAATTTCTGTTCGCGGGCATTGATCAGGAAGATGGAGCTCTCGCCGCTCTGGAATTTAACCACCTCGCCTGCCTGCAGCACACGGGCATTCGCTACCATCTGCTCCTGCAGCGCAATTTGCTCTTCCAGGGCCAGCCATTCGTTATACACTATCTCCAGGCCATTTTCGATGTCACGCACCGTGTACGACTGTTGCAGTACCACGTCCTGTTGCTTGAGTTTGGTGAGTTGCAGTTTGCCGCGTTCCTGGCGTAGGAACAAGGGTTGGCTGAAACTTATTCCCAGCTTATAATTTTCGCGCATGTATGGTGTCCGAAATGCGTCGCCCGTCATGTAGAAATCGCTTTGCAGGAGGTTGTACTCCACATTGAGTTTGGGCTTGAGCTTGTCGGCGGCAAAGCGGCGCTCCACTTCCAATTGCTGGCCTTTCAGGTCGAGCTTAACAAGGTCTGGGTGGTTAGCTTTGGCTGCGGACAGGAGTTCCTGTAGGTCTTCGGGACTAAGCGGGTCCAGTTCGGTGCCAGCGGCAGATGGGATAACGTTAGGGGATAAGGCAAGGGGCTGGTTATCTTCTCCCCAGAGGTGCATTTCGATACGCAGTTTGCTGTTGTTGTACTGCTGCAGCGCCTGGCTCAAAAGCACACGGCGGTTCAAGGCCTCGGTGCGGGCCTCCACGGTGTCGATTGCTGCCAGATCACCCTGACGGGCACGCTCGTTTACGGCCGTGGTTCTAACCTCAGCCAGTGCCAACGCCTCCTGGTATACCCGAACCTCGTTATAATAGTAGAGCCAGTCCCAATAATCTTTGGCCACATCCAGTAAGAGCTTATTCACCAGTTTGAGACGTTCGGCTTCGGCCATGCGGGGCAATAACTGGGCTTGCCGCACAGTGGCGCGGCGCTCGTCTGTAAACAGGCCTTGCCCCAGTGGGATGGCTATACCTGCGTAACTGAGTCCGTTGGAAGGCGTGTTATTCTCCGGATTCAGGAATTGGCCGCGGTTGCGCTCAAAACCGCCGATCAGCTCAGGACCAAACCAAAGCGGCACGCGCAGGCTACTGTTCCAATAGGTATAGTAGTCTTTGCCCGTGTATTCCTTTTCGCCATACTTGCTGCTGATAACCGGGTCAAAACTGCCACGGGCCATGCGCAGTTCCTGGTCGGCCTGCCGAGCCAGCAAATCAGCCTGGGCCGCCAATGGGTGGTGGGCTAATACCTGCTCATACAGGGCATTCATGGTCAGTACACGCATCGAGTCGCCTGACTGGGCAGTAGCTGGCACGGCTATACCTGCCAGGTATAGCCACCACATAAACGGAATCACAAAAGAACGATACGTGTTCATTTTCAAACTAATATTCCTCCTTCGTTTGTGCCTTGGCTCCATCTACAGGTAGGTCGCCGGTATAGTCAGGCGGGAAGCCGTTGAGCTGTCGCCACAGTTCGTACCAGATCGGCACGGTATTGAGCATAGCCCAGCCCTGCACCCCAGAGCCTATCCGGATCGCCTCCGGCCATTCTTCCTGCTCTGGGTCCTGCACCACCAGCATACGGTATAAGCCGTTGGTAGCGGTGTTGTCGATTACGGCCACTTTGCCGCCAAAAGTACCGAAGCCCAGGTTTGGCCAGCCCGAGAAGACCAGTGCCGGCCAGCCATCAAACTGCAGTCGCACGGGTGCGCCGCGATAGAGCAAAGGCAGGTCCATGGGCTGCACGTAAAGTTCTACCGCCAGTTTCGGGTCATCAGGCATGATGGTCGCGATGGCTTCCCCTTCCTTGATGTTCTCGCCTATACCTGCCCGAAGCGTGCGCACAAGATAGCCGGTCTGTGGGGCCACTACCTGGTAAAAGCGGCTTCGTTCCAGGGTGCCGCTATACTCGCTGCGTAGTTTGGAGGTCTCCCCCATGGTGCTGTAGAGGTAGGCGCGGTTCGAGCTCAGTTCCGACTCGGCTTTGGCTAGTTTATCGCCGTACTCGGCCTGCAGTGAGTTCAGTTCAGTATAGGCGTTGAGCAACTCGGCACGGGAACTGGCCAATTTGTTTTGGATAGCCAGCAGCTTGGCCTGCGCTTCCTGCAGTTTCAGGCGGCGGGTCTCCAATTCTGTCAGGGACTTCAGCCCTTGTGCATACAGGGCTTCCTGTCGGGTAAACTGATTCTGGGCGATCTCTACTTCCATACGCTGGGCCACCACATCCATGCTGTCGCTTTGCACCTTCAGGCGGGTTTGTTCTATTTTATTCCGGCCTTTGGCCAGACTAAACTTTAACCCTTCCCGCAAAGCCTTTATCTGGTTTTCCAGCGCCACTGCCTTGGCTTCTGTCGCCTCTACGGCACCTTCCTTGGCTTCTACCTGCTCATTCAGTCGGTCCAATAGTTGCGGGTCGAAATACTTCTCTTTCACCTCCGATAAACTCACGATGGTGTCACCTTTCTGCACCAGTTGCCCTTCCTGCACATACCAGCGCTCAATGCGGCCGGCTATGGTGCTCTGCACGGTCTGCGGACGGTCCTGCGGATTGAGCGCGGTCAGCGTGCCGCGAGAGGCGATATTCTGCGTCCAAGGTAGGAAAAGGCACAAGATCAGGAACAGGACGATACCGCCAATCCAGTAAGCCAGGGTGCGCCCGAGTTGCGGTGTGCGCACCATCTCCATCGCATCCAGTTCTTTGCGCGACAGGTCCGGGGTATAAGGATCTTTCTCTTTCATGGCTATGTGGTTAGGTTGGCCAGTTGCCTGTAAGACTCGTTATGACGCACTTCCTCAAAGCTACCACTGGCAACCAGCTTGCCGTCTTTCAGTAAAAGCGTGCGGTCGCAGATGGCCATCACTTCGGGGTCGTTGGAGATGATGAGCAGCGTCCAGCCGAACTCCTGGGACGAGAGCATTTGGATAAGGCGTAGCTTTTCGTGCTTCTCCATACCTCCCCAGAAATCGTCGAGCAGAAGCATTTTGGGGCGCAGCACCAGGCAGCGGGCCATGATGATCTTGCGCGACACGCTGGCCGGCAGGCGAACGCTGCCGCCTGTCAGCTCAGTTTTCAGGCCCTCGGGCAGGGTATGTATAAACTTGGTGAGTCCCACGTTATCGGTGGCCCATACCACATCCTCTATCGGCACACCGGGTATGCCCAGCGTGATATTCTCCAGGATGGTGCCGTCAATTACCTGCTCTTTGGAAGTGTTATCCCCGATAAGGCGGCGCAGGCTGTTTTTTTCGAGGTCGCGCAACGAGAGGTTGTTGTAGGCGATGCTTCCCTCATAGTTATCGTATAGCCCAAGCAGCAACTGGCTCAGCGTAGACTTGCCCGAGCGGTTAAAGCCTGCAATGCACACTCGCTCCGAGGGCAGCACTTCAAACGAAATTCCATCGATGGCATTCTCATTGGCACGCGGGTAGCGGTACCGGAGACTGTTCACCTGTATTGAGAGGCCCAGGCCGGCGTTGTTGATGGCGACTCCGCTTTCGTCCTCCAGCGGCAGGTCTGTTACCTGCCCCAGTTTGTCGAGGCTGGTAAGGAGGTCATAAATGGTGTCGAGCTTGATGATGATCTTCTCCACCGCCGTCATAATCAGGATGATCACGATTTCGGAGGCCACAAACTGGCCAATGTTGATTTCGCGCTGTATCACGAGCACACAACCCAGCACCAGCAGGCCACCCGTGATAATGGTCTTGAAACCGACAAAGCTGAAGTACTGCGTCATCAGCACCCCGAAGTGCTGCTTGCGGGCCTTTAAGTAGCTGGTCACAAAGCCGTTGGTTTTCTCGGTTGGCAGACTTGACTGGCCGGCCAGCTTAAAGGTGTTCATGGAGCGGGCCATTTCCTGCAGCCAGGCCACCAGTTTGTACTTGTACTTCGACTCCGTAATGCTGGTGTCTATACCTTTGGGACTTGTGTAATACAGGATGGCAACCAGCACAATGACCAGGATCATGCCGAACACGATGAAGTAGGGGTGGTAGAACGAGAGCAGAATGAGGCCGAACACGATCTGGATCGCAGCAGAGGTGAAGTCGGTAAGCAACTTGGCCATAGACTTCTGCAGCGAGATGGTATCGAAGAAGCGGTTCATGAGCTCCGGTGGGTAGTACTTGTGCAGCGCCTCCAGTTGAAGCCGCGGTACCCGGAAGGCGAAGTCGAAGGCCGATCGGGTGAAAATGCGCTGCTGTATATACTCCACCAGCCAGAGTTGCATAATCTGCATGCCGCCTACAAGGAGCAGGCCCACCACGATCAGGGTAATCAGCACCACCACCGACACCGTCATTTGCCCACTCGACACAAAGGCAATGATGCTCTGTATACCCAAGGGAAGTGAAAGGCTGATAAGGCCGGCTACGATGGCATAGATATACAGGTATACAATCTCGCGTTTTTCGGCGGCCAGCAGCTGCCAGAAGCGCTGCATGGGGGTATAGAGTGCCTTTTGTTTATTTGGCTTGCTCATGGGTTCGGTTCAAGTATAAGTCTTGGGCCGGCATTGGCTATTTTATCAATTGCCGGGTATGTCAAATGTTTAAAAAAAATCGCGGTTACTCCGGAGCAGCTCAACAGTCAGCTTTTGGGGGGTGAACTGCCAAATGCCTGAGCAATCCCTTAAAAGACACTTCCCCTGTTAGCCCTGCGACCCCAGACGGTGCTTTTTGGTTAAGGGAGTATGGCTTTGGCAGGATTGCCACTATACCTGCGATTTTAAATTTTTATCACCTTTTAGCTGGCCACTCACCGCTTGCTAATGGTGCTGCAAAGTTACTGCAACTTCTTATACAATAGTAATACTATTAATTGAGTTTATTTTGCTTTTGATGCTCACCGGGTTTGAGGACGGAAGTTATGTGATTATCGTATAATCAGGTATAGCGTGCCTGTGCCCTTTGTGAAATTTATTTCTTGAAACGATGACTACTATCAACGAGATTGCTCCGGATGTCTACCGTATCAGCCTGTATGTGCCGGACTACAACATGCAGTTCAACCATTTCCTCATCAAAGACGAGGAGCCCATGCTTTACCATGCCGGTATGCGCATGATGTTCCCAATGCTGAAAGAAGCCGTTTCCAGTATTATGAAGATTAAAGATCTCCGGTGGGTGGGATTTAGTCATTTTGAGGTAGACGAGTGCGGCTCCCTGAATGATTGGCTTGCGGTGGCACCCCAGGCAGTAGCCGTCTGCAGCGAGATAGGGGCGATGGTGAACATGGGGGATTTTGCCATCCGCCCGGCCAGGGGGCTGGGTAAGGGAGACCTGCTCGAGACGGGCAAGTATAGCTACCGGTTTATACCTACGCCCCATTTGCCGCATGGCTGGGATGCCGGTGTGCTGTTCGAGGAAAAGAACAGGACGCTTTTCTGTTCTGACCTCTTCCACCAGGATGGCAACGGCATTGCCCTGACTGAGCATGATATTCTGGGTGAGGTGCGCGAAGCATTACGGGCGGGCCAGTCCTCACCGTTGCCTGATTATATGCCCTATACCCACAAAACCAAAGGCATGCTGCAGCAACTGGCAGATTTAAAACCGGCTACACTCGCGATCATGCACGGCTCCTCTTACCGGGGCAATTGTAGCAAAGCCTTGCAGGAGCTGGACGGCATCATGAAAGACGAGCTAGGGCCAGGGCAGCAAGTGGCGGAACAGCAACCGGCTATACCTTAGGTGAAACAGAAAAAGAAGCTGTACCTTTGCAACTCGCTGGGGCCTTACACATTGGTCAGCAGCCAACCAGTAACACAACACCATGAAGTTCGAAGACTACCGCATATCCGACGAAATCAAGAAGAGCCTGGACAAGCTTGGATTCCGGAAACCGACTGATATACAGTTCAAAGCCATCCCGCCCATCATGAAAGGGGAGGACGTGCTGGCGATTGCGCAGACAGGCACCGGTAAGACCGCCGCCTTTGCTATACCTATACTCGACAAGCTGCAGTTTTCCAAAAACCGCCGCCGAGAGGATGGCATTAAATGCGTCGTGATGGTACCCACCCGTGAGCTGGCGGTGCAAATCACGGAAGTCTTTGAGCAGATCGGGCGCCATACCCGTGTGAAAACTTTTTGTGTGTTCGGTGGTGTCGAGCAAGGACCACAGATTGCGAAGTTGGAGGCAGGTATAGATATACTGGTGGCCACGCCGGGCCGTTTATTTGACCTGGTTAGCCAGGGCCACATCCGATTGGAGCGCGTGGAGGTGCTGGTGCTTGATGAGGCCGACCACATGCTCGACCTCGGCTTCATCCACGACATCCGGCAGCTGATCACCAAATTGCCACGTAAGCGGCAGACACTGTTCTTCTCGGCCACCATCAACGAGAAGATAAAAGACCTGGCCTACTCGCTGGTGAACAAACCGGTGCGTATACAGATCTCGCCGAAAGACCCGGTTTCCAAAAACGTGGATCACTCGGTCATGTATGTGGAGATGGACGAGAAGCGCTTTTTCCTGGAGCGTGTCGTGAAGGAGAACCCTGATAAGAAGATACTGGCCTTTGTGCGTACGCAGGTTCGTGCCGAGCGTGTTGTGGCGGCCATGGAGCGTGTAGGTATAGAGGCCCTGAGCATACACGGCGGCAAAGAGCAGAAAGACCGCACTGACGTGATGAAGCGCTTCAAGAAAGGTGATGTGAAGCTGTTGATTGCCACTGACGTGAGTGCCCGCGGGATCGACATACCGCTCGTAGACTATGTGGTGAACTATGACTTGCCCGACCAGCCTGAAAATTATGTACACCGTGTGGGCCGTACTGGCCGAGGCACCGCCAAAGGTATAGCCGTC
The DNA here is from genome assembly GCF_014773225.1 of Pontibacter aquaedesilientis. Classification (GTDB taxonomy): domain Bacteria; phylum Bacteroidota; class Bacteroidia; order Cytophagales; family Hymenobacteraceae; genus Pontibacter; species Pontibacter aquaedesilientis. Next base: position 39,988 of record NZ_JACXAJ010000006.1, on the reverse strand, counting down.
TCGTTCTGCAGCAAAGAGGAGAAACCCATCCTCGACGAGATTCAGACATACCTCACAAAAGACATTAAAGTGCTGGAGCTAGATCCTGAAGACCGCGAAGCCACCATCGACTTCAGTCCGGAGGCCAAGTTCGACTGGAAGGCATTGATCAAGGAGGCAGAAGAAACGGAAGCCAAGGTGAAAGCCGCCAAAGCCAAGAAGGCAAAAACGAAAGCGAAAAAGAAAAAGTAAGAAGCCCGCCTGTCTACCATATTAAATGAAGCCCTGTACGGATAATCCCTGCAGGGCTTTTTTTATAGATGATCATCCTTGGGCCACCATGGTGCACTTAATGCCTAGATTCAAGCCTTTTATTGTAAGATTTGCGTATAATATATTATAAATCAATAGTTTAACATGAATTCGGGGCGACCCGGTTACCATTTAATAGAAAGGAGTGAGTGAGATGAGACGACATAGAAGAGGCTACCTTTCAGGATTATTTTTTAATACTGGAAATTACGATGTAAGATCAGAGGAAAACAATTTTGGGTTTACCAGGCAGTTTTCCGAAGCCATTAACCAAGAGATGATGGATGATGAAAGGATGGAGCTTGAGCATAAAAAAAAGGCCGAGCTGAATCAGGAGAAACAGGGCGATCAGGTAAATGAAAACCCTTCACCAAGTCAGCCCGCGGCTTAATGTACTGTCGGATAAATTTTAAATCCGGTTTTATTATTAGCAACAATCAATCTGCATCAATAGCCCTAAAACATTAGCATCCATTGTTTAAACAGGAAGCCCCATTCTGTAAATGCAGAGCGGGGCTTCTTGTTGCTAGCAGCTATACCTTACCTGCAGAAAGCCGTTCCGGTAGAGCTTATTTTCGGTTGGGATCAGCTTTAGCTTGTGCTCATTGGCCTCTTCAGAAAACAAACGTATGCCTTTGCCCAAGATAATCGGGATATAGGTCAGAATGATTTCGTCGAGCAAACCGGCGTTGAGTACCACGGAGTTGAGTTGCCCGCCACCGATCAGCCAGATGTCCTTCCCCGGTTGTTCTTTGAGCTTCTCAATAAAGTCTACTACATCATCCTTTATGAAAGATACGCATGCCGTGTCCGCCTGCTCCGACCTGCTGAACACATAGTTTTTCAGGTCAGGGTAGGGGAAAGGCATGTCGAAGCCCATGACTTCCTTGTAGGTATTGTGTCCCATCAGAGTAGTGTCAATGGTCTGCAGGAAAGCAGTGTAGCCGAAGTCTTCATCAGGGATGTTGTATTTTTTGTCTTGAAGCCAGTCGATGTTGCCGTCGGGGCGGGCGATGAAGCCGTCGGTGCTGGCGGCAATGTAAAGGACGATTTTTCTCAAGGTGCTTTAAATAGTGGTGAACGGATTGGATCTTATAAAGCTATAAAATAAAAATCAAGTCTGAAGGGCCTTTAAGAAGCCAACCGGTAAAGACAGGCAGGTCTCGGGTTAGGCTTTTGTCATAGCACGGCGCTTTTAACCTTGTGGTGTGGGTGCACGGCACAGCCATTGTAGCCGATGGCGTGATTAGCAGGGCAGTAACGGAGCATGCCAGTTACGATCGGTATAAGCCCTAGCGCCGCCAGCCCTTTCAGGTTAAAATAGGCACCCACGCCGACTATAGCTATACCTGCCAGCACGCGCAACTTCTGTTCAGTTTGACCTACATTGCATTTCATCGCTCAGTTTCTTCCTCCAGGTTTTCATTCATCATACGTAAATCGTTTATGGGGTTGTTACCCGGACCAAGTGGATAGCCCGGCTAGATAATACTAACCATGTTTGCGGTTATCAGATAATTGACATAACTTATGTGAATTATGCCAGCATCTATGATACATCATGCAAGGCTTTTGCGAACAAACGGATTTCTGGAGGCGGTCTGTTGGGTGGTTGCCATTGTGCTGCTGGCGCTGATGAATCCGATGGAAACGCATCTTTTTAGCCTTTGTCCGTGGAGTTGGGTAACCGACGCGCGATGCCCCGGTTGCGGATTGGGACATAGCATCGCTTTCCTGTTCAGAGGGGAGTGGCGGGCTTCCTGGGAGGCCCATATACTAGGACTGCCGGCACTGCTTATACTTGGCAGGCGTATTTTTTCGCTGCTATGGCTGTGCAGGACACAAATTAGGAATCAACTAACCAATAATCATCATGCCAAACGTTTTTAATTTTATGCCGGAACTGGAGCCAGACGAGATGTCTTACCTGCAAGGCATCTTTAACAACATGTCCGACCAGGAAGCGCAGCAGTTTGCGACTATTTACCGAGCCCGCCGCCGTGACCCGCTGCTGATCCTTATAACAGCCGCAATCGGATTTTTTGGAGTGGCAGGCGTACATCGGTTTATCCTTGGCAGCATCGGCATGGGACTTCTATACCTATTCACCGGAGGCCTTTGCTTCATCGGCACCATTATCGATGTCGTCAATTACAAGCGCCTGGCCTTTGAGTACAATGTGAAAGAAGCACAACAGGTGCATGCTATGATGATGGGGCAATATGGTGGAACAAACGGGTACGGGGTTTAGCGATGCTATTTCCAAGCTCGTCTGACGCTCTATAACATCAGGTGCCCTGGTATATTCTAGTTGAACGAGTTAGCGTGTAATGTGTGAGTTTTTTAAAACAACCTTCATGCCCATGCATAATCTTGCATGGGTATAACAATGGATATGGGTATAGGCTAAGGGGTGATAAGGGGAGTTATCATGGGAATGCATCCTGCATTCAAACTAAATCTCATCTGCGCGGCTCTAAGCATACAAATTTACTCCGGATTTGAGGTTTCTGTGGTCAAAAACCTGGAAATTAGACGCATAGGAAGCTTTGAGAGACTTGTCAGGAAAGTTTCGGGGCGAAAAATTATTTACGAAGATTTTCATTTAAAGGTTTTGCGGTGTTTGTTTTCTCTCTATATTTGGAGAGAAAACTATTCTATTATCTAATCTTTTATCAACAACCTAACAAAACAAGTGTAGTTTATGAAGAAAGTATTACTACTTAACTTCCTGTTTTTGTTTGCGCTTTTGGGCCAAGTGATGGCACAAAGCAGGACAGTAACAGGTAAAGTTACGGGAGCAGGTGACAATTCGCCTCTTCCAGGAGTATCTGTAGTTGTGAAGGGTACCTCTACTGGTACGGCGACTAATGCAGACGGATCATTCAGTGTAAATGTACCAGCAGATGCTAAAGCATTAGTGTTTCGTTACATTGGATACGTGACTAAAGAGGCTGCTATCGGTTCAAACAGCAATATTAATGTTGTGCTTGATCTTGATAATAAGCAACTAGCTGAAGTTCTAATTCAGGTTCCTTACGGTACTGTTACAAAAACAGCCTTTACAGGTGCCGAGTCTACTATCAGTACAAAAGCAATTGAAAGACAGCAGGTAACATCTGTTACACGTGTGCTTGAAGGTCTTGTGCCAGGTATTCAGACTACCAATGGTGGTGGTGCTCCTGGCTCTAATGCTTCTGTGCGTGTTCGTGGTATCGGTTCAATCAACTCTAGCAGTGAGCCACTTTATGTTGTAGATGGTGTTCCTTTCAGCGGTACGCTTCAGTCTATTTCTACTGATGACATTGCGTCTGTAACAGTATTGAAAGATGCTGCTGCTGCTGCCCTTTACGGTTCGCGTGCTGCCAACGGTGTGATCATGATCACAACTAAAAGAGGTAAAACAGGCAAACCTAGCGTTGCTGTTAACCTGAGAAGAGGTGTTTCTGACCGCGCTATACCTGAGTACGAGCGTGTAAATGAGCAGGAGTACTATGAGTTGATGTGGGAAGCTATGCGTAATGCTAAACTTGGAGGAGCTCCTACTGCTGGTAAAGATATCGCTGGTGCAAACAAGTTCGCATCTGATAACATCGCAGGTGGTAACGGCCTTGTTTACAACCCATACAATGTGCCTGGCAATCAGGTGATTGACGCGACTACTGGCCGATTGAACCCAAATGCTCGTCTTCTATACAGCGATTCATGGGCGGATGAATTGTTCCAGCAGTCTAACCGTACTGACGTGAATATGAACGTTTCTGGCGGTGCTGAGAAAAGTGACTATTACCTGTCTGTTGGTTACATCAAGGAAGAAGGTGTTGCTAAATTCTCTGGATACGATCGTGTAAATGCACGTGCTAGCATCAATACACAAGTAACTAACTGGTTAAAGTCTGGTATCAATATCGCTGGTAACATGTCTGAGAACCAGGGTAACTACGCAACAGGTACTGCTACTTCTAACCCGTTCTATTATTCTCGCTACATGGGCCCTATCTATCCGGTTTGGCAGCGTGATGGCGAAGGTAAATTCGTGACTGATCCGACAACAGGTGATCGTGCACTGGACTGGGGTAATGCTAGTCAGATGGGTGCCAGACCATATGCGCCAAACTCTAACTTGTTAGGTTCATTAGCGCTTGACGAAAGATCTATCAGAAGAAGCGAAGCAACTGTGAATACTTTTGCTGAAGTGAAATTCCTGGAAGACTTTACTTTCAAGACTACTTTCGGTGGTAACTACTACAACGGTTTCGGAACTACTTTCCAAAACTCTCTATACGGTGACGCTCAAAACGTAAGCGGTCGCTCTACTAAGTCTGATACCAGAACAACTTCTTATACTTTCAACCAAGTGTTGACTTGGAATAAGCAGTTTGGAAACCATAGCCTACGTGCTTTGGCTGGTCACGAAAACTACGAATATGAGTCTAGAAACGTATCTGCTACCAAAACAGGTTTTGCGTTCCCTGGAACAAATGAACTTGCTGCAGCTGCTACTATTACAGACGGTACTTCAGGTTTCTCTGATCACAAGATCGAATCATATTTCTCTCAGTTAAACTACAGCCTTTCTGATAAATACCTGGCTTCTGCCAGCTTCAGAAGAGACGGTACTTCGCGTTTCTACAAAGATTCACGTTGGGGTAACTTCTACTCTATAGGCGCAGGCTGGAGAATTTCAGAAGAAGATTTCCTTTCTGCTGACTGGATCGATGAGTTGAAGTTAAGAGGTAGCTACGGTGAGCAAGGTAACGAAGCAACTGATAGCTATTACCAGTGGCAAGGTCTTTACTCTCTGGGTTGGAACAATGGAAATGCTCCAGGTGCGATTGTAAGCTCACTTCCTGCTCTTGACCTGATCTGGGAATCTAACGCTAACTTCAACGTGGGCGCTGACTTCAGATTCTTCAACAAAGTAGAGGGTACAGTAGAATACTTCCAGCGTATCTCTAGCAACTTGTTGTTCGCGGTTCCTACTCCTTATTCAACTGGTGGTCTGGAAATGTGGCAGAATATTGGTACGATGTCTAATAATGGCTGGGAATTGCAGTTAGGTTACAATGCAATTAACACAAGTGATTTCGACTGGAGAATGGACCTTAACCTGACAAGCTACAAGAACAAGATTAAGGAAATGCCAAACGGTGACCCGATCATCAACGGCACCAAGCGTCTTGCAGAAGGAAAGGACATCTATGCTTTCTGGCTGCGTGAGTATTACGGTGTAGATCCTAACAATGGTGATGCCCTGTACCGCACAGACAAAACTTTGTACAACCCAGCTTCGTCGGCTTACCAGATCATCGGTCAGGATACAGTAACGAACAACATCAACAATGCAACCTATGCTTACCGTGGATCTGCTATTCCTGATCTGATCGGTGGTTTCTCTAACTCATTCCGCTACAAAGGATTTGACCTTGCAGTTTTGATGACATTCCAAGTGGGTGGTAAATTCTACGACGGTAACTATGCTGGTTTGATGCATAGAGGTACTTATGGTACACACTTCAGCAAAGATATACTGAACCGCTGGACACCAGAGAACACCAATACCGATGTGCCAAGACTACAGCAAGGAATTGCTAGTCAGGATGGTGCTTCTACTAGATGGTTGTTCGACGCGTCTTACCTGAATGTTAAGAATATCAACTTAGGTTATACACTGCCAAACACGTTGACTTCAAGAATTGGTGTAAACAACATGCGTGCATTCGTATCAGTTGACAATGCCAAAATCTTCACTAAAAATGAAGGTATGGACCCACAGCGTAGCTTCACCGGTACTTCAGACTTCTCTTATCCGGTAATGCGTACTTTCACGCTTGGTCTAAACGGTAACTTTTAATTAAGAATATTATCAGTATGAAAAATATAGTTAAAAAACTAGCTCCGCTGGCACTGGCAGTATTAGTGCTGACCGGTTGCGACAAGGAGTACCTGGATACAGCGCCTTCATCTTCAGTGCCAAATGAAATGGTGTTTGGTACAACCGAAGGTGCTACTGTAGCGCTCAATGGTATCTATCGTTCTTTGTGGACAAGTATGGATAACCACGGAAACTATGGTCAGAAGTCATATGACCTGACAATGGACATGATGGGTAATGACGTTATTACTCCTGTGCGTGGTTATGGTTGGTTCGTAGCGGAGTATAACCACTCAGCTTACGCGACAGCTACTACAACATCCCGTTCTGGTGTTGCTTGGAGATACTACTACAGAACAATCAACAATGCTAACCTGATCATTGCCAATGTTGACAATGCTACAGGAACACAGGCACGTAAAGATTATGTTAAAGGGAATGCTTTATTCCTGAGAGCACACTCTTATTTCTACCTGATTAACATGTTCCAGCATACCTACAAAGGACATGAGAATGCTCCAGGTGTGCCTTTGTATACAGAGCCAACAACAGAAGGTAAAGGCCGTGGCACTGTACAAGAAGTGTACAACCAGATTATTGCCGACCTGGATGCTGCTGAAGCTCTATTGGAAGGTAAAACAAAAGACCTGGTTTCTCACATCAACCAGAAAACTGTTAAAGGTCTTCAGGCTCGTGTAGCTTTGCAGATGGAAAACTGGGAGAGAGCTCGCATGAAAGCGAACGAAGCTCGTCAAGGTTATTCTCTGATGAATGCCACTACTTACAAGGCTGGATTCGGTGTAGCTAACAGTGAGTGGATGTGGGGTCTTCAGATTCCAAACGACCAGTCTACAATATATGCGTCTTTCTTCTCGCACATGTCAAACACAGCGGGTGGTTATGCAGGACTTGGTAGCAAGAAGCTTATTACAAGAGAACTTTATGAGAAAATGTCAGCAACTGACGTTCGTAAAGAAATTGTTCAGGCTCCTGTGGCCGACAACAAAGGAACTCAGCCAAACTATACTTCTTTGAAATTCCGTCTACCGGGAGCAGGTTCATGGGCAGCTGACTACGTGTTGATGAGAGCTTCTGAAATGTATCTGATCGAGGCGGAAGCACTAGCCAGACTAGGCAGAGCACCAGAGGCAGTTGCATTACTGGAAACTCTTGTAAGATCCAGAGATGCTGCCTATGTAGCGCCAGCTATTTCCGGTCAGGCACTTATTGAAGAGATTCTGATCCAGAGAAGAATTGAACTTTGGGGAGAAGGCTTCTCTATACTGGACCTTAAGCGTTTGAACAGACCTGTGAAGAGAATCACTGGTACTGCTGCAAATGGTGAGCACGTTGAGGCCCTTATCTTGGTAAAAGAGCGCTCTATCACAGATCCACAAATCCTTTTCAGAATACCTCAGGATGAGATCAATAACAACAAAGCGCTTTCAGCTTCAGATCAAAATCCTTAATAGTAAATTAAGTCTATAGACTTATAAAAAAACCGCCTCGTGCTTAGCATGAGGCGGTTTTTTTTATGTTTTCTCCAAAGGGACAAAGTAGAGATAGTGCATGACCTTGAGACAGATTACAGCTTTAGAATCTAGTGGAAATTGCAAAAGAATGAGTAACTTATAAGCTTTAATTAACCTAATACATAAAGGATAGATGGGGAAAATTGGTACATATGCAATTCTAGGTATTACCGCATTTACAACAGGTGCATTCGTCTCTAAACTGGCAGACGACAAGATAACTGCAGGTATACTTCGAAATGCCCAACAGGTGATCGGACTACAGTTTAATGACGCACAACTGGACTCTGCCACAACTAACCTAACAGAATTCAGGAAAAGCTATCAGTCTATCAGGCAACAGCCCCTGACGAATGATGTAGCACCAGCGCTGCAGTTTAATCCTATACCTGTTGGCTTTCGCTTTGAAGAGAAGCGTGAGAAATTTGAGGTAGAGCGGAAGAAAGGTATAAAGCTTCCTCAGAATCGAGATGATCTGGCTTTTTACACCGTGCCCCAACTGGCAGAGTTGCTGCGCACAAAACAAATCAGCTCTGAGGAACTGACCAAATTTTTTCTGGCCAGATTAAAGCAACATGGCCCCACGCTGCAATGCGTGACAAGTCTCACGGAAGAACTGGCGTTGGAACAGGCACGCCGGGCAGACCAGGAAATAAAGGCCGGGAAGTATAAAGGGATACTGCACGGTATACCTTATGGCGTGAAAGACCTGCTGGCAACAAAAGGTTATAAAACCACTTGGGGATCGGTGCCTTACAAAGACCAGCAACTCAACCTCGATGCCACCGTTGTGGAAAGGCTGGAGCAGGCAGGAGCAGTACTAGTCGCCAAACTGACATTGGGCGAACTGGCGATGGGCGATGTTTGGTATGGCGGAAAAACCAGGTCGCCCTGGGATATAACAAAAGGATCGAGCGGCTCATCAGCAGGGTCTGCTGCTGCAGTAGCGGCTGGTTTGCTTCCTTTCGCGATCGGCACGGAGACGCTGGGTTCTATAGTTTCGCCTTCCACGGCATGTGGCACCACCGGACTGCGCCCCACCTATGGCAGGGTGAGCCGACATGGAGCAATGGCCCTGAGTTGGTCGATGGATAAGATCGGGCCGATTGCCCGCTCGGCTGAGGACTGCGCCATTGTGTTCAATGCGATTCACGGTACAGATGGCAAGGACTTGACAGTAGTAGATGCTTCTTTTAACTATAACAAGAACATTAACCCCAAGAAACTAAGAGTCGGCTATCTGCACAAAGACTTTGACCGCGATTATCCATTTAAAGATAACGACAAAGCTACACTGGAAGCCCTGAGGCAAGCAGGTATAGAGCTGGTGCCGATTGAGTTGCCTAACTTGCCTGCACGCGACCTGACCCTGACCATTTCTGTGGAAGGGGCTACGGCCTTCGACGAATTGACACGTAGCGGTCGTGATAGCCTCATGGTGCAACAGCACAAAAATGCCTGGCCCAATATCTTTAGAGCGGCCCGCTTTGTTACCGCAGTAGAGTATTTACAGGCCCAGCGCGTGCGTACCCTCATAATACAGCAAATGCACGAGAAGCTTAAAGGTATAGACGTTTACATCAGCCCTTCTTTTGCAGGAAGCAACCTGGTGATGACTAATCTGACGGGCCATCCTTGCGTTGTGCTGCCAAACGGTTTTCAGAAGAATGGCATGCCGACCACCATTACGTTTATGGGGCAGCTATACGGCGAAGCAAATGTGCTTGCCCTGGCCAAGCTTTACCAGGATCTGACCAATTTCGATGAACAGCATCCGCCGATGGCGTTAAGCAATGCTAAATTGAAGTAGACGAAGCTGATGCCAATCTGCTGGCAGGAGATAATTTGGCATATTCAGGAAGAATCGCTTATTTTCAGGTACAAACATCTATCTAATCAAGACAACCTATTTAATTATGCTTCTTAAGAAGAGAGCCGTGCTGCTGATGTCGTGGCTGATGCTGGCCGGAACAACAGTGCAGGCCCAGCAGGATAACACCAAACTGAGCGTGGAGAAGATCATGCGCGACCCAACCTGGATCGGCACTTCACCGAGCAACGTATTTTGGTCCGAAGACGGCAAAAAAATCTATTTCAACTGGAACCCGGAAGCGAACCGGAAGGATTCCCTGTATAGCGTGTCGGCCGACGGGAAAAATATCCGGAAGGTGAGTCCGCAGGAACGACGCTCACTGCCTAGTCCATTCGGCAGGTATAACCGGGCACAGACCCAGAAGTTGTTTGAAAAGAACGGCGATATTTACCTGCTTGACCTGAAGAGCGGCAAAACCCAGCAGGTAACCAACACGGTGGAGCGTGAAAGCAGTCCTTCTTTTACCCACGACGAGAAAAAAGTAGCTTACATTAAAGATGGGAACTTATACCTGTGGACCATCAGCAGCGGGCAGGTCGCGCAACTCACGGATTTCAAAAAAGGAACAAAGGCTGGTAACGGAGACGCCAAAGATCCGCAGCGCGACTGGTTGAAAGAACAGCAGCTGGCCTTGTTGCAGATCGTGCGGGAACGTGAAGCGGATAAGGCCGCTGCCCAGAAACAGCAGAAGGCAGACAGTCCTTCTCGGCCCAAAGAAATATACCTGGGGGAGAAATCCGTGGACAACATGGTGCTTAGCCCGGATGAGCGGCATATTACTTACCGTCTGGTCACGCGGCCCAAAAACGCCAAAGTAGCCATCGTGCCTGATTTTGTGACTTCATCGGGTTATACTGAAGACATCAACACCCGCACCAAAGTAGGCGATGCACAGGCTACCTACGAGTCCTTTGTGTACGATATCCGACGCGATACAACTTATGCCCTGCAAGTCAAAGATCTGGAAGGTATAAATGATCAACCTGCCTACCTGCTGGATACGGACACAAAAGCCAGTGCGGCAAAAGAGAAGGCCGCGAAACCTGCCAAGCAGGAAATGCGCAGCGCAGTGCTTTTCGGCCCAATCTGGTCTGATAACGGTAAACACGCTGTCATGGTGGCCCGTGCCACTGACAACAAAGACCGATGGATCCTGAAGCTCGATCCGGCTACAGGCAAACTAACCACGCTCGACCGCCAGCGCGATGAGGCTTGGATTAACGGACCAGGTATAGGCTATGGTACGGGTGATATTGGCTGGATGCCGGACAACGAGCATGTATGGTTTCAGTCGGAAGAAAGTGGCTATTCGCACCTGTACACCGTCAATGTGAGCAACGGCAACAAAAAGGCCCTGACCAGCGGCAAGTTTGAGATTTCAGGACCACAACTGTCGAAGGACAAGAAAAGCTGGTACTTCACGGCCAACAAAGTACATCCAGGCGAAAAGCATTTCTATAAAATGCCTTTACAGGGCGGTGAGTTGACGCAACTGACCACCGGAACAGGAGCGCATGAAGTGGCTTTGTCTCCAGATGAAAGGACCCTGGCTATACGCTACTCTTACAGCAACAAGCCCTGGGAACTTTATGTGCAGGACAATAAAAAAGGAGCCAAGGCAAAGCAGATTACGGAGTCATTGACGGATGAGTTCAAAGCCTACAACTGGCGTGAACCAGAGGTAGTATCCTTTAAGGCAAGCGATGGGGTAGATGTGTATGCCCGTCTGTATCAGCCTAAGAACAAAGTGGCCAATGGCCCGGCTGTGATTTTCGTGCACGGAGCAGGTTACCTGCAAAATGCGCACAAATGGTGGAGCTCTTACTTCAGAGAATACATGTTCCACAATTTCCTGGCTGACAACGGCTATACCGTACTCGACATTGACTACAGAGGCAGCGCCGGCTATGGTCGGGACGTGCGTACAGGCATCTACCGCTTCATGGGAGGTAAGGACCTGAGCGATCACGTAGATGGAGCCAAAATGCTTGCGGATAAGTATAACGTAGATCCTAAGCGAATCGGCATCTATGGCGGCTCATATGGCGGCTTTATTACCCTGATGGCCATGTTCACTGAGCCCGATGTATTTGCGGCTGGCGCAGCGCTCCGTTCGGTAACCGACTGGGCGCATTACAACCATGGCTATACCTCCAATATCCTGAATGTTCCGCAACTGGATAGCTTGGCATACGCCAAGAGTTCTCCTATCTACTATGCTGAAGGTCTGAAAGGGGCACTGCTGATCTGCCACGGTATGGTGGATACCAATGTGCACTTCCAGGACGTGGTACGCCTCACGCAACGGCTTATTGAGCTGGGCAAGGACAACTGGGAACTGGCTGTTTATCCTGTAGAGGACCATGGTTTCACAGAGCCAGCCAGCTGGACGGATGAGTACAAACGAATCTACAAACTCTTTGAGGAAAACCTGAAAAAGTAACAAGAGCTGATTTAAATGAAAAAGCGTGTGGCATTGAATTGTCACACGCTTTTTTTGTTAGAGTGCTATACCTGAAGGAATAGCATGATCAGAAAGTATAGTTGAGATTTACGGCTTGGAAGGCAGGCCCAATATCCGTTGGAATAAGGGTGGGATGAATAGATAATCCTGTTCTGTTGCTTTTCTTATGCAGCTGCGGCACTAATATACCGACGCTTGCCCCCAAGGTATAGCCAATGATATTATCCGTCAGAAAATGCTTGCCGGCCCTAAGTCTCAAATAACCTACTGTGGCTGGTGTAATGGCCGCTGCCGCCCAAACAAAATGCCGGGCAGGAGAGTCGGGGTTAAAATCGTGGAAAACCTTGGCGGCAAAGAAAGTGGCTGTAGCGGTAGCAGCAGTATGGCCGGCAAAGAAGGAATTGGTGGCGTACTTGTGCAGCCTCGCTTCCAAAGGTGCATCGGTAGCATACACATTCGGCCGTTTTCGTTCGGTAAGCCCCGCCGTCATGCTGAACAGGCCACCAGTAATCGACATGGCCTGTGCGTACAGCAGGTATACCTGCGGAGCCTGCAAGCGCACGTCATCATCCAACAACAGGAACAGGGGAGCCACAAAAGAACCATAAAACGGGAAGTCACTGGCCTGCTCCGCCGATGCGCTATAGTTGCCTGCCGCAAATCTATCGAACCTGTTCACATCGGCTATGCGGATGATCTGAAGATCTGCTTCTGTCAGCCGGTCCTTGTTGAGCAGGATAGTGCTTCCCACGACCGTCAGGCCTATACCGCCTGCCGTGATGGCCCCATCTTTTACCCAGTCTGTTTTGTAAGGGAAAACAGACTGGGCCTGACAAGTTATTGACAGGCCCAGGTATAGGACAAAGCTCAAACTTAGCAGCGACCCTTTCATGGTACTGATTAGAAGGTATAGCTCACGTTAGCCCCTTGCGACGCCATGCCGTTGAAGGTCGGAATGATGGTGGGATTAATAGAGAAACCTGAGTTGTTGCTTTTCTTGTGCAACTGCGGCACCAGTATGCCGGCAGCGGCTCCCATGGTATAGCCAATAAGGTTGTCACTAAGGAAGTGCTTTCCAGCTTTCAGTCTGTAGTAGCCTACCACAGCAGGCACTGCTGCGGCACCTGCCCACACATAAGGCCGAAGCGGCGAATCAGGGTTGAAGTCATGGAAAACCTTGGCGAAGAAGAAACTCGCGCTTGCCGCCGCAGCCGTATGGCCTGCATAAAAAGAGTTTCTGGCATTAGCGCGTGTTTTCTCAGAAAGCTCCACATCCGGGCTGTACACCAGAGGTCTGATGCGCGGGTTAAGTCCATTGGTCATTGTGAAGAGGGCGCCTGTCACGGCCATGGTCTGCACATAGAGGCCAAATACCTGGCCCGCATTGCTTCTTACGTTGGCATTGCTGATGAGCGAGAACGGTAGAAGGAAAGAGCCATAGAACGGGAAATCACTTATAAATTTGGCACGCTCTGAATCGTAGCCTGCCGAAAAACGGTCGAAGCCGTTCACATCGTTCCTGTTAAGCCTGTTGACTTCTTCCTCTGTCAGTCCGTCTTTGTCCTGCATGAGCGTCAGGCCATAGTAGCTAAGGCCCATGCCTGCCGCCGTAATCGGGCCGTCTACTTTGAAGCTAGTTTTATAAGGGGATTCGCGTTGTGCTTCTGCCACTCCTGTAACGAAGGTCAGGCACCATATCATCATGATAAACTTTTTCATATGTCTGATTTAAAAACGTGCAATTTTTATGATAGAAACGCTGCTATATATAAAAGGTTTTCTATTCCTATTTTCCCGAAGCAACGCCTTTATTGATGTCTTTGAACCACAAGGTCTTTGAAATGAGCAGTAAAATATTTATGTGTTAAATGCAAGAATGTGCTAACTTGCGGAGAGCGAAACTTCCTTTTCAGTCTTCTGCAGGCGATCGTTTTTAAGTGTGCAGGAATTGCCGTAGCTTTGCAGGCGCTGTAGTTTCCTGCAGCAGGTTTATACTTTGTACCTAAACCCACTATTGTAATGCCATATTTGTTCACATCCGAGTCTGTATCAGAAGGACACCCGGACAAAGTAGCGGATCAGATCTCTGATGCCCTCTTAGATGAATTTTTGAAGCAAGACCCACAGTCTAAGGTGGCTTGCGAAACACTGGTAACGACAGGACTAGTTGTGCTGAGCGGCGAAGTGAAGACCGAAGCATACGTGGATGTGCAGAAGGTTGCCCGTGAAGTGATTAAGCGTATTGGCTATACCAAGTCAGAATATATGTTTGACGCCGACGCATGCGGTGTCATATCTGCTATACACGAACAGTCCAGCGATATCAACCAGGGTGTGGAACGCGCCAATCCAGAGGACCAGGGCGCTGGCGACCAAGGGATGATGTTTGGCTATGCTACAAGCGAGACAGACAACTACATGCCATTGGCACTCAGCATATCGCACCTTTTACTGCAGGAACTTTCGGCTATTCGCAAAGAAGGCAAGGAAATGACTTACCTGCGCCCTGATGCCAAGTCGCAGGTAACCATTCGTTACAGCGATAATCATGTGCCTGAGAAAATCGATACAATCGTGATCTCTACCCAGCACGATGAGTTTGTGCTGCCGGAAGGAGACAGCAACGAGGCCAAGCTGGCTGCTGAGAAGCAGATGGTGCAAAAGATTAAAGAGGATGTGGACAGCATTCTGATGCCACGCGTATTACAGCAATTGCCAGAGCGTATCCAGAAGCTGTTCAATAACGAGATTGTATACCACATTAACCCAACTGGCAAGTTTGTGATTGGTGGGCCACATGGAGACACTGGACTGACCGGCCGTAAAATCATTGTGGATACCTACGGTGGCAAGGGAGCGCACGGTGGTGGTGCTTTTTCAGGCAAAGACTCGTCTAAGGTGGACAGGTCTGCTGCTTATGCGGCGCGTCATATTGCCAAAAACCTGGTGGCAGCCGGAGTATCTGATCAAGCACTGGTGCAGGTGGCCTACGCTATTGGTGTAGCCAAGCCAGTTGGCCTGTATGTTACAACTTATGGCTCCACAAAAGTGAAAGACGCCAATGGTAACATCATGAGTGACGGTGAGATCGCGGAGAAAGTGAATAAGCTGTTCGATATGCGTCCATACGCGATTGTGCAGCGCTTCGGTCTTCAGAACCCGATCTTCTCTGAGACGGCGGCTTATGGCCACATGGGCAGAACACCGGGCATCAAGCGAGTAGAAATGACTTCCAATGGTCAGACCACTGTGAAAGAGTTTGAGACGTTCACTTGGGAAAAGCTGGACTACGTAGATAAAATTAAAGAAGAGTTCGGTTTATAACTGACCAAATTCGCTTATAAAAAAGGCCTGCTGGATTTCAGCAGGCCTTTTCTTATGAATATCACCTTACAGTGAGGTGTGTTTTTCGGCTTAATGATGCGCCATCTGCTTGTCTTTGAACTTTTTGAGCTGTCGGCGCATAGCCTCTACTGCGGCATCGGCGGCGGCTTCAAAGGACGGGGCTTCTTCTTTGGAGAAGAGGGTGCTGCCCGGTACATAAAGCTTTATCTCTACTGTTTTGGTCTCGGTTCCGTTATTATTATGTTTAAGAAACACTTCTCCTTCCACTACACGGTCGTAGAATGTTTCCAGTTTATCTACTCTCTGCTGGATGAAATCGGTCAGCTGTCTGTCAGCCTCGAAGTGAATTGAATGCATTTGTAGCTTCATAATCGTAACATTTTATGGTTAAACTTATGCTTTTGGGTGAGCCTTCTCAAAAATCGATTTGAGTTTCTCTATTGAATTGTGAGTATATACCTGCGTGGCCGCCAGACTGGCGTGCCCGAGTAGATCCTTAATGGCATTGAGGTCAGCACCTTTGTTGAGCAGGTGGGTTGCGAAGGAGTGTCGCAGCACATGCGGGCTGTTATGTTCGGAGGTAGTAACCAAGCTGATGTACTTTTTTGCGACGCGATAAACGAATTTCGGATATAGCGGACGTTCCTTATTAGTAACGAGTAGCTTTTCTGAATTGTTATTGCCAAACTGGCTTTTCTTGTACGCCAGGTAGTGTTTGATGGCGGCAACCAGGGTGTCGTTCAGGGGAATGATGCGCACCTTGTTGCCTTTGCCCAGTACGCGCACTGTGCCTGCGTGCAGGTCTACATCTTCATGAGCTATACCTATCAATTCGGAAAGACGGATGCCGGTACCATACAAAAACTCCAGAATCAGCCTGTCTCGTTGCCCTTCAAAGCTGTCTTCAAATGTAAAGCTGTCCAGGAAATGATTGAAAGGTTCTTCGGCCACAAAGGCAGGGAGTTTTTTTGACACCTTGGGCGCTTTGATGCGCAGCATCGGATTAGCCGCGATACGCTGCTGGCCCAGCAGGAATCTGTAGTAGGAGCGGAGGCAGGCGATTTTCCTGTTAACGGAACGGGCCTCCAGGTTTTTGTGCACGAGTGTCAGGATCCAGGACCGGATGATGGAATGGTCTGCCTCAGCGGGATCGGTAATCTGGTAGGTGTCCTGCAGGTATTGCGCGAACTGTCCCAGATCGGTGTGGTAAGAAGTAAGGGTGTGCGGGCTGTACCGCTTCTCGTATTCGAGATACTTAAAAAATAATTCCATACATTGGTATACCTGATGTGTGTCTCAGATATACTAATGTATGGAAAAATAAAATATCTTTAAAGAAAGACTAGTAATTATCGTTCGCGAAAAGCTGCTGCTTGTACTTCGCTCTTTCTTTTTGCTTTCTCTTAGAAACAGATGGTTTTTCGAAGAACGTTCTCGCTCTCAGTTCTTTCAGAACACCAGTTCTCTCGAATTTCTTCTTGAATCTCTTCAAGGCACGGTCTACAGACTCGTTATCTTTTACGTTTACAATAATCATATTTTTGCTCGCTTCTTCTGATATTTAGGGTTGCAAATTTACTTAATGTTTTAATTAAAAATCAACAGATTGGGAAAATATTTACGCAATCTTCTGAAAAAAAGGCTTCTGCAGGGTATAAAATTGCCTGCAGGCACATTTTGATGATCTTTAAAAGGCAATTATTTTAAGATTGCTCTTGAGATCACAAGCTTTTGTATCTCACTCGTTCCTTCACCAATGGTACAGAGTTTGGCATCGCGGTAGTACTTCTCGGCTGGGTAGTCCTTCGTAAAGCCGTAGCCACCAAAGATCTGAACTCCCTCGTTCGCCACTCTTACCGATACCTCTGAGGCATAGAGTTTCGCCATGGCCGACTCCTTGTTCACATTCAGGCCGCGGTTTTTCATATCGGCCGCCTGGTAAGTGAGAAGCGATGCCGCCTCAATCTCCGTTGCCATGTCTGCCAGTTTAAAAGAAATACCCTGGAAGCTGGAGATGGGCTTGTTGAACTGGCTGCGTTCCTGCGAGTAGGCCAATGCTGCCTCAAAGGCACCCTGCGCTATACCTAGCGATAGAGCCGCAATAGAGATCCGCCCACCATCCAATACTTTCATTGCCTGAATAAAGCCTTCGCCCACATTACCCAGCATTTGGTCTTTGTGCACACGGCAGTCTTCAAATATCAGCTCTGTGGTTTCGGATGCACGCATGCCCAGTTTGTCCTCTTTGCGTCCAGCGCTGAATCCTGGTGTGCCCTTCTCTATCACGAAAGCTGTCATTCCGTGAGAATCACCTACTTCGCCCGTGCGAACAATTACCACGGCCACATTGCCGCTTTTACCGTGCGTGATAAAGTTCTTAGCCCCGTTGATCACCCAGTAGTCGCCGTCCTGCACAGCCACGGTGCGCATGTTGCCGGCGTCAGAGCCTGTGTTCGGTTCCGTCAGTCCCCAGGCACCGATCCATTCGGCGGTAGCCAGCTTAGGCAGGTATTGCTTCTTCTGCGCCTCGTTGCCGAACTGCAGGATGTGACCCGTACAGAGAGAGTTGTGTGCTGCCATTGACAAACCGATGGAACCGTCTATTTTAGACAGCTCTGCGATGGCCGTCACATACTCCAGGTAGCCAAAGCCCGAGCCACCGTATTCTGTAGGCACCAGTACGCCCATCAGCCCCAGTTCTCCCAGTTTCTTAAATACCTCAATCGGGAACTCCTGGCTCTCGTCCCACTCCATCATTTTTGGTTTGATATGCTTCACGCCAAAGTCCCGAATCATATCGGCAATCATGCGCTGGTTTTCTGTGTAGTTAAATTCCATCTAAGTTTAGTTTTTTATAGTCGAGTGTTATACCTGAATAACCGGTAACTATTGATAAAGGGTTTACAAATCTAACCAAATAAGGCCGCTTGGCAAATTCAAAGTTTAATTTTGATTTAATTGATGTTCAAACAACAAATAGATTGGCCGCATATGCTATTGGCTACTATGACGGACAGCTAAGTCCAGTAGTCTCCGTATCGCTTTTTCCAGTTGTCTCCATTTGGCCTTTTCATATACAAACCGGTAACGGCTTCGTTTATTTTGATAGCGTGCAATTATTGCGTTATTTTGATGTTGCGTTGTTGCGTTTGGCAATGTTGGTGTTAGGTGCCGTGTACGTACGGTTTAAATAGGCAAATGATAAAGTTTTTCCAGAATTTGTTTGGCAGGGAAGAAGTGCAAGTTGAGTCGCTGAATATACTCGGCGTGGACATGCACTCACACATTTTGCCAGGTATAGACGATGGTGCCGCTACAGTGGAGGAGTCGCTGGAACTGGTGCGCGCCATGAAGGAAATGGGCTATCGCAAACTCATCATGACGCCGCACATCATGAGCGATTTCTATCGCAACACCCCTGAGATAATTCGGGAGCGCCTGCAGGTGCTGCAGGAGGCCGTAACAGCCGAAGGTATAGACATAGAGTTGGCTTGCGCCGCCGAGCATTACCTGGATGAGGCTCTTTTGCAGAAGCTGGAGGACAAGGAGGAGTTACTCACATTCGGAGATAATTACCTGCTGTTTGAAACGTCCTTCCTGAACGAGCCGCTCAACCTGCGCGAGGCCATTTTTCGAATGCAGTCGCTGGGCTACAAGCCGGTGTTGGCCCATCCAGAGCGCTATACCTATTTCTATGGCAAGTTCGATGATCTGGTGAGGCTGCGCGAACAGGGCGTACTGTTACAGCCAAATCTCAACTCACTTACAGGTTACTATTCACCGGGCGCTAAAATGGTGGTCGAAAAACTGATAGACGCCGGACTGGTAGACTTTCTGGGTTCCGATGCCCACAGCCTGAAGCACATCGCCAACATGCAAAAAGTACTTTACTCTAAGTACCTCGTGAAGGCGCTGGAACTCCCACTCCTCAACAGCAAGCTATAATCCACTAATCACCTTTACTCATGGCCACAGTTTTCGTGACAGGCGGCAGCGGCCTGATTGGCAGCTACCTTATACCGGCACTTCTGGCGCAGGGGCATCAGGTGCGTGCGCTGTATCGTGGGCGGGTACCTGCCATTCAAGGCACGGATCGGGTAGAGTGGGTTGAAGGAGACATACTGGATGTTGCCCTGCTGCGAAAATCATTGAAAGGGATCAACTATGTGTTTCACAGTGCTGGCTTGGTGTCGTATGCGCCACAGGACGCCGGACTGCTTCAGCAGGTCAATGTAGAAGGCGCTGCCAACATAGTAGATGCCTGCCTTGAGGCCGAGGAGCCTATTAAATTATGCCATGTCAGTTCTATCGCCGCCATAGGACGCGGCAAAGGTATGGATGTGCTGAATGAAAACAGTAAATGGGATGCAGGCGAGAAGCAATCAGTCTATGCCGAGTCGAAGCATTTTGGTGAGCTAGAGGTATGGCGAGGTATAGCCGAAGGCCTGCAAGCCGTGATCGTGAACCCATCGGTTGTGTTGGGGCCGGCCAATTGGAACCGCAGCAGTACACGCTTGTTTAAATATGTATACCAGGAACGTGCTTTCTATACCGGTGGCACTGCCAATTTTGTGGACGTGCGCGATGTGGTAGAGGCTATGTTACAACTCACTTTCTCGGAAATATCCGGCGAAAGATTTATATTGAATGCAGGGCAGCTTACCTACAAGGCATTCTTTGAAGAGGCCGCCCGGTGCTTTGGCAAAAAAGCCCCGTCCTTCAAGGTATCTCCGGCGCTGGCCGAGGTCGTATGGCGGTTGGAGCATGTCCGGGCCTGGCTAACGGGAGGCCGCCCGCTGATCACCAAGGACACAGCCCGTGTATCAGCCAAAAGCCACTTATTTGACAGCCAAAAGGTTAGTAAATCAGTGGGGCTGGCCTTCAGGCCACTCACCGAAACCATTGCCTGGACGTGTGATGGATTACGGCAAATAGCACAGGATCAGAGTGGTCTGGAAGTGGCCCGTTCAAACTAAACTATTTGCAGTTTATAAATGTAGTAAGAAGACAAAAGCTGCTTTTCGCAGTTTGTGGGATATAGGAGATGAAAGAGAATTTTGACGAGCACAGCGAGGATTCTGAACTGATTATAAGGTTCGAACAGATGCTGGGAACAAACGAGACCGTTTTTTTTGACCTGACCGATTTTGAATATATCATAGACCACTATACCGCCAACTTTGACTATAAGAAGGCATTGCTGGCCTGTGATTCTGCCATCGCACAATATCCTTTTTCGACCGGGCTTCAAATAGACAAGGCGCAGTTGCTGGCGATGTCCGGCAACTTCGAGGACGCCATGGTGCTGATCGATCAGGTGGCCGAAGTAGAGCCGCAGAACCCTGACGTGCTCCTGACTCGTGGCATTATCTTTACGCAGCGTGGCGAGTACCGCGACGCCGTAGACCATTTCAAAAAAGCGCTGGCCTTTGCCGAGGACCGCGACGATATCTATTTTAACATAGGATTGACGTACCAGAGTTGGGGCAAGTTTAGCTCGGCCATCAAGTATTACAAGAAATGCATTGAGCTGAATGTGGAAAACGAGGCGGCCATGCAGGAGATCATCTATTGCATGGAGATAACAGGCTCTATGCGCGAGGATTTGCCCTTTTTTCAGGCTTTTATCGACAAAGACCCTTACTCGTATGTAGCGTGGTTCAATTTGGGCAACGTCTATAACAAGCTGGGGTCTTATGACAAAGCCATCGCCGCCTACGATTATGCTACTATCATCAAGCCTGACTTTATCACAGCCTATAACAACATGGCCAACGCCTATGTGTTTTTGGGTGAATATACCAAGGCGGTAGAGGCGTTCAATGCCATGCTGGAGCACGGTTCCCCGTCGGCGGAGGTGTTTTGTAACATAGGGGAATGCTACGAGAAAATGCAGCAGTGGGACCTGGCCCGCCGCTACTACCAGAAATCCATCGACCTTGATCCGGATATGGATGAGGCTTGGTTTGGTATTGGCGTGGTGCTGGATGCGCAGGGCAAATGGTATGAGGCCGTGCACTTCTTCAAGAAAGCCGTGAACCTGTACGACGACAGTGTAGACTACTGGGTAGCGCTGGCTTCGGCGGAGTATCATGTGGGCCATGTGGTGTCGGCACTCGAAAGTTACGCCCGTGCCGCCGAGATTCAGCCAGAGGACAAGGACATCTACCTGAACTGGTCGATCATTCTGTATGAGCAGGGCAATTTTGAGGAAGCCACCGATATTATTTTAAACGCGATAGAACTGCAGCCTGACGAGGCAGAGCTGTATTATAGAGCGTGCGCCTACATGCTTTCGGCAGGAAAATACCGGGAAGCTTACAATTATCTGGAAAATGCTTTAATTTTGGACTTCGACAAACACAAGCTGCTGTTTGAGTTCTTTCCAGAACTGGAGTCGCAGCGTGCATTATCCCGATTAATTGACCAATACCGCAAATAATGATCAACAACTATAATCTGAACAGCCTGCCAGAGCGTGAGGCGAAGCCGCGTGAGCGTGGTTTTACCATGGCCATGGATAAAGGCTTGAGCATCCGTGAGGTAGAAGATTTCCTGGAAGTAGCAGGTGACTACGTAGATATCGTGAAACTGGGCTGGGCCACTTCTTTTGTGGTGCCTAACCTGCAGAAAAAGCTGGACGTGTACAGAGCAGCAGGTATACCGGTATACTTTG
Organism: Pontibacter aquaedesilientis; assembly: GCF_014773225.1. Lineage (GTDB taxonomy): Bacteria > Bacteroidota > Bacteroidia > Cytophagales > Hymenobacteraceae > Pontibacter > Pontibacter aquaedesilientis. Next base: position 17,932 of record NZ_JACXAJ010000006.1, on the reverse strand, counting down.
GTGGCACTTTGTTCGAGGCTTTTATTGCCCGCAACCAGTTCGACGACTACCGCCGCGTGCTCGACAAGTATAACATGACCTTTGCCGAGGTGTCTGACGGATCGCTGGAGATGTCGCACGAGAAAAAGTGCGGCTATATTCAGACGCTGGCTGAGCAGGTGACCGTATTGTCCGAGGTTGGCTCCAAAGACGCTGAGAAGATCATCCCGCCCTACATGTGGATCAGGCTGATGCAGGCCGAGTTGGACGCCGGTGCCTGGAAAGTGATCGGGGAGGCCCGTGAAGGCGGCAATGTCGGCTTGTTCCGTTCAACCGGCGAGGTGCGCAGCGGCCTTGTAGAAGAGATTCTGACGCAGGTGCCCTTTGAGAAGATACTATGGGAAGCACCGCAGAAAGCACAGCAGGTATGGTTTATCAAGCTGCTGGGTGCGAACGTGAACTTGGGCAACATTGCGCCAAGCGAGGTTATTCCGCTCGAGACGATCCGTTTGGGCCTGCGCGGCGATACCTTTTCACACTTCCTCAACAACGGAGCACCCATTATTGACGCTTAATACGTCCGGAAAACATTGAATTGCCCGTCAGCAAAACTGAGGGGCAATTTTTTTGTGCTTATCCAAAATCAGATCAAAAAAGCATGAAACGAAGATCTTTAAAAGAGTACCTGCTGCTTTTCTCCAAAGGTATGGGCATGGGAGCGGCCGATGTTGTACCGGGTGTGTCCGGTGGTACGATTGCCTTCATCACCGGTATTTACGAAGAGCTGCTTGACTCCATTCGCTCCGTCAACGGCGAGGCGTTGCGCCTGCTGTCCCGCTTCGACTTAAAAGGTTTCTGGAGCCATATCAATGGCACGTTCCTGGTCGTACTGGTCACTGGTATTCTGTTTTCCATCGCTTCCCTTTCCAGGTTGGTGCTGTTCCTGTTGGAAAACTACCCGATCATGCTGTGGGGCTTCTTCTTCGGCTTGATCGTGGCTTCGGCGCTGGTTGTTGGCAAGAAAATAACCAAATGGCGGCCCATCGTGGTGTTGGCAGGGTTGGCAGGTATAGCCGTTGCCTACTGGGTGACGATTGCCGTGCCGATGCAGACGCCGGAGGCCTATTGGTTTGTATTCCTTTCCGGCGCTATCGCCATCTGTGCGATGATTCTGCCCGGCTTGTCTGGCAGCTTCCTGCTTTTGTTGATGGCCAAGTATGAATTCATGATGAATGCGCTCAAGGAGTTTAAGGTTGATATGATTCTGGTGTTCGCTGTGGGTTGTGTGACAGGTCTCCTGTCCTTTTCGCACGTGCTCAACTGGATGCTCAAGAACTATTACAACATCACGGTGGCCCTGCTGACGGGCTTTATGGTAGGCTCCCTGAACAAGGTATGGCCTTGGAAACAAACCGTGCAGACCTACACCGACCGCCATGGCGTGGTGAAACCGCTGATTCAGGAAAACGTCTCTCCGGGCACCTACGCGCAGCTAACAGGTCAGGAGCCATACCTGCTCTACGCCATCGGCTTGGCTATTTTCGGCTTCCTGCTGGTATACCTGATCGACCGCCTGACCGACGACAACACAGCCGAAAGGGTATAGGTATGCGCAGGTTCGGACTCATCGGCCAAAAGCTCGGGCATTCCTTCTCAAAGCGCTACTTTACCGAGAAGTTCGAGACGGAAGGCATAGCCAACGCCAGGTACGAACTCTACGAACTACCTGAGATCACGGCTTTTCCTGCTTTACTGGCTCGCGAACCTGAGTTGGTTGGGTTAAACGTGACCGTGCCCTACAAGGAGGCGGTTATACCTTATCTGGATGCGCTCGATGAAAGTGCTGCGCAGATCGGGGCCGTCAATACCATTTGCGTTTCGGGTGGCAAGCTCAAAGGCTACAATACTGACTTCATTGGTTTTCGGGATACCCTGCAACAATTCTATCCGATTGAAGAACTGAGCAAGGCGCTGGTGCTGGGTACTGGCGGGGCAGCCAAAGCGGTATGGGCTGCCCTGAGTTCATTGGGTATAGGCTATACCTGCGTTTCAAGAAATCCTTCTGAAAATGAGCTGGCTTATGCGGCTATAACACCGGAAGTACTGCAGGCTTATCCCTTGATTATCAACACGACACCCTTGGGCATGGCCCCTGATATAGAGCGGGCTCCTGCCATACCTTATGAGGCGCTGACCGAGGGGCATTTCCTTTATGATCTGGTGTACAACCCCGAGGAGACCTTGTTCCTATCCAAAGGCCGTGTAGCCGGTGCCAGGACGATCAATGGCATGCCGATGCTGTATGCCCAAGCCGAGGCTTCCTGGGAAATCTGGAACAACGAGCGGCTGTTCTAATATATTGCGGTTATATTCTGTTGCGTGCAACATTATGATGGGGACTTTGCGTAAGGTATAGCAAACGCACGCCTTACCCTAATACCCATGATGCAGTTGACTTACCTACGCCAGAAGGCGCATGAGATGAATGCAGAGATATATGCCTTGTACCTGTCTGCCCGCCACCCGGAGGTAAGATGGTATGTCCCATTTCTTTTAGCTGTTGTGATCGGGTATGCAATCTCTCCAATAGACTTCATACCTGACCTGGTGCCCGTTTTCGGTTTTATAGACGACGTGGTGCTGGTTGCATTGGGGCTGCATATGGCCTACCAGCTGGTTTCCAAAAATGTGTTAGGGCAGGCAAGACTAAAAGCCTATGAAGTGCTGAGCCATGAAAGCGACGCTGCTACAAAAGCTTATCAAGTCATAGGTTATGCCTGGGTGCTGGCGGCGGCGGCAGTGGCCATTCTGTTCTACAAGCTACTGTTCATTTCAATTTTGTAACGAATTTCTCACCTCAAATATACCAACGAAGGCCTTTCCATTGTGGAAGGCCTTCATTGGTTTCAGGCCCATGCCACCATGCCCTCCTGGCGTTAGTGGTCCCATTAAGTGCCCAATCCCAAATAGGTAAGGATTGTCATGTTCAAACACTAAATTTTACTAGCTTTACCTGGCAGGTAACTTGTTCATGCTTCAGGGCACCTGCTGAGAGCGCCTTAAAAAATATTTTATAGGGCTTGCAACCATTGCCTGTCTATGGGACTCATAGAGGTGAAGCTAACAGAAAAGGCGTTTGAAGCTTTTTACAAAACCTAAGTCAGACGAGGATAAACTCATAGAGGGGTGCATGGCCGGCAAGCGGGACATGCAACGGCTCCTGTATGACCTTTATTCCAAGAAGATGATGGTGGTTTGTCTGCGCTACGCGCCTACCAGCTTTGAGGCAGAGGATATGATGCAGGAGGGGTTTGTGAAAGTGTTCGCCAATATTCAGAATTTCAAGCGGGACTGTCCGCTGGAGTTTTGGGTACGGCGCATCATGATCAACACGGCCCTGAAACAACTGCGCCAAAAGTCGCTTATGACCGTTTCACATGAAACGGAAGAGGCGGGCAATATCGCATCGGCAGATGTCAACCTAACCGGCTACTCCATGGATGAGTTGCTGGGCATGATCCAAAGCCTCGCCCCACGTTACCGCATGGTGTTCAACCTGTACGCCATCGAGGGTTACAATCACAAAGAAATAGGGGAGATGCTGGGCATTTCCGAAGGAACCTCCAAATCACAATATTCACGCGCCCGTGTCATACTGCAAGGTATGCTCGAGCGCCAGGATAAAATATATCAAGAGCATGTCATCAGCCAATAACCAAAAGCGCCATACCCTGGAAGAGGAGTTCCAGCGCCGCCTGTTCGACGCTGAGGCCAATCCTGCCCCAGACCTGTGGGCCCGTATAGACCACGACCTGACAGTGCAGGAAAATAAGGGCTACAAGAAGAGCGCACAATTCTACCGTCAACTCGCGGCGGCCTGTTTCGTTTTGTTTGCCTTAACGGGCTCCCTGCTAGCCTTCTACTACAACCGCAACCTGCCTATGGGTGCTTCGCCGCAAGGTATAGCCGCCCGGCCTGAAGCAGGCCAAGCCTCCCTGGCACCGGTAACGCCAGAAGCGGCCATGCAAGCTTACCTGGAACAGCGCGCGGAGCCGGCAGGCGCTGCGCAGCCCCAAACTGCTCAGGCCATACCAAAGCCCGGCACACGTGGTGTTGCAGGCTCCGAAGCCAGGCATTCAGCTCAGGCAGTTGCCATAACAGGCGGGCAAGGCGAAATGGGTACGTACTACAACGCCGGAGCCGGGTATAGCCCCTTTCTGGGATACAGCGTGGCGCCTACAGCCAGGCAGGGCAAAGGTTTTGTGTCAGGCGGTGTTCCGGGTAGTATAGGCTCAGGTATAAACGGGCCCTGGGCTACAAGCGGCAACAGGTATAGCCAAATCATAAGTTGGGAGCGCATCACCATTACCTTCGGCATCGAATCTAATGCAGGGCAATCAGTACCGCAGCGTAACAGTGGCCTGGCAGCCGAGTCCAGGTCTTTTGTGGAAATGAGCGAGCAGCAAAATGCCGTGCGCCAGCAGCAGAGTCAGCAGCAGGCAACGGTGCTTGCCAGCACACTCAACAAAGAGAGCGACAAAGCAGCAGCGCATAACAGCCGCGACAATCGCTGGAGCCTGAGCCTGGCCTATGCGCCAGGCTATTTTGAGCAGAACATCGGTTTACCCGAGCCATCCCGAGTGAGCTCCAGCAGAATGGGGATTGCTTCTTCCTCCTCCGACGTGAATGCCTCTCAGGAGTCGTTCCGGAACATGAGTGCGGCTCGCAATGAGTATCAGGACATGACTGCGCCTGCCTTCTCTTATACCATGGAAGTGAAGACTGGCTTCAAGCTCAAAGAAAAGCTCAAACTCCTGACTGGTATTGGGTATAGTGAGAACACGGCCCGTACTAAATCAAATTATGTGGTGCGCCAGTTCTGGTTTAAGCCGCGTACCAAAGAGCAGTTCGAGATGAGCCCTTCTACCATCTTTCTTTCCTCTCTTAAAAACGATTTTGCGTCCGACTCGATCAGTGTGGCCAGAACCGGTGAGGCGTTTGACGTGGATTACAAGTACCGTTACCTGTCCATACCTGTCGGCTTGCAGTATGAGCACGGCATTGCCAGAGACTGGTTTGTGTATGTGGCAGGCGGCGTAGCGGCCAATTTTATGCTGGAGTCCAGTGTGTCCGCATCGACCAATGAGGTGCAGGCGGTGAATTACTCGCCCAAAGATGAGGAGTCTCCCTTCCGTCAGGTGCAGATGTCAGGCAATGCATCGGTGGGCATAGGCAAGCGGCTGACGCCAAACCTGACGCTGGCGCTCGGCCCTGAGGTGCGAAACTACTTCAGCACGCTTGTAGCCGATCCCGAAAATGCCATGGCCCCTCAAGGCAGACCATACGCGCTGGGCTTGAATGTGGCGCTTAACTATCAATTGGGAGCCGGCAGAAAATAATTGTTTTATTTTTCCATGGGCTTGCAACCCTTTGGCGCAATTAAGAATCATGTAATTGTAAAAAGATTGATTTTTAAAGCGCTATGCAAATGATGCTGTTCATGAGATCCGTTCTTCAATCGTTGATGGCCTTTGTGGCCGCTGGCCGGGAAAACTTATCGGGGTGGTATGTATTGCTGGCGCTTTTGCTCCTGTCAGTCATATTGTCCGGTTGCTCGGGCTTGGTGGTTGGTTCTTAAACGCAGCGTTTTTTCATGGTTATGAAATCCAGAATAGGGCTAGTGGTGCTGGCCGTTTCCTTTGTTGGGCTGACGGCGGGTTGTAACAAAACAGACGAAGACATGCAGCCGATGTTTGAGGAAATGGAAATACAGCAGGCCGTGCAGGGCAAATGGCGCATCGAGAGGGTTAATAACAGGTTGTGCAGAAGCGGCAACTGTGTTTCGGTTGTGTACTACGGGACAGATGACGATTACTTCGAGTTTAAGGCAGACAGTGCTTTTCTGCAGCGCAGGAGCACACAAAGTGCAAACAGTTTATACCGCGACAGTTTCAAGGCGGACTATACCCGCTTAAAAGGAGGCTTTGTACTGCGCAATTTCGGATGGTCTGCGCAGGTCCGGCTCATGCAGCGCCAGGGCAACAAGCTGGTGCTGGAAAGTACCTACAGCGGAACGGAACCTAGCGCCGTGTTCACCGATACTTATTTTTTATACAAGTAAACCAGACTTTCCAAACACAGGGTATATGGAGCTTGCCATGCAGAAGACTGCTACCGCATGGCATCGCACAAAATCGGTACCCTGCTGTTAGGCTGTTACAATCATAATAAAGTTCACCAGTACAATCTACAACTATGAAAAGCACCTTGTGTATCGCCATACTCTGTCTGCTGCTGTCGCTGCTTGCGGTGAGTTGCACAGAGGAGGAGGCGGTGCCTTCGTGCGTGCAGGTGGAGGTAATAGGACCTGACTGTGCAGGGGGCTGGGTTGTACTGAAGGTGCTTGGAGATGAAACAGCACCCGGTCAGCGCAGCAAGGAGTACGTGGGCCAGCTGCAAAGCGGGTTCGTTACGACCGATAACCTGCCTTTGGAGTTACGTAAAGCCGGTCTGTTATTGCACCTTTCACTGGAACGGAACGGCGATTACGGCCCTTTTTGCGCCGCCATATATATGATGTACCCACCCGTCAGAGTAAAGCAGGTATGCCCTGCCAACACGGTGGGGCACTAAGGTTTTGAATGTTTTTGTTAGGAATAGTTAGACGTACAAAGACCTGCTTTCAGAGCAGGTTTTTTGTTTTTCCATACCTTGGCTTTTCCAGCTTTAATATCAACAAAAGCTAAACTTCCAGTTCATTTTTCATGTTATAGTATATCTTTACATGTCGTAAAACCATCGAATGGATTTTAAGCTAACATCAGAATTTCAACCAACCGGCGATCAGCCGAAAGCGATAGCCCAACTCACGAAGGGTATACAGAGCGGAGAACCCGCACAGGTGCTGCTTGGCGCCACGGGTACGGGCAAGACCTTCACGATGGCTAATGTCATCAAGAATGTGGGCAAACCGACCTTGGTGCTGTGCCACAACAAGACCCTGGCGGCCCAGCTCTACGGAGAGTTCAAGCAGTTCTTCCCCGACAACGCGGTAGAATACTTTATCTCTTACTACGACTACTACCAGCCCGAGGCTTACATTGCGTCGTCGGATGTATTCATAGAAAAAGACCTGCAAATTAACGAGGAGATTGAGAAACTGCGTCTACACACGACGTCGGCCCTGCTGTCGGGTCGCCGGGATGTGATTGTGGTGGCGTCGGTGTCTTGTATCTACGGTATCGGTAACCCGGAGGAGTTTGGCAAGAACGTCGTATACCTGGCGCCGGGCCAAAAGTATAGCCGCAACAACCTGCTCTATACCTTTGTGCAGATTCTCTACAGTCGCACTGAGGCGGAGTTCACACGTGGAACATTCCGGGTGAAGGGCGACACGGTCGACATCTTCCCAGCTTATGCAGATTTTGCTTATCGCCTGTACTTCTTCGGCGACGAACTGGAGCAGATACACCGCATCGATCCGCAATCTGGCAAGAAGCTAGCCGACGAGAAAACCATCACACTGTACCCGGCTAACCTCTTCGTGACCGGCAAAGACACGCTGCAGCAGGCTATCCATGAGATACAATACGACATGGTGGCCCAGCACGACTATTTCCTGAAAGAGGACCGACCGGTGGAGGCGAAGCGCATAAAGGAGCGGACCGAGTTTGACCTGGAGATGATCCGCGAATTGGGTTATTGCTCAGGTATAGAGAACTATTCCCGCTACTTCGACCGCCGTGCCCCAGGTGCGCGCCCATTCTGCCTGCTCGATTATTTTCCGGATGATTTCATGATGGTGATTGACGAGAGCCACGTAACCGTACCGCAGGTACGCGCCATGTGGGGAGGCGACCGCTCGCGCAAAGTGTCGCTGGTGGAATATGGCTTCCGACTGCCTGCCGCCATGGATAACCGACCGCTCACGTTCAACGAGTTTGAGAGCCTGATGCATCAGGTAGTGTTTGTGAGCGCCACGCCGGGCGACTATGAGATTCAGAAATCAGAAGGTGTGATTGTAGAGCAGATCATTCGCCCGACCGGCCTGCTGGATCCGGAGATTGAGATACGGCCAAGCGCCAACCAGGTCGATGACCTGCTGGACGAGGTGGACGAACGCATCAAACGAAACGAGCGCGTGTTGGTGACCACACTGACCAAACGCATGTCCGAGGAACTGGCCAAGTACATGGACCGCCTCAACATAAAGGTGAAATACCTGCACTCCGAGGTAAAAACCCTGGACCGTGTGGAAATATTGCGGGAACTGCGCCTGGGTATTATCGATGTGCTGATCGGTGTGAACCTGTTGCGCGAGGGACTTGATTTGCCGGAAGTGAGTTTGGTGGCCATCCTCGACGCTGACAAAGAAGGCTTCCTGCGTGACCAGCGATCCCTTATCCAGACGATGGGGCGAGCTGCCCGTAACGAGCAAGGGCGCGTGATCATGTATGCCGACCGCATTACGGGTTCTATGCAGCGTGCCATCGACGAAACCACCCGCCGCCGCGCCACCCAGATGGCCTACAACGAGGAGCATGGCATTACGCCGCGCACAATCCTCAAGACCAAGGACGAGATATTTGAGCAGACATCGGTTGCTGACTCCAAGAAAAAAGAGGTGAAGATGTACGCCGGTCCGGAGGATGTGTCGATTGCGGCTGAACCGGTGATCCAGATGATGAAGCGCGACGAGCTCGAAAAGCTCATCAAGAAAACCGAGAAGCAGATGGAAGCCGCCGCCAAAGACCTCGACTTTCTGCAGGCTGCCAAGTATCGGGATGAACTCGCTGAGCTGCGGCAGTTACTCAAATCGAAGCGGGATTAAGGTATAGGCAGGTATATGATTTAGAGGCACCCAGGGCTCAGGCTATGGGTGCCTCTTTGCATGATAATTTCTGATATGGCCTTCAAATTTGTAGCTTGCAGCTCAATCAAGGTGTCACTTCGAACCGTAATAACATGGAAACCAAAGACAGCAACGGCAACATCCTCAACGACGGCGACTCCGTGCACGTGGTAAAAGACCTGAAAGTGAAAGGGATGTCTACCACCCTGAAGCGAGGCAACGTGATCAAGGGCATCCGTTTGACAGGCAGCCCCCATGAGGTGGAGTGCCGGATGGGCAAGAGCACAGTGGTGTTAAAGACGGAATTTTTGAAAAAGGCATAAGGGAGCATTACAGGTATAAAAAGGAAAAGGCGCCTCAAAAGCGCCTTTTCCTTTTTACAGTCTTATTTTAGAACTTGAATTTTTAAATCCCAACTTACAGCAACAACAAGCCCTTCTCCCGCAGCTCAAACCAGACCGGCGAGGCCAAAAACTCTACGAAATTCATATGCGCGTCTGGTGGGTAGGTCGCTTCCAATTGCTGTAGCGTTACAGATGGAGCCTCTTCCGTGCTCAACAAAGTCAACTGCTCCAGTAGCCACTGGCCGATATTAGCCGTGGTTTTGATCTGGAAATCTTCGGCTTTCTCGTAAAACGTCAGGACGCAACGCTCAATGGTTTGACCTTTCTTTGCATACATCATAAAGTCGATCTCGGGCACGTTACCCAGCCAGAACACGCGGGCCAGCTTGCGATCGCTGTCCGGTTTGGCGGGTTCCTGTATGGCTTTGGCGATCAGGTTACGGTCGGTGGTGACACGCGGCACCTTAAAATCAAACCAGAAGGAAAGTGGCTCTTCCAATGCAACACCGTGCATGTAGTTGTAAATGGCTTTCGCCAGACCCGGACCGAACATCTCGTGGTCGGTGCCCTGCGGGTCGTCGTGCCAGAGGTCATTGTTGGCAAAGTCACCTTCCGGTGGTCCCACTCTTACCACACCAAACTTCTCGGGGTGCTTGCCCACCGGACTGTGCGCCGTCATGCTGAAACGGTGCCAGTAGCCGGACTGGATTACGCCATTCAGGAAAAGTTGCCGCACCACTTCCAGCGAGTCAATCGTCTCTTGTGCCGTTTGCGTCGGGAAACCATACATGAGGTAGGCATGCACCATGATGCCGGCCTGGGTAAAACCATCTGTCACGCGGGCCACTTGTGCGATGCTCACGCCTTTTTGCATCAGGCTAAGTAAGCGGTCAGAGGCTACTTCCAAACCACCCGATACAGCAATGCAACCCGAAGCGGCCAGCAAGCGGCAGAGGTCAGGCGTAAAGGTTTTCTCGAAGCGGATATTGCCCCACCAGGTGATCTTGACACCACGTCGGATCAGCTCAATGGCCAGGTCGCGCAGGGCAGCAGGCGGTGCGGCTTCGTCTACAAAATGGAAACCAGTTTGACCTGTCTGGGCGATGATCTGCTCGATGCGGTCGACCAGCAAGGTGGCAGGAGCCGTTTCGTAGCGAGAAATATAATCAAGGGTGATGTCGCAGAAAGAGCAACGCTTCCAGTAGCAGCCGTGCGCCACGGTGAGTTTGTTCCAGCGGCCATCGCTCCAAAGGCGGTGCATCGGGTTGATCACGTCGATCACCGACAGGTAATCCTGCAGTGGCAGGTCGCTGTAGTCGGGTGTGCCGACCTCGGTGTGCGGAATGTCCTTGTCCAGGCAGCCGTTTATAAACTCCACTTTACCATCCTGCAGCATAAAAGTGCGCTGCAGAAAATCCACCTGGCGCTCGCCTTGTAGGTATTCCAATAGTTTCAGCCACGGGCCTTCGCCGTCATCCAATGTCACAAAATCAATGTATTGGAACAGGCGCGGCTCACGCAAGCTGCGCAGCTCTGTATTTGGGTAGCCGCCTCCCATCAGGGTATGGATGTGTGGATAATTTGCTTTAATATACTGGGCTAGCCTCAAGCCACCGTAAAGGTTACCCGGGAAAGGTATAGAAAAGCCCACGACATCCGGTTTCACTTCTTGCAAGCGCTCTTCCAGCAACTCCAAAAGCATTTGGTCCACCAGGTTGGGTTCCGTCTGCAAGGCTTCTTCCAGCGGGTCAAACGAGGTAGCCGACATGGCCAGTTTATCGGCGTAGCGGCTGAAGGCGAAGTAAGGGCAAATGGTCTCTTTGATCAGGTCGCCGAGGTCTTCCAGGTATAGCGTGGCCAGGTAGCGGGCCCGGTCAGTAATACCCATACTGCCGAATGCCCAATCGATGTCTTCCACCTGGTCGAAACGGGAGGCTTCGGGTAGGTAGCGGCTGTAGCTGATCTGTTGGGCCAGGGTATTGTCCTTGTTCTGCAGAAAATGGATGACCGGTTCGATCGTGTTCAGGTATTCCCGCTTAAGGCGCACCATGCGGCGGCTATTGTCCGATAGCTCGAAGGCACCTGCTTCGATCGCCTCGAAAATTCTGCCCAGGCCCGCCTTCGTGAACATACGCAGCACCAACTCAATGCCAAAATCGGCTTGCGTGAGGGTATAGCCTTGTCCCTGCAGGAAGCCTTTGATATAGGCGGTAGCAGGGTATGGCGTGTTAAGCTGCGTGAGCGGCGGCGTAATAAGCAGTATAGTTGGTTTCTTCAAGTCTGAGGATTCTTATAATAACAGGCACCTGAATAAGGCGCGGACTACAAAACTACTGATTCTGCAGCGCTTTCGAAATAAATACTGCCCCTTCAACAGTGCCGAGTCGAGGCGGGTTCAATTGTTAGATACTGGTGATGAGCGGCTTATATTAAGTTGACAGGAAGGGGAGAGAGAATAATGCACTTTAATCATATTTATTGATATAAATCAATCTAAATATTTATATATTTGTATTATAATCATCAAAAGTTGAATGCTTCAGGGCTGGTGAAATAGTCTAAGTTTGGTTAGAGCTTTTTCAGGTCGCGGAATGCGGCGCAAAAAAAATCGCCTGAAGCAGTGGCTTGTGATGGTGTAAGTGTTTCAATTGTTCCCGATATGAGAAAGGCCCGTGATGTTGTCACGGGCTTTTCCAGTTTAAAAACTTACCGCAGTAGCTTCTATAGTTTGTTAACGAGGTAGTTGACGCCCGGCACAATAGCGAGCACGGTGGTGCCCACCAGTATAAACAGCACCGAAAACATACGAAACCAGTTCAGGAAGAAGTTGTCGGCGAACCCAAAAGTATAGAGTTGCAGGGCTGATGCCGAGAACAGGCAGAGCAAAAAGATAACCAGCAGCTTGCGCTTAACGGACGGCTTCAGAATAGCTTTTTTCATAAAAAAAACGTGAAGCCGCAAAGGTAAGGTATAGCGGCGTAGCTTACTATCAGGCATGGCCTTTTTGTGCCTCTGCGTCAGAACTGTCGTCTTTTGTGTTTGTAGGATCATTTTCGCCGGTGCCCTGCGGTGGTGGCGATTGCTGTTGTCCTTTTACCTTGTTTACATCCGTGGACATCTCCTTGGTTGTTTTTGGGGGCTGGTGCTTATCTTGTTTCTTTTCCATAGCGTGATTCATTAGTCTTGTAGAATCATACGTTGAGCAGGGTTGTTGCAGTGTTTTTTCAACTCAATTTGTGGGCTGGTCGTACATTATCATGCGAGCTGCCGAAGGAGTGCTCCGCTATTAAAACCGTAAAACGAATCAAACTATGAAATCGATAAAGAAGAAAGCCTACCTGTTTGCCATAGCTCTGTTAGGTGTAGGTATGGCCGCCTGCAGCACAGGCACCGACCCAGGCGAAACCAATGTAGAGCGCAGCGATATTGAGGAGACCGAAGAAATGGACCGTACCGGTAGATACAGTGATACCACTGCGGAATATGAGGAAATATATGAAGGCAGAGAAGAAACCGCCATTGGCGACAGCGCCTACAACCAGGAGGGCAAACGCGATAAACGCTACGACAAAAACCTGAACCAGAACCCTAAGAAACAATAAGGGAACAGTATAAACCAGAACTGCCCGGCTTCCGCAAAGAGGCTGGGCAGTTCTGGTTTCAGGTATAGCTAAATTAGGGTATAAGCCTAGCGGAAGACAAAGCCGTTGGGAGCAATCCCCACCTGAAAAGAATCGACTGCTGCGCCGCTTTGGTTGTTGTAGCGCACCACCCAGCCATTTGAAGTAAAGTTCGGGGCTTTTCCTGCGTAGATCATACCTGAGCCCGGGTCTATACCCAAGCCGTTGAAGCCATAAGGCACATAAGTGCCACGGTCGATGAGCGGCTTGGTTGCTAAGGAGTTGCTATTCACCTGCTGCTCATATACCCTGTTATTGTACACATAGTAAAGCTTATCGCGGCTATCGTTAACCGTCAGTTTGCTTGGAGAAGGCGCATTGCGCGAAAAAGTCAGGACACTGCTAACCGAATTGTTGCCAGGATTGATTTTGGTAAGTGTACCAGGGGTGCTGTTCTCCTCGCTCACGGACCAGTCTGCCGGGTTGTATACTTTCTTGCCTCGGCTGCTCACCCACAGCACATTGTTGCGGTCCAATGCCAAACTGTTTGGGCCCTCATTCACCGTGACGGAAGTCTCCACAGCATCGGTTGCCGTGTTGATTACCGATACGGTACTGCCGCCACTGTTAGCAACAAACAATTTACCACCGCTGATGACCAATTGCTCCGGCTGCACGCCTACCGTGATCGTACGGGAAACCGTGAGTGTTTTCAAGTCGATCACCGCTACCCGGCCGTTGCCATACGCATAAGTCACTGGGTCGTAATCCAGCCACTCGGTTACATAGCCTTTGTCTTCGTTCAGGGCCGTGAAGTAACGCGGCGCGTTTAAACCCGTGATCTCGCCCTCGGCTTTCAGGGTGTTGGCGTTGGCCACGGTCACTTTGCCACTGTTATTCATCACCAGGAAAGCCCGATCGCCGTGCACAGACAGGTGCTGCAAAACATCGCCCAGCACCAGCGGGTTGTTCACCTTCTTGAAGGCCTCATTCTCAACCGAACGGCTATCATGGCTATAAAAACTAACCGAGGCATTTGATTTTGTAAAGGCTCCCTCGTTAGAGATCAGCACGCCGTTGCGGGCATACTCGCCTGTCGGTCCGTCGGAAGCTTTATCGCAACTGGCAAAAACTACGGCACAGGAAGCAAAGGCAGCGGAAAAAAGCAGGCTGCGGAAGCGGGTAATCTTTTTCATGTTTATATGTTTATTGAAATATGGTTAGAGTATGATAAAGCGAAGACTGGCTGCAAAACTGCGGGGTGGCATGGGCATGTTTTCCAGGACATGGTAATCGGTGTTGGTGGCATTGTCGGTGCGTAGCGAGGCAATGAGTTGGTATGGACCAACACCAAATTTCTTGTTCAGTGCCAGGCTCAGCAAGGTATAGGCCGGCAGACTGGAGGTGTTGCTGTTGTTGGTATAGCGTAAACCGTTGTAAGTAATATTGCCCAGCAAAGTCCAGGAACGGAAAGCCACATCAGTGCCTAGTTGAGCCTTGTGCAGCGGGACATGCGCCAGCTGTTGATGCAACTCTTCGGGACCTTCATAAGCCTTCACCTGCTCGGAGGCGGTATAGGTATAGCCGGCGGTGGCTGCGAGATCAAACTCGCCTAGCTTCTGGCTGGCACGGCTACTCATTTCTATACCTTGTGACCGCACTTTTTGTAGGTTGCGGGGCGACCAGTAACCGGATTCGAGGGGCATCCACTGCACCCAGTTGTCGACGAGCATGCGGTACAACGATGCTTCCGTTTCTATCAGGATGGTGCCCTGGGAGTATACATGCCGCAAGCCGCCTTCGAAGCTCCAGCCTTGTTCGGGTTTGATGTCGGGGTTGCCGCCCGGTCGCCAGAAGCGCTCGTTCAGCGTCGGCACCCGGTAGCTGCCCGAAATGTTGCCTTTCAGGTATAGCCGATGATCGCCTTGTTCCAGCATGAGCCAGTTGGCACCGAGGGTTGGGGCAGGAATGGGGTTATAGCCTTTCACAAAAGCCTGCCGCAGATTCAGGCTCAGATCCAAGCGACGAGCCGGGTCAAATCGGAAAAGCAGGAAAGCGGCGGCCCGGTCTTCGGTCACCTTTCTGCCATAGCCCTGCACATCGGCGGCAAAGTGCTGCAGGTTCACGCCACCGCGCAGACTCCAGCGACTGGCGTAGGAATAGGTTTGCTCTGTCTGCAGTTGAAAAGTGTTGATATCGGTGACGGAATGGTTGCTGTTGTCAGTGAAGCGGAGGTAGTCGGAGAACCAAGCGGCCTTCACACTGGTCTGGCCCCAACGGCTGTCATGCCCCAAGTCGGCCATCAGGCGCAGGTTCTTATCGAGTTGCTGGGCATTTGTGCTGGCGGCGCCCAGCGCTGACTGCACTTCGCGGTCGGCATAGGTATACCAGCCGTGTAGTGCAAGGCGCGTTTTTTCAGTTAGTTGCCAGGTCACATCCTGCGTGAAGCCGTGTTGCTCCACCCGGGCCTGCTCCTGCCGGCGGGTAGGTGCTCCGAAGCTGCCGTAGTCGCGGTAAGGAAAATCGTTTTCAGCCGCCAAGCGGTAACCACTCAGCCCTACGGAAATTTTCTGGCCACCATACCTTGCCCCGGCGCTGGAAAAGTAACGCCCAAAACTGCTAAGCTCCTGTTGCAACTCTGCCCCGAAGCCGGGTTCATTTAAAGTGGGTGAATGCAACAGGATGGCTCCGCCAATGGCACCGCTGCCATAGGTAGCGCCAGCGGCACCGTGCTGCACGGCCACCTCTCCTAAACTTGTGACTGGCAGGGTGGAAAAATCGCTTTGGCCCAAGGCAGGCGAACTAATGTTGAGTCCGTTCCAGAGCACGGCGGTGTGGGTGGCGCTGGTTCCCCGGAAGGTAGGGGTGGCAATGCCGCTGGCTCCGTAGGTTTTCAGGAAGATGGGGGTACGGGCCTGCAGCACATCGGCCAGCGAACCGGAAGCATAGGTTTTCAGGAAGCTGCTGTCCAGGCTGCTCACGCGACTACCCGCTGCAAAGACTTCGGCGGGTTTGCCAAAGACCTCCACTGTTTTCAGTTGATACACAGCTGTATCCTGCTGCGCCAGGGCTGCCGGGGTTATACCTGCCAAAAGGGACAGGCAACAAAAAAGACGGTAAGATAAAGGTACCACGTATACGCTTGCTTAAATCCCGAAGCATGCCAGCAGATATAGGGCAGGAACAGCGCGCGCAGGTATAGCGAAGGCCGTGCAGCTTTTTACCCGAAAGCATACGACTATGTGTTGTCGGACTGGCAGGTCTCCTGGCTCTCTTCAGTCAGCCGGCCTTCCCATGCAGCGAATGCTGCACAGTGGCGTTGGTGTTGGCTAACCCTCTATCGAAGATCACAGTTGCGGGAACAGCATAGGTCTTACACCTATTTCCCTTTTAAGGCATTTACCACGAAAGCAGTAAAGGCCACCAATCTGGCGTAAAGATAATGACTATTTATGAATGCGTCACGAATAATGCATGATTATGAGTAGAGGATGAAAGCGTGGTACATATACCTGTCTTTCTCCGTAATATATTATTTGTGAATCAACTGTACCACTCATTACACAATAACCAATATTCATCACGTGAAGCTCGAAAAATCATTCTATACCCGCCCCGATGTCGTGCAGGTCGCGCAGGATTTGTTGGGGAAGCACCTGTACACGCAGCATAACGGTATCCTGACCGGGGGCATCATTGTAGAGACGGAAGCCTATTCGGGGGTAGGGGACAAGGCTTGCCATGCGCATCTGAACCGACGGACCAAGCGTACCGAAATCATGTACCACGAAGGCGGTGTGGCTTATGTGTACTTGGTGTACGGCATGTATAACCTGTTCAACATCATCACCAACGTGGAAGGCCAGGCCGATGCCGTGCTGGTGCGGGCTATCGAGCCCACCGAGGGGATAGAGGAAATGCTGCTGCGGCGCAACATGGCCAGCCCAAAGCCCAATCTTACGGCCGGCCCCGGCGTGCTGAGCATCGCCCTGGGGATAGATCGGAAGCACTATGGCACACCGCTTACCGGCGACACAATTTGGGTAGAAGATAGAGGTGTAGAAGTGCAGGCCGAAGGTATAGCTATTGGCCCGCGCATAGGGATTGACTATGCCGGAGAGGATGCCCTGCTGCCCTGGCGCTTCTGGCTGAAAGGCAACAAGTGGGTGAGCCGTAAGAAATAAAGCCTACCGGATGCGCTGGCTGCTTATTCCTTGCACCCAGCGCATGCGATAGGCGTTCATGGCTGTGTTGCCCAGTTTGTTGATGAGCCTGTAGTTGACCACCGCGCCAATCGGAGCCCCAATAATAGGTATAAGCTGTGCCATTTTAGCCAGATCGATGTAGTCGCGGTACTCCTGCTGGAAGGTGCGCCAGTCAAACTGGTGAATGTCCTGCGGCAGGTGTTGGGCCTGAACTTCCCAATTTTCGAGGAGCTGGTATACCTGTCGGCGCTGTTCCTGGCTACTGAAAGCCAATTGGAAGATATGCAGCAGGTATAGGCGCTCCCGGTAGTCGTCGGCTGAGTAGCCGTAGAGCGCGGCTATCTCGAAAAGCATTTTTAGCTTGAGGCCCAACAGCAACGGAAAGTCCGCGAAGCCCAGCAGAATGCCGCCTGCTCCGATAATGCCGCCTTCTGCCGCTGCCGCTCTTTTGTAAAATTTTATACGTTCCTGAATCAGCGCCTCGGTAAGCTGCAGCGAGGTAAAAGGGTGGGGCTTGCGGGTAGTCAGTTCGGAGCCGAACAGCACGGCCCGCACCATTTGCTTGATGGTGCCTGTGATCGCCTGGTGTACCTTCTCTGGAATGTAACTGTTCAGTTTTCGCTGCGCTCTCATGGCCAGCGTGTTGGCAAAGGAGGGGGACCTTTGCATTTGGTGCTGCCAGATTCTTAACTCCTGTGTCGCGTATTCTTCGTATGCAGTCATGGTGCGCTCAATCGATACTGGTTGAAATGAATCTGGTTAAACTGCAGGCATCTGCAGGATTGTCTTCTAAATATAAGGTAAAAATTAGGTTGTGGTCTACAATGTATGATGCGGGAATAAGTATGGCAGCAAGGGTGTTTACAGGAAGTTATGTGCGAGATAACTATCCAGGTAAATTGCCCCTACTGCCACAGTATGAAGGTAGTAAAA
>NZ_JACXAJ010000005.1 GCF_014773225.1 Pontibacter aquaedesilientis | reverse complement strand
AATGGTCTGTTCTGTCATGGCTGTTACGAGTTAAGTCTGCAAACTTTAAAACGTACAGGAGCTATTGGCAGAACAGATTTTTTTGTTTTACCCCCGCGTGCACTATCACGCAACTTGAGTTAATTAAGTAAGGCGTAAGGGGTGGGTTTGGAATGGAGTGGAAGGCCTGAGAAAGAGGGGTTGGAAAATTAGTAGATATATTTTTATTAATATTAATGTATACCCGTAGGCAAATTCTACGTTATGCACCATAGGCCTTTCGCATGAAGGTCAGTTTTGACTCGTTTTCCAAACAATTATAAAGTATAACAAACCCTTTACAGCATGAATAATTTAGCCAAATTATTTTCGCGGTTTTCTTTACTGCTCGCATTAACCTGTGTAGGTGCCTACACCGCCGATGCCCAGAGTAATAGAAAACTGATCCGAACTGGAAATAAATTTTTTGATCGCGAGAATTACCGAGCAGCCCTGCCATACTACGAGCAGGTACTGGCCAACGACCCCAACAATGCAGAAGCGCTGTACTATGCGGGGGTTAGTTACATGACCTTCGATAAGGAGAAGGCCGCCGATTATATCAGACGTGCTCAGGAAGCAAAGCCGAATGTTGACCGTGACATAGAGTACTGGATGGGCCGCATCAGCCACATCAACTACCGTTTCGATGATGCCATCACGCATTACCAGGCGTATATCCCAAACATTCGCAAGCGCGACGACTTCCGCCGCGAGGAAGTGGCAACCCTGATTCAGCATAGCCGCAACGCGAAAAAGGAGGTAGCCAACCCGAGAGATATTTTTGTGAAAAACCTGGGTGGCATCGTGAACACAGAGTACTCGGAGCACAGCCCGGTAATTTCCTCTGATGACAGTTACCTGCTTTTCACTTCACGCAGTGCAGGAACTAACCCGCAAGGCTCAAAAGCCGCTGACGGTGAATACTATGAGGACATATACGAAACACGCCGTATAAACAACGATGAATGGGAGCAGCCTCGCTCTATTGCTGGTAACCTGAAAAGCTCCGGCCACGACGCATCTATCCAGCTGTTCGACAACGATACCAAAATGCTGCTGTACCGCTCTGCAAACAATGGCGATATCATGTACTCCGAGCGTCAGGCTGACGGAAGCTGGGGAGAACCTAAGAGCATCGGGTCGAACATCAACACGGTAGACTTCGAGTCTGACGCCTTTATCACGCCAGACAACAAGACGCTGTACTTCTCAACCAGCCACTACTCCGAAGACGGTGACCTGGACATTTATGTGTCGCAGCGCCAGAAAAACGGTGAGTGGGGCAAGCCAAGAAGCATGGGTACTACCATCAACACCAAGTTTGACGATGACAGCCCTTACCTGGCTTCCAACGGTGTGCTCTATTTCGCCTCACGTGGCCACAGCACAATGGGTGGGTATGATATCTTTTCCGCTAAGTTTGACTCTGTTGCCAGAAGATGGAGCCGTCCGGAGAACATGGGTTACCCTGTCAACACTCCAGACGACGATACCTACTACCGTTTGAGTCCTGATGGCAGCTACGCATACCTTTCTTCTTACCGCATCGGCGGTTATGGCGAGAAGGATATCTATACCATCAACTACATCCGTGCTTCCCGAGTAACCGGCCGTGTGTACGCTAAGAACGACAGCCTGGCTATACCTGGTCTGGAGCTTGTTTTCAATGGCCAGCAGGCTGACAAGCGCCCAATCTCTTACCGTGACGTGACCAAGCAGGAAGATGGTTCTTATGACCTTCGCATCCTTTCGGGCCGTCCTTACCAGGTTGAAATCTCCAAAGATGGTAGGCTAATCACAACCGAGTCATTTGAAGTGCCTATGGTGTTGAACGACACAACTACTATCGAGCACAACTTCTACATCGACTTTGGCGATGACCCTACCCGCGTAGGTGCCCCAACTGGTGTTATCGCAACAGCTGAATTTAAAAACATCCTGTACGATACCGATCAGTACGATCTGCGTGCTGAGGCTATCCGTGAGTTAGACAAAGTGGCTGCTTACATGAAAGCAAACCCAAGTGTTAACGTTAGCATCGAAGGACACACAGACTCACGTGCCAGCGATGAGTATAACATGACGCTTGCTGAGAACCGTGCCATTGCCGCTTATGACTACCTGGTGAAGCAAGGCATCTCTCCAAGAAGATTGGTGACTGTGAGTTATGGCGAGCGCCGTCCGGTTGCTCCAAACAACTCAGCTTCAAACATGCAGCTTAACAGAAGAACCGAATTCAAGATTATCAAGAGACAAGATCAGGAGCAGAGCGTTCCGGTTAACTAGTCTGTACAAATAATCAGCGTTATAAAAAAAAACAGGCTGGGCATACGTCCAGCCTGTTTTTTTATAATAATGGAACATAAACCATGCATAATAGTTTCTGGTAGAGTATTTTTGCTCTTCTGTTACTTACACAATAACCCATGGCGGTAGTACCCTATAAAGACCAGAACAACGACAAGAAGTCGCAGGTCGCCCAGATGTTTGACAACATCGCAGGCAAATATGACTTCCTGAACCACTTCCTGAGCGCTGGCATTGACATCGTTTGGCGTAAGAAGGCCGTGAGCCTGCTTGTCAAGGAAAAACCGAAACTGATGCTGGACATAGCCACCGGCACAGCCGATTTCGCCATTGAGGCGCTCAGCCTGCAACCTGAAAAGATAGTTGGAGTAGACATTTCGGAAGGCATGCTGGCGGTAGGCCGTCAGAAACTGCAGCGCAAAGGACTGACCGATAAAATTGAGCTGAAATACGGCGATTCTGAAAACCTGCCTTTTGAGGACAATACTTTTGACGCAATCACGGTTGCCTTTGGGGTGCGTAATTTCGAAAACCTGAAACAGGGACTGGCCGAGATGAATCGCGTGCTGAAGCCCGGAGGGACAGCCGTGGTGCTGGAATTCTCCAAACCGCAGCGCTTCCCGATGAAGCAGCTGTACCAATTTTATTTTAAGAATATACTACCAGTGGTAGGTAGATTCGTTTCTAAGGACCGTGCCGCTTATACCTACCTGCCTGAGTCAGTGCAGGCTTTTCCGGACGGACAGGAATTTTTGAAAATCTTTGAAGAGGTTGGATTTAAAAACACAAAATGGCATTCACTAACATTTGGCATAAGCTCCATCTACATAGGCAAAAAGTAATTTTTGCGGTATCTTTTATCCTTTGCGTGTTCGGTACGGCACAAGTCCATGCCCAGAAAAAAGTTAAGGCTGAGAACAAGCCCGGCTATGATGAAAAGCGCATACACTATGGGTTTTACCTGGGCATGCCTTTTACCAGGTATAATGTAGAGCATTCGCAGGCATACGCCGATCAGTTGCCAGGCGGCGTGGCGGTAAACGCGAAAACACGGCCTGGGTTTTTCCCTGGTCTGGTGCTGAACGTGCGTCTGCTCGAGTACCTGGACGCCCGCTTTTTGCCTGGAGTAGGCTTTTACGGTCGTAGCATCAACTTTGACAACATGCCGACCAACGATGACAGACCAGCTTTTGATGACGCGACGATCAGCTCGACTATGATCGAATTGCCTTTGCTGTTAAAGTACAGGGCGAAGCGGCGCGGCAACTTCAGAATGTACTTTGTAGGTGGTGTAAAGCCAGGTATAGACTTGGGCAGCCGCAAAGACACTGATACGGGTGAGAAAATACGGACTGAGAAGCGTGACCTGGCCCTGGAGTACGGAGTAGGACTTGATATATTTTACCCCTACTTCAAGTTCGCGCCTGAACTGCGGTTCTCACACGGTTTGCTTAATCAAAAAGCATCGTATCAGAGTTCCTACAGCAACCTGATCGACAAAATGACCAATCATAACGTATCGTTTATCCTTTTCTTTGAATAGATATGCCAAGAATCGCACTCGTAACCGGGGCTACATCAGGTATAGGACGTGCAACAGCCATTGCGTTGGCAAAGCAGGGTTACCATATCATTGCGACTGGTCGTAGGGCTGAGCGTCTGCAAGAACTACAAGAGCAGATCACCGAAGTGCCTGTGCTGACGCTGCAGTTTGATGTACGCGATAGGGAAGGTCTCAGTAAAGCCATCAACAGTATGCCGGAAGAGTGGAAAGCGGTGGAGGTGCTGGTTAACAATGCCGGCAATGCCCATGGGCTAGCCCCTATTCAGAACGGCGATGTGGATGACTGGGACGCCATGCTCGATATCAATGTGAAGGGTCTGCTCTATGTGACGCATGCGGTGCTCCCGCTTATGCTGGCCCACAGGAAAGGTCATATCATCAACATTGGCTCTATTGCCGGGAAAGAGGTTTACGCGAATGGCAATGTGTATTGCGCCTCCAAATTTGCAGTGGACGCTATCTCCAGGGGGATGCGCATCGATCTGGTGCAGGAAGGCATAAAAGTTTCGGAAGTCAAGCCGGGGCTGGTAGAAACTGAGTTCTCTGAGGTGCGCTTCAAAGGCGATAAAGACAGAGCGGCAACCGTGTATCAAGGTTACGAGCCGTTGCGAGCCGAAGACATAGCCGATTTGATCGCTTTTATGGTGACAAGGCCTGCGCACGTAAACCTGGCCGAAGTCCTTGTGCTGCCCACAGCCCAGGCATCTGCTACCGTGCTTAACAAGCAATAATAGCCTAGAAATATCTGATAATAACCCGCTCTCTCGGCGGCACGTACTTACAGGGGATATGTCTGTAAGAATTGCAGGCTTGAGTTGTGGACAAAATTATATGATATGGCTAACGAGAAAAATAAATCAGAAGAGCATCAGAGTAGACAGAAACCAAACAGTAATGTCAGCTCGCAGCCCATGCCGAAAAGATACTCAAATGAGGCAAACCACAAGGGCGCTGTAGACCTGGGAACCGATGGTACCAAAGCGACAGCCAGCCAGCAGCAGGGCCAGGGTGCCTGGAATGCAAAGAATGCCTCCGATCAGAGGAAACAAAACAAGGAAGATTAAAACACAATACAAACCCATAAACAGCGAGCGCCGGCTAAGGTATAGCCGGCGCTCGCTGTTTATGGGTTTGCTAGTTTAGATAATACCGCAATAACCAACCTTCTGCATCGAACTGATTAGCCAAAGGAGTTTGCACTATTTTTTTGCGTGTGCCCTTTATCAAATCGTAATCGTTGCGATAAGCAGTGTCTTCAATCCAGACCCTGCGGGCCATACGCTTGTTGCCTTTTACCGTGTAGCTGTCTTCCCCAGCGCCGCCCCAGACACGGATCTTTATTTTAGACCTGACATCACCTGTGACCTCAAATTCGTCTTTCCCGTTTAGCCCAAAAAGATGAATCTCCTTGGTGTCAGCAGCATGGTATACCCTGTCAAAAAGCTGTCTTTTTTCTTCACCTTCCTTTGTGACCTTGTGAACTTGCACCCTGACTTCATCAGTTGACAGCACTTCAATCTCAAAACGCTCATGCTTGTCAGATCCTACAATGAGTGCTTCGCGCACCAGCTCCTTGTAATACTTTTGGGTAGAGGGAGTGAGTTTGTTGCGTCTGGATTTGAGTTTAGTCATAATATCCTTGGCAGTGAGCTTGTAAATGGTATCAGGCATTTGGCGGAAAGCCCGTTCAATCACATCGTCGGTCAGTTCGTTTCGCACACTGTCGGCTATCTCCACCCAATCCTGATAAGTGAGTTCGGCTAGTATGGTTTCGTCCAGGTTACGGCCACTTGTGTTCAGCTCTGTAAGGTTTGAGAGGTTGTTGCTATACGTTTGGAAATGCTTTTTTAAACCTGTGCGCATAAACAGCCAGGGAATGACAGCGTCGTTGAGTTTATAGAACACATTGTCGCGGTCCCGGGGAATGGCCTGATATACCTTTACACCATTCTCTTTGTACTGGGCCCAGCGCCAGTTGTCTTCATGTCGGCTCCAATCTCCGATAAGCATATCGAACAGACGAGCCCGCAGAAAATAGCGTGCATCTATCCGGGTTTGGTTGTCGAAAAATCGGTCCTCGAGCATGGATCTGGTCCCTTTTACGTTTTCAGAGCCGCCCATGTCCGGCTCGTCCGACAGATCATCGTCCGGGCGGATTTCCAGCAGGGCAACCATGCCGCCAAAGTTATCCAGGTACTTGCCTAGCTTCGGGTCGTGCGGCACATAGACAAGCTGCGGCTCGGTATGGTGTATGCCTATTGCTTTAGCCATCGGGGGTAATACCAGGGCTGCGTAAGGGTGTGTGGCAGAAGTGGCGTCCCGGATGATGTTGGCAGCATAGCTTTGCTGCCACTTTTCGGGTAGGGCAGTGGCAGGGTCTTTGTCAACGGAGCGCAGCACGTACTCTTTACCTGTCGAGTCTTCCAGACGCAGGTTCATGGTCTGACGGCTGCCACCCTGTGAAGTTGGTTTCAGTCCGCCTTTCTCGGTGCTTAGGTCAAGTACCCTAAACTCAACAGGTGTGGTCCAGGCAGAGCGGTAGTGCTTGCCATAGAAGAAGGTATGCAGGCGGCTCCGGCCATAGTGCTCGCCCACGGCAACGGTCATAGTACTGTCGCTGTAGTCTGGTGTGACGGAGGACAGAGTAGCAGGAGGTGGCACTTGCTTTAAACTATGTGTGAAGCTGTTGCCAACGCAGCCACTGGCCAGCAAAGCAATGGACATACAGCTGATCCAGCGAGACAGGGTATAAGAGTAGTGTAGGCGCATGTGTTGTGTTAAACGTAAAGGCAGCGTATACCTCATGGAGTTCTATTTCTGGCTAATGGGTTGAGAGTTAATGTCCTTCGCGGTCAAAAGCGTGTACTTTCACGTTGCGGCTTGTTTTATCCACGGTTTCAGGCCCAAGCTCTAGTTGATTGCCCCGCTTCGTGTCATAAACGATCGTTTTCCGGCGCCAGCTTTCTACGCGAGAAGTGTCTTTAATCTTATCTTCCCCTCTGCCGCCCACGATGACCACCCGTATACCTTCCTTCACTTCGCCGCTCACTTCAAACTCATCATCGTCGGCAAGGCCATGCAACGTAATGGATTTAGTTTCTTTGTTTTTGTACACCCGGTGAAATACCTGCTGCTTGTCCGACAGGCGCACCACAGTAACAGAGGTTTCATCATTATTCAATCGCTTCACCTCAAACCTTTCTTCCTTGTCCGTTCCGATCACCAGCGGGTTTTTTGCCAGGTGTAGGTAAAACTGGTGTGCGGCCTCCGGCAGTTTGTCCCGGCGGCTTTTCAATGTATTGATGGTTTTTTCCCCTACCTGTTTGTATACACTGGGAGGGAACTGTCGGATTGCCTTCTCAATTACCTCATCGGTAAGGGCTGCCTGTAGCTCTTTGGCTATTTCCTGGTAATCCTGGGCTGTAAGCTCTGTCAGCGCACGGTTATCAATGAAGCTGGCATTCATCATCAGGGCATACACATCCTTGTATTCCTTGTCGAAAGACTCGAACTTACGAATAGCCCAATTACGGCTAAACAGCCAGGTCATAATGCCGTCATCAAACTGGAAAAATGCATTGTCGCGGTCTTTAGGTATAGCCCGGTAGTATTTGTTATCTCCCTTGTCGTAAACGGCCCATTCCCATTGTCCTTCGTGTCGGTCCCAGTCGTTGATGAACAGGTCGAAAAGGCGAGCGCGGGCAAAGGCATATTGGTCTATAAAATGATCGTTATCCCCAAACCGGTTTTTAAGCATTTTCTTGGAACTGGCGATATCGGTAGCGTTACCAAGCATTGGTGTGATGGAACGGTCATCGTTGTACTTCTCTTCGATCATGAACACGCCATCCTGAAACTTATCGCTGAACTCGCCGAAAGTGTTGTCTGATGGCAGCACATACACCAACTCTGGTTTTGAATGTGGTATACCGGCAGCTTCGGCCATGGTAGGCAGTACGATAGCGGCGTAAGGATTTATGGCAGAGGTCTGGTCTCGCAGCACGTTGGCGACAAAGGTGTTACGCCAAAACTTGGGCAGTATACCGGCTGGGTCCTTGTCGAGTGAGCGGAGTGCATAGGTAAAGCCATCCTTATCAGCCAGGGTCAGGCTGGTGGTTTGCATGCCGCCACCCAGCTTCTTGATGGACAGCCCGCCTTTGGTCTGGTTCATGTCGAAAACCTTGACCATCACGGGAGCCGCCCATACCTGACGGTAGTGTTTGCCCCAAATGATATTGCGGAAGCCACTTCGCTGGTAGTGCCTGCCGGCCTGTATGGTCACGCTGTCCACGTCAGTGGGAGAGGCGCTTTTGAGTTGCTCGTACAGTTGCTTGTCAGCTACCGGTGTCTTGGCAAAGAAATTCTTTCTGGCACAGCCTGAAGAAATCAGTATAATACACGCCAGTAACATCGCGTGTAAGTGGTGGTTTCTCATACAAAGTATGTTATGATTTTAGTCTGCCTATCTAACGTAAATCAGCTATAATGTTTACAGTGGAGTGGTGTGTATGTGAAATCAATACAAAAAAAACACCCCACCTGGCTAAGCCGGGTGGGGTGTTTAGTATGAATTAAAATACTAGGCTATACCTATACTACTTCCTCTTTTTTGCTCATGCGGTTACGCTCGTTCTCGTCGAGGTAAATCTTACGCATACGGATGCTCTTAGGAGTTACTTCCAGCAATTCATCCTTCTGGATGTATTCCATGGCTTCTTCCAGAGAGAACTTCTTGGCAGGAGCGATCTTCACGTTGTTGTCAGAACCGGAAGCACGCATGTTTGTCAGCTTCTTACCTTTCTGAATGTTCACCGTGATATCGTTCTGGCGGCTGTGCTCACCAATAACCTGGCCCATGTACACATCTACACCCGGATCAACGAAGAATACACCTCTGTCCTGAAGTTTATCAATAGAGTAAGCCGTTCCCGGACCCTGCTCCATAGAGATGATAGAACCGTTGATACGGCCTGGGATGTTACCTTTGTGCGGCTCGTACGCCATGAAACGGTGGTTCATAATCGCCTCACCTGCCGTAGCGGTAAGTACGTTGTTACGAAGACCGATAAGACCACGTGCCGGGATGTTGAACTCCAGGTGCTGCAGGTCTCCCTTAGGCTCCATAATCGTTAACTCACCTTTACGCTGCGTTACCAGTTCAATTACCTTACCGGCAGTTTCTTCCGGAACGTCAACCACCATGTGCTCGATAGGCTCGCAACGAACGCCATCAATTTCTTTATAGATTACCTGCGGCTGACCTACCTGTAACTCATACCCCTCACGGCGCATCGTTTCGATAAGTACTGACAAGTGAAGGATACCACGACCAAATACCAGGAAAGTATCTTCACGGTCGGTTTCCTGCACGCGCAGTGCCAGGTTTTTTTCAGTTTCTTTGAATAGACGATCACGAAGGTGACGTGATGTTACGAACTTACCCTCTTTACCGAAGAAAGGAGAGTTGTTGATCGTGAACAACATGTTCATCGTTGGCTCATCGATAGAGATACGCGCCAATGGCTCCGGGTTCTCTGCATCAGCAATAGTATCGCCAATGTCAAAACCTTCGATACCCGTTACAGCACAGATCTCACCAGCTGAAACTTCAGGAACGCTCTTACGGCCTAGGCCTTCAAATACCTGAAGTTCGGCAATTTTACCTTTTTTGATAGTGCCGTCAGCTTTGCAAAGCGCAATAGGCATACCTTCTTTAAGCGTACCACGGTGCACACGACCGATAGCGATACGACCCACGAATGAAGAATAGTCAAGAGACGTGATCTGCATCTGCGGTGAACCTTCGCGGTATGGAGCTGCTGGTATTACGTCAATGATAGCGTCCAAAAGCGGCGTGATGTTATCAGTTGGCTGCGTCCAGTCCGTGCTCATCCAGCCCTGCTTAGACGAACCGTAAAGCGTTGTGAAGTCCAGTTGGTCTTCAGTAGCTTCGAGGTTGAACATCAAGTCGAATACCTGCTCGTGCACCTCATCAGGACGGCAGTTTTCTTTGTCTACTTTGTTTACCACAACGATCGGCTTCAGGCCAAGCTGAATAGCTTTACCTAATACGAAACGTGTCTGTGGCATGGCACCTTCAAAAGCATCTACTAAAAGTAGTACACCATCGGCCATTTTCAGAACGCGCTCTACCTCGCCACCGAAGTCGGCGTGACCAGGTGTGTCAATGATGTTGATCTTAACATCTTTGTAACGAACCGATACGTTCTTGGAAACGATCGTGATACCGCGCTCGCGCTCCAGGTCATTGTTGTCCAGAATGAGGTCGTCAAAGTGCTGGTGGTCAGCGAATAGCTTTGAAGCGTGGATGATCTTGTCCACGAGCGTTGTCTTGCCGTGGTCTACGTGTGCGATAATCGCGATATTTCGAATATTTTGCATTGAATAGGTTTTTCGAGCCGCAAAGGTACAAAAAAGGCTTTATATTTTTAGTAGTCCGCTCGAAATAAACAGGTTAGGTAATTATTAAATCTTCTGTTACAGCACGATGGCTGTGGTTATGAAGCAAACATTATGTATGTTGGCTTTGTTCATTCACGTATAAAATAATCAAAAAGGGCCTGTTTATTGCTCTCACAATCCGTAAACAACTGTATGAAAATGTTTTATGTATCCACCCTGCTCTTGCTCCTGAGCCTGCCCGCGTGCAGTCAACAGGACCAACCCATTACCGATTCTGAAAATGTAACGCTTGTATCTGCTGAATTGGAGGCCCCACAAAACGATGGGGCTAAAAAAAGTAAGCAGCAATATGAGGTCGTGAAAACGGAGGCTGAATGGAAAAAGCAACTCACACCCGAGCAATTCTATGTGCTGCGCCAGCAAGGAACAGAGCGGGCCTTCAGCGGCAAGTACAATAACCACAAAGAAAAGGGCGTCTATACCTGTGCAGCCTGCGGGAACGAACTTTTTGCATCCGATACCAAGTTCGACTCCGGCACTGGCTGGCCAAGTTTCTTCAAGCCGATATCCCCTAAAAACGTGCGGGAGGTGGCTGACCGTAGTATGGGCATGGTGCGCACCGAAGTAGTCTGTGGTCGCTGTGGCGGGCATCTGGGCCACGTGTTTGACGACGGACCCAAGCCTACCGGACTTCGTTACTGCCTCAACT
The DNA here is from genome assembly GCF_014773225.1 of Pontibacter aquaedesilientis. Classification (GTDB taxonomy): domain Bacteria; phylum Bacteroidota; class Bacteroidia; order Cytophagales; family Hymenobacteraceae; genus Pontibacter; species Pontibacter aquaedesilientis. The sequence goes on along the minus strand of NZ_JACXAJ010000005.1, from coordinate 207,083 downwards.
CTGTGGCGCTAGACTTTAAGCGATCTTCCTCCAAATAATTGCAGCCTGTTTGAGAATGGGTATACCGTTTGGGTTATACCTTTGTGTCGGCGACTTTTCTTCGTGTTTAGCGCATAATCTTAATTTCAGATCAGCATTGCTTATGTGCTGGTCTGTTTTTTTCATAGATGTAGCCACGGTATACCTACCGCTTATTAAATACTTATTACCATATGAATAACCGCATTATTACTCTTCAGCAGAAATTAGAAGAGCATCGAAAAAGACTACTGAAACACAATGTATACCAGTCGCTCGAGACGCTGGATGACCTGAAGCTGTTTATGGAGCATCACGTGTTTGCCGTTTGGGATTTCATGAGCCTGTTGAAAGCATTGCAGGCGGATCTTACCTGCGTCACACTGCCTTGGGTACCTAAAGGCAGCCCATCAACTCGCCGGCTTATCAATGAGATTGTGCTGGAGGAGGAAACTGATGTAGACCAGGAAGGCAAGCCCGTGAGCCATTTCGAACTCTACCTGCGTGCTATCGACGAGGCAGGAGCCGATGATACCCGTATCAATCAGTTGGTGAAGTGTGTGCTGGAAGGCAAAGGCGTAAACCAAGCGCTGGATGAGTCAGGCGTTCACGATTCGGTGAAAGCTTTCGTGCGCAATACATTTCAGGTCATTGACGCGGGTAAACCGCATGCGACTGCCGCCGCTTTTACTTTCGGCCGCGAAGACCTGATCCCGGATATGTTCCGCAGCCTGATCGCTGACCTGAACGAGCGCTTCCCCGGCAAACTCGATACCTTTATTTATTACCTCGACCGCCATGTGCAACTCGACGAAGAAGTGCACACTCCCCTGGCCCTGCAAATGGTGAGCGAACTGTGTGGTGAAGATGATGAAAAATGGCAGGAGGCGCTGGAAGTATCCATTGCCTGTATCGAAAGTCGTATCCGTTTATGGGATGGTATCAAAGAGATGCTCCCCTCGACTGTGGAACGGGGATAGAGGGTTAGTTTATAGAAGTTAAGTCGCTGAATTCAGTTCTCATACCTTTACTTTCAACTCTTAACTCTTTTAAGCCGTATTTTCTATCCAACACTAACGAGAAAATAGAGATGAACGAATTACACTCCGAAGCGGACAACATAGAAAATCTGGCGCAGTGCATTATGGCCGCGTTCAAAGAGAACAGCATAGATGCGGGCAAGGTGTTGCACTATCAGGAGCTATACCCATACCTGCAGGAGCGCTACCCGAAGTATAAAGATGTACAGAAAGAAGCGGAGCACCACCTGGCCAAACTGGCATGGGTCACCCCGGCCCCAGACGGGCTCATGCTGACACAAGTAGGGTATAACAACCTGGACCAGAATAAGTAAGAATACGTTCTTTTATACTTTTTCATCCGTATACATAGTAGCAGGCGTTTTAACCAATGCCTGTATTTTATTATTTTAAGATGAAGTCAAGATGAGAAAGTATATAAACTGGATTGGGGCGCTGACTTTACTGGGAACAGTCGGCTGTACCTCGCTCTCGGAGGGTGGAACGGGCAATCTGCCACCAGACCCGAGACACTCGCAGCGGGTAAGGTATAGCGAGGGCAACCCGGTACGGCAGCTGATGTATGAGCAGTCAAGCGAAGTGAACCGAAAGCGCCGTATCGAAGAAAATTACCAAAACGTGCCGGTTAACCTGCCGCCTGAGGTAAGGCCACACCAACTGCCCAACGCCCCTGTAGATACAACCCGCCACCGCATACTCCGTCCGCTGCCCACCCGGCCTCCTGTCGGAAACAACTAAGGTATAAAACGAGAAGCGCCGCTCATCATGAGCGGCGCTTCTCGTTTTATTTTTTCTGATTGTCCTTGTCTTTCTTTCGGATCTCACTTACATCTTCTACTTCGTCCTCCTCATCGGCCAAATGCAGTTCATCCGGTTCCAGGTCTACATATACCTCATGGTCGGGTGGGGTGTTTTCCGATTCCCGGTCGGCCCCTTTGGGTGATGGCTTTTCGCTGACCTGCTTTTTTTCTTTCTCTTTGCCCAAATGGCCGCTGTCGCTCTTCTTTTCGTGGAAATTATCTTGATTCTTCATATTATCAGGTGATTGGGTTGTTTATTCATCTGTTACAGGTAGCCTTTTCTTCTGGTAGTGTGATGCTCGCGCTCCTGTATACCATACCTGCCGCACTGGCTATACCTGCTTCTCATACCGGTGCTTGCATAGGCACCGCCGGATTACCATTTACGGAAAAGCGGCGTACTGGTCAGGCTATACCTTCCATTTTTTTGGAATGGGGAGAGTATAGTCACTCAATCCAACGGGTATTTGTATATTTGCGTTTTTACAAAGACTATGGCTGAAAACTACAAACGATATACTGTAACGGCGGCTTTGCCGTATGCTAACGGTCCGGTGCACATTGGGCACCTGGCTGGCGTATACCTGCCTGCCGATATTTATGTGCGCTACCTGCGTTCGAGCGGCAGAGATGTGAAATTCATATGCGGCTCCGATGAACATGGCGTGCCGATCACGATCCGCGCCAAGAAGGAGGGCATCACACCGCAACAGGCCGTGGACAAATACCACGAACTGATCAAGAAGTCGTTCGAGGACTTCAACGTGTCCTTCGATATCTACTCCCGTACCTCCTCCAAAACGCACCACGAAACGGCCTCTGACTTTTTCCTGAAGCTGTATAACGACGGTAAGTTCATAGAGCAGACCACGCAGCAGTACTACGACGAAAAGGCGCAGCAATTTTTGGCAGACCGCTACATAGTAGGTACTTGCCCGAAGTGCGGCAACGAGAACGCTTACGGCGACCAGTGCGAGGCCTGCGGCACTTCCCTGAACGCCACTGACCTGATCAACCCGAAAAGTACGCTGAGCGGTGCGGTGCCGGTAATGCGCGAGACCAAGCACTGGTACCTGCCGCTGAACGAGTACGAACCCTGGCTTCGCGAGTGGATCGTGGAGGGACATAAAGGTGACTGGAAGCCGAACGTATACGGTCAGTGCAAAAGCTGGATCGACCAGGGACTGCAGCCACGTGCCGTTACCCGCGACCTCGACTGGGGCGTGCCGGTGCCGGTAGAGGGCGCTGAAGGCAAGGTGCTCTATGTATGGTTTGATGCCCCGATTGGCTATATCTCCGCTACCAAAGACCTTACACCGGATTGGGAGAAATACTGGAAGGACCCGGAGTCGAAGCTGGTGCATTTCATCGGCAAAGACAATATCGTGTTTCACTGCATTATATTCCCGAGCATGCTCAAAGCGCACGGCGACTATGTGCTGCCTGATAACGTGCCGGCCAACGAGTTCCTGAACCTGGAAGGCGACAAGATCTCCACATCCCGCAATTGGGCCGTGTGGCTGCACGAGTACCTGGAGGAATTCCCGGGCAAAGGCGACGTGCTGCGCTATACCCTGTGCGCTAACGCACCGGAGAGCAAGGACAATGATTTCACGTGGAAAGACTACCAGGCCCGCAACAACAACGAGTTGCTGGCCATTCTGGGCAACTTTATCAACCGTGCGGTGGTGCTTACCCAAAAGTATTACAACGGCGAAGTGCCGGCCCGTGGCGAGCTGCAGGACTACGACAGAGAAGTACTGGGCGTGTTGGAAGGTATGCCGATGGTGATCGCCACCTATATTGAGCGCTACCGTTTCCGTGATGCCCTGAGCGAACTGATGAACCTGGCCCGACTGGGGAACAAGTACCTGGCCGACACCGAGCCCTGGAAACTGATCAAGACGGACGAGGAGCGCGTGAAAACCATCATGAACATCGCCCTGCAAATATCTGCCAGCCTGAGCATTTTGATGGAGCCGTTCCTGCCTGAGTCTGCACAGAAACTGGGTAGCATGCTGAGTAAACCTCTTGGTAACTGGAGCGCTGCCGGTTCTGCTGACTTGCTAGCCACTGGCCATGTGATCGGGAAGCCGGAGCTGATGTTTGAGAAGGTGGAAGACGCCGCCGTGGAAGCGCAGGTACAGAAGCTCCTTGATACCAAAAAAGCCAATGAGGCCGCCAACGCTGTAGTGGAACCTGCTAAGGATAACATCACCTTCGAAGACTTCACCAAGATCGATATCCGCATCGGTACCATTATCGAGGCAGAGAAGGTAGCGAAGACCAAGAAACTCCTGAAACTGAAGATAGACACAGGTATAGACGAGCGCATAGTGGTGAGCGGTATCGCCGAGTTCTTCAATCCGGAAGAGATCATTGGGCAGCAGGTAAGCATCCTGGTGAACCTGGCACCGCGTGAGATCAAAGGCATTACTAGCCAGGGTATGATTCTGATGGCCGAGCATGCCGACGGTTCGCTTGCCTTTGTGCAGCCAGGCAAAGAAGTGAAAAACGGCGGAACAGTAAGCTAAGCTGTACCTGTCATTTATATAAAAAGCCCTTGCCTGCATCGACAGGCAAGGGCTTTTGTGTTTTTAGCTCCTGTTTTGTTTACCCAATCATGACACCCGCTTCACCCGAGGCGACAATGGGCTGCTTACTCAGGCGCTCCCGCTCCATGTATTGCACAACAAAGTAAAAGCCAACGGCCGTGATAACTGCCAAGCCACCCACACTCCACCACAGCGTATCGAATCCATACCTGGATGCAATGGTCGTGCCCAGGTATGGCGCCACCACATGCGCCGCGGCATAGGAAATGGTGTACAGGCCCATGTAGGCGCCCCGGTTGCTTTCCGTGGATCGTTCCACCGTGATGGTCGCCATGAAAGGCATCGCCAGGATTTCGGCCAAACTGAGCAGTAGCATGGTTACGTACAGGATGCTCACCTGCGTGCTCAGGTTAAGCAGCACAAATGAAAAACCTAGTATGAGCAAGCCTGACACAATCAGAACCGATTTCCGCACTTTGTCCCCAATCAGGTATACCGCGATCATTTCGAGCATGAACACGATGAAGCCATTAAAGGCCAGCAGGCTGCCGATACCTGTTTCTGACAGCTGGTATACCTGGCGGTAGTAGAGTGGCAGTGTAGTGATGAACTGGAAAAAGATGGCGGCAAAGCTGCAACACAGCACCGTGAACAGCAGGAAGGGCACATCCCGATAAGGAGAGCTTTCGGTAGGTATAGCCAACTGGTTTTGCGTTGGCTTTTTCTGTTTCGGCTGCGGACGGTGGCCCTGCTGATTTCGGAAGTAAAAGAAGAAGAAGATGCCTGCTGATATACAGGTTACCCCGTCGGCTATGAATAGCCAGCGGTAGGAGATGGCCGCCAGAAAGCCGCCCAACGCCGGACCAATGGAAAAGCCCAGGTTGAGCGCCATCCGGTTCAGTGAAAAGGCGCGGGTCACGTTCTCAGGCCGGGAATAGTAGGAAATAGAGGCTGCATTGGCAGGTCGGAGGGTATCGTTGACCAGGCTCAGGATAAACACCCCAGCCGCCATGTACTCAAACTCCCGCAGGTTAAGCAGCAGGAAATAAAGACTGCCCCCAACCGTCAGGCTCAGGAACTGCACCTTGAAATGCCCCACCCGGTCGGTGAGCCAGCCACCCAAAAAGGATCCGCACACGGAGCCCAGGCCATAGATACTCAGAATCATACCTGCCTCTTTGAGCGAGTACCCCAACACTTCGGTCAGGTATACCGCCAGGAAGGGGGTAACCATGGCGCCGCTCCTGTTGATGAACATCACCAGCGACATCATCCAGGCAGGGCGGGAGAGCCCTCCAAAGGCATTGCGATAAAGCAGGAGCAGGCTTTTCATTTTCTGTAAGCGGAAATAAGGTATACGGTATGGGTCGTTTCCAACACCGGTCGGTGAGGGCACTTATACCTGAATCTGCTAGTCGTACAAATCAGGTTATTGTTTTTCTACATAAGCCATAGCCTTCACCGGAAAGAGTTTGTCGACTAACTTGATCAGCCTGATACGGGTGTTTTTCACTTTCTTTCGGATAGGCAATTGGCTGAAATCGAAGCGTCTCATCCGTTCTATGTCCTGCTCCAAGGTATAGGTCTTAAGAGACGACTCCAGGAAAAAGGCGGTGATGACTTCGTTCCAATCATCCTTGGTTGACCAATAGTGCCCGATCCAGGGGCTGGCAGGGTGCAGGCCGTAGGTATGGTCTAGGGCCACGGCAATGGCGAACTGCTCGATCAGGCGACGGGTGACGCCAGCAGTGCACATGTCGTCGCATATGTGTAGGGCCAGCCGGATGGCCTCCAGGTTCTTTTGGGCAGGTATAGCCACCACGCCTGCGTTCCACATGCTGCTCCGATCCGTAATCGTCACACCGCCAAAAGCTTTGCCTTTTACCTGACTCCACATAATTTTATCCGTCTTGCTTTTGAGCTCCGACAGTTTTCCTTCATGCTCATGCATAAAGGCTACGCCCTGGGAAAGCTGCTGTGTAAAGCTACTCGCGTCCTGATGCAGGAAGGTGTCAGAGTCCAGGTATACGACCGGGTGCTGACCGCCCTTCAACATGAAGTCCTCAATGGCTTTGATCTTCACGCGCCAGAAAAAGTTATGCTCGCCTTCCCATTCCTGCAGTTGCGCTTTCGTCACCTGTACAACGTTCACCAAATCACCCAGCCGGGTATAGAACTCCGGATGGTCGGTGTAGACGTTGATGGAATTGACCGCTGTGCGCTGCTTCAGGAAGGACAGGATACAGAAGTTTGCCTGGTAGTGGTTCTTGATATTGGGACCAAAGGTCAGGAAAAGTAAGTCCATGGGAATAAGTGTAAATCGTTGGCGACAGCCGTTGTTTCTACTTGGTATTAAACTGATTCATGGTGCGCTCCAGGCCAATGCTGCCGAAAGCGATCACGGAGTCCGCGGCCTTTTCAATTATACCCGATAGGTCGATTTTCTCATCGTCGCTGAAAGTGCTCAGTACATAATCGACCTGCTTGCCTTTGTGGAAAGAGTCCCCGACGCCAAAGCGCAAACGCGGATAGTTGTTGTGGCCCAACATCTGCTCGATGTGCTTGAGGCCATTGTGCCCGCCGGCGCTGCCTTTGGCGCGTATGCGGAGCTTCCCGAACGGGAGGGCAATGTCGTCTGTGATGACCATCATCTGATCCGGTGTCAGTTTCAGGCTGCTGAGCCAGTGGCTCACGGCTTTGCCGCTCAGGTTCATGTAGGTGGTTGGCTTCACCAGCACATAGGTGCGGCCTTTGCTCTTGATCTCGGTCACAAAGGAATGGCGCCCGGTGTCGAACTTGGCATCGAATTTATTTGCCAGGTAATCGAGTACCATAAAGCCAATGTTGTGGCGCGTTTCGGCATATTCCGGGCCAATGTTACCAAGGCCCACAATCAGGTATTTCATGCTGTTGTCTTCAGTGTCGGTTATAGCCTTTTCAGTCAGGCCAAACCATTTTTTCAGCGTGTTTAACATATTTTGATGGACACAAGACGCAGGGCACCAGATTCAGGACAATTTTTGTCTGCTGTTCTTCAAAAAAGCACTTCTGGGGCATCAGGTGTTCTCTGAAAACAAAGGTATAAAAGTCTTGTGTCTTGCGTCTTATATCTTGTGTCTTAAAAAGGGGAAACAAAAAATCCTGCCCTGCTCGAAGCAGGACAGGATCTTGAATGCTTTTGAAGCAACAGTAATTATTTCTTACCGCCGCGAGCTTCTTCAGCCTGCGCACTCTTAAGAGCACGTGGAATCGTAACGGTTGCTACCGGAGCAAGTGAGTTGGTCAGGATCTCGTAGTCACCTTTTGCAATCTTGCTTACTTTGATAGACTTACCAAGCTCCAGATCAGAGATGTTTACCTCTACGTAATCTGGCAGGTTAGCTGGAAGTGCTTTGATTTTCAGCTTACGCAGCTTCGTTACAAGCTTACCACCGGCCATTACACCTGGTGAGTTACCTACAAACTTAACTGGCACCTCGATTTTTACTTCTTTGCTTTCGTCCAGTTGCAGGAAGTCAACGTGCAGCAGCATTTCGTTAACTGGGTGGAACTGTACGTCCTGAAGGATGGCTCTGTAGTGCGTACCTTCGATATTGAGGTCTACTTCGTATACTTCTGGAGAATAAACCAAGTCTCTGAACAGGATAGCTGGAGCGTAGAAGTGAACTTGCTCAGCGCCGCCATACAATACACCTGGTACATAAGACTCATTACGCAACTCTTTCGTCTGCGCTTTGCCGAGATTTGCTCTTTTAAACCCTATAATCTCTAAAGTTTTCATAAAATGAATTTGTTAAAATTTTTAGGCCACAAAGGTATGGATTTAATTGTTGATTGTTAAATTGTTGATTGTTTTTTTCTTGTGACATTCAATCAATCCAAAAATCAATTTCTAAACTACCTGCCTAGCCTGCCCAATATTATTTAAAATGGCAGGTTGTTAATTATTGCGCACAACAATCAACAACCTGCCATTAACAATCAATTAAATAAATAGCGAACTGATAGACTCGTGCGTCACCACGTTGTTGATGGCGCGGGCAAACAGTTCGGAGAACGAAAGCACTTTGATCTTGGAGCAGTCCTGACGCAATGGAATAGTGTCTGATACCACCAGTTCTTCCAGCACAGAGTTCTCAATACGCTCATAAGCCGGGCCTGACAACACGGGGTGTGTGGCGATGGCACGAACCGTTTTAGCGCCTTTTTCTTTCAGGAGTTTAGCAGCCTGGGTAATGGTGCCGGCAGTGTCCACCATATCATCCACAAGCACGACATCCATACCTTCTACATCACCGATCACCTGCATAGAGGCGATCTCGTTGGCACGTTTGCGGTGTTTGTCGCAGACAACCATTTCAGCGCCGAAGTTCTTGGCAAATGCTCTTGTTCTTACCACACCCCCAACGTCAGGGGAAGCGAAAATAAGGTCGGAGCCCAGGTTAAGGCTACGCAGATAAGGCACGAAGATGGCAGATCCGTCCAGATGGTCTACCGGGATATCGAAAAAGCCTTGGATCTGGCCGGCGTGCAGGTCGCAGGTCATCAGGCGGTCAGCACCACACGACTGGATGGCATTGGCTACCACTTTGGATCCGATGGAAACACGCGGTTTGTCTTTTCTGTCCTGGCGGGCATAACCGTAGTAAGGCATAACCACGATCACTTTGTGGGCGGAGGCTCGCTTGGCTGCATCTACCATTAGCATCAGCTCCATCAGGTTGTCAGATGGCGGAAAGGTAGACTGTACCAAAAATACTTCTGCACCGCGCACCGACTCGTTGAAGTGAGGTGCCATTTCTCCGTCGCTGAAACGAAGCAGCTCAAGGTCGCCGAGCTTGGTGCCGTAAGCGGCTGCGATCTTTTCGGCTAAGTACTGGGAGGCGGAACCAGCAAAAATTTTTACCTGTGGCATAATAATGCTAAGTGTTTGAAGGGTTTGTTTTAGGTTATTATGCCTGCAAAGCTACGAAATTCCGCAGATATGCTACCTGATATTTCTGATTTTTAATTAGTTAGGAAGGGGATAAAGCAAAAAGAGCAACAGCCTTTATCAGGTTGTTGCTCTTTTTTTAAGTTGTCCGACCAGGTTTCGAACCTGGACTCTTCTGAACCAAAATCAGACGTGTTGCCAGTTACACCATCGGACAATCTCTACTAAACTTCCGTGCCGAAGCACCGTTGTCGTTTGATGATGCAAAGATAGGCAGGCGATTTTAAACTGCAAACATTTGCTGCAAATTTTTTGAAATAATTTAGTCCAAAATCTGCTTCAGCGCCGTGCCGTCGTACTTTTTGGCGTCCCTTCTGACCAGTGAAACTGCACAATAGAGGCAGCCGTTGCATGCTGTTGCCTGACCTAATTGAGTGAAATTCACGTCCTTATTTTGGCGTGTCTGCCCGGCTGCGGCCTGCTGTTGCCGCGAAACGCAAACCATGACAGGACTTTAGAATTCGCCGAAAAAAATATCTGACCTCTCAAATTTTCAGGAGGATTGGTGTCGCAGCACGGCACCTGGCTCGTGTCAGGTATAGCAGTGCTTGGCTTGCGGTCTGTCGTAGGAGCCCCGCACGCTGTACAGGCTTCGCCACCAGGTATGGCAGGCGAGGTGTGGATAAATTTTCTGGTTTTTATGGCACTTGAATGTCACCTACGGGGAGGGGCTGCGTAAAGAACCTAGCTAAATCTTCCAACTATGATCACTCCAACCATGACCGTCAATACTGACATGATTACAACTACTTGCGGCCGTCAGCTCGATCTCAGTGATACCGAACTGGTGATAGAACGCTCCAACAGTCTTTTTAGCTACAACATACACAAGCTGAATACCGGGGAGTACGTCATAGCCGAGAAGTTTTTTGCCAACCCCTTTAACAACCGCTACATCCTGCTGAATGATGAGCAGATCGAAATGTTGAAACATTTGTAATGCTTTCTCCGAATAACGGGGGAATCAATTAAGAAATACTCAAAATAGCTTACGCTTACACTTATGCTTAAATTTTTAGCCTTCAGAATATTCCGGGCCATATGGGCTCAGATTCTGTAAATCAGGTATAAAGTAGGAACACACACAAATTTTAAACCCACACAAACAGCAAGCGCAGCCCGTTAACACAGGCTGCGCTTGCTGCTTATAGAAAGGCCAGGTATATTTTAGGCCTAGTCCTCTTCAGGGGCGGCTATTCCGTTGCTGCGTCTTTTCTCACCCACGTGCTCTATCTCTCTATTGATTTCTCTGATATCGACAGGCTGGGTAAAGTCACCGAGCAGGTGTTTTGTAAAGTAGTCGCCCATCATCCAGAAAAAATACTCGGTCATGTCGCCGAAGCCATGGCGCTGGCCAGGCAGTAGCATAAAATCGAATCGCTTATTAGCCTTGATGAGTGCGTTGGCCATGCGGATGGTGCCGGCTGGGTGCACGTTATTGTCCACGTCGCCGGTAGCCAGCAGCAGGTGTCCCTTCAGGTTGCGGGCCAGGTCGGGGTTCTTTTCGATGGCATACACAAACGTGGTGTCTCCCTTCGGCGTCACGACTTCCTTTACGCCATGGTGCTTCTCGCTCCACCAGCGGTTGTATATATTGTTCTCGTGGTTTCCGGCACCCGATACGGCTACTTTAAAGAAATCAGGGTATACGAGCATGGCCGCGGTCGACATAAAACCACCACCAGAGTGACCGGTAATACCTACTCTGTCGATGTCGATGAAACGGTGGCGGTCCGCCAGTTGTTCGATAGCCGCTTTTTTGTCGGAAAGGCCGTAGTCGCGCAGGTTGCCGTAGCCGTAGGTATGGTACCACTTGGAGCGGGCCGGGTGGCCACCGCGGTTACCTACCGTGATCACGACAAAACCCAGCTGCGCCAGGCGATCGATACGGTCCATGCTGCGGCCAAAGGCTTTGTTCACAGCCTCGGTCTGCGGACCGGGGTATACGTAGGCGATGATCGGATAAGTCTTGGTAGAGTCGAAATCGAAAGGCTTGTACATCACGCCATAAATGTCGGTGATGCCGTCGTCGGCCTTCACCTGGAACGGCTCCGGGAATTTGTATCCGGTCGTCATCAAGCGGCTCAGGTCAGCTTTCTCCAGGTCCATTACTTTACGGCCCTTTGCGTTGTAGAGCGCCGACACCGGTACGGTGTTCACCCTGGAGGCTGTGTTCACGAAGAATGTATTGTTGTCGTTCAGGCTGATGCTGTTGTCGAAGTTGCCTTTGTTGAGCAGCGTCAGGCCGCTGCCGTCGAAATTGATGCGGTAGAGGTGCATCAGGTATGGGTCTTCGCCAGCTTCGCGTCCGTTGGCCGTGAAGTACAGCACGCGGTTTTTCTCATCTATACCTGCAATGTCTTCGCTGTGGAAAGATCCGGAAGTGATCCTGTTTTTGAGCTTGCCTTTGCCGTCGTATAAGTAGAAGTGCCCCCAGCCATCCCGCTCAGACCAGTGGATGATCTCATTGCCACCGTTCACAAGCCCGATTCGGTTTACCTCCACATAGGTGTTGAAGCGTTCTTCAATAACAGGAGTCACTTTACCCGAGGCAATCTCGAGTTCGCACACGTCAATGCGCTTCAGGTCGCGGCTGGTGCGTGTGAAATAGAGCTTGTTGTTGGTGCCATGCCACACGGTTGGGCGGTTCTCGTCGTCTCGCTGTGTTTGCAAAGCGGGTGCAGACCACAGCGACAGTTCCTGATCCTTAAAAGCGGTTGTGTTGATTTTTTTGTGAGTCTTGTTGGCGAAGTCAAACACCGTGAGCTCGCGGCGGGGTGCTTCTTTCTCGCCTGGCATTTGGTACTTGTAGGTTTCCAAAGCCGGGCGGCCCTGTGCTGTGTGGTGCAGTACCCAAAGGTCTTTTACATGGCGCTCATCGGTACGGATCAGGGCAAAGTGCTTCGAGTCCGGCGACCACATGATAAAAGCGGGCTTGCGGTTCTTTCTGTTCTTGGCGCGCTCCACGTTTGTCTCGCCGCGGGTGTCGCCATAGGTATAGTACTCCAGGCCATCCTTGGTGAGCTGGTGTTCCACAATGGTGGTGTCCTTCTCGTTTTTCAGAGCTTTCAAGTAGTTGGGGCGGTCCATCCAGTACAGGTTGTGCTCCTTAGCGAACACCACTACCTGCTGGTCTGGCGAAATGGAAGCCCAGCGCGGTTTAGGTTTGGGTTTCTCGAAATCCTTTAGCTCCACCACCTGTCCGGTGGCCAGGTTGTATCGGAAGAAGAAAGTCTTTTTTTCAAGCGAATCGGCAGCCTTTTTGTCCAAGCGGTCCTTTTTTACCTGGTCAATCGAGCTTTTTATCTCGAACTGAACACTTTTCTCATCTTCGCTGAACTTCAGGTTCTGGATAGGCAAGTGCTGCGCATCGAAAGGGTCCTGCACGATCATGGTTACCGCAGAAGCCACTTTGGCATTGTCAAGCAGCAACTGTTTCGATTTAGTGGCGGGGTCTACAATGTACCAGTTCTTGCCGTTGCTGGTCTCGTACTCGTACCAGAAGCGGTCGGAGTTTTTGAGCCAGTGCGGGTCGATGGTTGTCGTGAAAATAAGCTTCTCCAACTTTTTGGGGGAGAAGCGGGAAGCCAGCTGGTAATTCCCTTTGGCTGGTGACGCGTGTTGGGCCTGCACACCGATTCCCGCTAGCAGCAACAAAGCGATCAGGTAAATTTTTTTCATGAAAAAGGTTCGTTTGGGTGATAGGTTTGGCAGGGCAGGTGAAAACCGCCCCAGGCATAGACTTCAATCGGGCAGCAAAGTTTAACCGGTGAGCCAAGGAACTTTGGGTAAAAGACCAGGTTTGTGACACGTGCCTATAGGCTATACCTTGTTTTAAGACACCATCCGGCAGCATGTGGGGCGGTATTAGTGACGTATGTGCTATGCCTTGATTTTGAATAGGTTAAAACTTTTTGGAGTCTTGTATGGTTTTATCCCTTTTATACATTAGTTTTGCACCCTGAAATAACTCCGTTACAACAGTTAATCAATATAAATAGTCAAATGGCGAATATTGGCAGAATTACCCAGGTTATCGGTCCGGTAGTGGACGTTAGCTTTGCAGGTGAAAACGCAAAACTTCCAAACATCCTCGATGCGCTTGAGGTAATTAAAGAAAACGGTCAACGTATCGTGCTGGAAGTTCAGCAGCACCTTGGTGAGGATCGTGTACGTACCATTGCGATGGACTCAAGCGAAGGCCTTACCCGTGGTGCTCAGGTAAATGACTTGGGAGGCCCTATTACGATGCCGACTGGCAATTCTATTAATGGTCGTCTGTTCAACGTGATCGGCGAAGCGATTGATGGTATTCCTCAGCCCGTTACTACGACGCGCCTGCCGATTCACCGTGCTGCGCCTCGTTTCGAAGACCTGGCAACGTCATCCGAAATCCTTTATACTGGTATCAAGGTAATTGACCTTTTGGCCCCTTATGTAAAGGGTGGTAAAATTGGTCTGTTCGGTGGTGCAGGTGTAGGCAAAACGGTATTGATCATGGAGCTGGTAAACAACATTGCCAAGGCCTATTCTGGTCTGTCAGTGTTTGCCGGTGTAGGTGAGCGTACCCGCGAAGGAAATGACTTGCTTCGTGAATTCCTTGAGTCAGACATCATCCGTTACGGCGAAGAGTTTAAGCACTCTATGGAAGCTGGCGGATGGGACCTTACGAAAGTAGACATGGCTGAACTGGAGAAGTCTCAGGCGACGCTTGTGTTCGGTCAGATGAACGAGCCTCCTGGGGCCCGTGCACGTGTGGCTCTGTCTGGTCTTACTATCGCGGAAAACTTCCGTGACGGCGACGGTACAGGTGCCGGCCGTGACATCCTGTTCTTCATCGACAACATCTTCCGCTTTACGCAGGCGGGCTCTGAGGTGTCGGCCCTTCTTGGTCGTATGCCATCAGCGGTAGGTTACCAGCCAACGCTGGCAACAGAGATGGGTGCCATGCAGGAGCGTATCACGTCAACTAAGCGTGGTTCCATTACATCTGTACAGGCCGTTTACGTACCTGCGGATGACTTGACTGACCCGGCTCCAGCGACAACGTTTGCTCACTTGGACGCCACAACCGTACTTTCCCGTAAGATTGCCGAGCTAGGTATCTACCCTGCGGTGGATCCACTGGACTCTACTTCACGTATCCTTTCTGCTGACGTACTGGGTGAAGACCACTACGGTACAGCACAGCGCGTGAAAGAGATCCTGCAGCGTTACAAAGAACTTCAGGACATCATCGCCATCTTGGGTATGGACGAACTTTCTGAAGAAGATAAGCAGGTGGTACACAGAGCGCGCCGTGTGCAGCGTTTCCTGTCTCAGCCTTTCCACGTAGCAGAGCAGTTCACTGGCCTTGCTGGTGTGCTTGTAGACATCAAAGACACTATCCGTGGCTTCAACGAGATCATGGACGGTAAGTACGATCACCTGCCTGAGGCAGCCTTCAACCTGGTTGGTACCATTGAGGACGCTGTAGCGAAAGGTGAGAAGATGATGTCCGAAGCAACAAAATAATTTGAATTAGTTATGAGTCTCGAGTTCTGAGTCACGAGTTGTTATCAACCTGACTCAGAACTCAGGACTCAGAACTCAGAACTAATAAGAATGTATTTAGAGATAATCACACCTGACAAAAAGGTATACGCCGGTGAGGTAGAAGCTGCACAGTTTCCGGGTGCAAACGGCTCGTTTGAGGTCCTGAACTCGCACGCTCCCCTTATCAGTACTTTGGAAAACGGCAGAATCCGTATCACTACCAAGCAAGGACAGGAGTTCTTTACCGTGGATGGTGGTGTGGTGGAAGTGCTGAACAATAAGATCATCGTACTGGCTGAGTCCGTTACGGAGTAGTACAGCATTAGCTAAAACATCAAAAATCCCCTTTCGCTTGATAAGAGCGGAAGGGGATTTTTGGTTTAAGGGATTGAGCAGGTATGTTATGAGTGGGGTGTCAGTCTAAGCTTAAAGCTGAGCTGGAGTCGGATCACAGCTTATCCTTAGCGCCAGCCTCCACTTGTTTCAGATAGGCGATCGCTTCATCAGAGAAGACGAATGGCTTGGCTTTATCCTTCTTAGCTGCTTTATTGTACAGGAAAATGAACTGGAAAGGATCATCAATGTTGGCAATAAGTTTCTTTCTTAAGCCATTGCGTTCTACCACATCAGCCATGTAGAATCCGGGGATGTGCCCGCTCATGCCAATTACCTGCTGTTTTATCTCTTTGCTATTGTAGGTTTTGGTGCCTGCTGCTATTTCGCGTATGGCTTCGTCGACTTTGGGTAGCTGCTTTTCACCATGTTCTAAAAGGTAACCTCCGAACCGCATGTCCTCAGGCACACTTTCTGCCATTGTGTAGCGCTTGTCGATCAGGTCCGGGGAACCCTCGTTTAACAACAATTGCAGCATAAATACGAGGCTTTCATCCTTTTCCGCCACTACATACCGCTTCTGTTTTCTGACAAGGTGGTGAAGTTCGTGTCCTCCTAGTATTCCAAATTTCTCTCTGTCGTATACATAGCTCCCCCATAGCGTAAGAATTACATTTCCCTGGGTAGCCACGGCATCGTTCCCCATGGCATTGAAATAGAGTGTAGCTTCGGGTTTCGTGTGGCGCAGGCGTTTTGGCAGCAACGAATGCGTCTCTGCGTAGAGCGAGGCAAGGTATGCCTTCCGGTCGGTGATTATCTTTTGCAGATACTCTTGCAACTGCGGCTCGTTGGCTTTGTAGAAATGAAAAAGATAGGTGTTGTAATGTTGACGCGGATTCTTCAGTCGCTCTTGCAATAGGCTATCGTGTTGCGGCATGTACACCACTTCCAAGTCTTTGCGAAGTCGGTTGAGGTAGTTCTGTGAGTAGCCCTGGTTTTGGATATATTGCCTGTTGCCTTCTTGGTTGAGGAAGCTTTCCCATAGCTTGTCGCTAACGGGCCTGCCTTTACGGAGGCTGTCGGTCATTTCGAAGTAGCGGGTTGCCGCAGTAGCATCAATAGTTTGTGCCTGTATAAGTTGGCACGATACCATGATGACAAGAAAGGTAAAGAGTGTTTTCATGTATGATTCAGTTTAGGGTTTAAAATACAGGTAACGATCAGCTAATAGTAAACAGACTCCCATACACAGAGAAGCCTGTCTAAATTATCCTATTCAAAAGAGCACTATAATCACTAAATCTACACAATATAATCTTTTCCTTCTTAACTTGAAGGCTAGATTTATTCTCTGTTTTTATGCCGCAGATCCATCCTAAAACCACGCCTATCTACCAGACCTCAGTCTTTACTTTCGAAGACCTGAACGACCTGGAGCTATACTTTGAGCAGCCAACGCAGCAATACATGTACACCCGCTACGGCAACCCCAATTCTGATGAGTTGGCTGAGGAGGTGAACAGGCTGGAGGGCGGTGCAGGGGCTGTGGCCACTTCGTCGGGCATGTCGGCTATACTCACGGCCGTGCTGACCTTTTGCCAGTCAGGTGACCACCTGCTGTGTGCAGAGGAAATCTATGGCGGCTCAGCAGCTTTGCTATCGCAGGAACTGACCCGGATGGGGATAGCCGTGACCTATGTGCCCAGCGACAGCCTCTATACCTTAGTTGATTTTGTGCAGCCGAATACCAAGCTGCTGCTGGCCGAGACCATGAGCAATCCGCTGCTGCAAGTGGTGGACCTGAAGCGACTGGCCGCCGAAACGAAGCGCACAGGTATAAAACTGGTGGTGGACAATACCTTTGCTACGCCTATTATTACCAAACCACTCAGTCTGGGCGCCGACATGGTTATCCATAGCGTAACAAAGTACCTTTCGGGACACAGCGACGTAACGGCAGGCGTTGTTGTGGCGGGCACGGCAGAAGACAGTGAGCGCAGCAAGCAGATCATGCGGACCTACGGACTCAACCTGAGCCCCTTTGAAAGCTGGCTGGCTGCCCGTGGCCTGAAGACTCTGAAATTGCGCATGCGGCAGCACTGCGCCAATGCCATGGCGGTGGCGGAGTTTTTGGAGCAGCACCCAAACGTGAAACAGGTATGGTATCCGGGGCTGGCGCAACATCCGCAGCACGAATTGGCTAATGGGCAAGGGGGCGGTATGTTTGGCGGGATGCTTTCGTTCCGGCTAAAGGATGATGAACTGAAGACGGTTAATGCGTTTATGCAGGCACTGCAGCATATCCCGTTTGCGCCTTCCCTGGCTGGCGTGAGCACCTCTATTTCGCACCCGTTGCGCACCTCGCACCGTAGTTTGAGCCCTGAGCAGCAACAAAAGCTCGGCATCTCGCTTGGGGTTATCCGTTTGTCGGTAGGTATAGAAGACACCGAGGAACTGCTGCAAGACTTAGGGCAGGCCCTGGACAAGGTATAGAAACCAGTAAGGTATAAGCTGTCAGGTCAAAGCATTTCGGAGGACCTGCACTACTTTTCTAAGCTCTTCTTCCGTCAGGCTGCTTCCGGATGGCAGGCACAAACCTCGCTCGACAAGCCCCTTGCTGAGGCCATCGCCGTAGTAAGGACTGTTTTGAAACAAAGGCTGCAGGTGTAAGGGTTTCCATAGCGGCCCCGCCTCAATGTTGTGTTCCTCTAAGGCAGCAATGATCTCCTTGGGTGATTTGCTTTGTTCGGGATCGAGTAAGACAGTGGTCAGCCAACGGTTCGAGAAGCAGTTTTTGGGTTCAGGTATAAATTGCAGCCCTGTGTCGCTTAGGTGGTCTTTGTAAAAGTTGTAAACCTCCCGACGCTCCTTGATTCTTTTCTCCAGCACTTCGATCTGGCCCCGGCCTATACCTGCGCTAATGTTGCTAAGGCGGTAATTGTAACTGATCTGTTCGTGAGCGTCATACAGGGTAGGGTACTGGGCCTCCGTGGACAGATATAGTGCCCGCTCCGCCAGTGCTGCGTCCTCTGTAATAAGTGCGCCGCCACCCGAAGTTGTGATAATCTTGTTGCCGCCAAAGGAGAAGGTGCCCATTTTGCCAAACGTACCTACCTGGTGCCCGCCGTAACGTGAGCCCAGCGCCTCGGCGGCGTCTTCTACCACCAGTATACCGTATTGCTCCGCCACTTGCAGGAGCTCGTTTAGTCTGGCAGGCATACCATAGAGATGCACCACCACTATACAGGCTGGTTTATGGCCAGTCTCAAGTCTCGCTTTGATAGCCTGCTCCAGCGTTTCCGGGCACATGTTCCAGGTATTGGCCTCGCTTTCCACAAATACAGGTATAGCGCCCAGGTATAGAATGGGGTTAACGCTGGCCACGGGGGCAAAGGTAGGGCAGAGCACCTCATCGCCAGGTTTTATGTCCAGCAAGCGCAGGGCCAGGTGCAGCGCGGCTGTGCCGGTGTTCAAAACCACGGCATGGCGGGCGTTGGTGTGTTGGCAGATATCGTGCTCCAGGCCAGGCAGGTTGGGGCCTGAGGTGGACACCCAGTTATCATCCAGCGCTTTCTGCACATAGTTTTTTTCATGTCCTCCCAAGTGGGGGGCTGACATAAATATTCTGCCGGGCCTGTAGTTCATTTGTTTCCGAAGTTAAAGAAGAGGAAATGGCTATATTAAAATTATTACTTATGCCACGTCGTTTTGGTTTTTTAAAATAGGCTTCTATTAGCCGGAACGCTTCGCATGGTGATGGTAGTACTTCTTCTTGCTAAATAAAACACGCTTTTGAGTACCTTGCAGTCCAAAACCTATACCTATGCTTGATTTTCCGAATGCCAAGATAAACATCGGCCTGCTGGTGACCGAGAAGCGGCCTGACGGGTTTCATAACCTGGAGTCCTGTTTCTACCCGGTGCAGTGGTGCGACGCCCTGGAGATTCTGCCGGCCGAAAAGCTGGAGTTCACGATGAGCGGGTTGCCTGTGCCCGGCAATCCGGACAGCAACCTTTGCCTGAAAGCGTATCATTTGTTGCAGCAGGAGTTTCAATTGCCTCCGGTGCACATGCATCTGCACAAGGTGATTCCGATGGGCGCGGGCTTGGGTGGTGGTTCTTCGGATGCGGCCTTTGCGCTGAAGGAGCTCAACAGCCTGTTCGAACTAAATTTAAGCGATGACAAGTTGGAAGGTTACGCTCGCCAACTCGGGAGCGACTGTGCTTTCTTTATTCGGAACAAACCGGTGATTGCGGTAGAGAAGGGCGATGTGTTCAAGCCCGTTGCGCTGGACCTGAAAGGCTATACCTGTGTGTTGGTCTACCCAGGTATCCACATCACAACAGCCGAGGCATACGGGAACATCATGCCCCAAAAGCCAAGCTGTGACATCGAAATGTTTCTGAAACAGGATATCAAGGTATGGAAAGACGTGTTGAAGAACGATTTTGAAACGGCCTTGTTTCCGAAATACCCCGAATTGGCGGCAATCAAAGAGAGGCTATACGCAGCAGGTGCCACTTATGCTTCCATGACTGGTTCCGGCTCGGCTGTCTACGGTCTGTTTAAAGAGGAAGGCTCATCAAACCTTATCTTCCCCGACCATTACCTTCTCTGGAAAGGCCTGCTTTAGTCTATTGCGCCGCTCTGAGTAACTGTCGAGTATCGGGTGGATGAACACGCTGAGGAGGATGATCACGGCTCCGATGTAGAAATGCATGGTCATCTGCTCGTTTTCGTTGAAGATGAGCCAGGCCAGCAGAATGCCGTAGACCGGCTCCATGTTCACAGTAAGGTTCATAGTATAGGCCGTGATCTTCTGCATCAACCGCACTGATGCGGTATAGGCGTATACCGTGCAGACCAAGGCCAGTACCAACAGGTATACCCAGTCCATGCCGTTCATAGCGAAGTTCAGTGTGTTGTCTGCTGCAAACAGGTCGGCGTAAAGCGGGAAGAAGAGCGCTGTACCGATGCAGGCACCTGCCATTTCGTAAGCGGTGATGGTGGTAGAGGGGTGTTGCTTGGCCAGGCGGGCGTTGATGATCGTGAAGACAGCGCCCAATAAGGCAGATCCGACAGCCATGCCGATGCCCAGCATATTGTTGAATTTCGTTTCGGCCTGAAAGATAATGTAAAGCCCCATCAGAATGAGCAAAGCCAGCAGAATCTCATGCACCTTGATTTTTTTGCTGGTGAAAGCCGGTTCCAGCAGTGCCGTCCACAGGCTACAGGTAGCCATACCCACCAGGCACAGCGAAACAGAGGATATCCGCGCCGAGGCGAAAAACAAAATCCAATGCGCCGAGATCATCAACCCAACGCCCATTATCTTGAACAGATTGGCCTGGCCCAGCCAGAAGGGCGTACCCCGCTTATAAATGATGGCGCCCAGTGCCAGCGCCGCGATCAAGGTGCGCAAAAACACCAGCTCTACTGCCGGAATCGTGATCAGTTTGCCCAGTATGGCGGTAAAGCCCCACAAAAAAACGATGAAGTGGAGCTCAATGAAATCCTTAAGACGCGGCATTAGCGTGGAATATAACGATAAAGCAAGAAACCTATACCTGTAAAGATGATACTCGGCACCCAGGCCGCAATATGCGGCGGCAGGTCGCCTACCTGTGCCAGACTACGGCTGGTGATCACAAAGATGATGAACACAAAGGCCAGGAAGAAACCCAGCGCAATCTGGAAGCCAACGCCACCACGGGCTTTTCGGGCGCTCACAATCACGCCGATCACCGTCAGGATGATAATGGCAAAAGGATAGCTGTATCGCTCATACTTCTCGATAAGGTAGGTTTCAATGTCGTCAGCACCACGGTCTATCTTTTCGTTGATGAAGCGGTTGAGCTCAGGTAGCGTCATAGTTTGCTCCAGCTTGTAGGTGCTCTCGAAGTCCTTGGGCAACATGTTGAGCGTGGTGTCCAGTGCCTCGCCATGGTATAGCGTTTCTTTCTCCCCGTCGAATGTGCGCAAGGTATAGCGGTCCACATGCCACTTCTGAATGTCCGGATTCCAGGTGACGCTGCTTGCCGTGAGTTTCTGGCTCAGGTTTGTCCCCTTAATCTGCTCAATGGCGAAGTTATACCCTACGTGCGCTGTATTGTTGTAGCTCTCCATATACACATAGGTATCCGGGGCTATTTTCATGTGGATGTTGCGGCTGTCGTAAGTAAAAGGGCTTTTCACATACTTCACCTGGAAGGCCACGCTTTGCTTGTTGGCGTTCGGGATCACCCATCCGATCAAGCCAAAAATCAGGACACCAATAATCGAAGCACCTATCAGGTAGGGAACCAGGAAGCGCTTAAAGCTAACCCCACCGCTCAATATGGCAACGATCTCGGTATGTGAGGCCATCTTGGCCGTAACGAATACAGTGGCGATGAACACCGTGATCGGGCTCAGCATGTTGGCGTAGAACGGGATCAGGTGGATGTAGTAGTCGAAGATGATCTCCGAAATGGCCACATTGTGCTTGATGAAGTCATCGTTCTTTTCCGTGAAGTCAATCACCAGAATCACCGACACCATAATCAGCACCGTGAACACATAGGTGGTCAGGAACTTCTTCAGTATGTATTTATCGAGTAGCTTCAACGCTGCGCTTCTTTAGTTAAAAAGTTAAAAAGTTTAAAAGTTAGAAAGTTAAAATTCAAAAGTTGATTTCTATTAGCGTATATGATCTATACCCTTAGAATAAACAACTTCTAAACTTTCTAACTTATTAACTTTCTAACTACAATCGTACCATCAGTTTTTTCACCATCACGTCTTTCCAGTCGCGGAAAGTGCCTGCGATGATGTGTTGTCGTGCCTGCTTCACCAGCCACAGGTAGAAGGTCAGGTTGTGCACGCTGGCAATCTGGCCGGCCAGGTATTCGCCGCTGTGTATCAGGTGGCGTAGGTAAGCCTTGCTGTAGAACGTGCTCACATAGCCGCCTAGTTCCGCATCGATCGGGCTGTGGTCAGTAGACCACTTCTGGTTGCGGATGTTGATGATGCCCTGCGTCGTGAACAGCATGCCGTTGCGGGCGTTGCGGGTAGGTAGCACGCAGTCAAACATGTCCACACCCAACGCTATGTTTTCGAGTATGTTGGCCGGCGTACCTACGCCCATCAGGTAGCGCGGCTTGTCGGCTGGCAGGATGTCGCACACAATCTCGGTCATCTCATACATCATCTCGGCAGGCTCCCCCACCGACAGACCGCCAATAGCGTTGCCTTCTCGGCCAAAGCTAGCGATGGTCTCAGCCGACTGCACTCTCAGATCTTTGTAGGTGCTGCCTTGCACGATTGGGAAGAGCGTCTGGTCGTAGCCATACCTGGGTTCAGTGTTGTCGAAACGGTCGACGCAGCGCTGTAGCCAACGGTGCGTGCGTTCCATCGAGTGCTTGGCGTAGGTATAGTCGCAAGGGTAGGGGGTGCATTCGTCAAACGCCATGATGATGTCGGCACCGATGGTGCGCTGCGTATCCATCACATTCTCAGGCGTGAAGTTGAGCGTAGAGCCGTCGATGTGCGACTTGAACTTGACGCCCTCCTCCTTAATCTTTCGGGTACCCGCCAATGAGAACACCTGATAGCCGCCACTGTCGGTCAAAATTGGTCGGTCCCAGCCGTTGAACTTGTGCAAGCCACCGGCCTGCTCCAATATGTTGAGGCCAGGGCGCAGGTATAGGTGGTAAGTGTTGCCGAGTATGATCTCCGCCTTAATGTCATCCTTGAGCTCGCGCTGGTGAACTGCCTTCACGGTGCCAGCTGTGCCAACAGGCATGAAGATCGGGGTTTCGATGGCGCCGTGTGCCGTCTGCACTACCCCTGCACGGGCCTTCGACTGAATATCTTTTGCTACTAATGAAAATTGCATAGTCTGTGATGGTCAGCGCTGTATGCCGCAAGAAGCACGCCGACACTTTGGGCGGTTCATAAGCCGCCGTCTTTGCTAAATGGTTTCCTGAATAATCTGCAAAGATACAAAGTGCGGGCCCACAAAACATAAACAATTATTAAATCGTGCAGATGTTCGCAAATGGCTTAATTATATCTATTTTTGATTGTCAAAGGTGCATGTCGCTAACAGGCGGTCCCGGGTGTCGACCCGCACGGCAAGTTAACGATCCAACAATCAACGATTAAAAGAATTTGATTCCACTTATACTCCTGGCAGTGCTGGCATGCTGCGTGTTGGTACAGCTGTATTACGCTTTCTTCTACTTTCTGCCCCTGAGCAGGTATAAGGACCCGGAGCCGGATACCCGCCGACCGGTTTCTGTGATTGTGGCGGCACATAACGAGCTCGACAACCTGATTGAGCTGCTGCCGATGCTGCTCGACCAGCAATACCCTGAGTTTGAGATTGTACTGGTCAATGACCGCTCAGACGATGACACAGAATTCTACGTGTACGAACTGGAGCGGCAGTTTCCGAACTTCAGGGTGGTGACCATCAAGAAGACACCGGAGTACCTCAATCCAAAAAAATACGCCCTCGCTTTGGGTATACGGGCGGCCCGTTACGAACATATGCTGTTCACAGATGCAGACTGCCGACCGTGCAGCCCTTTGTGGATCGAAAAAATGCAGAGTGGCTATGCCGCTGGGGTTGATTTGGTTATCGGTTATTCGCCCTACACCAAATGGAAGGGTTTTTTAAATCATCTTATCAGATATGAAACCTTAGTGACCGCAATTCAGTATTTGTCTCATGCAAACAAGGGATACGCTTACATGGGCGTGGGGCGAAACTTATCTTATACCAAGTCTTGTTTCTTTAGAAACAAAGGGTTTGCATCTCATATCAAAACTACTGGCGGCGACGATGACCTTTTTGTTCGCGATGCCGTCAACAATAGTAAAGCAAGCATTGTTATCAGCAAGGAAGGGCAAACGGTCAGCATTCCTAAAAAGACGTTTCGGGAGTGGCTAGTGCAGAAAAGAAGGCACATGGCCGCTGGCAGGCAGTACAATGCGGCAGACAAAGGGAGGATAGGGGCTTTTATTTCATCCAATATTCTTTTCTACTTACTGGTTATTATTCTTCTTGTTCTGAATAGTCATTTGACTATATTGGCTGCGCTTATCGCATTAAGGTATCTGGTAGTCTTCCCGGTATACCTGAAGGTGGCGCAACGACTCGATGAGAAAGTATCCTTACCGCTATTGCCGCTGCTCGATATTGCCTATTTTTTTAGTTACCTGCTCCTTGGGGTATCTGTTGTAATGAACAAACAAATCAGATGGAAGTAAACAAACAATTCTCCGCAAAAGCGAAGCACGATTTCAAGCTGATTCAGGCGGCTGTCGAGGAAAACGACGAGAAAGCTTATGCTGAGTTGATGAGTATCTATAAGAAGCCGGTATACCACGTGGTGCTCAAAATGGTGCGTAACGCTGACGATGCCGAGGACTTAACAATAGAGGCTTTTGCCAAAGCTTTTCGCAACCTGCACAAGTTCAACCCAGAGTACGCCTTTAGTACCTGGCTGTTCCGCATCGCGACCAACAACTGTATCGACTTCATCCGTAAGAACAGAATCAAGACCATGAGCATCGACTCGGCCATTAAGATAGACAATGGCGACGAGATCACGATCGACTTCAAGGACAAGAACCTGAACCCGCAGGAAGAGGCGATTAAGAATCAGAAGATCGAAATCATGCAGTACGTGGTGGCTAAGCTGCCCGAAAAGTACCAGCGCCTGGTAACGCTCCGTTATTTCAACGAGCTGTCATACGAAGAGATCGCCACTGAACTGAACGCTCCGCTCGGCACCGTAAAAGCCCAGCTACACCGCGCCCGCGAGTTGCTCTATGACATGGTGAAGAACAAGAAGCACTTGATTTAATGGTCGAATGGCTAAACTGTTAAATTGTTGATCAATTAAGAGGGATATCGTTCTGCGAACCAACAATTAAACAATGCAGCCATTTAACCATTGAGAAAAAAATATTGATTACGTTTTTAGAGCCCTTGTCGCCTTGTGCGTCAGGGGCTTTAATTTTGGGTGTGTTTCCATACTTATTTTATATTTTTGCAGTGCCTTTTGCTGTCATGAGGCGGTAAAAAGAACAGAAGCTATACCTTGCCAACACCAATCATGCGAAGCCTGAGCGAAGCCATACTGCTAGGAATGGGCCGGCTGCACCTATACCTGCGCTACAAAGGTGAGGAGGAAGCCCGGCAGGCGCTCCAGCGTAAGTATGAAGGCCAGTACCGTAACGCCGGCTTGGTGCTCCTGTTCGACATCTTGATGGCCCTCGCCGTTGTAGTCGCAGTGGCTATTTTGGCAGGTATGCTATACCTTGTGACAAGTTAGAAAGGGATGAGTTTGAAAGTTAAAAAGTGACTTAACACTGCCTTACACTTTTCAACTTTCTAAGCCCCTAACTTTCTAACTTCTAAACTTTCTAACTTCTAAACTGAAACTATGTCCATCTCCATCCGCACCTTGTTGTCAGGTTATTTTCCTGAGCTCACCGAAGACCAACTTCAAAAGTATGAGCGCATGGCTGAGCTGTACGAAGAGTGGAATGAGAAAATAAACGTGATCTCGCGCAAAGACATGGACCACATCGGGGTGCATCATATCCTGCACTCGCTGGGCATAGCCAAAGTAATTCAGTTTCCGGCCAATGCCCATGTGTTGGATGTGGGGACTGGCGGTGGTCTTCCGGGGTTGCCTTTGGCGGTCATGTTCCCGGATGTGAAGTTTCACCTGGTGGACTCTATCGGCAAGAAAATACACGTTGTGCAGGAGATCGCCCGCGAACTGCATTTGCAAAACGTGACAGCCACGCAAACAAGAGCCGAGCAGGTACGCGAGAAGTTTGACTTTGTGGTGAGCCGCGCCGTTACAAGGCTGGCCAATTTCTACCCTTGGGTGATGAACAGTTTCAAGAAAGATAAAATAGCCAGCAAGGGCATTTACTACCTCAAAGGCGGCGACCTGCAGGAAGAACTGGCCGAGTCAGGCCTGATCACCAAAACCTATGAATTGAAAGACTACTTCACAGAGGAGTTTTTTGAGACGAAAAAGGTGGTTGTCGTTCCAATGCCTTAATGGAATAGCTATATGGTTTAATGGTTAAATTGCTGAATGGTTTTTGTCGAACCAACAATTTGACAGTTAAGCCATTTAACAATTAAACTACTCCCCGTCCAGCAGAAACCGCACCGCCCGGGCTTCGGAGTAGTAGATATTGTTCCGGAGATCTTCAGCAAAACCCACGTGGCCACCATCTTCCGGGATTTCCAGGTAGAAAAACGGGTTAAGCTCTGCCTCTTCCAGTGGGTAGCAGCTTTCCGACAAAAACGGATCGTTCATGGCATTCACCAGCAGGGTAGGAACCTTGATGTTTTTCAGAAATTGCCTGCTGCTCACACGTCTGTAGTAATCGTCGGCGCTCTTGAAGCCATGTAGCGGCGCTGTATACTTGTCGTCAAACTCGGGGAAAGACCAAAAGAGGCTATAATCGCTCAGGTCCAACTCATCCGGGTACATCTCCTTTTTTTGTTCCAGCTTTTGGCCCAATGTTCTGAGGAATCGTTGGGTATACAGCCTGGAAATGCGCTGCGCAGAGCCTTTCAGATCAACCGGTACCGAGAAGACCGAGGCCCGCTTCACTTCTGATGGCACCTGATCGGGTGCCTCTCCCAGGTATTTGAGACTGATGTTTCCGCCGGCACTAAAGCCAATCAGGTATACGGTTTCATAATCGCCTGTGCCGAGCGCATGGCGTACCACAAAATCAAGGTCGTCGGAAGCCCCCAGGTGGTAGGAGCGGAGCAGTTTGTTGGGTTCGCCGCTACAGCTGCGGTAGTTCCAGGCCAGCGCATCCACGCCACGCTCATTGAGCACCTTCACCATACCCATAATGTAGGGTCGGTGCGAGTCGCCCTCCAGCCCATGCGAAAGGATGGCAAGCGACCTGGACTTAACGCGGGACCAGTCGATGTCAATGAAGTCGTCATCGGGTGTGATCAGCCGTTCGCGGTGGTACGCCACACCTTCCACCTGCCTGAACAGGCCTGGCACAATGGTTTGTATATGCCCGTTGAATAGGTAGAAAGGGGATTTGTGCAGGGACGGAAGAATGGGCATAACACTTTGGGCTACGTGATGCGGATGTTATTTTGTACGGAAGCAGCAAAATTACGACCTTCCACAGTTTATCGCTATATCGGATCGGTGGTTTTGCCGTATTCGTCTTTATAAACTAACACATCCATAGACTATGAAGTTTTATAAAAGCATAAAAACATTGGCGTTGGTTGGTCTGATGGCAGCCTTTGTGATGGCTTGCTCCTCAGATACCCGGCACAGTGCCAACAAGGAATTCGAAGAATTCTCGACCTGGGTAGACACCACAAGCAAGCGGGCTGAGACCGCCACCGAGGAGGAGTGGAACGAAATGCAGGCAGAGTATAACCGCCGTGCTAAAGAACTTGAGAAGAGAAGCGCTGACTGGGACGACAAATCCAAAGCCGAGTGGGAAGAAGTGCAAACCCGCTGGCAAGAAACAATGGGTAAAACCGAAACCCGTTTCAGGGCAACGGAAGTTGAGCTGGATCCGGAAACTGAGGTTGACCAGAACTAAATACCAAGGCATTGGAGGTAGAAGGCATAGCCATGTCAGCTCTAGCACAGTGAGAATATACAAAAAACAATATAGTATTATATGCTTTGCTTGGAATATTAATATTCTTGTTTAAATAGTTAGCGTATAAAGCAATATTATCAACGATAATAGAAAGATGAACATAAAATCGAATTTGAAAATGATGGGTATGGCACTGACAGTCAGTGCTTTTTCCTTTGCTTGTAACACAGAAACCCGCACTGAGACCAACAGAGAAATTGATGAGGCGCAAGTTGAAATGAATGAGACTGGCGTAGAGGCTGAAAGAGAATACACCGAATTCTCTGCTTGGGTTGACGACCAGTCATCACGTGCAGAGACGGCAACAGAAGCCGAATGGCGTGAGATGAAAGCCGAGTACAAACGTCGTGAGGCGGAGTTGGATGCCAAGAGCGATACCTGGGATGAAGATGCCAAAAAAGGTTGGCAAGACGTGAAGTCCCGTTGGAACCGTACCGAAGACAAGGTGCAGAAGCGTCTTGGTGGTATTGATGTAGACGTAGATGTAAAAAGAAAGAACTAAGATTAGTTCTTGATACGATGATTAAGCCTGGGGCTGCAGCGAGTTTGCTGTGGACTCAGGTTTTTTTTATGGCCCCACCAACCTTTTCGAGGAAGCACCGGCTGCCGAGATTAAGAACGAGATTGGCTGTGCAGCAGGTTTAGGCTGTTCTTTAAGCAAGGATTTAGTGGATACTACTTTTTGCTTAGATATCCTTTATCTCAGGATAGGTCCAAAATAGGAAAAGGAGAGGGGCCCTAAGAAGAAAAGGATGCGAACCGTTGTATATGCGGCTGAATAAGTGTAATATTGAAACACCTTAGGCCAAGTACCTGCGGCGAAATTCTATCAGCACAGCAGCAAATACCGAGTAAAGCTATTTTTATAGCGAGCAGGCTTTGGAATTTAATTGTAAAGGATATACCTTTGCAAACTCATTTAAGATACGCAACGAAATATTTAATTAGTATACAATAACATGGCTAATCACAAGTCGGCATTAAAGAGAATCAGATCGAACAACGCGAAACGTCTTCGTAACAAATACCAGGCGAAAACTACTCGTACTTTCATCAAGAAGCTGAAAGGCACTACTGACCAGGCTGAGGCGCAAGAACTGTTCAAGACAGTTTCTTCAATGCTTGACCGTCTGGCAAAGAAAAACATCATCCACAAAAACAAAGCGGCTAACAACAAGTCGAAGCTGGCTAAGCACATCAACAGCCTGGCTGCAGCTTAATTTTTGCTGGATTACCGATTCCGAAGCCTTACACATGCGTGTAAGGCTTTTTGTGTTTTCTGTCGGTGTAGCTAATTATATGCTTATTGTTTGATGGTCTTTTAAAGGAAGCAGGAGATCTGAAATTGCCAGTTCCAGGTATAGCATGGCATTATCTGTGGTGATTCACTTCAGCTAAAGATCCTGACCCATCCAAATAGGGAGTACTGCTGCCGCGGCTTTAGAAACTGGTTACAAACACTGTTGTAGCGCTGCCACTATATTGGCAGCATAGGTTGGGTTAAGCACCTTAGCAGGTATAGGTATAGCACAAAATAAGAAATCCCTGAAGCGAGTCATCAGCTTCAGGGATTTCTTATTACAGATAACTAGAATCTTAAGCGATACTCAGCTTGATCATGTTTGTGCGCTTCTGCTCATAGATTGGCATACTGGCCGTGTTAATAAACACGTCCCCCTTATTGAGATAACCGGCCTTCAACAGCATTTGCTTGATATCGTTGATCGTGGCGTCTGTAGATTCAAACTTGTCATAGTAGAAGCCGCGCACACCCCACACCAGGTTGAGGGTTGTGAGCAGGCGCTCATTCTCCGTGAAGATAAAAATGTCAGCGCGGGTGCGGTGCTTGGCCAATTGGAAGGCCGTATACCCAGACTTGGTCATGCCGATCACAGCGCGGGCGTTCGTGTCGCGGGCCAGGTAGCAGGCGTTAGCCACGAGGCTGTCGTTAAAGAACGTGTCAGAATGAGGGTTCAGGATGTAGTTCTTGTTGAATATCTCCGCCTGGCTTTCAACCTCGCTGATAGTTAAGTTCATAGAGCGGATCGTCTCCACAGGGTAGGCGCCTACAGCCGTCTCAGCACTAAGCATGAGGGTGTCTGCACCATCTATCACGGCATTGGCCACATCATTGGTCTCAGCACGGGTCGGCTTCGGGTTCACGATCATGCTCTCCATCATCTGCGTAGCGATGATCACCGGCTTGGCACACTTGTTACACTTCTCTACGATCATCTTCTGAAGCATCGGCACACGCTCCATACCTGTTTCAACACCCAGGTCGCCGCGTGCAACCATCAAGGCGTCAGAAGCCGCTATAATGGCGTCGATGTTCTTAATGGCTTCCGGCTTTTCGATCTTGGCTATCACACGGGTGTCCTTGCCACGCTCCTTGATAATACGCTTAATCTCCAGCACGTCCTCCACGCGGCGCACAAATGAGAGGGCTACCCATTCCAGGTCGTGGTCAAGTCCAAAGTGCAGGTCCTTCAGGTCTTTCTCTGTCAGGGAGGGGGCAGATACAGCCGAGTCAGGCAGGTTGATACCTTTTCGGGGCTTCACAACACCGCCATACTTCACTTCTGCTTCCACTACGCAGTCTTTGTCTGTGGTAAGCACCTTGAGTTCCAGCTTGCCGTCATCCAGCAGAATGGTGTCACCAGGGCTTACATCCTTCGCCAATGCGGTATAGCTGGTGCCCAGGTGGTTATGGTTACTCACAGAGCCATCGCAGCGGAACACCACTTTCTGTCCTTCTTTTATCTCTACACCACCGTTCTCAACTTCCCCAACCCTGATCTTAGGTCCCTGAAGGTCTTGCACGATGCAGATATTGGTATTGAAGCGGCGGTTTATCTCACGTATATGCTCAATTACTTGTAAGTGTTCCTCGTGCTCACCGTGCGAAAAGTTCAGACGGAAAGCATCTACGCCTTCCTGCACCAGGGCCAGGAGACGCTCGAAAGTGTTACTGGCGGGACCAACGGTAGCCAGCACTTTGGTTTTGTTGAAGAGTATCTTCATAAATCAGAATAATAAGTGTTCTTTGTGCTTAAGTGTAAGCGGGTCAAACTGTTTTGCGTATTGTATCAGCGTCAGTCGCTGCAACCTGCCCATCAGGTCCTGCGGATTCAGGTATTGCTGTAGGGCGCCGGTAATCTGCAGCACATAATCATATTCTTTGATGTCAGGCAGTAAAAAGGGTCTTTTAAGAGTGGATGATCCCAAAGCCTTGTTGCGGAAAAGCCGCACGGTGCTATGCCCGTCATTGTGCTCAAAGTTCGCAATAAGGAGCTTTTGGCGGTCTGGCATCTCATAACAAAGCTCGTTTTGTCTGATTAAGTTCAGGCCCAGCAAGCGGTTGAGCGACCAGGCCATCTTATAGTCCCTGCAAGGTGAAACCACGCCGAAGAGGGCAAATCCAAAATCATAATCCATCTCCAGTTGCAGTGTTTTCATGGGCAAGGTATACCTTAATTGCAAATTTATAAACCTGGCAATGGAAAACGACCTTTCAGGCAAAAACTTTTATCACATTATGAATAGCGTAATTTTTTTTGACATTGTCTGCCTAATTACATTTCTTTGCACAGTGTTTTAATAAACTATAAGAAAAAATGTCAGAAATCGCAGAAAAAGTAAAGGCTATCATCATCGATAAGCTTGGTGTTGAAGAGTCAGAGGTTACTCCAGAGGCTAGCTTCACTAATGACCTTGGCGCCGATTCATTGGATACAGTAGAGCTTATCATGGAATTCGAAAAGGAATTCAACGTATCTATTCCAGATGATCAGGCTGAAAATATTGCTACTGTAGGTCAGGCTGTTAGCTACCTGGAAGAGCACGCTAAGTAATATCCCTTACCTTATTGTATTAAGTAATTTTTACTATCTATCCTCTACTAACAGCTTATGGAGCTTAAGAGAGTTGTAGTTACTGGGCTTGGCGCACTCACGCCACTTGGAAATACCGTTGCAGAATACTGGAACGGGTTGTCAAATGGTGTGAGTGGAGCTGCGCCTATTACACGCTTCGATGCGAGTAAGTTTAAGACCCAGTTTGCCTGTGAAGTAAAAGGATACGATCCGGAAAAATACTTCGACCGTAAGGAGGCGCGTAAAATGGACCTGTTCTCTCAGTTTGCCATGGTGGTAGCTGAAGAGGCGGTTCAGGACGCGAACCTGGTGGAAGGTAATTTTGACCCAGACCGCGTTGGTGTGATCTGGGGCTCCGGTATCGGTGGATTGCGCACGTTCCAGGAGGAGTGTGTGAACTTTGCCAACGGTGACGGTACACCGCGCTTCAACCCGTTCTTCATCCCGAAGATGATCGCGGACATCAGTGCTGGTCACATTTCCATTAAGTATGGTTTCCGAGGCCCTAACTTCGTTACGGTTTCAGCTTGTGCTTCTGCTACCAACGCCATTATCGACTCTTTCAACTATATCCGACTGGGTATGGCTGACGTGGTGGTGACGGGCGGCTCAGAGGCCGCTGTAACAGAGGCAGGTATCGGAGGCTTCAACGCCCTGAAAGCCCTTTCAGAGCGCAACGACTCTCCAGAGACGGCTTCGCGCCCATTCGACCAGGACCGTGACGGTTTTGTGCTCGGAGAAGGTGCCGGTGCCCTTATTTTGGAGGAGTACGAGCACGCCAAGGCCCGTGGTGCTAAAATCTACGCCGAGATAATTGGTGGTGGTATGTCAGCTGATGCCTATCACATCACAGCTCCGCATCCGGAAGGATTAGGTGCCCTCAATGTGATGAAGAACGTACTGCGCGACGCCAACATCAAACCCGAGGAGGTAGACTACATCAACGTGCACGGTACGTCCACGCCGCTCGGCGATGTGAGTGAGGTAAAAGCCATTCAGACTGTTTTTGGCGACCATGCCTACAAACTGAACATCAGCTCAACCAAGTCCATGACGGGCCACCTGTTAGGGGCAGCCGGTGCGATAGAGGCCATTGCCGCTATCCTGGCCATCCAAAACAACCTGGTGCCGCCAACCATCAACCACTTCACGGATGACGAGAGCTTTGACTCCGGACTGAACTTTACATTCAACAAAGCGCAGGAGCGTGAGGTAAAAGTAGCGCTAAGCAACACGTTTGGTTTCGGTGGACACAATACCTCCGTTCTATTCCGTCAATTTATCGACTAGGTGTTTGGGCCAATAAAACCGGTACGGCGCTTCTATCATAGCCTGTTTACCAGGGATAAGGAGTTATGGCGTGCCATTGCCGGAATAATTGGCAGCACACCCGACAACATACGCCTCTACAAACTGGCGCTCACGCATACCTCGTTTGCCCGCCAGAACCTGGCCAGCAAGCACGATACCAATGAGCGGCTGGAGTTTCTGGGCGATGCAGTTTTGGGTACTGTTGTGGCCGAACTGCTATTCAAGAAATTTCCCTACGAAGATGAGGGCTTTATGACAGAGATGCGCTCACGGATCGTAAACCGTGAGTCACTCAACCATATTGCCATTAAAATCGGACTGAACCAGCTGGTGAAAGTGGATACCACGAGCGGACAGGGTACACGGCACAAATCAGTGCACGGCAACGCCCTGGAGGCCTTGGTGGGAGCCATCTACCTGGACAAAGGGTATAACACCACACGGCAGTTTATCCTGGGCAAGCTCATTAAGCCGCACATCGACCTGCACAAGCTGGTCAACACCACCTCCAATTTCAAAAGCAAGCTTATTGAGTGGGCGCAAAGCCAGAACTCGGATATTCGCTTTGAGATCGTAAACCGAAAAAACCAGGGGAGCACCACGGAGTTTACCTGCGAAATATACCTGAATGACAAACCGGTAGCGATCGGGGTGGGGCTTTCGAAGAAAAAAGCAGATCAGGCCGCAGCCGAAAAAGCACTCCAGGTACTCAATATCAGCTAGAGCTATCCCTATTTTCAGCCAATTTCGGCTCGTCATTCCACTTTCCTGTTTCCCATAACTCCCAGACATACCTTCCGGAAGAGAAATAGCCGTGCCTATACCTGTAGGTATGGTTCTTTTTTGAAAGCCAAAGCTTAACTTGCCTCCATATTGTTGCGTTAGTAAACTCACCATGGAAGAAACGAAACTTATACTGGCAGGGGCCGCCCTGAACCAGACCCCACTCGACTGGGAAGCCAACCTTCTGAACATACGATCAGCCATCCTGGAAGCAGCTACCCGGAATGTCGATATCCTGCTTTTGCCGGAACTTTGTATCACGGGCTATGGCTGCGAGGACATGTTCCTGCACCCTTGGTTTGCGGAGGAGACTTTTGAGAAACTGTTGCAGGTGAAGGAATGGTGCGATAACATCACGGTTTGCCTGGGTCTGCATGTGATTATCGGGCAGGATGTGTTCAACACGGCCTGTGTCATCAAAAACAAGGAAATTGTGGGATTCACGGCCAAGCAATTTCTGGCCCGAGATGGCATACATTACGAGCCGCGCTGGTTTACGCCCTGGCCAGCCAACGTGGTGGAAGAGTTTGAGATGAAAGGCAAACGCTACCCGATCGGCGACATCATCTATGAAGAGAAAGGCGTGAAATTCGCCTTCGAGATATGCGAGGACGCCTGGCGGCCCAACCGTCCGGCAGAGCGCCACATGCCCAAAGGCGTGCAGCTGATCCTGAACCCAAGTGCCAGCCACTTTGCCTTGAGTAAAACCGACCTTCGCCACCGCCTGGTGGTAGAGGCCTCCAAAAAATACCAGTGCGCATACTTGTACGCCAACCTGTTGGGTAACGAATCAGGCAGGGTGATTTTCGATGGGGAAGTGCTTATTGCCCAAAACGGCAAACTGATCAGGCGCAACGAACTGCTCTGCTTTAAGGATGTGGACCTGGAGTGTGCGGAAGTTTGCTTTGGGGAGAACCCTAAGATAGAGGAGACGATTGAATACCTGCCGCCGATCGATGAAAACGCTGAGTTGATTGCCGCGCTAAGCCTGGCCCTGTTTGACTATATGCGCAAAAGCCGCAGCCGGGGCTTTGTGCTGTCGCTGAGCGGCGGTGCCGACTCCTCGTGCTGTGCCGTGGCAGTGGCCGAGATGGTGCGCCGTGGCGTGGACAGCCTGGGCGTGACGGGTTTTGTGACCAAAGCGCGTATGTTCTCGCTCAAAGACGTGGAATACTTTGAATCGCTGTCGCAGGACCATGTGGTGCAGGCATTGGTAGGCCGCATGCT
The DNA here is from genome assembly GCF_014773225.1 of Pontibacter aquaedesilientis. Classification (GTDB taxonomy): domain Bacteria; phylum Bacteroidota; class Bacteroidia; order Cytophagales; family Hymenobacteraceae; genus Pontibacter; species Pontibacter aquaedesilientis. The sequence goes on along the minus strand of NZ_JACXAJ010000005.1, from coordinate 171,944 downwards.
CACCTGCGCTTACCAGGGAACGATCAACTCGTCAGACGAAACCTATACCTCCGCCAAAAAACTAGCCGAATCGATCGGGGCTGTGTTCCATGACTGGACAATCGATGAGGAAGTAAAAGGCTATACCTCCAAAATAGAAAAAGCCATCAAACGCGACCTGACCTGGGAGCAGGACGATATTACCCTGCAGAACATTCAGGCCCGAGTACGTGCCCCAGCCATCTGGATGCTCGCCAACATCAACTATGCCTTGCTACTGGCGACCTCAAACCGAAGCGAGGCTGCAGTGGGTTACGCTACCATGGACGGTGACACGGCCGGCAGTATTTCCCCGATCGCAGGTATAGACAAAACCTTTATCCGCCAGTTCCTGATCTGGATGCAGGAGGAGTTGGGTTACCTGGGACTTGATTACGTGAATAACCTGCAGCCAACTGCCGAGTTGCGTCCGGCTTCGGAGTCACAGACAGATGAAAAGGACCTGATGCCTTACGAGATACTCAATATGATTGAGCGCCTGGCCTGGTATGACCGGCTTTCGCCGAAGCAGGTGCTGGACAGACTGGTGGCTGACAAAGTAGCCCCCACGCAGGCTTTGAAAGAGCACGTGCATAAGTTCTATACCTTATGGTCGCGCAACCAGTGGAAGCGGGAGCGCTATGCCCCTAGTTTCCATTTGGATGACTATAATCTGGACCCACGCAGCTGGCTCCGTTACCCGATACTGAGCGGCGGCTTCCGGGAAGAGCTGGACCAACTCAAATAACACGAATTAGTTTATATTAAAGGGCATTGCCTCTTATCTGCATCGGCAGTGTAGGGCAATGCCTTTGTTATGGGCTATATTTATACCTGCACTGGATCATCGCCGGTTTTTTACCTTTCTGATTTATTGTAACTTTGGCTGCACCATATATTCGATTATGAGCATTCTAAATTATATCACCTGGGATGTAAGTCCCTCTATCTTCTCGATCGGCTCCTTTGAGGTACGCTGGTACGGCCTCCTGTTCGCACTGGCCTTTGTGTTTGGGCAGCGTATCCTCACGAAAATATACGTGGCTGAGGGTCGCACAGAAGGCGATGTGGACGTGATCACCCTCTATATGATTATCGGCACGGTGGTAGGTGCGCGCCTAGGCCATACCTTGTTCTACCAACCCGAGTACTATCTGAGCAACCCCATCGAGATCCTGAAAATATGGGAAGGCGGATTGGCCAGCCATGGTGCCACCATTGGTATTTTGCTGGCGCTTTGGTTGTTTAGCCGCAAGCATAAGTTTGATTACATGTGGGTGTTAGACCGTATCGTGATCGTAGTAGCGTTGGGTGGTTCCCTGATACGACTGGGCAATTTAATGAACTCCGAGATTTTTGGCCGGCCGACTGACCTGCCATGGGGTTTCATTTTTTTACGGCAAAGCGAATACTCACACGTGCCACGCCATCCTACCCAGTTATACGAGTCGTTTAGCGTGTTTCTGCTGTTTGTGCTGCTCTACTGGCTTTGGAAGAAATACAAAGAGGCGCTTCCAAGAGGCCTGCTGTTCGGCATTTTTGTGACAGCCCTGTTCTCCTTCCGCTTCATTGTGGAGTTTTTGAAAGAGGATCAAGTGGCAAAAGAGGCAACCATGGCGCTTAACATTGGTCAACAGCTAAGCATTCCGCTCATCCTGGCTGGTCTTGTTATTCTGTTTATGGTATGGCGAAATCCCAAGCCTGCTCTGGCAGGCGGGCGTCTGGAGCGTGAAGCAGTAGGTAAAAAATAACCATACATTTTAAGATCTATCAATTTAAAAGGGCCGACATGAAATGTCGGCCCTTTTGCATGTGGCAGCATAGTGAGGTTACTTGGGGCCGTAGCGGTATAGCCCGCCATTTTCGCTGGTAATTACCAAGGTATGCTCGTTTTCGAAAGCCACAGCCTCTGTCTGCCCGGCTTCCTTAATGTTTATCTTCTGGTAGTCTCCCTCAAAGAAAGCTGCCGGGCTTTTCACGTTCCGGTAAATGTGCAGCGCACCTTCACTGATCAAAGCGACCTGTTGGCCACTTGGGCTGCTGGCTGCTCCTGTCACGGCTGTGCCTAGCTTATGCTCGCCTATCAGTTTCGCTTTGAATTTCCCACCAGTGTCAGGCAGTTCGTATACCTTGGCTGTCTCTTTGCGGCCCCTGTCCTTCGACACCAGGTATAGCTTGCCTCCCTGCCAAAATATCGCCTCTACGTCAAAATTCCTGTCTTTGGGGGAAGGAGGAAATTCCTTTTGGTCTTCGTAAGTAAACCGGATGGCCTCAATGTTTCCGGGCTGGCTGAGATTGAGTTTGTACACAGCGAGCTCGCGGCGCCTGTTATCGTTGTTGCCTGTGTCGGCGATGTAGATGTTGCCGGCATCATCCCGGGTCAGATCCTCCCAGTCCACGTTGGGCAATTGAAGTTTGATAGTCTCAAGCAGTTCTCCCTTTTGATCGACCACATACAGGTATGGCTTGTTTCCAGCGTCATTATGCGTGACATAGGCTTTTTTATTGGTGAGATACTCTACCCCTGAACTCTCGCTAATTGGAGACGGCAGGTTGGCCAGCTTTTCAAGTTTGGAAGAAGTAGGGGTATTAGCTACCGATTTATTTGCTACCGAGTCGGAAGGCTGCCCCAGAAAATAGAACAGGGCAACCATTACAGGTATAAAAAAGGCAAGTATTTTAAGCATAAGTTTCATAGAGTATCGAATAAGACGCTGGGGCGCTATGGTATAACGCAAAGCCAAAGGCCTTCGGTTGCGTAAAAGATGGAAATGCTGACGATCAGCTCAAAATTCGTATAGCTGCATAAATTATTGGGAGATGGAAATCAAGCAAATAAAGGAGACCTGCCTGTATGTAACCGACCTGGAGCGCACCCGGCAGTTTTATCAGGACAAGTTGGGCCTCCACGTGATCGGGGAGGTAGAAGGCAGACACATTTTCTTTCGGGCAGGGCGCTCTGTGCTGCTATGTTTCATTGCGGAAATGTCCGAAAAAGGGGGCACGCTGCCCCCGCACTTTGGGAGCGGCCAGCTGCATTTGGCCTTTGAGGTGAGCCGAGCGGAGTATGACGGCTGGAAAAAAAGAATAGAGGAGGCAGGTATAGCGATAGAGCAGGAGTACGACTGGGGGCGAGATTTCCTGTCTTTCTACTTCCGCGACCCGGACAAACATTTGCTCGAAATAGTGATGGAGGGGATGTGGGAAAAATAAAAGCCCCCGCTTTGTGCGGAGGCTTTTGCAATTGGGAGGGTGACTATTGTAGTCGTGCCTGTATCTCTTCGATAAGCCCGTCGTAGCGCTTGAGCAGTCGACCCCAGTCTTTGAAGTCCTCGTCGTCTTTCACACTGACGTTACGGTTCGTGTTGTTCTCGCGCTCGTGGCGCTGGCTGACGATCTTCACCACATATGTCAGGTCGTTGGTATTACCGCCGCTGCTCACAATAACACGGGTTCTGATCATGTTGGCTCCGTTAAAGTTCTGTACCTGCCAGGCACTGGTTAGGTAGCCGGTATTATAGTCTACCGTCTCCAGCACGTCGAAACGCTTGGTAATGATAGAGCTCAGAATCCTCCAGGCATCGGTTGGGTTCACGTTCTTACTGACAGGAATTGTGATACGCACATTGGCCATGTCTGATGAGATGGACGAGGTATAGGCTTCGTCTACGGCAAGCTCCACAAACTCTGTTGGGTCCGGGGCCTGCATATTTTCCTGGTTGCAGTAGTTTTTGATGTAGCGCAGAAAGGCGTCTTTGGTTACGCGCACTTCTACACAGGCGTTTTTTGCGACTTTCAGGTCATATTTGCCCACACCCACTACCTTTCCGGCTACTTCGATGTTGGCATCTGCCGGGGCAGTGGTGATTTTCACCAGTCTGTCTTCCAGCAGAGCACGGGAGCGCAGCGGCGGAATCGGGTCGGTAGAAGGTTTGTTGCAGAAAACCTGTACTACTTCGGCAAAGCCATCTTTTGTGACAGTTACCGTTACGCACGAGCCAAAAGGCACGCTCACATCGGTATTGCCTCTGCCCGCCACGACACCGTTCAGCGCTACAGACGCGTCTGCCGGAATCACTTCGAGGCGAACCTGACGGTCTTTTAACTCAAAGAAGTCCTTTACTGGCGGAGTTTCGCGGTCTTTCTGGTTGTAGTATACTTTGGTGATCGGAGCAAATCCGGGCTTTTTGATTTCCACGTTCAAAAACTTGTCCTTCTCTACGATCAGGTTGATGCGCTTAGAACCTGCCAGGCGACCATCGATGTAAATCTCGGCGTCGTATGGCTCCACGCTAATGTCGACCAGGCGATTTACAAGCTCTACCTTTTGCTCTTTTTCCCACTTCATGGTGCGCGGGAATTCTTTTACAACGGGCTCATAACCCTCCTTTACGACCGCAATGCGGTTACGGGAGTCTTTGTTCAGCTTCAACTCAATACTACCCATGCCAAGTTCAGTTACCTGGGTATTGTCTGCATCGTTCAGCAGGTAAAACTTGGCATCTGTAAAGTTAGAAGCGACATTGATTTTGCTCTGTGCGAAAGCCGAAAGCGTAACAAAGCAAAAAACGAAGGATAAGTAAAGGTTTCTCCTCATATGTATAAGAATAAAAGGGTGAATTAAATGCTGGACCTTTAGTAGCCTAGATAAAGTTAAAATAAATTTTTCAATATTAATATATAACAAAAGATATATACTATATATATTGGAATTAGTTGTGCTATTTGGTGAATTTGAACAAAAGAGGGTGTTGTTAGATGTGTGCGGTTTGGGAGTGAAGTGCTACAGGAGGCTACAACTTTATAAGCGTTTGGGGATGTATCGTGTGGCCGCCATCAAAGGTGTGAATTTGAGGTGAAATACCAAGCCGCGACATGAGTTGCTGCTGGCGACTCAGGGATTCTGGTGTGATGAACTCGTCCTTTGTGCCGTAGACCATGTCCACAGGCAGGTTGTTGAACGCAGATTTACCTGTTTCGAAATCAATATCCTCGGGGAAAGATGCGGCCCACAGCACGAGCCGGTGACAAGGGACTGTTCCGGAGGCAAGCCAACGGCAGACAGTGGCTCCCCCCTGCGAGAAACCCAGAACGTTTACTTTCACATCGGCTGGCAACTGCTTGAGCAACTCCTGCAACAAGAGATTGAGGTATGCTGCCTGGTCATCGATCTCGGAGAGCCGATCTTCTTTTGTCATCCAGGTAGCGCCAACACGACCCGAGAAGCCATCCAGGTAAAAGCGCGAGAGTCCTTCAGGAGCCACTATGAGTGTAGCACCATCGTCGAGCACGGCGAAGTGCCGCAAAAAGTAACGGGCCAACTGGCCATAGCCGTGGCATACCACCCACAGGTTTCGCGTCTGCCTTGAAGGCGTGCCCAAGGTATAATAGCGTGCCGTGCGTGGTACTATCAGCTTATGCTCGTGCATGGGTTGTTTGTTGTTTGTTGATCGTTATTCGTTGTTCGTTACCCGTGCCGGATTGCACAGGTTGGAGAAACAGGCCATACCTATAGCCTGTGCACGACTCGGTAAGTTCGCGACCTAGACCAGGAGGCCTTACCTACGCAACTTTGTAACACTTTAACATTCAAACTCCTCAACTTTCTAACTCCTAAACTTACAGATGTTCTTTGTTGAACTGGAAAGGCAAAAGGTCACCTACACTGCGCAGGCGATAGAACTTGCCATCAGGGCCTTGCAGTAATACAGGTATGGCTTCGTGTTGTTTGTGCTCGTATTCGGCCATTACCTGACGGCAGGCGCCGCAAGGCATAGCTGGCAGAAAATGCTGTTCACTTCTTCGTCGGGCCGTCACGGCAATCATCCTGATCTTTTTGTTCGGATGGTGGGCGCTCATGGCAAACAGGGCCGTGCGCTCAGCACACAAACCGGAAGGGTAGGCGGCATTCTCCTGGTTGCTACCCTTGAACATAGTGCCGTCTTCGAGCACCAAAGCGGCACCCACCAGAAAATTGGAGTAGGGAGCATAGGCGTCGCTGGCGGCCTGTTGGGCCATTTCCATCGCTTCACGCTCCTGTTGGGTTAATTCTTCTGCCGAGTCCAGTACGTCGATGCAGATATTTATATTCAGCTCACTTGCCATTTAAGACCTTGTAGGTATAGAAATTAGAAAAGGGCTATAAATTTAACGGAATATTCTGATAAAACAATGCAAAAGGTTGGCCTTGCAGGTGGTAATTGCTAAATTCAAATTCAACGACGTGCAGACTATGAAAAGAATACTTCTCCTCGGAGCTGGCCGGTCGGCCTCTTCGCTCATCCAATATTTGTTGCAAAATGCGCCTGCCGAAAACTGGCAAGTCACCATCGGCGATATTCAGGTGGATCATTTGCAGGACAGGCTCTCAAAGCTTGATTTTGCAGAAGCCATCGTTTTCGATGTGCATGACCAGGCGCAACGGGAAGCGGAAGTCAGCAAGGCCGACCTCGTGATCTCGCTCTTGCCGGCGATTTTGCACATCGAAGTGGCCCGTGCGTGTCTGCAGCAGGAGAAGCATTTGATCACCGCTTCGTATGTGTCGCCGGAGTTCAGGGAACTGCACGAGGAGGCGAAAAAGAAGAACCTGACCATTCTGATGGAGTCGGGGCTGGACCCAGGAATAGACCACATGTCGGCGATGGCGGTGATCCAGCGTGTGCAAGGTATGGGAGGTCGGATTACGTCGTTTAAGTCCTACACGGGCGGACTGGTGGCCCCTCAGTCGGATAACAACCCCTGGAACTACAAGTTTAGCTGGAACCCACGCAACGTCGTGCTGGCAGGGCAGGGGACGGCCAGGTATATCAAGAACGGAGCCTATAAGTATATTCCTTACCACCAGCTTTTCAGGCGCACCGATGAGCTATACGTGGAGGGCTACGGACATTTTGATGGTTATGCTAACCGCGACTCACTCAGCTACCGGGAGCACTACGGCCTGCAGGATATCCCGACCATGCTGCGTGGTACGCTGCGCCGCATTGGCTACTGCGCCGCCTGGGATGTATTTGTGCAGCTGGGCCTCACCGACGACAGCTATACCTTAGAGGGGGTAGAAAGCATGACAAACCGCAGTTACCTGGAGGCCTTCCTGCCACCTGCCGTCTCTGCAGACGAAACACTGCAACAACGCCTTTGCCGCTACCTCAATCTGCCTGCCGAAGGGGGCGTGATGGAGAAACTGGAATGGCTGGGCCTGTTCGAAGCCATACCGGTTAGGATGGAGGCTGCCACACCGGCACAGGTGCTGGAGAAAACTCTGGTCGGCAAATGGAAGCTGGAGCCCGGCGACAAAGATATGATCGTGATGCAGCACCTGTTTACCTACGAATTGAAGGGCGAGGAGCACGAGCTTACGTCCTCCTTGGTGGTGCTGGGCGACGATGAGGTACACACGGCCATGGCCAAAACGGTGGGCCTTCCGGTAGGCATACTGGCCAAATTACTGCTGCAGGGCAAAATAGATCGCCGCGGGGTGGTTATACCCATCTACCCGGATCTGTACGAACCCGTGCTGGAAGAACTGAAAACGTATGGGGTGGACTTTGTGGAAGATGAAATAAAGAAGACATCCCTTTAGCCTAGCATCGTCTCCTGATGTATCCTAGAAGATAAGGTAATAATCGCGGAGCAGTGCTGTGAAATGAGCGGTATAGGTAGTGCCATCTGCCTCGCGAATATCGAGGGCATGCCCTTTAGCCGCTGATGTCGGCCGGAAGGTATAGGTTTGGATATGGCGGATGCACTTGCCACCCGTGCGGGTATATACCTCGAGCGTATCGCACAGGTATAGGCCATTCGCTTTGGCGAGTTCTCCAAAGTGGGCAGCCTCGGCTGGGGGCAAGAGCAGGTATAGCTTGCCTTCTTTGGAAAGATGTTGCTGGGCAAAAGTCAGGATATCCTCAAATAGCAGATCGCCGGTATGTTTGGCTGAGTTTTTAGCAGCATCATCCGACTTGAGCGAGGCCAGGAAAAAAGGCGGGTTTGACAGGATCACGTCATACTGCTGCGCACAGGTTTTGGCAAATTCCTGCAAGGGCATCGGGTGCAGCTTCAGTCGCTCAGCCCAGGAACTTTCCTGAAAGTTTTGCAAGGCCTGTGCCTGCGCCTCCGGGTTAATCTCCACTGCTTCCACCACAGCCTCCGACCGCTGCGCTACCATCAGGGCCAGCAATCCTGTACCTGTCCCGATGTCGAGGATCCTCTTGGCTTGTGCCACCTCCACATACGCCCCAAACACGCAAGAATCCGTGCATACCTTCATGGCACACTGGTCCTGGTTGATGCGGAATTGCTTGAATTGAAAGTAGGTGTTGGGCAAGGCTTTAGGCTGAGTGGTGAATTATGCTTTCTTTTGAAACCGCTTGGTGCTTAAAAGGAAGAAACTGTTAAAGAGAATGATAGCAATAGTAGAAACAAAAATATAGTCAGGATTCTTAAAGTTATGGGTTAAGGCATACCCTATAATAAATAGTAGTGGAGTGACGCAAAAATAAATAGCACTTACGAATCTTTGCCTTTTCAAAATGACAAGTACGCCGATAATTAAGTAGAGAATAAGAGCTATCATTAACAGTGGTATTGTCACATAAACTGCCGCTACCAATCCATCAAGAGCAATCATTTGCAGGTATAGTTAATTTTTACTTCGAGTTAAACTGTCCTGATTCAAAACCCTCATCGATGAGCAAATTAGGCGAAAGGGCACTGGCAACAGCCAGCTCATCGCAGCGCTCGTTCTCCGGGTGGCCGGCGTGGCCTCTGATCCAAACAAAACGCACGTTATGCTTAGCATATACCCTTAAAAACCGAGCCCAAAGGTCGCCGTTGGCTTTGCCGGCAAAGCCTTTCTTCTGCCAGCCAAAAACCCAGCGCTTTTCCACGGCATCCACCACATACTTCGAGTCAGAGTAGACCGTGACAGGTATACCGGGCTTGGTGATGGCCTCCAATCCTACGATCACGGCCAGTAGTTCCATGCGGTTGTTCGTTGTTTTACGGAAACCGGCGGTCAGTTCTTTCTCATGGTTTTTCCAGCGCAGTATGGTACCATACCCTCCCGGACCCGGATTCCCTCGTGATGCACCGTCTGTAAAAAGCTCGATCATAGATTAGTTTTGAATGAGTGAATGAGTGCTTGAGTGAATCTACTGAGTTTTGAATAAGCGAATATGTTGAAATGAGAATTACGAATTCTAAATTATTCACTCATTCGCTCAATCACTCATTTGTTTAAATAGGTAAATTCGTTTTGAACAGCTTGATGGCGATGGCTAGCAGGATAACCCCGAAAACTTTGCGGAGCACGTTGGCGCCGGCCTTACCAAGTTTACGCTCCAGCCAGGGCGATGCCTTTAAGACGATGTACACAAACATCAGGTTGAGCACAATGCCTACCAGCACGTTTGGCAGCGAGTAGGCAGCCCGCAAGGAGAGCAGTGTGGTCATGGTGCCGGCTCCCACAATAAGCGGAAAAGCCAGCGGGACGATAGAGCCACTTTTTACTTCGGGGTCGGAGTGGAAGAGGTCTTTGCCCAGGATCATCTCCAAACCGATCAGGAAAATAATGATGGCACCGGCCATGGCAAATGACTCGAAGTCTATGCCGAACAATTGCAGGATACCATCGCCCACAAACAGGAACACGATCATCAGTATACCTGAAATAATGGTGGCCTTTTCGGACTCGATCTTGCCCTCGCGCTTGCGCAGGTCGATGATGATAGGGATAGAACCGAGAATGTCGATTACTGCAAAAAGGATAAGCGTAACCGAAGCGATTTCCTTGAAGCTGAACAGTTCCTGAATCATGGGTTTGGTGGTCGTTAAAGTGTTAGGGCCAGCAAATTAGGGTATAGCTATACCTTGATTTGCCGTGTACAGTCATTTAACAAGCCGCAAAGGTAGGATTCTTAGGCGTAATAATGCAGGAAAAACCGCTTTAGCTCTTCGTACTCCTCATCGGCAATGGCCGGGAAATTGGCGATCCGGAAGGTGTTGCGCTGCCAGGGGCCGTAGCCATTGCCCAGTCGGATGTGGTGGTGCAGGGCACGTTTCTTGATATCCTCCACCAACCGTTCGTTTGCCTCCAGTGCCAACACGGTTTTGGAGCGTACCTCCTCATTCTCAACCAGCAGCTTAAAATCTGTGAACTGCCCAAAGAACTCGTACAGGTCATTGGCACGGTCGGTCAGGTCAATATCGAGTTGCTTGATGAACTGCCGGTCTTCCAGCATGCGCTTGAGCAGGTAGATGTTGAGGACGTTGGGCGTATGCGTAGTCTGGTAGTTGAGCATTTTCTCATGCATAAACACCAAGCTGTTGTAATGATCGCGTTCGTTCATCTGCTTGGCCCGGAAGATGGCCCTCGGAGAACATACCAGCACCGCCAGCCCCGGCGGCAAACCAAAGCACTTCTGCACCGATGCAAACCAGATGTCGGCCTTGATGTACTTCAGGTTCAGGCCCGCCATAGACGAAGTCGCGTCCACAGCTGTGAGCGTGTCGCGGTAGCGGTTGTGCAGGTTCAGAATGGTGGTGGCCGATACCTGGGTACCGTTGGATGTCTCGTTTTGGGTAAAGCAGATCAACTCTGTGTCTGTGTTGATGTCGAGCCCCTCTACCGGCATAGCCTCATTGATGTCGAATTTCAAACCCTCAGACTCCGGCCGCAGTTTTTTGGCATACTCGTACCACTTTTCTCCAAATGAGCCATTGTAGATATGGTAGCTTTTCTTTTTGGTAAGGCTCTGGATGAGGATTTCCCAGCATTCGGTAGCCGAAGAAGTGAAAAAGATATGATAGTCCTGCGGAATGTTAAGCCGGCGTTTCAGCGAGCCCACCACGGTACGGGAGAGCTGCACAAATTGCTCTCCCCGATGCGGTGCCCCCAAAATCCCCTCATCATACGCGTCTGTCAGGTAGGTGCGTACCTCCGGGTATAGCTTGGATGGTCCTGGATAGAAATTCAACATGGAGGGTAATATAGATAATTATAGTATTTCTACTATAGGAATAAGCGAATATTTAGTGAATAGAAAATTGGTGTTGCCACGCTATTTCTTGGCACCGAAACCGATTTGCTTGGGTTTCATGCGCTCAAAATACTGCAGGGCAAGCCGGTAGCTCTCCAGCCCGAACCCGGTGATGACTCCTTTGCAAAAGGGGGCGAACATGCTCTTGTGCCGGAAGGCGTCGCGGGCGTACACATTCGATATATGCACTTCCACTACAGGCGCCTCGATGGCCTTTATCGCGTCGGACAGGGCCACGGAGGTATGGGTATAAGCGCCGCCGTTGAACACAATGCCTTTGTAGCTGAAACCAACCTCATGCAGTTTGTCGATGAGCGTACCCTCCGAATTGGATTGGAAGTAGGTCAGCTCCATAGCCGGGAACGCCTCTTTCAGTTCCTCGAAGTAGGATTCGAAGGATTCGGAGCCATAAACTGCTTTTTCGCGAATGCCCAATAGATTGAGGTTAGGGCCATTCAGAATAAGTATTTTCATAGTGCGGAGGTATAATTGTGTTTTCAACCAAAATCAGCAGCTGCAATTTAAGGATTAACTATCTTTGCTCTGTTTTTTTGACAAAAGAAAGTTTGCTAAAAGCTTTCTTCAAAGCACCCGACTTATGAAGTGGTCCATCTGCATTACTCAGTTCGAACAATACCTGCGCCTGGAAAAGTCGCTGTCCGGTAACTCCGTGGAGGCTTACCTGCGCGATATCCGCAAACTGACCGATTTTCTGGCTTTCAAAGGTATAACGGTGCAGCCGGAGCAGATGTCGCCGCCGGTTTTAAGGGAGTTTCTGGAATGGATAGCCGGGCTAGGCATGACGGCGCATTCGCAAGCACGCACGCTCTCAGGTATAAGGGCCTTTTACAAGTTCCTGATTATGGAGGATATGCTCACCGCCGACCCGACCGATACCATCGAAGCACCTAAATTGAGCCGAAAACTGCCCGATACGCTTCACTTTCACGAAATAGAACAATTGCTGGCCGCCATCGACCTTTCCACGCCGGAAGGGACGCGTAACCGGGCCATGCTGGAGACACTCTACAGTTCCGGGCTGCGTGTATCGGAGTTGCTGGACCTGAAGCTGAGCAACCTCTACGAAGACATGGGTTTCCTGAAGGTGGCCGGTAAGGGCGACAAGGAGCGACTGGTTCCGATCGGGCGCGATGCCCTCAAGCACATCCAGCTCTACCGCGAGGGCGTGCGCTGCCACCTCAACATCAAAAAAGGCCACGAAGACTATGTGTTCCTGAACCGCCGTGGCGCCAAACTGACCCGCGTGATGGTCTTCACCATTATCAAAGACCTCACCGCCAAGGCAGGAATACAGAAAACCGTGAGTCCCCATACCTTCCGCCACTCTTTTGCCACGCACCTGATCGAGGGCGGCGCCGACCTGCGGGCTGTGCAGGAAATGCTGGGCCACGAGTCCATCACAACCACCGAAATCTATACCCACCTCGACCGCGACTATCTGAAGCAGGTGATTAAGGATTATCATCCTAGGAGTTAGAAAGTTTTGAAGTTAGAAAGTTTAGAAGTTAGAAAGTTAGAAAGGTAAACTCGTAGGGACAGGTCGCGACCTGTCCGAATCGTGCACAGGCTATACCTGTACAAACTTATCGGGGCTATACCTAGCAAACTATCCGAATCTTGCACAGGCAACGATCAACGATCAACAATCAACAATTAACGAACAACGATTATCAACTATCGGTCAGGTATAGCAACCATACCAAATACATTGAACCAGCCGTTTCTAAATAAGTCTGAAGGCGACACCGTAACCCATTCTATACCTACGACCCCCACATGTTACCAATCCGATACCGTTTGCTCACTCTTGTCCTGCTGCTTGGGCTAGCTATACCTTTCCGCAGTATGGCCCAGTCCATCGACGACATCATGCCTATACCTGTCGAGGTGATGAAAGCCCGCCGGGGCCATGTGACCATCGATGGAAAAACACAGATCGTGTTCGACAGGCAGTTTGCAGATCAGGCGGTATACCTAAGAGAATTGCTGGCGGCCCAAACCGGTCTGAAACTTAAATCACAAGCCACTAACCAGACAATCACAAAAGCAAGCCACCGCATCCGCCTCGTGTTTGACACAAAATCCATCACCAAAGACGAGATGTATACCCTGACGGTGTCCGGCAAAGACGTGACCATTCGCGCCAAAGACACCGGCGGTGTGGTGTACGGCATACAGACTTTGCTACAGCTTTTCCCGCTCAGGCAAGTGAAGGAGGTGAAGATTCCGGACGTGACGATCAGAGACTACCCACGCTTCGCTTACCGGGGTATGCACCTGGACGTGGTGCGCCACATGTTTCCGCTGACGTTCATCAAGAAGTACATCGATTACCTGGCTTTCCATAAGATGAACACCTTCCACTGGCACCTGACCGACGACCAGGGCTGGCGCATCGAGATCGAATCCTATCCAAAGCTAAACACCATCGGCTCCTGGCGCGACTCCACACTGATCGGCCATTTTAAGGCGGCTCCAGCCCGTTACGACGGAAAACGCTACGGTGGTTTCTATACCAAAAACGAAGTGCGCGAAGTGATCCGATATGCAGCGGTAAGAGGTATCACTATTATTCCTGAAATCGATATCCCGGGCCATAGCCGCGCCACCATTGCCGCTTATCCGGAGTTCAGCACTCGCCCCGACACCACCTGGAATGTAGCCTATACCTGGGGAATGTATAACCGCCAGAACAACGTGCTACAGCCAAATCCGGCTACGTTTCAGTTTCTGAAAACGGTGTTTCAGGAAGTGGCCGAGCTGTTTCCGGGAGCCTATTTCCACTTGGGTGGCGACGAAACGAGCAAAATGTGGTGGAAAGCCGACCCGGTGTCACAAGCTTTCATCAAGGACCACAAACTGAAAGATGAAAAAGGCCTGCAGACCTACTTCGTAGAACAAGTGGCGGGCTACCTGGCTGCCAAAGGCAAGAAAGTGATCGGCTGGCACGAGATACTGGAAGGCGACCTGAACACGACCACCCTTATTATGAACTGGGGAGGAGAGAAGGAAGGTATAGCCGCCGCCAAACGTGGCCACCAGGTGATCATGTCGCCGGGCAAGCCACTTTATTTTGACCACTACCAGTCCAAAGACCCCAACGACAGCCTGGCCATACACGGCTACAACCCGGTGGACGCAGTATATGCCTTCGAACCTATACCTGACACACTCCACAAACTGAACCTCGACAAGTATATGATCGGGGCACAAGGCAATGTTTGGACCGAGTACATGGGCAGTCCGGCCAAGGTGGAGTACATGATCTTCCCGCGCATGACGGCCCTGAGCGAAGTGCTGTGGTCGCCGAAGGAAAAGAAAGATTATGAGGACTTCAAACGCAGGCTAAAAACGGCCATTATCCCACGCTATACTTTCTGGAAAGCCAGCTACTTCCCCAGCTTCGAGCAGTGGACAATGGAAAAGTAGGCTGAAATATGTGTTAAAATATGAAGAGCAGGTATCATAAATAGTTGATATTTACTATATTTAAAAGCTGTAATAACACAGGCTGTGTTCACGCACGGTCTGTGTTATTTTTATACCGTTCACAATCAGTTTTAACCGTTTTCCAAGCTTTTATGACAACAACTTTACTCGAAAAAGAAAAACAGACCAAATCCTTCACTTTTACCGGCAGGGGCTCTGACTACTTCGCCATCGAAATCGTTAATTTCCTGCTTACAGTTGTGACACTGGGGCTTTACTACCCTTGGGCGAAGGCTAAGTCCTTGCAATACCTGTATCGCAAGACGGAGCTGGCCGGTACACCTTTCGTTTTTCATGGCACTGGCAAAGAGATGTTTGTCGGTTTCATTAAAGGGCTAGGCGTATTCATATCCCTGTACTCTATGTTATTTTTCGCCGCGCTTTCGACCACACCTTTCATATCGGTGCTGTTTGTCTTTGCATTTATTGTTGGCGTTTTGATTCTGATACCTGTGGCCCTTCATGGCATGATGCGTTACCGCACGTCACGCACAAGCTGGCGCGGCATACATATGGGCTACCGGGGCGAACTGTCCGACATGGTCACTACCTACCTGGTTGGCTTCTTCCTGACTGTTTTTACTCTGGGCATCTACGGCTCGTGGTTTGTGGTGAAGCTGCGCAAGCAGATGATCGACAATGTGCGCTTTGGCAATGCGAGTTTGAGGTATGTAGGCGATGGTGCCGATCTTTTTCTGATCAACCTGAAAGGCTATTTCTTGTCTGTTTTCACGCTGGGTATTTACTTTTTCTGGTTCACCAAAAACCTCCTGCACTTTTATGTGAATAACATCGTGGTGTTGCAGGACGACGGAACGTATAGCCGCCTCAAATGCCATGTCTCCGGCTGGGAAGTGCTTAAACTGACTGTAGGCAACATTTTTATAGTGCTATTCACACTGGGGCTGGGCATTCCGCTCACGACTACTCGTACCCTGTCGCTGATCATGAACAGCATCGTGATGAGCGGGGATTTCGATGCCGACGCGCTGGTACAAACCGAGGAAGCCTATGACTCGGCCATGTATGAGAGCATGTCGGACATGATGGATATCGGCGTGATTTAGCATGACCTTTGAAGGGAAATACTATAACGGGCGTAGCTCCAAAGGTATGCCGGCCCAGATCACACTGCGTCCGGATGGCCTGCGGATAGATTATTGTGCGGATGAAGTAACGGACACGGTGCACTGGGAAACGGCAGGTATACACCAGTCGGAATTTAACGATGCGACCACACTCTTGCGTTATGGGAAATTTCCCCAGCAAAGTATCTCCGTTGTAGACAAAGGGTTTAGGGAGGCGCTGTTGCAGTGCTATCGCGGTGCAGCCTTCCTGAAGTCCGGCTACAACAGTATGCTGAGACTATGGGCCTCCGGTATAGCCGTTATGGCCCTGAGTCTGCTGGGCCTGCTGGTGGCCTTTATCGTTTGGGGGGTGCCGGCACTCGCCGACCGTGTGGCCCTGTATTTTCCGCAGCAATATGAGCGCCAGCTCGGCCAGCAACTCTATACCCAACTACTTCAAGGCTATCAGGTAGACGATGCGAAAACGGCCGCACTGAACGGTTACCTGAGCGAACTGGACACAGACCTGGATTACCCAATCAAAGCCGCCGTTGTGAAAAGCGACGAGGTCAATGCCTTTGCTATACCTGGGGGCTATATGGTGGTGTATGAAGGTATAATCGATAAAATGGAGCACCACGAGGAGCTGGCAGCTCTGGTGGGGCACGAACTGGCGCATATCCAAAACCGACATTCGTTGCGCGCCCTGACAAGGAGTTTGTCTTACTACATGCTGGCCTCCGTGCTCTTCGGAGATATAAGCGGTGTGGCCGCCGTGCTGGTGGACAATGCATCGGCACTTCGAAACCTGGAGTATAACCGCAGCCTCGAACTGGAAGCAGACCGCGAAGGGCTGGAACTGCTGCGTCGGAATGAGCTGAACCTTCAGGGGGCCGTGTTACTGATGGAGCGCCTGGATTTCGGAAGCGAATCTGACATGCTGGCCTTTGTGAGTACCCACCCCAACACAGGAGACCGCATCAAGGTCTTGAATGAGCTGATAGGAGATAGGAAGCAGCCTTACAAAAAAAATCCGGGGCTGGAGCGGCACTGGGAGTCGCTTAAAGGAAGAAACAAAACTAAAGGTTCTGATACACTAGAGCAGAATCAGACGCGTTAAACAGGATTTTTTATGAGAGTCTTCATTATATTTTTTGCCCTATGCCTTGTTTTTACCGCTCAGGCGCAACAGCAAGTGGTTAGCAAGCATGTGGGAGCCCCTATGATACCATTCGTAGCGGAAGACATGACAGGTATAACCTATTCGTCCAATGAGTTGCGAGGAAAAGTGGTGGTGCTCAACCTGTGGGGCACCTTCTGCAAGCCTTGTATCCTGGAAATGCCAGAGTTGAACAGGTTGAAGCAAAGCTATGCCGAAAAGGATGTCGTGTTTGTTTCGATGTCGCCTGAGGATAAGCCCATCATCAAAAAATTTCTGAAAAAGCATGTGTTTGATTTCATCATCTTACCAGGCAGTGCCCATTACATGAAGGATTTTGGGAACACGGTACCTCAGACAATATTAATTGACAGAGTAGGCATAGTGAGAGAGGTGCATATCGGAACTATGCCGGTAAAGGTGTCATCGGATGAAAAAGGAGAGAAGATGTATGAATTTAGGAGCGATGATCTGAAAGCGAAGATAGATCAACTGCTGTCAGAGCAGCAAATAGATTAACAGGATGCACAGTATTGTAAGCAGGCAAGGCACAATTATCGAGGATAGTATAAATTCGCTTTCTATCTTTGCAGGCAGCTAACTGTAACCTAAACCCGCTGCCGTGTATAAGAGCCTCATTCGCCCGCTTCTCTTCAAACTAGACCCCGAGAAAGTCCATTACCTGACCGCCGACGGGCTCAAAACCGCTTTCAGCCTGCCTTTTGCCAAAAGCATTAGCAGGAGCATATTCCGGGTAGAAGACAAGCGACTGGAACGGGAGCTGTTTGGCTTGAAGTTTCCTAATCCGGTTGGGTTAGCGGCAGGTTTTGACAAGGACGCCAAGCTAGTGGACGAACTGGCTGAGCTGGGCTTTGGTTTTATAGAGATCGGTACGCTCACCCCGAAACCGCAGGAAGGCAACCCGAAACCACGCTTGTTCCGACTCCCGGAAGACCAGGCCATCATCAACCGCATGGGTTTCAACAACGAGGGGGTAGATGCGGCTGTGCAACGACTGCGGGAGCGGAAGAGCAACATTATCGTGGGAGGGAACATCGGCAAGAACAAAGTTACGCCGAACGAAGAGGCACTCAACGATTACCTGTACTGCTTCAAGGCGCTGTATGACGTGGTGGACTACTTTGTGGTGAACGTTAGCTCGCCCAACACCCCGGATTTGCGTGCCCTGCAGGAAAAAGAGCCGCTGCAGCATTTGCTCATGGCATTGCAGGAGCAGAACAATCGCATGGCCAAGCCGAAACCCCTGCTGCTTAAGATCGCTCCAGACCTGAACGAGGCTCAATTAAATGATATAATCGAGATTGCTGTGGCTGCCAGGCTGAGTGGTATTATTGCCACCAACACCACCATCAGCCGCGAAGGATTGCACACCCCAGGCACGCGTGTTTCAGAGATTGGAGCTGGTGGCCTCAGCGGCAAACCCCTCACGAAACACGCCACCGAAATCATCCGTTACCTCCGCAAGCATTTACCCCAGGAAATCAAGATCATTGGGGTAGGCGGCATTATGACCGCCGAAGACGCCCAGGAAAAATTAGAGGCCGGAGCCGATCTGGTGCAGCTCTATACCGGTTTTATTTATGAAGGACCAGCATTGGTTGCAGCTATTAACAAGGCGCTGCTGTAGAAGTAGGACGCAGCATCAGGGCAGCACGTTGGCCAGTTTGCTTCAAGGCAAGGCAGTCAAACGCACAAGCAACCTGCACCATCACCTGAAATACTACCCAAAAGAAAAAAGCTATACCCGATTCGGATAGGGTAACCCCTATACCTACAGGTTACTCCCAACTCCTAAACTCTCCAACTCCCAAACTCTTATTTTTTAGCATATTTCCTGAAAAGCCTGCCAATTTGCTGGGTGTCGTTTGCCGAAAAAATGTAAATTTGGAATCTTAATTAGTCGAAGGGTATGGCAAAGAACACTTACAGAGACGATGCGATCAGCACGGGGAGGGCAAGGAACGAGGTACGTGGCCGAAACGAACCACGAAGCAGCAATACATCCGCCGGGGAAAAGACCAAGCAGAAGAAAGCCAAAAAGCCTTTCTTCAAGATGCCGTCCTTCCGGGTGAGCTTTAAAATGCCTGCGTTCCTCACAGACAGACGCTTCAAGCTTTTCATCGGTTTCTCCTTCCTGCTCATCTCGTTTTTCATGACCATTGCCTTCGTTTCTTACCTGTTCACGGGGGCAGCTGACCAGAGTGTGGTGGAGTCGGTGGAGGGAACCGGGCTTAAGGAGTCGGGTCAGGAGGCTGAGAACTGGCTCGGACTGGTCGGGGCTTGGGTATCGCATTACTTCATCTATGATCTCTTGGGTATAGGAGCTTTCTTCCTGATACCTGTTTTCTTTTTTGCCGGAAGCCGCATTGTGTTCCGATGGAAGTCCATCTCTATGTCGTATGTGCTGGGGCTGTGCTCATTTAGCATGCTTTGGCTGAGCCTGACGCTGGGTTATATCGTGATCTTAACCGGAACACTGGGGTCGCTGGGCTTTATGGGTGGGGGTATCGGCATTGAGACTGCCATCTGGCTGAGCAGCCTGATTGGTTGGGGAAGCGGCCTGTTATTGGGTTTCCTGCTGTTGATTTTCCTGGTGTTCTTCTTTAATATCACGAGCATTAACTGGAGTAAGCCTGCCACGGAAGAAGTGGAGGAAGTGGAAATTGACAGAGGCGGTGCCTCGTCGCTACGCGATGTGGTGCATGGTTCTGCCCGCCATAACATCAACCACAATGCCGACCCGACGGCTTCTCTGGATGCGGACGAGGAGGAGGAAGAGGAGCTGTACTTTGAGGACGAGGAGGAAGAAGCCATCAACCGTGCGTTGGAAATGGAGCTGAACTCCCTGCAACCAGAGCCACCCAAGCCTGCCGCACCTGCGCCAAGCCTGGAGCTGGACATTGAAAATGAGCTGGAGGAAGACCTGGCCGACGACGAGTTTGACACAGCCGAGGGCGAAGAAGAAGAGTTGGACCTGCAGATAGAGAAGACACCAGAGGAAGAAGCAGCCGATGTGCTGGCAACCGAAAACTACGACCCAACGCTGGACCTGGCCCGCTACCAATACCCTACCATCGACCTGCTCACCGACTACGGCACGAGCAAAGTACAGGTAACAAAAGAGGAGCTTGAAGCCAACAAAGACAAGATCGTAGCCACGCTTGGCCACTACAACATCGGTATAGCGAGCATCAAAGCGACTATCGGCCCAACTGTCACGCTTTATGAAATTGTGCCGGATGCCGGTGTGCGTATCTCCAAAATAAAGAACCTGGAAGACGACATCGCTCTGAGCCTGGCGGCCTTGGGTATACGCATTATTGCGCCTATACCTGGCAAGGGTACAATTGGTATAGAAGTGCCGAACACCAAAAAGGAGATGGTTTCGATTAAATCGATCCTGTCGACGGAGAAGTTCATGAAGAGCGAAATGGACCTGCCGATTGCGTTCGGTAAGACCATCACGAACGAGGTGTTTATTACGGACCTGGCCAAAATGCCACACTTGCTCATGGCGGGTGCCACGGGTCAGGGTAAGTCGGTTGGCCTCAACGCCATCCTGACCTCGCTGCTCTACAAGCGCCATCCTTCGCAGCTCAAGTTTGTGCTCGTTGACCCGAAGAAGGTGGAATTGTCGCTCTTTAACAAGATTGAGCGCCACTTCCTGGCTAAACTGCCAGATACCGAAGAGGCCATCATCACGGATACCAAAAAGGTGGTGAACACGCTCAACTCGCTCTGTATGGAAATGGACATGCGCTACGACTTGCTCAAGGACGCCGGCTGCCGTAACCTGAAAGAGTATAACAAGAAATTTATCGAACGTCGCCTCAACCCGAATAAGGGACATCGTTTTATGCCCTACATCGTGCTGGTGATAGACGAGTTGGCTGACTTGATGATGACGGCCGGCAAGGAGGTGGAAACACCGATTGCCCGTCTGGCGCAGCTGGCCCGTGCCATTGGTATACACCTGGTGGTAGCCACGCAGCGTCCTTCCGTAAACGTGATCACGGGTATCATCAAGGCAAACTTCCCGGCGCGTATTTCCTTTAAAGTGACCTCCAAGATCGACTCGCGCACCATTCTGGATGCCGGTGGTGCCGACCAGCTGATAGGTCAGGGGGATATGCTCTTCTCGATCGGTTCGGACATGATCCGTATTCAGTGCGCCTTTGTGGATACCCCGGAAGTAGACCGCATTTGCGACTTTATCGGGGAGCAGCAGGGGTATAGCGATGCCTACCTGTTGCCGGAGTTTGTGGGCGATGAAAGTGGTTCTGAAAAAGCGGACTTCGACTCGAGCTCTAAAGACCCGATGTTTGAGGAAGCGGCACGCATTATCGTGCAGCACCAGCAGGGCAGTACCTCGCTGCTGCAGCGCCGTCTCAAGCTGGGCTACAACCGCGCTGGTCGCCTGATCGACCAACTGGAGTCTGCAGGTATAGTGGGACCGTTTGAAGGAAGCAAGGCCCGCGAAGTTTTAATTCCGGATGAGTACAGTTTGGAACAGTTATTGAACACGTTGTAGCAAAGAACGAAACAAGACATTTACAACACATGAAAAAAGTATTATCCCTACTGCTGGCCGTAATGATGTTTGTGAACCTGGCGAATGCACAGCAGGACCCAAAGGCAGGCAAAATTCTGGACCAGATGAGCCAGAAGTACAGAAGCATGAAAGGCTTTAAGGCAACGTTTGCACAGACACTGGAGAACCCATCTGCCAAAGTGAAAGAAACCATGGAAGGCGATATTCTGGTGAGTGGCCCCAAATACAGACTGGCAGTAAGCGGCCAGGAAGTGATTAACGACGGCAAGCTGATGTGGACCTACCTGAAGGATGTGAACGAAGTAACCATTACCGAAAACGACGCGGAGGCAGAAGCCATGTCGCCAAGTAAGATTTTCGATATGTATAAGAAAGGCTACAAGTATGCCTACGCCGGCACCGAGAAGCAAGGCGCTGAGGTGTTTGACGTAATTGAGCTGTCGCCTGAAGACCGTAACAACCCGATCTTCAAAGTGCGTCTTTATATCAACCAGAAAGACAAGACTCTGAAAAGCTGGCAGATGTTCCGTAACAACGGTAACCGCTATACCTATACCATCAAGAACTTCCAGGCAAACCCTGCCTTGGCCTCTGATGCCTTCAGCTTCAATAAGGCAAAGTACAAAGGCGTGCAGGTGGTTGACCTCAGATAATCCGACCGAATTATGATCATAGAAAAGAGCTGCTCCGTTTGGGGCAGCTCTTTTTGTTTGCATTTACCGACCTTCCGCTACAAAAACTTTTGCGCCTGCCCGTAAAAATGTAGCTTTGCTATACCTGAAACTTAGCTCCTATACCTATCATGACCAGAGAAAAGCTGTTTGAGCAGATCCTCCAGAAAAAATCATACCTGTGCATCGGCTTGGACACCGACCCGAAACGACTGCCAGAACACCTGATGGACGCCGAAGACCCTGTGTTTGAGTTTAATCGACAGATTATAGAAGCCACGGCCGATCTGTGTGTGGCCTATAAACCAAACATCGCTTTTTATGAAGCACAAGGGCCAAAAGGTTGGGTTAGTTTGGAGAAGACATTGGAGGTTATACCTGAAGAGATATTTACCATAGCGGATGCCAAGCGTGGAGACATCGGCAATACCTCTGAGCTTTACGCGAGGGCCTTCTTCGAGACAATGAACTTCAATGCCGTGACGGTAGCGCCTTACATGGGTTCGGATTCTGTGAAGCCTTTCCTGGTGCAGCCCGGCCGCTGGGTCATTCTGTTGGCCCTTACCTCTAACCCCGGTAGCCAGGACTTTCAGATGCTGAAGCTATCGGATGGCAATGAGGAGTATCTTTTTGAGCAGGTGCTGCGCGAGAGCGCCAATTGGGCCAGCGTTGGGCAGATGATGTATGTAGTTGGGGCTACACAGGCAGAATATATCGAGCGAGTGCGTGCCATTGTTCCTAACCACTTTCTGCTGGTGCCGGGGGTGGGCGCGCAGGGCGGTAGCCTGGAGGAGATTTCCCGATTGGGCATGAACCAACAGTGCGGACTGTTAATAAACTCTTCCCGCGCCATTATCTATGCCTCGTCTGGCCGCGATTTCGCAGATCGTGCCCGTGAGGCTGCTTTGGAAGTTCAGAAAGAAATGGAGCAGTACCTGGAGCAGTATGTAATGCATTTGTAGCATAGCACGGCAGCAACACCCTTTTAACAAAAAAACCGCCATGCCTGTGCGTATTAGCCAGGGCATGGCGGTTTTTTTGTTAAAAGGGTGTTGGAAATATCCTGTTTATGATAGCTCAAAAGCTTTGATTTTTTGTGGCTATACCTGTTGCGGTTGTAATAAGTTGAATATCAAATATTTGTGCAGGTGATGAGGGTTTGTGCCCGTCTTTGAATGGGTATAGTCGTGTTATTACTCGTGTATGCACGGCTATTCAGGGGATTTTAATTGTGCGTAGTAGGTATAGATATTAAAAATATTCAATAAAGTGGGCTTGCAGGCTGCGACAATCCAGGAAATTTCTGTGGAATTAGCTGCTGTGTTAAATCTGCCCGTTTCTTTTTGGGAGATTCTAAATATTTGCGGAAATAATCAGGGAATTGTATATATTGAATTAAGAATTGAAATAGGGCTAAAAAGGCCTTTAAAGCTGGTTTTAAACAGGTTAGGCCAATTAAGCTAGACTATAGAACCTCCGCATATATGGCAGATAAACGTCACAGTGACGTTTATACAGTAGTTACCTGCAAGGCAAAACAACGACACGACAATGAAGAAACTAACGATAATACTTTTGACTTTCACCTTTGCATTGACGGCATTAGGACAGACCTATGAACCTCAAATTTTAATATTGACACCAAATGAGTTGAAGTTTGACAAGTCATTTGAAAAAGATGTAAAACAAAAAAACAAGGAACTATCTAAACGACCTGAAAACAAAGAGCAAGCTGACTATTTAAAATCTGAAGAGTTTAAAAAACAGCCTGAAAACATTCAAAAAATAACACAGTCGGGAATGGAGTTTACAGAGAAACTCGATTTATCAAAACAGGCAAGTTTTATTGCACACCAATATTTGGCTTATCGTTTTTACGAACGATTCCCAAACCTTCTAATTCTACTTTCAAATTCGAAATCAAGCGGTAATTTGACAGAATTAAAGAAAATCGCAGATACGGATAAATTGCAATACATTTTGAACTTTTCAAGTATAGAACTATTTAAAAAAGACGAAATAAGTTTTGCGAAAATATCCGTTCAGCTATATGACAATTTTTCTCAAACCTTTTTGATAAATTCCGAATATGAAGGAGATTGGACAAACCCAGGGTTTGAATTTGCTTGTACCGACCAATCTATTGACTGCACAATCAGCAACGCTTTATCCAAAGCACTTGGAGATGTAATCTATCAAGTCGCTTCAAATAGTCCTACAATAAAAAGAGACCGTGAACTCGCACAACTTCGTTTTGAGGAGCTTGTTTCAAAGTATTATTCAAATACTAGCGACAAAGAGTTTTTAAAGCCAATAATTCCTCAGCCTGACAGCAAAATTCTTTTAAAAGACCAATATCAAATTTTACTAGATACCTCACAAACTAAGTTTGTTGCCTTTTTCATAGAACAAGTTTCTGCTCAGGACTTCAAAGCTATGAAGGACAACAAGAGAGATAAAAATGTAAATATCATTTCAAGCAAAGACATTAAAGATGAAGGTTTCTTGGATGACATTCCCCAAACTTACGCATACATTGTCAAGGGAGTAAAGTATAATGGAAAATGGTTTTACGAAAAATCCAATGTCACCTACTTTGAAGCTCAAAATCTCGATGAAGGCAAACGGAAATATTTCTACAACCTTACAAAATGGAATTTTTTCAAAGAAAACACAACTGAATTTAATCCTGACTTTTGGGAGACGAGTTTGTTTAAAAAAGTAAAAGACCTCAAGCAAGAACCCGATTGGGATGAATACGGAGAGACGATTTGGAAAACTCAAGAAAAAAACGACCGACCGTATATTGGACAATATGAGATAGTTGCAAACCAACTTAAAAAAGAAGCAACCGAAAAAGCAAAGAACTTCGACCAAAATATAATTGATGACATAATTCGACCGCTTTCTGAACGAATCAAGATGGAAGGGAATTACGAGCTTGTTTCTTTAAACCAAATGTCAAAGGACTATTTACTTATTTACCCAAATGACAAATCTATTCTACTAACCCCAGTTAAAGTCAAAGAAAAAAATGGTGAAATGTTCCTAAGATACTTTGTTCTAATTCCAAACAAAGACAACTATGACATTTATGAGTGGAACTATTTAGAACCTAAAAAATTTAAGAATATACAGATGGGACCAAGTTTTATGGACCAAATCAATACTTTGACAACTTGGAATTTCGCATATAAAAACTTGGACGACAAGGAATTTTGGGATAAGTATGTAGTTGTTAAGTCTAATGGGGAATACAAATATTTAAAAGAAATAAAATGAAAGCCCAGCAGGTAACAATGTATATAAAAAATAGGCGAGTTAGTAATAAACCCAAGGCTTTTAGCTCGTATCAAACTTTGTGCTTAACCGAAAGTTTAGTGCTTCTTAATCGCCTACTTTTCATATACTAACCGTTACGGGAAATAAAGAATTATTAAAAGGCTATATTTTTTTATAGATTATAGTAACTTTTAAGTTACATTTACTGTTGCAAATACAGCAGATGGAGAAAATCAGAGAAATCATTGCTTACAAAAACTACTTTGAAGATTTCTTAAAAGAGCAGCCCGTAAAGGTGCAGGACAAGATATTCAAGATTTTGGAAGCAATAGAAACACTTAAGCAAGTGCCTCAGAATTATCTGAAGCATTTGACAGGCACAGAAGGACTATATGAAGCACGCGTGCAACTTGGTTCCAACATTTGGCGGGTGTTCTGTTTTTTCGACGAAGGCAAGCTAGTCATCTTGCTTAACGGCTTTCAGAAGAAAACACAAAAGACACCAAAGAAAGAAATTGATAAGGCACTACAATTAATGGCTGAATATTATGAAGGGAAAAGATAAAGAAAGAGAAGTTAGTTCTTGGGCAGACATCAAGAATAGAGTGTACGGAATAAAAGGCACAGAGAGACGTGATAACCTTGACAGGGAGTTTGAATCTTTTAAAATTGGACTTGAATTAAAAAAGGCCCGTGAAGCTCGACATCTTACACAGCAGGAGTTAGGGGAAATCATTGATAAGAAAAGAACTTATATATCTAGAGTTGAAAACGACGGGAGCAACCTTACGCTCAAAACCTTATTTGATATAGTTGAAAAAGGTTTAGGGGGAAAGGTTAAAATTTCAATTGAATTGTAAAAGAAGAATTACTACTCCGTAACCAAGTTCAGCCGTGCCCCTCGCTACGCTGCGGATCAAATTCGCAGCATAAGTTTTTAAAGAAAATACCAGTAGGGTTTCTCTCTTTTTGATGTTGTTGGTATTTGTCACTTAGCTGGCTATTGAAATCGGTAACGACAACGACATGGGCGCATCATTCTTGCATATTGAAATACCACAACATTTATAACTCAGTCGGGCCAACCCTGAGCTCAAGGCCGATAGGCAAAATTTCTTATAATGATCATAAAAAAACCGGAGTCAAAAGAAGAGTTTGAACAGATATTCAAACTCAATTATGAAACTTTTGTGGAGGAAATACCTCAGCATGAGGCAAGGCAGGACAGGAAACTGATCGATCAATTTCATTCAAAAAATAATTACCTGATTGCTGTCAAAGATGAGATCGTGATTGGGATGGTGAGCTATAACACGCAAAGACCGTTTTCACTTGATAAAAAGAAAGTTGAGATAGATAGTTTGATTCCGGAAGGTGCCAAAGTAGTCGAAATAAGACTGCTCGTCATAGATAAGAAATGGAGGAAAACGCGTGTTACTTTTCAGATACTTAAAAAACTATTTGAGCTTGTAACTGCTCAGGATATTACACTAGGCTTCATTTCCGCAGCTTCAGGACGACTCGATTTTTATAAAAAGATTGGATTTGTTCCTTTTGGTGAGATGGTTGGAAAGCAGGGTGCATTTTATCAACCCATGTACATAAATGAATCCAGCCTCCATAATATTTTCCCTAAATGATAAACCTTACGACAGGCCCAATAGCATTACATCAGGAAGTTACAGAAGCCCTATCCGCTCCAAGCATATCGCATCGGTCTCCCGAATTCAAACAGCTGCATCAGGAGATCGTTGACACCATGTGCCAACATTTAAACACTAAGGAAACATTTGTTTTGCAGGGGAGTGGCACACTTGCTAATGAGGTGATGATATGGCAGATTAAGTTGCTCGGAGGCCAGGGGATTATCATGTCCAACGGCGAATTCGGTTTGCGCCTGACCGAACAATCTGAAAGGGCAAAACTCAATTTCGTAGCCCATGCTATACCATGGGGAGAAGAATATTTGTTGCGTGACATTGAACTCCTCCTTGATTCTACCAACCCTGACTGGATCCTTTTTACACATTGCGAAACTTCAACAGGAATCGAAAATAACCTGGAAGCCATCGCCAAGATCGCTCATAAAAGGAACTGCAAAGTCTTCGTGGATTGTATCAGCAGCATTGGAACCAAGCCCATAGACCTGTCGCATGTAGCCATGGCCACTGGGTCATCAGGAAAAGGGCTATGCTCACTCTCGGGCATAGCCCTTGTTTTTTCGAACATAAAGCCACTGGGAAATTCTGAAATCCCGAAATACTTTGATCTTCAGATTTATGAAAGTAACGAAGGGATCCCTTTTACCCTTTCCTCAAATCAGTTAAAGGCACTGCATGTTTCCATTAAGAAAACAATGAACGTGGATTGCTGGAAAGGCAAAGACACATACGCTGAAAAGATTTACAGTGCATTACAACCATTTGGGATAATTCCGTTTGCCACGAAGGAATCCAGGGTCTTTACCATTGTTCAGTCAGAAGTTAACAGCGAAGACCTGTATTTGAAGCTTAGCCAGTCTGGTGTATTATTGAGCTGTCAAAGCAGGTACTTAAGAGAGAGAAATTGGATACAGTTAACCCTTCTCGGACTTCATGAGGAACATGAGATCGATTTTGTAATCGAAGCCCTTAAAGAAGCGCTGCACCTGACAAAGAACAGTGAGCATTTGCACCTAGAGGAGTGCACGCACACCATCGCGTAGTCCTTGCAAAACGCACTAAAGCAAAAAAGGCTATACCTGCAGGTATAGCCTTTTTGATTACTTCGCTACGGTTCGTTCAATTTCCCGCAGGTTCTCCATTTTTTTGTTTCTAAGGAAGCCGTTGATGTCCTCAAAGTGCTCACGTATACGCTTGTTGCCAAATTCAAATACCTTATCGGCCAGCCCGTCCAGGAAGTCGCGGTCGTGCGAAACCAGGATAATAGTGCCGTCGAAAGCCTTCAGGGCATCTTTCAGGATATCTTTGGTTTTGATGTCGAGGTGGTTGGTCGGTTCGTCCAGGATGAGCAGGTTAACCGGCTGCAGGAGCAGCTTGATCATGGCGAGTCGGGTTTTCTCACCACCCGAAAGTACTTTCACCTTTTTCTCGATGGTGTCGCCGCTGAACATGAATGCACCCAGCAGGTCTTTCACACGGGTACGCGCATCACCCACAGCAATCTCGTCGATGGTCTGGAAAACGGTCAGTTCGCCATCGAGCAGGGAGGCTTGGTTCTGGGCAAAGTACCCGATCATGCAGTTGTGTCCCAGTTGCAGATCGCCTTCAAAATCGATCTCGCCCATAATGGCTTTTACCAGCGTAGACTTACCCTCGCCGTTCTTGCCCACAAAGGCTATTTTCTCGCCCCGGTTGATGGTCAGGGAGGCGTCTTTGAACACGGTATAGTCACCATATTTCTTGGTGAGACCATCCACGATTACCGGGTAGTTACCGGAGCGTGGCGCTGGCGGGAATTTGATATTGAGAGCAGAAGTATCTACTTCGTCCACCTCCACAATCTCCATCTTCTCCAGCATTTTTACACGCGACTGCACTTGCAGCGTCTTGGAGTACGTGCCTTTAAAGCGGTCAATAAAGGTCTGAATATCGGCAATCTCTTTCTGCTGGTCGTCGAACTGCTTCTGCTGCTGTTCGCGGCGCTCTTTGCGCAGCTGCAGGTATTGGCTATACGGTACCTTATAATCGTAAATGCGGCCCATGGTCACCTCAATGGTGCGGTTGGTGATATTATCCACGAAGGTCTTGTCGTGCGAGATCACGATCACAGCCTTGGCATTGTTCACCAGGAAATCCTCGAGCCACTGAATGGATTCGATGTCGAGGTGGTTGGTCGGTTCGTCGAGCAGGATCAGGTCCGGCTTTTGGAGCAGGATTTTGGCTAGCTCAATACGCATGCGCCAGCCACCGCTGAACTCTTTGGTAGGGCGTGAGAAATCTTCGCGCACGAAGCCCAGACCTTTGAGCGTTTGCTCAACTTCAGCATCAAAATTTATTTCTTCGATAGAGTAGTATTTCTCACCCAGTTCCGATACCTGCTCGATGATTTTATAATAGTCATCAGAGTCGTAATCGGTGCGGGTTTCCAGTTGCGCGTTCAGCTCATCCATCTGCTTTTTCATGTCGAGCACCTTGGCAAAAGCCTTGGATGCTTCCTCGAACACGGTGCAGTTGTCTTCTGTGAGCAGGTGCTGTGGCAGGTAGGCGATCACGGCCTCTTTTGGAGCCGATACCTTACCACGGGTAGGTTTGTTTACACCCGCAATAATTTTGAGCAGCGTAGACTTACCTGCTCCGTTTTTTCCCATCAGGGCGATACGGTCGTTTTCATTGATGTTGAAGGCAACATTACTGAAAAGGGCCGCCCCATTGAACTCCACGCTTACCGCGTCAACTGAAATCATAATCGTTTAATTTTAAGGCTGCAAAGATAGGGAAGTTTGGGAGTTAGAAAGTTAGAAAGTTTAGGAGTTTGGAAGTTAGAAAGTTGTAGGGTGACTTTGTGGGGACGTGGCGCGACCTGCCCGAAGAGTATTTCGGTATAAATGGTCTGAATCAGGATTTATATATCTTTTCTTGTTCTGAAATTTACCACCCATTTTAAAATTCAGGTATATGTGGTCTTTTCTCCAACTTTCTAACTTCTCAACTTTCTAACTTTTTAACTACTAAATCTTTTCCCTCGTAAAACTTTCCCAACTCACAACCACCGCCCATGAAAGAAGAGTTCCTGCACTACATCTGGCAGCATCAGTATTTTGACAAAACCGACTTGTGTACTGTAGAGGGCGAACCGGTACAGGTGCTGCGGGTGGGCATGTACAACACCGACGCCGGACCTGACTTTAAGGAAGCCCTGGTGAGAGTAGGGAATGTGGAATGGTCCGGAAGTGTAGAGATACATTTGCGGGCAACGGATTGGCGGCGGCACCAGCACCAGCTCGACTTCAAATACAACCAGGTGGTGCTGCATGTGGTATGGGAAGCCGATGAAGCCATAAGACGCCCCGATGGCAGCCTTATACCTACTCTGGAGCTGAAAAACAGAGTGAACCTGGCCCTGCTGCAAACCTACGAACAACTACGCCGGGCACCCTTTGCTATACCTTGTGCCGCCTTCTGGCCGCAGGTGCCCGACATCACCAAGACCATGATGCTGGGCCGGGCCCTCACAGAGCGGCTGGAGCTGAAAGGGGAAGAGGTGTTGCAGGTATACCGGCAACTGGGCAACGACTGGGAAGCAACAGCCTACCAACTGCTGTACAAGGGATTTGGGTTTAAGATCAACCAGGAGCCTTTCGAGCGATTAGCGAGGGCGTTACCCGTGCAGGTTGTTCGTAAGCATTATAACAACCAGTTTCAACTAGAGGCGCTGCTGTTTGGGCAGGCAGGCTTTTTGGATAACCTAGGTGATGAATACAGCATAGCCTTGGCTAAAGAGTATGATTATCTCAGCCGGAAGTATGGCATAAAAGAACAGGCCATGCAGCGCCACCACTGGAACTTCCTGCGCATGCGTCCTGCCAACTTCCCGACCGTTCGTTTGGCACAGCTAGCTGCTTTGCTCACTAAACACAAAAGCCTCTTCTCGACCATCATCCAAACCGAAAACCCCAAGGCGTATGATGCCCTGTGGCCGGCGCCGGTGTCGGCTTATTGGCAAAAACATTATACCTTTGGGGCAGAGTCCCGGGCAGTGCAGACGCAGTTGGGCAAGCCTAGTGCCCAGAACCTGACCATCAACGTGGCGGTGCCGCTGCTGGCGGCCTATGCCAGCCACACCCAGGAGATTGGCTACCTGGATAAAGCGGTTGGTTTGCTGGAAAAGGTGAAGGAAGCATCGAACCGGATTACGCGGCAATATGAGGAACTGGGTTGGAAAGCTGCCTCTGCCGCCGACAACCAGGCCACGCTCGGACTCTACAAACGCTATTGCCAGCCGGTAAACTGCCTGCGCTGCGCCATCGGCAACAAGATCATGAAGCAAAATCTACCTACTGCGTGAGTATACTGATTAACAGCCTGAATCTGCTGGCACTGGCCGGTCTGGTTTGGTGGCTCTGGAAGCAGGATTGGGAAAAGCCGATCCGGGCCTACTTTTTTCCTGCCCTGCTGCTCAAGCTGGGCTGCGGGTTGCTGTTAGGTATACTGAGCTTTCATGTGTTTGATAAAGGCGATACGCAGCTCTACTACAAGCGGGCCCTGCTCATGACCGAGCTGGCCCACGAGCAGGGGATGGGCACCTACCTGCGCTACCTGCTGCTCAACGACCCTACCGATACCTCGCTGGCAGCATTGCAGCGGCCTTTTTACGAAAGCGCCTGGAACATGCCAAGGCTGCTAAGTATCCCCATGTTGCTGACCAACGGCAACTATTACATCAGTTCGCTATACCTGTCTTTGTTCAGTTTCACGGGCCTGTGGGTTCTGGTGAACGCCATTTCACGCTACTTTCCCGCTACCACATGGGCTGCGCTCATCGGGTTTATCTTTTTTCCTTCGGTGCTATACTGGGGGGCGGGCGTGACCAAGGAGAGTTTCATGATGGGGGGGATGGGCCTGGTGCTGGGAAGCTTCATGCATCTGTTAAATACGGCTGACAAAAAACGTATTTTATTATACTTTACGCTGTTTTTGCTGGGCCTATACCTGGTCTGGCTGGTGAAGTACTTTGTAGCTGTGGCACTGGTGCTCACGTTGGTGCTGTGCCTGCTGCTCAAAGCGGTTTTCTATACCCGGAGGCTGGCGCACCTGCACTGGCTGCCGAAGCTGCTGGGCCTGACAATACTGTTTTCAGGTATAGCCTACCTGGGTACGCAACTCAATCCCAACCTGCATCTCGAGAACCTGCCCGATGTGGTATACCGGAACTACCAGACTAGCCTGCTGGCTTCGCAAGGCAAGCCCCGTATCGATTTTCCTTTCCTGGAGCCCACTTACCTCAGCTTTGCGCTGCATTCGCAGTTGGCCTTTATCGGCATGCTCTTCAGGCCGTTTATCTGGGAAATCTATAGCCTGCGGACTTTGGCGGCGGCATTGGAGAATACGGTGCTGCTTCTGTTGGTTTTCGGTTTCCTGCGCGACCTGTTCTCAGAAAGCAGGTGGAAATGGCGGCATGGTTATCTCCTGATTGCGGTGCTCGTCTTTGTATTCGTGATGGGGACTTTGCTGGCCTACAGCATGCCAAACCTGGGTACGCTGAGTAGGTATAGGGTGGTGGTGCTGCCTTTTGTGGTACACCTCTTGTTTATGTGCAGAACCAACCAGGCTTTGCTGGCACAGCTCTTCCCCCGGAATGAGTTTCAAACCGCAGCAGATTAGCATTATTCTTTGTACCTTTGCAGCTTATTTAAATTGGCTATGCAAAATCCGGTGATAATTCTTGGTGCCCAGAAACTGGGTACCGCAGCTCTCGATATTTTCAACAGCAACAATGTGGTGGTGTACTGCTTCCTCGACGACAGCAAGGACTTGCAGCAGCAGGAACTGAACAATGTGTCGGTCATGAGCAGCACAGAGGACAATGATTTTCTGAAACTGATCGGCAAGAAGTGCGACGTGTTTGTGGCCGTGGAGGATTCAGCGGCCCGTAAAGGCCTCATCAAAATGCTTAAAGGTGAGTATAAGGTGGTGCCTGTTAACGCTATACACAAGTTCAGCGCTGTTTCGGAGTTTGCCTGGCTTGGCCACGGCAACATGATAGGAGCTGGCGCAGTGTTGAACAATAACGCTAAAATAGGCAACTACAACGTTATCGAGTCCCGTGCGCTGGTAGATACCAAAGCAGAGATCGGCGATAACGTGCAGATCGGGGCAGGTGCCATTATCAATTCCGAAGTGATCGTGGAAGATGGAGCCTTTATCGGTACTGGTGCTGTGATCGTGTCAGGAGTGAAGATCGGGAAAAACGCCCGTGTTGGCGCAGGTTCTGTGGTGGTAGCCAATGTGCCCGCCAAAGCCACCGTGTTTGGCAACCCGGCTGCACCGGTTAAGTAAACTTTTCTGCCGGCATCTGCTGTTTCAAAACTGACATAGGTCGTTTTGCAACTGAAAAATAGGTCATTTTGCAACTGAAAAGTAGCTGGTAACTTTGTAGGATAAATGGTTAAATTGCTAAACTGTTTAATTGTTGAAAATAATCAGCAATTTAGCAATACAGCCATCCAACAATTTAACAATCAACAATTAAACAATTTATTTTAACACTTAGCTGAAACTAAGCCGTTATGAACAAACCATACAGCATACTACTGTACTACTGCTACACACCGATAGCAGATCCGGAGGCGTTCCGGGAAGAACATCACCTACTTTGCCTGGAGCTGAACCTGCTCGGCCGAATCATCATTTCCAAAGAGGGCCTCAATGGTACTGTGTCTGGTCTGAAGGCCGACTGCGACAGGTATATGGAGATCGTGAAAGCAGACCCGCGTTTCGCTAAGGTAGACTTCAAGGTGGACGATTCGGACAAGCACGCTTTTGCCAAACTGCATGTGCGCACCAAAGCCGAAATTGTACACTCCGGGCTGCTGCACATCGATCCGAATGTACGTACTGGCATACACCTGGAGCCGAAGGAGTTCAAGGAAATGAAAGACCGCGAGGACGTGGTGGTGGTGGACATGCGCTCAGATTATGAGTACAGTGTAGGTCGTTTCAAAGGTGCCGTTACCTTGGACATTGAGAACTTCCGTGAGTTTCCGGAACGAATCGATGCCCTGAAAGAAGAGCTAAAGGGCAAGAAGATCCTGACTTACTGCACAGGCGGTATCAAGTGCGAAAAAGCCAGTGCCTTCCTGTTGGAGCAAGGCTTTGAAGACGTGTATCAGCTGCATGGCGGCATCATCAAATACGGCAAAGAAGCAGGCGGTGAGGATTTTGAAGGCAAGTGCTATGTGTTCGACAACCGCGTGGCCGTGGATGTGAACTCCGTGAACCCAAAGGTGATTTCGAAGTGCTATGTATGCGGTACCGAGGAAGACCGGATGGTAAACTGCGCTAACTCGGTGTGCAATCTGCACGTGCCGATCTGCGAGAAGTGCGGCTGGGAACTGGAAGGTGCCTGCTCCACTGAGTGCAAAGAGCACCCGGAAAAACGCCCTTACGATGGCACAGGCTACTACCAGAAAAATATGAATGGCTACAATCCGCTCAAAGGATTTAACCGTCGCAAGGTTTCTGACGTAACTAAATAGGTATTCTCTAAAGCAAAGAAAAGCGTGTACCCAACGGTCACGCTTTTCTTTGTTTATATCAAACAGATGCTAGAAGTTAGATATTAGATATTGACTTCTAAACATCATTTTAATCGTCTAAAATCTAGCATCTAACATCTAAAAATCTAAAAAATGGTCATTCCAGAATCAGAACTTATCATCAACAAAAACGGCACGATCTATCACCTCAACCTGCAACCGGAGCACATTTCGGATACTATCATCACAGTCGGCGACCCCGATCGTGTGGCGATGGTGAGCAAGTATTTTGATGAGATAGAGGTTCAGGTTGCGAAACGTGAGTTTGTGACCCATACCGGCTACTACAAAGGCAAGCGCCTCACGGTGATTTCCACCGGTATGGGCACCGATAACATTGACATTCTGATGAACGAGCTCGATGCGCTGGTTAACATCGATTTCCAGTCGCGAGAGGTGAATGAAGAGAAAATCTCGCTTAAGATCGTGCGCATCGGTACTTCGGGCTCCTTGCAGTCAGACATTCCGTTAGGGAGCCACCTGGCATCGCATTACGCAGTAGGTTTAGACTCACTCATGGAATTCTACCCGCTGCAGCAGAACGAGAACGAGGAAAGTATAACCAAAGCGCTGCAGGAGCAACTGGGCGTGGGTTTCCGTCCTTATTGTGTGAACGGTTCCAAAAGCCTGATCGAGAAGATTGCGTTTGACATGGTGCCAGGCAATACACTAACTTGCCCGGGGTTCTATGCACCACAGGGCCGTGTGCTGCGTGGCGGTTTGCGTAATCCTGATTTACTCAAGGTATACCAGGATTTCCGTGTATGCGATTTCCGTATCACGAACTTTGAGATGGAGACAGCCGGCTACTACGCCATGGGGCGCTTGTTGGGTCATGAGATGCTATCGCTCAATGCAATTGTGGCCAACCGCATTTCGCAGGAATTTGCCTCTAATGCCGAAGAAGTGATCGACAGCCTGATTGTGAAAGTGCTGGATAGAATTTAATTAGTCGTGTAGGGACAGGTCGCGACCTGTCCGAATCGTGCACAGACCTTTTGAAGCTCTGGCGCGGGAATTATTCCCGTGCCCACCTATAAAAGCGAGTCTGTGACTCGCAAAAGTATAAACCAAAACAGCCCGCATGAGAAGTGAATCTTCGAATGCGGGCTGTTTTTTTATCTTTAAAAGCTTGTCGCAGGTATAGCCGGCGTATCAGGCCAGTGAAATTGCGCCATCAACAGTTCTCAATCTTAAGAATAGATTTCAGCGGAAGAAACGTCCCTGACTTGAGTAAGACGAAGTTGTCATCATAGCACCATACAGTGGTTTCCACCTGCTTCACCTCCCCATCATCGGTACAGAACGTGATAAGGGCTTTGTTGCGATAAGCATTGCCTAAAATGGTAGCGCGGTTGGCCTCGTAGTGTCGTATGCTACGGGCTGTGGGATCCTTCAATACATCTTCCTGTCCGAAATGTAGCATAGGAATATGCTCCTTTTGGATCAGATTGGCTCGTTTCTCGGTCCTCTTCATAGTTTTAAATAATTAGTGTGAGCAGGTATATACCCACAAAACATGCCACACTATTATTTTGGTTCTAAGGAGGATACGGTTTTTTGAATGGTTTATAATATTAACTCTCTAAATGTAAGCGAGCTTAAGTTATGCTTTTGGGCGAGTTTAAATATGGATTCAAGAGTTTGTGGTGATATACTATAACCACTAGGTTGTTCTAAAATATTATGAGCATAAATAAGGATTGCCTCATTATTTTGCGCTGCTCTTCTAAAGCCTATTTCCAAATCCTGCAAAGTGACGCCACTATTAGCATCTACACCTAAGCCATGAACTAAACGGTTACCATCATACTTATAAAAAATCCTGTCAAGTTCATCTATACCTTTGCCCGCCACTTTCCAAGAGTCGCCGCGAAGCAGATGGAAATATTTGTTCAGCTCTCGGTCAATTGTTATAGAGCGAGCTCCATAAGGATAAGCAAATGTAGAAGGTGTAAAACCAATGGCCTGCATTGCTTTGATAGCAGATGTAATTTCTTTTGCAACATATGCGGGCACACCATTTCTTTTAATAAACTTAGACGAGTTTTCGTGGAGATAGCTATGTGATGCAATCTCATGACCATCTGCTGCCAACTGCTTTAACATTTCTATCTCAGACGGAGATAGCTGATGCGGCATGGTAATAAAGAAGGTAGCCCTTACACTGTACTTTTTGAAAAGCTCCCTATGAGCATACCATTCACCTACATATTTATCGTCGAAACTCATAACAAAAGCCGGTTGAGCAGGACGGTTATAGATATAAGAGGGCCTAAACAACACATAAACAGCCCAACTCGAAGTAGCAGCAAATAACAGTGCTAGTAAAGCCCAAAAAATATGTGTTCGCATAAATTCAACTACAAACGCTGCAAAAACGCCATCGTATCCACGCCATCGGCGTAGTCCCATGGCATGGGGCACTGGGCGTCTCCGAACGGGATACTGCCCTCGAGCCAGCCGTGTGCGGAAACTACGCACTGCGTTTTTTCTTTCACGGCAGCCAGTTTGTCGCGCAGGTCAGATAATGAAGTGAAGGTTTCGTAGAACAGCACTGAGATCGGAGATACCAGTTGCTCACTCGGCTGCACAAGCAGAAAACCATTGTCGAAGTGCGGTACCCGGTTCACGAGCAGGATGGACTTGTTGTAATCGTAGTTATTGTGGTATTTGTGGTGCTCGACAATGGTTTGATGGTGCTCGATGGCTTCAAACAGTTTGTCGAAGGTATAGCCTTCCGGGACGTATACCTTGGAAACGTTGCGGCAACCCAGCCCATAGTACTGGAAAATATCGTTGCCCAGTGCCTGCAGGTCTTCTTCCTCTTCGTGGCCCGTCAGTATGCCTATGCTGGTACGGTTCTTTCGGATGATGTGCGGTCGCTTTGCAAAGTAGTACTCGAAGTAGCGGGCCGTGTTATCGGAGCCGGTTGCAATGATCGCGTCGGCTTCCTTGAGCATATCCACAAACTCGAACTGGCTGGCAAAGGCTGGTTCTATACCTACCAGCATGCTGGCGATACGGCGCATCAACACATCGTCATCAGCGCTCAGTTTGGCCAGCAGGAAGTGTCCACTCAGCAAAACCGACATAAAATCGTGAAAACCGACCATCGGGATGTTTCCCGCCATCACAACGCCAACCTTTTGGGGTGTAACCTGTTTGAGGTGGTAAGGGTAAATCCATTCACGGAGATACTGTTCGTCGAGCAAGGTGATGATCCCCTGCAGGGCAGCAGAAACGCTAGCCTCATCGAACCACGGGTTCTTGGCTTTTGCAACAAAAGCGAGGGCTTGGCGGTCCTCAGGTGTCATGTCCTGCAGTTGCTTCCCCAGCTTCACGAAAGCTTCGATTCTGTTCTCTATTGTCATGGCAAACCGCTGTGTTAAAATTTATTTGATACGGATACTTAATGTTTCTAATTTTGTTCGGTAAATAAAGCGATACAAAAGTACTAAAAATATACAGGAGATACGATTATGGCGATAATGATCACTGATGAGTGTATAAACTGTGGCGCCTGCGAACCAGAATGTCCGAACACTGCCATTTACGAAGGCGGTGCGGAATGGACTTGGGGCGGTGGCACGGAGCTGCAAGAAGTAGAGATTGACGGCGGCGAGACCATCCCCGGCGATGCGGCGCAGCCACCTATTTCGGACGAGTTCTACTACATTGTGTCAGATAAGTGCACCGAATGCATGGGCTTCCACGAAGAGCCGCAATGTGCCGCTGTGTGCCCGGTTGACTGCTGCGTTGATGACCCAGACTACCGCGAAACAGAGGAAGAGCTATTGGCCAAGAAGGACTGGCTGCACCAGGCCAGCTAAGGTATAGCCATACCAAATACAAAAAAACCTGTCTCTTATGGCAGGTTTTTTTATTTTTAACCCATTCACTTAACAGCCATGAAAGAACAACTGCACCAGGACAGACTATTCGAGAAAATCATAAATCCTAATCAGACTATCACCGGCAGGGAGTTTGAGGATTGCGTGTTCAAGAACTGTGACTTCTCTAACGGCGATTTCTCCCAGAACCGCTTTACCGATTGTCAGTTTGTGGGCTGCAACCTGGCTATGTTGCGCCTGAGCGGTGCGACGCTAAACGATGTGGTATTCAAGGAGTGCAAGCTCACAGGTATAGATTTCAGTGCGTGCGAGGAGTTTCTGTTCACGGTCCGGTTTGAGAACTGCCTGCTGGACTATGCCTCTTTCCTGAAACGCAAAATGCCCAAGACACACTTTATCGACTCGTCGCTTAAAAACGCGGTATTTGAGCAAGCCAACCTAACCAAAGCGAAGTTTGATAATACCGACCTGGCTGGAGCAGTTTTTGAAAGAACCAACCTGAATGAAGCCAATCTGGTTACAGCGTTTAATTACACCATAGACCCCGAACTTAACAACATTAAGAAATCCAAGTTTTCGCAAAGTGGCTTGATAGGACTTCTGGCAAGGTATGATATTCGGGTGGAGTGAAGGGTAACAAGTTGATTTAACAGTGTACAGGTATGGAAGTGTTGGTGCCTGCTCTCTCAGGAGTAAA
The DNA here is from genome assembly GCF_014773225.1 of Pontibacter aquaedesilientis. Taxonomy (GTDB): domain Bacteria; phylum Bacteroidota; class Bacteroidia; order Cytophagales; family Hymenobacteraceae; genus Pontibacter; species Pontibacter aquaedesilientis. The sequence continues at coordinate 132,821 of NZ_JACXAJ010000005.1, read as the reverse complement.
GCAAACGTCGCGATACATCCCAAGCAAATACCTTCGCAGCTTGTAGTGGAATCCTATACCTGATTTGTGTTGGAGCGCCACTTTGCCTGGTGCATGCATAACAATCAACAATTAGCGACCAACAATTAGCGTAAAATCCGTAATTTTGCCTTTTAGCGCAAAAAGCAGAAAAAATCAGTTTAAGATGTCGATTTCAACAAAATATAACCCCAGAGAAGTAGAAGAGAAGTGGTATAGCAGCTGGATGCAGCGCGGCTTTTTCCGTTCTACGCCTAACCCGAAAAAGGAACCCTACACCATCGTGATTCCGCCACCGAACGTGACGGGCGTGCTTCACATGGGCCACATGCTTAACAACACGATCCAGGATGTGCTCATCCGTCGTGCGCGCATGAAGGGCAAGGAGGCTTGCTGGGTACCGGGTACCGACCACGCTTCTATCGCCACAGAGGCGAAGGTGGTGGCCATGCTCAAAGAGAGGGGCATCAACAAAAGCGATCTTACCCGTGAAGAGTTCTTAACCTATGCCTGGGAGTGGAAAGAGAAGTACGGCGGCATTATATTGGAGCAGCTAAAGAAACTGGGTGCTTCCTGCGACTGGGACCGTACCCGCTTCACGATGGAAGACGACCTCAGCGCTGCCGTGATCGAGGTGTTTGTGGACCTGTACCGCAAAGGACATATCTATCGCGGAGTACGCATGGTAAACTGGGACCCACAGGGTAAAACCGCCCTCTCAGACGAAGAGGTGGTGCCAAAAGACACCATGGCCAAAATGTACCATCTGAACTACGAAGTAGTGGGTGCCGCAGAGCCGACCTTCATCACAGTGGCGACTTCACGTCCCGAGACTATCATGGCCGACGTGGCTGTGGCTGTGAACCCGAATGACCCACGCTATACCCATCTGCATGGCAAGTCCGTGCGCATACCTTTGCTGGGCAAGGAAATTCCGGTGATCGTAGACGAGTACGTTTCCATTGAGTTCGGTACAGGTGCCCTGAAAGTAACACCGGCGCACGACCTGAACGACTACGAACTGGGACAGAAGCACCAGTTGCCAACCATCGACATACTGAACGATGACGGCACGCTCAATGAGAAAGCACAGCTCTATGTTGGTCAGGATCGATTTGCGGCTCGTCGCAATATTGTGAAAGACCTGGAGGCAGCCGGTTTGCTGGTGAAGATAGAGGAGTATGCGAGCGTGTTGCAGACATCGGAGCGCACAGGTGCCGTAATTGAGCCACGCTTGTCTATGCAGTGGTGGTGCAAAATGGAGGCAATGGCCAAGCCAGCCCTCGACGCCGTAATGAACGACGAGATACGCCTGCACCCACCTAAGTTCAAGAACATGTACCGCTCCTGGATGGAAGGTATTCGCGACTGGTGTATTTCGCGCCAGCTATGGTGGGGACAGCAAATCCCCGCTTATTACCTGCCAGATGGCTCGTTTGTAGTGGCCTCTACCCCAGAAGCTGCGCTGGAACTGGCACGCAAGCAGAGTGGCAACGACAGTCTGCAACTGAGCGATTTGCGCCAGGACGAAGACGTGCTGGATACCTGGTTCTCCTCCTGGCTCTGGCCCATCTCGGTATTTGATGGTTTTAAGGACCCGGATAACAAAGATATTCTGTACTACTACCCAACCAACGACCTGGTAACGGCCCCTGAGATCTTGTTCTTCTGGGTAGCGCGTATGATCATGGCCGGTTATGAGTTCCGTAATGAGCCGCCGTTCCGCAACGTATACCTGACAGGTATTGTGCGCGACGCGCAGGGCCGCAAAATGTCTAAGTCGCTGGGCAACTCACCAGACCCGCTTGACCTGATCGACCAGTATGGTGCCGACGGTGTGCGTGCGGGTATGCTGTTCAGCTCGCCAGCCGGAAATGACCTGTTGTTCGACGAGAAACTGGTAGAGCAGGGCCGTAACTTCAGCAATAAGATCTGGAACGCCTTCCGACTAATCAAAGGATGGGAAGTGGACGAGACCCTGCCGTGCCCGAACGAAACGGCCATGAAGTGGTTCGACTCCCGCTTCAATGAGGCTTTTGTGCAGATTGAGGACCATTTCAGCAAGTTCCGTATTTCGGATGCTTTGCTGTCGGTGTATAAATTGGTGTGGGACGATTTCTGCTCGAGCTACCTGGAGATGATCAAGCCTGCTTACCAGCAGCCGATCGACAAACAGACGCTGGATACCACGATCGTATACCTGGAAAAGGTACTGAAAGTGCTGCATCCGTTCATGCCATTTATCACGGAGGAGATCTGGCAAGACCTGAAAGAGCGAAAAGATAAAGAATATCTGATTGTAGCGGCCTGGCCAAAGCAGGAGAAGTTTGACAAGCAGCTGACGGAGAAAATGGAAGCGGTGCTCAAGATCGTAGCCGCTATCCGCAACATCCGCAACTCGAAAAATATCTCCCCGACCAAATCGCTTGATCTGGCCATTAAGGTGATGAACCAGGACGGATACGAGGACTTCATCAGCATTATCCGCAAGCTGGCAAATATCAACGAAATCACCCTGGTGCAGGAGAACGTTGAGGGAGCCATCAGTTTCGTAGAGGCCGGTGATGAGTTCTTTATTCCGATGGAGGGTAACATCGACGTAGAAGCCGAACGTGCCCGTCTTGAGAAGGAACTGGAGTATACCAGAGGTTTCCTGAACTCAGTGGTGAAGAAGCTGAGCAACGAGCGTTTCGTAAGCGGTGCACCGGAAACAGTAATTGCGAACGAGCGAAAGAAGCAAGCCGACGCCGAAGCGAAGATTCATGCCATTGAGCAGAGTCTGGCGTCACTCTAAGGTATAGGCTTTAATAATGGCAGCGGCCGTTCCTTCTCGGGAACGGCCGCTGTTTTTTTTATTCTTTACTTAGGGCCACTACCAACTGATCCAGTTCGTCCTTCACCTTTGGCATGACATCCGTCAAGCCTTGTTTCTTCTTCGGATACATAAGTTCCACGTGGCGGTCGTCTATTTTATACTCCAGCAGACCTTGCTCTGCTTCGGTAAGGTAATATAACTTAATAAGCGCATCCCTAGTCGAAACAGCATAGGTGCGGAAGGTAAAGTCGTTCACGATCCGTAGCTGTGTAGGGGGACGGTTTTCGAGGTAGCGCTGCGTCACAACCGTGTCAAGTGCTAGGGAGGTTTCGATCTGGTGAATGGCTCTTATGTTGCCCTCATTAAATCGCCACGTCTGCACATGATGTTTGCCATGCTGCCTGGCGCTATACTTCCCCTCAGATAAGTTGATGCTGGCCATCACATGAAACAGATTTAAATCACTTTCAATAGTGCGCAACGAAGGACTGGAAGTCGCATTATCGCTGATGAAGACAGAGGTGCTGGCAAGTATTTTAGCATCTTTGTTGAGGTCCTGCTCTAATAGAAAGCTACTGCCTTGGTTTAGGGAGAAAGCGAAGAGCACAGGCAACAGAAGGGAGCGTAGGGTCATAGCATTTGGGTTTGTACCTGTTTCCTATACTCAAATATCGTGCAGAAGGCTACAAGGCCGAGCTATCCACTACTTTCCAGGTGATATTGCCGTTGTTTACTTCATATTTCAGAATCATGTAGCCGCCTACGTGGCCGTCTTCATAGTAAGCCATGGCATAGCGGTCGTTTAGGATGCGGCTGTCTCGGATGGTCATGGTGCCGCCGACTACGCCCTCTCTAGGTATAAGCTGACGCTGCTTGCGGTTCAGGTCATTCATCAGGTCCACTTCGGGGTTGCGCAGGCCTTTTTTGCGAAGCTTCTGTATGTCGCTTTCGCTCAGACTGCCCAGTTCGTCCACAAACTCCACGCCGCTGGGAGGTACGATATGCATGGTGTCGGGTGGCAGCATCAGGCCTTCGAGTGAGTCAGTTTCGGTTTCTTCCTGCTCCAACTGCTGCCCTGTTTCGGCCAGTTTGTTGTCAGCTATGCGCAGGCGGCTTTCCGCATCATTTTTCTTCCAGTAGAAATACACGGCTGCGAATAGGAAGATGGCAACCAGAATCCAGGCAATGGCAACTTTCATAGGTTTATTCTTTTAGATTTATGTTATTTTCAAATTAAACATACTTGCGGTAGATATTCGGATTTTTATTATTATTGTTATTATTATTATTATTATTATTTTAAAGTGCTTTAATCTAATAAAAATATGAAAAAGCATTTAATCATCACAATACTGCTATTTATCAGTGTACTAGGAGTTAACCAGGTTTCTAATGGTCAATCTCAATCTAATACACCTAATAGAGCTAGTATTAATCACATCAGTTTAAAAGGTAGTTCAAATACTAATGTGGCCATATTAAGTTCTCAATCGCAACTTAAATCAAGCTTAGGTACGCCAATAGCTAACCTTTAAGAATATTCGGAATCAGCGCAAACTGACTTGTCACATTTAAAATACAGTTGGGGCCTGATCAGGTATATTGGAGAAGAATTTTATGATTTAGAATTAAATGCAAATGGAATTGCTTTAAATATTACGGGCGCAGGTACCTATAAAGTAGGAGATAACATTACTTCTTTGGCTTCTTCTTTTCCTGATTCTTACAATCTAAGAAAGGGTGGACGCATATATTACAACTCTACCTCCAACCGGCACCTTGACAGATTCCTTTATATTATTTGAGTTTCATTCAAATAATATAATCACGGGTATATTTTTATGAGGGCAATTGAATGCCTAAACATAAACCTAATAGCTACATATTATGAAAAAAGTTTTAATGGTTTTTCCAATTACAGCATGTATAGTGACCACTCTCCTATATGTAACCTTTGGAAAAGGCCCCCAAAATTATCGGTCTTTTAACAAAGTAGAGTTAGGCATGAGTAAGTCAAATGTATTGGAGCTAATGGGGCCACCTGAGCACATCATAAATAATGAGGAAAATCGAACTTACGTTTACTTATACCAACCACCTGTGATTTATGTCTCTGAACAAATTGAGATTGTATTTAATGAATCAAGCGATAAGGTGGTAAAGTTGTCAAATCCACAATAATTATTCAAAACAATAAGTATCAATGAATAAACTTTTTATTTTGCTCGCCGTGATCGCAGTTATGAGCATTTATGTCTACAATGCCCAGAGCCAGACCAACTCGAATCTGCCAGATCTTATAGACCAATCCATAGTAACCATTAAGCCTAGTGCCGGATCAAGTTCTGGATTTAAATTAACTAATACTCCAACAACACTAACCTCAGTATTAGGAGAGCCTAAGAGTATTGACAACATACACTCTGAACAAGATGATAAGAGGTATGATGTGTATACCTATGAGGATGCAAGCTTTTATTTTGATGCTGATAAATTAGTCAGCACTAGTATAAATTCAAGCTCCATTATCGTGAGTTTTAACGGTCAAAACCATATAAGGGTAGGGGATAATATCAGTAGCTTGCAAGATATTTTTCCAAACTCATACAACTTGATGAAAGACGGCCAGCTATTCGTGAATTTCAAAACAAGCAATGGGATAGCAACAGATGAAGCAATCCTTTTTGAGTATAAAGCAAATGGCGTAATCACTAATATTATTATCTAGTTTATAACAGCGATACCTGCAAAAAAGCCTGCCCCAATTTCTTGAAGCAGGCTTTTATATGATCATTAAGTATTTAGTCACAAGGTGTTTTTCTAAACTCTTGTGTCTAACGTCTAATATCTAAATTATTAAATCGTCTGGTTTACGTCGAACTGCTCGAGGTAATCCGCCACACGGCGCACGAACATGCCGCCCAGCGAGCCGTCCACTACGCGGTGGTCATAGGAGTGCGATAGGAACATGAAGTGACGGATACCGATCAGGTCGCCTTCCGGTGTTTCGATCACAGCTGGTTTCTTCTTGATAGCGCCCACGGCCATAATCGCTACTTGCGGCTGCATGATAATCGGCGTGCCCATCACGTTACCGAAAGAACCTACGTTAGAAACAGTGTAAGTACCGCCAGCCAGATCGTCCGGAGTCAGCTTGTTCATGCGGCCACGGTTCGCGAGGTCGTTTACCCTCTTGGTCAGGCCGTTCAGGTTCAGCTGGTCAGCGTTTTTGATGTTCGGAACGATCAGGTTACCGCTTGGCAGGGCCACAGCCATACCGATGTTGATGTCTTTGTGGCGAATGATGTTGCCACCGTCTACCGACACGTTGATCATCGGGTAATCTTTGATCGCTTTGGCAATCGCGTCGATGAAGATTGGCGTGAAGGTTAGGTTCTCACCTTCACGTTTCTTATACTCGTTCTTCCACTTGTTGCGCCAGTTCACAATGTTGGTCACGTCGGCCTCCACAAAAGAAGTCACGTGAGGAGATACACGCTTGCTGTCCACCATACGGTCGGCGATCATCTTGCGCATGCGGTCCATCTCGATGATCTCCACATTTCCGCTGTAAGAAGCGGCCGGTTTAGCGGCGGCAGGAGCAGCCTGAGTTTGTGGCTGTGCGGCTGGTGCAGGAGCTGCTTGTGGCGCTGCAGCAGGAGCCTGTGTAGAAGCGGCTGGCTGCGGAGCATTTTTGCGGTTTTCTACATAAGCCAGGATGTCTTTCTTCGATACACGGCCTTCTTTACCAGAGCCTGGTACATACTCAAGCTCTTGCATTGAAATACCTTCTTCGCGGGCAATGTTAAGCACAAGCGGAGAATAGAAACGGCCAGATGCTGGTTGCTCAAGCTTTCCTACAGATCCGTCAGAAGAAGCAGTTGCGGGCTGTGCGGCTGCTTGGGGCGCCGGAGCGGCGGCAGGCGCTTCTGTAGCAGCCGGGGCAGGAGCGGTAGTGTCTTCGCCGTTGGTAGAAATGATCGCAATTGGGGCGCCTACGGCTACCACATCACCTTCCTGTACCAGTATCTCCTTTAGCACACCGCCTTGAATGGCTGGTACTTCCGTGTCCACTTTGTCTGTAGCTACTTCCAGCACCGATTCGTCCTGCTCAATCGTGTCACCCACGTTTTTAAGCCATTTCAGAACGGTACCTTCCATGATACTCTCACCCATTTTGGGCATAATCATTTCTACAAGTGCCATATTTAGTTTATTCGTTTCTAAGATGTTAGATTGTAGATGTTAGATTGTAGACTCAGTTAAACTCTAATAGCGACAAGCAGTAACGCTAGTAATAAATAAATAAATCTAATATCTAACTTCTATATACTATAGTCTAATTTGCAAACAAAGTTAATGATTTTAGCCTATTCCTCAACCGCTATACTTAAACTTTGCCGGATGAGGTTGAGTACGGCCAAGGCAGTATACTCAATATTGAGCTGGCGGTTTTTGTTGAATTGCAAAAGTTTCGCTCTGGCCCCGTGCTGATCCGCATAGGCAATCCAGATTGTGCCAACAGGCTTATCAGGCGTGCCGCCATCTGGTCCGGCTATACCGCTGGTAGCCACTCCAATATCGGTGTTGAGCTTGCGACGTACGTTTTGGGCCATTTCCAGCACCGTGGCCTCGCTTACAGCGCCATGCGTTTGCAGGGTTTCTGGCTTCACGCCGAGTACCTGCGTTTTTACCGCATTGTCGTAAGCCACCACACTGCCCCTGAAATAAGCCGAGCTGCCTGGCACGCTGGTCATGCGATGAGCCAAATAGCCGCCCGTACAGCTTTCGGCGGTGGCTATGGTCAATCCCCGTTCTTTCAGCAACTGGCCAAGCGCTTCTTCCAGCGGCACCTCGCCATGGGCAAATATGTGCTTGGGTATAAGGGAGGATAGCACGCCGACTTCTCGCTCCAGCTCCAGCTCCAACAGCTGTGCGTCTTGCCCCATACCTGTCAGGCGCAGGCGCACCATACCCAGGTGTGGCAGGTACGCAAGCCGTATATGCGGTGGTAGGCTCAGTTCCCAGGCTTCCAGTTTCTCAGATAGAGTAGACTCCGGTATACCTATCGTCTGCACCACTTTGTGCCTGATTTCCGGGGTTTTGAAGTAGGTCTTGAGCTTGGGCAACACAATGTCGGTCATCATGCGCTTCATCTCAAAAGGCACGCCCGGCATCGACACGAACACTTTGCCCTCGTCCTCGAACCACATGCCCGGCGCTGTGCCCAGCACGTTGCGCACCGGCGTGCAGGCAGCCGGCAAAAAAGCCTGCTGGCGGTTCAGGTCCGTCAGTTCGAAGCCCCGGCTTTTGAACAGCTCTGTCACGTCAGCCAGCGATTGTTCGTCGAGTTTAAGCTCGGTGTGGAAGTAGTCGGTCAGCACGGTTTTGGTGAGGTCGTCCTTGGTAGGACCCAGGCCACCAGTCATCAGAATGATGTCTGCCCGGCTCCTGGCGTTGTCGAGCGCCGCCACAATGTGCGCCGCATCGTCTGAAATGGAGGTAATCTGCTTCACCCGAACACCTATCCGGGTCAGCTCAGTGCCCATCCAGGCAGAGTTGGTGTCAACGATCTGTCCATACAGTATCTCGTCCCCGATCGTAATGATTTCTGCGTATACCGCTTCCATATTTTATTTTGGTCTGATTTGTGCGTAGGTATGCAAAACTGTTTCAAGATAAAGATGTTCGTGCGATATGGTGCAAGCTTGCTTGTATTTTCTGTAATTTCATCAGATTTTCAGGTATAGCATACCGTTTCACCCGGCTCTAAAAGACAATAGCATATGAAAAAACTCATTTACACATCCCTGGTAGCACTTGTACTTGGTGCTTCGGCTTGTACGGTTACAGATATTCAGCGCACGGTTGATGGCGTGATAGCCGGAACAGGCGGGGCAGTAACCCGCGAAGAGGTGGCATCCGGCCTGAAGCAGGCCCTGGAAGTCGGCATCACCAAAGGATCAAACCAAGCCTCTCAGACCGACGGCTACTATAAAAACTCCCTCATCCGCATACCTTTCCCGCCCGATGTGAAAAAGGTGGAAAACACGCTTCGTCAGGTAGGCCTGGGCAATGAGGTGGACCGCTTTGTGATGACCCTGAACCGTGGTGCTGAGGACGCAGCCAAAAGCGCTGTCCCTATTTTTGTGACTGCCATCAAGCAGATGACAATAGCCGATGCCTGGGGTATACTGAAAGGTGACAAAGACGCCGCTACGCAGTACCTGATGCGTACTACCTCCACACAACTACAGAGCGCTTTTATGCCCGTGATTCAGCGATCATTGGAGAAAACCAACGCCACCCGTTACTATACCGATCTGGTAACAAGGTATAACCAGATACCGCTGGTGCAGAAGGTTAACCCGAATCTGGATGAGTATGCGACACAGAAAGCCATGGACGGACTTTTCCTGCTCATAGCGCAGGAGGAGGCAAATATCCGGGAAAACCCGATTGCCCGAACCACAGAACTGCTTCGCCGCGTGTTTTCAAACCAGAACCAGTCGTAGGTTAAAGTTACCGGCTATTTGTAAAAGTACCCGCCTCCGATAAGGGAGCGGGTACTTTTTTTTGTAAAACATTAACTCCTGATTAGAAGTACAATACAGCAAAATTTCAAGAATAAGTTTGATATCCCAATAGCACTCCGACAAGTATGGAAAACAAACGTTTCAAATACAGCACCATCACCAAAGAAAAAGACCTCGACGCTCTGATAGAGGAAATCGGAGATGCCCGTGTGGTCATGCTGGGAGAGGCTTCGCATGGCACATCCGAGTACTATACCTGGCGCACGGCCATCTCCCGGCGGTTAATAGAAGACAAAGGGTTTGACTTTATAGCGGTGGAGGGCGACTGGCCGGAATGTTATGCCGTGAACCGTTTCGTGAAGGGCTATCAGGACTCCGGGCGGAAAATTGCCGACGTGCTGGAGGTATACCGCCGCTGGCCGACCTGGATGTGGGCCAACTGGGAAGTGGCAGCCCTAATTGAGTGGATCAGGGATTTTAACCATCTCCGTAAAGTAAATGAAAAAGCCGGATTCTACGGGCTGGATGTGTACAGCCTGTGGGAGTCGCTGGAGCAGGTGCTCAAGTATATGGAGAAGCATGACGGACGAGCCGCAGAGGTGGCCCGCAATGCCGTACGCTGCTTCGAACCCTACCACCGCGATCCGCAAACCTATGCGCAAGCCACCGCTTTTGTGCCGACCGACTGCGAAGACGAGGTGGTGCAGATGCTGGAGCAGGTATACCGCCGGCCGGTATACCCGGATGATCCGGAGCATGAGTTCAGCACGACCCAGAATGCGTTGGTGGCCGTGAATGCTGAGAAATATTACCGCGCTATGATCAGGGGTGGGGTAAACTCCTGGAACGTGCGCGACACGCACATGATGGATACCCTGGATCGTTTGCTGGATTTTCACGGACCAAACTCCAAGGCTATTATTTGGGAGCACAACACGCACATCGGCGATGCCCGCTTCACCGATATGGCCAACGATGGCATGTATAACATCGGGCAACTGGCCCGGGAGAAGTACGGCCGCGACCAGGTAAAGCTGGTGGGGTTTGGCACCTACCAGGGCAATGTGATCGCTGGCAGGTCATGGGGTGCCCCTATGCAGAAGATGGAGGTGCCGCCAGCCAAGGAAGGAAGCTGGGAGCATATGCTGCACGAAATGAGTACCGACGACAAGATTATCCTCTCCAAAGACTTGAAAGAGGTGCCGGAACTGCAAAGCCCTATTCCGCACCGGGCCATCGGGGTTGTGTATGACCCAAAGTTGGAGCACCTAGGCAATTATGTACCTACCATCATTCACGAACGCTATGATGCCTTTATGTACTTTGACGAGACCGAAGGCGTCCATCCGCTCCATATGAAGGTGAGAGGCGCCAAAGAACCCGAGCTATACCCCTGGAACTACTAGAAGCGTAAGCGTACGAGAGTTAGAGGTAGTAGGCATAATGCAGGTCCCGGTCTGATCGCAAGGTCACCTGCCACGTGCTGAGGCAACAGTAATATCATGCCTAACCTACCTGGCCTGTTTAGGAAGGGAGAATACTTTTTTGCCCTTTTAGCATGGCGGCTTTCCGACTCGAAATAATTACGCGGCATGCGCTTAGTTTGAAAAGTGCTCCGAATTTCTGATATTCCGGGTGGAAAACCGGGATCAGGCCTATCGTGAAAAAGTATCTATCCGTTCTATTGCTTTTACTTCTCTTCTGTGGTCGGCTTCATGCGCAGATCAGGAATGAAGGGGTGCCCTATATCAAAAACTACGGCCTGAAGGAATATCAGGCATCTCCTCAGAACTGGGCCGTTGTGCAGGACCACCGCGGGATCATGTACATCGGGAATAACTATGGTGTGCTGGAGTTCGACGGGAACCATTGGCGCCGACTGGGGCTGCCCAACCGGTCGACTGTGCGCTCGCTTGCTATCAGCAAAGAGGGGCGGGTGTATGTTGGCGGGCAGAATGAATTCGGCTATTTGCAACCCGACGAGCAGGGGCTCATGGCTTTTGTGTCGCTTAAGCCTTACATCACTCACAAGGATAGTAGCTTTGCGGATGTCTGGAATATCTATACCCAGGATGAGGAGGTCTTCTTCTGCACTGTGTCAGGTGTGTATCATTACAAAGACAACAAGATAAAGGTATACAGGACACCCCACGAACCGACTGGCTTCCCATCCTTTGTTCAGGGGAAACTGCTGGTACCGGTATTGGGCAAAGGGCTCTTTGAGCTGAAGAACGAAAAATTGGTACTAATTCCGGGCAGTGAGCGAGTCGCAAACTACACGTTGGCGTCTATACTGCCCTACCCGGGAGGGAAAGCCCTGATCGTAACAGAAGACAACGGCATTTTCCTGTATGACGGGTATAGTGGATTCAGTGCCAGCAACTGGGCGGTGGAGCCTTTCCTGATCAAAAACAAAGTGAACACGGCAATTACTTTATCAGACGGGTACGCGATTGGCACAACCCTGAACGGGCTGGTGGTGATCGACATGGACGGACAGCCCAGGCAGCACCTCAACCGCGAAAAAGGGTTGCAGAACAGCACTGTCCGTGGCATTTACCAGGATCGGAAAGAAAACCTGTGGCTGGCACTCAACAACGGGATCGACTATGTGGAGGCCAACTCCCCATTCACTATTTTCAACGACCGGATGGGCCTGCCCGGAACCGGCTATACCTCTCTGCTGAACAACTCCAAGCTATACTTTGGTACAAGCGATGGATTATTCTATAAAGCCATTTCTGAGCATGAGAACCCACTGAACCCGATGCCGCTGCAGCGTGTGGAGAACGCAGAGGGACAGGTATACAACCTGCAAAAGCTAGGCGGCAAGCTCCTGCTTTCGCATCACAATGGTCCTTTTGAGATTATAGATAACAAGGCCGTTAAGCTATCAGACCATCGGGGAGCCTGGAAGTTCCTACAACTAAAATCCAGGCCAAACTACTTTATCTGTGGTACCTATTTCGGGTTGCTGCTCTACAAAATGGTGGATGGCCAACTCATTTTTCAGAACAGTATACAGGGATTCGACGAGTCTTCGCGGGTGATGGAAGAAGACAGTGAGGGAAATCTATGGATCGCCCATGGCTACATCGGACTGTTTAAAATGAAGCTCTCCAAAGATCTCAAAAAAGCGGAGAAGGTCAGCTTCTACGGGGAGAAACATGGTTTTCCTTCCAACCTGGGCATCAATGTTTTTAAAATCAACGGAAAGCTCGTGTTCACCGGGCTGCGAGGCATATACCACTACAACAAGAATACAGACCGGTTTGAGGTATACGACGAACTCAACCGCCTCTTCGACAAGGACGTGCAGGTAAGCAAGCTGGTGGAAGACAAGGAAGGAAACGTGTGGTTTTCGGCTGGAGCTGAGATGGGCGTTATCCGGAAACTGAGCAACGGCAGCTACGAGGTCACCAAAAACGTTTTCAATAAACTGGAAGGCAAACTGGTGGGAGGCTTTGAGCATATTGCCTATTACAACAATCAGAATGTGCTGATAGGTATAGATGAGGGCTTCGTGCAATACCGCCCCACTTATCTGCAGAAAAGCAGCTTGCAGGAACGGTTTACAACGCTTATCCGACGGGTTGAGGTCAGGAAGCAGGCCTCGGACTCACTTATTTACGGAGGTTCCTTTGTGAATAATGGCCTTGCGGAGAGCGTGCAGCCGGAACACAGTATCCCAACGCTGCCCTATACCCTGAACTCCCTTAAGTTTACTTTTGGGTCCATTCTTTACGATGGGATAGAGGATGTGCAGTACAAATATTTCCTGGATGGCTTTGACGAAGGCTGGTCGCCCTGGATGACAACGCTGCAGAAAGAGTACACCAATCTGAGGGAAGGGACCTATACCTTCCGTGTCAGGGCCCGGAACATTTACAATCAGGAGAGCGAAGAGGCCTTCTATACCTTCAGTATCTCGCCTCCCTGGTACAGGTCGGGATGGGCTTATACCTTCTATGTGTTGTTTGGCGTGTTGCTGGGTATACTGCTCTGGAAAATCATAGACCGGCATATTAGCGAAACCAAGAAAAAGCTGAGGCAGGAGCAGGAGAAGGCGCTCAGACTCAAAGAGGCCCAACACATGGAAGAAGTGCTAAAAGCCGAAAAGGAAATAATCCGGCTTAACAACGAAAAACTGGAGAGCGAGCTCAGCCATAAGTCCCAGGAATTGACCTCCTCGGCCCTGCATGTAATGCAGAACATGGAGGCCGTGCACAAAGTAAAAGATCAGTTGCAGCGTGTGCTGGATGAGGTAAACGACAAAGAAACCAGGCAGCAGCTTCGGAAGATTTTACGCTCTGTGGATGAAGAGATCAAGATTGAGAACAACTGGGAGCAGTTCGAGCTGCATTTCAATCAGGTGCACCAGGACTTTTTGAAACGCCTGAGCAACGACTACCCGGAACTCACCCACAAGGATTTGAAAATGTGCGCCTACCTGCGTCTGAACCTGTCCAGCAAAGACATTGCCTCCCTGCTTAAGCTCTCGCTGCGGGGCGTGGAGACCAGCAGGTATAGGATCCGGAAAAAGATGAACCTGGAGCATGACGAAAGTCTGACAGAATGCATTCTTAAATACTAAGCGGCCTCTGACAGCCACAGACTATATGCCAAAAAAAGCGCCCGGTTCTGCCGGGCGCTTTTTTCTCAATCAATATACTCACTATAATTCATGCTATACCTCTAGCCAAAACCAGGGGCCTTAGTTGGTCCCGATGGCATCCGGATTAAGGAGCGTGAATTTCTTTACCTGATCGCCTACCCGGATCTCAAACTCCCCGGCCTCCGTGATTTTACGTCCGTCGCGGCCTGTGTAGCTCAGGTCATCGGCCGTCAGCGTGAAGGAAACGGTTTTGCTTTCCTGAGGCTTCAGGGAAATCTTCTCGAAGCGGCGAAGGCGCTTTACGTCTGGGGTTATACCTGTCGCATAGAGGTCAGAGGAGTAAAGGTGCACCACCTCTTTTCCTTCTCTGGCACCTGTGTTGGTCACCCGCACACTTACCTGGATCGGTTCGCCCATCTTGATGTTTTCTTTTAGAGTAAGGTTGTCATACTTAAAGGAGGTATAGCTCAGGCCGTGGCCGAACTCATACTGCGGGTTGTAGTCGGCCTCGTAATTGTACACCCCTTCCGCCTTGCGCTGCTCTGCCGATGGCTTGTGTATAAACGGTACCAGGGCATTTGGGTAGCGCGGGTAGTTATAGGGTAGTTTGCCGGATGGGTTCACATCGCCAAACAGTACATCTGCCAGTGCATCGCCGCCAAAGTTGCCCGGCTGATAGATTTGCACAATGCCTTTCATCTGCTGCTCAAAGCGGCTGATCACCCGTGGCCGGCCCTCGTTGAGCACCAGGATCACCGGCTTGCCAGTCTGGGTCATTTTTCGGGCCAGTTCGGTCTGCAGGTCCGACATGTAGATGTCGTTGATGTTACCCGGGGTTTCGGTGGAGGTGTTTTCGCCGAGGCAAAGGATGATTACATCTGATTTTTTGGCCGCTGCTACTGCCTGCTCCATTTTATCAGCAAATTCCTCGTAATAGAAGCCATCCATTTTATAGCTCACACCCGGCAAAAAGGTCACGTTGGAAGCACCGATCTCATTTTGCAATGCCTCCACAATGGTGTTATACCTGCCGGCGAACTCCTCTACCTTTTCGCCCTGCCAGGAGTAGGTCCAGGCACCGTTGAGCGTGCGCATGCTGTTGGCGTTCGGGCCAGTCACCAGCACTTTTATGTTTTTGCGCAGGGGCAGTACGTTGTTTTCGTTTTTGAGCAGTGTGATGGACTCTGCGGCCATTTGGTAAGCGGCCTCCTCAAACTCTTTGCTGCCGAATTTAGGGTAGTCCTTCGGATTAGTCGTAGGCTGCTCAAACAGGTTCAGGTTATGCTTCACGCGCAGGATACGGCGCACGGCGTCATCGATACGCTCTTGCTTTACTTTACCCTCCTGCACGAGCTCCACTAATCCTTCACAAAACGGCTCATACTGATAAGCGATCATCGACATGTCTACCCCCGCATTGATGGCCATCCTAATGGCGTCCTTCATGGTGGCGGCTACCTTGTCGCGGGTGTGCAGGTACTCAATATCGCCCCAGTCGGTAACCACAAGTCCTTTGAAGCCGAGTTCCTCTTTCAAAAGTTTGGTCAGGATATCATGATTGGAGTGCACCGGCACACCGTTGATAATGCCCGAGTTGATCATGATCGTCTGGGAGCCTGCTTCGATGGCTGCCTTGAAAGAGGGCAGGTGATACTCGCGCAGGGCTTCGTCTGAAATATAGGTCGGTGTTCTGTCCTTGCCAGACGTAGGCACCTGGTAGCCCAGAAAGTGTTTCATGCACGATGCCACATGTTCCGGGTGACCGATGTTGTTGTCGTCACCTTCATACCCTTTGATCATCTGCACACCCAATTCTGAGATCAGGTAAGGGTCTTCACCAAATGTTTCGAACTGGCGCGAAAAACGTGGGTCGGGACCCATGTCGAGCACAGGCGAGAAGTTCCAGGGAATGGAGCTGGCGCGTGTTTCGTAAGCGGTTATCTCGGCACCGCGTCGAACCAGCTCACGGTTTCGGCTGGCGGCCTGGCCGATCTGCTGCGGAAACATGGTGCCGCCTGCGGTATAGGTAGCGCCATGTATCTGATCGACGCCATAAATCACCGGTATGCTGAGGCGGCTCTTGTTCATGGCCACATCCTGTATCTGGCTGATGATGGCATACCACTGCTCTGGCGTGCGGGCGCGGTTGTTGGCCGTGTTCAGCACCGATCCGATCTTGTAGTCAAGCAATGCCTTTCTTAGCTCCACCGTGTCGAGCGTGAATGGCTCAAAGCTGGAGTAGCGGTTCTCACCCTTGCCTACCACATCCAACGTAATCTGCGCCATCTGGCCAACTTTCTCTTCCAGGGTCATCTGGCTGAGCAGGTCTTCTATCTTTCTGTCAATTTCCGACATACCTGCCTTGTTAGGCACCGTGGTAGCCGTATTGGCAGCAGGTTCTGCGGCAGGTTTTGGAGTCTGGCAACCGGCAAGCAGTACAAAGGCGGCTGCCGTGGCCAGGGTTACATTTCTGAGTTTCATTGCGTCTTGTTTTGGTGGGTAATGCTTTCTAGTCAATTGGCAATTGTTAATTTGGGAACCAATCAGGATGTAAGAGCCCTGATCACTCGTCCTCCGGTTTTGCTTTGGTCAGCGTCCGGTAAAGTGCTTTGCCAGATTTCCTGTTTCTGAAACCTGGCAGGAACGAGCAAAAATGATTGGTCTTCCTTATAAAAGTAGTCTTGCTTTTAAGGGTCGGCTTGGCCATACGATTTACCATACATAAGTGCCTACTGCCCCTTTGGCGAGGGTAGTAGTGACAAGTTTTCCATTGAACTGGATATTGAAAGTCCGCGAAGCCGGGCCTTCATTCAGCACAATCAGGACCTTACTACCATTCGGAGTTTTGAAGGCCACGTTTGGTATACCTGCCAGCATGTTCGAGGCAACTCGCACAGAGCCGGGCCTCACAAATTTGGAGGCGTGCGCGATAATGTAGTAAGCCGGGTTTCGGGTTACGCCACCGTTTAGCGTAATGGCCCCCAGGCATTCGGTACAGCCGCCTTCGGTATGCGGGTCCTGGTTGGCGTCAGCGGCCAGGTTCCATTCCAGCACAGTTTTACACCAGTTGCGGGTAGCACCTATCAGTAGGTTTTTGGTATGCCAGCTGAGATCGCCCGCCAGGTTGCCGGGTGCGCCCACCCACTGTTCGGTAAAGTACAGGTTCTTGTCCGGATGCGCTTGATGCACCTGATTCAGGGCGTCGATGTTGCCGCCATACAGGTGAAAGGCCGAACCATCAATGTACTTATTGGCTTCCGGGTCGTTGAGGATGCTGATCGGGTAATCTATCCGATCGGCGTTATGGTCATAGATGATGATCTTGGTACCGATATTGGCGGCCTGAAAAGCAGGGCCCAGGCTTTGTTTGATGAAATGTGCCTGCTCCGTTGCCTGCATCAGCATACTGGGGTTATTGCCGGGGTGCAGCGGCTCGTTCTGTACGGTTATCGCATCTATCCGGATGCCTTCTGCCGCCATCGCCTGTATATACCTGACGAAGTACTTCGCATAGGCATCGTAGAACTCCGGTTTCAGGCTGCCGCCAATAGAGCTGTTGTTGGTTTTCATCCAGGTAGGAGGGGACCAGGGCGAGCCCATCAGCTTAATACCCGGATTAACGGTCAGTATTTCCTTTAGCACAGGTATAAGATCGGCACGGTCCGGACCCAGGTCGAATTTCATCATGTCAGGGTCAGTTTGCCCGGCAGGCAGGTCGTTGTAAGAGAAGACATGGCTGCTTAAGTCCGATGCCCCGATGCTGAGCCTGAGATAACTGACACCAATGTTATTGCCATCCGTCGCAAAAAGCTCCTTCAAGAGGTCTGCCCGGGCTGCGGGTGACATCTTGTTGAGGAGCAGGGCGCTTCCCCCGGTCAAGGTATAGCCAAAGCCGTCCATGGTCTGGAAAGTCTCTGTGGTGTCAACGGTGATGGTGGGATGCTGATTTTCGGAAGCCCCAAATGTAAGCGGAGTAATTTGCTGCTTAAACAGCACTGATGTGGATGGATCTGTCAACCAAAGGTTCACCTTGCGGCCGGTCAGTTCTTCCTTCGAACTGGATCCTGTACCTGATTCACTGACTTCCTTTTTGCAGGAAATTGCAAAGGGAATAGCCAGGAGCAACCACCAATGTTTCGGGAAGTAACTTGCAGCAAAGTAATTCACCTTTTTAAGGTTAGTTGGTGAGCCATTCAGGTATAGCCGTTGCTTTCTGGCATACCTTTTCATGTTGTGTAAGCCACCGAAGCTTACTAAGACCAGATTGGAATTTACTTCTGTATCATTTTGTAAACCCTCACATAATCTACTTCCATGGTCTGCGGAAATACACTTGGGTCCACCCCTTTGGCGCCACCCCAGTTGCCGCCAACGGCAATATTTAGCAGCAGGTGAAACCGCTTATCGAAAGGCCATTCGTTGATTCCTTTGCCCTCATTTATAAATTCAAAAACAGGCAGGTCGTCTATATAGCCCCTTATAGCGTAGGGAGTCCAGTCAACCCGATAGAGGTGGAAGGCCGTGCTAGCCGTTTCGATGATCTTGCTTTTTCCTTTCTGGGTGTTTTTGCTGTGGTTGTAGGCCTCTGTGTGTACCGTAATGTGCACATTGTTCTGATCGTAGCCCACATGCTCCATAATGTCGATCTCGCCGGATCTAGGCCATCCGCCATAAGCCCAGTCGGTTGGCAGCATCCAGATGGCGGGCCAGGTGCCCAGCCCTGTCGGGAGCTTGGCTTTTATCTCGAACCGGCCGTATAAAAAGTCGCCTTTGTTTTTGGTAACCAGTCTGGCGGAGGAGTATTCTTTGCCTTCTGTGTTTTCCCTTCTGGCCGTAATTTTAAGGATACCGTTTGCCACGCTGGCATTGCTGGCTTTGTTGGTATAGAATTGCAGTTCATTATTCCCCCAACCGGTTCCGCCTATGTCGTAGCCCCATTTATCGGGGTTTGGCTGACCGGTATAGTCAAACTCGTCGGCCCAAACGGGGGCGGACTCAAACTGCCAGTTCAGGTCCTGGGGGGCCTTCGGTTGGGAAATATAAGGCTGGGACTCCTCTGCTCCGTTTTTGCAGGAAGAAAAGGCAAATGAGAAGCAAACAGCACTGGTTGCCAGTAAGGCAGAGATGGTTTTTATGGGAGTAATAAAACTCATAAGACGATATGGTAAAAGAAATAAAATCAGGTCGATGCGGCAGTTAAAAGACGGCTGAGGCCTACTCCAGGCCCCGGCCTCTTTCACTTATTCACCCTTATTGCTCTAATCTGAAGTCGTCCAGGAAGAAAATGCCTGGTATGTGGTTTCCTTCGCCGCCAATTTGGATCAGTACCCGGTTAAGATCCTTTCTTTCAGCGAATTTTGAGAAGTCAAACGTAAGCTCCACCCATTTGTCCAGTTGGGTCACCTCTTGCTTGATTTCCACCTGGTTAGCCCAAGGTTGTGGCTTTGTGCCATCTTGCAACTTAACAGATACCTGCTTGAGCAGCGTCTTGATCGCCCAGTCCTCGCCGGCCATGGTATTAAAGTCGTTGTAGCTAGGAATGAATACCTTGAGCTTGAAAACGCTGCGCTTGCTTAGGTCGAAGTCAAAGGCGAAGTCGGCAAACATATTGGCGAACATGTATCCCGGGCCTTCCTGCTTCACATACATGGCTACTTTGGCTGATGTGTTGATCGGAACAGGGGCAGGGTTGTCGTAGCTTTCGTTGAGGGTGAGGGTCTCTTTTTTCCAAACCAGATTGCCATCCTCGTCGAAGTTATCGAACATATTCTCCATTTTGTAAGGGCGGGCCTCCACCGGATGAACAAAGCCTTTCGGTACAAGGCGCAGCCACCAGCCATTTCCGGCATTGGCTCCGTCTCCTCCTTTCAGGTATAGCACATTCTCTGACAACGACAGGATCTCATAGCGCGAAACACCCGTGTAGTATCCTATGAAGCCCTTGTTGGAGAGCACCAGGTATTTTTTGCCGCCTTCCTCTACCATGCTCCATACCATGTTAGTAGGAGGGGTGTAAGACAAGGTATAGTCGCTAGACTGCGCCGTTCCACCCAGGCCAGCGGCATTTGAGCCGTTCACGAAGGTGTTGCCATTGTTCTGGTAGGTATAGGCAAAGCCGTTCAGGTTAAAGGTCATTTCGTCGTCATACAAACCTTCCGAAGCTTTGTCGTTTGGTGCAGCAGACCACCATTCCGGCGTTGCCGCGCCGATAGGGCCAACGCCCATGTGACCTGCTTTGTGTCTGTCGATCACCCAGGTCTTTCCATTGGCTTTGGCAGCGCCACCGGTCAGGAAATTATAGTCTTCTCTGTCCAGCATCGACACATTGGTCTTGGCGATGGCGATGGTTTTGGTGTTGGAAGCATAGCCTCCGCTCGTGAAGATGGTCAGCTTCACGGTGTAGCTTCCTTCCACCGGGAACGAGCCGTTTACCTGGTTACCTTCTGCCGTGCCACCGTTTCCGAAATCCCAGATGGCCTTAAAAGCACCCGGAGTCGTGTTGGTGAAAGTGATGATGTTTGGGTTGCTGGCCGTGGGAGTGGCTGTAAACTGCACTTCCTCCGACCTTGGGGCAGGCGCCAGCCCACCCTCCATTTCATCCGGCGTACAGGCGGTATAGGCACCCGTTAGCAACGCCATTGCCAGGTAGAAGCAAACGCTGGATATAAGTCTATTATATTTCATGATTTTCTAGAGTTAAGGTTATGGACCTGTCTATTATTTGTATGCAGGGTTTTGGACCAGCTTTGTGTTAATCAGCTCATTTTGCGGGATTGGTAGCACTTCGTGCTTTCCAGCCACAAAACCCATCGGGGCCAACACTGCAGCGGCTCTGCCCGTGCGCACCAAGTCATAAAAGCGGTGCCCTTCAGTTGCCAGTTCCAGTCTTCTTTCCCGGTAGATGTTATCCAGGGTGGCTGCTACCGGTGCAAGGCCTACGCGGGCTCGCACGGCATTGAGCAGTTGTCCTGCTCGGGCAGCGTTGCCGCCAGCCTGTACCAGCGCTTCGGCTTCCATCAGGTAGGTGTCCGCCAGGCGCATTTCAATGTAGTTGTTCGGGTAGTTCAGGATCACATCGCCACCGCCTTTGCTCAACCACTCCGTTGTAGGGGCATATTTTTTCACGAAGTAACCCGTGTCATCGAAACCGGGCTCGTAAACCGCTCCTTCTACTTTTTTGATATCCAGCACGGTATGCTCATAACGGGGGTCACCGGTCAGGGCATTCACCAGGTCTTTGGTAAGCGGGTTAAAACCCCATCCGGCTTCGTAGGTTGGTCCTGTATAGCCCCTTGGCCCAAACATCAGCACCGCAAGGTTTCCTTCGAAGTTTGGCCAGCTGCCCCAGCCGCCGTTGGCAAGCGAGGTATGCACAATCTCAAAAATAGCTTCGCTGTTAAATTTGTTGGCCGGGCTGAAAATCTTGCCATAGTCATCGAGCAGTCGGTAACCATACATGCTGGTGCCGCCAGGAGTACCGTTCACGTCTGCCAGTTGCGTTGCCGCCGCTGCCCACTTGCTTTGGTACAGCAGCACTTTGCCCAGCAAGGCTTTGCCGGCGCCCTGTGTCACGCGTCCACCTTCTGTGGAGGCTGGAACTGTTGCTGGCAGGTTAGGTATAGCCTCTGTCAGGTCTTTCTCTATCTGGGCGTATACCTGCTCCGGAGTAGCCTGTTCCTGGCTGAACAGCTCTGATGTTGCCAGCGGAGCCGTGAAAAGAGGGACATTCTTGAAAAGGCGTACCAAATCGAAGTAGTAATAAGCACGCAGGAATTTTGCCTCCGCTATAAACCTGGCCTTCATGTTTTCCGACAGTCCCGGAACACCGGCCTCCACTTTCGACAAGATCGTATTGGCGCGGGATACGCCCCGGAAGTTCCTGTTCCAGTATTCCTCCTGCGGACCAATGGCCGGGTTCAAGGTAAATCTGTTCCATACCTGCCAGGTGTTCATGTCCGAAGGACCTCCACCGCCAGCGTGTGCGTCGTCGGAGGCGGCATTGACTGCCCCGAAGTTATGGAAGGTGTTGCCGGCTTGCCATCCCAGCGGGTCGTAAGCAGCTACTAAGCCTGCATAGGCTTCTTCCGGATTTTTATAATAGTTTGACTCCAGGATAGTGCCTTTTGGGTCCACTTCCAGGAATTCATCCTTGCACGAACTTAGCAAAGGCAGACCTAGTGCGATGCAGGCGATGTATGTGATATATCTTCTTTTCATGTTGCTTCTTTTTTTAAATCTGTCAGACTAAAAGCCAATGTTAACGCCAGCCATCAGGGTGCGTGCCTGTGGGTAGAAAGCACGATCTACACCCATAATGTTGCCACCGATCTCAGGGTCATAGCCTGTGTATTTGGTGAAGGTCAGCAGGTTGTTGGCGCTCACATAGAACCGTGCCTTTTGCAGGGAAATTTTATCGGTGAGTGTGCTTGGCAAGGTATAGCCGATCTGGAAAGTTTTGATCCTGAAGTAATCGCCATCCTCTAAGTAGAAGTCAGAAGGGTTGGAGAAGTTGTTGTTCGGATCGGTGGTAGACAGTCTTGGGTAGTCGTTGGAGGTGCCTTCGCCGGTCCAGCGGCCCAGTGCTCTGGTCTGCCAGTTGGCGTTGGTAATCTCGAGGCGGCGCAGACCCTGGAAGATCTTGTTGCCCGTCACACCCTGTCCGAATACCATCATGTCGAAGTTTTTCCAGGAGGCGTTCAGCGTTAAACCGAATGTCCAGTCAGGAAGTGGCTTGCCCAGTACCATGCGGTCATCGGCGTTAATCTGGCCGTCGTCGTTCGCGTCTACCCAACGGAAGTCACCAGGCTTGGCATTTGGCTGAATCACCTGTCCTGCCGAATTAACATAGGCGGCTACTTCTTCTTCGTTCTGGAAGATGCCATTTGTCTTGTAACCATAGAAAGCGCCATAGGGCTGTCCCACGATCATGCGGTTCAACCGGCCGTTGAAGGTCTGGATGCTGGCAGCCCCGTCTTCTGTGAATTCTTTACCGCTCTCGAGCGCAAGAATCTCATTCTTCACATAAGAGGCGTTGCCCGTTACACCTAAATTGAATTCGCCTATCTGGCGGTTATAGCCTAGCTCAAGTTCTATACCTTTGTTCTGCATGTCAGCAATGTTCGCCAGCGGGAAACCGGTTGAGCCCACGTAGCCAGGCAGTTCAAGCGGTCTCAAAATGCCGTTCGTCTTTTTGTTGAACCAGTCAAAAGTGAAGTTAATGGAGTTGAAAAGGGTGGTCTCGAAGCCGATGTTGGTCTGGGCTGTTTCCTCCCAACGCAGGTCAGGGTTGGCCGGAGCGTTCGGGCTGTAACCGATGGTATAGCCTTCGTAGCCGAAGGTATAGTTTCTGCCAGAGCCAACGGTGGAGATATAACCGAAGTTGCCGGTATTGTCATTGCCAACCACACCATAGGAACCACGCACTTTCAGGAAGTCCACTACCTGGTTGCTAGGCCAGAATGCTTCGTTCGATGCAACCCATCCTACTGAGATGGAAGGGAAGTAACCGTATTTGTTGTTGGATCCGAACCTCGAAGAGCCGTCACGCCGGATGATACCCGTAAACAGGTATTTCTCATTGAAATCGTAGGTGACACGACCAAAAAGTGAACTAACAGTGTGTGCCACGGCATCATACCCGTAAGCATTGATATTGGCCGTAGGTACCTGCAGGTTAAAGGAGGCCTCTTTGAAATTGGTGGCAGGTATAGCGGTATAGGATACGCCGAGCCCGTCGGATTCGCCGTCTTTATAAGCACCCTGGCCTAATAGTATTGCTAAGTTATGGTTGCTGAACTTACGGGCATAAGAAATGGTGTTCTCGATGTTGTAATCCAGCACCATGTTCCGGTCACGGCTTCTGGCCGTCTGCTGACTGGTTGTAGAGGCATTCAGGTAATAGATCGGTCTGTAGCTTTCGCCGCCCCAGAAGGCCAGCTTGCCACCCAGTGTCGATCGTACTTTCAGGCCAGTTAGCGGCTCTATTTCTACAAAGGCATTGCCCACGATGTTGTCGGACCAGCCATAGTTGCCCAATTGCGTCTGAATATAGGCCAGTGGGTTAGTCATTTCCTGCTGCACGGTAGTCGAAATGCCGTAAGGGAAGCCCTGAGCGTTTCTTACAACAGGCTGTCTGTTGTAAACGCTTTCCGGATCATCCAGAATCGCACGGTCGGTGATGAGAACCGGTGTAGTAGGGTCGAGGTTGATGGCAGAGCTAAGCGGACCGCCGAACTCCGTGTTGGCATTCAGACCACCCTGGCTCTTGATGTGAGAGTAGCCCAGTGTCTGCCCGATGGTTAGCCATTTGGCTGCTTTGTGGGTAGAGTTCAGGCGGATGTTGTGCCGTTCGTAGTTTGAAATGTCGCTTGTGACGATGCCTTGCTGGTCCAGATAGCCATAAGAAGCATAGAACGTGGATTTGTCGTTGCCGCCGCTAAAAGCGAAGTCGTGGCTCTGTATAAGGGCGTTGTCATTGAAAACGTACTCTTGCCAATCGGTGCCTTCTCCCAATGCGCGTGGATTATCATACACAATGCCACCGCCACCGGCCACTGACGCTTCGTTGCGAAGAGTGGCATATTCCGTTGCGTTCAACAGGTCCAGCTTTCTTACCGGCGCCTGTGTGCCTACATAGGCATTGTAATTAATTCTGACAGAACCCTGACGGCCTTTTTTGGTCGTTACCAGGATAACACCAGCTGCGCCACGTGTACCATAAATGGCAGCTGAGGCAGCATCTTTCAGCACTTCAATAGATTCGATGTCGGACTGGTTCAGGAAATCAATGCCTCCGTTTACTACCACGCCATCTACTACATAAAGTGGCTCGTTGCTGTTCAGCGTTGTGATGCCTCTTACCCTAACGGTGGCCGCCGCGCCGGGAGCACCGGAGTTGGATGCTACCGTCACACCGGAAGCTCTGCCCTGAAGCGCCTGCTCTACCCTGGTGATCTGCTGATTCTCGAGGTCTGTGGCACGCACACTGGAGATAGCGCCGGTCACGACACTTTTCTTTTGTACGCCATAGCCAATTACCACTACCTCTTCCAATGCCTTGGCATCTGTTTGAAGCTTAATATTGATAGTGGTATGATCATTAATCGGCACTTCCTGCTGCAGAAACCCAATGTAAGACACAACCAGAATGCCGCCCTCATCAGGTACGGTTACGGTATAATTGCCATTGGCATCGGTGATAGCCCCGGTTGAGGTTCCCTTAAGCGAGACGCTTGCGCCAATCAGTGGCTCGCCCGTGTCGGCTGTTACGCGGCCTGTCACCGTCTTGGCGTAGGCTTTCTCTTTTTTGAGTCGTACTTGGCCTGGATTATCTGCATAGGAAACTGAGTTCATGCAGGCAACCATGCTAAGACAACCCATAGCGGTGAATAAGTATTTTCTCATAAATTATTTATTATTGATTAAACTCAATTTATTTAGGTGAGAAATATGTAATCGTAAGTAGATAAAGTATGGTCTTACACCATGCCCCGGACGTTATGTGGAGCAGCTATAGGCACAGCTTTTTGTTGCGGTGAAATCCCCGGTCAGCCCTCTAGATTATTCCGTGTTATAAGTTTAGGGATGTTATCAGGAAATTCATAAAAAGTAGCCACATCATGGTTGCTTTTTGGCTACGTCATAACTACGTCAAATGCCGTTATGTTGCTGTAATGGTAAGATATAGAGTGATTTGCCAGATAATGAGACTGGCATTTAGCGGATGTTTTACAAGTAAAAGTGCGGAGAGGCAGGATTTTTCATTTCGTAAAAACCGAAGGTTGCGAGCCAGTACAATTAAAAAAAAGCAGGTATACGCAGCGTTTTTTTGTCAAATTATTAAGGCTGCGTGTGATGAGAAAGTTGGCAAAGCCCGTTGCTTTGAAAATTGTTAAGGGCAAGCAATAAACTGAAAGGATCATGTCGCGGAATACGTCACTCTGCAATCCCGGAATACAGTACGAATTTAGGTGCCTTTGTTTTGTTCTATTTTTTGTAAAGTGACTTAGCCTCGTTGTACCAAAAAAGCAATGTAAGCCACATAGATAAAAAGGAAAAGAATGCCATTCCATCTGTCTATAGTGTTTTTCTTGCCTAATGGTATCACCACTACCAGAAGCGTGCTGGCAAAAATCATGACCATGATGTCGGAGTTGCTCACCACGTTGAATGGTAGCGGATTGATGACGGCGCTTATACCTAGTATCCAAAGCAGGTTGAAAATATTGGACCCAATCACGTTGCCTATGGCAATGTCGATGTTTTTTCGGTGCGCGGCCATGGCGGAAGTAACGAGTTCTGGCAGGGAGGTGCCAATGGCCACTATGGTCAGGCCGATAAAAGACTCGCTCAAACCAAACGACTGCGCAATCGATACTGCTCCATCTACCACCCACTTCCCACCCAGAAATAGCCCTACGCCACCAAGCGCCATATATAACACTGATTTAGGGATAGTCATCATCGGTGTCTCCCCCTCCTGAATTACTTCATCTTTGTTTGTTTTGCTGATGTTGTAGATGTAGGCCATAAACAGCACAAAGAAGAACAGCAAAATGCCCCCATCGAGACGACTGATATACAAACTGGTCTTGTCTCCCACCAGCACGGCATTGGCCAGAAACCCCACCAATAGGGTAGCGATGAGGGAAAAGGGGATCTCGGTGAGGATGGTGTTGCGCTTGATAGGCAAGGGGCAAATGATAGAAGTTACCCCGATGATTAGTAGTAGGTTTGCTACGTTGCTGCCAAACACATTGCCTATCGCCAACTCAGACTGCCCCTGCATACTGGATAAAATATTGATAATCAGCTCAGGAAGGGACGTGCCGAACGATACAACGGTCAGGCCGACCACCATATCGGATATATCGAAGCGCTTTGCAATGGAAGACGCCCCCGAAACAAGCATGTCTGCACCTTTTATGAGTATTATAAAGCCAAGTACAAACAGGATGTAAAGCAGCATAGGAATGTTTTGTGCAGGTATGGAGGTAAAAAAGAAGGCTGCCCTGTTATGACAGGCAGCCTTCCACTATACTTTGCAGACTAGCGATGGGTTATGCCATATTATGGTAGACAGCCTGCACATCGTCATCCTCTTCAATTTTCTCTACCAGGTTTTCAATTTCCTCAGCCTGCTCATCCGTGAGTTCCATGCGGGTATTCGGTACACGCTGCAGTTCGGCACTGATGACGTTCAAACCTTTGTCCTCCAATGCCTTCTGCATTGCGCCAAAATCAGTGAAGGCGGTCTCAACGATGATCTCGCCCTCGTGCTCATAGATATCCTCGGCACCGGCGTCGATCAGTTCCAACTCCAGTTCCTCTATATCGAGCCCTTCGGCCGCAATCTTGAATATACCTTTGCGGGTAAAGATAAAGTCCAGGGAGCCTGTTTTGCCTACTGCGCCTCCGGCACGTGAGAAGTATACGCGCATGTTGGCAATGGTGCGGTTGATGTTATCAGTCGCTGTTTCGACAAGTATCGCAATGCCATAAGGTCCGTAGCCCTCGTACACTACTTCTTCGTAATCTTTCTCTTCTTTGGATGATGCACGCTTAATGGCAGCCTCCACACGGTCCTTCGGCATGTTCACGCCCTTGGCGTTCTGGATAGCCGTGCGCAGTCGGGAGTTGGATTCCGGGTTAGGGCCTCCCTCTTTCACCGCCATAACGATCTCTTTGCCTAGTCGGGTAAAGGCCTTGGACATTTTGTCCCAACGCTTAAATTTACGGGCTTTTCTAAATTCAAATGCTCTTCCCATAGTATCTGGTTAAGTATATCTATTACAAATTTAGGCAGCTTACCTGTAAATTGGTAACATTTTCGTTATTCGTTGATCGTTGTTTGTGGATCGGTGCTCGTAATTTGTTAATAACTATTAGCTATAGAGTCCTGCAGCACTTTTTGTAAAGCCGACCCTTGCTTAGGACTGTTATTTAAGAACACTCCCAATCAAAATTACCCCGAATAACAAACAACGACTAACGATTAACGAACTTGTCTGGCCTGCACGTGATAGTCGGTGATGTGGAGGTGATGCTCGCAGAAACTGTACTCATGCACAATATTGGAGCCCACGACGATCAGCCTGTCGGCTTTGTTCTGTTCCACGTGGTTCTGGTACCAGTCTATACCTTCCTGGTCGAGGTTTGTGGTGGGTTCATCCAACACGAGCAGTTGTGTATCAGAATAAATGGCCAAACCTAGCTTCAGTCGCTGCTTCATGCCGGAAGAGAAGTCTTTTATATATTTGTTTCTGGATTTCTGCAGCCCCATACGCTCTACCAGGTTCTGGTGCGAAAGATCGCCCCGCAAAGGCTTGAAGCGGGTATGGAAGGCGATCATCTCGAGTAGGGTAAATTCCTCTACCAGCTCCAGGTATGGAGCGGTGAGCGAGAGTTCGCGATAGGCCTTATCCGGTGCAATGGTTTTTCCATCCAGCTTATATGTAATGTCCCCTTCGCTGTGGAGGTTATGCCCGGCTATAATCGTAAGAAGAGTGGATTTCCCGGACCCGTTATGCCCCAGTATGGCATAGGAGGTGCCTGACTCCAAGGTATAGGTCAGGTTCCGGAAAATCCACTCGTAATTGTATCGTTTACCTAAATTGCTTAGGTTAATTTGCATCTTTGGCGAAGTAACTCTTAATGATGCCGCGGCCGGAGTTACGCACAAAGTTCACAATCTCGTCGCGCTCACGGCTTGGGGCCAGTTCCAGCTCAATTTTGTCGAGTGCCTCGGTGTTGTTATACCCGCTCATGAACAAGATGCGGTAAATCTGCTGCACCTCATTGATCTGCTCGCTGTTAAAACCCCTTCTGCGCAGGCCAATCGAGTTGATACCAGCGTAGGTAAGTGGTTCTCGTGCCGCTTTAACATAGGGAGGAACGTCTTTACGCACCAGGGAGCCACCTGAAATCATGGCATGTGCCCCGATCTTCACGAATTGGTGCACGGCGCTGGAACCCCCGATAATGGCGTAGTCGCCCATCTCTACGTGACCGGCCATCTGCACGGCGTTTACCACAATGCAGTTGTTGCCCACGATGCAATCGTGCGCGATGTGCGCGTAGGACATGATCAGGCAGTTGCTACCGATGATGGTCTTCATCTTATCGATTGTGCCGCGGCTTACCGTCACACACTCTCTGATCACGGTATTGTCTCCAATGATGGCGGTTGTTTCCTCGCCTGCGAACTTGAGGTCCTGTGGCACAGAGGAGATAACGGCACCCGGATAGATCTTGCAGTTCTTGCCAATGCGGGCGCCTTCCATGATGGTCACATTTGGGCCAATCCAGGTGCCTTCTCCGATCTCTACGTTTTTGTAGATGGTGGAAAAAGGCTCTACGACCACATTTTGGGCGATTTTAGCCTCTGGGTGGATGTATGCTAACGGCTGATTCATGCGTCTTTCTTTACTATACTTGCCGACATCTCTGCCTCCATTACCAGCTGGCCGCCCACGAAGGCCTGACCACTCATCTTGGCAATACCCCGCTTCACAGGGGCAAGCAATTCACATTTAAATATTATGGTATCGCCAGGTATAACCTTGCGCTTGAAACGGCAACGGTCTATCCCCAGGAAATAAGTCCAGTAATCCTCCGGGTTCTCCACGGTGTTGAGCACCAGGATGCCACCCGTCTGGGCCATCGCCTCGATCTGAATCACGCCTGGCAGCACGGGGTTGCCCGGAAAGTGACCCTGGAAGAATGGCTCATTCATGGTTACGTTCTTAACGCCCGTAACCGTGGTTTCGTCTAAGTGGATGATTTTATCGATGAGCAGGAACGGGTAACGGTGCGGCAAAGTGGCTGCTATCTGGTTGATGTCCATTACCGGTGGCTTCTTCGGGTCGTAAGTTGGTACGTTTTTGATCGAAGCTTCCTGTATCAATTTCTTAACACGTTTCGCAAAAGCGATGTTGGCGGCGTGGCCTGGTCTTGCTGCCAGAATCTGTCCTTTGATAGGACGTCCGATCAGGGCAAGGTCGCCCATCAGGTCCAACAGCTTGTGGCGGGCCATCTCGTTTTTGAAGCGAAGTTCTGTGTTGTTCAGGATGCCTTCTTCTTCTACGGTCACTTTTTTCTTGCCTAGCAAATCTGCCAGGTAAGACAGCTCACCGTCTTCCACCACACGATCCACAATCACAATGGCGTTGTCCAGGTCGCCGCCCTTAATCAGGTTCTGCTTGTAAAGCGCCTCCAGTTCGTGCAGGAAGCAAAAAGTCCGGCAAGGGGCTATCTGCTCTTCAAACTGGCTCATATCCGTAATGGATGCATGCTGGCTGCCCAGCACCGGAGAGTTATAGTCCACCATCACGGTCAGGCGATAGTCGTCTAGCGGGAGGGCCGCGATCTCAACACCACGCTTCTCGTCCTTATAGCTAACGCCTTCGGTTATCTCAAAGTAGTTGCGCAGGGCGTTCTGCTCCTGCAAGCCCACTGACAGCAAGGCCTTCACAAATTCGATGGAAGAGCCGTCCATGATCGGAGGTTCAGGGCCATCCAACTCGATCAGCACGTTGTCAATCTGCAGACCAACAAGTGCAGCCAGGGTATGCTCCACGGTATTTACCCGGGCACCATTCTGCTCGATGGTAGTGCCACGCGATAAATCCACTACATTATCCACGTCTACATTTACAATTGGCTGGCCTTCGAGGTCTATGCGCTGAAATTTGTAGCCGTGGTTAGCAGCAGCAGGCTTAAAGGTCATATTAGACACCACGCCTGTGTGCAACCCAACGCCCGATACGGTTACCGGAGACTTGATGGTGTGCTGTTTATAATTCATTAATGTATCATTATTTACTTTTTGCAGGGCAGTGATTCGCCGTGTCGGTCAGGTTATAGGCTGAGTTACAGGAACTACTTGCTTTGCGCCTGCAAACTTAAGACTTTATAAACTGCCTTGCCAATTTTTATTATAGTGTCGCGATAGGAGTAGGCTAAAACCTAATTTCTTTCCTTCAGTTCTTCGAGTACGCGCTGCAGGTCAGGTAATTTCCTGAAAACAGTGATAGCCCGCAGGTTTTGTTTGTAGTCAAAAGCAGGGGAGCCCTGTATGATGGTGCCGGACTCTTTTACCGTCTTCGATACACCAGACTGAGCACCGACGGTGGTTTTGTCTGCTATGCTGATATGGCCTACTATACCTACCTGGCCGGCGATAACGCACTGATTGCCAATTTTGGCTGAACCTGAAATGCCGGTTTGAGATGCGATCACTGTGTGCTGGCCTACTTCCACGTTATGGGCTATCTGCACCAGGTTGTCGATTTTGGTGCCTTTGCGGATAATGGTGGAGCCCATGGTGGCGCAGTCAATGGTGGTGTTGGCGCCGATGTTCACGTCGTCCTCCAGTACCACGTTTCCGATCTGCGGCACGGCTTTGTAACTGCCGTCGGGTTGCGGCGCGAAGCCGAAACCGTCGCTGCCCAGCACAACGCCCGCATGGATCGTACAATCTTTGCCTACCACGGTGTTGGCATACAGTTTTGCACCTGCAAAGATAGTGGTGTTGTCGCCGATGGTTACGTTATCGCCAATGTATACCTGCGGATAGATGCGCACGTTCTGGCCCAGCTTGCAGTTATTGCCGATATAAGAGAAAGCGCCACGGTAGTGGCCAGCGCCAATTTCGCTGTTTGCGCCGATAAAGCACGGCTCCTCTACGCCTGTTTTGGAAGCGAGCACCGCCTGGTGGTAGTACTGGAGCAGGGTAGAAAAACTGGAATAAGGATCTGCCACCCGAATAAGCGATGCGGTCACTGGTTTTTTGAGTTCCAGCTTGTCTGACACAATCACTGCACTCGCTCCGGTGGTATATAGATATGATTCGTATTTCGGATTGGATAGAAATGCCAGAGCGCCAGTAGTGGCCTCCTCGATTTTAGCTAATGAGCTGACATTTACTAAATTGTCTCCTTCAACTTCACCCTGCAAAAGGTCTGCAATCTGTTGAACAGTAAATTCCATCTTGTAAAATTAGAGCAAAAAATTAAATGTGCGAATGCTTAGGGGGCGCAAAATTAACAAAAACTTTACGCAGCACCGCCACATTCTTTCGGTAGATTGAAGAGAATGCCAGCAAATTTTGTGCAATTCCTGTTTAACGCACCTATAGGGCTGCTACCTCCTTTGGGTAGCACACAAAGTATTTCTCCACCTTATTGCTCAGGGCCTGTATGTTGGGCAGGTCAGAGGCATCGGCCACATTCACGACATACCCCGTTTTGGTGAGCACATCGATGGACTGCCCCACGGCCTGGTAGGCATTGTTGCTGATCTGCCCTGAGATCATCAGGTATTTCACATCCTCCGGAGCTACCCCAAAACGCTCCTGTACTAGTTCGCTTATACCTAGCATCATCTCTTCGTCTATCGGTTTGCTGGATATAAACACTTTAAAGAGTTTCCGGCTCAGGATACTCCTGGAGAGGTATGCAATAATTGGGTCGGGATGGGAGGCCCAAAGCTTGATGCCGCTCCAGACGTCGTGGTCGTCCAGTGAGACGAAGCGTTCCAGGATGGTGTTATCAGACTGAAAATCCTCCAGTGTGAGGTTGGAGGATAGAAAATACTGCAGGCAAGGGCTGGCCGGTACTTCTATACCTTGCTGCATAAGTTCCCGGGCACGCTGCACGGTGCGCAGCACCATGTTCTCGGCACTGATCACGGTTTTGTGCAGGTATACCTGCCAGTACATCAATCGGCGGCTCACCAGAAAGTTCTCTATACTGTAAATGGCTTTTTCTTCCACCACCAGTTTGTCGTTGGCCACGTCGAGCATCTTGATCAGGCGGTCGGCACCGATTTTGCCCTCGTATACCCCGGTATAGAAGCTGTCGCGGTTCAGGTAGTCGAGGCGGTCCACATCCAGCTGGCTTGACACGAGTTGGTGAAAGAACCGGCGTTCATAGGTATCTGTGAATATTTTTATCGCCAGACTCAATCTTCCACCAAAGGCGTCGTTGAGTAGGTGCATGATGTGCAGTGAGAGGTGCTCGTGGTGCACTTCCTGAAAAATGGCCGTTTCCAGTGCATGCGAGAAGGGCCCATGGCCAATGTCGTGCAGCAGGATGGCGATAAGAGAGGCTTCAAATTCCTCGTCAGAAATCTCGTTGTTCTTGCTGCGAAGCGTGTTCAGGGCTAGGTTCATGAGGTGCATGGCGCCTAAAGCATGATGAAATCGCGTATGCAAGGCCCCAGGGTATACCATATCGGTCAGGCCCAGTTGCTTGATGCGACGCAGGCGCTGGAAGTAAGGATGGTCGATGATGTCGAACAGCAGTTCAGTCGGCACCGTGATGAAACCGTAAACAGGGTCGTTTAATATTTTTTTCTTATTCACAAAAACCGAGGTTTTTAATTGTTAAATTGCTAATCATTAAACGGTTGCTTTGCAAAAAGACCTGATTCGCCGGATCTGCCGCATACCACTGGCAGGCAGGAAACTGCGCTGCCGCAGAACCAGTAACCTTAAGGCATAGGTGTAGTAAACTACATAATACTATCCCTTGTCTAAGACCCGCGACCAGCAATTAAGTTGCGTAACCATTTAAGTAGTAAGCCATTTAGCCTAATTAAGCAACAAGTAAAACTATGCAAAGATATACTATTTTATGGGCCGATGATGAAATCGACCTGCTCAAGCCGCACATTCTTTTTCTGGAAGAAAGAGGCTACGACATTACTCCCGTGAACAGTGGGGCCGACGCCATAGAGAAGGTACAGGAACAAGGATTCGACGTGGTGTTCCTAGACGAAAACATGCCCGGTATCAGCGGATTGGAAACCCTCAATGAGATCAAAACCATACGCCCGGCCATGCCTGTGATCATGATCACCAAAAGTGAAGAAGAGCACATCATGGAGGAGGCCATTGGATCCAAAATATCCGATTACCTGATCAAGCCACTCAACCCGAGCCAGATTTTGCTTTCTGTGAAAAAGACCCTGGAGAACAAGCGCCTAGTGTCCGAGAAAACCAACATGAGCTACCAGCGTGATTTCCGCCAGTTAGGTATGGCTTTTGGGGAACGTTTGAGCCCGGTGGAATGGGCTGACATTTACAAGAAACTCGTGTACTGGGAGCTCGAGATCGACGAGACCGAGAACAAGAGCATGGCCGATGTAATCAACATGCAGAAGGACGAGGCCAACTCCAACTTTGCCCGGTTCATCATGGATAACTACGAGGACTGGATCAACAAGGAGTCGGACGATGCGCCCCTGATGTCGCACCAGCTGTTCAGGGAGCGGGTAATCCCTATGATGAAGGAGTCTGACAAGCCCGTATACTTCTTGCTGATCGATAACCTGCGCTACGACCAGTGGAAAGTGCTAGAGCCGCTTATCTCGGAGTACTTCACTGTAGACACAGAGGAGATGTATTATTCCATACTCCCTACCACCACGGCCTACTCCCGAAATGCCATTTTCTCAGGTATGATGCCCACCGAGATCATCAAGAAATACCCGAATCTGTGGGTAAGCGACGACGAGGAGGAGGGCAAGAACCTGAATGAACCAGACTTCCTGGAGATTCAGTTGCAGCAAAACCGCATCTCGGACAAGCACAGCTATCACAAAATCACTAACCCGTCCGCCGGCAAGGACCTCAACAGTAAGTTCAATAACCTGGATAATAATAAGCTCAACGTCATTGTCTACAACTTTGTGGATATGCTCTCGCATGCCCGCACAGACAGCAACATGGTGCGCGAGTTGGCCCCGGACGAGTCGGCTTACCGCTCCATTACGCGATCCTGGTTCATACACTCGCCCTTGTTTGAGATGCTAAAGCTGATCGCTGAGCGCAAAGCCCGCCTCATCATCACTACAGACCACGGCACGATACGGGTAAAACGGCCTTTCAAGATTATTGGCGACCGCCAGACCAACACGAACTTAAGGTATAAGCACGGTAAAAACCTGGGCTACACCGACAAAGATGTGTTTACGGTTCGCAAGCCAGAGCGATTTTTCTTGCCAAAAGCCAATGTTTCTACTACGTTTGTGTTTGCGATTGAAGACTACTTCTTCGCATACCCAAATAACTATAATTACTACGTGAACTACTACAAAGACACTTTTCAGCACGGAGGTGTCTCACTGGAGGAGTGTATCATACCGTTTATCACGCTGACACCTAAGAATGTATAACGCAGGAGTTGAGAAGAAGAGTATTAAGATGTCGTCGTTGGCTGATTTGCCAGCGGCGGCTTCTGTGCTTTTAGAGGAGTGCCGGAAGGAGCCGATTATTTTGTTTGAGGGCCCCATGGGAGCAGGCAAGACCACGCTCATAAAAGAGCTTTGCCGCCAAATGGGCGTGAAGGAGAATGTGAGCAGCCCGACCTTTGCCCTGGTGAATGAGTATGAGAAGGGTGACGGGAACCTAATCTACCATTTTGACTTTTATAGGATTAATGAGGAGCGTGAGGCGCTGGGCATTGGGGCGCTGGAGTATTTTGACTCCGGCAAAACTTGCCTGATCGAGTGGCCCTCTATGATCCCGAACCTGTTGCCGGAGCATTACCTGTTGGTAAAGCTGGAGCCTGCCGCCGAAGGCGAGGAACGCACCATGACCATAAACCTTGTATGATATGACGGAGAGATTCGCCGTTGAATTAGGAAAGCTGGCCAATAGTCCGGCGCTATACCCAAAGGAGTCGATGCTGGCTGTGGAGGAACGGCACAAAAGCCTGTTTATCGGCCTGCCAAAAGAGTCTTCGTTTCAGGAAAACCGCATCGGCCTGACTCCAGACGCCGTGAAGCAGCTAACCGACCAGGGACATAAGATCTGGATTGAAGCCGGAGCAGGAAGCCCATCCAAGTACTCCGACAACGACTACTCCGAAGCCGGTGCCCGTATTGTTTATTCTCCGGAGGAAGTATACGAGGCTGGCATCGTCCTGAAGATCGCACCTCCAACCTACGACGAGATCGAGTATCTGCGCCCTGGCCAGACCCTGATCTCCGCCCTGCACTTCGGTAACTTGACTTCCGATTACGTGAATGCCCTGCTACGCAAGAAGATCAACGCCATTTCCTTCGAGCTGATCCGCGATAAATCGGAGTCTAAACCGGTGGTGCGTGCTATGAGCGAGATAGCCGGCAGCTCTGTTATGCTGATCGCGGCAGAGTATTTGAGTAGCAGCAACGATGGCAAAGGCGTAATTCTGGGAGGTATAACTGGTGTGGCCCCGTCCAAGGTGGTAATTATGGGAGCCGGCACGGTAGCCGAATACGCAGCACGCGCGGCTTTGGGCCTGGGAGCCGAAGTAAAGGTGTTCGACAACCACATCTACAAACTTCGCCGACTCAAGCACAATATCGGGCAGCAGATCTTTACCTCTACCCTGGACAAAGCCATCCTGTACAACGAGCTAAAGCAGGCTGATGTCGTGATAGGGGCGTTGGTGGCTGAAGAGGGGCGTATGGCCTGTATGGTAGAGGAAGGCGTTGTAGGCCAGATGAACCCGGGTTCCATCATCATCGATGTGTGCATTGACCAAGGAGGTTGCTTCGAGACCTCCGAACTGACATCGCATAGCCGTCCGATCTTCCGCAAATACGATATTATTCACTACTGCGTACCAAACATTGCATCCCGTGTGCCCCGCACAGCTTCAACGGCGCTCAGTAACATCTTCACGCCGATTTTCACAGAGATTTCAAAATTCGGAGGTATCAACGAAGTTTTGTTCACCAATGAGCATTACCGCAGCGGTGTGTATATCTACAAAGGCAGCCTCACAAATTCGCAGATCGCCAAGAAATTTGGCATGCGGTATAAAGAGTTGGGTTTGATGATTGCCGTAAGAAATTAAGGTATAGCAGTACCTAAGTATAAAACGAGAAAGTCCCGGCTAGGTATAGCCTGGACTTTCTCGTTTTATAGGGCTTTTAAGAAAGAGGGTTACTTCACCAAAGCTTTATCGACCCGTGTAGGTGTGTCTTCGCCCGATACAACCCCTTGCGCAGCCAGGGCAATCGCCCGGATCATACTCGTAAAGTGCGGCATGTCCAGCAGTTCGAACTCATCTTTTACGGTATGGTAGGTTTTGTCCTGGTCTATCTGAACAGACGAAATGGTATGCGCCGGCACACCAAGGCGGGCCAGGGTGGCATTATCGGATCGGTAGAACAGGTTCTGCTTCGGGTATGGGTCAGGATGAATACTGTAGGTGGTGCCTTTTAAGCGTTTTTGCATGAGCAGACCCAGGTCAGATTTCTCGAAACCCGTGAGGTAGGCGCTGTTGGGACCGAACCTGGACGGTTTGCCTACCATCTCGATGTTGAACATGGCCACAATCTGGTCGGGGTTGAGTTGCTCAGAAAAATAGCGCGAACCATGGCCACCGATTTCCTCCGCCGTGAAAGCGGCAAAGATGAGCGTGCGCTCTGGCTGGACCTGCTGCTTGTAATAGCGGGCCAGCATCATCATGGCGGTAGTGCCGGAGGCGTCATCGTCGGCACCGTTGGCGATACTGTCACCATCCACAGACTTGTGGAAGCCGATGTGGTCGTAGTGACCGGAGAATACCACAAACTCATTTTTACGCTTCCCCTCTATCATACCCACCACGTTGGACAATTCGAGTTTGTCTATTTTGTTCTCGAACTTTACCTGGTATTTCTTGGGATTGGCCTGGTCGGTGAGCACGTATACCTTACTGCTGCCCGTTCCGATTTCTTTCTTCACGGCGCCTTTCGCAAAATAGCCTCTGTAATCTTGAAACGCTTCGGCATGACTAGGGTGGACTAGCACGATCGCATCCTGCTCCTGGGAATTGACCTTGGCAAACGCCGCCCTGAAATTTTTGCCTTTTGATATAGTGATGATATCGACCTTGTTTTTCTGGTTCCAGTCCAATTGCTTCTGGGATGTATTGACGAATAAATGCTCGGCAGCAATCTCTATATTGTCGAGGTTCACTTCCGTTTGGCTGGGCGTGAGGCGATGAACGTAAAAAGTTTGACGGAAAGACGGAGCCTGGCTGGCGCTGCCACCCTTGAGCGGAAGCAGACCTGCTGCGCTAAATTCCGTTTCTATAAAAGTAGCTGCTTTTTCGATGCCGGCAGTAAAGGTGGCACGGCCCTGCATGTCATCGTGGCTCAGCGTCTGCAGCAGGCGGGTGGCTTCCTGTTGGTTGATAACGGATAGGTCCTGGGCCGAGAGGGATGCGCCCATCAAAAGTGAGAAGGCAGTGACGAACAGCTTTTTGCGGATCATAGGTATAGGGGTGTGTATGCTTAGGATTTTGTGATTTATTAGAAATAGTACAGAAGTATCAGTTGCCTGTGTACCCCTGCACGGAAACAGGCACCCAATATACTCAAATATGGAAAAAAGCCCCAACGTGAACTGGCTAAAGTTGCTACAGTATACCTTGTTGGTAGCTGCTTTGCTGTATTTTGGGCGCACCCTTTTTATTCCTTTTAGTTTTTCGTTGCTTATCAGTTTTGTGCTATACCCCATTGTGCGTTGGATGGAAGAGCGGGGTTGGCGACGCTGGAGTGCGATCTTGCTTTGTTTGCTGGCGCTGGTGCTGTTTGTCGGGGGCATGAGTTGGCTGTTGGTGCGGCAAATGGCCAGCTTTGGCCAGGAGTGGCCTGTGCTTCAGGACAAACTGCTCGGTGCCTGGCAGCAGCTGAACCGGTACCTGGAGCACCAGTTCGGTATAGACGATGCACAGCGGAGCAGCTGGATAGAAGGGCTTGTGAAAGACGCCACCTCCCAGGTGTTTGACATGATACAGGGGGTGCTCTTCGCATCCCTAAAGACCGTAGTGCTGGTCCTGCTGATTCCGCTGTATGCCGCGCTTATTCTGTTTAACCGGGAGCAACTGGCAGCCGCGCTGTTCTCTATGTTCCCCAAATCTGAGCATAGCAAGATCCGCAGCATACTGCATGAGACCATCACCACCTACTATAATTTTATCAAAGGGATGATTATTGTGTATGCAGTAGTGGGCGTGCTTAACAGTGTTGGTCTACTGCTGCTAGGTATACCGCATGCCATATTTTTCGGTATTGTAGCTTCTATCCTCACCTTTATACCTTATGTGGGCATTACGATCGGGGCCATTCTGCCCATGGCAGTCGCCTGGATTACTTACGACTCGGTGTGGTATCCGATCGGGGTGATCATCGTGTTCTCGGTGGTGCAGTATCTGGAGGCCAACCTGATTTTCCCGTTGGCGGTGAGTTACCGTCTGCAGGTAAATATGCTGTTTACCCTGCTGGCTATTGTGGCGGGCGGGATTATCTGGGGGGCTTCGGGTATGATTTTGTTTGTGCCCTTTCTGGCTATCCTGAAGCTCATTGCCGACAAGCACGAAGAACTCAGGCCGGTGTCGCTGTTGCTGGGAAGTAAAGTGTCTGCCAAGCCAAAGGCCAAACCTACGATCAAGCTGAACCGCTTTCGCCGGAAGTAGCATCGGATTACTTTTTATGCCACTCCCGCTTCAGCAGGCTGTATACCTCCAGGTCGATGAAGCGGCCCCGAAGCCATTCCCCGTCGCGTTCTATACCTTCCAGTATAAACCCCAGTCGTTTTGGAATGCGGCTGCTTTTGTGGTTGCCAACGCCTACTTTTATCTGAATCCGGTTGATGTGCATCTGCTCGAAGGCCTGCTTTATCATTGCCTCACAACTCCGTGCCATGATGCCCTTGCCTTGGAAATTCTCACCCAGCCAATAGCCAATCTCCAGCCTGCTGTTGGCACGGTCAATCGACTTATATCCAATCACGCCAATCACCTGGCCGTGGTAGCGAATGGTGTATACCTGATCCTGTATGTTGCCGGGGGCTGTAACGGTGCGCAGGTATAGCTCGGTGTCGGCAGCCGAAACCCTATGATCGACAAAAGGCAGCCATTCCCGCATGTAAAGCCGGTGCTTGTCTATAAGCTGGTAAAGCGCCTCAGCGTCGGATACCTGAGCCTCATGCAGCGCAAGCTCGGGGGAAACAGTAATCGGTGGAGACGTTGCTGTAGTTTTCATTTCTCTTCTTAGGGATTTAGGTAATTCACAGATCGTGAAAATAGTTTCAGCGCAAAAGCTGTTCGCCTTTTACTGAAGCTGGTGTACTAGTTAGGTTGTAAACATATGTTGCTAAAAATCAGTTAAATAAAGTGTTGTGCTATACCTGCAACGCATGATTCTGTGAACATCGATACCCACACCATAAACGCCAGGTTATGAAAAAGTCTATTTTACTGCTGCTATTTTTATATGGCTTCATTCACACCGTTTCTGCGCAGGATACACCTGTTCGGTTGGGCGGTAAAATCGGTCTCAATGTGGCCAACATCAGTAGCGACCCAACGCTGGTAGAAAAATCATCGGGGCTGGGCACCGAATTTGGCGCTTTTGCGCGTATCGGCGAGCGCTTTTATGTGCAGCCGGGCGTGGACTTTGTGAGTAACAAAGTAACCATACAGCGCACCATCCAACCCCGCTCCGGCGAAAGCGACGAAGTACGGCTGCACTACGTCAGGGCGCCTGTGCTGATCGGTATGGAAAACGTTTATAACAGCAGCAGCGGTAGTTCTACCATATTTCGCGTCATGGCGGGTCCTTCGTTTGGCTACAATGTGGGCGTGAGCGATAACAACCTGGACGTGCGCCGTCGCAACATCCGCAATGCTCAGTTCTCGCTGCACGGAGGTGCGGGGATCAGGTTGCTTCGTTTCGTTGAGCTCGACCTTATGTATACCCATGGCCTAATGACGGTATTCAATGACAACGACGCCGAAGGCAAGTTCCGAAACATTTCGGCGACAATTGGCTTCAGTATTTAAGTCTTCGCTATTCATCCAAGTGCTTTCTGATAAACTCCACCGCTAGTTTGTGAGCATCCTCGGCTGCCTCTTGATCATATTTGGGATTGCTCGGGTTTGCAAAGGCGTGCACGGCATCATACATTTTGATCGTCACCTTTTTGTCTGCTTCCTTCATTTTTGCCTCGAAGTCGCGCACTATTTCCGGTGTAATGGAACCATCCTGTTCGGCGAAAATACCCAGTACCGGAGCCTTCAGTGTTTTCAGTCGCTCCACATCACGTTCCGGCATGCCATAATAAATAACGGCTGCCTCTGCCTGATTCCCGGCCAGCAGGGCGGCCTGCAGTGACCAGCCACCGCCAAAACACCAGCCAATGGTGGTAATGTCGGCTTTTGACCCGGCATAGGTAATAGCCCCTTGGATGATAGCTTTCGCACGTTCGTTATTCACAGCCTGCATATACTGCATCGCCTGTTCCCGCTCTTTGGCGATTTTGCCGTCATATAAGTCCAGGGCAATCACGTTCACATCACCTAGTTCGCGGTGAAGCCGCTCAGCCTCTTGTTTAATGTAGTCGTTAAGACCCCACCATTCATGAATCACAAAAAGGTAGTTATTAGTTTTCTTGGCCGCTTTTATCTCGTAAGCGCTGGCCGTTTTGCCATCCGGGGTCTTGTAGGTAATGGTCTTGCCTGCCTGTTTCTGGAGCGTGAAGGGCAGCGGATTTTCGTGTTTCTCTACAAAGGACTTGTCGTTGGCCAGCATGGCAAATTGTGTGGTAGCCTCATTGGAAGCTGGTTTTACGCAGCAGGACATCTTCTCCTGGGCAGTGG
Source organism: Pontibacter aquaedesilientis (assembly GCF_014773225.1). Taxonomy (GTDB): domain Bacteria; phylum Bacteroidota; class Bacteroidia; order Cytophagales; family Hymenobacteraceae; genus Pontibacter; species Pontibacter aquaedesilientis. Next base: position 91,199 of record NZ_JACXAJ010000005.1, on the reverse strand, counting down.
CGGCCTGGAAGATAAACAGGCAGAGCGCCAAAAGGAAGGCAAGTTTTTTCATAGTGGTGTAGGTTTAGTGTGCTGTAAGTTAGTGATTTAGGTGGTTGTTCGAAAGCGGATGCCGCTAAAATAAAAACAGCCTTTCCCCGGGTAAACAGGAAAAGGCTGTTGATGTTAATTTTCAGGGACGATTTAGTTGTGCCGCTCTTCCTTGGCCGAAGATGTTTCCTTTGCTTTGGATGGCTTGCGCCTTTTGACCGCACTGCGGCGCTTCACATAGACCGCCGAGGAGCCTTTGTCGTCTTCCTTGCGGATCGTGAACAGGTCTTTATGCGCTTTGATGAGCTGAATGAGCTGGCTATACCCAAACGTGCGCGGATCGAAGGCCGGATCGAGGGTACGCAGGCTGGTGCCGATGCCTCCCAGATGTGCCCAACCGTCTTCGCCCACCGCCATCGTAAAGGCTTCTTTCAGCATCGGCACCGGGTTCGGTCGTGGGTTGTCCTGTCCGTTTGGTGTTATTTTATCGGCTGCTGCAATTTGCTTTTCGTCGATATCGTCCGTCAGGTTTTCGGTGTAGATAAAAATGTTGCAGGCGTTCACAAACGGCTTGGGCGTCTTACGCTGCCCGATGCCCATCACAAAGATGCCTGCCTCCCGGATACGGGTTGCCAGTCGGGTATAGTCGCTGTCAGACGACACGATGCAGAAACCATCTACCAGGTGGCTGTGCAGCAGGTCCATCGCGTCGATGATCATGGCGCTGTCGGTGGCGTTTTTGCCCACGGTATAGCGGAACTGCTGAATGGGCTGTATGGCGTGGTTATTCAGGCAGTCTTTCCAGCCGTTCATCTGCGGGGTGGTCCAGTCACCGTAAATGCGGCGGATGGTGGTTTGCCCGTATTTGCCGGCCTCGGCCAGTATTTTAACAATCAGGGTTGGTTGCGCGTTGTCGCCATCTATCAGCATGGCCATGCGCTGCTGTTTTTTCTCGTTGAAGGGTTTGGTCATAAAAGGATACTCTGGGTTTAATATTCCCGGTTTGAGCTGTTTTTGTACTGTTATACTTCTGAAATGAAGATGGGTTGTAAGAAGGTAGGGAATTCCCTATATAAGGGGAGAATGCTTATATTGTGGTGTAATTTAAGGAATTTAAATTAAAGAGGATAAAGGAGGGAGATATTTGATTTCGGGGTAAGTATAAGCCAAGTAAGTTAATCCTATTAATAATTAAGGACTCTTTAGTTAATTTTTAAACATGAACTTGTACTAAAAACTACATGACATGCACATCTTTGTAGAGACAGAACGGCTTATATTGAGAGAGCTTTTACCTTCTGATGATCTTGGTATGTTTGAACTTGACTCGGATGTTGAAGTGCAGCGGTATCTAGGAAACAAACCTATCAAACAAATTGCGGAAGCAAGAGAGACCATCGATTTTATAAGAAAGCAGTATCAGGAAAATGGGATTGGAAGGTGGGCAGTGGTCGAAAAAGAAAGTAACAACTTTGTTGGGTGGGCAGGACTAAAGCTTGTTAAAGACCGGACTAATAACCACATCAACTATCATGATTTGGGGTATAGGTTGATAAGAAGATACTGGGGGCGAGGTTACGCAACAGAGGCTGCAAATGCTTCATTAAAATATGGTTTCGAACGACTGGTATTGGAGAGAGTGTATGGGATGTGTGATGTGGAAAATGCCACGTCCAGAAAAGTTCTGGAAAAGGTAGGGCTTAAACTTATGGGTACTTTTGATTTGGAAGGTATTCCACATTATTGGTTCAATATTTCGAAACCTCAAATCCGATGAACAGACTGATTTTACTTTTGCTGATTACAATAGCATTCTCTTGCAATAAAAAATTGGCTAGTACGGAGCAATTGGTATTTGACAGGATGGCGTATATGTATGATCTCAAACCAGCCATAGCAAAAGATATTTGGCCGGGCTTCGATGAAAAGCAGTATGACGTACCGTTAATATACTACACCGATTCCACATCGTTCATAGCCAATCCTACGGCGCGGTTTTTAGCAATTTATAACCCAATTGCAGTTTTCAAAAGCAGCGCAATAAAGGTATACAAAACCGCCTCCCGCCTTGACAGTACTCCTTTTCACATGGCTGTGAACTTCACTCTTGGAGACTCAAGTGCCTATGATAATTATGTGCCCTTTATGCATTGCAGCGGTTTTGAAGAAACCCGCGACGTGATAGAAGACGTGGAATCTGTAGAGGTATGGGTGACGATGGTTGTACATGAGTACTTTCACGGATTTCAATTCCAGCACAAAGACTATCTTGAGCGCTTTGGCAACCACGCAGCTTCTTCTCAGAAGAGCAAGCTAAAGGAGCTTTATAAAGAGCATGCGTGGTTCAAAACTGCAGTGGACAAAGAAAACGAACTCTTGCTGCAGGCTTTAGCTTCTGATGATCGGAATGAGATCAGAGAACTGATTGCAGCCTTCTTCAAAGAAAGGGAAACGCGCAGAGATGAAGCAAAGCGGAAACTCGATCTTGACATTGGAACTGTTGAAAGTACTTACGAAACACTAGAAGGTACGGCAAGGTATGTAGAACAAAAGCTCTACGAAAAGTTCTCCCAAAAGCTACCGGATGCTAAATTACAGCAGACAGATTCAGCGTATCATGCTTACCATGCTTTCAAAGGTTACAAATTAGAGAAAGATCAATGGCTATACCTGACGCCAAAGTCTGGCGTGTACTTTTATGCAACAGGCTTCAATATGACAAGACTTTTCGATAAGCTGCATATAGGGTATAAAGACAGACTGTTCAAAGAAAGTCATCTGTCATTAGAAGATATACTTAAAACAATCTAACACGAACAATAACTGCGGGTATAACCTAACCTACTTAAACTCTGTACTCCCCATGAAAAAACTATTCTCCATACTAACCCTCCTTCTCACCGTGACACATTTCTCCACACAGGCGCAGGTGTTTAAAAGTGAAGAGCCCCTGGCCCATACCTATTCGATTGTAGCCCGCGACGCGAAGACCGGCGAGATGGCCGTAGGCGTGCAAAGCCACTGGTTCTCGGTGGGCACGGCCGTGCCCTGGGTAGAAGCGGGCGTGGGCGTAGTGGCCACCCAGTCTTTTGTGAACAAGTCATTCGGCTTGCGCGGGCTTGCTTTGCTGAAAGAGGGCAAGTCGCCGCAGGAAGCGCTGGATATGTTGCTGGCCGAAGACGAAGGCCGTGAAGTGCGGCAGGTGTCGATACTGGACGCGCAGGGACGGGTGGCGACACATACGGGCAAGCAGTGCATCCGCTATGCGGGGCACACCGTCGGCACAAATTTCTCGGTGCAGGCCAACATGATGCTCACCGATAAGGTATGGCCCGCCATGGCCAAGGCCTTTGAAACAAGTGCAGGCAAGCCACTGGCTGAGCGGGTACTGCTGGCCATGCAGGCAGCCGAGCGGGAGGGAGGCGACATCCGGGGCAAACAGTCGGCGGCGCTGGTAGTGGTGCGCGGCAAAGCCACAGGCCAGCCTTGGGACGACAAAACCATCGACCTGCGGGTAGACGATCACGAAAAACCGCTGGACGAACTGGAGCGACTGCTCAAGGTATACCGTGCCTACGAGCACATGAACAATGGCGACTTGGCCGTGGAGAAGGGGCAGATGGAGAAGGCCATGGAAGAGTATGGCAAAGCCGAGACCATGTTCCCGAACAACCTCGAAATGAAGTACTGGCACGCCATCACGCTGGCCAACAACGGCGACATCAGCGGGGCCACCAAACTACTGAAGGAGGTATACAAAAAAGACAAAAACTGGAAAGAACTGACAGAGCGCCTACCCGAAGTAGGGCTGCTCACCCTAAGTGCTCAAGACCTGCAGAAGGTGCTGCAAGTGAAGTAGGTATAGCCGGAAATTGGCGATTGTTGTCTATACTTCAAATAGATTGCTTATATTAAAGCCACAAACTAATCTAAACAAACCTTTCACGCATTATTCACCTGATGATGTTATTTAAACACAAATTACGCGCTTTTGTGGCGGGGGCAGCAATGTTGTCTGCTATACCTGCTACGGCGCAGCAAAATACATTCAAGTCCGACTCAACTGTTATCCGGAAGTTCTACGACGACGCCCTCACCAGCCACGAAAGCTACGAGAACCTGCGCTACCTTACCAAGAACATCGGTGCTCGCCTAAGCGGATCCCCGCAGGCCGCCGCCGCCGTGGAGTGGAGCCGACAGGTGATGGAGAACATGGGCCTCGACCGCGTATACCTGCAGGAGGTGATGGTGCCGTACTGGGTTCGCGGCGACAAAGAAGTGGGTCGGATTATTAGTGGGCGCAACGGTAGCCAGGATGTGAACATACTGGCCTTGGGCAGTTCGGTAGGCACCGGCACGCAAGGCCTGAGTGCACAGGTGCTGGAAGTGCAAAACTTCGAAGAACTCGAGAAGCTGGGCAAAAAGAAAGTAAAGGGCAAGATTGTCTTCTTCAACCGTCCGTTTGACAACAGGCATGTGGTAACGGGGGCAGCCTATGGCGGTGCCGTAGACCAACGTGGAGGCGGTGCCGTGGCGGCAGCCAAGCTGGGCGCAGTGGGTGTATTGGTGCGCTCCATGACAAACGACATTCAGGATGTGGCCCATACCGGTAACATGCGTTATGAAGATGGCGTGGAAAAGATTCCGGCAGCGGCCATTAGTACCAAAGGAGCCGAGGAGTTGAGCGCCATGCTGAAAAATGACCCGGAGTTGAAGTTCTACATGCGCATGACGAGCGAAACCCGCCCGGATGTGCTGTCTTATAACGTGATTGGCGAGATAAAAGGCTCTGAAAAGCCCGACGAGATCATCGTGGTAGGAGGCCATCTGGACTCTTGGGATGTAGGCGAGGGTGCCCATGACGACGGCACCGGCTGCGTGCAATCCATCGAAGTGCTGCGTTTGTTCAAAGAGCAAGGTATACGTCCGAAGCGCACCATCCGGGTAGTGATGTTCATGAATGAGGAAAACGGGCTGCGCGGTGGTCGCAAGTACGCCGAAGAAGCCAAAGCAAAAGGAGAGAAGCACGTAGCGGCCCTCGAATCTGACGCAGGTGGCTTTACCCCACGTGGTTTCGGCATCGACGGCAATGACGCTCAGTTTGCGCAGGTGCTGACCTGGAAACCCTTGTTAACGCCTTACGGACTGCATGATTTAACCCGTGGCGGCGGGGGCGCTGACATCGGTCCCCTGAAAGGGCAAGGCACGGTAGCGCTTATTGGATTCAAGCCTGATTCCCAGCGTTATTTCGATTATCACCACACCCACATCGACACATTTGAAACCGTGAATCGGCGCGAAATGCAGCTCGGTGCCGCCTCTATGGCCGCACTGGTATACCTGATTTCGGAGCACGGATTGGATGGCAGTAGTGCCAAGGCAGGCAAGTAATCATCTGATTGACCATAAAAAAAGCCAGCCCTGTATTTCAACAGGGCTGGCTTTTTTTATAAGTAGTAATCACACGGTGTCCGAACGCACCGCAAGGTCATCCAGCCTTTAGGGCAGCAACAGCGAACTGTCACCATAGCTCAAAAAGCGGTAGTCATTATCAAGGGCATGTCGGTATACCTGTTTCCAGTTTTCGCCGATCAGGGCAGCTACCAGTAGCAGGAGCGTACTTTCAGGCTGGTGGAAGTTTGTGATGAGTCCGCTGCATACCCGGAAGGTATAGCCCGGCGCGATGATGATCTGGGTGCTGGCATGCAAATGATCAACCTGATGCCGATCCATGTAACCGAGCAAGGCCTGCAAAGCCTCCGAAGCAGCAGGTGGGGCGCTGGTCTCGTAAGGCAGCCATTGCGTGACGTGCAGTTGCTCTGCTTTCAACTCCGGCTGCTGCAAAAGCAAAGTGCCCAGCCAATACAGGCTCTCCAGACTACGCATCGAAGTCGTGCCGACAGGTATAAGCGGCTGGCCTATGTGCTGCAAAAGCTGCGCTACCACTTGCTTCGTCACCATCAGCTGCTCGGCGTGCATTTCGTGGGTATCCATGGTATCGGCTTTCACGGGCTTGAAGGTGCCGGCTCCTACGTGCAGCGTGAGGTAGGTGCTTTCTATACCTTTGTCGTGCAGTTGCGTCATCACGTTATCTGTGAAATGCAGGCCAGCGGTCGGGGCAGCCACAGCGCCTTCGTGGTGGGCATAGATGGTTTGGTAGCGGGTACGGTCTTCGGGCGTCAGGTCGCGGTTGAGGTAGGGCGGCAGTGGCAACCTTCCGCAACGCTCCAGCACTTCTGCAAAGGTAAGTTCGGCAGGCGTCCACGTGAAACGGATCAGGAAGTGGCCGTCCTGCTGTGCTTCACGTTCGGCTGTCAGCACGCCTCCTTCAAAAAATATCTTCAGAGGACCCTCTTTCCAGCGCTTGTTATTACCGACGAGGCATTTCCACGTGCAACTGCGGGTTTGCTGCATGGCCAGCTGCACTTCGCGGTGCGGCTTCACTGGCTCCAGGCAGAAAATCTCCACAGCCCCTCCGGTTGGTTTTTGAAAGATCAGGCGAGCCTGCACTACTTTGGTGTTATTGAAAACGAGCAAACTGCCAGCGGGCAGCAAATCAGGCAGCTCAGTAAAGGTATAGTCGGCTATGCGGTGGTTTTTGTAATAGAGCAGTTTTGACTGGTCGCGCTCCGGCAGCGGAAACTTGGCAATGCGCTCATCTGGCAGCTCATACACAAAATCCTTTATGGCCAGATTTTTCGGATTGATTTTCATTTGTTGAAATAAAGCGTGAAGAGTTTTGAGTTAATGCCGAGAGCTAATGCTTGCTTTTCTTGTTAACATGGAACTCCTAACAAAATTCGACTTTTGACTCATGAAGCGCAAAGGTACGAAATCCCAAAAATATCGCTTCTGCGGATCAATTTGCGAGCTAAGGTAGGCGGAAGGCATACGAGGAAACATTTGGGGCCATGCTGTGGCAGCGGTATAGGCGCAATCGAAACGGCTGTGTTTATTTTTTGCCGGAAGATTCCGCCAGGTCGTTCAACTCCAGTTCCAGCGCCCTGACAGAGATCTGGATTTCGCGCAGGGCCAGCGCCAGAGAGATCATCAGAAGCAGTAGGCTCAGTCCGAAGGTATACTTCCCCACCGTGGTGTAGCCTGCGAATAGAATAAACATACAGAACACGCAGCCGAACATACTCGCAATGCCGAAGGCCTGCATGTTACGGATCAGCCCCAGCCGGATGCGCAGGTTCTTTATCTGGCCATAGACCAAATGACTTTGCGTGGAGGCATAGCGGCTCTTGAGGCTACGGATAAGATTAGCCAAAGCCATAAATCGGTTGGTGTAGGCCAGCAGCAGGAGCGAAATCGCCGGAAACAGCAGGGCAGGAGTGGTTAGCGTGATTTCCATGAGCCCAAGAAGGTATAGCGTTATTTGATACTTTTCAGAAAATCTTCATCCAAAGGCTCATCATCGTCCTCATCATGACGGGCACTTTCAAAGTCTATTTCCTGCAAGGCCTCCAGCCCTTCCATGATCAACTCATCCAGTTCATCTTTGGAAGCGGAGTCCAGGGTTTGCTCAAAAAGGGCCAGGATATGCTCACGCTGCTCGTTCACAAATATCTCGTGATACAGGCTGTCAAACAGGGATATTTTTTTTTGGATGATCTTGTCTATCTCGCGGGTACTCTTGGCCTTGACAGCCTCCTGTAGCAGTTGCAGCACCTCTTTTGCGCCTTCATTATCGGCCAGACGGGAGTAGGCCTTGATAAAAGCAATGGCGATTCCCAGTCGCAGCATTTCAAACCTGAAGCTCAACTCCTCTGAAGCATTTCCCTGCTGCTGACGGGAAGCCTTGAAGGCCTGTTCCAGCTTTTGGTATACAGCAGTCGCCGGCTCCTCAAAAACATGTGGTTTTTCGGGTGCGAAGGCGGTGTCAAGTAATAGTTCAAAGCTTTTGGCGCTCATAGTGGGTGTTGCTTAAGTAAGAACCCTGCAAAGGTAATAGTTTATGGTAGGTTTTGCTAAGGACTGAGCCGGAAGAAAAGGGGGAAAAATCAAAATTTGCATCAACGGCATAGGGTGGACTGTAGCCTCTTGTTTCAGGGATGCTACAAGCAAAAATACAAATAGTTATAATTACTTTTTTGGTATATTATTCTGTATTTTTAAATATAAATTGTATAGTTTTGGTTTATTAAAAATATGTAATATTCTATAGAAATGCGCTTAAGTAATTATGGAATATGCACTGACTTTCTTTAAACCAATTAGGCTGCAATCTATAAGCCGAGTTCATAAGGCTATATGTGAATGTTTTATGTGATTTAAATAGCACTATTTTATTTAATTTTTTGATAAAATATTTAAATTATAATCGTTTAAGTTCAATTTTATCGATTGTTTATCTGGTGCAGCAGGCCGCTGAGAAATGGCTGGATAGGCAATTGAAGATACATCAGATTTGTAAGAATCCAATGGCACACACTCTAACCCCTACTGTATGGAAATAAGCTCTACCCGAAGAAAAAACCTCCTTCTTGTGATTTTACTCTTAGGGATGTTGCAGCTAGCGACATCCTTAAACGTGTTTGCCCAAGTGCAGACTATCAGAATGGATTTGACAGGGCAGCCCAATGGCTACATGAAATCACAGTCCGTTAGGAGGAGTGGCAGTGCCTGTGGTGGCAGTAACTGTGTACAGATCATAGTTACGCTGGATAAAGACGCTTCCCAATTGGAGCTGAGCCTTCCATCCGGAGCAGAGCCTGGCGGTGCTATGTTCTATACGGTTGACTGCGGTACACAAACTTACCCTGTCGGTCAGCTGATGTGTATTCCCCGGACAGGATCCAACACCATCACCTTAACAATTTGTAAGCCCGGTAACAATGCGAATGTTTATGCTATTACTTCCTTGGCGGCATTCGAACCGATGGATGATGTTTCGGTGATAGGTGGATGCTCCAAACAGCTAAGTGCGCCGGCTACTTTTCTGGAAGGCTCCATAAGATGGGAGGATATATCAGGCAGAGGCTATGAGAAATTTCTCAGCGATGTAACATCCGCCACCCCTACTGTAACACCAGATGAGACAGCGCCTCCATTTGTAGACTATCGTGTTAATGGTGCGGTACGCCCTAGTGAGTGTGCAACAAACTCATCGCACTATGATGAAGTAAGGGTATATTTCCTGCCGAAACCTGTCGTGTCTATTGGACCAGATCCGGCCATTATATGCCCGGGTGGGAGTAGTGCCACACTCACAGGAAGCGTGACAGGCGGCGATGGCGAGTTTGACTATTTTTGGTATGATCCGAGTAATACCCTTGTTGGTCGAAACCTGACCTACAATGCCTCGACAGTTGGAAGACACAAGTTCGTGGCAGTTCCGAAAAATTCTACGAACTGCCAGGAGTTCTCAGCCACGACAAACGTTGTATCAAACCTCTCGGCCAATGCCGGCCCTGACCAATTGGTTTGCGCAGGCAGCACGGTGCAACTGGCAGGTACAGTGACAGCTGCTACCGGTGGCAGGTGGATAGGTGGAGCCGGTACTTTCTCGAGCAGAACTGACCTAAACGCTACCTATACCCCAACGGCAGCCGAGCTTAGCGCAGGTTCAGTGCGGCTGACTTTAGAATCGACCGGAAACGGAGATTGCTCACCCGTGAGCGATGAAGTGCTGATCTCCTTTTATCAGATGGAGGTGAACCTGACGGGCACGCCAGTAATCTGTAACGGCACTTTGGGTAGTGTCTCCGCCAGTGTGACGGGCGCACAGGGGGCTGTTACGTACCGCTGGAGCAGTGGTGAGACCACTGCCTCTATCAACAATAAGACAGCCGGTACTTATACCGTCACTGTTACTGATAGCAAGGGCTGTTCTGTTATGAAGAGCTTCTCTATCACGCAGGTAACAGGCCCGTCTGACTTTACCGCCACACCTAGCAACACAACTTGCGGCAATGCGAACGGGCAGATTGTCATCAATAACGTGTCAGGTGGCACTTCGCCCTATACCTACAGCAAGGACGGGACGAACTTTCAGAGTTCCACGACTTTCGCAGGGCTGATGGCCGGAACCCACAACATCACGGTGAAGGACGCCAACGGCTGTACCATGGCCAAATCGTTCACACTAACTAATGTGCCAGGACCAACAGCCGTATCTGCCACATCTCAACCGGCAAGCTGCCACAACAACGACGGCTCGATCACGGCTGGTGCGGTAACAGGCGGTACGGCTCCCTATACCTACTCCATCAACGGCACCACCTTCCAAAGCAGCACGGCCTTCACGGGTCTGGCCTCCGGAAACTACACCTTAAGGGCGAAAGACGCCAACGGTTGTATGGTGACTGCTTCCGTTTCCGTGGCGCAGGCTACACTTACTAATTTTACAGTCACGTCTGCTTCCTCTACTTGCGGCAACCCGAACGGTACGGTAACGATTTCAGGTGTTACAGGTGGTGTGGCTGGTTATGAGTATAGCAAAGACGGTACGAATTATCAGGCTTCTGCGACGCTCACTGGTTTCGCAGCCGGGGCGCACACAGTTTGGGTGCGCGACGCCAAAGGCTGTACCTTGAGTAAACCTGTAACGGTAACCAACATCGCCGGTCCAACCGATTTTGCGGCTTCCACCAAAGCCTCGACCTGTGGCGCGGCCAACGGCGAGATCACGGTAACAGGCACGACAGGCGGCACGGCTCCTTATACCTACAGCAGGGACGGGGTGAACTTCCAGAGTTCCACTGCCTTCACAGGGCTGGCAGCAGGCACGCATACCATCACGGTGAAAGACGCCAACGGCTGTACCGTGGCCAAGTCGTTCACAGTGACCAACATCGCCGGCCCGACGGCGGTTGCTGCCACCTCGGCTGCGGCCAGCTGCGCCGATAACGACGGCTCGATCACGGCCGGTGCGGTGACGGGCGGTACGGCTCCCTATACCTACTCTATCAACGGCACTACCTTCCAGAGCGGCACGGTCTTTTCGGGCCTTGCCTCCGGCAGCTACACCCTGACAGCCCGCGACGCCAACGGCTGCGCGGTGACCAGAGTGGTCAATGTCACCAAGAACATCCCGACCACCTTCGCCAGCACTTCCAAGTCCTCTACCTGCGGTAGCAATAACGGCACCATCACAGTAACCGGCGTGACGGGAGGTTTCGGCCCTTATACCTACAGCAAGGACGGCACCAACTTCCAGACTTCTGCAACGCTGACGGGCTTTGTGGCTGGTTCGCACACGATCACGGTGAAGGACGCGAAAGGCTGTACAATTGCTCGTCAAATCACAGTAACTGATGTGGCCGGACCTTCTGATCTAACCGCAACCGCTTCTTCCTCTACCTGCGGGAACCCGAACGGGGCCTTAACGGTAACCGGAGTAACTGGCGGAACAGCGACTTATACCTATAGTATAGATGGCGTGAATTTCCAGACCTCAACTACATTCAGCGGTCTTGCAGCCAGAACCTATACGGTAATGGTGAAAGATGCCAATGGCTGTACGTTTGCAAGGGATGTAGCAGTGAATAATATAGCAGGGCCGACTTTTGTAGCCACCGCGCAGTCAAGCACGTGCGGCAACAGCAACGGCAGCATCACCATCGGCGACGTGACGAGCGGCACGGCTCCTTATACCTACCGTATCGGCAACGGCGCCTTCCAAAGTGCCAAGGCATTCACGTCGTTAGCGGCAGGCAATTACGAGATCGCAGTGAAAGACGCCAATAGTTGTGTTGCCATACAGACAATTGAAGTAACTAACATAGCAGGCCCATCTAACCTGACACTGACCAGTACTGCTGCAACCTGCGGACGTGCTAATGGTGCTGTTATGGTGAGTAAGGTAACAGGCGGCACAGCTCCCTATACATACAGCAAAGACGGGGTGAACTTCCAAGCCTCGACCACTTTCGGTTCTCTGGCAGAGGGCGCTTATACGATCACGGTGATGGATGCTAACGGCTGCGTTTTCTCAAAGCAGGTAACGGTATCCAACATCTCCGGTCCAACCGATTTTGCGGCTTCTACCAAATCCACTACTTGTGGCGCGGCCAACGGCGAGATCACGGTAACGGGCACGACGGGCGGTACTTCTCCTTATACCTATAGCAGGGACGGGGTGAACTTCCAGAGTTCCACTGCCTTCACAGGGCTGGCAGCAGGCACCCACACAATCACGGTAAAGGACGCCAATGGTTGTATTGTGGCCAAGTCGTTTACAGTAACAAACGTTGCTGGCCCGACGGCAGTAGCGGCCACGTCGGCTGCGGCCAGCTGCGCCGACAACGATGGCTCGATCACGGCCGGCGCGGTGACGGGCGGCACTTCGCCCTATACCTACTCCATCAACGGCACGGTCTTCCAGAGCGGCACGGTCTTCACGGGGCTGGCCTCCGGCAACTACACCCTGACGGCCCGCGACGCCAACGGTTGTATCACAAGCACTTCGGTTTCGGTTGCCAAAGTAATGCCGACAGATTTCACAGTTACTCCAACTGCTGCCACTTGTGGTAACAGCAATGGCAGGGTAGTGGTGAGTAATATCATCGGGGGTACTTCGCCTTATACTTACAGCAAAAACGGTACAACCTTCCAGACATCGGCTACGCTGACTGGGCTGGCTGAAGGCACGCACACGATCACGATTAAAGATGCCCGTGGCTGTACAGTTGCTAAAACTGTAACAATCACCAATATTCCGGGCCCAACCGATCTACAAGCCACAGTACAGTCCTCTACCTGTGGCAACCCGAATGGCAGCTTCACGGTGAGTGCCGTAACAGGCGGTACCCAGAACTATACCTATTCCATCAACGGGGGAGCATTCCAGAGTTCAAGCGTGTTCTCCTCGCTGGTGGCAGGCAATTATCAGGTAACTGTGAAGGATGCCAACGGCTGCGTGTACACCGAAACGGTTGTGGTGGCAAACATTGCCGGTCCTGAGTTTACAGCAGCTGCCACCTCATCTACCTGCGGTAACAGCAACGGTCGAATCAATGTGACGGTGAGCGGCGGAACGGCACCGTTCCAATACAGCAAGGACGGTTCGACTTTCCAGGATGCAGCCCTGTTCGACAACCTGGCGGCCGGAACTTACACCATCACGGTGCGCGATGCCAACGGCTGTATAAAAACGGCTTCTGTAGCGGTGACCAATATTGCCGGTCCTACTAACCTCAACCTGACCAGCACGGCCAGCACCTGTGGTGCCAGCAATGGTGTGGTGCGTGTCAATAGCACAACGGGAGGTGTCTCACCATATACCTATTCTATTGACGGCGCTGCATTCCAAAGCGGGACAACCTTTAGCAACCTGCTGGCTGGTAACTATACCATCACGGTGAAGGATGCCAATAACTGTACCTTCTCAAAATCTATCACCGTCACCAATATTGCCGGTCCGTCTGCTTTCACTACTACTGTTAAGGCATCCACCTGCGGTGCCAGCAACGGTGAGTTCACGGTGAGCAGTGTGACCGGAGGAACTTCCGGCTATACCTATAGCATAGACAACACCAATTTCCAGACTTCGGCCACCTTCACGGCACTGATCGCCAGAACATACAACGTAACAGTGCGCGACGCCAACGGCTGTACGCATACACAAGCGGTGGTGATTCCTGATGTAGCCGGTCCATCCGGTTTTACGGCGAGTGTAACCACAACCTCCTGCGGTCGCAACAATGGCAGCATTCGGGTAACGGCGGTGTCCGGCGGAACTTCGGGCTATACCTACAGCAAAGACGGTACTAATTTCCAAACCGCTGATACGTTCGGATCGCTGCTTGCGGGTACCTACACGATTACCGTAAGAGATGCCAATGGCTGTATTTTCGCGAAAGAGGTAGTAGTAGGAGACGTAGCCGGACCAAACGGATTTGCCCTGACGACCAATGCTGCAACCTGCGGAGCCAACAACGGCTCTCTGGTAGTGGGCGCCGTAACAGGCGGCACAGCCCCTTATACCTACAGCAAGGACGGCATCAACTTCCAGACCTCAACCACTTTTGGCGCTCTGGCCGAGGGTGCTTACACGATCACGGTGAAGGACGCCAACGGCTGCGTTTTCTCCAAGCAGGCAGACGTGGCCAACATCGCCGGGCCAACGGATCTGGCGGCTTCTACCAAAGCCTCGACCTGCGGCACGGCCAACGGCGAGATCACGGTAACGGGCACAACGGGCGGCACTTCTCCTTATACCTACAGCAGGGATGGGGTGAACTTCCAGGCCGCTGTTACTTTCTCAGGGCTGGCAGCAGGCACGCATACCATCACGGTGAAAGACGCCAACGGCTGTACCTTCACGCAACAAGTGGTGATAAGCAACATCGCCGGCCCAACGGCGGTTGCTGCCACTTCACAACCAGCCAGTTGTGCCGACAACGACGGCTCGATTACGGCGGGCGCAGTGACGGGCGGCACGGCTCCCTATACCTACTCCATCAACGGTACCACCTTCCAGAGCGGCACGGCCTTTTCGAGCCTCGCCTCCGGCAGCTACACCCTGACGGTGCGCGACGCCAACGGCTGCGCGGTGACCCGGACGGTAACTGTCACCAAGAACATCCCGACCACCTTCGCCAGCACTGCCAAGTCCTCCACCTGCGGCAACAGCAACGGCACGATCACGGTCGGCACGGTGACGGGCGGTTTTGCTCCTTACACCTACAGCAAGGACGGCACCAACTTCCAGGCCTCGTCAACGCTGACGGGCTTTACGGCTGGGTCGCACACGATCACCGTGAAGGACGCGAAAGGCTGTACAGTTGCCCGCCAGGTGACTGTAAGCGATGTGGCCGGACCTTCTGACTTAGTTGCCACTGTCAAGTCCTCGACTTGCGGTGCCAGCAACGGTGAGTTCACGGTGAGCAGTGTAACCGGAGGAACTTCCGGCTATACCTATAGTATAGATGGCTTCAACTTCCAATCCTCTTCTACCTTCAGCGGTCTTACAGCCAGAACCTACGCGGTAACAGTGAAAGATGCCAATGGCTGTACGTTTGCCAAGGATGTGGCAGTAAATAACATTGCAGGGCCGACTTTTGCAGCCACAGCGCAAGCCTCGACCTGCGGGGCCAGCAACGGACGCATTAGTGTAAGCGAGGTAAACGGAGGCACTACTCCTTATGTCTACAGCATCAACGGTGGGGATTTCCAAAGCGAAGCAAACTTCACAGGGCTGGCAGCAGGCACCCATACCATCGCAGTAAAGGACGCCAATGGCTGTACGGCCACTAAAGAAGTGGAAGTTCTGAATATTGCGGGTCCGTCAGACCTAACCCTTGCCAATGCTTCTGCAACTTGTGGGAATGCGAACGGCACGATCACAGTGGGCACGGTGATGGGCGGCACGGCTCCCTATACCTACAGCAAGGACGGCCTCACTTTCCAAACCTCGACCACTTTCGGCTCTCTGTCCGAGGGAGCTTACACGATCACGGTGAAGGATGCCAACGGCTGCGTTTTCTCCAAGCAGGCAGCGGTAGCCAACATCGCCGGGCCAACGGACCTGGCTGCTTCCACCAAAGCCTCGACCTGCGGCGCGGCCAACGGCGAGATCACGGTAACAGGCACGACAGGCGGAACGGCCCCTTATACCTACAGCAGGGACGGGGTGAACTTCCAGAGTTCAACTGCCTTCACAGGGCTGATGGCCGGTACCCACAATATCACGGTGAAGGACGCCAACGGCTGTACCGTGGCCAAGTCGTTTACAGTGACCAACATTGCCGGCCCGACAGCTGTAGCTGCTACTTCGGCTGCGGCCAGCTGCACCGACAACGACGGTTCGATCACGGCCGGCGCGGTAACGGGCGGCACTTCGCCCTATACCTACTCCATCAACGGCACGGTCTTCCAGAGCGGCACGGCCTTCACCGGCCTGGCCTCCGGCAGTTACACCCTGACGGTGCGCGACGCCAACGGCTGCGCGGTGACCCGGACGGTCACTGTCACCAAGAACATCCCGACCACCTTCGCCAGCACCTCCAAGTCCTCTACCTGCGGTAGCAATAATGGCACTATCACGGTCGGCACGGTGACGGGCGGTTTTGCTCCTTATACCTACAGCAAGGACGGCACCAACTTCCAGACTTCATCCACGCTGACGGGCTTTGTGGCTGGGTCGCACACCATCACGGTGAAGGACGCCAAGGGCTGTACAGTTGCTCGTCAGATCACAGTAAGCGATGTGGCCGGACCTTCTGATCTAACCGCAACAGCTTCTTCTTCTACCTGCGGCAATCCGAACGGGTCCTTAACGGTAACCGGAGTAACTGGTGGAACAGCGACTTATACTTATAGTATAGATGGCGTGAATTTCCAGGCCTCAGCTACATTCACAGATCTTACCGAAGGCACGCACACCATCACCGTGAAAGATGGAAATGGGTGTACGTTTGCCAAAACATTTGCTGTAACCAATGTGGCCGGTCCTCGCTTTGCCATGCAGGCGCAGTCGAGCACGTGCAGCAACAGCAACGGCGGCATCACCATCGGCGACGTGACAGGCGGCACGGCTCCTTATACTTACCGCATCGACAACGGCGCTTTCCAAAGTGCCAAGTCATTCACGGCGTTGGCAGCAGGCAGCTACGAGATCGCCGTGAAAGACGCCAATGGTTGCGTTGCCACACAGACAATTGAAGTAACCAACATAGCAGGCCCAACTGACCTGACCCTTGCCAGTGTTGCTTCTACCTGTGGCAATCGCAATGGTACGGTGACGGTAAATGCGGTAACAGGCGGAACGGCTCCTTATACCTATGCCCTGAATAACGGCACATACCAGCAAGCTGCTTCTTTCTCAGGCTTACTGGCCGGTACCTATACCATCACGGTGAAAGATGCCAACGGCTGTGCCTATCAGAAAGAAGTTGCAGTGGAAAACATCGCCGGACCAGACGGATTAATAGCCACCACAACGCCTTCAACTTGCGGCAGTAGCAATGGCACACTGACAATTACAACTGTATCGGGAGGCACGGCGCCGTATACCTACAGCAAAGACGGGGTGAATTTCCAGGAGGCGACTGCTTTTGCAGGTTTGGCTGCCGGTAACTATAGCATCACGGTGAAGGACGCCAACGGCTGTACCTTTACACAAAGCTATACGGTAACTAACACCGGTGGGCCAACGGCTGTAACAGCTACTTCCCAGCCAGCCACTTGCGCCGACAACGACGGTTCGATTACGGTCGGAAACGCAACAGGCGGTACACCTGCTTATACTTACTCGATAGACGGCAATAATTTCCAGGCATCTAAAGTCTTTACCGGGCTGGCAGCAGGGAACTATACGGTAACGGCCAAAGACGCCAACGGCTGTACCGTGACGACCGCAGTGAAGGTGAACACGAATGTGCCAACCAATTTTGCCAGCTCAACCGTCGCCTCTACTTGCGGCAACAGCAACGGCAGCATCACGGTCGGAACGGTGACAGGCGGTACGGCTCCTTATACCTACAGTAAGGACGGCGTCAACTTCCAGGCATCTGCTACGCTGATGGGCTTTACGGCTGGTTCCCATACCATCACCGTGAAAGACGCCAATGGCTGTACTTTCGCCAAGTCAGTAGCGGTAAGCAACGTAGCCGGACCGGAGTTTACAGTCAGTACACAGGCTACAACTTGTAGTGCCAGCAATGGCCGCATTGCCATTAACAATGTGAGTGGAGGGGTAGTACCTTATACCTACAGCATCGACGGGCTTACCTACCAGTCTTCCAATGTATTCGAAAACATAACGGCTGGTTCTTATGCTGTTACCGTGAAGGATGGCAATGGTTGTTTGGGCAGTGAAAGTGTGGAAGTGAAAGACATCGCAGGTCCAAGCGACTTTGTGTTGACGGCAGCTTCTTCAACTTGTGGCAACAGCAATGCCAGCCTCGCGATCACGGATATAGACGGTGGCACGGCTCCTTATACTTACAGCAAAGACGATGTGAATTTCCAGGCCTCAGCCAACTTCGGTTCCCTGGCGGCAGGCAAATACAACATCACCGTTCGCGATGCCAACGGCTGTACTTTCGCTAAGATAATCGAAGTGGAAGATGTGGCCGGACCAAGCGAGATGACACTGGCCAGCACGTCTTCTACCTGTGGCAGCGCCAACGGCACAATCACGGTAACCGGCGTGACGGGCGGAACGGCCGGCTATACCTACTCGCTGGATGGAAACAGCTTCCAGGCCGGCACCCGCTTCGAAGCGCTACTGGCCGGAACCTATACCCTGACGGTGCGCGACGCCAACGGCTGTACCTTCAGCAAGGAGATCGTGGTGGAGAACATCGCCGGGCCAACGGACCTGACCGCTTCTACTGAAGCCTCGACTTGCGGCGCGGCCAACGGCGAGATCATGGTAACAGGCACGACTGGCGGAACGGCCCCTTATACCTACAGCAGGGACGGGGTGAATTTCCAAACCACTGCTACTTTCTCAGGTATGTCAGCCGGAACTTATACCATCACGGTGAAAGACGCTAACGGCTGCACGGTTTCTAGGTCGTTCACGGTGACCAACATAGCCGGCCCAACTGCAGTGGCAGCCACATCGGCTGCGGCCAGCTGCGCCGATAACGACGGCTCGATCACGGCTGGTGCGGTAACGGGCGGCACTTCACCTTATACCTACTCCATCAACGGCACGGTCTTCCAGAGCGGCACGGCCTTCACAGGTCTCGCCTCCGGAAGCTATACCCTGACGGTGCGCGACGCCAACAGTTGTGAAGCCACTACGACCGTAACCATCAGCAAGAATATCCCAACTACCTTCGCCAGTACTTCCACAGCTTCTACCTGCGGCGGCAACAATGGCACGATCACGGTGGGAGAGGTAACAGGCGGTTTTGCTCCTTATACCTACAGCAAGGACGGCACTACCTTCCAGACCGATGCAAGATTGACGGGCTTTGTGGCCGGCACGCACACCATCACGGTGAAGGACGCGAAAGGCTGTATAGTGACACGTCAGATTCAGGTAAGCGACATTGCTGGTCCTTCAGAGCTGGCAGTGCGTGTTCAGTCAAGCACCTGTGGCGATCCAAATGCTTCTTTCAACATCAGTGAAGTGATGGGTGGCACCGCTCCTTATACCTACAGCCTGGACGGAACCAACTTCCAAAATGCGACAACGTTCGCATCGTTGGCCGCCGGTAACTACCAGGTAACGGTGAAGGACGCCAACGGCTGTCTCTATATACAGGCTGTTACACTTGAGAACATCCCGGGTCCATCGGCCTTCATGGCTACAACGCAGAGCGCAAGTTGCGGTCGTGCCAACGGCAGCATCACGGTGAGCGAAGTAACAGAAGGAACGGCTCCATATACCTACAGCAAGGACGGCGTGAACTTCCAGTCTTCGGCAACGCTGACAGGTCTGTTGGCCGGAACGCATACCATCACAGTAAAAGACGCCAACGGCTGCGTGATCTCGAAGGAAATAACCATCGAACATGTGGCCGGACCAAGCGAGATGACCTTGGCCAGCACGTCTTCTACCTGTGGCAGCGCCAACGGCACGATCACGGTAACCGGCGTGACGGGCGGAACAGCCGGCTATACCTACTCGCTGGACGGAAGCAGCTTCCAGGCAGGGACCCGCTTCGAAGCGCTACTGGCCGGAACCTATACCCTGACGGTGCGCGACGCCAACGGCTGTACCTTCAGCAAGGAGATCGTGGTGGAGAACATTGCCGGGCCAACAGACCTGACCGCTTCTACCAAAGCCTCTACCTGCGGCGCAGCCAATGGCGAACTGACTGTCTCAACTGTTTCAGGTGGAACCGCTCCTTATGCTTACTCACTAGACGGGGCTAATTTCCAGGCGGCGGCTACCTTCTCAGGTCTGTCAGCCGGAAACCATACCATCACGGTGAAAGACGCCAACGGCTGTACCTTTGAGAAAGTGATCACATTGGCCGATATCGCTGGTCCTACGGTTGTGACAGCTAGCGCCCAGCCTGCTACCTGCGCCGACAACGACGGCCGCATCATAGCGGGCAGCGTAACAGGCGGTACGGCTCCTTATACCTACAGTCTGAACGGAGGCAACTTCCAGAGTGCAACAGCCTTCACTGGCCTCGCCTCCGGAAACTATACCCTGACAGTGCGCGACGCCAACGGTTGTGAAGTGAGCACTACAGTGAAAGTTGACAAGGACGGTCCGGGAAGTTTTGTGGCGGCAACCACCAGCTCAACCTGCGGCAGCGACAACGGTAGTATCCGAATCACTTCGGTGCAAGGTGGTGCTGCTCCTTATACCTACCGCATCAACGGAGGAAACTTCCAGAGTGGGGCTAGCTTTGCTGGCCTGACTGCCGGAACCTATACTCTAACCGTGAAAGACGCCAATGGCTGTACACACACCGAGTCAATCGAGGTAACTGACGTAGCCGGTCCATCCGACCTGATCGCTATTGCTCAACCGACGACTTGCGGAAACGCCAACGGCCAGATCAGTGTGAGTAGCGTAACGGGCGGAACCGCTCCTTATACCTACTCCATCAACGGTTCTAACTTCCAGTCCGCTGCTTTTTTTGCATCGCTTGCTGCTGCCGAGTACCAGGTAACGGTGAAGGATGCCAATGGCTGCGTCTTTGTTAAAACGATTTCAGTAACCAACGCAAACGGACCGGAAGGCTTCGCTATGGAACCGAAAGCTGCGACCTGCGGTGCCAGCAATGGCAGCGTGGTGGTGAGTGGCGTGACGGGTGGAAAGGCGCCGTATACCTACAGCAAGAATGGCAGCGACTTCCAGAGCTCCGCTAACCTGACGGGCCTGGCTGCCGGCAACAACACCATCACCGTGAAAGACGCCAACGGCTGTACCTTCAGCAAAACTGTTGTGATCGAGAGCATAGCCGGCCCTGCCGGGTATGAGCTGGCGGCAACAGCTGCCAGCTGCGGCGAGGCCAACGGCAGCGTTACGGTAAGCGGCGTATCCGGTGGCATGGCCCCTTATACCTATGCCCTGAACGGAGGCGACTTCCAGAGCAGCCCTGCCTTTGCTTCGGTTGCGGCTGGCGAGCACACCGTGACGGTACGCGACGCCAACGGCTGTACGCTCGACAGGAAAGTGGTGGTAGAAAACGTAGCCGGACCATCGGCCCTTGTGGCCACTGCCACACCTGCTTCGTGCTCCGCAAGCGACGGCACGATCACGGTAGGAACTGTAACGGGCGGTACGGCACCTTATACCTATTCGCTGGATAATAGACGCTTCCAGACTGCCGGTGCATTTGCCGGTCTGGCACCAGGCGAGTACCAGGTATATGCCAAGGACGCCAACGGCTGCAGCACCTCCACGACAGTAACAGTAGGAGAGAAAGGTCCGAAAGAGGCCGTTATCACTTCTGCCCAGGCAACCTGCGGCGCGTCTAACGGTTCGATTAAGGTGACTTCGGTAACCGGGGGAAAAGCTCCTTATACCTACAGCATCAACGGAACATCGTTCCAGGCATCGGCAACTTTTGCCAACCTGGCAGCAGGGACCTACGACGTGACCGTGAAAGACGCTGAGGGATGTACGCTGACGCAAAACCAGCGTGTGGTGAATAGCGGAGGCGTAGAGTCATTCAAGGTAACGGGCACCGACGCCAGCTGCGGTGAGCGCAATGGCCGCATTTCGATCTCAGAAATCGTGGGTGGTCAGCGTCCTTATACCTACAGCATCGACGGCACAACCTATACGGACCAAGCAACCTTCACTGGTCTTGCAGAAGGAAACTACCAGGTGTTTGTAAAAGACGCAAGTGGCTGTACCCTGAGCAATAGCGTGACGATTGGCAACAGCCCTGTGCTGACGGATGTGAAATTCCGTGTGTCAGCCGCCAGCTGCGGCGCGAACGGTGGACAGGTGGTTGTGGATCAGGTGATCGGCGGTACGGCTCCTTATGCCTACTCACTGGACGGTACTAACTTCTCTGCATCTGCCACGCTGGATAACGTAGCGCCTGGTAGCTATACCCTAACCGTGAAAGACGCGAAAGGCTGTACCTTCTCGGTGCCGCTAACCATGAAAGGGCTCAGCAGCAAAGTGTCTTCGGTACGGCACATCGCCTGCCCCGGCGAGACCAGTGGTGTGATCACCATCTCGGCAACCGGCAAAGACGCCAACACGGAGTACAGCATCGACAATGGCAAGACCTTCCAGAAGGACTCTGTTTTCACGGGTCTCGCGAAGGGTACTTACCAACTGATCACCCGCTTCTCCAGCACTTGCTCCATTACGGTAGGGGCAGTGGAAGTGAAGGAGCCAGCGCCAATACAGGTGGAGATGAGCATCGCAGAAGGTGCCGTAGGGCAGCCTAACTCAGGAAGCGCCTCCGTGAAATCCATTAGCGGTGGCACGGCCCCTTATACCTACCAGCTGAACTATGGCCAGTTCACATCCGAATCTGTGTTCAAAAACCTACGTGGCGGAGAGCACTGGTTGGTAGTGAAAGACGCCAATGGCTGTACGGCAGAAGTCAGCTTTACAGTAGGCGGCCTGGCCGAGCTCGACATCCCGAGCGGATTTACGCCAAACGGCGACGGCATGAATGATCGCTGGGAAATCCGCAACCTCACAGAGCTGTACCCTAACTGCAAGGTAACGGTGTACAACCGCTGGGGCAGCCCGGTATTCGAATCAAACGGCTATGCCAAGCCGTGGGACGGTACCCACAATGGCAAGCGTCTGCCAGATGGTACCTATTACAGTATCATCGAGTTCGGAGATGCAAAGCCAGCCATCAAGACGTCAGTAACCATCATGCGTTAAGTTTCGCTTTTTAAAGAGAACGTTATGAAAAACAGAATATTAGTGCTTTTCTTTCTGCTGATGGCTTCGGGAGCCATGGCCCAGCAGAAAGCCCTTTACAGCCAGTACATGACCAATTACTTCATTCTCAACCCGGCGGTAGC
This sequence comes from Pontibacter aquaedesilientis, assembly GCF_014773225.1. Taxonomy (GTDB): domain Bacteria; phylum Bacteroidota; class Bacteroidia; order Cytophagales; family Hymenobacteraceae; genus Pontibacter; species Pontibacter aquaedesilientis. Next base: position 68,300 of record NZ_JACXAJ010000005.1, on the reverse strand, counting down.
CGGGTTCGAGAAGGATGTCAGTTTAAAGGCGGGGTACCGCAACCAGTGGGTCGGATTTGATGGGGCTCCCAAAACCTTTTACCTGAGTGGCGAAGGGGCCTTGTTCAACCGCAACCTGAAACGCAGCCGGAGAGCGCAGCCTTTCCATGGGGCAGGCGGCATGGTGTATACCGACCAGACCGGGCCGACAACCCGCACCGGTGCGCTGGCATCTTATGCCTACCACGTGCCGCTTAACAGGAGCCTGTTTTTGTCATCAGGCTTCTTTGCCGGTTTCCAGCAGTTCCGATTCGACCCTAACAAGGTATACCTGGCGGATGGCTCTAATGAGCGCGACCCCGTCACCAACCAAGGCCGTATCGACGCCTTTATGCCTGACCTGACAGTGGGCGTGTTCCTGCACTCAGAGGAGTTTTACGTTGGAGCATCCCTGTTCCAGGTGCTCGGCAACAAAATTCACGACGCAGACGGAGCAGAAGAATCAAGCCGGCTTTCACGCCATTTGTTTGTGTCGGGGGGGTATAACTTCGATGTGCACGATAAGATCCGGTTGATGCCCTCGGCTTTGCTGAAGTATGTACAGGGTGCCCCGATCCAGGCAGACTTTAACCTGAAGGGAGCCTATCACATGAGCAAGCGCCGCCAGAAGACGGTGTATGATGACCAGGTATGGGCAGGTGTTTCTTACCGTACCCAGGACGCCATCGTGGGCCTGGTAGGTGTGCAGTTCAAAGAGCAGTTCCAACTGAGCTATACCTACGATATCACTGTTTCGCCTTTGCGCCACCAAAGTGCAGGATCGCATGAGATCGTGCTCGGCTATCGCATCAAGTAAGCACTAGTCCACCGTTCATAAACAGAAAAGCCAGCGCACATGCGCTGGCTTTTCTGTTTGATAGCTATACCTGTTAGTGGGCGTCCTCCTCAGCGCGGGCAGAGCCACCGCTGATGATCTGGCCAAAGAAAATACTGTTCAGGAACAGTTTGTTGGTACCATACCAGAAGGCCCGGAAGTTCGGGTTGTCTGTCATCGCAATCACCTTGCCGCCGCCAATGGCCGACACACTGATCGCCGCGCTGTTGCTCAGCTGCTTCAGGTTTGGCTTCGAGATATAGCCGCTCAGCAAGGGCTTGGCAGTATAGACCACCGGGTTGGCATAGGGGCTTTTAGAGGTCTCCATAAACAGGCGGTTGTCGCGGAAAACCGGTAGCTTGTTGCTGTAGTAGCCATAGCCGAGCGGGTGTGTCAGGTCCAGGTCGGTTTCGAAAATAGCGCCGCCAATTACCTGTGCACCCATGGTGTTGCTCATTTGGGCGTAAGGCAGGCGGGACGTGCCGTTTTCTTCGCTCTGCTTAAAGCTGAATGTTCCGATCTTGTTATCAGCCAGCCAGCGGGAAGCGTTGCCCATGGCGATGAGCGTGCCGCCCTGCTGCACCCAGTTGCGCAGCCTGGTTTTGCCAAAATCAGAGATGCTGCCATAAGAGCCGTCAGCCATTACCATTACATTGTAGCGGCTCAGGTCGGTACGGTTTACCAACTCCGCATTGATCAGGCTGGTGTTGATGTTGAAGCGGTGGTCAAGCAGGTGCCAGGCCTCGCCGGCGTCGTTGCTGTTCACGCCATCGCCTATCAGCATGGCCACCTTGGGCTGATTGATGTTGTAAATACCCGGGCTACCCAAGTTGATACCGCCCGTAAAACCGGTGCTCATGGCGTACACGGTAAGGCCGTTGTCCTGCGCCACCTGGGCCATGAGTGCCTGTATGCGCTCCAGACTGAGCGGTTGGCCACTTACCGGAATCAGGATGGTGCCATAGTCGAACTGCTTGCCCTCGGCGCTGGTAAACTTATCTGTAGCCACTCTCGCCTGCAAACCCTGGCCGAAAAGTGTGTTCAGGGCACGCGGTGCATAATAGCCGTGCCACTCAAAAGCGTAGGCATAGGCGCTGTTACCGCCGATTACCTGTCCCTTCGGGAAGTCCACCGAATCAATTTTCTGCCCGAGCATCTTGTCTTTGAATTGGCGGGAAGTCAGGTTCGCGTGCTCCAGGTTAAAGGCAAGCGGCAGTGTCCAGGCCGACACGTCATAAAAGAGACTGTCCTGGAACGATGTGCGGCGCTCAAACATCCCTTCGATCAGCTTGTATTGCGGCTGGTTGGTTGGTACGATGTAACTGTTCTCCGGGGTATAAGTCACGTTATTTACCGTGAACTTCTCCTTCGGGCGGTAAATGTCGATCTGGTGCTGGTGGATGATTTCGGCCAAATGGAAAGCGCGTGCCGGGTCTTTCTCAGAGCTGAACACATAGGCGCTTACCGAGGCTTTACCGGCCTCCTTGGTCGCTTCGCTGTAGAAATCACGTTGATGCGCCAGCAGTTCTTCGCGCATGTTCTGCACAGCCTCAAGCGTGGAGAGGGTAGTGGTAAACTGGTTGCGGATCGTGAAAGGGAAAGAAAGGACGCCGTTCACGCTCTCCTGCGCATGGCCTCTGGAGCTTGCCTGCTCAAACAGGATACCGATGGCGCCATTCACGTCCGGGTAAGTAGAGCCCTTGCCATAGTAGAAGTCATCAAAGCTCTCTTCGGTATAGTAGAAAGAGCCGATCTTGTCGAGGGCCTTGGCATGGAAGCCGGCAATTTTCTTGGTCAGTTCGTAGTTTTTGGCTGGTGTGAGTGGGTGGTTGCGGCTCGGTATACCTGGCTGAAAGAAGAAAGTAGAGTTGGTGCCCATCTCGTGGTGGTCGGTCAGCACATTTGGTTTCCACTCATGGAACTTCGCCAGTCGTCCCCGGGACTCCGGGTGTTGCAACGGCAGCCAGTCGCGGTTCAGGTCAAACCAGTAGTGGTTGGTGCGGCCACGCGGCCAGGCCTCTGCAAACTCCTCGCTGTTGGGGTCGGTTACCAGGTTTTTGCTGCGGTGCGTGTTTACCCAGCTGGCAAAGCGGTTCAGACCGTCCGGGTTGATAGAAGGGTCCAGCAGGATAACGGTTTCGCGCAAAAGCTTCTCTATCTCCGGCCCTTGTGCCGCTGCCAGGTGGTATACCGCCAGCAGGGAGGCATTGCTGCCGCTCGGTTCGTTGCCGTGCACGCTGTAACCCATCCAGACCACACCCGGCATATTTTTGATGTCCAGGTTACCAGATGCTTTCGGGTTGGTCAGTTTGCGGTGCTGCTCCTTTATCCCCTGGATGTTTTTGTGGTTCTCCGGCGAGGTGATCGTGAGTAGGTATAGCGGGCGGTTCTCGTGCGTGCGGGCATACTCCTCGATCGTGATACGGTCGGAGAGTTGGGCCATCTGGCGCACGTACATGGCCAGTTGGTCGTGGCTCACGTGCCACTCGCCTACGTTATACCCTAAGATGTCTTTTGGTGTCGGGATCTCTTTGTTGTAGGTAACTTCCTTGGGGAGGTAGTAGGAGAGGTCTGCCTGCGCCGAGGCCCACTGGCTGACAAAGACCAGTGCCGCTGCAGCGAGTGCATAAAGCTTTCTCATTAGTAATTGGTTTTAAGGGTGATAAGATTATCAGGTTAGTACTGCAATTTGCCGTTTTGTGCGCCTTTTTCCAAATAAAAAGCCCCACCATTCTCAGGAGGGGCTTGCGTTTCCTTTTTCTGGCACCTGATCAGGAGGTGCTGCCTATGACAGGTCGCTTGTAGGTGTTTGTTTTCGTTTTTGCTGACTTACCCCGAGAACCATTGCTTACAAAATACAAGGCGAAGCCCGAAGCGATCGTTACCATACCTGCAATCGAGAAAATGCGGAGTAAGATGTTGCCAAAGTTGTCGCGACCCTGGTAATCCATGGTGTGCAGCATCCATAGAAAGTCAAAAATGCGCCACTTGTTGTTGCGGAATTTGGTAACCACACCCTGTTCGGCGGCCACATACACAGTCGTCTGGGTCGGGTGCTCCATGGTGACAGCCCAGGCCGGCAGCGCACTCTCCCGGTACTCATGGTGTCCGTCTATGTTCTCCTTCGTGAGGTACTCCACTCGGGCCACCTTCACGGGTTCGACAAAATTATCAACAGCCATTTGAACGGCTTCCTGCTCCGAGAGCGGCGGACGAAGCTCCCCTGTAGCGGCTACCGCCAGTTGGGTTTGACTGGCTACGTGCTCGTGGCCCTCTGCATGATTTACTGCAGTATGATACACCAACTGGTAGTGCGGATCGCCCATGATATCGATTAGCCTCACGGAAGTGACAGTCTCTGCCTGGGGCAGCTGCTTGATGACCTCCGCCGGAGAAACGAGGTCCATTTGGGCGTTAAAGGTGGTGCCATGCTGCTTCCGCTGGTGGTCGCCGTGTATCTCATCCATATCGCTCCAGCTGAAATAGAGTCCGCCAATGGTCCACATAACGAACTGTATACCTGTGATCAGTCCCAGGTAGCGATGGGTCTTGCGAACCCGAAGATGAGTTTTCCTTTTCATAATGGCACAGATATAGAAACCTAAAAGTAAGTAAATACCCGGGTTGCTGCAACAATTTGAAACAGGTTATTGGAGTAAGTTAACACGCTACTTAGCAGGTGTATAAGAGCTTCTCCAAAACGGTTGGTAAGCGGCTTTCGTGAAGCAGGTTAGCCAATGAAATTGTGTCTGCCTGGTAACAGCACAAGGCAAAATGGGATGGTATTTTCTCTTAATAAAACACAAGGTCAAAAAGCTGACAGGCTGTGAAACAAGTGGTTATTCAGTGCAATTTTGAATTCGGGTCTCAGAATCATTTTACCTTAAAACATAGGCACATAGCAATATAAGGCCTAATCGGGTGGCATGTTAGAAATTATACAGGGATAATTTTATATTGGTTGGATGCAATACTTTGTGTGATAATTATGAAATAAAGTATAATAATTTATAATAATTTAATAAGATTATACCTTAAGTATGAAACTTTTATACTTATTAAAGGTAATTATAGGCTAGGAAGTATACAGTTGCAGTCATATATAACGTGAGACTTTTAGCCGATATGTCGACTTACAGCCATAAGGAAGAACGAGCCAGCCTTTTTCGACTTGCACAGGTCTGTTATGACGGTTCTCCTTTCTATCCTCCAGACTAATAAAGCCTGGCAGTCTGTGCCTTATAGGTGTCAGTTAGCTGCTTTTTTGATTTGAAGCCCGAACCAAAGGCTTAACTCCTCCCCGAAGCTCCCTTTGAGCCTTCGCATGACTCCTTTTGCCTTTTTGAAACGGAAAACAAGCACACAAACCCTAATAGCGTGCGCCCGAATCCCATCTTAACCCTACAGTGTATGAAAAAGAATTTTACGCAATTGATTAATGGTCTCATTCAATCTAAAAAGTTTTTAATCGCCCTCACCAGCCTGATGATTCTGGCTGGTTCTCTGTATTTGTACGCAGATATACAGCCTATTACGGCAGTTGATAGAAGTGCCACAGTGGATCAGGCAGCTAATGCTATTTCACCATCTTATGTTTCAATAGGTAATGTAGTTATCAGAGAACAGAATGGTAAAGATTTTAACAATGGCAGCTATAACTTTATAATTAAAACTTCGGGCAATTGGCAATTCAACTCCAATAGTCAGACAACTGTAGCATTTGTAGCTAGTCCGGGAGGGAATATTCCAACGACTGCTTTCCGGCCAGTGCTCTCTCCCGACCGGAAAACCCTGACCTTTTCATTGAGTGGAATTTCTAATAGTAATAGCATAGATGTTGTAACTATTAGCGGGATTGAAGTACAGCCTATATCTGGTGCTGTGGCGTTGCCGTCAACGAGTAGTGTTTTTATAGAAGGAAATCCAAACATAGCCGGCTTAGGGTTAAATACAGCAGTAGCTAATCTTACAATGACCCACGGTGCTGCCAGGCAAATAGTCTTTACCCAACAGCCTACCAACACTGACATTTACACATCAATTGCACCTGCTGTTAGATTCCAAGACCAGTTTGGCAACATAGTTACGACAGGCTCTGGATCAACGGCGTCGGTTTCTATCGCGATCGGAAATAACCCAGTAGGAAGCAACGGTACACTAAGTGGCACAACAACAGTCAATGCAGTAAGCGGTGTTGCTACATTTTCAGGCCTCAGTATCAATGCAGCAGGCACTGGCTATACTTTAGTGGCCTCTAGTAGTGGTTTTACATCTGTTGCAAGCAATGCATTCAATATCAACAGTGTAACACCTACACTTAATGCCATTACAGCTTGTATTACCGAGGGCTCTGGAGCGCAGACATTGGTCTTGTCCGGATCAAACTTCGACCGAAATGCAGTAGCGCGGGTAGATGGAACATCTAGAACAACGGTTTTCAACAATGCCAACCAATTGACGGTTAGCCTGACTGCTGCCGATGTGCAGACAGCTGGCACCAGAACGATTACAGTCCTGAACCCCGGCCCTCCAGACAGTAAGGTTTCAGATGGTCAAACATTAACGATAAGGCCAAACTTTGCAAACGCAACCATCTCCGGCAACTCAACAGCATGCTCAGGACAAACGCTGACTTACACTGTTCCTACAGGATTTACTAGTTACCTATGGCAGATTGGCGAAGGTGCTACCATTGCTTCGTCTTCGGCTAACTCTGCTAGCATAGCATTTAATGCAACAGCGCCGGTAGCTCCTGTTAGAATAACGGTTACTGCAACAAACGCCTGTGGTGTTAGAACAAGCACCTCAAGAGATATAACCGTCAACCAGACACCTAATGCTGAGATAACATACACAGGCGCAACAACTTTCTGTGAAGGTAGCGAACTGGTACTTTCGGCAACTACCGGCACAGGCTATACCTACCAGTGGTTCAATGGTTCTACAGAAGTAGGTACTTCAAGCACCTATACCGCCAATGCAACGGGTAGTTACCGCGTTACTGTCACTTCAGCTGAAGGTTGCTCCAAACAGTCGGAGGCTGTTAACATCACTGTGACGCCTACGCTTGGGCAGGGCGCTATCTCTGGCACCCTGAACTACTGCCAGAATGCTACGGCTTCACTTGTAGGAGGAACTGTGACAGGCGGAGGCAGTGCGAGCATTTCCTATCTGTGGGAGCAGAGCCCTTCAGGCACAGGCAACTGGACAGCCGCTGCAGGCACCAACAATTTGGCGAATTATTCACCTTCCACAGCTTCGGGTGGCACGACATACTATAGAAGAACGATAGCGGGCGGTGGTTGTACGAATACAAGCGATCCTGTTGCCGTTGAGGTAACACCTACCATCGTCAACACGATTTCAGGCGGTGGAAGCGTATGTTCGGGTGCTACGATCAGCAAACTGACAGGAACTTTCTCTGGAGGTCAGGCTGGGGATGTTACCTACCTGTGGGAGCAGAGTCCGACAGGGTCAGCCAGCTCCTGGACTGCAGCAGAAGGCACTAACAACGAAGCAGATTATACCCCGACTCCCAAAACAGTTACAACTAACACGACCACTCTTTACAGACGTACGGTTACATCGGGCTATTGTACCAGCGTATCTGGTACTGTATCTGTTACCGTTACGGCACCTCCAGTAGCAGAGATAGAGCAGGGTACCCAAACCTATTTCTGCCCGGGTGATGTAATTACACTGTCAGCCAAGACTGGGTCAAACTATAGCTATACATGGTATAGAGTGGGGAATACAAATCCTGTAGGTCTTGCACGTTTATTTGACGTCGATCAAACCGGCAATTACTATGTTGAAGTGACAGACGGAAACGGCTGTATAAGCACTTCCTCAACAATCAATGTCGGCTCGACCGTTGTAGACAACAACATCATCAGTGGAACCCAGACCATATGCTACGGTGCCACGCCAGAAGAATTGGATGGCAGCCCAGCTACTTCGGATATACCTGGTGAGGCTGTGCTTTATCAGTGGCAATTTAAAACCGGGAGCGCTGCCTTTGCCAATGTGGCTACAGGCGGAACAGGTGAGAACTATACGCCTGGCAATCTTACTGAAACAACGGTTTATAGACGACTGGCAAGTGTAGGGCAGTGCGTTAGCACAAGCGATGAAGTAACAGTAACTGTTAGACCGGAACTGGTACTGAGCAGTAACCGCACGCCAGCAGCCATCTGCAGCGGCACTAACTTCGATTACACGGCCACCAGCGCCACATCGGGCACCACTTTCAGCTGGGTGCGCCAGTCTGCCGCGGGCATCACGACCACGGCCCCGTCCTCGGGCTCGACGGCCAGTGTGAGCCATGCGCTAACCAACACCACAGCAGCCCCGGTGAACGTGACCTATACCTATACCTTGACAGCCAACGGTTGCACCAACACCCAAGATGTAGTAGTGCGCGTCAACCCAACGCCTGTGCTGAACAGCACGCTCACGCCGGCCATCTGCAGCGGGGTCACCTTCAGCTACACGGCCACCAGCGCCACGGCGACCACCACCTTCAGCTGGGCGCGGCAGACGCTGCCGACGGGCGTCACAGCCACCGGCGCGGCCAGCGGCACTGCGGCTGGCACGGGCAACCAAGTGCTGACCAACTCAGGCACTGCACCGGCGAACGTGACTTACCGCTATACCTTGACAGCCAACGGCTGCACCAACACGCAGGACGTGGTGGTGACGGTGAACCCAACGCCTGTGCTGAGCAGCACGCTCACGCCGGCAGCTATCTGTAGCGGGGATACCTTCAGTTACACGGCCTCCAGCGCCACGTTGAATACCACCTTCAGCTGGGCGCGGCAGACGCTGCCGACGGGCGTCACAGCCACCGGCGCGGCCAGCGGCACTGCGGCTGGCACGGGCAACCAAGTGCTGACCAACTCAGGCACTGCACCAGCGAACGTGACTTACCGCTATACCTTGACAGCCAACGGCTGCACCAACATACAGGATGTGGTGGTGCGCGTCAACCCGACCCCTAAACTGAGCAGCACACTCACACCGGCGGCTATCTGTAGCGGGAACATCTTCAGCTACACGGCCACCAGTGCCACGGCGAACACGACTTTCAGCTGGGTGCGACAAGCAAATGCAGCCATTAATGGAGGTGCTACGTCCAGCGGCTCGACACCTACAATTAACGAAACGCTGACCAGCACCAGCTCCAGCTTTACAAATGTCACATACAGCATCACAATGACAGCCAATGGTTGTCCTCCCAACACACAGGAGGTGGTAGTCCGGGTTAATCCTACTCCGGTGGCTTCCTTCACAGGAGTAACTGAAGGGCAGACCATATATTCTGCTAGCGGTAATATTACCCTTACACCTACCGGAACCACAGGCGGATCATTCTCGATTGCTTCGCCTGCGGGCACTAGCGGCATGAGTTCTGGAGGTGTGCTCAACCCATGCACAGCACTTGGCACCGCTGACGAGAAAACCATTACCATTCGCTATACGGTGACGTCAGGTAGTGGAGGAAACGCCTGTACCTCTACCGCTGACAAGTCAGTTACACTTAAGAAAACTACCTATACCGCTGTAAACTTTGCCACGCCTTTCCCGATCTGTAAAGGCCAGAATACAGAGTATAGAGCTATTGTTTATCGGGATGTTATTGTGGTGCCTGTAACAGATACAAGACACCCAAGCTACAACGAATGGTTTACAGAACCCAATGCGCTCAGAAGAGATGAAGCGTTTAGATACTGGCAGCCTTTTGTAGGAGTGTTACCACTGGATGCAAACGGCAAGCTGCAGCCCGCACCCGCCAGTTTGATCATGAACCCGGATGACGTGGACAAGAGCTCAAGTAACTTGTTCGACTATCAGTGGTACAAAAATGGCACTGCGCTGGGTAATGACAGGGTGACTACAAGACAGGCAGGTTTGTCTGCTACTGATGAGTTTTGGGTCTTGGCAACACCTAAGAATCCATTATACTGTACAGGAAGTTCAGCTGCCCTGCGGTCCAACAGCCTATGGATAAGTACCCCAGCAAACTACAGCTTCACGCTTACGGCAACTAACCCTATTTGCGCAGGGCAAGGCACCAAGCTAACAGCAACTCCAAACGTGAATTTCAACTTCTCGAACGTCAACCTGGAACTGTACTTCTACATCAAAAAAGCGAACTCTCCTGCAGAGGAACCTCCTGTGGTCCTGAATCCGGGTCAGCCGGTTACACAACCTGTTCCTGGCTCCAGCCCAGCTGTGTATGAGTATAATGTGGCTCCGGGTATGATAGAAAACGGGGATGTGATTTCTATCCACTTCCAGACAGATGTGGTAAAATGTCTGACCTCCGGAGACCAGGGAAGCTTCGTCACCATGGTGGTGAACCAGCCACCAGTCATTGCCACGCAGCCATCTGACCGAGCCTTCTGCGCGAACTCGACAGCCACGCTGACGGTAGGAGCCACAGGAACAGGTCTTACCTACCAGTGGTACAAGCGCCCGGGTTCATCTACAACTGGTAATGGTACAGCTGTGGCAAACAATGGAAGAATCTCAGGCGCTACTACAGCTACGTTGACCTTTGACAATGCGCAAGCAGGTGACGCCGGTAACTACTATGTAATTGTGAGTGGTGTTTGTCCATCGCCTGTTACATCAGTCAATGCGCAGCTCACCATTAACCCGGTTACTGTCATGACGGTGCAGCCTGTGGGTGGTGCAATATGCCCAGGCGCAAGCCATACCTTTAATGCCACCGCCACCGGTACCAATGTCACCTACCAATGGTTGAAAAATGGTGTGGCCATTAACGGGGCCACCGGCTCCTCCTATACCATCAGCAATGCCGTGGCAGGCGATGCCGGCGACTACACGGTAAGAGCAACTGGAAACTGTGGCATACTGACCTCCTCAGTAGCTACTCTTATCATCAATACCCTGCCAGCGATTACGACGCAGCCCACTGCTGCGCAGGCCTGTGTGGGCGGAACCGCCAGTTTTAGTGTAGCCGCTTCAGGCACGGGTGTAACGTATCAGTGGCAGAAAAACGGGGGCAACATTACCGGTGCAACAAGCAATACACTAACTCTGACCAGTGTGCAGACTTCTGACGCAGGCAACTATCGGGTTATTGTGTCGGGCACTTGTTCGCCGTCGCAAACCTCTAATGCCGTGGCGCTGACCGTGAATACGCCTCCTGCCATCACAGCGGCTCCTCAACCGGTAACGGTATGCGAGGGGCAGTCGGCATCCTTTAGTGTAGGAGCCACTGGCACAGGTCTGTCCTATGTGTGGCGTAAAAACGGAGACCCGATAACAGGTGCAACCTCTAGTAGCTATACCATCAGCAATGTGAACCGGGCAGACGCAGGTAACTATACCGTGACAGTTTCCGGGACGTGTGGCACTCCTGTAACGACGCTGGGTGCATTGCTCACAGTCGATACCGCCCCGGAAATACAAACACAGCCAGTGGCAGATGTTGTATGTGCCGGAGAAACAGCCACATTCAGCGTAGATGCAGTCGGAACTGGCTTAACATACCAATGGCAGAAGAACGGGGCTAACATTAGTGGTGCGAATAGCAGAATACTAACCTTGAACAATGTGCAGCCAGCCGATGCGGGCAACTATAGAGTTGTTGTAAAAGGTACATGTTCCCCTCTTGGCGAAACATCTGCAGTGGCAGCTCTTACCGTGAATACAGCGCCACAGATCACGGCAGATCCTGAATCGGTTACGGTTTGTGAGGGAAGAGAGAACGTAAGCTTTAGTGTGGTTGCCACGGGTGCGGGCATTACCTACCAGTGGTATCGAAACGGAGCTGCTATATCCGGGGCCAGAGCCAGCACTTACACGGTGCCGGTAGCCAACAACCAGACCGCAGGCAATTACACGGTGTTGGTAGCGGGTACATGCTTCCCGCCTATAACATCGGAGGTAGCCCTGCTGACAGTTAACCCAATGCCAGTAGTCACAGTAAACAGCCCTGCGGCCTGCGAAAGCATGTCGGCGACTGTAACAGCAACGACAAACAATGGCTCAGGCAATTATACCTATAGTTGGGTTGTGCCGAATGGTGTAGCTAATCCAGGTAACGTTGCCAGCTTTGAAACTACTGTAGCTGGGCAATATACCGTGCGGGTAACAGACAGCCAGGCTTGTGAGAGCGTAACACAAACCAGCACGGTGACAATCAACCCTGTCATACAAGCAACCGGCGACATACTCATCTATGATGAAAACGGTGTGCAGGTGATGGATCCTAGGAATATGAAATCCGGGGAGAAGTATACCTTTAAAGTGCAGTCGAATATTCTGGACAACAATGACGCCAACGTTTCCGCGATCGAGTGGTACATGGGAGATGGCTCTGAAAGCGGTTGGGTGCTCAAGCAAACCGGTGGAACTGAATATAAAATGACAGAACCTATGGGTACGCTAAAGGTTTCTATCAGGTGCGATATCCCTAAGAATCCGGGTACCTGCTATTCGCTGCTGGCTGATCGCGCCTTCTCTCTAAGCACCGAAGCTATCGTTCCGCTTCCGGTAGAGTTGATCTACTTCAAAGCCATGAAGCGCGGCAACGACGTGGCCATGGAGTGGGCAACGGCCTCCGAGCAGGACAACAAAGGCTTTGAGGTGCAGGTGTCAACCGATGCGAAAAACTTCCGCAGCCTGGGCTTTGTGGAGTCGAAAGTGCAAACGACTAGCCTCAAGCAGGTCTATACCTTCGTAGACAAGGAAAACGGCAAACACGGTACGCGTTACTACAGACTCAAGCAGGTAGATCTGGACGGTCAGTTCGAGTACTTCAGCACCAAGGCTGTGAGCTTCGGCGAGGTAACCATGAACAAAGTGAAGGCCTACCCAAACCCGTTCGAATCCGAAGTGGAACTCAGCATTGACGCTGAAGGAAAGGGAGACGTGCTCGTGACGGTGACCAATGCCACAGGCCAGCAGTTGCTGCAGCGCACCATCAAGGTAGAGAAGGGGGCTAACGTAGAGAAACTTGTGCTAGACCCGAATCTGCCACGGGGTATCTACATCATCTCCACCCGTATGGGCGACTTCACCAATCATTTCAAATTGCTCAAACAATAGACTATTAGGGTTTAAAGCTGAAAGGGCCGGGTATCTTACCCGGCCCTTTTGCTTTTAGGACGCTGTGATTGGCACCGTGAAGGTTAGCTGTATTGGCAATATAATCGTATGAAGAAATAAATGTAAATAACTGGTAAGTTGCTTCGTGTCAGGTTGGTACAGAAAGTTTTGAGAGAAGTGAGCCCGGTGAAATAAACAGAAACCAAAATCAATATTCGCATGGAAAGGCCAAAACATCCAACAGATTACGAAACAGGCAGACCGCCGAAGGAGCACTACAGAGAAAACAGCCTCCAGGGCATGATCAGGAAGCCAGTCGTTTATATTCCTGTACTACTTATACTCGCTTTACTGGTCATTCTGCTTATCCTGAACAATTCAAAAAATAACCAAATACGCGAAGCACAGGAGCAAGCTGCACAGGAAAAAGAAGAGATGGTGACAAGAGCAAACCAACGGCTCTCCAACAATACCGCCTATTTTCTGAAAACCCTGATGATGCCCTTTTCCTGGGCGGTGCGGACAGCCATGCTCTCAGGCAATGTGGAGCAGGTGGACCAATACCTTTATCAGTTTGTGCAGGAGAAGAACTTTGAACTGATATTGGTAACTGACGCCGAGGGCAAGGTAATCAGTGCGACCAACCAAAAGTATACAGGCGAATCCTTTGCCGACCATTTCGAGGCAAGCTTGCTGAATGGAGACGACACAGTACTGAACACAACCGACTCTACCAGCATAAAAGTGGCGACCCCTATCATGGGGCTGAATTCAAAACTGGGAACGCTATACGCCGTCTACAAGCCTGATCGGCCTTTAGCTGTTGGCAATAAATAAAGTATAGCCACCATGCTGGTTTTAGACTTGGTGTACAATTGGGAAAGTCACAAGTCCGCCTTTATTCAAGGTTGGGAAAACGGCTCTGCTGAAGTTGCAAAATCAACAGAGGGTTTGAGGTTATAAGAGAGGAAATAAAACCTACTCCCGCACCTGCCGCATCACCGAAAAAGAGAAGGGTGCCCAAACGGCAGCCCGGTGTCCCATTGCCTTGAGCCCGCCGTTGGTCCAGCCGTTGCAGGTTTTAAAGAGGTGAAACTTGCCGGTGGCTTCGTAGAAGTTATCCCGGTCATGGTAGCCCTTTCCTTCGATCAACAGAAATTCCCTATCCGGCTGCTGCTGAAAACTATCCAGGATATACTGCACCAGCTGTTGGTACTGCGCTTCGCTTAAAATGACTGCTTGCTGGTATTTGTTTTGCCGCAAAGGCCGTGCGATGTACTCCACGTGCATGGCAGTGCGGGTAGGCCAAAAGAGCGAGGTGAGGGCAGTAGTCAGGGTCAGGTCTTTCCATTCGGGTGTTTCCATGTAAAATTGCCGGTCGCCCCAGCCAAAGCCTACGTGTGTGAACGAGCTGTCAGCACCGGCATAGTCCTGCACATGCAGCTTGCCACGCCAGTCAATAATCTCCGTTTTAACAGGCAATACCAGGTCGGTGTGCACGCCATTATCCGTTACAAAGATCTCTATACCTTGCGTGGCCTGCGCATAAGAACTGTTGACAGGTATACTGCCCAAGACAAGCCCTGCCAGCACGTATAGCACGGTCATCAGGGCCAGACCCGCCAAGAAGGCGGCCAGGCCTTTGCCTGTTTTTCTCCAATAAAGGTACATAGCTATAGGTACGCACATGGCGATTCTACTATCGGGTTTAGAAAAGAAACCGATCAATTCACGCTTAAATTCCCGGATAAAGCAGCCTCACTCCCCGATATCATTGTATAGACAAGCTTTGGGGGTATAAAATTGTCTATTTCAGCTTTTTTGCGCAGATTGTGACTTTATTGAATTTTCCCCTTATCATCTTTTCTAAAAATAAATCATGCAAAATACAATGAGGCGATTTTTCGCTTTTGCTTTGGTGTTGCTAAGCGTGCAGGCGGCCATTGCGCAGCAGGCAGCACTGAAAACACCGGCGCAGTTTCTGGGCTATACCTTGGGAGAGGAGTTCACGACCCATGCCCGTGTGGTAGACTATGTAAATTACCTGGCCCAGCAGGCCCCAAACCGCATCAAGGTACAGGAGTACGGCAAAACTTATGAAGGACGCCCGCTCTTGCTGGCCTATGTAGCCAACGACGAAAACCTGCCCAGGCTGGAGCAGATCCGAGAGAACAACCTGCGCCAGGCCGGTGTGATGAGCGGGCAGGTACAGGGCAAACAGCCGGCCATTGTCTGGATGAGCTACAACATACACGGCAACGAATCGGTGAGCACGGAGTCGGTGATGCAGGTGCTTTACGACCTGGTTGACCCCAATAACCAACAGACAAAAAAATGGCTGGAGAACACAGTCGTGCTGCTAGACCCTTGCGTGAACCCGGACGGTCGTGAGCGCTACGTGCAGTGGTACAAGCAGACGCAGAATCAGGGGGGCAACGCCTCGCCCTATGCCTGGGAGCACCACGAACCGTGGCCAGGCGGAAGGCCAAACCATTATTATTTTGACCTGAACCGGGACTGGGCATGGCAAACGCAAATCGAGTCGAAGCAGCGTTTGGCGAAGTATAACAGCTGGCTCCCACAGGTACACGCCGACTTCCACGAGATGGGTGCCGAATCGCCTTACTATTTCTCGCCGGCCGCTAAACCCCTGCACGAGAGCATTACCCCGTGGCAGCGTCAGTTTCAGTATACCATCGGCGACTACAACCGCCAGTATTTTGACAAGAACAACTGGCTCTACTTCACCCGCGAAAACTTTGACCTGTTCTACCCAAGCTACGGCGATACCTGGCCTACCTTCAACGGAGCCATCGGGATGACCTATGAGCAAGGCGGCTCCGGCCGCGCAGGATTGGCTTACAAAAAGCAGGATGGCGACACACTCACCCTGAAAGACCGTATCACCCACCACCATGCGGCAAGTCTGGCTACCATCCAGGCTACATCCGAGAAGGCCGAGCAACTGACCCAGGAGTTCCGCAAGTATTACGACAATAACCTGAAAAAGCCGGCAGGCAATTACAAAGCCTTTGTGTTCAAAGCGGAAAGCCGCACCGCCGGCAACCTGAAAGCTTTGACTAATTACCTTGACCAGCAGCAGATACAGTACGGCTACGCCGGCAAGAACAGCTCTGCCAGGGGCTTTAACTATGCAACTGGTAAGGAAGAGAGTGTGCGTGTAAATGAGAATGACCTGGTGGTGAGCATGTATCAGCCAAAGTCAACGCTGGTAAAGGTGCTGTTTGAACCCTCCTCTAACCTGGAAGACTCCCTGACCTATGACATTACCTCCTGGGCAATGCCTTATGCTTTCGGTTTGCAGGCTTATGCCCTGAAGAGCCGCCTGGAGCCCGGAAAGCAGCAGCCAGCTAAAGTGGCCCATACACTGGCAGTTGAGCGCCCTTATGCCTACCTGGCCCGGTGGAACAGTCTGCAGGATGTGAAGTTCCTGACCAAACTGATGAGCGAGAAAGTGAAAGTGCGTATGTCCGAAAAGCCGTTTGAGACGGAAGGGAAGCAGTACGATGCGGGCACGCTCATCATCACCCGCACCGGCAACGAAGGGATGGGCGATAAACTCGACGCTACCGTTCGTGCCCTGGCCAGCAAGCATGGGATAGACCTACAGATGACGACAACCGGTTTTGTGAGCAGTGGTGCCGATCTGGGTTCGGGTAGCGTTCGTTACCTTAAAATGCCACGTGTGGCAGTAATGTCCGGGGAGGGCGTGTCGCCTTATGCCTTTGGGGAGATCTGGCATTACTTCGAGCAGCAGATCGGTTATCCTGTGACTGTTTTGGGTACCAGCTACTTTGCCAATGTGCCGCTGCATGAGTTTGATGTGCTCATTTTGCCAGCCGGCTCCTATGCGCGTGTGCTGAATGAGCAGACGCTGGAGCAGGTGAAAAACTGGGTGCGCGGCGGCGGAAAGCTGATCGCCATGGAGAGTGCGGCAGGTTTCCTGGCCGGCAAGAAAGACTTCAGTCTGCAAAAGAAGGGCACCGACGAAGCCGCCGAGAAAGAGAAAGCCAAAGAGGAAAAGGCAGACCCTTACCGTTTGTTGCGTGCCTACGGCGACCGTGAGCGCGACGCCATTTCCGAAGACGTGCAGGGCAGTGTGTTCCGTGTGAACCTCGACAAAACCCACCCGTTGGCTTTCGGCTACGGCGATACGTACTATGCGCTGGTGCGTACCTCTGATACCTTTGAGTTTATGAAAGACGGCTGGAATGTGGGTGTGCTCAAGAAGAACAACTACGCGACCGGTTTTGTGGGGGCCAAAGCCAAGGAAAAACTGAAGGACGCCCTGATCCTTGGCTCACAGCCTATGGGACGTGGGCAAGTGGTATACCTGGCTGATAACCCACTTTTCCGGGGTTTCTGGCATAACGGTAAACTACTTTTCGGCAATGCTGTGTTCCTGGTAGGCCAATAAGCGGTTTAAGTTAATTCCTTCTTTAATATTGAAACAGCGTCACTCTGCTATACCTGGTAGGGCGACGCTGTTTTTATAATTGCCGCTACCCCTTGTACACATATAATTTGTACCTTCACGTTATACCTGAAACACTATTACAAAATCCACCATAAATTATGGATAGAATCATAACAGCCCCACAAGCATCTGAATACGACGAGTTCTTCAACAGCTACATCGGTAACGCCAACACCGATGACTTGCTGACGGCACTCGCTGCGAGCGAAGAGTACATCGTAAATCTTATGCTCTCTCTGAAAGAACAACAGCTAAAGCACCGCTACCAGCCCGGCAAATGGTCGATCAAAGAAATACTGATGCACCTGGCTGATACGGAGCGCATATTTGCCTACCGAGCCCTGTGTTTTGCCCGAAATGATAAGACGGAGTTGCCTGGCTTCGACGAGAATGCTTATGCTGAAGAAAGCAAGTCAGATGCACGTCCCATTACTTCTATCCTGGCTGAGTACGCTGCTGCCCGACAAGCTACGATCGAGTTGTTTAAAGGGTTTGAAGATGAAATGCTGGACCGGAAAGGTACTGCCAGCGGCCGTAGCGTATCAGTGCGTGCCTTGGGTTTTGCTATTCTGGGCCATGAGATACATCACCTGAATATTATAAAACAACGTTACCTCATTTAGAAACAAACAAGGGCAGGCTGAGCCAGTCTGTCGGCACCTGTCTTTTCTTGGACTATACCTTAAAACCAGCCCCTTGTGCTGGTTTTATTGTTATATTTAAATCCATGAATTTAACCAGAAGAAACATTGGATTGATAGTAGCTCCTTTACTGGCTACGGCAATGTGGTGGCTTACGGCAGGACTGGAGCCCGATGCCCGGAAAGTGGCGACCATCATGGTGTTCTGTCTTGCCTTCTGGATGACTGAAGTGATTCCGCTTTCCATGACCGCTTTTCTGGGAGTGCTCCTGGCCGTGATGACAGGTATAGGGGACATCAGCACCGCCTTTCAAAACCTCGGTCACCCGATTATCCTGCTATTTATAGGCAGCTTCCTGCTGGCCCGCTCCATGACCCGCCACGGCCTCGATAAACGAATCGCCCTCTTTATTTTATCCCGGCGGGTTTTTCAGAAAAGCCTGTTCAGTCTGTTTTTGGGTTTTTCGCTGGTGTCGTATATGCTCTCGATGTGGGTGAGCAACTCTGTGACGGTAGCCATGCTGCTGCCTTTGACCATTGGCGTAGTGCAGCTTATTCATGAACCCGGATCACATAAAAGCCCGGCGCCATTCTTTTTGTTAGGTATAGCCTACAGCGCCTCGATTGGGGGCATTAGTACCATCATCGGCTCCCCGCCTAACCTGATCGGGGTAAATTATCTGGCCAAAGAGGGCATACGCATTGATTTTCTGGAGTGGATGATCATGGCCTTGCCGATCTCTTTGAGTTTGTATGCCTTTATGCTGCTGTATGTGCGCTGGTTTCTGAAGAAATTTAGCTTTAGCCTGGCAGGTATAAAAGCTTATGTGGCAGAACATACACAAACGCAACCACCGATCTCGAAGGGCGAACAGATAACTATGGGCGTTTTTGCACTGGCTGTTATACTTTGGTTGAGTCCTGGTGTGTTTAACCTGTTGGGTATGGAAGAGGCTTATACCTTCATGAGCACCTATTTTGCCGAGAGCACGGTGGCTGTGCTGGCGGCCTTGCTGCTGTTCCTGATTCCGCCGGGGCAGGAGAACGAAGGAGAAGGCACACTCACGGGCGACGATCTGCTGAAAATTGACTGGGATACGATTCTTCTTTTTGGGGGAGGTATGGCCTTGGGGCAGTTAGTGGTAAGTTCGGGTTTGGCTGACGTGATCGGAGCCAGCATCACTACTTTTGTTGATCCGGAGCAGCTGTTTCTTTTGGTACTGGTCTTGGTGGGCGGGGTGCTTCTGCTGACAGAAGTGAGTTCGAACACGGCCATCGCCATTACCTTTGTCCCGATTGTGATTGGGGTTCTGAATCAGCTGCAATTGCCGGGGCTATACCCCGTGCTGGGTGTAGTAGTGGCTTGCAGCATGGCTTTTATGCTGCCCGTTGCCACTCCCCCTAATGCGATCGTGTACGGTAGTAAACAAGTGCCCATCAGCACCATGGTGCGTACGGGGCTACTACTCAATATGGTGGCAGCGGCTGTAATTACCTTTTGGGTAACTTTCTATTTGTCGCGCTGATTTTATACCTTGTTCTCTTTGTTCACACTTACATAACGTTTATGCCTAACCAGAGAATTTTCAGAATATTGCTTGCCATCGCCTGTTTTGTCTTCGCAGGCGTAAAAGGCTGGCAGATTATGCAGGGAGTCTACACGTGGATGGATATCTTCTTTTTGATTGCTTTCCTCGGATTCGGGATCATGTATGTGGTACTGCTAAACAGAAGCAGAAAGCAGCAATAGGTAGCGGATTAAAGAAGAAAAGCCTGAAAATCATAGAGTATCTTGGTAGATATTCCTGATTTTCAGGCTTTCAACTTTTAGCCAAAGGTACTCTTTATACGCCCCCATTTTTGACAGGGTTTCAGATGGGTTAGGAAAAATAAAATATTTTTACGGTAGATTCGTTTGTCTGGATCAGGATTAACAGGATTTTAGGATTAGCAGGATTTTCCTGGATACGGGAACAGGATCCAACCACCTCTGATCCCTCTCCCGAACTTGATTCGGGAGAAAAAAGTAGAGACCGGCTGGCCAAGCCAAACAACAATACAAGTTGCTATACTTGTAACTGATGTAGCTACGCTAGCAAAAATCGGATCAAGCAATAGTTAAGCAGCTTACGCCGGGTCCACATCCGCAACAACCCTTATCCCTTTAAAGTCAGGAAGCTGATACAGCTGCTGAATTACCTTCGAAATAGCCTGTTTGGCAGCTCTTAAATTCACGTTCTCACGCGGCAATTTTACATGAATCTCATTCAGAAACAGGTTCCGGATCTTGAAGATGTATGGCACTTCCGGTCCTAGCACCAGCTGGCGACCTAATTGATCGGTCAGATCCTTGGCTAGCACAATGGCGGCATTCTCAGAGATCTTCTCATCGGCATGCTTCACTGTAATTCGGATCATGCGGGCAAAGGGTGGGTAGCCGAAGCGCATGCGCTCCTCTATCTCGTGCTCGTAAAGCGAGGTATAGTCGTTGCTGTGTACTTTCCGGAAGATTGGCTGCAGTGGGTCGCGGGTCTGGATGAGTACCGTGCCCGGTTTGCCTTTACGGCCTGCCCGGCCGCTTACCTGCACAAACAGTTGGTAGGCCCGCTCATGCGCCCTAAAATCCGGGAAATGGATGATACTGTCGGCATTGAGTATACCTACCAGACTCACGTTCTCGAAGTCGAGTCCTTTGGTGACCATCTGCGTGCCGATCAGCACGTTGGTTTTGCCGGTTTCAAAGTCGGCGATGATCTGCTGGTAGCTGTTTTTCTTTTTGGTCGTGTCCAGGTCCATGCGCTGCACCTCAGCGTTTGGCAGCATAAGTTTGAGGTCGTCTTCCACCTTCTCAGTGCCGAAGCCCATACTTTTGAGCGTGGTGGCGCCACAGGCCGGACAATCGTGTGGCATGCGCTCGTGGTAACCGCAGTAGTGGCAGCGTAGTTCGCTGTTATACTTGTGGTAGGAAAGACTCACGGCACAGTGTTTACACTTGGGTATCCAGGAGCACTCGTCGCAGCTGATGAAGGGGGCATAGCCACGGCGGTTCTGGAAGAGAATCACCTGTTCGTTTCGTGCCAGCCGCGTTTCGATGGCTGTAATCAGCTTGCCCGAAAAGTGATTGTGCATGTTTTTCCGGTGCTGTTCTTCGCGCACGTTAATGAGCTCTATTTCCGGAAGCTTCGCCTCGCCGAAGCGTTTGCTCATGGTCACGAGTCCCCAGCGGCCGGTCTTGCAGTTATAGTAGGTCTCGATGGACGGCGTGGCCGAACCCAAGAGTGTTTTGGCGCCTTGCAGGTGGGCCATCATCAGGGCCGTTTCCCGGGCGTTATACCTGGGCGCCGGGTCATACTGCTTGTAGCTGGGCTCGTGCTCCTCGTCTACTATGATCAGCGACAGGTTATGGAAAGGCAGGAAAACAGCCGAACGCACACCCACCACCAGCTGGAAGCGGCCCGAGAGCACGCCTTGCCATACCTCCGCTCTTTCGTTATCCGAAAACTTGGAATGGTAAATGCCCAGCTTGTCGCCAAACACTTTCATGAGGCGGGTCACGATCTGGGCCGTGAGGGCTATCTCCGGCAACAGGTAGAGTACTTGCCCGCCGCCTTCCAGCGCATGCTTGATCAGGTCGATGTATACCTCCGTTTTGCCGCTGCCCGTCACGCCATGCAACAGCACCGTATCCTTCTCCTTGAACAATCCCAGAATTTCATCCTTTGCCTGCTCCTGATGCTCCGACAGTGTCATGGGCTTGAGCGGCACAGAGTTGTCTACCGGGAAACGGGAGATGATCTGGTCGAACTGCTCGAGCACGCCTTTTTTGATGAGCGAGTCAATAGAGGATTTGGAAAGGTGCGGATTGTTGGCCAGTGCACTTTTCTCTATGCCTGCATAGTTCAGGTTGATGTCCTGGTGCACAGGCACCTTCTGAAGATAATTGAGGAGGATGTCAAGTTGCTTTGGCTTGGGTGCGAGCTGGTTAAAGAGTTCCTCCAGCATACCTTCTTCCTGCACAAAATGCTCGGTCAAGCGGATCTTCTTCACCACTTTGGGCGAAAAACGATCGCTTACCTGCTCAAATATGATAATCGCCTCCTTCTGGATGAGCGATTTGATGAATTTGTGGTAACTCTTGATCTGTAACAGATTGCCTACGTCCGAGAAGGTGAGGGCTTGGTTCTGTTGCAAAGCATAGATGATCTTGGCCTCCTGCGTTGCAAAAGGAATATCGTCTTCCTCCGGATTGAAATGCGGATGCAGCTGTATTCGTGACTCACTGCTGAGCTTGAGTGCAGAGGGCAATGCCGCATTGATCACCTCGCCGATGGTGCACATGTAATAGTCCGCGATCCAGCGGAAGAGCTTGAGTTGCGGGGCTGTGACGATTGGCTTGTCGTCGAGCACATCCAGAATATACTTGGCCTGATAGTCTGCAGGGGCGTTTTCGTGGATGTCGGCAACGATGCAGCTGAGTACCCGCTTGGCCCCGAACTGCACAATTACCCGGGCGCCTACAAGCACATCGTCGTTCATTTCGAATGGGATGCGGTAGGTATAGAGCTTTGGCAACGGCAGGGGCAGAATCACATCGGCAAAGAGTGTGACACGGTCCACTGCGGGCTCAGGCGGATAATTGAAATCGAGTAGTTCGGACAAGTTTCAGGTATAGGGTATACCTTACAAAGGTCGTAAAAAAGCCGGTAAATCCCGAAGGCTTTCCATGAGGTATGGCTATACCTGCAACGTTAAGACTGAGACGAATCAGAAACTCAAGCCGGAATTTACAGAATGGACTCAAAGCCTTTACCCATCCTTAGCACTCATGGGAAGGAAAATAAATTGCTTTTGCTCCAAATGCGCCTTTGTGGAGGGACAGGAGTGGGGCAATCGCAACCTTGGTTTAACAGTCAGAGATGAGGGGAATGCTGAGTTTTTTCAGTTGCGAGACTAGCGGTGGCTTTCAAATAAAGTAATGGAGCAGCGCCGTTGTAGGTATAGCAGGGATCATCCTTGCCCTGTTTTAAGTCTCACGACTAGTGTCCTGATACTTGCCAAGGTATACTACAGTGCCGGGAATTTGGGATCTTTCTTAAGTCCCTTTTGTAGCTGCTCCAAAGCTTCGCCGGCTGTGTGTACCGGAAGCTGGCAGGCTTTGTTATAGCACACGTATACCGTGGTTTTGCCATTTACGGCGCTGCGATCCTGCAGCAAGGGGAGGGTGCTTTGCTTGTCGGTGCCGGCCAGCAGCATGTTGGGGATGTAGAAGGAGCTAAGTTCGGAGCGCATTTCCGGTGCCGATTGACCCACAATCGCAACTTCAGCGGTGGGCTCCAGCTTATGGAAGTACAGACAGGCCCAGTTACTCATGTGGCTTGGCTCTTTCACGACCAGCGGTTTGACCTGCGCCAGCATGGCATCGGATAATTGCTGGAAGCGCTCCTCATTGAAGTACAACCCCAATAGGTAGAGGTTAGTCGCCATCACGGAGTTAGAAGAGGGGATCACATTGTCAAGCAGCTCTTTTGTACGGGCCACCAATCTTTGGGCGTTTTGATCAGTGAAGAAGAAGAGCTTTTCCTGTTCGTCGAAGAAGTTGGCCAAGGTATAATGGACGAGTTGCCGGGCTTCCTGCAGGTATTTCTCATCAAACGTGATCTCATATACCCGAATAAGTGCCCGGATGAACAGCGCATAGTCCTCTAAGAAACCCTCGATGGAAGCAGTGCCTTTTTTATAGTTATGGTATAGCCTGTCACCCTTTTTGAAGCGCTGCAGCATGAACTCCGCATTGCGTGTGGCCAAATGCAGGAAATGTTTATTGCCGAAGGTATAGTACGCGTCCGCAAGCCCTTTGAGCATGAGCGCATTCCAGGAGCAAAGAATCTTGTCGTCCAGCCCCGGTCGGATGCGTTTAGCCCGTGCCTCCATCAGCTTCTCTTTCCAGGTTTTTACCATTTCCTCCAATACCTCCAGCTCCAGTTCGTTCTCCTTTGCAAAATGCTCGTCGCTGATCCGACGGTGTAGGATGTTTTGCCCGTGCTCAAAGTTTCCGGTTGTGGTGGCATGATAGTATTTCGTCATGATCGGTTCTTCTTCGCCGACTAAGTCCTGCAATTCTTCTCTGGTGAAAACGTAGAATTTGCCCTCCACGCCTTCGCTGTCTGCGTCGAGCGACGAATAAAAGCCGCCTTCTTCGCTCATAAGTTCCCGCTCCACAAAGGCAATGGTCTCATAGGCTACGTCTTTGTAAAGCGGGTCTTTGGTCAGCAAATAGGCCTCCGCATATAGGCTTACTAACTGGCCGTTATCATAGAGCATTTTCTCGAAGTGAGGCACCAGCCATTTTTCATCCACCGAATAGCGGGCAAAACCACCCCCAATCTGGTCGTAAATTCCGCCATAGGCCATTTCGTGCAGCGTCAGGTTGAGGTGTTTCAGAGCGGTTTCGTCGCCGACATGGTGGTAGTAGCGGAGCAGGAACAGGTAATTGGTAGGCATGGGAAATTTGGGTGCTCTGCCCAAACCGCCGTGTTTCTTGTCGAATTGTTTGGCTAGGTTCTGGTAGAGTTGCTCAAATTCATGCTCACTCACACTGGCCTCACTTTCGTGCAGCCCATACCTGGTCAGCTCACTTTGGTTCAGGTGCTGCACAAACTGCTCGGCTGACTGATCGAGTTCCTGCCGGTTTTTCTGGTATGCTTCGGCAATGTTAAGTAAAAGGGTGACCCACTGTTGCGGAGAAAAATAGGTGCCACCATAGAAAGGCTTTGCGTCCGAGTTCAAAAACACATTCAAGGGCCAGCCTCCCTGTACGCCCATGGCCTGCAGTGCATCCATGTGCACGGCATCCACATCGGGTCGTTCCTCGCGGTCTACTTTGATACACACAAAATGCTCATTCATCACTTTGGCGATCTTATCATTCTCGAAAGACTGGTGCTCCATGACATGGCACCAGTGGCAGGCAGCATAGCCAATGCTCACCAAAATAGGCTTGTCTTCCTGCTTTGCCTTTTGTAGCGCCTCATCACCCCAGGGGTACCAGTCAACCGGATTATGGGCATGCTGTAGCAAATACGGGCTACTCTCTTGTATCAGTCTATTTGGTTTTTTGTTTTTGGCCATTGTCGTCAAGGTTTACTGGCTATAGGCACTCTATACCTACGGGCAAGACCAGTAAAAGTATGCCTATATGGGCCACCGTCCTGAAAGCCAAATGGCTATACCTGTAGCAGTTAACAGACCGTCCTGCAGCAGAAATTAAAGAATGATCTGGCGTTGGAGTACCTGCGCTTCTTCGGAAATGTCCAGGCTATACCGTTGCGATAGGGCATGCAGTTGCTGCAAAGTTTTATTCAAAAAGGATTGATGGGCCTCCGACTGAGGGTGGAAAGGGCGATGTGCCACGGCGCGGCGCATCTTTTCCCATTCTTTTAAAAAAACGAGAAAGCTTTTGTCGAGGTAGGCGTTTGTGAATTTATCCCAGATGTAGTCTTCAGCCACCGCTGTCGGATGCACCATGTCGCGGCCATAAAAACGGTAGTCCCGCAGGTCGTCCATCATTATCTCGAACGCAGGGAAGTAGCTTACCTGTTGGAATGGTTGGGTTAATTGATGGCACAGCACCCGCAGCATCGCCTTACTCACGCTATTGGTTTCGATGGTTTCCTTGATGTGCCGTACCGGGCTAACGGTGAGCAATACCTGCAGCTTGGGGTTGAATTGTCGCAATAAGGCCAACGTGTTTTCAAAATCAGCCTGTATGGTTTCAATCGATAACAACTCACGGTTAAACTGGCGGGCGGGCAGCTTATGGCAATTCGCAACAACCTCACCAGTGCTCTGTAAACGATAACCTATAGCCGTTCCCAATGTGATGATCAGTAGTTTCGCCTGTTTTAGGGCTTTGTTGGTGTGTTCGAGTCGCTCAGAAATAAGTTGTAAGAGCTCTGCGCGGTTAGGGGAGGAGAGGGAGGAGTGCAGATCGTAGGCATACCAGATTCCATCGTGCTGCACCAGATTATTCTCGAAGCTGTGCTGCTGTCCGATGGTAGCCTGTAGCAGACGGCAGACAGAAAGTGGGTTGAAAACCGTTCCAAAAGGGTTTACCAGCACATTCGCTTTGTTTTCGAGTAGTTTACCGCCGATTACTTCCGCAAAGCACGAACCGATAGTAACCATGCCATCCTGCAAAGTCAGGCTCAAGTCACTGGCAGGTATATTTACTTCGGTTCGGAACATAGGCTGACGAGTTTATGAGTTCTGAGTCTTGAGTTCTGAGTTAGTGATCAACGCGGTGTAGTAGGAGAGCATTCTAATTTTTAGAAATAACGTAGTATTGTGTTATCAGAGTAAGAAATATCCCGTTTTGTATTCTAATTCTTAATTCGGTGCAGCCACAGGTATACCGCAAAATAACCGGAAGTGGGCAATAAAAAAAGCGCCCTGCTTTTGGGCAGGGCGCTTTTTTTATTGGTAGCGGCTAAAATTACTCAGCTACTACGTTGAAACGGATCTGGTGCTTCACTTCTTTGTGCAGGTTCAGCGTGGCAGTGTATTCGCCAGCTGTTTTCACTTCCTGATCAAAAGAAATGCGCTTACGGTCTACATCGTGACCTTTTGCCTTAAGAGCCTCAGAAATCTGGTTCGTTGTAACAGAGCCGAAGATCTTGCCAGTTTCACCTACTTTAGTAGGGATTTCCAACGTAAGGTCACCGATCTTATCTGCCACTTCCTGCGCGTCATTCTGGATTTTCTCCAGTTTGTGAGCAGCCTGGCGGATGTTCTCAGCTACGATTTTCTTGTTAGTCTTGTCAGCCAAAACAGCCAGTCCCTGTGGGATAAGGTAGTTACGGCCATATCCTGGCTTTACAGTAACGATATCGTTCTTGTAACCAAGGTTCTTAACGTCATCTTTAAGTATTACTTCCATGTTCGTTACCTCCTTATTTTAAAGAATCAGTTACATAAGGTAAGATAGCCAGGTGACGTGCACGGGCAACAGCCTGAGCAACTTTACGCTGGAACTTCAGGCTAGTGCCTGTCAATCTTCTTGGAAGGATCTTGCCCTGCTCGTTTACGAACTTAAGCAGGAAGTTGCCATCCTTATAGTCGATATACTTGATACCGCTTTTCTTGAAACGGCAGTATTTCTGACGATTCTCTTGCTTGTGTACTCTTTCGTTAACTAGGCTCATTATGCTTTAACCTCCTCTTTTTTAGCCTGTGATTTAAACTCACCTTTTCTTCTGCGCTCGTTGTAAGCAACTGCGTGCTTATCAAGAGCAGTAGTAAGGAAGCGAACAACTTTTTCGTCGCGGCGATAAGCCAGCTCAAGCACATCAATTACAGTAGATGGAGCCTTAAACTCGATGAGGTGGTAGAAACCAGTAGATTTCTTCTGGATTGGGTAAGCAAGCTTATGCAGGCCCCAGTTCTCTTCGTGGATAATGTCGGCGCTATTTTCCTTAAGCACCTGTCTGAACTTCTCGACCGTTTCCTGCATCTGCGTCTCGTTCAACAGAGGCGTCAGAATGAAGACCGTTTCGTAATTTTTTAATTCCATTTGGTTATGAGAATTTTTTGTTTTAGGGTGCAAATATACGGTAAGGATTCTGTAATACAAAAACTTGTGTAGAAATTATGCGTGAGTGCAGGGAATTGAAGAGTGGATAACAACGGATATCCCGCGAGTAGGCTTTTGGGAGCATAACGATTACACACTATATATATATAAGGTAGCCAACTAGAGGGAGTGAACACAAATTGAAAGTTCAACAATTACCTCGGCGCAGGCAAACAAAAGCCCATGGGTATAGGTTCATAAAGTGTAAATTATGTGATTGAGAAATGCCTTTAAAATTGTAGATATTTTCAAGGAAAGACGAGCGTAATGCAAAGGGGTTATTTAGAATAATTTTAATTAAAAAAGGCCCTAGCATTAAATTAATAGCGGAAATAGGTTTAAAAGGATTGTACTCCCGGGGATATTGTGTATAGGGTCAAAAATAAACATATAATATTTGATTAATGGGTTTCAGGTAGTAGATTTGTGCCCGTAAAGTAAATTCACCATTATACTAAACACAAGCGATTCTGGCTATGATTAGCTGTATACTAAGAGCGAAAACCAAATTCTTGATTGCCTTTTTGTTTGCCCTGACGGCTTCCTTCGGGGTGTCTACATCTGGGTATGCGCAGGGCGCAAGTCTACCTGTAGATGATGCAGGTATTGTAAGTGCAGGCGAGTCCCTGTACAAGAATAACTGCGTGGTATGCCACTCTGTGGGAAGCGACGTAGTTGTTGGTCCTGGTCTGAAAGGTGTTAATGAGCGCAGAGCACAGCCTTGGCTGGTGAGCTGGATCAAAAACTCCCAGGCGCTGATCCAGTCCGGAGATAAGGATGCAATCGCGGTTTACAATCAGTTCAACAAGCAGGCGATGCCTTCCTTTGCTTTCTCTGATGATGAGGTGAAAGCTATTCTGACTTACATCAAGTCAGCTGAGGCTGCAGCTGCTGAGGCTCCGGCCGCTGGTGCGGTTGACGCAGCACCAGGCAAAAATGTTGGTACTGATGCTATAGGTGCGATTGGTGGTTACCTGGATATCATCCTGGTAGTGCTGATTATTGTGCTGATCGTGCTGGTCGTGACCCTATTGCTGATTTCTTCACTTCTTAAGAACTATCTTAACAAGAATAAGGAACTGGATGAGTATGACGCAGAGGTTGTTAATCAGCGTTTTGATTTCTCTAAGGTATACAAGTCTAAAGCCGTACGCACACTGGTAGTATTGATCTTTGTGATAGTGCTGCTGGATCTGGCCCTGGGTAAAGTGATGGGTATTGGTATTCAGGAAGGTTATGCGCCGACCCAGCCAATCGCCTTCTCGCACAAACTGCACGCTGGCGAGCATCAGATCGACTGTAACTATTGCCACACGACAGTATATGAGAGCAAGAGCGCAAGTATACCATCAGCGAATATCTGTATGAACTGCCATAGCCAGATCAAAACAGAATCTCCTGAAATCCAAAAGATTTACAAAGCCCTAGAGCGTAACAAGCCGATCGAGTGGGTGCGCATTCATAATTTGCCTGACCTGGCTTACTTCAACCACTCACAGCACACACAGGTTGGTGGAATCGAGTGCCAGACTTGCCACGGTCCTATCCAGGAAATGGAAGTGGTGTACCAGTACTCTCCGCTAACGATGGGCTGGTGTATCGACTGTCACCGTGAAACGCCTCTCAACACAGAAGGGAATGCATATTATGACAACCTGGTGAAATTGCACGAGGAGAGCTCCAAAGGTGCCTTTACAGTGACGTCCAATGGTGGTGCAGAATGTTCTAAGTGCCACTACTAATTAATTAAGATTTAAGGATTCGAGTTTTCTAGATATAATATGCAAGACAGAATAAAATACTGGAAAGGGATAGAGGAGCTTGAGAATACTCCTGGATTCGCGAAAAACGCTCATAATGAGTTTCCAGAATTCCTGCCGATAAACGAAGCAAAAGGAGACGGAGAGTCTTCGGGAGCAACTGCCCCAAGAAGAGATTTCCTAAAACTGTTAGGCTTTGGCCTGGCAGCTGCCACGCTCGCTTCATGTGAGGCGCCTGTAAGAAAGGCAATTCCATACCTGAATAAACCAGTGGATGTAGAGCCAGGTGTAGCAAACTGGTATGCGTCTACTTACTTCAACAACGGCGACTTCAACAGCATCCTGGTGAAGTCACGCGAAGGGCGACCAATCAAAATAGAGCCAAACCCAAGCTCTTCGCTCACGCCAATGGGCACAAGCTCAAAGGCACAGGCATCTGTACTGAGTCTTTATGACAATAACAGACTTCGCACGCCACTGATCAAAGGCAAAGAAGCAGAGTGGAAAAAGGTTGACAGTGAGATTCGTTCAGCACTTTCCCGTGTAAGCGGCAAAGTAGCTTTCGTGTCTTCTACTGTTATCAGCCCCTCTACCAAGCAATTGATCAATGAGTTCGGTGCTAAAACTGGTAATTTCGAGCACGTAACTTACGACGCTAACTCTGCTTCGGCCCTGATAGGAGCGAACGGTGGCGTGGTGCCAGGGTATGACTTCAGCAAGGCGAACATCATTGTGAGCATCGGTGCTGATTTCCTGGGTACATGGGTTGCTCCAATTCCATTTGCAAAACAGTACATCCAAAATAGAAAAGTATCTTCTGACAACCGTAACATGTCACGCCACTACCAGTTCGAGACCATTATGTCTCTGACAGGTGCTAACGCAGACGTACGTGTTCCAATCAAGCCTTCAGAAGAGCTGGCAGTAGTAAAGGCAATCTACAATGGTCTTTCTGGCCAGGGTTCAAGCGCTCCTGCTACTGTAGATAAAAAGGCCATCGACGCGGTTATCAAAGATCTCCGTGCGAACAATGGTCGTGCATTGGTAGTGTCGGGTTCTAACGATCCTGCTGTACAAACGCTTATAACGGCAATCAATAAGTCGATAGGAGCGGAAGGCACAACGATCGATACAGCTGCTCCATACTTT
Source organism: Pontibacter aquaedesilientis (assembly GCF_014773225.1). Taxonomy (GTDB): domain Bacteria; phylum Bacteroidota; class Bacteroidia; order Cytophagales; family Hymenobacteraceae; genus Pontibacter; species Pontibacter aquaedesilientis. The sequence goes on along the minus strand of NZ_JACXAJ010000005.1, from coordinate 37,690 downwards.
GTGAAGCAGGGTAACGATGCGCAAATGCTGCGTTTGATCGAGGAAATGAACAATGGTAGCGTAGGAGCAGTTTTCTTCTACAGTGCAAACCCTGTTTATGACCATCCACTTGCAGAGCGTGTGGCAAGTGGCCTAAAGCGTGTTGCCTTGAAAGTTTCATTTGCTGACAGGGTAGATGAGACTGCTGCACTGGTTGACTACGTTACGCCAGACAATCATTACCTGGAGTCCTGGAATGACTACGAGCCGAAAAGAGGCTTCCTAAGCCTGGCTCAGCCTGTGATCAGCCCAATCTTCATGACACGCCAGATGCAGGACAGCTTGCTTACCTGGAGTGGCAACAACACCAACTTCTACGAGTACCTGCGCAACAACTGGAGAAAATCTGCTTCAGGAGACTTCAACGCATTCTGGGAGAAAGCCGTGCATGACGGTGTACTGGAGAATGGTACCAGCATGCTTGCTTTAAGCACAGGAGCTGCCAGCACCATGACTGCAGCTGACGCTGCCGGAAGAGCATCCAAAGCTGTAGCCGGAGGCAAAATAGAAGCAGTAGTTTATGAGAAAGTAGCGATTGGTACTGGCTCAGAAGCGAATAACCCATGGTTACAAGAGATGGCTGACCCTATCTCTAAAGCAACTTGGGATAACTACGTTGCTATGTCACAAAGCATGGCAAAAGAAATGGATATCGTGCAGGGCAATGTTATCAAGGTAACATACGCGAATGGTAAAACACTGGAGCTCCCAGCACTTATCCAGCCAGGACAAGCGGCAGGAACAGTAGGTATAGCCATGGGCTATGGCCGTGAGGTGGAATCCATGCCAACTGCTAAAGGTCGGGGTGCTAACGCCTTCCCTATAGCTACGGTAGCTGACAATACTATTCTGTTTGCAGGTGGTGTGCAGCTAGAGAAAACCGGTTCAACTGTTGAGATCGCCCAGATGCAAACGCACCACACGATCATGGATCGTCTGGTTGTGCAGGAAAACACACTGGCTAACTATAAGAAAAACCCGAAAGAAGTAACGGAATACATCCGTATCGCTACGCATGAGGGTCCGGCTAAGCCAGCTGCTATCTCCCTATGGGATGACTACGAATACAAGAACCACCATTGGGGTATGGTAGTTGACCTTAACTCCTGTATCGGTTGTGGTGCTTGTACGATCAGCTGTCAGGCTGAGAATAACATTCCAGTAGTAGGCAAGCAGGAAGTTCTGAACCGTCGTGAAATGCACTGGATGCGTATCGACCGTTACTATAGTGCTGTGGAGCATGAGGCGAAGGATTACCAGACAATGGAAAATCCGGCCGACAATCCAAGCGTTATCTTCCAGCCAATGATGTGCCAGCACTGTAACCATGCTCCATGTGAGACGGTTTGCCCGGTTGCTGCCACAATGCACAGTTCAGAAGGTATCAACCAGATGGCTTATAACCGTTGTGTAGGTACCCGCTATTGCGCTAACAACTGCCCTTATAAAGTTCGTCGTTTCAACTGGTTCGCTTATTCTAACAACGATAAGTTTGACTTCAACATGAACAACGACTTGGGTAAGATGGTGTTGAACCCGGATGTAACGGTTCGTTCCAGAGGTGTAATGGAGAAATGCTCTTTCTGCGTGCAGCGCGTGCAGTTGGGCAAGCTCGAAGCCAAGCGTGAGAACAGAAGACCGGTTGACGGTGAAATCGTGAGTGCCTGTGCGCAGTCATGCCCAACCGACGCGATCATCTTCGGTGATATGCTGGATCCGGAAAGCCGTATTTCTAAGACTCTTGCCCGTGAAAAAGGCGAGCGTGCCTTCCACGTACTGGAAGAACTGAACGTACAGCCGAACGTGACATACCTGACAAAAATTAGAAACTTAGCTTAATTTAAAATTTAGATAGCGCTATGCAGCACGTATCTCCGATAAGAGAGCCTCTGGTAACGGGGGGTAAAACATACCACGATATCACCGAAGATGTCTGCAGACAGGTGGAGGCCAAGCCCAACGCACGTTGGGCGGCTGCCCTTGCTGTGGCTCTGGTAGGTCTGGCTATTTTTCTTTGGTCCGTATACCGCACCCTGTGGTTCGGTATAGGCGAGTGGGGCCTCAACAAAACAGTAGGATGGGCATGGGATATCACCAACTTCGTGTGGTGGGTAGGTATCGGTCACGCCGGTACGCTGATCTCAGCGATCCTCCTCCTGTTCCGTCAGAAGTGGAGAACTTCAATTAACCGCGCAGCCGAGGCGATGACGATCTTTGCCGTAATATGCGCCGCCATGTTCCCGGTTTTGCACATGGGTCGTCCTTGGTTGGCCTATTGGGTGCTTCCATTGCCTAACACCTTCGGTTCGCTTTGGGTTAACTTCAACTCACCACTCCTTTGGGACGTGTTCGCGATCTCTACCTACTTCTCAGTATCGCTTGTTTTCTGGTACATCGGTTTGATTCCTGACTTTGCAACCATCCGCGACAGAGCAACAGGTCCGATCGCCCGCAGAGCTTATGCGTTCCTTTCATTTGGTTGGACTGGTTCCGCCAAAGCCTGGTCTCGTTACGAAACGGTTTCCCTCATTCTGGCTGGTCTTGCGACTCCACTGGTACTTTCTGTTCACACGATCGTATCCATGGACTTTGCAACCTCTGTAATTCCAGGATGGCACACCACGATCTTCCCTCCATACTTCGTGGCAGGTGCGATCTTCTCTGGTTTCGCGATGGTACTTACGCTGATGATTATCACGCGCAAAGTATTCAAACTGGAAGATTACATTACGCTGGAGCACGTGGAGTCGATGAACAAGGTAATTATCCTGACTGGCTCCATCGTAGGTGTGGCTTATATCACTGAATTCTTTATTGCTTGGTACTCAGGTGTAGAATATGAGCAGTACGCCTTCATCAACCGTGCTACTGGTCCTTACTGGTGGGCTTACTGGGCTATGATGACCTGTAACGTAATTACACCACAGCTGTTCTGGTTCAGAAGCATCAGAAGAAGTCTGACCGCTACCTTCATTATCACTATCTTCGTGAACATTGGTATGTGGTTCGAACGATTCGTAATTATCGTAACGTCACTGCACCGAGACTACCTGCCATCTTCATGGGCTATGTTCTCTCCAACAATTGTAGACATCGGAGTTTATGTCGGCACAATCGGTTTGTTCTTCACATTGTTCCTTTTGTTTGCCAAGTTCTTCCCTGTAGTGAATATGGCAGAGGTGAAATCTATCCTGAAGTCTTCTTCAGAAGTGAAGCACCACCCACATGGCACCATGCACGGAACTGATAAGGATTCGCACACTAATACACATCCATAGCAATGACTAAAAAATTCGTTCTAGGTATCTACGATGATGAGGATGTCCTGCTGCAGGCCATCGAGAACGTCCGGGCTGCCGGTACTAATATTTACGAAGTTTTCTCGCCATACCCTGTACACGGTATCGATGATGTATTAGGTATCAAGCGTTCCAGACTTCCAATCGTAGCATTTTTCTGCGGTTTGTTCGGAACTTCCTTCGCATTGTGGATGCAAATCTGGATGCTTGGTTTCGACTGGCCAATGATCATCGGTGGTAAGCCGCACATCTCATTGCCGGCCTTCATCCCGGTAACATTCGAACTTACCGTATTATGCGCCGCTTTCGGTATGGTGATCACTTTCTTCATTGTTACAAAACTGAAGCCTTCCTTTAAGGTGAATGTTTTTGACAAGCGCTCAACAGATGACAAGTTTGTGATGGCGATCGAAGTGAAAGAAGGTGTAACAGACATGTCAGCACTTAACAACCTGCTTCGTTCTAATGGTGCTATCGAAGTTAACGAGAAGGAGGTAATCAAATAATGAAAGGTCTATTAAATCTAGGTATTAAAGCCTCTGCGGTATTGTTTTCAGGTGCCATGCTGGTAGCATGTAGCAATGAAAAGGAGCCAGGACTGGAGTATGCGCCTGATATGTATCATTCAGTTCCGCTTGACCCTTATTCTCAACTTGATCAGAATAAATTCAACCCAGGCGGTCTGAACATGCGTGAACCAGCGGAAGGTACTGTAGCTCGTGGCAAGATGGGTTACAACCTGTATCTAACCAAAGACGACGCAGAGACAGCTGGCGTGGAGTTGAAGAATCCACTGGAGAAAAGTGAATTGAACCTGTCAGAAGGACAAGTGCTTTACACACGTTTCTGTGCTCCATGCCATGGAGACCAGGGCGACGGACAAGGACTTGTTGGGCAGAAGTTTAAAGGTGTACCTTCCTATTCTGCTGGCCGAGTAGCGTCACTTTCTGAAGGACACATTTATCATGTGATCACCAATGGCAGAGGACGCATGATGCCACACGGCTCGCAGGTTAATCCAACAGAGCGTTGGAAAATCGTGATGTACGTGCAGCAACTTCAGAAAGGCGAGGCAGCAGCCCCTGCTACTGAGGAAGCAGCTGATACAACACAAACAGGTACTACACCTACTAACTAAGTCTAAGGCATAATATCAAAAGGATAATGACAGAAGAAAGACTCATCATTTCCAGAAAAACGAACAATAAGTTTTTCTTAATGATAGCTATAGGTGTTGTATTGCTTATAGCTGGGATAATTGTGGCTGCCATGGGTGGCGGAGATCATGCCGAAGGGCATGGAGAAGCTGCCGCCGCAGGCCACGAAGCAGTTTCTTGGACCAAAAGGCTCTTTGTGAACCTTTGGTTGAATAACGTTTATTTTACAGGTATAGCGCTAGTAGGCGTGTTCTTTGTAGCTGTGCAGTATGTAGCTTACGCGGGATGGTCTGTATTGATTAAGCGTATACCGGAAGCATTAGGTTACTACCTGCCAATTGGTGGTGCCGTTATGTTAGTTGTATTCTTATTGGGAGGTCACGATATATTCCATTGGACACACGACTATCTTTACAATGAATTTTTGGAAGACGGCGTAACGCCAAACCCTCAGTACGACCCAATTATTGCCGGTAAGGCCCCATTCCTTAACTTTTGGTTCTTCCTGATCAGAATGATTGCTTACTTCGTGCTTTGGATTGTATTCTTCAATTGGTTGAGAAGAAACTCAATCAACGAAGATCTGCATGGAGGCACATCTTATTACCATAAGAGCATCAGAATTTCTGCTATGTTCCTGGTAGTATTTGGTGTAACATCTTCGCTATCAGCTTGGGACTGGGTACTATCCATTGACACACACTGGTTCTCCACTATGTTTGGCTGGTATGTATTCGCTAGCTGGTGGGTATCTGGTTTGGCCGCCACTACATTAACTGTAATCATCCTGAAGCAGAATGGCTACCTGAAAATGGTTAATGCCAATCACCTGCACGATTTGGGTAAGTTCGTATTTGCCTTCTCAATCTTCTGGACTTATGTGTGGTTCTCACAGTTCATGCTGATCTGGTATGCAAACATTCCGGAAGAATCCATATACTTCATTGAGCGTTTGAGCGGAAATGAAGGCCACTACAAGTGGATCTTCTTTACGAACCTGATTGTAAACTTTGCATTCCCTTTCTTGGTTCTTATGACAAGAGATGCAAAACGTCAGATGATCATGTTGAAAATCGTTTGTATTGCAATCCTTGCCGGTCACTGGCTGGACTTCTACCTTATGATGATGCCAGGTACGCTTCGTACCGGAGCAGGTATAGGGTTTATTGAGATTGGTACTACATTGATCTTCCTGGGTGTATTCCTCATTACTTTTACAAAAGGCCTTGCTAAAGCGTCTCTTGTTCCAGTAAACCACCCGTTCCTGGAGGAGAGTGTTCACCATCATGTTTAGAGATCATACTAAAAGCGTTAAATAATGATTACGTTCGCCATAGGTTTATCCATAGTTCTGTTATTAGTCATCCTGTTCCTTATGTTCAGGATTGGCACATTGGCCTCTATTTTCAGAGGTTCGTCACAACGTGCTGCTGGAACAACCAAGACAAGTAACAAAGTAAACGGTGTTTTATTATTGCTCTTCCTGATTGTAGGTGGAGTAGTATTTGCCTGGTCTTTCTCTGACTCATGGGACCAGATGAATCAGCCTCTTGCATCAGTACATGGTGCCTGGACTGATGAGTTGTTCTGGATTACGATGGTTGTGATCGGCATCGTGTTTGTAATCACCCAGATCTTGCTATTCTTTTACTCTTACAAGTATCAGCACAAGGATGACAAGCGTGCTTACTATTACCCACACAACAACAAACTGGAAATCGTGTGGACCATGATTCCGGCTGTAGTAATGGCTTTGTTGGTGTTTGCCGGTTGGAAAACCTGGTCTAATATTACCAGCGCTGCACCGGAAGATTCTGTAGTAATAGAGGTAATGGGCAAGCAGTTTAGCTGGTTAGTTCGTTACCCAGGTGCTGATGGTAAATTGGGTGAGGCCAATGTGCAATACATTGATGCTACCAACGAGATGGGTGTTAATTTCAGCGATCCAAACTCAATGGATGATTTCATGCCACGTGAGATTCACGTTCCTAAGGGAAAGCCAGTGCTCCTGAAAATCAGATCAAGAGATGTGATTCATAGCGTGTTCCTTCCTCACTTCCGTCTTAAAATGGATGCTGTGCCTGGTATGCCAACCAAGTTTTGGTTCGTTCCTAGCAAGACTACAGCAGAGATGCGTTCAGAGACTGGTAACCCAGAATTTAACTATGAACTTGCCTGTACTGAAATATGCGGTCGTGGTCACTTTGCTATGAGATATATTCTGGTAGTTGATGAGCCGGAGGAATACGAGGAATGGATGGCTGCACAGTCACCTTTCATTGAGCAGAACCCACAGCTTCTTACTAAATTCGCTACTGATTCAAAAAATCAGGTGGTGCTTGAGAAGAGTGCAGAAGAAGTAAAAACAGAGTTGTAGCATTAAATCAAATCAACAATGTCGAGTACAGATATCTCAATCAATAAAGATGTACATCACGCTCACGAGGAGCATGATCATCATCACGATCAGAACTTTTTCGAGAAGTACATCTTTAGCCAGGACCACAAAGTAATTGCAAAGCAGTTTTTGTTTGCAGGTATTTTCTGGGGTTTTGTAGGTGGATTCCTCTCTGTTATTTTCCGTTTACAACTAGGCTGGCCAGAAGCTACCTTTACTTTCCTTGAGCCAATCTTGGGCGGATGGATCGTAAATGGTAAACTGGATCCGGAGTTCTACCTTGCTTTGGTAACAATGCACGGTACCATCATGGTATTCTTCGTGTTGACAGCAGGTTTGAGCGGTACCTTCAGTAACTTCCTTATTCCGCTGCAAATCGGTGCCCGTGATATGGCATCCGGATTCATGAACATGCTGTCTTTCTGGATTTTCTTTATGGCCAGCGTAGTGATGTTCATTTCTCTGTTCCTGTCTACAGGTCCTGCAGGCGGTGGCTGGACAGTATATCCTCCACTAAGTGCACTTCCACAGGCTATTTCTGGCTCAGGTACAGGTATGACGCTTTGGTTAGTAAGTATGGCCTTGTTTATTGTATCTCAGTTATTGGGTGGTGTGAATTATATCACAACCGTAATCAACCTGAGAACGAAGGGCATGTCCATGACCAAGCTTCCGCTTACCATTTGGGCTTTCTTCCTGACAGCTATTCTGGGTCTTCTTTCATTCCCGGTTCTTTTCTCAGCTGCTTTGCTTCTGATATTTGACCGTAGCTTCGGTACTAGCTTCTATCTTTCAGATATTTATATTGCCGGAGAGGCTCTTTCTAATACAGGTGGTAGCGCCATTCTGTTCCAGCACTTGTTCTGGTTCCTTGGTCACCCGGAAGTTTACATCGTGATCCTGCCTACTTTTGGTATCGTATCGGAGGTAATTGCTACTAACTCCCGTAAGCCAATCTTTGGTTACAGAGCCATGATCGGTTCCTTGCTGGGTATTTCCTTACTATCCTTCGTAGTATGGGCGCATCATATGTTCGTAACAGGTATGAACCCTTTCCTTGGTTCCGTATTCATGTTCCTTACATTGATTATTGCGGTACCATCAGCTGTTAAAGTATTCAACTGGCTGGCTACGCTTTGGAGAGGTAATATCCGCTTCACTGCTGCTATGATGTTTGCCATCGCATTCGTGTCATTGTTCATCTCTGGTGGTTTGACAGGTATTATCCTGGGTAACTCTTCACTGGACATCATGCTGCATGATACGTACTTTGTAATCGCTCACTTCCACCTTGTAATGGGAGCTGCTGCCTTCTTCGGCATGTTCTGTGGTATTTACCACTGGTTCCCGAAGATGTTCGGTAGAATGATGGATGAGAAGTTAGGATATGTTCACTTCTGGTTTACGTTCCTATCTGCTTACCTGGTGTTTATGCCAATGCACTACCTGGGTATTGCAGGCTTCCCAAGAAGATATTACTCTTGGACTGGATTTAACGCCTTCAATATGTTTGCAGATATGAACAGTTTCATCAGTATCGCTGCCATTCTTGGCTTTACTGCTCAGATTATCTTCCTGTTCAATTTTGTGTACAGCATTTTCAAAGGTCGTCGTGCTACAGCTAACCCGTGGCATTCTAACACATTGGAGTGGACTACGCCTGTTAACCCAGGTCACGGTAACTGGCCAGGAGAAATCCCTACAGTATACAGATGGCCTTATGATTACAGCAAACCAGGCGCGGTAGAGGATTACATTCCTCAGCACGTACCATTCTCTCAGACGCAGTCTTCAAATCTGCCGCACGAGAGAGATTTAGAATAACATAAATGGCTATTAAATCTTTTCAGCATAAAAGGTTTATAAATATTGGAGTACTTACAGTCATTGCTGTGTACTTCCTGATATTAGTTGGAGGAATCGTGCGAAGCACCGGGTCTGGGATGGGTTGTCCTGACTGGCCTAAGTGTTTTGGCAGTTGGGTTCCTCCAACTGATGTTAAACAGTTGCCAGATGATTATCTGGAGGTATATAAAGAGAAACGCATAGAGAAGAACAAGAAACTAGCCGGGTACCTGGATAGGTTGGGCTTCGATCAAGTATCGAAGCAGTTGTTTGATCATCCGAGCCAATACATCGAAACGGAGTTTAACGTTACGAAGACTTGGATTGAGTATTTAAATAGACTGGTAGGGGTAATCATTGGTCTTTTGATCTTCCTGACTGTTGTGTATGCAGTTCCATATTTAAAAACGGATAAAGCTGTTTTTTATCTATCTCTGGTCAGTTTTATACTGGTAGGTTTTCAGGGCTGGCTAGGTTCAATTGTTGTGTCAACTAACCTGTTGCCTGTTACCATAACGGTACACATGGCGCTGGCGCTGGTTCTGGTAGCGCTATTACAGTACGCAGTCGTTAGAGCAAAGTCAATTTCGATACCGATTCGTTTACAGTTTTCCAGAAAACTGTTTTTTGTGATCTGGCTAGTGATGCTGGCTACTTTTGTACAGATTCTAATTGGCACGCAAGTGCGCGAAGAAATTGACATAGTGGCTTTCGACATGAACGGCGCAAGTAGAGAGCTGTGGGTTGATCAGCTTGGGATGAGTTTTTACATCCATCGTTCTTTTTCTATCCTGTTACTGGCGATTCATCTTTACATGGCTTATGTGATTTACAAGCTAAAAGATCGTCAGCTGAGAGTATTAACTAACTGGATGCTTTTTCTGGTAGCAATTGAGATTGTATTTGGTGTGATCATGGCATATTTTGCTATACCTGCCATCTTGCAACCTCTGCACTTAACATTTGCTACTTTGTTATTTGGCATGCAGTTTCTGATAATGATTGTTTACTATTACGCTTCTAGAAAAGCGATTGAAAAACCAGTGGTGGTTCTTAACTAATGATTTCCAATAGATCTGAATCGGTACTGTCCTTAGCTTTCATGGCACAAAAGGCTTCAGCATATTTCAAACTTCTCAAGTTCAGATTAAGTTTTACTGTAGCTTTCTCGAGTGCTATTGGTTTTATTTTAGGTCACCCAGGGGGAAGTTGGGTACAGATTGCATTGGTCATGCTGGGAGGTTTAATGGTAACCGGCGCTGCAAATATTGTTAACCAGATCTTAGAAAAAGACCTGGATAAATTAATGAAGCGGACAGCTAACAGACCCTTGCCAACCAATCAGCTGAGTGTTTTAGAGGCTTCCGTTTATGGCGTTATCCTAGGTATAGGAGGCTTGCTGATACTGGCGAATCTCTTTAATACGCTCACAGCGGCAATTGCGCTCTTATCGCTTGTACTTTACGGTTTTGTTTATACCCCGCTTAAGAGAATAAGCCCAATCAATGTTTTTGTGGGAGCTATACCTGGTGCATTGCCTCCGCTTATCGGTTGGGTGGCTGCTACAGGTACTTTAAGTGTAGAGGCCTGGATCCTGTTTGGGATACAGTTCATCTGGCAATTCCCTCATTTCTGGGCAATTGCTTGGGTATTGGATGATGATTATAAGAAAGCTGGTTTCAAGATGTTACCCATGGAAGGTGGCAAAAACCTGAAAACGGCCGTCCAAATTATGATCTATACCTTGGTGCTGATACCGCTAAGCCTTTTGCCCTTGCAATTTGGTATGACAGGTACCACTTCGGCACTGATTGCGGTTATTTGCGGTGTGCTTTTTCTGGCTCAAACTTTTCATCTCATGCGCACCTGCACCAATAAGGCTGCTATGAATATCATGTTTGGGTCATTTCTGTATCTGCCTATTGTGCAGATAGCTTTCGTTTTAGATAAAATTTAGTAGATGGATATGGTGGCTAAATCACTTGGAGAGGAGAATAACACAGCGGGAGTACACCCATTAAAGTTTACGCTGTGGTTGATTATTATTAGTATTATTATGATGTTTGCAGCCTTTACGAGCGCCTACTTGGTGCGCCGGGCAGAAGGCAACTGGCTGGAATTCGATTTACCAAACATCTTGCTCATCAACACGGTGATCATTGCGCTAAGCAGTGTTACCATGCAAATGGCGCACAATGCTGCAGCCTCTGATAATATTTCAAGGATGCGTTTGTTGCTGTACCTTACCTTTGGTTTAGGTATAACTTTCTTGATTGGGCAGTGGAACGGGTGGTCTGAACTGGTATCGAACAATGTTTTCTTCGGTGGTGAGACCAGCAACCCTTCCGGTTCATTTATGTATGTATTAACTGGAGTGCATGCATTCCATATAATTACAGGGTTGTTATACCTTGCTTTTGTAATTACGGCCAGTATTCGTTATAAAGTGCATTCAAAGAGTATGTTGCGCATTCAGCTATGCACGATTTACTGGCACTTTTTAGGAGGGCTTTGGCTATATTTGTATATATTTTTGAGATTAAATCACTAAACACGTTTTTTTCAATACATAAACTATGTCTACTTCAACTACGCTGGAAGCACCTAAAACAGGTACATGGGATGGTGGTAACGAGCCTCTAAAAGCGAGCTACGGGAAACTCATGATGTGGTTTTTCCTGCTTTCTGACGCATTTACTTTTGGTGCGCTTCTGATCGTTTACGGTCTGTCACGCCACAGTAACGCACCATACACAGGAACGCCAGAAGATTTTACATTCTCTACAGAATGGTGGCCTATACCTGAGAAGGTGTTCAATGCATTCCCTGGTTTCCATGGGGTGGATCTTCCTTTGGCTTTCGTAGCCTTAATGACGATGATCCTCATTCTGAGCTCTGTAACTATGGTATTGGCAGTAGAAGCGGGGCATCGTATGGATAAAAATGATGTTCAGAAATGGTTGCTGTGGACAATCCTGTTCGGTAGTATATTCTTAGGTTGTCAGGCATGGGAGTGGGCTCACTTTATAACTGGTACTGACGAAGGTATGCTGCTGGCTGATGGCACACGTATATTCGGTGCAAACCTGACGATGAACCAGTACGGTCCGCCATTGTTCGCTGACCTGTTCTTCTTTATCACTGGATTTCACGGAACGCACGTATTCTCCGGTGTGGTATTGCTTCTCATGATTTTCATCAATACAGTAAACGGAGTATATCACAAGCGCGGTCACTATGAAATGGTGGAGAAAGTAGGCCTTTACTGGCACTTTGTAGACCTTGTTTGGGTATTCGTGTTTACGTTCTTCTATCTGATCTAATTTCATTCGGTATAAACTAAAACGGTTGCAGCGCCCGTTAAAAGCGGGGGCTGCCTCTAAAACATAAAGCACATTATGGCAGCTCATTCGGATCACTCCAACGATTTTCACCAGACAGGTGAAATACCTAAAGCACAGACAAAGGTTATCTGGAAAACTTTCTTTATCCTGGTAGGCCTGACTGCGGTTGAATTCTTGTTCGCTTTCACGATGGATGCAGGTACGCTTCGTAACTCGATCTTCATCATCCTGACTATCTTCAAGGCGTTCTACATTGTAGCTGAGTTCATGCACTTGAAGCATGAGTCTAAAGCGCTTATCTGGTCAATTCTGATCCCGATGGCTTTGGTAATCTGGTTGATGGTTGCCCTTATTTCTGAAGGGAGCTATTACTTCGATTCCATAAGAAACTACTTCAACTAAGTATACTTACTATGAGTAATGCAAAGGCACTAATATTAGGAATCCTACTATTAGTGCCTATTCTTATTTTTATATTCATCGGAAGTTTCGGTGAACATCATTTCACGCTGAGAACCTATTTCCCCCAGGTTGACAATGTAGGTGAGGTTGTGACGGATGCTCAAGGTGATACTGTTTTCAACAGAATACCAGAGTTCAGTTTCACTTCCCAAACAGGCCAGACGATATCCCAAAAGCAATTAGATGGACACATCTATGTAGCAGACTTCTTTTTCGCTACCTGCCCGGATATTTGCAAGGACATGTCATCTCAATTGGTTCGGGTACAAGAGGCATTTCAGGACGAGTTACAAGTTAAACTTGTGTCATTTACCGTCAACCCTGAATATGATACACAAGCGGTATTGAAAGAATATGGGGAGCGCTACGGAGCAGATCCAGCCAAATGGCATTTTCTGACAGGCGACCGGGAACAAATTTATTCGCTGGCACAAAAAGGATTCTACCTTCCTGTCATGCAGGTGGAGGGCCAGCAGGATTTTATCCATAGTGAGAAGTTTATGCTGGTAGATAAAAACAGGTATGTGCGAGGCATTTATGATGGCACGGACGTGGCTGATGTTGACCGGCTTATTTTAGAGATTAGAGTTCTTTTAGATGAATACAGTAAATCAAAATAGTCCTGCCACCAGCAGCGACAAAAAATACCTGATACTGATTGCTATTCTTTCATTAGCAATCCCAGTCGTAGTGGCCATTCTTTTTTTTATGCCCAAAGAAGGTTCTCAAAGCGTGGATGTATCCTTTTTGCCCACTTTGCACGCTATCCTGAATTCATTGACGGCGATTGCTTTGGTAGTAGGATATTATCATATCAAGCGCGGCAACATCAAATGGCATAGAGCCGCCATGGTGACTGCCTTTGGTTTGTCCGCTATCTTTCTGGTATCTTATGTGACCTATCACTTTTTTGGTGAAAGGACTATTTATGGTGGCGATGGTCTACTCAAAACGTTCTACTACTTTGTGCTGCTGACGCACATAGTACTGGCAGTGGTGATCGTGCCATTGGTATTGCTTTCGGTTTACTTTGCCATTACAGAGCAGTTTGCGCGACACCGTCGTATTTCCCGTTGGACCTTCCCGATCTGGTTGTATGTAGCCGTAACTGGGGTGTTGGTCTATCTATTGATCTCACCGTATTATACCTAAGAACCTACTTCACCTTTTGGTTGTTATCAAGCCATGAAGCGACAATTATATAGAGTATTTTTTTCAGTGCTGATGGCCTTGACCCTTAGTTTGGTTGTTTCCGATGCTTATAGCCAATGCGCCATGTGCCGCGCCACTGTGGAGTCTAATGTGGGTACGGGTAGCAAGGAGCCAGAGTCGCAAGTTGGTGCTGGCTTAAATACGGGCATTCTATACCTCATGCTGATTCCTTACATCTTGGTAGGTACGGTAGGATTTCTCTGGTACAGAAGCAGCCGTAAAAAAAATACCAAAGCTGCCTAAGCTCTTAACCTATCTTGCATCGGATTTACTGGGGTGATGGCCTCTCCATTTGGTCGAGGTGTAATTACCTTTGGATTGTCTAGTTACACTTATCTCGTATCCCTAAATTCCATTTCTTTTCTGGAGTGAAATTTGATTCCTCTTTCTCCTGGGGCGAAGTCAATTCCTGAACTCTTATAGTTTCAGAGCTGTTAGACCCTTTTATCAATAATGAAGCATTTCCTGGGAATAGACTAACGAATGGGATAAAGCCAATTTAACCCATGGCGTTTAGCAAAACATCTTATATGGAGCTTCATTCTATAGATTGGTACCCATACTGTTTAATAGATAAGCTTTAAACATGTTCTTATCCCGCGATTTGTTTAAATTCGTGGATAATCCATGCTGTTTTGAATCGGAAGGTTACGCCAATACTTTTATTTGCTGCTGCTGCGCTGTGCTTCATAGCGACAGCTTTTTTGCATTTCAATGTCCCTCCCTCTTGGCTCGAAAATCAAAATGAGCGCATACAGCTAGGTATAGCACAGCAAGTACACCAAACAATATCCGATGCGCATCAGGAAGCGTCGAACTTGGGTGACCAGCTGGCTGCCGGCCATGTGGACTTTTCCTCCTTGTTAAGCCAGACAAATTATCCCACCTTCATATACCGGCAAGGTAAGTTGGTATTCTGGTCCGACCATACGGTTATCCCGGATCTTGATATTCCCCCTACGGTCACGACCACGACCACGATCCGCAATAACTATGGTACGTTTATCGTCCTGCCCCATCAGGTGCAAGATTTCCATATTTATACCTACATACCGCTGCAAGTCGATTATGGAATCGACAATAACTACCTTTCATCCGGCTTGCAAAAAAACATTTTCGGGAATGCCTCTGTCAGGCTCGTGTTGGAGCGCCCGGGCAAGCTACGCCAGGTACTGACGCCAGACGGTCAGTTTTTATTTGCCGTGGATTATGGAGGCAATCGGCTTAACTCTGGGTTTGATGACCTGCAGTTGATTCTGCTGGCATTGGGGACGGTTTTCTTTGTCTTATTCAGTATACAGCTGAGCAGCCTTTTTGGGCGAAAAGGTAAGTATGGGCGGGGTGTCGTTTTATTGCTGGCTTTATTGAGTGCCTTTAGGCTGGCACTACTGCTACTCAACTTACCTTTCGAAATAGCCGAAACAGAACTCTTCGATCCGAGATTGTACGCCGCATCTTTTTGGTCGCCTTCAGTTGGAGACTTGGGGCTTAACGTCCTGTTGTTGTTGGCGGTGGCCTGGGCGGTTTTTAACCTTTTCCATAAGAAGGGTGTGCTGACAAAGCTAAGGTCGCTTCCGCCTGGGCAGAGCCGATTGTTGCAGGCGGGCACTATGTCAGCTTTTTTTATCCTGTTGGCTATCCTGTTCAGGTTCTATTACGGCATCTACCACAACTCCCCGTTGGCGCTGGATATAAACCAGTCTCTGGATCTTGGCAGGTATAAACTGGTGATGTTTGGCTTGATGTTCGTGCACACCATCGCGCTCGGTATATTTACATACATGCTGTCGTCGGTGGTCACGGTATTGCTCAAGCGGGAGGAAACCTGGTGGCCTTATAAGGTGCTGGGGTTGTTGACCGGCATTATGCTGGTGCTTGCAGCCTTCCTCGCTCCGCAATATGTAAGTGTGGTGCTGATCGGGGCTGTGTTCTGGCTGATTATCATTATGGCGGCGCAACACCGGCATGCCATCAGTCTCCCTTACCGCACCTACCTGTTCTTTTTCCTTATCATGGCGGTGAGTGCTATCACAGGAGCTGCCTCGCTGTATACACACTTTCAAGGGGAGTTGCTGGCCTATAAGCAGAAATTTGCCTTTGACCTGATGCAGAGCAACGATGTGCTGGCCGAGTACCTGCTCGAAGAAGACGTGGCTGTGCGCGTCTCAGAGGATATGCTGATCCAGTCGAAGATGAAGGGCCCGTATGTAGATGCCTTTTTTATCCGGCGAAAAATCTCTCGACAGTTCTTGAGTGACTACTTTGATAAGTACGAAACGAATATCCTGCTCTTCGACAGTGAGGGTCGTGCCCTTGAAAGTGCCGACACCACGGCTGCTACCCTGCAGGAACTGCGTCAGAAGTATGCCACACAGCAGAACCGAACAGAATACGAAGACCTATACCTGATCAACGACCCGGCCAGGCCGCACACCCGTTTCTATTTAAAGCTGATACAGGTCCCTCTTGGGCCAAAAATGCACGGCACTATAGTGCTACAGCTCAGTCTGAAAGAATTGCTGCCCAACAGTGTGGTGCCCGAGTTGCTGTCGGGGCAGCGGTACCAGCAACCTTTTAGGGCTGACATTCTGAGTTATGCGATTTACAACAAGGAAAGGTTGACGTACAGCGAAGGTGATTTTGATTACGCCACCAATTTCAGCCGCAATCATTTAAAGCGAAAGGAGCTGTTTGCGCAAGGCACAACCGAGAATGGCTACCACCATGTGGGGGTGCAGACAGAGGCTGGTCCAGTGGTAATTATCACAACAAGCAAGTATGGTATAAGAGAGGTACTTTCCAATTTTTCTTTCCTGTTCCTGTTTTTCACGGTGGGCTTGATCGTGCTGGTGCTGGTTTACATTTTGTTGCAGCATGAGCGTTTGCGCGAGTTCAAACCAAATTTCAGTACCAAGATCCAGCTTTTCCTGAACTTCGGTATACTGCTACCGCTGATGCTGGTGAGCATCGCCACGGCTGGCCTTGTGACTGCCTCATATAAGAAAGACCTGATGTCTTCTTACGAAAAGAAAGGGGAGACCATACAGGATAACCTTAGTGAACTAGCCACTTCCGATCTGCTGCGCGACAAAGGCCGTTTGTTGCGCCGCGTTACCTCCATTGCCGCACTTTCAGAGGCTGACATCAGTTTGTATGACCGCAACGGACGCCTGTTGGTGACCAGCCAGCCGCTTATATTCGAAACCGGTTTGCTGTCTAAACTGGTCAACCCCAATGCTTTTGCGGCCATTTCGGAGCGGCAGGCGTTGCGGGTGCTTTTGGATGAACAGGCCGGTAACCTGAGTTTCAATGCGCTATACCTTCCGCTGCGACAGTACAACGATCCGGAGCAACTGCTGGGTTTTATTGGCATCCCTTTCTTCGACTCGGAGCGGCAACTCGACATGAAACTGATCGAACTGATCACGACGACCATGAACATCTTCACCGTGATGTTCATCATGTTCATCATCCTGACCTTCTTTGCCTCCAGGGCGCTGACAGTGCCTCTGCGTATGCTGGCCGACAAACTGAAGCATACCTCCCTGACAGGCAAAAACGAGATGCTGGCCTACGAAGGAACAGATGAGATCGGTATGCTCGTAAATGAGTACAACCGCATGCTCCTGACACTGGAGCAGAATAAACAGGAGTTGGCCATGCGCGAGAAGGAAGCCGCCTGGCGGGAAATGGCGCGTCAGGTAGCCCATGAGATCAAGAATCCGCTTACCCCCATGAAGCTGTCGTTGCAGTACCTGCAGAAAGCCATCGCGGAGAAGAACCCCAACACGGAGGTAATGATCAATAAGATATCGCACACGCTAATCACCCAAATCAACATCCTGAGTGATATTGCCACCTCCTTCTCCAACTTTACCTCCATGCCGGAGCCAAAGACAGAGCTAATGGATCTGGGACTGGCCTTACGCAAAGCCGCCGACCTGCATAACAACCCGGCTTCGGTGGCTGTGACCGTACGCATACCTGAAGCTCCGGTTATGGTAATAGCTGATGAAGCGCTGATGGTGCGTACCTTCAATAACTTGCTGCTGAATGCCATACAGGCCGTGCCAGCTAATCGAATGCCCGAGATAAACGTGGTGCTAAAGGTGGAAGAGGATGATTTGGCACTCATCTCGATCACGGACAATGGCAGCGGTATACCTGTAGATATTCAGCAGAAGGTGTTTATACCTAATTTCAGTACAAAGTATACCGGCTCAGGTATAGGCTTGGCCGTGGCCAAAAAAGGAATTGAAAACGCAGGTGGTCGCATTTGGTTTGTGACAGAAGAGGGAGAGGGGACGACGTTTTATATTTCTTTACCGCTGGCCAAACCATGAGCAAAGGGCTGATCATCGGGATTGCTTTGCTGCTTCTGAACCTGTCTGCACTGGCGCAGACCCCCGTCAGTAACCGCTATTGCCGTTGGATACCGGTGAACGAATACCCTATCCAGCTCGACACTCTGACCATTGATGTGAATTCGGTCACTTTTGTAGGGCCACGCAAAGATCAATTTAAATTCGACTACAATTACTACAGCCATGAGTTTCGGTTGACGGAGTTTCCGAAGCCGACCTTCCTGTTTTTGGATACCCTGGGCACGCTGGCTCCTATACCGGATTCGGTGATGATTTGCTACCGGGTGCTGCCGCTGAGCCTCGCCAAACCTGCTTTCCGCCGCGATATTGGGAAGCTGGAGATGAGTTCTTTCCAAAAGGATTTTTACAAAGAGGACTTCGCGCAGCGAGAGGAGATCTTCAAGACCCCCGGACTGAATAAGACTGGCAGCATATCAAGGGGGATTTCCTTCGGCAACACCCAGAACGTCTTCGTAAACTCGGCCCTGAACCTGCAGCTGGATGGCAAACTAACCGATGATATCAGCATCACGGCTGCTATCACCGACCAGAATATACCTTTCCAACCAGAGGGAAACACCCAGCAGCTGAACGAGTTTGACCGGGTATACATCACGCTCAAACACAGACAGTGGCAGCTGTCGGCCGGCGATGTGGTGCTGCGAAACAAACCCTCGTACTTCATGCAGTTTTACAAAAACGTGCAAGGCGGGGCATTTGAAACGACCTTTGACAAATCGCCGGAGCGGTTGGGCACAACCACGGTGGCCGCATCGGTCTCAAAAGGGAAATTTGCCTCACAAAACGTGCAGGCGTTGGAAGGGGTACAGGGACCATACCGCCTGAGAGGACCGAACAACGAACGGTTTATCATTGTGCTGGCTAATTCTGAACGGGTGTTCCTGGACGGTCGCCTGCTTGTCCGGGGTTTCGACTTCGACTATGTGATCGACTATAACCAGGCAGAGATCACTTTCACGACCCGGCACGTCATCACCAAGAACTCCCGTATCAAAGTTGATTTTGAGTACTCCGACCTGAACTACAGCCGAAGCATTTACCACGCCAGCCACTACCAGCAATTAGGAAAAGTACAGGTATACGCCAACTACTACAACGAGTCCGATAACCCGAATAACCTCCTGCACCTCGACCTGCGGAACGAAGAAAAACAACTGCTGGCAGGTATAGGCGACAGCCTGAACAGGGCGGTTACTTCGGGTGCCGTGCAGGTGCCCTTTGATCCGGCACAAGTGCTATACGCCCTGCGCGACACGCTGGTGAACGGCATACCTGAAAGTATTTATGTGTTCTCGAGTAATCCGGATTCGGCCCTTTACAGTGTGCGCTTCTCGGAAGTGGGTATGAACCGGGGCAATTATGTGACAGCCAACAATGCCGCGAATGGCAGGGTATACCGCTGGGTAGCGCCGCTTAATGGCGTGCCGCAAGGCAATTATGCCCCTGTGCGTATCTTGCCTACGCCTCGAAAAAAGCAGCTGATGACGCTGGGTGGTAACTATGAATTGCAGAAAGGAGTCAACTTCTTCGTGGAAGGTGCCGCATCCCAGAACGATCTCAACCGCTTTTCTAAACTCGACGCGCAAGACGATAACGGAGCGGCCATGCGGGTTGGCTACGCATTGCAGGACCGACAACTCGCCTTTTTGGGCAAGTACAGGCTCAACAGCACGCTTAACTATGAGTATACGGATGTCAACTTTGAGCCAATTGACCGTTATCGGCCCATAGAGTTCGACCGTGACTGGAGTCTGGATAACCTGGAGCGCAAAGCCGAAGACCATATTTTCAATTTCTCAGTGGGTGCCGTGCGTGACCTGCAGAATTTGGTGAACTACCGCATCAGTCGTCGTTATCGCGAGCAACAGGTGGATGGGGTACAGCATTACCTCGATGCCCATAGACAGGTGGGGAAATTAGAGCTGCGCAACAGTTTTTTTATGCTCCAAAGCGACCAGGCTAACCGGGAATCGGAATGGTATAGGGGCGACGTAGGCGCCAAATATAAACTGGGTAAAGTGGAGCCAGGCTATGTGTACCGTTTCGACAAAAACAAACTGAAAGCCCTGGGTACCGATTCCGTGACAGGTTCGGCCATGTACTTCGATGAGCACCTTGTGTTTGTGGAGAGCCGCGATACGGCTAGCACGCGGTTTAGAGTGGATTATAGCTACCGCACCGACCTTCGCCCGACAGCAGCAGGAGGGTTGGGCGCCCCCGAAGTAGGGCAGACCTACAACGCCATGCTCCAGCGCCGCTATGGCCGCGACAGCGACATTGCCCTGCAAGGGACGTATCGCAAACTCAAGCTGACGCAGGGACTGGACGAAGAAACCGTGCAGTCGCGTGTGGACTGGAACACGTCTTTTCTGGATGGTAGCTTCCGCTCCGAGATGAGCTATGCTGTGGGCACAGGGCGCGAACTGAAACGCATCTTTATTTTCAGGGAAACGCTGCCGGGGCAAGGCACGCACTACCTCCGCGATGGGGGCAACCCAAATGATCTGAACGACTACTTGGAAGCGCAGACCGTCGACCAGCGGCGCTACATCAAAGTTTTCCTGCCTACAGATGAATACATTAACGCCTATACAAACCGCTTTACTTATCGCCTAAACAGTAATGTGCCCCGCAGCTGGCGCAGCGCCGAGGGTTTCAAAGGTTTTGTGGCAAAATTCTCCGCCCTGACATTTGTGAGCATCGACAAGAAAACGACTGATGATGAGGTGATGAACCGTTTTAACCCGTTCAGTGAGGACTTTGAAGATGAGTTTCTGATCTCGTTGATAAAGTCGCTTCGCAATACGCTTTACTTTAATCGGAGCAATCCGAAATATGGGTTGGAGTATACCGTACAGCAAAACCAGCAGAAGTCGCTTTTGGCGAACGGCACAGAGACCCGCAGTGTGGGCAATCACCAATTGATTGCCCGCCTAAACCTGAATGAGGTGCTGAGTTCCAAGATAAGCCTTGCCCAGAATGTGCGCGATAACCGCTCTAATTTCCTGAGCTCCAAAAATTTCAGCATTGTGTCGCAGGAGCTGACACCGGAACTGGCCTACCAACCAAACGCCAAGTTGCGCTTTACGGGCACTTATCAACTAGCGCTGCGCGAAGACAAGCTATCACCCGCTGACTCCGAGCAGCAAGCCACCTTCCACGAATTGGGGTTGGAGACAAAGCTAAGCCAGGTGAGCAAGCGCACCGTGTCCGGGCTTATCCGCTGGGTGAACATTGGTTACGACGGCGATATGAATTCCTATGTCGGTTACGAAATCCTCAATGCCCTCCGCCCCGGCAATAACCTCACCTGGTCCTTTAATGTGCAGCAGCGCCTGAGCAACGGCCTCAACATTTCGCTGAACTATGATGGCCGCAAGGCGAATAGTGTAGGAGCAGTGCATACTGGCAGAACGCAGGTATCGGTTTTGTTTTAGACGGTGGTTTAGCTTTCTTTTTCTAAGTGCTAACTGGAATATTGGTAAAGTTGTATATTGTACTGAGATAAGGTATTTATTTAACTATAAGTCATTAACTCCACACATAGTGCAGATAGTAGGAGTAGGTACTCCTGCTAGCAGATAGTTGGCTGTAAGATAAATTTAAAAGAAAATAGAAATGTCTTCTCTGATTCTAATCCCTTGGATAATATATGGTTTCAAAAATCCAGAGAAAAACACATTAGGACTGAATCAGTCTAAGCTTTCACTGATTTTATTGATAGCGTTTGAAGTTTTATATTTTGCTATACTTGTTGGGTTACTTGGAGAAAGAAATCCAGAAATTGCAGGTAGTGGCAGTTTCGGCTGGATGTATTATTTAGTTTATGAGAAAGGCATTTTCCCAATATTTATGATTGCCGAATTGATTGAACCTGTACTTGGTGACAAAGTAGACAATTACCCCATTCTCTATTTTATTACAGCACTTCTAATGGACTATATTATTTTAAAGATTATAAGTCCTAAAACAATTTATTATTTTGAAAGGAATCCATCAGCCAACAAAAGCTAAAAATCACTAAAGCGTTTTTAAGCCCAGACGTTGGTGGTAATACAGGATTAATAAAAATAACAATGACAGAAGATAAAGTTCGCAGACCTTTACAGATTGACTTTATTAATCCGAGAGAAATCAGAATGGGTTCCCCGTATCTTCTCTGTGAAATCAAATTGTCGGGCAGGACTAACATAAACTTAGAAAATAATGCTTGGCAAGATTTGTCTCTTTGGACTGATGACAATAAGTATTTAATTCTAGTCAAGTGGAATCTAGAAAAGAATGAACCCGGTTTTAATTTTGTAATTTTCAACATTGCTACAGGTGACAATGTCATAAGTGAAAGAATAATGGGTTGCCTAAATTCAATGGAAGTTGAAAATGGGAAAATAAGATATAACAAATTCCTCTATACTGGACAAAAGACTGAAGACGGTGATTTAATTGGTAATTTTGATGAAGAATATTCTTTGCAACAGTTTTAAAGAAGCACTTCCACTAACAAAACCTAAAAACCATTAAAACGCTTTTTAGCAGAGCCGTTACAAAATCCATAGCATATGAAAACAAAACTATTCATACTTCTTCTTATTGTATTCTCTTTTCAAGCAGAAGCTCAGACGCAGTCAATCGAAAGCCATAAAAAAGCAATTTTTGTTGAAGCTTATGGGCAAGGCCTGCACGCGTCGGTTAACTTCGATATGCGCTTCGTCAAAGGGGTGCCCTGTGGACTTGGGTTCCGTTTAGGCGTTGGTGGCATATTCACTGGAACCTCAAATGCTGACGCAGGAACTGAAGCGACAGGCGTTGTTGCTTTCCCTGCAGGCTTAAACTACTTGATTGGTGAAAAGAAAAGCTCAGTAGAGGCGGGTTTGGGGGTTATGCCTTATTATGCTCGTACGGATATTTACAGCCCCACAAATCCTGAAATGATAGATAAGAATGGTTGGGGAACGAATGGCTATTTAAATTTAGGGTATCGATTTCAGCCAATTGGCAACGGATTTATGTTTAGGCTCAACTGGACTCCTGTGATCAGCAGTACAGGTTTCTTAGCACAGAATTTTGGTGTATCAGCAGGGTATAGCTTCTGAAAAACTTTAGGCATATAAACAGTTATGCCTCCGTTGCTTCTACAAGTCAAGGTTCTCAACTTTAATTAAAAACGCCCCGCTTATAAAACCATAAGCGGGGCGTTGCTATACCTGCCGAATTTTTATCCAGCAAAATCAATACTATTTAGTAATACTTTCCCTCCGCCAGGTAATTCTGCACATAATCTTTCACGCCTTCCTCCAAGGTATAGAACTCCCGGTTGTACCCAATAGAGCGCAACTTGCTCATATTGGCCTCTGTGAAATACTGGTAGTTATCTCGCAGGTTTTCCGGGGTGTCCATAAAATCGATGTTAGCTTCTACGCCCATGGCCTCAAAGGTATTCAGAGCCAGCGCCATAAACGTGCGGGCGTTGCCGGAGCCTAGGTTGTAAATTCCGGAGTTCTTGCGGTGCTGCATCAGGAACATGCATACCTCCACCACATCCTTCACATACACAAAGTCGCGCATCT
Organism: Pontibacter aquaedesilientis; assembly: GCF_014773225.1. GTDB lineage: Bacteria > Bacteroidota > Bacteroidia > Cytophagales > Hymenobacteraceae > Pontibacter > Pontibacter aquaedesilientis. Next base: position 13,982 of record NZ_JACXAJ010000005.1, on the reverse strand, counting down.
GCTCGCCGTCCGCATAGTCCGGGTTGTGGGAGCGGAACAGTTTCATGCTGCCCTGATCTTTTATCTGGTTGTAGGCGTGGAAAATAACGGAGGCCATTTTGCCCTTGTGGTATTCGTTAGGGCCATACACGTTAAAGAATTTGAGGCCGGCCCAAAAGAAAGGCTTCGCTGTTTGCTCCAACGCCCACTTATCGAAATCATTTTTGGAGTCGCCGTAAGGGTTAAGCGGCTTCAGCAAAGGTATAGTCGCTTCTTCGTCGTCGTAGCCCAGGGTGCCAGAGCCATAGGTAGCCGCAGACGAAGCATACACCAACGGAATCTGGTACTCGCAGCAGGCGTTCCATACCTGTTTGGAATAGTTAAGATTGAGCAGGTCGAAAACATCTTTGTTGAACTCAGTGGTATCGGTGCGGGCACCCAGGTGGAAAATGAACTCTACTTCCTCGTAGTTTTCGTCCAGCCACTCAAAGAATCCATCGCGATCCACATACTCCTTTATGTTTTTCCCTTTGAGATTCCCTTCTTTTTTGGCGACTGAGAAATTGTCCACCACTACTATATCATTGAAATTAGCTGCATTGAGCCTGCTCACGAGGCAGCTCGCAATAAAGCCGGCAGCTCCAGTTACGACGATCATAATTCAGATTTAAAGGCTGTCATGTAAATTGCGTAAATTTACGAAAATAAAATGGAGCGGGACGCGCCAATGGTCGCCTTACCTTTCCTACATAAACGAAGCTATACCTTGTCTCTATACCTGAACCGCCTGATTGCTTTCCTTCTTTTGCTCATTGCTGTGGCCTGTAGCCAGGAAAAAAAACAGCCAACAGGGGAGGAGGTTGTGCTACAAGATGGCCTGGGACGTGAAGTGCGCCTGCCGCAACCGCCCAAGCGGGTGATGGCTTTCGCCTCGTCCATGACCGAAATGCTTTTCGCCGTGTGCGATACAGCCAGCATTGTGGGCCGCACCCAGCAGTGCGATTACCCGGCTGAGGTATACAGTAAACCCATCGTTAACAACTACCCCGTGGACTTCGAGCAGGTACTGGCCCTGAAGCCCGATCTCATTTTCACCATAGAAGGAATGACGCCCTTGGATGTAGCCGCCCGATTGGAGGAACTGGGTATACCTGTCTATTACCAAAAGTACCGCACCGTAGAAGATATTTTCGAAGGTATAGAAGACATTGGCCGCATTATGGGACGCCAGCAGCAGGCCAGTCAGCTGGCAGATTCGCTCCGGAGGCAGGTGCAGGTGATTGAAAACAGGTATAAGCAGCAGGCCCAAAAGCAGCGGGTACTGGCCATCACCTGGAGCGATCCCATTTATGTCTATGGCCAAAACACGATCCTGACAGACCAGCTTCGCATACTGGGTGCAGAGAACGCCGTGCAGGAAGTATTTGACCAACCATACCCGGCGCTAACCCGCGAGTATATCCTTAAAATGAATCCGGATATATTGCTGGGCGGAAGCATCGAGCGACTGGAGAAAGAATTTTTCAGCCTATACCCGGAACTCCGCAAAATTGATGCTTACCGCAACAAGCGCATCTATGCCCCAACCGGAAACCTGATTGAGCGGCCCGGGCCGCGCGTAGTGGAGTCTATCGTTGAACTGCAAGGTTTCTTGTACCCATGAGCAGGGCACTTTACTTTCTGGTAGCTTTCGTGCTTATTCTGGCGGCGCTGCTGCTGGGTTTGCAGGTAGGCTCATTCGAAGCCGATCTGGCTACCATCGGGCAAGCCTTCACCCAGTACGACCCGGACAATAATACACACTACGCCATTGTGCACCTGCGTCTGCCCCGGCTTTTGCTGGCCTTGGTGGTCGGGGCTTCACTGGCGTTCTGTGGTTACCTGATGCAGGCCATGGTCAACAACGGCTTGGCCGACCCCTACCTGCTGGGCACTGCCTCAGGTGCTTCGCTCGGAGCCGTCATCGTTTTTTTCGGTTTTGTAGAAATGACAGTGGCCGGCATCTACATGCCACCGGTCTTTGCTTTAGCGGGGGCCTTTGTCGTGACACTCGTCGTGGTGATTCTCGGTTACCGCAAACGGCAGCTTATACCTGCGCAACTGCTGCTGGCAGGTATAGCCATCAGTTCCCTCATGACAGCCGTTGTCGGTCTGCTCACCTTTTTATCGGATTCAGAGGGCAAACTCAAGTCAGTTATTTTCTGGTCGATGGGAAGCTTCGAAAGAGCCAGCTGGACTGTTTTGCCATACCCTGCCACAGCCCTGCTCGTTGCGCTTCTGCTTTTTGCTTTCCTGCAAAAGCAACTCAATATACTGTTACTCGGGGCAGACCGTGCGCAGGCACTGGGTGTGCCGGTAGCACAAACGCGCTGGGCCATATTGGCTACTGTTTCCATCGTAACCGGTTTTGCCGTGGCTACCTCTGGGCCTATCGGTTTTGTCGGGCTGATCATTCCGCACGTTACCCGGGGTCTGATGGGGACCACCGGCCGGAGCAACCTGCTTTTCTGTGCTTTCGTGGGTGGTTTTTTTATGCTTTTGTGCGATTTGCTTTCCCGTATTTTGTATCCGCCGGCAGGGTTGCCAATTGGAATCATTACTTCGTTCTTTGGTGTTCCTTTCTTCGTATATTTGCTGTCTCGAAAGAATTATAAGTTTAGTAGTTAGATGATTTACGTAAGCAGATTAGAGCATTTTAACGCAGCCCACAAGCTGCACAACCCAAACTGGTCGTTGGCGAAGAATAAGGAGGTGTTTGGGCCATGTGCGAACACCAACTGGCATGGGCACAATTATGAGCTGATCGTGACCGTAAAAGGCAAGCCAGATCCCGATACCGGTTTCGTGATTGACCTTAAAAGACTGAGTACCCTCATCCGCAAGAACATCATTGAGAAGGTTGACCATAAAAACCTGAACTTGGATGTTGCTTTCATGGAAGACAAACTGGCCAGCACAGAGAATCTGGTCGTTGAATTCTGGAAAATATTGGAGCCCAAGATCGCTGAAATTTCCAGCGCAAAGCTGCATAGCCTGAAATTATATGAGACGCCACGCAACTACGTGGAGTATTTCGGCGAATAAGCATTCATAGCCGCCTTGCTATATTTTCAGATAGCTGTCAAGCTGTACCATCTGCCCAGGTAGCTCCAAACGAATACGCATTACATGAAATATTACATTATAGCTGGTGAGCGATCAGGCGATCTGCACGCTTCCAACCTCATTAAGCAGCTCCGCAAGCAAGATCCGGAGGCTGAGATAAGAGGCTGGGGAGGCGACATGATGCAGGAGGCCGGCATGCAACTGGTAAAGCATTACCAGGAGATGGCCTTTATGGGCTTTGCTGAAGCTGCCGCTAATTTTTTTAAGATACTGGGCTTTCTGCGCGAGTGCAAGGCTGATGTGGCCGCCTTCAAACCAGATGTGGTCATTTTGGTAGATTATGCTGGCTTCAACATGCGTGTGGCCAAGTTTGCCAAAGAGAACGGCCTGAAAGTTTTCTACTATATCTCGCCTAAGCTTTGGGCCTGGAACCAGGGCCGGGTACACAAGATCAAGAAGTTGGTCGATCGCATGTTCGTCATCATGCCCTTTGAGGAAGAATTCTACGCCGGCTTCGATTACAAGGTAGACTACATCGGCAATCCGGTTTCGGACTCTGTGAACGACCACATGGCGGCACCTGATTTCCGGAACCGCAATCACATCCAAAACAACAAACCCATTATTGCTTTGCTGCCCGGCAGCCGCAAGCAGGAGATAGAGAACATGCTGGATGTGATGCTGAGCGTGTTGCCTTCCTTCCGTGACTACCAGTTCGTAGTGGCTGGCGTGTCCGATTTCCCTAAGGAGTACTACGAGCAGTATAACAAAGATCCGAATATCAAGATCATCTACGATCAGACGTATGATTTGCTTGCCCACTCCAAGGCGGCATTGGTAACGTCAGGTACGGCTACTTTAGAAACGGCTCTTTTTGGCGTACCGCAAGTGGTTTGCTATAAAACAAGCGCCATATCCTATGCCATTGGTAAGCGGGTAATCAAAGTGCCCTATATTTCGCTGGTTAACCTGATCGCCAACCGGCCTGTCGTAACAGAGCTGATACAGGACGACTTTACACCCAAGAAGATTGTGGCGGAGCTGAAGAACATTCTGTTTGATAACTTTGCGATCAAAAAGCAGAAAGAAGGCTACGCTTTGGTAAAAGAGAAAATAGGGGAGTACCGCACGGCCGAGCGTGCCGCAGAGTTGATGGTGGGCTACCTGAAGCAGTTTTAAGAAATTTTGAGGGAGCAGGTCGCTACCTGTCCATAGCTTGTGTAGGTATACCTATACCTTGGAGGATATTAAAAACAAAGGCCTCAGCTGATTTCAGCTGAGGCCTTTGTTTTTAATATTAATGTCTTAGGCAACACGCAACTGCTTCAAAGGGGACTTGTCAAATTTTTCACGGGCATATTCGCCGGTGATCAACAGTTCTTTTGCCCCTTCATCGGATGGTAGCTCAAACATGGCGTCGGTCATGATGCCTTCGCAGATAGAGCGTAAGCCACGAGCTCCTAACTTATATTCGGCCGCTTTCTCCACAATGTAATCCAGTGCATCGTCATCAAACGACAGGCTGATGTTTTCCATCTCGAACAGGCGCTTGTACTGCTTCACAATAGAGTTCTTTGGCTCTAGAAGAATGAGGCGCAGCGTTTCCTTATCCAATGGATCGAGGTGGGTGAGCACTGGCAAACGACCGATCAATTCCGGAATCAAGCCGAAGTTTTTCAGATCCTGTGCCGTCAGGTACTTCAGGAAGTTTTCTTTCTCTTCTGTCTCGTCCTGCTTCGATTTGGAGAAGCCGATTGGTCGTGTGTTCAAACGGTTTTTGATCAAACGATCTATACCTACAAAAGCGCCACCGCAGATGAAGAGGATATTCTCCGTGTTTACAGTAATCATTTTCTGCTCCGGGTGCTTACGCCCGCCTTGTGGCGGAACGTTTACCACGGTACCTTCCAACAGTTTAAGCAAAGCCTGCTGTACACCTTCGCCGCTCACATCGCGGGTTATCGACGGGTTATCGCTCTTACGGGCAATCTTGTCAATCTCGTCGATATACACAATGCCACGCTCCGCTGCTTCTACGTTGTAGTCAGCTGCCTGCAACAATCTGGTCAGGATACTCTCTACGTCTTCGCCTACATAGCCTGCTTCTGTCAGTACGGTAGCGTCAGCGATACAAAATGGCACCTGCAGAATACCAGCCATCATCCGAGCCAAGTATGTTTTGCCGGTTCCAGTTTCGCCTACCATAATGATGTTTGACTTTTCGATCATCACATCATCCTCATTGCTGCGCTGCATAAGGCGCTTGTAGTGGTTGTATACTGCCACCGACATAACCTTTTTCGCATTGTCTTGCCCCACCACAAACTGATCAAGGTATTCCTTCATCTGCTTGGGTTTCATTAGGTTGAATTTTGGCGTGCGGCTGTTGGCGCGTATTTTATTCTCCTCGTTCAGAATTTGCTGAGCTTGTCCGATGCAACGGTCACAGATGTGCGCGTTTATACCGGATATCATCACAGATACGTCTTTTTTGTTTTTGCCGCAGAAGGAGCAAGTTATTTCAGCCATAAAAAGTTTGTTCAGAAGATTCTAAGACTCTCAATTGATCTTATACAAAAGCAAAGGTACAAAATTGAAACTTTATTGATGTATTATTTTCAGCGCACTAATGTTGATATGGTTATAAAAAGTAACCATAAATTAAAAAATTGCTATTCGTTTATTTTAATTTAAATAACTGATTATCAATATCTTGCAATGATGGTGTTTCCACAGCGTACTGTTGATAAATTTTTGCACAAATTTTATCTTACGAACACCGAAGTGGTTATGGTGCAATTTTTTACATTTAAATTAATAGCAAAACCCGCACCAGTTAGCTGATGCGGGTTTTGTTGATAGAGCGACAAGTGCCCGTTGATTATCAGTTACTTACTCTTTCTTGCGGTGCAATACTTCATCGATCAGGCCGTACTCTTTTGCTTCTTCGGCTTTCATCCAGTAGTCACGGTCAGAGTTATCGTAAATGTCCTGATATGATTTGCCGGAGTGCTCAGCCAGAATTTCATAAAGTTCCTTCTTCAGCTTCAGGATTTCACGCGCGGTGATCTCGATATCAGAAGCCTGTCCCTGTGTACCACCCATTGGCTGGTGAATCATCACGCGGGCATGCGGTAGGGCAGAGCGCTTGTTCTTAGCTCCACCTGCCAAAAGTACGGCACCCATTGAAGCGGCAAGGCCAGTACAGATGGTGGCCACATCCGGATTCACATACTGCATGGTGTCATAAATACCCAAGCCAGCATATACTGAACCACCTGGGCTATTGATATAGAGTAGTATGTCCTTCTTGGCGTCGGCAGACTCTAGGAACAGCAGCTGGGCTGTGATAATGTTGGCGATAAAATCATCTACCTGAGTGCCCAGGAAAATGATTCTATCCATGATCAGGCGTGAGAATACGTCAATCTCACGGAAATTCGTAGGGCGCTCCTCAATTACAGAACGGGTCATACTCTCAATGGTATGCATCGCCCGGCCTTCTACATGACTGATATATTGATCTACGCCCAGGCCACTCATACCTTGGCCCTTTACGGCAAATTTCCGGAACTCGTCTTTGTTAAACATCATCTTGTTTAGATTTACGGTTTGGTCAAAAATAAAAAAGTCCTTTAAAAAATAAAGGACTTTTTTGCTTAAATATTATTTATGCGTTTCTAGAACGACATGTTTTTGAAGTCCTCTGCAGAGATGCTTTTCTCTACAACAGTCATCTTTTCCTTAAGTTTAGCGAGCACCTTCTCGGCCAGCAGTTGCTCGTACTCATTGATGTAGTTACGGCCGTTGTCCTGGCTCAAGTATTGGTTGGCATAGTTGTTCATGCTCTCCGCCAATTCCTCTGGTACTTCTGGCATGTTAAACTGAGCCAGCATTTTCTCTTTGGTAGCGTTTACAACCTCTTCGTTTGTAACCTTCAACTCGTGCTCTTCTACAACCTTGTTTTTGATCATAGACCACTTAAGCTCCTTCAGGTACTTGTCGAAGTTTTCCTCGATCTGCTCAGCTGTCAAGCGACCTTCGTTGGTCACCTGTAGCCAACGCTTGAAGAACTCGTTAGGAAGTTCTACGTCTACATTGTCAACAAGAGTATCGATAATGTTGCGGCTCAGCAGGTTATCTGCCTCACGGTCGTAATTTTCTTTGATCGTCTCACGGATCTTGGCGTCGAACTCCTCTTCGGTCTTAACCTCATCCTTCCCGAACAGCTTGTCAAAAAGCTCTTGGTTCAGCTCAGCAGCCTCCGTGCGGTTGATTTTCTCAACTGTAAACTCAAATTCGCCATTCAGATCTGCAACAACTTCTTTGCTCAAGCCTGTAACGTGTGCCAGGGCAGCGTTGTCATCGCCAAAAGCCTTACGGATATCAAAGCGGATGATATCATCGGCTTTAACACCTATGAATTGCTCTTTGCCTGCAACTATACGGTTGGTCGGGATAAGTGTTTTAGACTCAAACTCACCGTCTACCTGCTTTAGGTCACCGTAAATGAAGTCACCTTCTTCAGAAGTTTCCGGATTAGTGGTCTTGCCAAACTGGCGCTTCAGGTTTTCGTAAGCCTCGTCGATCGTAGCCTGGTCTACATCAATAGTGTATCCCTCTACGCTTTTGTCAAGCGGAAGGTTGAAGGCAGGCAGTAAGCCAACAGCGTAAGTAAATTCGAAATCTTTCTGGTTGTCCCAATCGATCGCGTCCTGGCTTGGCTCCGGAAGCGGCTCGCCCAGTAGTTTCACGTCGTTGTCCTTGATATATTTGGAGATCGCCTCCTGCAGGAGTTTGTTGATCGCCTCAACCATTATGCTCTTGCCATACATCTTTTTGATAAGGCCGGCAGGCACTTTACCAGGTCTGAAGCCTTTGATCTGGGCTTTCTTGCTGAACTCTTTTACTTGCTGATCAACCTTTGGAGCATAGTCTGACTCTTCCAGAACTACCTTGAGTTGCGCGTTAGTGCCGTCGGTTTGATTTAATGTAATATTCAAGGCTTACAATAATTTTAATGATGATACATCTAGTAAAAACAAACCCCCAACATGGGCTGTTGAGGGTTTCGTTTGTGTGCGGATGGAGGGACTCGAACCCCCATGCCTCGCAGCGCTAGATCCTAAGTCTAGTGCGTCTACCAATTTCGCCACATCCGCATGTGTGCTTGTCTGTAATGATGGTGCAAATTTACACACGCTATTTTTAAAAACAATAGCAGGGCCTAAAAAAAACAGATTATTTTTCGATTTTGGGTTTGTGAAACAGGTATGTGTTCGCTTACTGTTTAAGTATCAATTAATTGCATGAATCGTGGTGCATTGTGTGTATGGAAGCGTATATTCACTTATATTTGAAACTTAAACTGCCACTACCCAACTTATACTTATAAAGAGTAGCATAGGTATGGTTGCAGGCTCACAGGGCCTGAACGCAATGACCCCTAGCTTACAAATTGATATGATCGATCCGGAAGCAGAACGCAAAGAGATCTTACGACACTATCGCAGATTACTCCGGCATGCAAAGCCTTTTTTGAAGGACAATGATGCCAAGATAATCAAGAAAGCCTTTAATACCTCCGTGGAAGCGCACAAAGACATGCGCCGTAAGTCCGGAGAGCCTTACATACTACACCCGCTTGCCGTTGCCCAGATCGCAGTGGAGGAAATTGGCCTTGGAACGACCTCCATCGTGGCAGCGCTGCTGCACGATGTGGTGGAAGATACCGCCATGGAGGTCGATGAGATCGAGCGTGAGTTCGGTTCCAGCGTAGCCCGTATTATCGAGGGGCTCACCAAAATCTCCGGGGTGTTCGATTATGGTACCTCGCAACAGGCCGAAAACTTCCGGAAGATGCTGCTCACACTGTCAGACGACGTGCGGGTAATCCTCGTAAAGCTGGCCGACCGTCTGCACAACATGCGTACCCTCGACAGTATGCCGCGCCACAAGCAGCTCAAGATTGCTTCGGAGACCATGTACCTGTATGCGCCCTTGGCCCATCGTTTGGGGCTATATGCCATTAAGTCGGAGTTGGAAGACCTATACCTGAAGTATACCGATACTGAAACCTACAAGGACATCTCCAACAAAATAAGGCAGACACGAACTGCCCGGGGTAAGTTTATCAAGGATTTTATCACACCGATAGAGGAGGAGCTGCGTCAGCATGGTTTCAAATTCAATATAAAGGGTAGGCCGAAGTCTATTTACTCTATATTAAAGAAGATAAAGAAACAGAACATCACGTTCGAGGAAATATACGACCTGTTTGCCATCCGCATCACACTGGACGTGCCCCTGGAATATGAGAAGGCAGCTTGCTGGCAGGTATACTCTATCATAACGGACTTCTACCAGCCGAACCCGGATCGCCTCCGCGACTGGGTAAACACCCCGAAAGCCAACGGGTATGAGTCACTTCATACGACCGTGATGAGTAAGTCTGGTCAGTGGGTGGAGGTGCAGATACGCACCAAGCGTATGGACGAAATTGCCGAGCGTGGTTATGCCGCCCACTGGAAGTATAAGAGCGATGGCACTGGCGGAGAGTCTGGTCTGGAACTCTGGATCAACAAGGTGCGTGATATGCTGGAGAATAATACAGCCAACGCCCTGGAGTTCATGGACGAGTTCCGGAAAAATTTGTTTGTGGAGGAAGTGTTTGTCTTTACCCCTAAAGGCGAATTGCTCATCCTGCCGGATCGGGCCACTGCCCTGGACTTTGCTTTTGAGATTCATTCACACATTGGCCTGCAATGCCTTGGTGCGAAGGTTAACCAGAAACTGGTGCCGCTGAGCTTCAGGCTTCGTAACGGAGACCAGGTAGAGATTCTTACTTCGCAAAAGCAGAAACCGAACGAAGAGTGGCTGGACTATGTGGTAACCTCCAAAGCAAGATCACGCATTAAAGAATACCTGCGGGAGGAGCGTAAAAACAAATCGGAGCAGGGGAAGGTGATGTTGGAGCGACGCATGTCCTACCTGAAGGTGCCGGAGACACAAGGAAACCTAAACAAGTTGCTGGCTTTCTTCAATGTGCCTACCGTGCAGGACCTGCATTACCGCATTGCCACCGGGCACATCGACATCAAAAATATAAAAGAGGTGATCTTTACGGCGCAGGCCGAACGGGGCGCTTCCATGTTGGAGCCTAAATCCTTCGATCGGGAAGTTCAGAAATTACGGGGTGTGAACTCTGACATGCTGGTAATAGGGGAGAACACCTCTAACATGGCGTATAAAGTGGCCTCTTGCTGTAACCCTATACCTGGCGACGAAGTGTTTGGCTTTGAAACCGAAGGAGATGGTATCGAAATTCACCGCACCAATTGCAAGAAAGGTATAGAGCTGATGTCGAACTACGGTAACCGGATTATAAAGGCGAAGTGGACAGATCAGAAAGAGTTGGCCTTCTTGGCAGGTATACGCATTAAAGGTACAGACCGCGTTGGCCTAGTAAACGACCTGACCCGAATCATATCAAATAGTCTGCGCGTGAACATGCGCTCTATCACGATCGATTCGCATGATGGAATCTTTGAGGGTAACATTATGGTTTTTGTAAATGATACCGGCCACCTGGACAAATTGATCCAGCGTATGGGCAAAGTAAGTGGTGTGCTGACTGTTGAGCGTTTTGACTAGGCAGCTATACCTATATATATAAGGAGCAGACATGGCGATAGACCAGAAAAATAGAATAGAGGAAGTAAAAAAAATATTCACAGCCTATCTGGAGAGCAAAGGCCTGCGCAAGACACCGGAACGCTACGCTATCCTAGAAGAGATCTATTCCCGTTCGGGGCACTTCGATGTAGAGTCACTTTACATCAGCATGAAGAATAAAAACTACCGCGTGAGCAGGGCTACGGTATACAATACTCTGGATTTGCTGGTGGAGAATGATCTGGTGAGCAAGCATCAGTTTGGCCGTAATCTGGCGCAGTACGAGAAATCCTATGGTTACCGTCAACACGACCACGTCATCTGTACAGAATGCCATAAAGTGGTGGAGTTTTGCGATCCGCGCATTCATAATATACAGACAATGGTGGGCGACCTTTTAAATTTTCATATCTTGCACCATTCCCTAAACCTATATGGAGTATGCGGTGATTGCCGCGCCAAAAAAGCAACCGAACAACAGCATGAAGTATCAGACAGAACTGAAGGATGATGTCCTGTTTATCAGGCTGGAGGGAGATTTGATCGCCGGCCCTGATACGCAGAATTTAATGGCCGTTGCTGAGGAGCAAGTGGAGGGGAAAATACTATTGTGTGCTGTGGACTTGTCCAATGTCCGCTTCATGGATAGCAGTGGCATGGGTGTGTTGGTTTCGTTGCTCACCAAGTTCAGAAACAGGGGGGGAGAGCTGGTGCTCATCAAACCTTCTGATCACATTCGCAAACTTTTGATCGTTACGAAGCTCAATGCCATTTTTACCATCGCAGAAAATGATAACTTCGCAGCTCAATTCTTAAAGGAATCAATTTACTAAAGTATAAATGGCAGTTGACATATTAATAGGTCTGCAGTGGGGCGACGAAGGCAAAGGCAAAATCGTCGACGTACTGGCACCTACCTATGACATTGTTGCCCGTTTCCAGGGCGGTCCTAACGCAGGCCACACACTCGAGTTTGAAGGAACAAAGCACGTGTTGCACCAGATCCCATCTGGCATTTTCCATCCTACTATTCAAAACATCATTGGTAATGGCGTAGTGCTGGATCCTATTGTGTTCCGCATCGAAATGCAGAAATTACAGGATCGCGGAGTAGACGCAACCAAAAACCTTTTCGTTTCCAAAAAGGCAGCACTTATCCTTCCTTCTCACAAAATATTAGACAAAGTGTCTGAAGAGGCACTGGGTACTGGGAAGATCGGCTCTACCTTAAAAGGTATAGGACCAACCTATCAGGACAAAATCGGTAGAGTCGGACTGCGAGTTGGTGATATACTGGCAGATAATTTTCAGGACAGATACAACAAGCTAGTAGAGCGACATCGCAAAACAGTGGAGTTTTATGGTAAAACGCTGGACCTGGGGGACCAAGAGCAATCATTCTTCGAGGCAGTGGACTACTTGCGTACCTTAAAGCTAGTAGACAGCGAGTACATGATTAATGAGGCTTTGAAAAATGGCAAACGCATATTAGCAGAAGGAGCCCAAGGTTCATTACTTGATGTAGATTTCGGAACCTATCCGTTTGTGACGTCTTCGACTACACTTGTAGCAGGAGCCTGTACCGGCTTGGGTGTTGCGCCACAGCATATAGGGGAGGTATACGGCATCTTCAAGGCATACTGTACTCGTGTAGGAAGCGGACCATTCCCAACTGAGTTACTAGATGAAGTAGGGGAGCAGATCAGAAAAGCGGGTAATGAATTCGGCTCGACAACAGGGCGCCCTCGCCGATGTGGTTGGGTAGACTTACCAAGCTTGAAGTACTCCATTATGTTGAATGGTGTGACGCAGCTTAATATGATGAAGGCAGATGTGCTAACTGAGTTCGATACGATCAAGGTATGTACACACTATAAGTTACCTACAGGAGAGATAACAGATCAATTACCTCACTCACTAGATGCGGTAACTATAGAGCCAATCTATGTGGAGCTACCAGGTTGGAAAGTTGACTTAAATCAAATTGAGACTGTAGAAGCATTGCCAGAAGCATTTAATAATTATATGACTTTCCTGGAAGAGCATCTACAGGTTCCGATAACAATAGCTTCCGTAGGACCAGATCGAAAGAGTACTCTAAGAAGAGATAAGATATAGATAAGATAACCAATCTGTTTCTAAAGCTAAAGGGCTTTACCTATTATGGGTAAAGCCCTTTATTTATTTGGGTGGAACGGAATACTAAATACAAATTATTAAACCGAAACTAGGAGAATATAATAAGACATTGCCATTATGTCGCAAGATAAAAAGTATGGGAATGGATGAAGAGAACACTTCGAACTATTACTTTCAATAGGCAAAAGCTTAGAGACAATAAGATCATCTTGAAAACCGGAAAGTTTTTTTGCAAATATTCCCAGTGCAACTCAGATAGTTAAGCGGAACCGCCCGGTGTCCGGGGCCAAAGTTCGGGGTCAGCCCTTGCGGTTTCGGGGATTTTTGAGACCTTTGCACTCCCAACCCGGACAAGCCGGAGGGGGGAACGGGCCAGCCGGCAGGGCGGCCCGCGGCGGCTGGCTCAACGGGCAAACGTCGGAAAGAAAGACTGAGAAAAAAACTTTCGCCGAGGGCTTGCAGATTGAGAAAAGCTGCTTACCTTTGCACCCCGCTTCGAGAGGAAGGGGATTCCGGAAAGGCCGCTCACGCAGGCCGAAAAGAAAAGGAAAAAAAGTCTGAAGAGGTTGTTGCGGATTGAAAAACTCTTCTTACCTTTGCACCCCGCCTCACAAGGAGGCGTCCTGGAGCGCCTGGTAACACAGGCCGGAAGGAAAAGGGAAAAAAGTTTTTGAAAGTTGTTGCAAATTCGAAAAAGCTTCTTACCTTTGCAGCCCGCTCCGAAACGAAGGTTTCCGGGGCGAGAGAAACAGAGTGCCGATCGGCCGGAAGGGTTGAGAGGAAAGAGAAAAAAAGATTGAGATTTTGCTTGTGGATTCGGAATTGTTTTCCGACCTTTGCACACCGAAAACGAGGAGCGCTCGGCACGGGAGCGCAAGCAAGACAGGCCCCAGGAAGTTGGGGCGCTACTGGAAGAGGAAGTCTTCCGAAAGTTCTTTGAGAGATTGTTGAGACAGAAAAGAAAAAACAAGATAGGTACATCCGCGCGGGTGTGACTGCAGAGTCACCCACCGCGTCAATTCAAGAGAATTAAAAAGGAAAAGGCCGGGGTCGAACGGACACATTAGCTCTTCGGAGCTTGAAAA
>NZ_JACXAJ010000004.1 GCF_014773225.1 Pontibacter aquaedesilientis | reverse complement strand
GTGCCGAGAGCGAGAAGCGCAGCTCCCGCTCGTCTTCGAAAGTTTTCCTGCCCTGCATCCCATTGAAGATTTGGTAATATATACTTTTACGATTATCTTCAATAGGTTGTGCAACAAGCACAAGGTGCAGCTTTTAAGCTCGGCTACGCCTCGCTCATCGGCTGCACGAACACCGTTGCAACCACAAAATAACTCATTCAACGAAGTTACTCCCTCACTACCTCACTCAACTTCTCAAACACATTCCCTATCTTATCCAGCACAGCTTGCTGCTCACGCAACCTATAGTCCTGCTTCAGGTCGCTAGGACGGTGGTAGCTCAGGTATACCTTGCCGTTTTCATCCTGCCACACCAGTAAACGCAACGGAAGGTCAAGACCTGTACGTTGGTCAGCTTGCATCAGGGTGGTGCCTACCTGCGGATTACCGAAAATGAGCACATGGGTGGGACGAAGCGCAAGCCCGTTATCAGCAGCAGCTTTGGCATGGTCTACCTCGGCTACCAAACTAATGCCCATAGTTTGTATAGCGGCCCTAAGTTTGGAAAGGGTTTCGTCCATGCTGTAGGCACTCTGTTTTGTGATGAGGTTGTCTGTTTGCAGAGGCTGGGCCATGTTGGCACAAGCGGTGCAAATCAAAATGGAAAGTAGAAGAGCAATTTGCTTCATAAGGTATATGATGGTTTTAGATGGTGACACCAGCCCATTTCAGGTATACAGGAAATCAATGATACTGACTTTGTCATCTTGCGGTAGATAATAATATGTCTTAAGGTATAGCCAACTCTTAAGCGGGCAGATCACGAACAAATGCCCTGGGTTCCTAAACATGTGTTACTGTCAGATTCGTCTAGCCAGGTTCAGTCATTATGAGCCAGTAGTTCCTCCACCGGCCATCCTGCTTTTTTAGCCCCTGCCTGGTAGGCGCTTTCCAAAAAGTCCAGGAGCGCCTGATGCGGATCTTTCTCTTTTCGTAGGTCCTCGTAAGGAAGCAACGCCATGGGGCTGCCATTGGAGTCTACCCAGGAAGCGGCTTTGGGTTTGAGCGGCTCTTGGTCTATACCTGCTGGTGAGGGGAAGGTATAGGAGTAGAAGGCCGGGAAACGTACCTGCTCATCCCCGGGCCAAAAGCCGAAACTGATCACCTCATGCGAGTAGGCATTCCGCTCGATCTTGCCAGCATCCGGCCGTACGGGTACTTTCTTGCCTGAGAATCGACCTACTGCCAGGTCTATATGATGCCAGTAAAGTTGTACGGGAGAAGTTTTGCCGTAGAAGCGTCCGTTAAACTCTTTCATCACCTTGTCAACAGCGGACAGTACTTTCCAGTAGGTGTGTACCTGCTCCGGATGATAGGTAGCATGCTTGTGGTCCTCGGCAAAAGGAATTTTGCTCTTGTTATCGAATGGCTTGGCAAGTATATCTACTTCGATGCCCAGTTTATGAAGCGATTTCATAACAGCAGTATAGAACTCAGCTACACTGAGCCCATCCTGTAGCTTGATTTGTTCCTGCTCGCCTGTGCTTGCACAGATACAGAGCTGGTGATCGACAAAATCAAACTCAATCTCGAAGGTATGATAACCGTAAGGTATAGGCCCTGTCGTGAGTCCGCGGGAAGAAAGGTATAGTGTGACGTGCCACCAGTGGATACGGGGTGGCGTGAGCGTGAGCCGTATTTTCCCGATGATTTGCAGGTAAAGGTGCAGTGTGTCTTTGGTTGCTTCCCACTCTTCCAGCGGAAGGGGGGGGAAATCGAGTTCGCTGGTTTCGGGAATGGGGTTTCGCTGCATGGTCTTGTCAGGTTAGCTTCTGTTTTATACCGTTTACGGGCCCTTAGGTTTTGTGTATCGGATAACGTAATGACTGAAACTGATCCTCGGAGCAAGTTCAGCGGTGCCATATCCAAAACATTTCCGCAAGCTTTTGACAAAAGGCATGACAAATTCACTTACAAAAATTATATTAGCAGTCGGGCAATAATTTTGCAGTGTCCGTATACCTCGGTCTGCCGGCAACCGCACCAATTCTGACGTGGCCGGAGGCTTTTATAACATCTGAAAACATGCTGATCAATAAGGTTTCTGACCAGATAAAGCGAAGTAAATACATCAGCCGCGACCTGAGCTGGCTGCGCTTCAACTACCGTGTACTCGACCAGGCCCGCGACACGAGCCGCAGTCTTTTCGACCGGCTTAAGTTCATGGCCATCACGGCTTCCAACCTCGATGAGTTCTTCATGATCCGGGTGGGCAGCTTGTACAACTACATCGACTACGGCAAGGAGCGGCTCGACTATTCGGGTCTGCGCGAAATGCCGTTCCGCAAAAAACTGCTGGATTACGCACACCGCTTCGTCAACGATCAGTACCTAACCTTCAACAACGAACTGACCGAGCTGTTCGATAAGAGCGGCTTCGATATACTCAAAGTGGGCGACCTGACCGAGATCGAGCAGAAGAAGGTGGACAGTTACTTCAAAAATACGATCTACCCGCTGCTCACGCCCATGGTGTTCGACAATTACCACGGCTTCCCGCTGCTCATGAACCAGCTGCTTACCTTTGGCGTGGTTACCCGCACCACAGAGGAGCAGAAGGCGCAGGACCGCGTCACCTTTGTGCAGATACCTCAGAACCTGGCCCGTTTTTACGAAATCAACCGCAAGGATAAGATCGTCTTTGTGCCGATCGAGGAAATCATTCGCTGGAAGATCAAAAAGCTTTTCCGCAATGTGGAGATCGTGTCGGTTAACCTGTTCCGGATTACCCGAAACGGTGACTTTACACTGGAAGAGTCCGACGATATTGAGGCGGACTTCGTGCAGGAGATCAAGTCGAAACTGAAGACACGCAAGAAAGGCCGTGTGGTGAGACTGGAGATAGAGCGCAATCCGTCCCAGTTTATGATGAAGGTGCTGAAAGAGCGCTGGACCATCGACAATGCCAACGTCTTCACGATCACCAGCATGATCGACCTGCGCGGCCTGTGGCAGATTATCAACCATCGTCAGTTTAAAGACAAAGGGTTTAAGCAGCCGGCACCCGTTACGCCGCTCAGCCTCCCAGCCGAGTCGGTGGACATGTTTGAGTACCTGAAAGAGCATGACGTGCTGCTGCACCATCCTTACAACAACATGGAGCCGGTAGTGCAGTTGCTGGAGCGGGCTGCCGAAGACCCGTATGTGCTGGGTATAAAGCAAACCATTTACCGGCTGGCTGACCAGTCCAGAGTGACGGCGGCTTTGCTGAAAGCGGCTGAAAACGGCAAGCACGTTTCGGTGCTGTTTGAGGTGAAGGCACGTTTTGATGAAGAGCGAAACCTGCGGGAAGGCGAACGCCTGGAGAAGGCAGGTTGCTTTGTGATCTATGGCATTAGCAAGTATAAAACGCACACCAAAATGCTCATGATCATCCGTAAGGAAGGGGAGAAGGTGACGCGCTACATTCACATTGGCAGTGGAAACTACAACGAACAAACCGCCCGCCTTTATACTGACGTGAGTTTGCTGACGACCAATGAAGTATATGCGCACGACGTGTCGGAGTTTTTCAATGTTATAACGGGGCACTCCAGACCGAACGAGTACAAGTATTTGCTCACCTCTCCTAAAGCGATGCGGTCGCAGCTGATCGAGCTGATTCGCCACGAGGCGCGCAATGCCAAGAAAGGCCTGAAAAGCGGCATCGTGATCAAGATCAACTCATTGGAGGACAAGGAGGTGATCGACGAGTTTTACAAAGCGTCCAAGGCAGGCGTGCCGATCAAACTGATCGTGCGGGGCATCTGCTGCCTGCGTCCGGGCCGCGAAGACCTGAGCGAGAATATTTCGGTGAAGTCAATCGTGGGCGAGTACCTGGAGCATAGCCGCATTTATTACTTCCATAACAACGGTGAGCCCAAGGTATACGGCGGCAGCGCCGACATAATGGTGCGCAGTTTCGATCGCCGCGTGGAGGCACTTTTCCTGATCGTGAACGAAGAGTTGAAGAAAGAGTCCATCAACATACTCTACTACAACCTGCTCGACAACCAGAACTCCTACATCATGCGTGAAGACGGTACCTACGCCCGTAAAAGGCCAGCCGCCAACGAAGAGATTGTGGATGTGCACAAGGTGTTCTACAAGAAAGTGTTTGAGGAAGCCACACAGGAAGTGGAACTGGTATAACTTAACACACGCCCTCTCCTGATAACAGGAGGGGGCTTTTTTTAGCTTTTGCCATTCACAGGTACAAGCACTGCTATACCTGCGCAGCCCTGCTGGCAAAGCAAAAGCTACCGGCTAATCTGGCTTATCACAAAGCGCTCCTGATGGTGTTGCTCATAGAGCGCATGAATCATCCCGTCCTTCAAACCAACGGCAGGAACCAGCATACTCTCGAGCTTGGCCCACTTCATGGCGGAAAGGTATATCTCGGCGGCGGGAAGGATCACGTCAGCACGGTCAGGGTTAAGAAGTAGCTCGGTGATGCGCTGCTCCATGGTCATACTGGCCACACGGTTAACAATCTCCTCGATTTGTTTGCGGAAGATCGGCTTGCCTACCGACTTGCCGGACATGTCAAATATCTTGTTGATGTTACCGCCTGTGCCAATGGCCCGGGTGAGGTGGTATTTCCTGGAGTTCTCTTCAATCCAGAGGCGCATGCTGTTCCAAAGCTCCTGGGAGTCCACGCCGTGCATGTGGCGGATAGATCCTTGCTCAAAGGACTGTGAAGCCATTTTCTCACGGTTCACATAAATGTTAAATTCCGTGCTGCCGCCCCCCACATCAATGTGCAGGTAATTACGCTCATCCAGGAAGTTTGCGATTACTTTGTTGATCAGGTCGGCTTCGGCCACGCCATCGATTACCTGTATACCCATGCCAAGGGCCTGGTGCACGCGGTCCAGAATCTCGGGGGCATTTTGGGAGGTGCGCATGGCGGAAGTGGCGCATACCATGTAGTGGTCTACATCGTGCACGTCCAGCAGCAACTGGAAAGCGTGCATAAGCTTGATGAATTTCTGAATTTTCCCCTCACTGATATAGCCCGTGTTAAACACATCCTCGCCAAAGCGAATGGCGTAGCGGATGTATTCCACGCGTTTGAAAATGACGTTTCCGTTCTGGTTCAGCACATTGGAGATCTGGCATCTCACCGCGTTCGAACCGATATCAATAGCAGCTAACTTCAAAAATTATCCGATTAAGAGCGTTCCACATGATTTGCTACCCAAATATAGGTATAAATGCTGTACCCGGAAAGCTCTAATGATACTGAAATAAGTCTCTCAATGACCGTTTGACCTCACACACTTACACAATGTTGGGATTTGAAACCTGTAAGTGAAAGGGGAGTCTTTCCTCATTTTAAATTGAGGATTAAATAAATGTAGGTTTAGTCGGGCCATTCTCATACGCTTACCTCCGTTGAGTAAATTCTGACTGATGTTGAATGATTTGTAGGCATGGTTGTAGCTTTTGCACAAATTCGAACAGTGCAAAATCCTGAACGTACAATGAAGGTACATCAACCAAAGTGAAAGGTGAGAAAGAACGTTAGAAAGAAGAGCATAAAAGAAAGATGGCGTCGCCGAAAGCGTAAGGTAGGAAAGCGGCTTTTACCGTTGTTTGCACCGCTCATCCTGTCGCCTTCTGCCTCCATCGGAGCTGGCAAGTATGTATCGATCGAGAGAGACACCAAAAACAATATTACGGCCCTGAAGGTCATGCGTTTTGAGCAGGTGTCGTTCGACCTCTACACACAGATGAACCTCACTGCATCTGATATGAGCTACGACGTCTTCAATAATGCCCTGATGGGGTATTACAGCTTATACAACGAAGGGCGTCTTTCGGGTAAGGGCATCCTAACGGTAGTGGACTTCACAAAATCTTCCAATGAGAAAAGGCTCTGGGTGCTCGACCTCAACAACAGACAGGTGCTGCACAATACCTATGTGGCGCATGGGCGAAACTCCGGGAATGTGCAGGCGCAGGCCTTCTCCAATGAGCACAAGTCTTTTATGAGCAGTGTGGGATTTTACGTGACGGATGAAGTGTATTACGGCAAACACGGCAAATCCCTCCGGCTGGACGGTATGGATGAAGCCTTTAATTCGAACGCACGTGACCGCGCTGTCGTGATGCACGGAGCGGAGTACGCCACAGAAAGTTTCATTAAACAGTATGGCCGGCTAGGCCGCAGTTTGGGCTGCCCGGCTGTGCCGTTGGGTGAGCATGAGAGTATCATCGACGCCGTAAAAGGCAAAACGGCACTCTATATTCACGCCGGCGACGAGAGTTATACCTCCCCCTACCTGGATCATGCCAATGCCGTAGCAGGGTACATTGCCAGCATGCAGCCTACCCCGCTTCCTCCGGCAGAGTTTTCCATTTAATGCCGCAGCCTATACCTGGCTTTTGGTCAGCCCTGACCTGATCGCCCGCCAGCAAGGTATCGAGCGCCTGTCGCAGGTCTTCTCCTGTAACAGGCGTTTCGTTTTTAGGGCGGGCATCATCGAACTGGCCATGGTAAGCCAGTCGCATGTTACGGTCGAACACGTAAAATTCGGGGGTGCAGACGGCCTGGTAGGTACGGGCAACCTGTTGGGTCTGGTCATACAGGTATGGGAAGGGAAATTTCTTTTCTTTGGCGAGTTCACGCATTTGCTGCGGACCGTCCTGCGGATAGCTTACGGCATCGTTTGCGCTAATCCCCACAAAACTCACGCCCCGCTGCTTATACTCGTTGGCTGTGTCCACCAGTTCGTCCAGGATGTGCAGCACATAAGGGCAGTGGTTGCACAGGAACATGATGACGGTCGCCTTAGTGGAAGCAACATCCTCCAGACTAACAAGCTGATCAGAAACAGTATCGAGCAGAGCAAAATTGGGTGCTACAGTGCCCAGTGGTAATGCTGTGGAAGCTAATGGCATAACGCTGTAGATTAGAAGTGAGACTTAGCGCGGGCTATACCCGATCACTGAACTAATATAGGATTTATACCGTGAATAAAAAATAAAAATCAACAGAACCCCGCTATGGGTTGGGGTATCTGTTGATTTTTATTTTAAACGAAATTTACATTCCGAACAGGTATAAGCTATACCTGTTTTTCTTAATTATCAAAGTTTCGGGTGATGGCGAAGTAGATGACATAAAACCAGCTGAATATGCCGTGGAGTATTGCCCACAGAATAGATTGGTTGCGTGACCAGGAAGCAACCACAGCGATGACGGCACCTAAGCCAACCCCTTTTTCTATGACAGTTGTTTGCGTTACCTCAGATGCAGATTCAATTTGTGCCAGCAAAGGAGTTACGCAAGCAAGAAAAAGTAATAAGCTAAGTGTTAGTTTCTTATTCATTGTAAGGGATTCGGTTAGTGTAGCTATATTAGATTGGTAATATACATAAAAGAATGAATATTGACCTATCTGCCGTATAGTTGCACTTCCTCCCGTAGTCTATGCGCCACCGTCTTGGTGAATGATCCTGGTTGCAGACGCCATTGCCAGTTGCCTTTGGCGGTAGAAGGCTTGTTCATGATCGCTTCTTTGCCCAACCCCAGCACATCCTGCATAGGCAACACCACCAGTTGCGAAACCGACATATAGGCCAACCTAGCCATCACAGAACTGACATTTTCCTTAGAAAGGCGCTGTGCGCTGTAGTCGCTCAGTCGTTTTTTGTCATCCCGGCTGGCATCATGTTCATACCAGGCCCGCACAGTGCTGTTGTCGTGTGTGCCTGTGTAGACAATGGAGTTTTGTATGTGATGGTGTGGGGCATACAGGCTTTCGGGCAGGTCCTCGCCAAAGGCAAACAACAGTACCCGCATACCTGGCAAATCAAATTGTGCCATCAGGTCTCGTACGGGTTGGTCTATTTCGCCCAGGTCTTCGGCAATGATGGGCATGGCAGGAAACTTCTTCCTGATCACAGTAAGCAGTTCAGCTCCCGGTGTTTTCACCCACTTCCCGTTCATGGCCGTCTTATCGCCGGCAGGTACCTCCCAGTAAGCCGAAAACGCACGGAAATGGTCGAGTCGCAGCAACCCAAAAAGCTCCAGGTTATGTGCTATACGCTGTACCCACCAGTCAAAATGCTGCTCTTGCAGTTTCTTCCAGTCGAATACGGGCGTACCCCAAAGCTGCCCCGTTTCGCTGAAGTAGTCCGGTGGCACACCCGATACCGCAGTTGGCATGTTGGCCCGGTCCAGTTTGAAAATATGCCGGTGGGCCCAAACGTCGGCGCTGTCGTGGCTCACATAAAAGGGCATGTCACCGATGAAAGTGATTTCCCTGGAGGTGCAGTAAGCCTTGAGCTGTGCCCACTGTCGGTAGAATAGAAACTGGAAGAATGCCTCCCGCTCTATCTCGTCCTTTAGTTCGGCTGCCAGTGCCTCCATGGCATGATCCTGCCTGGTTTGCACCTTCACGGGCCACTCACTCCAGGGGGCCTGATCAAAATAGTGCTTGAAAGCCACAAAGCAGGTGAAGTCTGGCAGCCACTCCTTGTGCGCTTCCTGAAAACGGATGAATTCGCTCT
Source organism: Pontibacter aquaedesilientis (assembly GCF_014773225.1). Classification (GTDB taxonomy): domain Bacteria; phylum Bacteroidota; class Bacteroidia; order Cytophagales; family Hymenobacteraceae; genus Pontibacter; species Pontibacter aquaedesilientis. The sequence continues at coordinate 330,103 of NZ_JACXAJ010000004.1, read as the reverse complement.
TGAGCTTGCCTGCCTCGCCCTCTTTGAAATTGTCGTAAGCCAGGCGCAACAGCTTTACTTTGTAGGCCGCCACTTTGGGGTAATCCACCTTTGCCTTGTCGAAACCGCCGCCAGCCCGTAAGTCTTTTTTGTCTAAAAGGCCGTCTTCCACCAATCGCTCCGGACTGATGAGCAGCGGATTGCCTGCAAAGGCTGAGTGGCTGCTGTAGGGTGAGTTGCCCGAGCCGATCTCAGTTGGGTTAAGTGGCAGGATCTGCCAGTAACGCTGACCCGCTTCGGCCAGCAGGTCGGCAAACTTGTAGGCCTCCGATCCCAGATCGCCTATACCATAGGCCGATGGGAGGGAAGTGATGTGGAGCAGGATACCGCTACTTCGTTTTGGTATGATCATGGGTTTGTGGACGTTAGTAGTGCTACAGGGAAAGAGGCGAACAGATCTGCCAAAGGTATAGCTTTTGTCGCTTGCATGTGCGTATCCCCAAAAAGCTGTTTCCATTGCTGCGGCGCATCTGCCGGTAATTCCAACTCTGTGTCGCCCCATGCTTCTTCACCAAGCGGCAGTTCATTTTCTGAGATGATGCCTGTGAGCAGGCGTGGGACCACCACCAGGCACCAATTGCCTTCACGTTGCCGGGCAAAGGCGATGGCATGCTCGCTATACCTGCCTTTGAGTTGCAAGGGCAGGTAATTCCCTTTGTCGAAAAGTTGTTTCAATTCGTTGCGCAGGTGGAGCACTTTATGCAACAGGTATAGCTTTACTTTCCCATCATTCGGCGACTTCAAGAGCTCCTGCAACAGTTCTTTTTGCTTGTCTTTTGCTTTGATCTCCTTTAAAAATTGTTGCCTTTGGTCGTAGTCCACTGGTCGGCGGTTGTCAGGGTCTACCAGACTGAAGTCCCAAAGCTCGCAGCCCTGGTAGATGTCAGGTACACCCGGGCAGGTAGTTTTGAGCAGGGTCTGGCAGAGAGAGTAGAGCCAGCCAAAATGGGCTGCTTTCCGGAAGAATGGCTGGAAGGAAGCCATGAATTCCTCGTCCTCCTGCAGGAGTTGTTTCACCAGATCTTTCACAGCCGTCTCATATTCCTCGTTCGGCGAAGACCAGTTGGTGTTGACCTTGGCCTCCCGGAAGGCTTTCACCAGATACTCCTGCACTCGTTCGACCAGGGTATCGTCCACACTCCCATCAATCGGCATGACACCTACCAAAGTCTGCAGTATGAAGTACAGGTCGTTTGAAGTGGGGCTTCCTTTTTTGATGTGCTTTTGGGCCAGTCTCATCCACTTAGTTGCTGCCTTCTCCCACTCCTCAGGTATTTCGCTCAGCACCTGCAGACGCATGCGAGACCCTTCGCCGCGTTTGGTGTCGTGCGTGGCCGTGGCATTGATGGAATGCGGATAGGTTTTGAGGCGGTACTGCATCAGTTCATGAAAATCGTGGCGTGCGATGTGAAACACATCGGGGCTGTTGCCTACCTCGTTGAGCGCCAGCAGGCGGTTGTAATTATAAAAGGTCGTATCCTCGACGCCCTTCGCTGCCAGCGGCCCCGTAAACTGTTGGCTGCGCATGACAAAATACAGCTTGCTGCGCCTCTGCTCTTCCGAATCCTTATCCCCTGACTCAAACAAAGTGCGCAGATGGTCTAACTCGGCTTTGGTCTCAGGCGCTTTTTCATGCGCGATTTCAAAGGCTGTTTCTACCACCTCTAGGGCAGCGGGAGATAACGGGAAGGTATGGCCGTAGATACGATATACCGGGAAGGAAGCGAGCAAAGTAGCCAGGGCGTGGTGCCAGCCTTTATCATCTGACAACGACGGCAGCAGATCCGAATCGCGGAGCAAACGCAGCAGGTTTTGCAGCTCACCCTGCATGTGGTGTTCCAGTATCATGAGTTTTTTCTCATACACCAGTTTTTCATAGTCGTGCAGGGCATCAGGCACCATCCGGTGGTAGATCTCCGTGAGTTTTTGCTCGCCATTGGCGTCGGTATAGAGGTTACTTACCCAGGCCAGAAAATCGTAACCGCTGTTGCCTTCGATTGGCCAGTAGTCGGGCATGTTTTCTTCGCCTTCCAGAATCTTCTCCACCACCAGGTATACCTCATCGCCAGCCAGGTTGCGCAGTCGCTTCAGATAGGTGTCGGGGTCAAAAAGACCGTCGACGTGATCTACCCGCAGGCCTTGTACCAGCTTTTGTATGCATAGCTCTTTGATAAACTGGTGATAATGGTCGAATACTTCCTGCCGCTCCATACCAGTGCAAATCAGATCGTTGACGGTGAAGAAGCGGCGGTAGTTGATGCGCTTTTCAGTTTCCTGCCAATGCGTGAGCACATAATACTGTTGCTCCAATAGATGGTGCATGGCCGCATCATCCTCATTTATACTTTGCAACACGCTAGCTATACCTTGCTTCAGCTCTGGGTTGTCCTGCACGGTTTGGTAAAGTGTTCGTTTGCCCTGCTGCCATACCTCAGGCTCCAGCGTGTCTTGCGTCATGCGCTTTTCCAGTTGCTGTACTTGTTCAGTAAGAGTGGCTTTGGCTTGTTGTGAATTGAGTTGATCACTGACCTGCCGCAAAAGTGAGGTATAGCTGTCGATACTGATCGGGTAGATATTGTCGAAGTAGTGCAGCCGGAAGCCGTGGGCATCGAACGTTACTTTGAGTTGCTTTTGCTTCACCACTTCCGGCAGCGCCTCTCCCAGAAACGGCACCATCACCTGCCCATCAAAATCAGGGTGGCTGAAGTCGACATCGAAGAAGGTATAGAAGCGCGATTTCTGCCCTTTCTCGAGTAAATCCATCAGCCAAGCGTTGTTCGGGTGGTAGGCCATATGGTTGGGCACAATGTCCTGTAGCCAGCCCATCCTATGGGCCTTCAGCTCCTGGGCAATTTCCTGCAGTTCTTCCAGGGTACCCACATCGGGGTTGAGTTGGTGCGGGTCGGTAACATCATAGCCATGCTCGCTTCCGGGGCGGGCCGTGAAAAATGGTGCCGCATAAATGGTGTTGATGCCCACCTCCCGCAGGTATGGCAGTATACTTTTAAGGTCCCTTAATTTGAATTTAGGAGACAGCTGCAGTCTATAGGTAGAGGATGGAATGTAAACCATATCGTGTGTTAGATCTTTAAGTTGAGGTTTTCATAGAGTGCTTCAAATTTGGCGCACCAGTCCGCATGTTTCTGGCCTTCGTCCTCCCTTTTAAGGCAGTGCTCCTTGTAAGTTGACTGCCTGATACGGAACGCAATATTCTGCGCCTGCCAGTACTCGGGCTCCAGCGAAGAGCCGTTGATGACAGTGAGCAATTCAGAGAGGTACTCCATGTCCGCCAAGTCGTCCGGGTTGGCCTCGAGCCGGGCCATGGTTTCTTCCACGTGGATGGTGGCAGCGTAACTCACCGCATCCTGATCAAGGTTCACACCCATGCGTTCCACCTCTCTCAAAAGCCTCAGTACAACGTCCACGTCCACACGCTCTGCTGTCAAGGCTTCGAGCAGGCGGTTGCTTACGATGTAGTCAATCGTGATTTGCAGTGGCCGCGGGAGCTGCATGTCCACGTTTTTGATAGCCGCCATGAGCGGGAAGTTGTTGTCGTATACCTGTTGGAAATCATGCTCCAGCGATCGCATGGTTTGTTCGAGTACCTGGTCCAGAATCTTTTTCTGATCGTCCCGGAACAAATGCCAGAAAGAGTAGCTGTGCGTCTCAAAATGCTTGTCAAGCAGCATGATCACCTCCGTGATATTACCCTTGTCGAAGGCGGTTGTCAGTTCGTGATGCAGTGTGGCAAAGGCATCGGGGCTCACGAACTTGCGCACCCCCCCGAATAACTGATGGTCACCAATGTGCAATACCCCAAACGTGATATCTACTTCCTCCCAGGTCACGCTAGACCGGATAAAGGCCTTGCCGATAGCAAGTTTCTGCCGGCCTGCTTCCAGTTGCTCATAATACTCGGAGGTGGCTCTGTAACTGTAGAGCGGTAGTTCGTCTGGGTTGTCTGTGAAGATGGACGACACGGCATAGTGCCCCCCTACCCGCAGCAGGTCGAGCTGAGTAGGCTGCACAATCTTGTAATAGGCCTTTGAGGCATCGCCATACGTTTTCAGGTTGCTTTTGGCCTTCTGCAGGTACTCCACAAATTGCGACTCATAATTATTGCCGCTCAGGTCCTCGGCCAGCTGCAGGGCGCGTGTCGCGTACAGGATGTCCTGCATGGTTTCGATACCCGTCACCTCATCAAAAAACCAACCGCAACTCGTATACATGAGCATGGCATGGTACTGCATTTCGAGCAATTTCAGAAATTTTGTCTGTTCTCCTTTGCTCAGTTCGCGGTTGGTCTGGGTGTTTATGAAGTCCTTGGCAAAGTCTTCAGAGCGATCCATTATCACCTGTATGTAATTGTTGCGGGTCTGCCACGGATCAGCGCCGAGCATGCGCATTTCTTTTTCGAAGAGTGATTCCAGTTCGTCTCTCACCCAGTCAAACGCTTCGCGGATGGGTGCCCGCCAGGCCTGGTTCCAACCCTCCTTGCCGCCAGTGTGGCAACCGCAGTCGCTGCGCCAGCGCTCCACGCCATGCATGCAACTCCAGGAGGTGTTCTCTATGATTTCAGCTTCGTACTTAGGCGGGTACAGTTCCAGGTATTCTCCATAGATCGTTATTTTGGCCAGCTGTTCTTCTTCAATGTGGTGCAGGGCGTAAGATAGGGCCATCTCGCCGAAGCGATGGTGGTGACCATAGGTTTCGCCGTCAGTGGCAATGTGCATCAGTTGCGGTTCTATGCTGTGCTTGTCAAACGTGGAGGTAAGGCGTTGGGCGAACTTCTCGCCGCTCTCCAGCAAACCTTCAAAAGCAATGGCCTGCGACACGGGCGCATCATAAAAAAACAGAGCGATGGTGCGACCCGAGGGCAATGTGCAGCGGTAGGGGCGCCGCGGATCAATCTTGGCGCCAGTCGCATTGTGCCAGTCCTTCTCATCGATCTTACGGTAGCGTTTGGCCTGGTAGGGTGATAGGATGGTGAACTTGATGCCATGCTCGGCCAGCACCTCCAGCGTGGCGGTGTTGGCGGCCGTTTCGCCCAGCCACATCCCTTCCGGATCTCGACCAAAGCGCTTCCGGAAATCATAAATGCCCCAGATTACTTGCGTATGCTGGTCGCGCTCGTTGGCGAGCGGCATAATCATGTGGTTGTATACCTGCCCGATGGCTGCTCCATGCCCCGAAAAGCGTTTCTGACTTTCCTTATCAGCATCCAGTATGGACTGGTAAATATCGGGTGCCTTTTTTTCCATCCACTCCAGCAGCGTAGGGCCGAAGTTGAAGCTGATGCGAGCATAGTTATTCATGATGTCCACGATCTGCCCGTGCCCATTCTGAATTCGGGAAGCCGAGTTGCGGGCATAACATTCCGCTGTAATGCGCTCATTCCAGTCATGGAACGGGTGGGCGGACTCCTGCAACTCTACTTCGTTAAGCCAAGGGTTCTCGCGTGGCGGTTGGTAGAAGTGTCCGTGAATGCAGATATAGTTGTTCATTTTTTTAGAGACAAAAGGTTTACGGACGAAGGATCAGTGTTATAATATGATATTGCTTTGGAATACGGTAACGGAAGCCGCTGGTAACGTGAGGGCCTGCCCAGCATTGATTTCCTGCGGTAGGTCGGAGACTGCGCCGCCATACCTGCTTTCACTGGAGTTCAACACCAACTTCCATGCAGCCCCAACTTCCTTGACAATGGTTGTTTTTTGTGGTTGATTACTTATGTTAAATAAGGCATAAAGGTAAGGGCTTTCGCCGGAGTGAATCAAATGCAGGACATGGGTATGATCATCGGCGTATACATGCAGGCGGGCTTTGTCGGGCTGCGCCAAAGCCGGGGCGGACTTTCTGAGTTGTATGAGCGCCTTGTAAAAATCGCGCAGCTGGCGGTGAGACGCGCTGTGCTCATAAGTGCGCTGCAGCTTCGATTTTCGGAAGGTCTCTTCGGATTGCGGGTCAGGCGCCTCTCCCTGCCAGGCAAATGATGAGAACTCTTCTTTGCGTCCTTTGCGAACGGCCTCTACCAGGTCTTTATCGGAGTGGCTCACAAAGTATAGGAAAGGGTTTTGTTCGCCGTATTCTTCCCCCATAAAGAGCATCGGCACAAAAGGGGATAGCAGAACCAGTCCGGCAGCCACCTTCAGCATGTCGTAGGAAATCAGTTGAGTGAGTCGCTCGCCGAGCATGCGGTTGCCGATCTGGTCGTGGTTTTGGGAACACACCACAAACTGGCGGGCCGGGTTGGCGGTGGCATCGCTGCCGAAAGTGCGCTTGCGATGCTCGGAGTAGAGCCCGTCGTACACAAAACCATGCTGCAGCACTTTCACCAGTTGCTCCAGCTTCCCGAAATCGCTGTAATACCCTGAGTCTTCCCCGGTAAGCAGTGCGTGCACGGCATGATGGAAATCGTCGCTCCACTGCGCAGCCAGTCCATAACCGCCTTTCTCCATTGGATTGATTAGTCGGACATCGTTCAGGTCGCTTTCGGCGATAAGCAGGCATCGATGGCCAAGCTGCATTTCCAGATGCGCTACCTGCTCCTGCAGTTCCTGCAAAAAGTGTTTGGCGCCTGTATCCAGTATGGCGTGCACGGCATCAAGGCGCAGGGCGTCAATATGGTAATCCCGGAACCACATCAGGGCATTCTGTATGAAAAAATTGCGCACATGGTCGCTGTGTGCATCATCAAAATTGAGCGCCTTGCCCCAGGGGGTATTGTATTTGTCGGTAAAATAAGGCCCAAAATCGTTTAGGTAATTTCCTTCCGGGCCCAGGTGATTGTACACCACATCCAGCACCACGGCTATACCTGCGGCATGGCAAGCATCAACCAGTTTTTTTAATCCTTCAGGACCGCCGTAGCTCTCCTGCACCGCCGAGGGGAATACGCCATCGTAACCCCAGTTCCGACTGCCAGGAAATTGTGCCACCGGCATGATTTCAATAGCTGTTATACCCAAGTCCACCAGCTCGGGCAGCTTCCCGATAACACCCTGGAAAATGCCTTCTTCTGAAAATGCGCCCACATGCAACTCGTATATAAGGAGTTGCTCCAACGGCAGGGGCTTCCAGTTTTTGTCGTTCCATTGGAAGTTGGTATGGTCCACCACAGCAGAGGCCTGGTGCACGCCATCGGGTTGGTGCTGCGATGCGGGGTCGGGCCGTTCCATTTCCTCGTCAAGGCGATAGGTATAGCGTGTGCCGGGTCCGGCTTCTTCGCCGAGGGCGGTCCAGTACCCAAAGGCTTCGCGCTGCAATGGTATGATCTGGTCGTTATCTTTCAGCACCACATCTACCTGCTTCGCTGCAGGTGCCCATACGGTGAACAAGGTGCCATTGCCTGGGGCATAATGTGCTCCGATCTCTCGTGTTATGCTCATTTTGTTTTCATTTATGCCTGATTTTTAACTCGCTTATACGGCATTAGGTTGTTCTTTTCTGCCGATTGACCTCGCTTATTGGCCAAACCAACGCTATGCAGTGCTTAACATAGCCTGTAGGTATACTGGCATTGCCAGGAAAGCGCATTGGCTCCGAAACCTATTGGCGGCGCATGCAGTACCTATTAGCTATCATAATTTAAACAGGAAAAAGCCAATACATGGAAGCACTGGAAGGAACCAAACGGGTGGTTATCGAAAACGTGAAACCTCAGGTAAACTGTGGGCAATACCCAATAAAGCGGGTAGTGGGAGAGGAGGTAACCGTAACCGCAGATGTGTTTGGAGATGGCCATGACGAGGTAATAGCCGTGTTGCTCTACCGCCACGCCAAAAAGAAGAAATGGAATGAGATACCCATGAAATTTATGGGAAACGATCGTTGGCAAGCCACTTTTGCCCCTGACAGCATGGGGACTTTTGAGTATACGCTGCAGGGTTGGGTCGACCATTTCTATACCTGGCAAAAAGGACTCAAGAAAAAATTCGAAGCCAATCAGGATATTACAGTAGAGTTGCAGATCGGGGCACAACTGCTCCAATCTTCCGCCACGACAGCCAAACCCGGACAGCAGAAAAGGCTGCGCAAATGGGCCGAGCAGCTCAACAGCCCCGTTTCCGTGGCCGATGCTGTGGCCCTGGCCACGGGAGAAGATGTGTCGGAACTCATGCACGCCTGCTGCGACCGCCAGAACGTAACGACCTACCATAAAATACTGACCGTGGAAGTGGAGCGGCAGAAAGCGCTTTTCAGTACCTGGTACGAATTCTTCCCGAGGTCAGCGGCGCAGGCGGACGGCCGCCATGGTACTTTTCAGGATTGTGAGCGTCTCTTGCCGCGCATTGCCGAAATGGGGTTTGACACAATCTACCTGCCGCCTATCCACCCGATCGGTTTCGCTTTCCGGAAAGGGAAAAACAACTCCGTAACCTCCCAGCCGGGTGAGCCGGGCTCCCCTTGGGCGATTGGCGCTGAAACCGGTGGGCACAAAGCGATCCTACCTGAACTGGGCAACGAAGAGGATTTCCGGAACTTTGTGCATGCCGCCCGCGAGCACGGCATAGAGGTAGCGTTAGACTTTGCCATACAATGCTCACCCGACCACCCCTATGTGAAAGAGCACCCGCAGTGGTTTAAGTGGCGCCCGGACGGCACAGTGCAGTATGCCGAGAATCCACCCAAAAAATACCAGGATGTGCTGCCGGTAAATTTCGAAACTGAAGATTGGCAGAACCTGTGGCGGGAGCTCAAAAGCATTGTCATCCACTGGATTGAGCAAGGGGTATATGTGTTTCGGGTAGACAACCCGCACACGAAACCTTTCAGTTTTTGGGAGTGGATGATCAAGGAGGTACGGCAGCAGTACCCGCAGGTGATTTTCCTGGCAGAGGCATTTACCCGACCGCGTGTCATGGAGCGGCTTGGCAAGATCGGTTTCACGCAGTCCTATACCTACTTCACGTGGCGCAACACCGCTGCCGAGATCAAGGAATATATGCACGAACTCACGCAAACCGAAATGCGCGATTTCTACCGCCCGAACTTCTGGCCGAACACGCCCGATATCCTGCCCCATGAATTGCAGACGGGGGGGGAGCCGGCGCACATTACCCGTGTGGTAATGGCCGCCACGCTGTCCTCGAACTATGGAATGTACGGACCAGTGTATGAGTTCGGCATAAACGAAGCCGTACAGGGCAAGGAAGAGTACTGGAATTCGGAGAAGTACGAAATCATGCACTGGGATTGGGGCAAGCTGACGAAAATCAGGGAGGTCATCACCAAAATAAATAAAATACGGCAGGTGAACCCGGCCCTGCAAACCACCTGGAACATTGCCTTTGGCGAAACGGACAACTCACAACTGCTCTGCTATGCCAAATGGGACGACAGCCGAAAGAACAAAATGCTCATGGTCGTCAACCTAGACCCGCACAACACGCAAGCCGGCTGGGTGCAGGTGCCGCTCCATGATTTGAAAATGCCTGACAACCAGCAATACATGGTGCACGACCTGATGACCGAGCACAAATACACATGGACCAATGAGTGGAATTATGTAGAGCTTCGCCCCCACGAAATGCCCGTCCATGTTTTCCGCATCGAAACAGCTTCACCGGGCATGGGCCATGACAGTCTCGACGACACTTGGTTACCAGAAGACCACGGCAAACACGAATAAAACTGAAAAAAACTATATGGCAGAGGACAACACCCTTCTCGACGACAACATTCACTGGTACAAAGACGCCATCATTTACGAGCTGCACATCAAAGCCTTTATGGATGGCAATGGCGATGGAATAGGCGATTTTAAAGGCCTGATGCAGAAACTGGATTACCTGGAGGACCTAGGCGTAACGGCTATCTGGCTTTTGCCTTTTTACCCTTCTCCGCTGAAAGACGATGGCTACGACATCGCCGATTACTACAGCATCAATCCGAGCTATGGCAACATGCAGGATTTCAAGCTGTTTGTGAAGGAGGCGCATCGCCGTGGACTTAAGGTAATTACGGAGTTGGTGATCAATCATACCTCCGACCAGCACCCCTGGTTTCAGCGGGCACGTCGCGCCAAGAAGGGGTCCAAGTACCGCAACTTTTATGTGTGGACTGATAATCCGGCGCAGTACAAAGATGTTCGCATCATTTTCACCGACTACGAACCGAGCAACTGGACCTGGGATCCTGTGGCGGAGCAGTACTACTGGCATCGTTTCTTCCATCACCAGCCCGACCTGAATTACGATAACCCTGATGTGCAGAAGGAAGTGTTCAAGATGTTGGACTTTTGGTTCGATATGGGCGTGGATGGATTCCGTCTGGATGCGGTACCTTACCTGTTTGAGCGCGACGGCACCAACTGCGAGAACCTGCCCGAAACGCATGATTTCCTGAAAAAGCTGCGTGCCCACGTAGACAGCAAGTACCAAGGCAAGCTGCTGCTGGCGGAGGCCAACATGTGGCCCGAGGATTCGGCGTCATACTTTGGTAACGGCGACGAGTGCCACATGAACTACCACTTCCCGATCATGCCCCGCCTGTTCATGTCGGTGAAAATGGAAGACCGGTACCCGATCATCGATATTTTCGCCCAGACACCCGCTATACCTGAGACCTGCCAGTGGGCCATGTTTCTCCGAAACCACGACGAGCTCACGCTTGAGATGGTGACCGACGAGGAGCGCGACTACATGTACAAGGTGTATACCCGCGACCCGATGGCCAAGATTAATTTGGGTATACGCCACCGACTGTCGCCACTTTTGGGGAACGACCGTGCCAGAATAGAGCTCATGAACGTGCTGCTCTTCTCGATGCGCGGTACGCCTGTGGTATATTATGGCGATGAAATAGGCATGGGGGACAACTACTACCTGGGAGACCGCGATGGTGTGCGCACCCCCATGCAGTGGAACGACAACCGCAACGCAGGCTTTTCTTCAGCCAACCCGCAGAAGCTATACCTACCCGTGATCATCGACCCGGAGTATAAGTATGAGTCGGTAAACGTAGAGACACAGCAGCACAACAGCAGCTCTTTGCTGTGGTGGATGCGCCGCGTAATCAACATGCGGAAGCGCTACAAGGCCTTTGGCCGGGGCACCATGCAGTTTTTGAACCCCACCAACTCCAAAGTGCTGGCTTTCGTGCGATCTTACCAGGACGAGAATATCCTGGTAATTGCAAACTTGTCACGCTTCCCGGAGGCGGTAGAGCTGGAGTTGCCGGAGTTTAAAGGCTATGTGCCCGTGGAGGTGTTCAGTCGCAACAAATTCCCGCAGGTGAAAGACGATACCTACCTGTTCACGATGGCAGCGCACGGCTACTACTGGTTTGAGTTGCAGCCGCAGGAGGTGAGTGGTAGGGAAGGACTTGACATGCAGAAGCCAGCCATGCAGCTGCCAGCTCTGAGCCATACCTTGCCTGCCCGATCATTAAAGACACTGGAAAACAAAGTGCTGCCACCTTACATCATGAAGCGTCGCTGGTTCGGGGGCAAGGCCCGCACCATACAGCGCATGCAGGTGGTGAGCAATACGCCCATGACGGCGGGCCGATTCGCTGCTTCGCTTTTGTTTATTGAGGTGAGCTACAACGAGGGCCTGCCCGAGCTGTACCAACTGCCGATTGCCTTTGCCAGTGACGAACAGGAAGAAGAGCTTATTTCGAACCACCCCAACAGCGTGATTGCCCGCGTGAGTATGGATGGCAAAGAAGGTATACTCTACGACGCGGTTTACTCCGAAGAGTACCGTCAGCTTTTGCTCAACATGATGGCCAAGCGCAAGCGCCACAAAGTGGACGGTGCTGAAATAGTGGGCTCAGGCAGTCGCAACATCGCTTCTAAATTAAAGGAAATCGGACACCCGCTCCCTTCCAAAATACTCGGGGCTGAACAGAGCAATACTTCTGTACTTTACGATAACCAGTTCTTCCTGAAGGTATACCGTAAACTGGACCGTACCATGAACCCCGATGTGGAGATCGTGCAGGCGCTCACTGACGTGAATTTTCCGAATGTGCCCATGTTCCTGGGCTCCATTGAACATGAGGAAGGCGGCAAACCACCGATGGTGCTGGTGATGCTGCAGGAACTGGTACCGAACCAGGGGGACGCTTGGGTATACATGGAGGACTCGCTCAAACGGTTTTTTGAAAGACTGCAAACACATCGGGAACATATTGAGCACGTTGACACGACTGGCACATTGGCGCGGCCAGTTCAGTTTTCGGAGGCTCCGGAACACATGCAGCTGCAACTGGGCGGGGCATCTGTCGAACGGATTGAGTTGCTGGGACAACGCACCGCCGAAATGCATCTGGCCCTGGCCAATATCAACACGTCAAAGGACTTTGCACCGGAAGATTTTTCGCTGCACTATCAGCGCTCCCTATACTCTTCCCTGACCTCGCTGGTGCGTAGCAATTTTGACAGTTTGCGCAAGCATTTGCCCAACCTGCCGGAGGCCGTAAGAGCCGAAGCGGAGGAAGTACTTCAAATGCGCCAGGAGGTGTTGGAAAGGCTCAAAAAGATATTCAGCCGCAAGATCGACACGATGAAAATACGCACCCATGGCGACTACCATCTGGGACAGGTATTGTTCACAGGTCGTGATTTTGTCATCATCGATTTTGAAGGGGAGCCCGCCCGTTCGTTCAGTGAGCGTCGCTTAAAGCGTTCCCCACTCCGCGACGTGGCCGGTATGATCCGCTCGTTCCACTATGCTGCTTACAGCGCACTCTTCCAGCAGGACAGCTTCCGAAAAGAGGACAGCGCTTACCTGGAAGAATGGGCCGAACAATGGTACCACTACGCCAGTGGCTTCTTTATGCATACCTACTTGGGCAAAACGCTTGGAACTGGCGTCGTGCCGGAAAAGGAGGAGGATTTTGAGATACTGATGGAGACTTTCCTGCTCGAGAAGGCGATCTACGAGTTGGGTTATGAACTGAACAACCGTCCGGATTGGGTGCTCATCCCGATCAGGGGCATAAAGTACATCATGAGGAAATATCGGAATGGCTAAGAAAAAGGAACAGGAGAACACACAGCAAAACCCCGGCATGGGAACAGGTATGGAAACTGGTGCCAGCAAGGCCGCGAACGAAGGTATGGCTTCCAGCAAAAAAGCTGGACGCAAGAGAACTGAAAAAGAGCCAGGTATAGCGAGAGAGCAAGAGCAGTCGGGTACCGTTCCGGCTAAGCGGGGAAGACCTAAAAAATCATTGACCCAGGAGTCGAACGAAACTGCGCAGGGAGTTGCCAGTAAGCCAACGCGAGGCCGTCCACCCAAAGCAACGTCAGAGACCCCTGCCGCACAGACAACTGCTGCCAAACCAAAGAGAGGGAAAGCGACAGAATCCAAGACGAAGGCAACAGAGACAGAAGCCAAAGAGATGGGACTATCGACAGCGCCTGTGCCGGCCATCGCACAGGCTACGCAGCAACAGACAGGGCCAGTATTTTACGACACCAGCCTTTTGTCCGAATTTGACATTTACCTGTTCCGCGAAGGCCGCCACTATACCCTGTACGAAAAACTGGGCTCGCACCTTATGGAGCGGCAAGGCACGAAAGGAGCCTACTTTGCAGTATGGGCGCCCAATGCCGAGCAGGTCGCTGTAATGGGCGACTTCAACCACTGGAACCGTGAAAGCCACCAGCTGCAGGTACGGGTCGATGGCTCTGGTATATGGGAAGGCTTTATACCGGAGGTGCAGGCGGGGATGCTGTACAAATACCACATTAAGTCGCGCTACCACATGTACCATGTCGAGAAAAGCGACCCTTTTGCCCTGCGCCGTGAAAAGCCACCCCAAACTGCCTCGGTGGTGCACGAGTTGCACCATACCTGGGAGGATAATGGCTGGCTGGAGCAGCGTCAGGCACGTCACGGCCAAGCACAGCCCTATTCGGTTTACGAACTGCATGTGGGCTCCTGGCGCCGAAAGCCTGAGGACAACAACCGGCCGCTGACTTACCGCGAATTGGCGGAGGAACTGCCGGCTTATGTCAAGGATCTGGGCTTTACGCATGTGGAGTTTATGCCGGTGATGCACCATCCTTTCAATGGCTCGTGGGGATACCAGATTACAGGGTACTTTGCGGCGGCCAGTACTTACGGCTCGCCTGAGGACCTGATGTACCTGATCGACTGTCTGCACCGCGAAGGTATAGGTGTGATTATGGACTGGGTGCCCTCGCACTTCCCATCCGATGAGCACGGCCTGGCCTACTTTGACGGCACGCACCTGTTCGAGCACGCCGACCCGCGCAAAGGCTACCACCCGGACTGGAACAGCTACATTTTCAACTACGGCCGCAATGAGGTCCGCTCTTTCCTGATCAGTAATGCGCTCTTCTGGCTCGATAAATACCATGTGGATGGCTTGCGGGTAGACGCCGTAGCCTCTATGCTATACCTGGACTATAGCCGCAAGCACGATGAGTGGATTCCGAACGAGCATGGCGGACGCGAGAACCTGGAAGCGATTTCCCTGCTCAAAGATTTTAACCAGGCTGTGCACGAGAAATTTCCGGAAGTACTCACCATTGCAGAGGAGTCAACGGCCTGGCCGCAGGTGACCGGAAAGGTAGAAGAAGGCGGGCTTGGCTTTGACATGAAGTGGATGATGGGCTGGATGCACGACACGCTGAACTATTTCTCCAAAGACCCGGTATACCGCCGACATCACCAGGGCGATATCACCTTCAGCATAATCTATGCTTTTACGGAGCGCTTTATGCTACCGCTTTCGCATGATGAGGTGGTGCACGGCAAAGGTGCCTTGATCCGGAAAATGCCGGGAGATGAATGGCAGGCTTTCGCCAACCTGCGGGCGCTCTACGCCTACATGTATGCCCACCCCGGGGCTAAACTCATGTTTATGGGTGGTGAGATGGCACAGAGCAGCGAATGGAATCATGACAGCAGTCTGGATTGGCATCTGCTGCAGTATGGGTACCATGCTGGTGTGCAGGAATTGATCCGAGCGCTCAACCACTTATATCAGCAGGAGCCCGCACTATATGCCCACAGTTTCGAGCCGCAAGGTTTCGAGTGGATCGACTTCAACGATGCTCATAATAGCGTGGTTAGTTTTTTACGCAAGGGCGACAGGCCAGAAGATCAGATATTAGTCGTCTGCAATTTTACGCCGGGCGTACATGAGCATTACCGTTTAGGCGTTCCAATGGGAAATAGCTGGGTAGAGGTGTTCAACAGCGATGACAGTCACTTCGGGGGGAGCAACTTTCACAACCACGGTGCGCTGCAGGCTATACCTGATTCTTTCCATGGGCATGATTATTCGATCACGCTGAAGTTGCCTCCTATGGCTGTGGTATACTTTAAGTACCAGCCATAGAGTTGGTTCGTTGTAAAGATATTTTTAGGAAGAGCGTTTGCACAGGTATGGGCAGACGCTCTTTTTTGCTGTATAGATTTTGGGGAGAAACCTGACTCTACTTCCCCTTACGCACTGGGAAGAACTTCCTGAAACTGCTTTTGCGCTCTATTTCCTCTTCCGGGATTTCGGTTCCTGAAACAGATCGCACATCCTCAACCGAGTAAAAGGCATTTGGGTTGTAGTCGCGAATAATGTTGATGACCTCCTGCAATTTCTTGCGTTTTACAACCATAAAGAGGAGGTTAACTTTACCACGGGTACCTTTGGCATCTACACTGGTCAGGCGGTAGCCCCGGCCGGCCAGCCGGTCAATCAATTCATCGGCAGACTCTACAGTGATTACACGAACGACCATCTGGCCGAGTGCCAACTTCTGTTCAATTCGAAGCCCCAGGAAATTACCGGTGGCAAATCCGGCGGCCCAGGCAAAGTAAGAAACGAAGTTGCTTAGGTTTTGCATCACCTGGGTAATGGCCACGAGCCAGATGAGCACCTCCACAAAACCCAATAATGGAGCAATTACTTTGTTGCCCTTAGAGATGAAAACAATGCGCAAGGTGCCCAGCGTTACGTCCACAATGCGGGCGAGAAAGATAAGGATAGGTATAATGACCCAATTTAACAGATCGGGGTCAATTCCATTGAAGTAATCCATGTGTTGGTTTGCCCTTTGGGCTATTGGCTAAATGTGATGCTGTTACTGACTTCGGCCCCAAATGGTTTCCGGGCCTAATTCTGCCCGTACCTTGGGCAGGGCTTCCGGGCAATGCTCCTGGATATAGGTAATGAGATTCTCACGGATATGACAGCGTAAATCCCAGGCGGTGGCTGAACCGGGGGCACTCACCATCATCCGCAGTTCCAATGTCTTCTCTTTGGCGTCAGTTACCTGCAGGTTCTGTACTTTCCGATCCCACAGCGGCGATGCCTCCACAATGCGCTCAAACTCCTTCCTTATTTTTGCGATAGGTGCGGTATAATCCAGGTATAGGTATACCGTGGCCAGGATGTCGGAGCCGGTGCGGGTCCAGTTCTGAAAAGGCTTTTCGATGAAATAATTAAGCGGCAGCACGAGGCGGCGGTTATCCCAGATGCGCAGTACCACATAGGTCAGGGTTATTTCTTCTACCCGGCCAAATTCTCCTTCCAGCACCAGCACGTCATCAATCCGGATGGGCTGCGTAAAGGCTATCTGCAAGCCCGCCAGTAAGTTGGAGAGCGAACGCTGCGCCGCAAAACCCACAATGACACCCGCTATACCTGCCGAGGTAAGCATACCGGTACCCAACTTGCGCACCGGTTCAAAAGTGAGCAGAATAAGTGATACACTGATAAAAATAATGAGCACAATCGACAGCTTTTTGATGAACTGCAGCTGTGTGATGAGCCGGCGTTCTCGGTAATTGTCCTCTTTGGTAATATTGTATTTGAGACGCACCATGTCCTGCACCACATACACCAGATGCAACAGGATCCAGCCGAAACCGGCGATGTTCAGAATCTCAATAATGCGTCTGAAAAACTGGTGCTGCTCGGGTGTGAAGGGCGCTGAGTTGAGCACAAAGGCCGCAAAGAGCAAGGGGATGAAAAAAGTGAGTGGGCGGTCCAGGTGGCGGGTCAGGGAAGCCATCAGTTGTGGATTGGCCTTGCGGTTGTAGAGGTTCAGAAGCCAGAAAACCACAAATTTGACAACTATACCTACCACCACGCCGATACCCAATATCAGCAGGCCCAAGGCCAACTGATCGAGTTCTGAAATAAATTTGGAGACTCTGTTCATAAGTAGAATGGCCTGTCCGGGGTAAGCTATACCTGAACAGGCGGTATTGGCTAATCAAAAGGATTGTTACTCAAAATTGGCCTACTTAGTTATATAACCAGCGGGGTATTTGATATTTATAGATAGTTTACTATATAGAGAAAACGTCTGTATCATAATTGCGTATGATAGGAAAGACTGCCTGTATCAATCAGTTTAAAAGAACATTTAATCCAGACGCTGGTGCAACGATCTACCATCCTTAGGCGTTGCTGCAGATTGCCTGATTTAAGGTATAACACACATGGCGAAATTGATCATCGTATCAAACAGACTTCCCGTTAAGCTTCAGGAAAAAGAGGGCAGACTAGACTTCAAACCGAGTGAAGGCGGCCTGGCCACTGGGCTAGGATCCATTTACAAAAAGAAAAACAACCTTTGGATTGGCTGGCCTGGCATGGTCGTAGAGGAAACAGATCAGCAAGAAGACATTGTCGAGAATCTGCATGGACAGAACATGCACCCGGTTTTCCTGACAGAAAAAGAAATCAAAGAGTTTTATGAGGGCTTCAGCAACGAGACCCTTTGGCCCACGTTTCACTACTTTAGCCAGTACGCCATTTATGAGCAGCAACTCTGGGAGACCTATGTAGAGGTGAATCAAAAGTATTGCGACGAGGTGATGAAAGTGGCTGAACCGGATGACACCATCTGGGTACACGACTACCAACTGCTGTTGCTGCCCTCCATGCTGCGCGAGAAACTTCCCGACACCACCATCGGATTCTTCCAGCACATTCCATTTCCTTCTTATGAGGTTTTCCGTCTCCTGCCATGGCGCAAAGAGCTACTGGAAGGTATGCTGGGCTCCGACCTGATCGGCTTCCATACCTACGACGACATGCGACACTTTCTTAGCTCCGTGAACCGACTTGTGGGGCACGGCAGTACCCATGGCTGGATTAACACCGGCAACAGGTCCTTGCTGGTCGACTCTTTCCCGATGGGCATTGACTATGAGAAGTATGAGCAGACAGCCGACAGCGAGGAAGTGAAAAAGCGGGAGAAAATGTACCGCAACAACCTGCATTCCAAGAAGATCATCCTCTCCATCGACCGCCTGGACTACTCCAAAGGTATACCGCAGCGCTTACAGGCTTTTGAGCTTTTCCTGAAACGCTACCCTGAGTTTCATGAGAAGGTAACGCTGGTGATGCTGGTTGTGCCGTCGCGGGATGCTGTGGAGAAGTACAAGGAGTTGAAAGAGGAGGTGGACGAACTGGTGGGCCGTATCAATGGCGAATACAGCCACATGAACTGGAACCCGATCCAGTATTTCTACCGCTCTTACCCGCTCGAGACTTTATCCGCCTTTTACCGCATGGCCGATGTGGCGCTGGTAACCCCAATGCGCGATGGGATGAACCTGGTGTGCAAAGAATACGTGGCCAGCAAATTGGACCAGACCGGGGTGCTGATATTGAGCGAAATGGCCGGGGCATCTAAAGAACTTTCTGAGGCGTTGCTCATCAACCCCAACGACATCAACCAACTGGTAGAAACACTGCACACGGCCCTCACCATGCCCGAAGACATGCAGAAACAGCACATGCAGCATATGCAGGATTCGCTGCGCAGGTATAACATCCATCACTGGGTGAGCATGTTCATGGACCGCCTGTCCTATGTCAAGATCAAGCAGCTGTCTATGGCGACTACTTACCTGGACGAAGCCACCTACCAGGAACTCAGCAACTCCTATGAGGAGGCCAGTTCTCGCCTGTTCTTCCTGGAGTATGACGGAGCGCTGGTCGATTACCATAACCGGCCGCTAATGGCAGCGCCGGACGAGGATCTGCTGGAGCTCTTGCAGGTGCTGAGCAGCAACCCGAAGAACAGGGTCATCGTGATCAGCAGCCGCGAGAAGGACAACATGCAACGATGGCTGGGCCACCTCAACATCGACCTGATAGCAGAGCACGGTGTCTGGATAAAGCAGCGCGGTACAGGATGGCAGACTATGACCAGCCTCATAGACGACTGGAAAACCGATATCAGGCTGATACTCGACCTGTACGTAGACCGTACCCCCGGTTCCTTTATTGAAGAGAAAGAATACTCCCTGGTTTGGCACTACCGCCGAGTGGAGACAGGCTTGGGCGAGTTGCGTGCCCGTGAACTGGTGAGCCACCTCAACTTTTTGGCTACCAACAGCAACCTGCAGGTTTTGGATGGACAGATGGCTGTGGAAATCAAAGCGCAAGAGGTCAGCAAAGGCAAGGCGACCAGTTACTGGCTGAACATGTACCCGCATGACTTCGTGCTGGCCATCGGCGACGACTGGGGCGATGAGGACATCTTCAAGGCAATGCCACGCGAGGCCTACACCGTCAAAATCGGTAATTCGCACTCGGTGGCCAAGTACCATATCGATACCTGCGAAGAAGCCCGCAGATTGCTTTCTCGCCTGGTGCATCTCAAACAGAAAAAGACGCCCAAAGAGCTTCAGTAATCGGTTAATTGCACAAAAACTCCCCAGCCTGCTCAGCAGGCTGGGGAGTTTTTTTTTTGTCGTCTACAGAGTAGTTTTGAGGGGCTTAGCTAAAGTCTGTTATACTTTCTATACCTATAATAGGAAATTGATAAGGAAGCCAGAATAAGGGCATTGCTCGCCAGGGCAATGTATACCATAAGGTTCTCCTGTGAAGGCAGGGCAGTATAGTCGATGCGGGCTATGTTGAAGATCATTAACCCAAAGGCAGCCACAATCAGAAAGGGGTATATTTTTTTCATTGCTATACCTTATTAAAACAAAGTTCCGTTCCCACTGCTGCCTTTCTCAGGCTTCGAGGCAGGCTCTTCGCAGTTCTCCTCATTGAACACCTGGTTGATGGCGTTTTCGGCGCTGCGCAGTTTATCCTTGCAAAATTTTATCAGCAGGGAGGAACGCTGGACCTTTTGGGTTAGTTCATCCACGTCTACGGCGTCGCTTTCAATAGCCCGCAGAATCTCCTCCAGTTCCTGGGTGGCTTCGCGGTAAGTCATTTTGTTTATGTCTTTATTCGTCATTATTGTCTTTGTTTACAACCAAACTATGCACCCTGCCATCCTGCAGGCGTGTCTCCATTACATCTCCCTCCTTCACCTGGTTCATGTACTTGATGATCTTCCCGTTGATGAGTGTCAGGGTATAGCCACGCAGCAGCAGCTTTTCCGGGTCGTTGGCCTGAATGCGTGCTTCCAGCATATCAAGCCGGTGCTTGTCTGTGGTTAAACTTCTTTGGGCGCCATACTGTATCCGGTCGCTGTGCTTTACAAAAGCCATCTGGCTGCGCTTGAGTTTGCCCTTAGCCTCGGTCTCCACGCAGTGCACCAATTTGATGAGGTCTTGCTCCTTTAGGTGCAGCCAGCGTTGCCCTATACCTTCCACACAAAGGGTCAGCTCACCGAGTTCCTTGCCGCGCAGGTGCAGCAGGTCTTTGGTATAGGCCCTGATCAGCTGTTCTTTGTCACGCAGCAGGTGTTTCTGGCTATCTAGGAAATTCTTGGGCTTGAGCAGCAGGCTTTTGGAAAAATGCTCCAGCCGTTCGCGGCCTTTTTGCAGGTAGCCATTGGTCAGGTTCGAGAGCTTCAGGCTTTGCCGCTCCAGCCTGTCCGTGGACAAACGCAGCGATTGGGCCGAGAGCATGTAGATGCTGTCATAAAGACTCACGACCTCTACCTCCACTTCCCGGCACAGGTCGATCAGGAAATTGGCAACAGCGGTCGGGGTTTTCTGGCGGGTATGCGCCACCAGGTCGGCAATGCTTTCATCGCGCTCGTGGCCTATACCTGTTATCACTGGCAGGGGCGAGTGGCCAATGGCAGCTGCTACCCTGTAGTCATCGAAACAACCCAGATCCGTCTGTGAGCCTCCTCCGCGTATCACCACAACGGCATCGAACAGGTGGCTATACCTGGCAATCAGTACCATGGCTTTGGCAATGGAAGCTGGGGCCTCGTTGCCCTGCACGATGGCGGGGAACAGCGTGGTGCTGAAGGTATAGCCATAGGCGTTGTTGCCCAGTTGGTGGATAAAATCCTGGTAGCCGGCGGCTGAGGCGGAAGAAACGATGGCCAGCCGTTGCGGTGCCATTGGCAGTTGCAGTGCTTTGTTGGCTATCAACAGTCCTTCTGCCTCGAGTCGCTTCAGGGTTTCCTGCCGTTGCCGGGCCAGGTCGCCGATGGTATAGTTGGCATCGATGTTCACGATGTCGAGGCTCATGCCATACAGCTCATGGAAGCGCACATTGGCCTGGAAAAGAATCTTGAGCCCGGCTTTGAGCGGTTGCCCCGTTTTCTCCTCAAAATAGCGCCCCAGCATTTGGTAGCGGGCACTCCAGATGGTGGCCCGGGCCTGCGCCTGCAAAGCGCCGCGCGGGTCGTCGCCTTTGTCCACCAGGTTGAGGTAGCAGTGGCCTTTGCGCCTGTCCGGCGATACCTGCGAGATTTCCGCCACCACCCAATAGCTTTCCGGAAACGCCATTTCAAGTTCCTCCCGAATCTGCTGGTGCAGCTCGAAGAGCGAAAGCGGAGCCTGAAACTCCTGTTGGGCGCTTGTCTGGCGGAAATTAAACTGAGCCATGGGCAGGGTGAAGAATGTAATCCCGAAGATAGGACTTTTTAGCGAAAGGTGTAGCCGGAGTGAAGGATTTTAGTCCTTCAATACCTCCAGTGTCTGCACCACTTTCTCTTGCCATTGCTGCTTCTCCAAAATCAAGGGGGGCGAGGCGCGCTCCAGGCAGTCGAGGGCGGGGCAGCGCTCGCAGGTCTCGTTTACGAGGCGTTGCAAAATGGCCGGGTCGTTCAGAAACCGGACCTTGCGGCGAAGGTTCTCGTTGATCAGCAGGCCAATGCTGATGGTGCCGTTCATACTTTCGGTGGGCTGTGCCAGTGCCAGTACCAGGTACTCGTTGGTAGAGTTGATGTAAGAGGAGCGCTGTATACCTACTAGGGGTTGGCGCAGGTTGCCGGACAGCTTCTGCTGCTCCAACTCCTGAAAGAGGGTCAGCGAAACCCAGCGGCGGCAGTAATGCTCATTCAGGAATGAGGCATGCGGATTGTGCAGACCAGCCAGGTGCAATTCTTTGGTCAGGGAGTAATTGTCTGACCCCGCATCGTGGTGAAAGCGCAGGAAAAACAACTGTTTGATGTTGAAGAAGCGGGGGAGTAGCGAGGTGAGCCGGTGCAGGAACGTTTCGGGAGAGGTCTGATAGTTCTCCATAATCTGCAGCAAAAGCTTTGGCTGCCAGGTTGGCTGTTCAAAAAACGCCTCCAGGTCCTGCACCAGACGATCGCGGTTCAGCAACAGGGCTCCCGCAAAGTAAGAGGCTTTCAGGTTATTGAGTACTTCTTCGAAAGAGCCCACCCGCACCCAGGTAGAGGTATAAGGTCTGGGTTGTAGCTGCAGTGCCTGAAACCCGATCTCGCGAGCCACCGCAAAACTGCGCTGCTGCTCTGTTAGGTTGGGGTTGAGCAGCAACCTCGGCTGCACCCCCGGTATGAACACGGAGCGCAGCGGAGTCAATTCAGGATATTGACTCCATGTCTCCGTTTCGATATTTATGTTAAATACCGTAGAGAGTATACCTGCCAGCTGTTCGTAAGAAGGTGTTTGATCCGGGCTAAGCTGGTAATGCTCCAGAAAACGCTCTACCTCCAGTTCCAACTCCTCAAAGTAATTGTCGTGCAGTTCCTGGTAGGAGCGGAGCGCCGAGAAATAGAATTGCTCTACCCGCAAGTCAAAGGCGCGTGAAATTTCCAGCAGTGTGTTCACGAAGGCACTCAGCTTGGCAGGCGCAGTGGCAAACAAGTCCAGCAGGCGACTGATGTCCAGTCCGAAATGCTCCAGCGGCAGCTCCGAGAGAATATTGGAGCGTAGCAGTTCCCCTACGGGCTGCAGGCGTTTGCTGAGCTGAAGGGAAACCAGGTAATCGTAGTTTACGCCCAACACATCGGCTATAACGGCGATCTTACTCGGCTTGGGGTGCTTTTTCCCCTTCTCGATCTCATTCAGGTAAGAGACAGATATTCCTGTCTTGTTAGCCAGGTCTGTCAGCGAAATATTTTTATCTGTCCTTAATTGCTTGATTTTTAGGCCAAGTATGAGCCGGATAACATCTTCTTGCAGCCTCATTTTCAGTGTTTTTGCTGGATATAATACCAATAAACGGTCTTTTGCGATTATTTCCTAAAAACATCTAAAATTAAATTAGCGAAAATTCGCCAAAATATAAATGTTCGCGTATAAAATCAAAAGTTATAGTTTAACACAGTAAAATTATAGTTATGATATTAGAGACCACCTCTGCCCAAGTTGTAGGAAAACCAGTGAAAGGTATGGAAGAAATCCTGACACCGGAAACCATTGAGTTTTTGGAGACGCTGCACCAGCGGTTTAATGCTACCCGGGAAGAACGGCTACGGGATAGGGCCGAACGCCAAAAGCGGATAGATTCCGGGGAGTTTCCACAATTTTTACCGGAAACAGCAGCGATTAGGGAAGGAAGTTGGGGGATCGGGGCTATACCTGACGACCTGCAGCTGCGCCGCGTGGAAATTACAGGACCGGTAGACCGAAAAATGGTGATAAACGCTCTCAACTCCGGCGCCGATGTGTTTATGGCAGACTTTGAGGATGCAAACTCCCCCACTTGGGAAAATGTGGTGCTGGGTCAGATTAACCTGCGCGACGCTGTCAGGCGAAACATTGAATACCAGAATGGCAAGGTATACAGACTGAAGGAGAAAGTGGCCCTGCTCAAAGTGCGGCCAAGGGGTTGGCACCTGCCCGAGAAGCATTTGCTGGTGGAGGGGAAGCCAATTTCAGCATCCCTGTTCGATTTCGGCCTGTCCTTTTTCCATAATGCCAAAGAGTTGATTGCCCGGGGTTCTGGTCCTTACTTTTACTTGCCTAAGCTGGAGAGTCACTTGGAGGCCAGGCTCTGGAACGAGGTGTTTGTTGCAGCGCAGGAAGCCTTGGGTATACCTGTTGGCACGATCAAAGTAACCGTGCTGATCGAGACGATTACCGCGGCCTTTGAAATGGAGGAAATTCTGTATGAACTGCGGAATCACATCGTCGGACTGAACGCCGGTCGCTGGGATTACATTTTCAGTGCCATCAAGAAGTTCCGCAACCAACCCGATATTCTATTCCCCGACCGCACGGCCATTACAATGCAGGTGCCTTTTATGAAAGCCTACACCGATCTGCTGGTCAAGACCTGCCACAAACGCGGTGCACATGCCATGGGCGGTATGGCAGCGTTCATCCCCAACCGGCACGATCCGGCGGCGAACAAAACTGCCTTTGAGAAGGTGAAAGCGGATAAGGACTTTGAGGCTAAAAATGGTTTCGACGGTACCTGGGTGGCACACCCTGGCTTGGTTTCTGTAGCGCGTGAGGCATTTGACAAGGTGCTGGGCAACAAGCCCCATCAAAAAGAAGTGCTGCGCGAAGAGGTAAACGTGAAGGCTGAAGATCTGCTCAATTTTAGCATCGAAGGCGGTAAGATTACAGAGGCTGGGCTACGACTCAACATCAATGTGGGCATTCTATACCTGGGCAACTGGCTGTGTGGCACAGGCGCTGCCGCTATCCATAACTTGATGGAAGACGCCGCCACTGCCGAAATTTCCCGGGCGCAGGTATGGCAGTGGTTGCATCACAACAATACCAGTACCGATGATGGAACACCGATCACAGAAGAGCGCGTGCTGCGGCTCATAA
Organism: Pontibacter aquaedesilientis; assembly: GCF_014773225.1. Lineage (GTDB taxonomy): Bacteria > Bacteroidota > Bacteroidia > Cytophagales > Hymenobacteraceae > Pontibacter > Pontibacter aquaedesilientis. The sequence continues at coordinate 305,171 of NZ_JACXAJ010000004.1, read as the reverse complement.
AAGAGGAAACGGAGAACATTAAGGAAGAAGTAGGCCTTGCCCGCTTCAAGAACTGCCACTTCGAGCGTGCCTCCCAACTCTTCTCCGAACTGGTGCTCTCGACCTGCTTCGTCGAATTCCTCACCCTTCCGGCTTACAAGTACATGGATTAGTTAGAAAGTTGGGAAGTTAGAAAGTTAGAAAGTTTACAGGAAATAACTCCTCACTTTCAGCTCTATAGGCTTCCCAACTTCTCCACCTTCCAAACTTCCAAACTTCTAAACTTTCTAACTTTTAAACTATCATGAACAGGACAGAAAAAATACAGGCTATCCAGAATGACTGGATAGTGAACCCACGCTGGGCAGGTATAAAAAGACCGTATACCGCTGATGAGGTTGTAAAACTGCAGGGCTCTGTGCAGATTGAGTATACCCTGGCCCGAAACGGGGCCGAGAAACTATGGCGGCTGCTACACTCCGAAGAGTACGTGGCAGGGCTGGGAGCTATGACGGGCAATCAGGCGGTGCAGGAGGTGCAGGCTGGTCTGAATGCCATCTATCTAAGCGGTTGGCAGGTGGCGGCAGATGCCAATCTGGCCGGGCATATGTATCCGGATCAAAGCCTGTACCCGGCTGATAGTGTGCCGAATGTCATTAAAAAGATTAATAACGCGCTTATTCGTGCCGACCAGATCCAAAGCGTGACCGGAGAGGGGGAGGTAGACTGGCTGGTGCCGATCGTGGCGGATGCCGAGGCGGGCTTTGGCGGCAACCTCAATGCCTTTGAGCTCATGAAAATGATGATTGAGGCAGGGGCTGCCGGGGTGCATTTCGAAGACCAACTTTCATCAGCCAAGAAATGCGGACACTTGGGCGGCAAAGTGCTGGTGCCTACCCAGGAGGCCATCAACAAATTGGTGGCTGCACGACTGGCAGCGGACGTCATGGGTGTTACGACCCTGCTGGTAGCCCGTACAGATGCTGACGCTGCCAACCTGATCACCAGTGACATTGACCCACGCGATCATGCTTTCATCATCAAGGGGGAGCGCACCAGTGAGGGTTTTTATAAAGTGAACTGCGGCCTGGAGCAGGGTATAGCCCGCGGCCTGGCCTATGCGCCCTATGCCGACCTGATCTGGATGGAGACCTCCAAACCAGACCTGGAGCAGGCCCGTCACTTTGCAGAGGCGATTCATGCAGAGTTTCCAGGTAAACTGCTGGCCTACAACTGCTCCCCATCCTTTAACTGGGCTGCCAAGCTGAGTGTAGCCGAAATGGAAACTTTTAGAGAAGAGTTGGCGCAGATGGGGTACAAGTTTCAGTTCATTACGCTGGCCGGATTCCATGCACTCAATACCAGCATGTTCGAACTGGCCAAAGCCTACAAGGCACGGGGTATGGCGGGTTATTCAGAGTTACAGGAGCGTGAGTTTGGTCTCGTGCAGGATGGCTTTAAAGCTGTGAAGCACCAGGCTTTCGTTGGAACCGCCTATTTCGACGCCATCCAGCATACCGTGACTTCTGGCGCTGCTTCCACTGCGGCTTTGGTCGGCTCAACAGAGGAAGAGCAATTTCACTAATTTAATCTGAGCTTATACCTTGGCTATACCTTGACTATACCTGAAACAAAGCCCTGCCACTTCAAGCATCGAAGTGGCAGGGCTTTGTTTTATTCACCTATCCAAGGGGTACTTATTTAGGGTTTTCCTCTATTTTGAAACCGATTCCCTTTGCCCGTTTTTCCCAGTTTTCGCGGGCCCATTTCTGCATGTCTTCCACGTTGTCCATTTCATCCATGATCTCCATGCCGAGCAGTGTCTCAATGATGTCCTCCATAGTGACAATACCAGCCGTGCCCCCATACTCATCCACTACGAGCGCAATATGGTTCTGCTCTTTGAGCAAACGGCTGAACAACTCAGGTATAGGCATGTACTCGGTAACCACTTCAATATCGCGTCGGATGCTGCTGAGCGGCTGGCTACCCTGGTTGTCTATGAGTTTGGACAGCACGTCATCTTTCAATACATAGCCGTGTATGTCATCCAAGCTGTTCTTATAAAGCGGTATACGAGAGAAGCGCAGCGTTTTGGCTTGCTTGAAAAAGTCGAGGATGGTCATTTCTTCCTGTGCACCATATATCACCGTTCGGGGCGTCATGACATGGCGAACCAGGATCTGGTTAAAGCGGAGGACATTGCGCAGAATCTGGGATTCACCGCGTTTGAAGATGCCTTCTTTTATGCCGATCTCTGCCATGGCGGTGAAGTCAGCCCGACTCAGCACACTCTTGTTCTTGTCCCGTTTCAGCCGCTTGGTGATGAACTGTGACAGAATGATAAGTGGATAAAGAGGCGAGTAGATCATAATGCGCAGCGTGGTGACCGTGAAAGGGGTAAGCTGCTTCCAGTAATTAGCCCCGAGTGTCTTCGGTATGATCTCCGAAAAAATAAGGATGATGATGGTGAGGACGGCAGAGATAATAGATAAATACTCTTCTCCCCAGATGATTTGCGCCTGTGCACCCACACCTGCCGCGCCGATGGTATGCGCAAAGGTGTTGACGGTGAGGATGGCGGCAAGCGGACGGTCGATGTTGTCTTTAAACTCCTGCAGATGTTTGCCGAGCGCGGGGTCTTCCTGCGCTGTGATGCTCACATGCGAAGGGGTGATACTAAGAAGAGCAGCTTCCAGCAGGGAGCATAAAAAGGAAAAGACGAGCGCAATAGATAAGTATAAAATGAGTAAGCCCATGAGGTCATTTATTGGTGAGAAAATGTGGGTGTATAGCGTCTGCTATACCTTCCGGATCAGAACTGAGTTTAGTGTACTACGCGAAGCACAGGTTCTTCGAGCGCAATATGCGTTTCGGGGTCTATTGTAAAATAACCGACCAGACTGGGGCCATAGCCCAGGTTCAACTCCACAAACTTGTTCTTCTCGGGCAGTATGGCAATCACCTCCTGTTGCAGTTGCCTGTACTTATCCAACAGCTCCACCATTTTCTGCTCCTTGTCGTTGAGTGTGCTGCCTTGCTGATCTTTGTCGGTGCTGTGCTCCAGACCGTGCTGTTCCGGGTTGAAGTCAGGCTTGATGCTTTGCAGTGACAGCAACTCTACTTCCAGCAGCCGGATGTCGCGTTCGATGTGCAGATATTCCTTTACTTTTTCTTCCAGCGGAATGAGTGATTCGTCCAGGTATTCTATCAGGTTTTCCATAGTTCGTATAAAGTGTCCTGCCCTCATATACGGAGCATTCGCGCAATTATATACATGGAGCGGGCAGTATATAAAACCACCCGCTCCATATTAACTATCAACCGTGTGCAAGTGTGCTCACAACCACTTGAAAACCTTTCGGATAAGCTTCAAACGATTGCCGTATGGGGGGTAGCGCAACGGAATGTCCAGCCAGGTGCCACGGCGCACAACGCTCTTCTGGTTCGAAAAAAGATCGAAACTCGACTGGCCATGGTAGCTGCCAATTCCGCTCTCCCCGACTCCTCCGAATGGTAGGTTGGGGTTGGCCAAGTGCGACATAGTATCGTTGATGCAGCCACCCCCAAAATGTGCCTGCTCAAGTACCCAGTCCTGTTGATGTTTGTTACTGGAAAAGAAATAGAGTGCCAGCGGTTTTTCACCGGTGTTGACCTGCTCGATGGCTTCGTTCAATTTGCTATAGGTGAGAATTGGCAGAATGGGGCCAAAAATCTCTTCCTGCATGACTGGTTGGCTCCAGGTTATCTGGTCGAGCACGGTGGGGGATATGTAGCGGCTGGCTGGGTTGGTCTGTCCGCCGATGCGCACCAATCCGTCTTGCAGGTAATTGCTGAGCCGCTGAAAATGCCGGTCGTTGATGATGCGGGCAAAGTCGGTGCTGGCTTCCGGCTCGGGCCCATAAAACTGGGTGATGGCGATCCGCAGTTGCTCGATCAGTTCGTCTTTCACCTGTTCCTGCACCAGCACGTAGTCCGGGGCCACACAGGTCTGGCCGGCGTTCATGAATTTGCCCCACGCAATGCGCCGGGCAGTCAGGCCTAGATCAGCGTCTTCGGCCACGATGGCAGGGCTCTTGCCGCCCAGCTCCAGCGTGACGGGAGTGAGGTGCTCGGCGGCAGCTTTCATGACCAGTCGCCCGACCTGTGTACTGCCCGTGAAAAAAATGTAATCGAACCGTTGGGCCAGTAAATTCCTGGTAGTAGAAACGCCTCCTTCCAAAGCCGCCACATAGGCCGGGTTGAAAGTGGTATTGATCAGCCTGCTAATTACGGCAGAGGTGGCAGGTGCCAACTCGGACGGTTTAACGATGGCGCAGTTGCCGGCAGCCATGGCTCCGATAAGCGGATTGAGAACCAACTGCAGCGGGTAGTTCCAGGGACCAATGATGAGCGCTACACCATACGGTTGGGAATAGATGTGGCTACTAGCCGGGAAGTTGAGCCAAGTTTCGCTGACACGCCGGGGTCTGGACCACTTCTCCAATTTTTTCAGAACGAGCTGTAATTCCATTTCCACGAAACCTACCTCGGTGGTATATGTCTCGAAGGCCGGTTTGCGGAAGTCTGCATACATGGCATCCATCAGTTCCTGCTCGTGCGACTTGATCGCCTGCAAGAGCAAGCGCAATTGAGATTTCCGGAAAGCCAGATCCACGGTATGGCCTCCGGCGAAAAAATCACGTTGCCGCTGGAGCAGTTCCTTTATGGCTACCGGGCCTGTCTCTTGTTCAGGCGGGTGTTGGTTTGTAAAAGTATTGAATGAATTCATAGCGGGTGAATATGTAAGAGTGGTGTAGTATCAGGAGGCCAGCACTTTCCAAATTAAAAGTGTCTGGTATATATTTTACTTTTAAACTTAACCGGTAAACCTTCCTCAGAAACTTATTGGCTACCGGATATAACGTTCCGGTTACAACCCAAACAATCTGTACCAGCTGCTTCTGGGTTATTGCCATATTTCTGGGAGTGTTTAAACAATGTTATATTATAGTTTGCACACCGGTTTTGACAAGCAAAATATATAAGAATGAAGTCAGATATAAAAATTTTTAGTTATAAAATGTAATAATTTGAGTTGATTCTAATTTGTATATTTGGGGAGGCGACACAACCTATTGCTAAACGAAAGATAATTCCATGAAAATAATTGAGTGCCCACGCGATGCTATGCAGGGGCTGAAGAAGTTTATACCTACTGAGGTGAAGATCGATTACATCAACATGTTGCTGAATGTGGGTTTTGATACCATCGACTTCGGTAGTTTTGTTTCACCGAAGGCGATACCTCAGATGGCAGACACAGCGGAAGTGCTGGCTAACCTGGACCTGAAAAACACGAAGTCCAAGCTGCTGGCCATTATCGCCAACGTGCGCGGTGCAGAAGAGGCTGCCTCGCATCGGGAGATCGATTACCTGGGTTTCCCACTCTCTGTTTCCGAGACGTTTCAGCAGCGCAACACGAATAAAAGCATTGCGGAGGCCATGGATCAATTGGCCCATATACAGGACATCTGCGGCAAGCAGGGCAAAGCATTGGTCACTTACATTTCCATGGGCTTCGGTAACCCATACGGAGATCCCTGGGATGCTGAGACGGTTATCCGGTTTGTGCAGGACCTCGACAAATTAGGCGTAAAAGTTATCTCGCTTTCCGATACCATTGGGGTATCTAATCCAGAGAACATCACCTACCTGTTCAGTGAATTGATCCCTGCCTTCGGGCACATCGAGTTCGGGGCGCACCTGCATACCACGCCCACGACCTGGCAAGAGAAAGTGGACGCTGCCTACAAGGCTGGTTGCCGTCGTTTTGATGGCGCCCTAAGAGGATATGGCGGTTGCCCAATGGCCAAGGACGAACTGGTAGGCAATATGGCGACTGAAAATTTGGTCGACTACTTCGAAAATAATGGTTTAAATTTGGGCCTGAACAAGCAAGCCTTTGCCGCTGCCCTGGCGGCCTCGAGCTCCGTTTTTTCCTGATTATGGCAAGAAGAATTATCGTTGATATTTTTATACCCTGCTTTGTAGACCAGTTGCACCCAGAGACCGGTATGAGCATGGTGAAAGTGCTCGAGCGGCTTGGCTGCGAGGTGAACTACAACCCCAACCAGACCTGTTGCGGACAGCCCGCCTTTAATGCCGGCTTTTTCGACGAGGCCCGCGAGGTAGCGAACAAGTTTCTGGATGATTTCTCTAACGAGACCTCGCATTACATTGTAGCGCCATCGGCTTCTTGCGTGGGCATGGTGCGCAACGCCTATCAGGATATCTTCGTCAAATCCTCTAAGCTGGTGAAGTACCGCGCCATGCAGAAGAAGGTTTATGAACTGACAGAGTTCCTGACCGATGTGCTCAGGGTGACTGAAGTTCCGGGAGCCCGGCTGAATGGCAAGGCGACCTACCACGACTCTTGCAGCGCCTTGCGCGAGTGCCACATCAAGGAAGGGCCGCGTGCGCTGTTGCAAGGTGTGCAGGGGCTGGAGATGATCGAGATGGAGGACACCGAAACCTGCTGTGGCTTTGGCGGCACCTTCGCCGTGAAGTTCGAGTCGATTTCGGTGGCGATGGCCGAGCAAAAAGTAGAAAATGCTTTGGCCACCGGCGCCGACTACATCATCTCCACAGACAGCAGCTGCCTGATGCACCTCAACGGCTATATCCAAAAGAACAAAAAGCCGATCAAGACCCTGCACATAGCCGACGTGCTGGCGAGTGGCTGGTAGTTCGATAACGTATAAACACTTAATTTATACGGGCTTATACTTAAAATTGGCGGCGAATAGCCATTTGGTACTTTTTAGGTTTACCCTCCGGAGTATACTTCGTATAAGGAGGACGGAACACGCGCAAGACAGCTTTGGAGCTTTGATTTTAGGTTGGTTGAATCGCTGCTTTCTGGTCTCCTGAGACCTGCTGCTTTGCAATACGTTGTTTTTAACTGAACCATGGTGATGCCGCTATCTGGGGTGCGTTTAGCGGGTTGCCATGTTTATAGAGGGGAGTCGGTCTCTGTTATTTAAAAAAAGCAGGCGGTTGGAACCGGCTCCCTTTACCCCTCAACATTTATTCCTCTCCTTCTACTGGCCCTGTCTATTTGGCCAAATCATTGCTTTTCTTTATCCACTAACTCCGATCAATACCACAGGTATAAGGGGCATACTACATGCAATGGCCGGCACGCAGCGGCAACTAAAATGACATTTATCTGTCATAATCGCTCCCTACCGCTCACAGTAGCGTATAAAGCGCATTAGTTTATAAAACGCTTTATTCGGCTCGTGCGATGAATTCAACTTTTACAGGATATTTATATTTTCTGTCTATTCTGATTGCCCTGCCAGGTATAGCGCAGGCACAGGAGGAGGGGGAGAAAATTTCCACTGACCGCCCCGACCAGTCGCAAGGACCAGTTGTAGTGCCCGCGAAAACCTTTCAGTTGGAAGCAGGTTACTTTTACCAGAAGCAGAATAGTCAGGTTAAAACACATGCCTATCCCACCGCTTTATTGCGTATTGGCTTGGTAAAAGGGATGGAACTGCGCCTGCAGAGTGCATGGAAAGACTCTGTAGATGCTTCTGGTGCCGAGCGAAAGACGAAAGGATTCGGTCCGCTCAGTATCGGCACCAAGGTACATTTATGGGAAGCGAGCGGCTGGCGTCCGGAGGCGGCCGTGCTGGCTATGGTAGTGCTACCCGTTGGCAGCCGGGCCTTCAGACCTGACAACCCGGAGCCGCAGATTATTTTAAGCCTGGCCAACGAGCTGCCCTGGAAAACGGACCTGACCTATAACCTGGGGTATGGCCGGGCCGACGGCACCTCCTCCGCTTCTTACAGCGCCACCATGGCCCGTGCGCTGACTCAAAAACTGACGATGTATGTAGAAGTGTTTGGCAGTAAAGCGAAGGGTGAATCTGCCGCGCACCAAGGCGACCTGGGCCTGCTATACCTGCTGCTGCCCAACTTACAGCTTGATGTGGCGGCCGGCAGAAGGCTGAACAAATCCGCGCCTCATAGCTTTCTGGCGAGTGGCCTGTCCGTCAGGTTGCCCCGATAAAAAGCCTAAACCCTATGAACCCAGACACAAACAAAAGACCCATCCGTAAATCGCTGCAAGAGTATGCCCGGGGTATAGCTGGCGGACTGCTATTCAGTTTGCCGCTGCTCTATACCATGGAGGTATGGTGGGCAGGATTCATTGCATCTCCTTTTCAACTGCTCATAATGGTGACGATGACCTACCTGTTACTATTGGGTTATAACCGCTATGCCGGAATGCATCCCGGTGCCAGTTGGCGCAGCGTCTTCATCGACTCAATAGAGGAAATGGGCCTGGGACTGCTGCTCTCGTTTGGGGTGCTGTTTGTGCTCAACCTCATACAGTTCGGTGATATGTCGATGGATGAGATCATGGGCAAAATCATCATAGAGGCGATGGCCGTTTCCATCGGCGTGTCAATCGGGACGGCACAGCTCGGAACAGAAGGAGATGAGGAAGAGGAGAGCGAGGTGAAGGCGGAGGCCAAAGAGGCAGGTTGGCGTAATGGGCTGAAGAGCAAGGTGAGTCTTGTGGTGCTGGCCTTGTGCGGAAGCGTGATCGTGGGTGGAAACGTGGCACCAACCGAGGAGGTGATTCAATTGGCAGTAGGTGCCCATGCATACCACATACTGCTCATGGCGTTACTCTCGATTGGGTTGAGTGTCGTGGTGGTATACTTTAGTGACTTCAGGGGCACCGGGAAGCTTGCGCCGGGCAACCTAGCCTTTGCCATTACCCTCGATACCTGCCTGAGTTATCTGACGGCCCTGGCCGCATCGGCTTTCCTGCTCTGGTTTTTCGGCCGTTTCGATGGTGTGAGCTTTGAAGTTGCCTTTGCGCAGTGCATTGTGCTTGGTGTGCTGTCCAGCCTGGGGGCATCGGCGGGCAGATTATTGATTAAATAGATAACGAATTAGAAATAGATGACCGAAGAAAAAGGAGCATACAAAGCCAAGGGCTCGGGCGATGACGATAAAAACGCACTGGAATGGATCGTGTTCGGCGTGAGTTTAATGATGGTGCTATGCATACTGGGGTACCTCAGTTACCAGACATACACCGAGAAACCCGCTACGCCCGACCTGGTGGTGCAGTACTTTCATGACCCATCGGCCCATGCGCCACAGCGCTACCGGGTGGTCGTGCTTAACCAAGGCGGCGAAACAGCGGAAGAAGTTCAGATAGAGCTGTCGTTGGAAAAAGGGGGGGAGCAACTCGAAAAGGCCGAATTGAGTATTGCATACGCACCCAAAGAGTCAAAAAGAGAGGGTTGGGTGAATTTCAAAGAAAGCCCTGCAGAGGCGGATACGCTGATGGCCAGGGTAGTGAGCTATAAAAGACCTTGATCCAGCTTTACTATGAAAACAGTCTCTGACAAACACGCACATCACAAACGTCCGGCTGTTCCGAAAGGAAAGGTATTGGCCATCGGCGGAAAAGAAAGCAAAACGACTGAGGAGGAAACCGAGGTTCAAGAGCAGAACGTCAACTTCATAGCAGAGGAAATACAAAAGCGCTTTGTGGAGGAGCTTAAAGGTGAAAATCCGCTGATCGCCGTAATTCCGACGGCATCGAACGATCCGGTTGGGGCTGCCAAAGACTATGAAAAGCTGTTTGCAAAACTAGGCGTCAAAAATATCGAAGTGATCAATATCAAGTCGAGAACAGAGGCCAGTGACCCTGCCTACCTCAAAATACTGGAGAAGGCGGCTGGCGTGATGTTTACAGGCGGCGACCAGCTCCGGTTGACAGCCATTCTGGGAGGCACCCCCCTGGTTCAGCTGTTGAAAGAGCGCTATACCTACGAGGAGTTCATCATTGCCGGAACCAGCGCCGGTGCTTCTGCCCTATCAACGCCCATGATCTACGAAGGAGAAACCCAGGGCGGTATGCTGAAGGGGGATGTGCGGATTACTACCGGACTGGAGTTTGTGAAGGACGTGGCCATTGATACGCATTTTATAGCCCGAGGCCGAATTGTCCGCATGGCCCAGGCAATTTCCACCAATCCCGGTTGCATAGGTATAGGGATAGAAGAGGACACAGCCATCCTGGTATCGAAAGGAAAAATGGTCGAGGTGATTGGCAGCGGGCTGGTTACGGTGGTGGACGGAACGGGCATCACGAAATCAACTATTCATCAGATCAAAACTGGAGAGGCTTTCACGGTATGTGACCTGCGCGTGGATCTGCTCTCCGACAAAGAAACCTTTGAGTTGCCAACATACGACCAACTACACATTTGATCAGTCAACAATAAACAGTAAACATTAAACATTAAACAGTATTCAGTTTATGAACATCCATAAGCAGACTTGCGTTTGGTTATGGCCAGGTTTTGATAGCTTCCTGTGCCACTATTGTGCGTGAAAGACAAGAGGTTACTGGTTGTTCATGAACGATACAGGTATAGCTTCAACCTACAGGTATAGCCTACTCTTTAAAATACACTGTGTAAGCTTGCAAGGTATCCTTTGTCAACGATTGCGCCTTCCGGAAATCCGCTTCAGCTTCGGCCTTCAGGCCAAGCTTATACCTGGCGGCACCACGACTATAAAGTGCATCATAGTAATAGGACTGTTTTTCGATATGTGGAATCACAGCGTCATAGTCCTGTAGCGCCTGTTCGTACTTGCCCAACTCCAGCCGCATCTCAGCGCGGTGATACAGGAAAGCAGGATCTTCCGGGTAAATTTCCAGTGCTTCGTCCAGCGCCTTTTCGGCCCGTTCGAAGTTTTTGTCGTAGCGGTAGCTCCAGTAAAGCAGCTCATGGGTTTGTCGGTCGTCCTTGCCCTGTTCGATCAAGGAGTTTAAGTAATAGCTGGCCTCCTTAAATGCATTTTTGTTGCCCAGTATACCTTCCTCCAGTTTCGCTTCGGCCGTTTTCTGGATCTTTTTGGTATCAGTAAAAAAGTAAGGATCAGACAGGATAATCACCAGGAACGAGATGCCTGCTATAGTCAAAACGATCGTGATGATGCGGGAGATGTTCATAGTGCTTTGCGGGTCTGTGCGGTTATAACAATCAGTCTGGCTGGTTGGGTTGCAGAGAAGCTGGTTTTATCGGTTCAAATCATGTTTACAATACCAGGTCTCGGTGCAGTTTCTCAAGTGTCTCTTTTGCATCAATGCACATACCTGGGTGCACGGCCGATATCTGCACAATGGTGCTGCGGTTGGCCGTGAGCCATCGGAAACGCGATGCTATACCTAACTGTCCGATTGGGCCGCCTTCTCTGCGGCCAGCACATACCTTCTCGAAGGCACGCAGGCGGGCCGGCAATTCTTCCATGTCCAGGTTGCCGAACACGGCGCGGAGACGCTCTTCATTCAAGGTATAGCGGATCTGTAGAAAACCCTGCGCGGAACACAACAAGATGACGCCCACATTTAGAAACTCTTCACGCTCCACCCGTGGCACCACCCGAATCACGGCGTACTCAAATAAGTGTCTCTCTTGCATGTTGGGCGGCTTTCACAAAAATTTCAGAATGAGCTAAACGTGTTTCCAGGAAATGGGCGTACGCCTGGCGGTGTTCTTCTGCAGTTTCAAACGGCGACTCAACACCGGTGAGCCACTCGTCAGGTATAAGGTGCAGAATTTCCCGGATGCGCTCGGAGGTCAGGATCGCCTTGCCGGATTTGTCGGCGGCTTCAAGCGCGGTAGCCTGGGGCAGTAGCACATGGTCTTTTATCTGGGCAAAAGGGCGCTTGGCAAGTTCTTCCCAGTTGTCCCAGGAGTGGTGAAAAAAAAGGGTGGCGCCGTGGTCAATCAGCCAGAGTTCTTTCTTCCACATGAGCATGTTGGTGTTTCGGGCGGTGCGGTCCACGTTGGTGACCAGAGCGTCGAGCCACACAATGCGCGAGGCAAGTTCTGCATCGATGGTCGTGACCACCGAATCGAACGTAATGGCACCCGACAGGTAATGGGAGCCCAGGTTAAGGCCCTCGCTGGCGCGCAACAAGTCCTGAATCTCCTCGTCGGGCTCGGTGCGGCCAAATGCCTCGTCAAGATGCATGAACACAATTTCGGGCACCAGGAAACCCAGTGCCCGTGCCATCTCGCCGACAATGAGCTCGGCGATGAGCACTTTTACGCCCTGTCCCGCACCCCTGAACTTGAGCACATAAAGGAACTCGTCGTCGGCCTCCACGATGGCAGGAAGCGAACCGCCCTCGCGCAAAGGCGTGATGTAACGGGTTACGTGGACGGTTCTGATCTCTGGTGGTCTGTGATTCATAGCTGCAACTTACGAAATTTGCGCCTTAGTGGGGCTGCTCTTGTGGTTTTTCGTCCATGGCTATACCTTGGAGCATGTGCGCCAAAATCGGCTGGCACTTTTCCTGGCAAGCAGGGTAGAAGTGGCCGTGTTTCCAGTGGGCTGATTTAGGGGATAAGCCCCACCAGAACTCTGCCAGGGCGATGGGCTTCATGTTATGCTGAAAGGCATACTGAAAAAGTTTGGGGGCGGCACAATCGCCTGCTCCCGCCGGCGGGTTGCCGTTTGAAGAATTATGAAACAATGCCCGTAAACTCTTTTCCTCACCGGCCTGGTTCCGGAAATGGTACTGGTCAAAGAGCTTTTCCTGAAGCGCAACAGAGTTCGTTTTGCGCATTTTCCGTAGCAGCTCGATTTGCGTTTTGCTCTCGCCTGTAGGTTGTTTTTCCAATGCTCCGATTTCCTGGTTGATGCGAGTCAGTTCGCGCATACCTGTGTTCAGAAAACTTCCTTCCGCCAGGCTGTCGTAAACCGGAGGAACGAACTTGAGGTGGTGGTAGCTACCTGCCAACTTACCGGAAAAAGCGGCCAGATAGCCTAGTTCGTTCTGGGCGGTTTCCACCACCAACACCCCGAACATCTTCCCGATGACAGTGCCTTGTTGCCCTTCTACCAACCCAAAATTATGCTCCCATTCTTGCTGCCGTTGCAGGTATACCTGCAGTTTTTCAGATGCTACTAAAGCTAGCGCATGTGGCTTGTATGCGAAGGGGTAGGAGAATTTTTCGGGCAGGGAATAAGCCGTTGCGGATCTATCGAAAGGGATAAAGAAGTTGTCTGGGGAAAGTGATTCTGGCAAGCTATCGAATGTAAGGGACTAGGAACTGTGTCAAGTATCTGTGCTTCACTTAAATGCAATTTGAGTAAAACATGGGTGCAAATGTAATGTAAAGCAGCAGCATCTCATACTCATGTGCTTTGCAAAGAATTGCTGACTAAAAAAATTTTCTATATGATTGAACATTGTGCTACTTTTAATAGTACCTAACGGACCAAGCGCTAATTTAGAATAAGCATTTTTCGGATATTAAAACGATATTTTGAGCAATATAACCTTATCCTAAAAAAACGGCAGCGCCCGATTTTTTTAGGATAAGGTTTAGCGATGTACTACCTTTAATTATGGCGCACCTTTCTTCTACTCTGGATAACAATCCATCATTGGATTATCTGGAGATTTTCAACCAAATGCCGGGCTGCTTTGTAGTGCTGCAGCCCAATCCACCGCTCTATACTATTTTGGCTATCAGTGATGAGCTGTTGCAAATCACAGCCCGTTCAAGAAAGGATATAATAGGAAAAGGGGTGTTTGAGGTATACCCCGAAAATCCAGAGGTGACTAGTGCATCAGGCGCTTCTCAGCTCAGGATTTCTCTACAAAATGCGATCCTGCATAAAAAGGCAGATTATATGCCGCTGGTACGTTACGATATAACGAATCCGGGCGGCGAATTCGAGACAAGGTATTGGTCTGCCCATAGTAAACCTGTTTTAAGCCAAAGTGGAGAGGTTCTTTACATCGTACATACTACTTCCGATGTAACGGCGCAGGTCAGGAAGGACAAAGCAACAGCCTCCCTGCAAAAAGTTGAGAAAGCATACAGCCTTTTTATGCAGGCACCTGTGGCAGTTTGCATTTTGGTGGGCCCTGAGCATATTGTGGAGTTGGCCAACGAGGAGATGCTCCGAATTATAGGCCGCAGTGCTGAAATTGTGGGCAAGCCGCTATTCGATTCTGTGCCTGAGGCCCTGGATCAGGGTATACCTGAGTTGCTTGAACAGGTGCGCAAATCAGGAAACCCTTTTCACGCTGCTGAATTTCCTGCCCAGCTTTTAATTGATGGTCAGATGGAGCTTCGGTATTATAACTACATATACCAGCCCTACTATCAAAACGAAGGCGACCTTACGCCCCACGGGGTATTCATTGTGGCGCATGACGTAACCGAGCAAGTGCTGGCCAGAAAGAAAGTGGAGGAGGTAAAGGAGCAGCTGGACTTACGCAATGCATTGTTTGAGGCGCATAAAGAAGCGACGCCTGACGGTATGCTGATCGTGGATGCATCGGGCAAGATATTGCTGCACAACAGACGCTTCGTCGAAATCTGGAATATGCCTCAGCACATCATCGATAGCAAAGACGACGCCTTGGCATTAGCGTATGCCAGGCAGCAGGTGGCAGACGAGCAAGGCTTTATCGACACCGTGACAGCAGCTTACTCCAGAACGAGTGGGCCTGTTCGTGACAGAATTGTATTCAAAAACGGTGTTATCATTGAGCGGAACGGATCTCCCGTGGTTTCAGAAAGTGGCCATTATTATGGTTGGGCCTGGTACTTCAACGACGCAACCGATCGACTGCGGCAAGAGCAGAAGTTCCAGAATGTGGTCGAGCAGGTATCGGATTTGATCGCCATCTTCAAAGGGGAGGACTTAGTGGTAGAAGTCGCCAACAAAGCGGTTTTGGAACTTTGGCAACGAAACTCGGATGTGCTGGGCAAGCCTTTCGAAACGGTCATGCCGGAAATTAGGGGGCAAGGCTTTCTCGAAATGCTCATGAAAGTACTCCATACAGGAGAACCTGAGTATGGCTATGAGATACCTGCTGTTTTCAGGCGAAAAAACGGGGTGGAAGAAACCATTTATTTCAATTTCGGCTACCAGCCTTACCGTGAGGCCGATGGTCGCATTACAGGAGTTATCATAGTGGCCAAGGACGTAACCGAGCAGGTCGCCACCAAGCAGCAATTGGTCGAGAGCGAGGCCCGTTTCAGAACCCTTATCGAAGAGGCCCCTGTTGCCGCCGCTCTTTACATGGGCAGCGAGCAGACCATCCAGTATGCCAACGACATTATGCTGGACTACTGGGCGAAGAGCAACGCTGTTGCAGGTAAATCTTTCCGGGAGGCTTTCCCGGAACATCAGTCATTTAGCGAACTGTTACAGGAAGTTTACAAGACCGGGAATACATACACTGCCCATAAAGAGAAAATGCAGCTAGCCATAAATGGTTCTCAGCAGACCTGTTACTATAACTACACGCTGAAACCTTTGATGGACGAGGATGGGGAGGTATACGGTATCCATCACACCGCCATTGATGTAACGGAAGAAGTTCTCTCTCAAATTCAGCTTCAGGAAAGTGAGGCGCGGTTTCGAAACCTCGTGCGAGACGCATCGGTGGGTATCATTGTGCTCACAGGCGAAGAGATGCGGGTTGATATTGTAAATGATGCCTATGCGCAACTGATAGACCGCAAAAGCGAGGAGCTGAACGATAAGCCCCTGTTTTCCATCATACCAGAGGCAGAGCCTGTGTTCAGGCCTATTATTGATCAGGTAAGGAGCACAGGAGAGCCGCTATACCTGTATGACATGCCATATTTTGTATATGTGGGCGGCAAAAAGAAAGAAGGCTTCCTGAACCTGGTATACCAGCCTTACAAAGATTTGGAGGGCCACATAGAGGGTGTCATGATTCTCTGCCACGACGTGACCAGGCAAGTGCAGGCTTTGCGAAAGCTGGAGGAAGAACAGGAAAGAGCTAAGATGGCCATAGAGGCCGGGGATTTGGGCCTGTTTGAGATTAACCTAGCTACCAACCAGGTGATAGCGGACAGTCGGTTTACGGAAATATCTGGGTTTGAAGAGATCCATAGCATCGATCAGTATTACGATACAATACACCCCGATGATCTGGAGACAAAGGACAAAGCCATCCAAGCTGGTCTTGAAACAGGTATACTGGACTTCGAGTCCAGAATTATTGATTCTACAGGAGAAGTGCGTTGGATTAAGCTGAAGGGCAGGTTCTTCTTTGACGAGGATGGCAAACCGGCGAAGGTGATCGGCATGATCCAGGATGTGACAGCCCAGCGCAATTTCGCGGAAGAGCTAAAAAAATTCAAGCACATCAGTGACCACGCCCTCGATGCCTTCATTTTGATGCGGGAAGACGGCACATTCGCTTACCTCAATGATTTGGCACTGGAGCGTTGGGGATACACCCGAGAGGAGTCCTTGCACATACGGGTGCCGGATGTGGACCCTATTTACCAGGAAAAAGAGTTTGAGGAAGTTTTCAGGACTACGCAACAACAAAGCATTCCCCCTTTCGAAACCTTGCATAAGCGAAAAGACGGTACCATATACCCGGTTGAAGTTAGTCTGACGGGCATCACGCTGGAGGGCAAACCCCATATGTTTGGAGTTGCCCGCGATATAACAGACCGCAAATCGGCGGAGGAGGAGCTTTTATCGAAAAATAAGCAGCTCATTCGCATCAACAACGACCTGGATAATTTTATTTATACCGCCTCGCACGATCTGAAGGCTCCTATTTCTAACATCGAAGGACTGTTAACGTTGCTTTCAGAGGATTTGGAAGAGGCTTCTCCGAATCAGGAGGATATCAATCACATCCTGACGTTGATGCAGGGCTCGGTAAACCGGTTTAAGAAGACGATTACCAACCTGACAGACATTGTGAAGTTGCAACAGGAGGAAAACCTGGATATCGTGAAGGTGGATTTGCAGGAAGTGATACAGGATGTCACTCTGGACCTGAGGCCTGAGCTTGATGCAGCCGGCGTAGAGCTAAAGATTGATGTAAAGTCTTGCCCCACCATCCGGTTTTCTGAGAAGAACCTCCGAAGCGTAATTTACAATCTACTTTCCAATGCCCTCAAATACCGCTCTCCGGATCGCATACCGCAAGTACACATTACCTGCTCCAGTACCGATGAACACCAGGTGCTAGCCATCAAGGACAACGGTTTGGGTATAAGCAGTAATCGAATCGACAAGCTCTTTTCTATGTTCAAGCGTTTCCACGACCATGTGGAAGGTACCGGGATCGGGCTTTACATGGTAAAGAAAATCGTTGAGAACGCTGGAGGGCGCATAGAGGTGGAAACCCAAGTTGACGTAGGCACGACGTTCCGGATCTACCTGAATAAGTAATGAGTTGAGGGGCAAAACTTGAAGTGCCTTCTACAACCAGCACGTCTCACGTGATGCTCACTATACCGGGAACCCTGATAGGGAAGAGCATTCCCAGGTATAGCCAACAGCAAAGCCATATCTGCCCAGGTATGGCTTTGCTGTTTTAAAGAACTTGACAAGGCTCTGCACTTTGGTCTCAACGCTGTTCAGGAGGTTAATTTGAATGCCGCCGGCAACGGTTTGCTACAAAGTTTTACCGATACAGTGTGGTGAAGAATCATAACCCAAACAGCTTATTATACTTCATTTTATATATATAAATTGTATTTTATATAATAAGTATTAAACTTAGGTTGGCGTTTGGGGTCTAAGCCATTTTCTGCGCACTTTCAATTGCCCTTGTATTCAAATTGCATACACTTATGAATAAGATTTTACGGAGAAATTTATTTTTCTGTGTGGTACTGTATACCCTGATAGGGCTTATACAAGCCGTAGAAGCTCAAAGCACCTCCAATAGAGGAACCAATTTCTGGGTAGGTTACACGGCACACATCGACGGCACAGGCTCTAAAATGAGTTTATACCTGACATCAGATGTAAACACGACAGCTACAGTTTCGATACCGAAACTAGGTATCTCCACGACTTATGCCATCATTGCTAATACCGTGACGATTGCACCTATTTCCAGTGCTGCCTATGTCGGCTCATCAGAAATGATAGAAAACAAAGGGATACAGGTCGTGTCTGAGCAGCCAATAGTCGTGTATGCTCATATTTACGCCTCTGCACGGTCTGCTGCAACGCTTGTTCTGCCCACCAATACGTTAGGCAAAGAATATTACGCAGCAAGCTATAAGCAGGACGTTGCCAATCAATTCTCTGAGTTTATGGTGATTGGCACCGAGGATAATACAGAAGTTGAGATTACACCGAAGTCGACCACACGCTTGGGGCGACCGGCTAATGTTCCTTTTAGGGTAACGCTAAACAAAGGGGAAGTTTATCAGGTGCAGTCAAGCGTGGACCTGACGGGTAGTAAAGTTATCTCTGTGAGTGACAATGGCCCTTCGTGCAAAAAAATTGCGGTGTTTTCGGGCAGTTCGTTTGCCGGTATCGGTTGTACAAATGCGGGGAGTAAGGACAACCTGTATCAGCAGCTGTACCCTTTAAGTACATGGGGCAGGAATTTTATAACTGCCCCCTTCAAAACCAGGTTAGGAGGGGATGTGTTCCGGGTGCTGGCGGCTTCCGATAATACCACGGTAACAATTAACGGTTCTGACATCCAACTCAACGCTGGGCAGTTTTATGAGTTTACAAGTGCTACTGCCAACTTTATAACATCTGATAAACCCATCACCTTGGCGCAATATGCACGAACGCAGAACTGTGATAATGTAACGGGTGATCCAGAGATGATTTTGGTTAACCCAATTGAGCAAACGCTGGAGGATATCACGCTATACTCTTCGCCGTTTTTTCAGATAACCGGCCATTACATAAACATCGTCATGAAAACCGCGGACACGCCTGGATTTAGGTTGGATGGTATGCCGGTTACCTTTATCCCAGTCAGTGCAAATCCGGTATACTCTTATGCGCAGGTAACTGTTAGTGCGGGTAATCACAGGCTAACGGCTTCTGCTGGCTTCAATGCCATTGCCTATGGCTTCGGAAACGTAGAATCTTATGGTTACTCGGCTGGTGCTAATATAAAGAGCTTAGAACAGTACATATCGGCAGACCAAAGCAATTTCTGCGGACCTGGAACTGTTAATTTCAAAGCCAACCTCACCTATACCCCAACCAGCCTGAAATGGTATTTCAGTGATAACACTACCTCTACGCAAACCAACCCCTCCAAGACATTTACAAACCCTGGTAAGTATACGGCATCTCTTGTCACTACCAAGCCCAACAATATAGATTGCGAGTCAAAAGACTCTACCTCATTTGAAATTGTGGTGAACCCTGCTGTAACTGCCGATGCAGGTCCTGATCTGGTACTGTGCTCAGGAGATAAAGTAACATTGGGCCAGACTGCGGTTACAGGTATAACTTATACCTGGTCTCCGGCCGTGGGTTTATCAGCTACCAACATCGCCAACCCTACTTTCCAGTTGATCAACACCGGAAGCTCCAATATCACCCAGAAGCTATATTTCGATGCTGTTAATGCAACTACAAAATGTGCAGCGCGTGACTCGGTTGTTATCACCATAAAGCCGGCCTTAACAAGAGATGCAGGACCAGATGTAACGGTTTGCAGCGGAGATAAAACCACCATTGGATTGCCCGCCTTAAGTGGTTATGCTTATTCCTGGAGCCCTGCAACCGGCCTTTCTACTGCCAATGCTGCTCAAACTACCGTTCAGCTGACAAACACTACTGGCAAATTAGTCAGACACCAGTATATCCGGTCAGCCACTTTTAACAGTTGTACTGTATCAGATACGGTTATAGTTACCGTTAAACCAGCTCCAATTGCACAAGCGGGTTCAAACAAAACCGTATGTAGCGGTACTACTGTATCAATTGGTTCACAGAGCCAGGCGAATCATACGTATGAGTGGTCACCTGCTACTGGGCTATCTTCTACCACTATAGCTAACCCGACTGTAACCTTAACCAATACGACACAGTTGCCAATTTCTCAAACCTATACCTTAACAGCTACGCTTGATGGTTGTGTGGCTACAAGTCAGGTGGTGGTGACTGTTAATCCATTGCCTTTAGCCGATGCAGGCCCTGATGTGAGTATATGTGCTGGCGCTTCCACTACGTTGTCAGCCACTGGTGGCGTTAGCTACTTGTGGTCACCGGCTGCGGGTTTGTCGGCTACCAACGTGGCCAAGCCAGTCGCTTCGCCAACAGTCACTACTACTTACACAGTTACTGTAACCGATGGAAACGGGTGTGTAAGTACTGATCAGGTTGTGGTCACTGTCAACCCGCTACCCACCGCAGCCATTACAGTCTCTGGTGTAACTACTTTTTGTGCAGGAGAAAGTGTGACATTAAGCGCGACAGATGGAGCGTCTTATAAGTGGAGCAACGGGGCTACTTCCAAATCTATTGTTGTTTCAGCCTCAGGTAATTATTCCGTTACAGTAACAGATGCTAAAGGGTGCTCAGCTACATCTTCAGCAGTTGCTGTAACAGTTAAGCCCTTGCCCCTCTCAAATGCTGGTGCTGATGTGACGCTTTGCTCTGGCAGCAGCGCCACCCTTGGTAAGAGTGCCGTTACAGGTTATACCTACAGTTGGTTTCCTGCAACAGGCCTATCAAGTGCTACAGCCGCCAATCCTACTGTCACGTTATCTAATCTTACTGCGGTTCCGGTAAGCTATACCTACAAAGTAACCACAACACTGAATGGCTGCTCGTCTACCGATGAGGTTATCGTAAAGGTAAATCCTTTGCCAGTTGTTGATATCAGCCCTGATGTGGCGATCTGTGCAGGTTCCGCCACTGTATTGTCAGCCACCGGTGGCGTTAGCTACTTGTGGTCACCGGCTGCGGGTTTGTCGGCTACCAACGTGGCCAAGCCAGTCGCTTCGCCGACAGCCACTACCACTTACACAGTTACCGTGACCGATGCAAACGGTTGTATCAAAACAGACAAAGTAGTTGTTACCGTCAATCCGTTGCCAGCAGCCAGGATCATGGGCAGCCCATCGGTGTGTCCCAATATTACAGGCGTAAGTTATCAGATTGAGCATCCACAGGATATCACATTTAAATGGGGCGTGAAAGGGGGCCAGATCGCTTCGAATGCGAATAGTGATATAACCGTTGATTGGGGTGAGACTAATGCGAATGCCCTTGTGTATGCTGTGCCAACCAGCAAATTGGGTTGTGTAGGCGATACGGTTAAATTTAAGGTAGTGATCAATCAGCTTTTAACACCAGAAACCCCTAAAGGGCCAGAGTTGCTTTGCCGTCAGGATAAGAATGATGTGACGTACAAAGTCCAGCTTACAAACGGATCTGTCTATACCTGGAATATCAGTGGTGGTCGGATTGTAAGTGGGCAAGGCACAAACCAGGTGAAAGTGAGTTGGAACGATAGCGGAAAAGGGAAGCTATGGATAAACGAGACCAGTATAACGGCCACTGATAGATGCTTCGGAACTTCTGATACCCTGTTCTTCAATTTGGTTCCGAATACAACCTCTTTGGCCATGACCTCTATCGGAACAGAACTCACGAATGAGAAGAACATTTTGGTGAAGTATAACATAGTAACGAGCGATACCTATCCGGCTGACAAGACATTCGATTTGCAGCGCAAGCTACCCACAGATATGACTTGGGCCACCATTGCGGCTGTACCTTTGGCGAGCAACCAATTTGTAGACGTAAATCTGCAAACAAGTCAATCAAGTTATGAATACCGACTGACGGGCACAAATACCTGTGATTCGGTGTTGGTGTCGCCGGTACATAGCAGCATATTGCTTAGTGGCAAACATAACGAGGGCCAAAATAGCAACATTCAGCTACAATGGAACGCTTACAACGGTTGGTCACAGGAGCCTGTTCGCTATGAGTTATGGAAACAGGTTGATAATGCGACTGCTTACAAACTTGACCAAAGCGTCAATTCCGCCTCGAGCACGGTTAGCTTAACGCTGCCTGTAGAGGGTTTCACGCTGTGTTACAGAGTCAGGGCCATTGCAGGCACTAAGGAAAGTTGGTCCAACAGTATCTGTTTCGATCTGGAGAACGCGCTATCCATTCCTAACATCATCACGCCAAATGGGGATGGTAAAAACGATAGGTTTGAGATTATCAACCTGCAATTCTACCCAGGCTCTCAGCTCAGGATATTTAACAGGTGGGGGAAAGAAGTGTACTCATCGAGCGATTACAAAGGTGATTGGGATGCTGCTAACCTACAGGGAGGCGTATATTTTTACCAACTCAGCACCAAGGTGAAAGCTCACCTGCTAAAAGGTTGGGTGGAAGTGATCAGGTAGTACGTTAGAACTTTGCGCCATAAAAAAAGCCATACCTACAAAGGGTATGGCTTTTTGGTAATAAGGTATCCGTTATTCAGGCTTCGGGCATTAGTCTTACCACAAGTCCGTCCAGGGCTGGTGTTACCCGCAACTGGCAGGAAAGGCGGCTGGTGGCAGTGGCGTGAGGCAAGGTCTCCAGCATGTAGGCCTCGTCGTCACCCAGCTCAGGCAACTCGCCGCTTTGCAGCACCTCCACATGGCAGGTGGCGCAGATGGCCATACCCCCGCAAATGGCAGGCACCTCGAGTTCGTTGGCTTTCAGTACTTCCATCACAGAAAGTCCCATGTCGGTTGGTGCTTCCAGTGTCACGCGGCTGCCATCCGGCAGCTCCACCTGTAGGTTGATCATCTCTTCCATTAGCTTAACTCCTGAATGCCGTTCACGGTGGTGTACTTCAATACGAATTTCTTATCCGGGTAGATGATGTTATAGGCGCTTTGGGCCATCAGGGCCGACTCATGGAAACCACACAGAATCAGTTTGAGTTTGCCCGGATAGGTGTTGATGTCGCCGATTGCGTATACCCCTGGTATGTTGGTGGAGTAGTCGAGTGTATTGACCACAATGGCACCCTTCTCCAGTTCCAGGTCCCAATGCTCAAGCGGACCCAGTTTCGGCACCAGCCCGAAAAGTGGAATGAAATAATCGGTTTCGATCTGGTACTCGGTTTCATTGTCAATCAGCACGGTCACAGCGTCGAGTTTGCCATCGCCTTGCACGTCGGTTACGGTGGACTTGAGCAATAGCTTGATTTGGCCTTCTTCGGCCATGGAAAGCACTTTCTCCGCCGATTCCGGCGCTCCCCTGAAGGTAGAGCCACGGTGAATAAGTGTTAATTCTTCGGCTATACCAGCCAGGTAGATGGCCCAGTCAAGGGCGGAGTCGCCGCCGCCGGCTAATACAACCCTTTTGCTGCGGAACTGCTCCGGATCGCGCACCATGTAGGTGACGCCTTTGCCCTCGTAACTCTCCAGGCTGGCGATGGCCGGTTTGCGGGGTTCAAACGATCCCAGTCCACCCGCTATCACGACCACTTTGCAGGCAATTGCAGTGCCCTCAGAGGTATGCACAATAAAGGAACCATCCTCCTGTTTGTCCAGTTTTTCGACCCGCTCGCCCAGGGTAAAAGAAGGGTGGAAAGGCTCGATCTGTTTCATTAGGTTTTCTACCAGCTCACCAGCCAGTATCGACGGGAACCCAGGTATATCGTAGATCGGTTTTTTAGGGTATATCTCAGCTAGCTGTCCGCCCACTACAGGCAGTGCGTCCACCACATGGCAGCGCATTTTGAGCAAGCCGGCCTCAAATACGGCAAACAGGCCCACCGGGCCTGCGCCCACAATGCATATATCGGTTGTTATCTTTTCCATTTAATTCAGCGTTTTGGTTCGGTGCTTCCGCTTTAGTAAAGATACAGCCCTTCAGTCGGCTTACATAACAATATTCGGTTTTCCTGCTGCTCACAGGCGAAGAAGTCATACCTAATCCACCCGAACACACAGTAGGAATTGCAACGACTTTGGAGTAGCTGCAAACAACTCGCGAGCATAGCAGTAGCCTAAACCTGAAGCAATTGCCAGGCGTTGGGAAAAACCGTACTTCTCCCTGCCTTTTGTAGCGAAAAGAGCGGTACGGTTCTGAATCATTTAAAGGGAGTCCTGCTCCAGCGACGAAATTTGCCTGTGCTCGATAATACGGAAACTCTCCACCAGCTTGACTGACTCCGGAATATCCTCAGAAAAGAGCGCAATGAAAGCACCTTCCGGGGCATACTCCAGGGCATGGGCAAGGGCGCGGGTTTCCTGATTGATCTCGGTGAGTTTCATATTGGGTTTCACCGACATAATACCCTGTTTGATCAGGCTGTTGATCTCATGCCCGGATTTGCCGCGCAGGTCTTTGTCCTGCCGGATAATGATCTCATCAAAGGTCTCGGCTGCTATCCTGCCAATCTCTACGGTATCTTCTGCCAGGCGGTCGCCTATACCTGCCACAATGCCGATCTTATAGGTGGCATGCACGTTGTCTATGAAGTCAGCGATGGCCTCCATGCTGGCAATGTTGTGGGCGTAGTCGATGAGTACCTCGTACCGGGGCAGTTTGAAAAGGTTCATGCGGCCTGGCGTGGTTTCGGCAGAAGGTATAAAGGTGCGCAGAGCGGTCCTGATCTCGGCTATCTCGAAATGGCTGATGTAGCCCGCCAACGTGGCGGCCAGCACGTTCTGCACGTTAAAGCGGGCCCGGCCCCCAAAGGTTAACGGAATGTCAGCCACCCGGTCTACCCGAATCTTATAAGTGTTTTTGAAGATGGAAATGTAGCCGTTTTCGAGTACTGCTGCCAGTCCGCCCTTGCTGATGTGCTTGAGTATGCGGGGGTTCTCCTCGTCCAGGCTAAAGAATGCCACTTTGCAGGAAAGCCCCGTGGCCATTTCGAATACGAGGTCGTCGTCGGCATTGAGCACCGCGTAGCCGTCCTGGCACACGGTACGGGGTATAACGGCTTTCACTTCGGCCATTTCCTCCACTGTGTTGATGTCGCCCAATCCCAAATGGTCAGCTGACACATTGGTGACGATGCCGATGTCGCACTGCCTGAATGCCAGTCCGGAGCGCAGCATGCCGCCCCGGGCACACTCCAGCACGGCATAGTTCACCGTGGGGTCTTTCAATACAAACTCACTGCTGTAGGCCCCGGTCGTGTCGCCTTTTATGATTTTTTTGTCCTGGATATAGATGCCGTCGGTAGTGGTGTAACCAACCTGGTAGCCTTTGAACTTGAGCATGTGCGCTACCAGCCGGGTAGTGGTCGTTTTGCCGTTGGTGCCCGTTACAGCCACGATAGGGATACGGGTAGGGTTGCCATAGGGGAAGAGCATGTTGATGATCGGCTCAGCTACGTTGCGTGGAAGCCCCTCGGTAGGGGAGATGTGCATGCGCAGACCCGGTGCAGCATTCACCTCAATCACAGCCCCTCGTGTTTCGGGCAAAGGGATGGCAATGTCGGTGGTCATCACATCGACCCCGCACACGTCCAGCCCGATAATGCCGGCTATGCGCTCGGCCATAAGCACGTTGTAAGGATGCACGAGGTCGGTGACGTCGGTCGCAGTGCCGCCCGTGCTCAGGTTGGCCGTGCTTTTCAGGTATAGCACTTCGCCTTCCGGCAGCACCGACTGCAGGGAAAGTCCCTGCTCTTTGAGCAGGCTGCGGGTGTGTTTGTCTATTTTTATATGGGTAAGCGCCTTTTCGTGGCCAATGCCTCGCCTGGGGTCTTTGTTGACTTCCTTCACAAGCTGCTGTATACTGGAGATGCCGTTTCCGACTACCATAGCAGGAGTGCGTTTGGCTGCAGCTGTAAATTTGCCGTTGATAACCAGCAGACGAAAATCGGCCCCTACAATGAATTGCTCCACCATGACCTGTTTTGAATACCGCTGCGCATCCCCGAGCGCCCGGTGAGCCTCCTTCCAGCTTGTGATGTTGATGGTAGCGCCTTTGCCTTGGTTGCCGTCCAGCGGTTTGATGACAATTGGGTAACCCAGCTCCTCTATGGCTGCTTCCAGCTCCTCGGCATCAGTTACGATGCTGCCTGTGGGTACAGGCACTCCGGCATCCTCCAGAATCAGCTTGGTGGCGTTTTTGTTGCCGGCGTTCTCCACCCCGAAGCAGGAGGTGCGGGAGGTCATGGCGGCCTGAATGTGCTTTTGATGCACGCCATAGCCCAGTTGGATCAATCCGCTGCGGTGGTTATTGATATAAGGTATGCCGCGACTGACCGCCTCTGACACGATGGCTTCGGTGCTTGGTCCGAAATACTCATCCTCGCGGATCTGGTGCAGTTTGGCGACATCCTGCACCACGCTGGCCTTTTTGCCTTTGGCAAGCAGCTCGGTTATGCGCACGGCGGCATGGGCGGCATACTCGCCGGCCCGTTCCTGTTGGTAAGAGAACACGATGAAATCAACCCCCGGCTCCGGACCAGCGTAGCGACGGCCATAGCCGCTGTCCATACCTGCGAGGGTTTGCAGCTCGAGGGCGATGTGCTGCACCACTTTGCTGAAGGTGGTGCCTTCGCGCACGAGTTTGAAGAACCCTCCCGGCGAACCGGCCGATGAGCGGTGCTCGTACATGCTTGGGAACAGTTTTTCGAGTCGCTCGGCAAACTGAGGAACTTCGTTGGTGAGCACATCCTGCAAATTTTCCAGGTGGAGCTTCAACACAATTATTTTCGGATGCTTGATAGACCAATAGTTAGGTCCGCGCATAATCCTTAATTCAAGTATTTTCATTTGCTTTCATGATTTACAAACGCTCTTACCTCTAGGGCACTGCACTCGGGGCATTTACCAGGAAGAGAGCCTAAAGTTCTCAGCAGGCTATATCGGAAACTGCACTGATGATTTTACGGACAAGCCAAGCCAATAGGGGAAGTTTAGCAGCAGATTTAGGGCTTAATTTTAGTAAAAAAACAATTGGTCTCACCAAAAGGGTTTTTGCGTAGCCCATCAGGCTTTCGATTGCGCAAGACCGTATGCTTTTTCTGTCAGGATTTTTAATGCGAACTATAAAGTCTTGTTGCTCTTGTATTTGTGGGTTTGATTGCCGGTTGTGTGGGCAGCAAAGCGACCGTATAAATTCAAAACCTGATCTTTAATGGACCGTTAAAGGAGCATGTGTTTTGTTCAATTAATAAACTAATAATTCATACAGCTATGGCAAGAGACTATCAGGGCAATTACGATGAAGGGGATTATCGCTCCTATGGCCACCACCGCTCACACCACGAAGATCAAGGTTTTCTTGATCGCATTGGCGAAAAAATCAGCAATGTGTGGGAGCGTGTGACAGGGCATGAGGACGAAGACGAAGATAGAGAAAGAAGGGAACGTTCTTACAGAGGTTATGGGGGCAGCTCGTCGTACCGTTCGGGCTCGGGCGATTATGACAGAGGAGGCTACCGTTCTTCGGGATCTGGATACGGCGTTTCAGGCAGTGGCGGTTACAACAGAGGCTCTTCGTATGGCAGTGGCAGCAGCTCCTATGGCGAAGACACCGGCTATGGTCCGTCACACTTAGGCAGGTATAGCGCCCAGGGCAGCAGCTCAGGCAGGGGAGACTACAGTTCCGGACAAAGCGGCAGTTCTTCCAGCCGAGGGTATGGCCCAGGTTCCCCAGGAAGCAGTTATGGCAGCTATTCAGGATACGGCTCGCCCTCCCAGGGCGGCTACGGAAGCAGCAGCTCCGATTATGGTACAGGTTCAAGAAGTTCCGGGTATGGGGCATCGGGCAGAGGCTCACAAAGCCGCTACGGTACCTCAGAAGGCAGTTATGGCAGAAGCGGCGGACAAGGCTCCGATAGTAGGTATGGCTCTGGTACCAGCGGCAGCTACGAACAGTCGGGCTACGGGAAATCGTCAGAAAACTATGGTAGCAGCTCCATGGGCTATCCGAGAGGTTCAGACTATGGCAGCGGCGGCTCCGGCTCTATGGGAGGCGGTTACTTCGGTAGCGGCGGTGGTCCTTTCAGTGGGGGGCAGTTCAGCGATACCGGAGGCAGTGGCTACAGGTCACAAAGCGAATCGCAGGACCGGTATGGCAGTCGTGCGTCAGGCTATGGAGGACAGGGCAGAGGCAGTTCTCAGGCTGGAAGCAGCAGTTCGATGGGCAGAACAGGCCACTACGGCAGCTCCGACTATGGCTCCTCTTCCAATCGCGGCGGCAGCTACCGCTCTTCAGATAGAGACGAAGGCAGACGCGGCTCCTCATCGAGGGACAGGTATGACAGCGATTACAACTGGTAAGATACAAAAGCAAAAAGGGCCGCAAGCAAGCGGTCCTTTTTGTTGAATTATCATTTCGCCACCATATGCATGGCATCCTCCACCGTGTCGGCCGTCTTGATCAGGCGATCCAGTCCCAAGATCTCAAACACGTTACGGATCTTCGGCTGCATGTCTACCATAATCAATTGGATTTCCTTCATGTTGCATGCCTGAAACGCAGCCAGCAGCACACCCAGTCCTGCTGAAGAGATATAGATCAGTTGGCTGCAGTCGATCAGCACAAAGCCCGAAGACAAGGCAATGGCCTCCTCCAGGGCATTGTCGGCATACAGGGACGAACTGGCGTCTAGTTCGCCGTTGAATCTGAGTATCGTGCCCTCCCCTAGAGTGTCTGTCGTCACACTGAAAGTTTTCATAAAATTAAGCTCCTCACATCATTAAATTCTTAACCAGAGCGTACAGCAGTTCTCCTTATATTTACTGCCGACTGCGTAGCTTTTGCCCCTACAATTCCTTTCCGCCTGTTTTTCTCCGGTTACTCCTGATTCTACCCCAGCCTTTACCTCTGTGGGCTAAAACCAGGGGCTATAGTGGCAAGATACGAAAGTATGGCATATATGGCCAATTTGTGGTTAGCCTCCAGGCGATCTGAGGCCACAACAACAGGTATAAGAAACATCGCACAGGCGCAATTAAAAATACTCCCTAAGAATGGTTGACACTATGCTATAAATACGTATAGATGCTTGTTTGAAATACTTAATTATAGCTAAGAAATCGAAAATTGCTGTGGTTCTATCCCCCCTGTGATTGGACATTAGGTTATTTATTGTGAAAATTGTCTTTGTTAGGAGTGGGCCTGAATGCAAGTTCTGACATTGATTGGCTTCATGTTGAGGATTTCCGTTCCGATTGTTCCTGCTACTGCTCGGTGTTGATACCTGGCACGTTTTATTTGAATCGCCCTGGACAAATGCCGCGATCTTCCACGCATTTTTTATCATGATAGACATAATAATCACAGATGACCACAAGATAGTGCGCGACGGACTAAAAGCGCTCCTGCAGGATCACCACCATACTTTTCAGGTGGTGGGGGAGGCTGCCAGTGGGAGTGAATTGATTGAGCTGCTGCCCAAGCTGTGTGCCGACATCGTGCTGATGGACATCAGCATGCCTGGCGGAATGGATGGCTTTGAAACAGCGGCCTATGTGCTGGAGCAATATCCTGATCTGAAAGTCGTAGTGCTCTCTATGCTGCGCCACGAGAAATACGTGAACCGGATGATAGACCTGGGCGTGTCAGGTTATATCCTCAAGAACGCCGGAAAAGATGAGCTTTACTGCGCCCTTCAACTCATCGCCCAAGGCTGCCGCTACATTAGCCCGGATGTGACCATGGACCTGCTGCGCAAAGTGCAGAGCCTGCCTGCAGTACAGCACATTAATGGTAGCCGGGAGGAAAACCGGGATCTTTCGAAAAGGGAGCTGGAGGTGCTTAACCTGATCGGCGAGGGATACACCAATGCCGAGATAGCCGATAAACTTTTCACCAGCAAGCGGACCATCGAAACACACCGCCAGAACCTGCTCGACAAAACCAAAGCCCGAAATACCGCCACACTCATCAAATACGCGCTGCAACGAGGGCTGATCTCCTGATTCATCGGGAAAGGTCTGTCAGGTTTGCAGGTATACCCGGAATGCATTTTTGATCGTATGAAACGTATCTTAAGGGAAACATCCATTGGTAAACCCGAAAATGCAGCACAACCGGACAGTAGCGCGGCTTCTATACGCCGAAGAAGTAGACATGGGCGGTCTGCCGGTGCGGCAGCCGCTGCCTACCAGCCAGGTGGAGCAGCACGACCCCTTTCTGTTGCTTCATCACCACCTTGCCACTATACCAGCCACGGCTATACCGCATAAATCAGGGGTGGGACCGCACCCGCATCGGGGTTTTTCACCTGTTACTTTTGTTTACCAGGGTGGGGTGCACCACCGCGACTCGCGTGGCAACGATAGCGTGGTGTATGCCGGAGGCACACAGTGGATGAATGCCGGTATGGGAATTGTGCACAGCGAGCGCCCACCCCAAGATATACAGGAGCATGGCGGCGTGCAGGAGATCATACAACTTTGGGTCAATACGCCGAGAGCTCACAAAATGGACCAACCCGCTTACTTCCCCCTGCAGGCCAACGATACCCCGACCGTGACTGAAGACGCGGGCCGCGTACAACTGGCCGTGGTGGCCGGTCAATACCGGGATCTTAAAGGCCCCATCCAGACATCGAGCCCGATACTGGCGATCAGGCTGACACTGAAGGCAGGCGGCACCTGCGCTATACCTATACCTGCCGACTACAACGCTTTTCTATACCTGCTGGATGGTCAGATAACGCTGGAGGGATTTGGCCTGGTGGACGGACTGCACCTGGTGCTTCTGAACCGCGATGGCGAAGGCTGCACTTTCACGGCCAAAGAAGACACACGGGTTTTGCTGATGGCAGGCAAGCTGCTGGAAGAACCGCTGGCCATGCACGGCCCCTTTGTGATGAACACCCAATCGGAGATCATGCAGGCCATGCGTGACTATCAGATTGGCAAAATGGGTATATTGATCGAGTAACCCGAAGGCAGCCCCGCTCCAACTGCTGATACCCTTCCTCTTTTCCGCCCCCGGATTTTACCGCATCTCAGGGAATATTTCTTTTCAAGAATCCAATGTTATAACACCTTTCGAATATAACAATTCATAGCAGATTGGTTACCCGGAAATGTGCTTTTTTTCTTTTTGAGGTGCCAATCTTTGTCTTAATAATCTACTTTTTTTGAGGAGATCATTTCGTACAACTCTGATTATGAGCACCTGATTTCGCCGTGAGCTTTCCGTCGCATTTCAGGTAATTGTTATTTACGTTTGCTTACCCCTTTAAGAATTTTATGTAACACCTTTAACTATTCTGATTTATGAGAAAAATTTTAACTGTCTTTGCTTTCTGCCTGTTGGCTGTTAGCCAGATTTATGCGCAAGCCTTTGTAGACAGCAAACTCCAGTCTGCTATAACCGACAAGACCAAACTCGTGCAGGTGGTCGTTACTTTTAAAGGGGAAGGTGCTCCCTCGCTGCTCGACCTCACCGCACTCACCCAGGCTGGCATCACAAAAGGCCTTACTCTCAAATCGCTTCCGATTGCCGGTGTGTTAGCCACAGGGCTGCAAGTGGAGGCTCTGGCCAAAAGTTCCCGTGTGCTATCACTCTACCTGAACGAATCGCTTCAGTATGAGAACAACACCGGTACGGCACTCACAGGAGTTGACAAATTGCGCAAAGAGCCGCTGTTTACCAGTCGTAACGGCGGTTTTCCGGTTTCTGGCAAAGGCATCGGCGTGCTGGTGAACGACAGCGGCGTGGATGGTACCCATCCTGACCTGCAGTTCGGCAAAAACTTAAAGCAGAACGTGACCGCAGCGACTAACTTGAATTCGATTTCTGGAATTCTGCCCTACACACCTATCGAAAATGTGCCGAACACTGATGCTACCGGTGGTCATGGCACGCACGTGGCAGGTATAGTAGGCGGAACAGGACAAGCATCGAAGGGGTTGTACGAAGGCGTGGCGCCAGGTGCTGGGCTGGTAGGCTATGGCTCAGGAGCAGCTTTGCTGTTGCTGGACGTGCTCTCTGGCTTCGACTATGCCATAACCAACCAGGCGCGTTACAACATTCGTGTCATCACCAACTCTTTTGGAACAACCAGCGACACCGGTACGGAAGTAAACCCAGCCGACCCGATCACACTAGCCACCAAGCGCTGCGTTGACCGCAACATTGTGGTGGTGTTCTCGGCAGGCAACTCCGGCCCGGGCTCCGGCACCATGACCGGCCAGTATAAAAAAGCCCCTTGGGTAATTGCAGTGGCGGCCGGCGACAAATCCGGCAGATTAGCTAGTTTCTCATCCAGAGGGATAAAAGGCAAAGGAGGCTCCTTTACGCTCGATGGCCAGGCCTTTACCTGGGAAGACAGACCTACCGTTACCTCTCCGGGTGTGGATATCATTGCCGCCCGGGTGATCGCGCCTGTGTCCTCACTTTCGGCTCAGAAAGACGCGGCAGAACTGGAGCCGGCGCATGTGCCATATTATACCCACATGAGCGGGACGTCTATGGCGGCACCACACGTGGCCGGTATCGTAGCGCTTCTGCTGGAGGCGAACCCAACCCTGACCCCTTACCAAGTAAAAGCAATTCTGCAGCAGACAGCCACCAACATACCTAACCGTGAGAAGTGGGAAGTAGGTGCCGGTTACGTAAACGCCTTTGCTGCCGTAGACAGAGCCTACCGTGCAACCGCTCCATACGGCTCGACGCTGAACATGAACCGCGTATTCAACAGCGGAGTAAATGCCAACACCTTGACAGAGAACTTCGTCATCAACTACAACCCAGCCACCACGGCTACCAATACCTATACCTTCAACGTAGCAGCAGGCACCACATCGATCGAAGCCAAAATCAGAACCACAGGTTTGAATGGTGAGACGGGCAACCCTGTCAGCCTATCGCTGGTCTCGCCATCGGGAGCCGAAACCCGCTCCGGTATACCGGCGCTGTTTGCCCTGAGCTACGACCGTGGGGTGGCGGTGGCCTCCCCGCAGGCAGGCACCTGGACCGTGCGTATCTCCGGTCTGAACGGAGTGGCATTTCCGGAGCAGATAAACGGTGTGATCAACATGATGACCGCCGCCGGAACTACAGGATTGGCTGACATAGCTGGTCATCCGGCCGAGGCTTCCATCAAAATGGCGGTAAGCGCCCGTCTGATGGATGGTTTGAACGGCGGTGGTTTCAAGCCAAATGAACTGCTGAAGCGCATCGACATGGCCGATTACCTGGTAATGGGGGAGGCGATTCGCCAATACCTGCCGGTTGACGGCTCCTATACCCTGACCGATGTAAAGGATCGCAACTTGATCGCAGAGTCGGTAACGGCCCGCGGTGCCGCACAGCGTGATAAAGGCCATCAGCAGAATGGCATTATGCTGGCAACCTCTTCCGGCAAATTCTCTCCTAACGGCAAAGTGAGCCGGGCTGACGTAGCGTACTCGCTGGTGCAGGCGCTGGGTTTACAGGAATTCGCCCTGCAGCGCAACGGCAAGACACCGACCGTGGAGTTAAATGGCACCAGCTACCCAATAGAGGATGCAGCCACTATACCTGCCGGATTG
Source organism: Pontibacter aquaedesilientis (assembly GCF_014773225.1). Lineage (GTDB taxonomy): Bacteria > Bacteroidota > Bacteroidia > Cytophagales > Hymenobacteraceae > Pontibacter > Pontibacter aquaedesilientis. Next base: position 271,881 of record NZ_JACXAJ010000004.1, on the reverse strand, counting down.
GAAGGCTACGTGAGCGTGGCGCTCGAGCTGAACATAATCAATGCCTTCTTTAGCGTAACCCAGGGACCATACGATCTGCAGCCTGTACTGCATGCAACCTTTAAGCCATTGCAGGACCTGACCCGTGCAGACTTTGCCGTGATCATTACCCGTACGCATGGCCTGTGGAACAGCGGACAGCAGCCATTGGCCGCTGAGAGTACCTCTAACCTGGCGATTTCAGAAGAAGGCAGATTGGTCAGCTACCCGAACCCATTCTCAGAAAAAACTACCATCCGCTACAGCGTGGAGCAGGCCGGACCAGTTTTGGTAGAGGTATATGATGTTCTGGGCAAAAAAGTACGAACACTGGTATCGGAGAGCAAAGCGGCTGGCGACCACAGCGTAGACTTCCGGGCGGAAAATCTGCCGTCAGGAACTTATATCTACAGAGTGGAGGCAGGCAGTAAAGTATACTCCAACAGAATGCTGCTGACGAAATAATTGTCATTGGCTAATATGAAAGGCTCCCGCGATAGCGGGAGCCTTTTTTTATGCCTATAGGTCAGAATCTAAATTAACTGTATCACTTTGGGGATGTTACGAGTATATGGTACTTAAACCTGTTTAAATGAGGCAGCTCTGCTTCAACTGGGTGGCAGGTACAACAGAAGAGATAAAATCCTTTGATTGCTGTGATTTGTATGATAACACGAAGGATGGTAGAATGTTTCGTGATTGGTTGTACTTTGCAGGAAGGAGCGGTACCTTAACAGGTGAGCAGAACAATAGTTAGCTATACCTAACAGGGGTTGCCTCTACATTTACAATTAGTATTTAATCTATGACAGTATATAGCAAGTGGTATCATCCTTACGAGATTAACGAGAAGTATCAGAAGCGCGTGGCTTACTTCAGTATGGAGTTCGGCATCCATCAGGCCCTCAAAACTTACTCTGGCGGACTGGGCTTCCTGGCGGGCTCGCACATGCGCAGCGCCCACGACCTGCGGCAAAACATGATCGGCATTGGCATACTTTGGAAGTACGGCTACTACGACCAGGTGCGCAACGACGACCAGACCATGCGGGTGCAGTTTCAGAAGAAATACTATACTTACCTGGAGGACTCAGGTATAACCGTGACCGTGATGGTGAACGGGCATCCGGTGAAAGTGAAGGCACTCGTGCTGCGGCCTGAGATTTTCGGTACGATTCCGATGTACTTCCTCACGACCAACATCCCGGAGAACGATCACCTGGCGCGTACCATTACCTATCACCTGTACGACAAAGAGCCCTCAACCCGCATCGCGCAAAGCATTGTGCTCGGTATAGCCGGTGCCAAAGTGGTGGAGGAACTGGGTGGCGCTGATATTTACCACATGAACGAGGGACACGCCTTGCCGCTGGCATTCCACCTGCATGAAAAGTTTGGAAGCGTGGAGGAAATGAGAAAACGCATTGTCTTTACGACCCACACCCCTGAAAAAGCAGGCAATGAGGTACATGACATCCACTTGCTTCATAAAATGTCTTTCTTCAACTCCATGCCTTTGGAAGAAGCCCGCAGGATGACAGGGATGCATGGCAATTTTTTTGACTACACGCTTGCCGCGCTTCGCATCGCCAAGCTAGCCAATGGCGTGTCGCAGTTGCACGGTGAGGTAGCCCGCCGCATGTGGTACGAGAACGACAACGTGTGCGAAATAAAAGCTATTACCAATGCGCAGAACGCCCGCTTCTGGATGGACGGCACCATGCGCCAGGCACTGGATCGGGATGACAGCCAGGCGCTGAGCCAACGCAAGGCCGAAATGAAGCAGGAACTGTTTGAAATCGTGGCCGACCAAACCGGCAAGCTGTTCCGCAAGGATGTGCTGACCGTTGTGTGGGCCCGTCGCTTTGCAGCCTACAAACGAGCCGACCTGTTGGTGCATGACATTGAGCGCTTCTTTGAGATGATTTCGAACAAAGACCAGCCGGTGCAGGTAATCTGGGCGGGCAAACCCTATCCGTTCGATGAAGGTGCCGTGAGCGTGTTCAACAGCTTGGTGAGTCTGTCTTACCAGCGTAAAAACTTTGCCGTGCTGACAGGTTACGAGATCGGACTTTCGAAGAAGCTGAAACACGGGGCCGATGTATGGCTCAACACGCCGCGCCGTCCGCGGGAGGCCTCGGGCACCAGCGGCATGACGGCTGCCATGAACGGGGCTGTCAACCTTTCGGTGCTGGACGGGTGGTTGCCTGAGTTTGCCCGCCACGGCGAGAACAGTTTTGTGCTGCCCGTGGTGGATAACAACCTGCCGGACTCCATGCAGGACGAGATTGACCACAAAAACCTGATGGCTATTCTGGAAAACGAGATCATCCCGACCTACTACCAGGACCGCGGGAAATGGATGAACATTGTGAAACAAGGAATGCGCGACGTGTTGCCTTTCTTTGAGTCCGACCGCATGGCGCACCAGTATTATGAGATAATGTATTAGGTATAGGGCCGAGGAATTTCTGACGAAAGGCTCAAACCAAAAAGACCAGCCCTGGCAACAGGACTGGTCTTTTTTATGGGATGGTCGGGTACAATTATCTGCCGAAGCGGCTACCGAAAAAATCACCCTGTTTCCAGCTTGGCCGTTCCGTTGCATTGGCCACCTGGTAGCTGATCAGGAAATTGAGTTGCACATACTTTTTCCCCGCATTGTAATCGAAGGTGTTGTTGAAGTTGTCCTGCGGCTTGTGGTAGTGAACGGCACGCCATTGCTCCACTTGCTTGTTCAGGTTATTCAGGCCGTCTTTGGTCTTATTGCCATACTTGATGTGCAGTGCAGGTATACCCTGCATCACAAAGCTGTACTGGTCGCTGCGGATAAAGCGCATCTGATCTGGTTCCGGGTCTTCCTCTACTGTCAGGCCCAGGTAATTGGCGGCAGCGGCTACTTCGCTTTCCAGGGTCGAGTGGTTGGCCCCTAGACCTACTACCGACAAAAGCGGCGCGATGATGGTCGGCATATCGGTGTTGATGTTAGCCACGATCTGCTCTACAGGCACGGTGGGGTAGCGAGCAAAATAGGCGGAGCCCAGCAGGCCCATCTCTTCGGCGGTTACCATCACAAACAGCACGGAACGCTTCGGCTTTTCATTTAGTCTGGAGTAGATCTTGGCGATTTCGAGCACACTGGCCACACCGGAGGCGTTGTCGTGGGCACCGTTGTAGATGGAGTCGCCGTTGATGGCTTTGCCTATACCTACGTGGTCGAGGTGGGCGCTGTGCACGACGTATTCGTTTTGCAGTTGCGGGTCAGCTCCTGTTATTTTACCGACCACGTTGTGGCTCTCAAAATCTTTGTAGTTGGAGGTATAGCTGGTGCGCAGGGTATAGGCGAGTGGGGTAGAGGCGGGCTTACCCTGCTTCAGCTGTTCCCCGATTTTCGACATGTTTATACCTGTGCCGCTTAAAATCTGCTCGAATGTAGTGGCGTTGATATTGGCCAGCACCCGGATTTTGTCGGAAACGTAGTTGCGGGATACGGCTACTTTGCCGTTCGGGTCCATCACACTATAAGTGCCGTTCTGCAGATTGCCAACGCCTGCCTTCGGATTGTCGGTTGCCACGAGCACACCCACAGCACCTTTTTCTGCGGCTGTCTTCAGCACCGTCATCATGTCGCGACTGTAAGCCGAAACGGTAGAAGGGAAGCTGGTCGGGGCACCGCGCATCACCACCACGATTTTACCTTTAGCGTCTATACCTGCATAGTCATCATACCCCAGGTCAGGCGCACTGATGCCATAGCCTGCAAATACCAGCGGAGCCTCCACGGTGACTTCAGGCTCTTCGGCGTGCGGATAGATGGAGAAGTCTTTGTTATAGGTCAGCTGCAGTTCGCTGCCCATCGAGTCGGTGAGCGCCATGCTGGCTTCTTTGCCAGGGAACGACTGGCGTAAGCGCACCAGTTGCAGGTAGGTGCCGTTCTCACCGCCAGGTTCTATACCTGCCTTCCGGTAATGCTCCACCACATAGTCCACGGCCATCTGGTAGCCTTCGGTGCCGGGTTTACGGCCCATCAGTCGGTCGTCGGCCAAGTACTTAATATGGGCTTTTATATCGTTTGGCTGCACTTTTTTAAGTGATTTCTCAACGGGTTTGTCGAGTGTCAGCGACTGGGCAGCGGCACTTCCTTGCAGCAAAATACCACAGCTCAGAGCCATAAACAGAAAGCGTTTCATTCAGATCAGATTAGTTGTTTTACCAAAGATAGGTGAAAACAGGTATAGTGCCCAAGCTATACCTGTAGGTAAGGTATAGCCTGGACAGGTATAGGCTCAAGTTCTGCGGTTTCTACGCCGTTCTATTCTTCTCAAAACAAAGGTCAGTGCCGTGAGAAACATCAGGAAAAGAATCAGGCTCAGAATCTTCATGTCGGACTTTAAATTGTGAAAGGATGGCTGATCTACTCGGCTTTGGCCTCAGCCTGGTTCACGAGGTAACCGGTTAGTTTGTCCCATTGCAGCCCCTGAAAACCAGCCCAGCCACCTTCGGCAATCAGGGTATTCAGCATAGAGCGGTCACCCGACTCTTCTCCCTGGTTGTTGATGTACTCGTTCTTCCCGATCTCAGAACCAATCAGCAAAGTGCCTTGCAGCGCTACCCGGAATGTACTGGTGGCTTCGCTGGTGAAAAAATGCTGCGTAACTTTCTTCTCGTCGGTCGTAGAGTTGGGTTTGTGACTGGGGTGAACCGTGAATTCGGCCATGTTTTCGGTTTGTTTAATGTCACTTACCTGCACCCAGTTTTCGACTTCAGCCCCCGGAAGCGTAACTTTTACATAGTACCCTACTTCTGGAACCTCCGCTGTCGTCTTCCTTCCTTGATCGTCGTGCAACTCAAAAGTAGAGTTAATTCCCTCTAGCTTTGACCATAGGTTCACATTGAAAAGCTTCTTTTTCGACTCTTCAAACGCTGTCCTTGCGCTGCCAAGATCCGGGTAGTGCTGTTCGTTCTGGTATATCTTGTCTTTGGGCTCATCGCCTTTCAGGACATTCAATTCTTCTTTTACTTTATCGACTATTTTTTTTATGCCCATAGTTTTTCACATTTTTTTATACTATTCAACTAAATAACGTCTCCACTTTTGTATGACATTTTTAAATAATCCAGGAAGTTAAAAATAGCTGCGCCTTAACTGTACGGAAATATTGTATTTATGTGCTTTCGTTTTGGCAGATGTTCTGTGCGAATATATCCATGCTGTTTAGGTTGGAGGTGAGTGGGATATTTTACAATGAATTTAATATGCAATAGCCCACAAGAAAGGGAAGCATTTAAATGCTTCCCTTTCTTGTGGGCTATTGCAATGTACTTCCTTGCGTTTTATAATAACTTGCTGGTTAAGCAATCTGTCCTGTAAAATTATATGTCAGCCGCATTTACTGATAGGGTAATAAGTATTAACTGGATTAAGAAGTAGAATTTTTTCATAAAAGTTTGTTTATAGTTATTGGAAATATTTAGAAAGCATAATTAAAGTAAACACCTGAAACCGGTACGTACCTGAAACCTACTGTCTGATACTTCCACCAGTTATAGCCTGGAGGATTGTCTATAGCACCTGTTTCTTTATTAACATACCACAAATCATCTTTTTTATTGTAAAGTGAATACCACCCTTCAATTCCTGCTTCCAAGTAAACCTGTAGCCTATCGGTAATCGAAAAATTTATACCTGCAAATGGTCTTCCTTTTATAGAATAGGTTTTTCTTTCAGTAAAGCCGTGCGTAAAGAAATCTTGTTCATCGGTTCTCGTCTCAAAGCTTTTTTTAGTAAAAGAAGGGATTAGGTCTACTCCGTAAACTGCACTAAATCTGCCTTTTATAGGTCGATTCCACTCATAGCCAGCACGCAACGCGACCGTGTAATCAATTGAATCAGCAATAAGGTAGGAGCGTTGATTATTATAGTTCTGAAGTCTGCCTTGGAATGTTAATCCTAACCTCATGGCTTCACTCTCATTTTTTACCCGTTTATAAATAAGCTGAAGTGGCATGTTCCCGTCTGCGAACGGAAAGAAATTGCCATCAAGCACCACAAGCGTATTGATGGCGATATTATTCCTGAATACAGTCTTACTGGGTTGGTCCTGAGCGAATGCCGTTTGATAAAAGAGTACTGTTGCGAGAATGATTGTAAAGCAAATTTGTTTCATAAATATTTCGTATGATGTGTAGTATTACAATAATAAACATTAAATATATATAAGTAAAAGAATATTATTAAAAAAAGTAACTATAATAATATGTATTTTACATTTAATATATTTAATATGAGTTTAGAGGAAATGAAACAGGAGCGCCTATACCCAGGCGCTCCTGTTTCATTTCCACTCAACTCCCTTAACTACACCCCAAACTATTCCCACAGTTCAGACACTTGTAGCACGTGCCCGAGCGTAGGGTGATGTGGCCGCAGACGTTGCAGATGGGGACGTCGCCCATCATGCTGGCCAGCACATGCTGGGTCTGTTCTAACAGCACGGTGCGGCTCTGCGACACCAGGGTATAGCCATTGGCTTTCACATCGGTGGCTGGCTTGGGATGGACTACGGCAGGTATAGCCACGTTGACAGACAGTGTGTACTTACTCAAATCTAGCCCATACAGCTGCTTCGAATTTATGTGCCTTCCTAATCGGTGAAAGCAAAATCTTACCCAAAAGGAGAGGACTTTCCTTTTGGCTGAAGCAGCACTAATAATACTTAATCGGGATGGAGAAGATCTTTATGATGTCAGGTACTCTGATGCGTGCATCTCGCGATTGTTTCTGCTGTTGGAGACCGTGTTTAAAGTTGGCGTCGGCATCCATGGCGGGCATATCTGTAACCGATTTATAAACGACTGGTGGCGGAATAGGTGCCAGGAGGTCCTGTGTATCTTTAGGTAGTTTCGTTCTTAAAACAGCCTGCTTCAGGTCATGTTCGGTGGCCCAAGGCATCACATCCACAGTTGGCAGTGTGCTGCTCTTTTCTTTCAATTTAACATACAAGGTAATACTGCTTTTTGTCGTACTGGCGGGTACGCTATGGTATATTGTTTCATGACCCAACGCGGCAAATACAACCGTGTCGCCTGCCACAACCGGCAGAGAGAAATAGCCGCTTTTGCGGGTATGCGTGCCCCTTGTCGTGCCCGACACATATACTGCGACACCTTCCAGCCCCAACAGACTGTCGTTGCTCACAACCTGCCCCGACAATTGTAACACCTGTCTGGAGGACGCTTGAGACCCTTGCGCTAATGTTGTACTGTGGCAGCTGATCAGGAATAACAGGAATAAGAAAATACAAAGTGTGTTGTGTGTCATGGAGCTGAGGGCTACAGGTATAGCCGCTACTGGTAAGAGCCAGATTCCATAACAGGCGTTGCAAGCGGGGTGGCGCTACTCGAAAAATCCTTTGGGGTAAACCACCGTGCCACTAACCCCGGCCAGTCCGTTCTCAGTCAACTCAATTGCCATACAGTTTTCATCCGGAGCCTCGAAAGGGAAATTTATACCGAAGGAAGAAGCCCGCTTATAGCCAAAACGAGGATAGTAATTTTCGTGACCAACGAGGAGAACAGACCTGTGGCCTAACTGTCGGGCGATCTCATGCGCCTCTCTGATCAGCATGCCGCCTATACCTTGGTGCTGATAGGCAGGCAGCACGGCCACCGGGGCCAGCGAGAGCGAATCGAACTCTTGCTCTCCACGCTTTATTTTTAACTTCGTCAGCAGGATGTGCCCCACGACCTTTTCCCCATCAACAGCCACCAGCGAGAGCTCAGGTATAAACGCAGCCGATTGCCGTAGGCGCTCCACCAGGTGTTGCTCCGTATGGTCGCTCATCGACTCCTGCCTGAAAGCCGCTTCGATCAGGCTGAAGACAAAGGGATAGTCCGTGGGTTGCTCTTGTCTGATATTAATGGACATTGGATGTGTTGGCAGAGGTGTTGGTTTTTAAGTTTAACTGCTCAGTCAACTCGGTTGGAATCCAGTATTTGATGATGAGCAGAACAACAAGGGGAACGACCCAAAGTCCAATCAAAGAAAACCAATCGCTTATGAGGCTGCCCCCTGTTTCCGTTAATAAGCCTTGACCAAGCGGTCCTTTCGAAAAAATGGTGTTGAAAGTAAAATTCCATCCGAGGTGCAATCCGATGGGTAAAAAGATGGAATTAGTTTTAGCAAAGGCTAAGGCCCAGGCATATCCCATCAGGCCGGTACCAATGAAGACGATGATCATGGGGAAGATATTTCCGAATACTCCCATCGAAAACCAGTGATAGATTCCGAATGCTGCTGCTGAAATCAGAACCCCTGTCTTCATCCCCAATCGTTCTATCAGGACGAATAACAGTGCTCCCCTGAAAACCAACTCTTCGGTTAGCACTGATCTTAGGTCCCACCAGAACATGCTGGCGAGTAAATTTAGGCTGTAGTTAGTGCTTAAGTGGAAACTTGAGCCTTTTAGTAACATCACGGAAATTTGAGTGAAAACGCATAGGACTGCTGTAATACAGAATCCGATGATCAACTGCTTCGCTCTTTTTGAGATCGGTAGGAAGCCTAAGCAAAGGATGGATTCTTTCTCAAACAGGTATAGTACTATCCAGGAAACGATCAGAGCTATTATTATTCCTAACATAAACTTAAAATTTTAATGATTGCTCAATTTAGTGCTGGCGGATTGTAAGCGCGGCTGGTGGGCGAGGCATAACGGTTAATGTATGGTGCATTTTAATGCGCTATACATAGGGTTAGGCTATGTATTTCTTTATTTAACATGCCACAGATTATATCCAAGCCACTTCTTTTCTCCTTCTAGCATTACTTCGATGTGCTCTTCCCTAACCTGCTTTCCAGAATTGTCAGTTCTAGCATATCTGTCAACTACGATCCCTTTCTCGTCACAAGCTCTGAGTAGCTTAACAAGAAGGGTTAAATCCTTTTCGTTTTTATCGATTACTATACCATAAGCTTCACATGAATCATTCATATAAGAAGCTTCTTGTTCAGGGCTAATGAACTCGTAATAGTAAGAGAACTCTACAGTATCGCCCTTAAAAAATTCTTTGAAAGCTTTTTGCTTTAGCTCTTTTTCTTCCATTTCTGCCTTCTCCCAGTACTGCTTGATATGTTGAATCTGTGACTGAACTTCTAGTGGCTTCCCAGTTATTTTTCTATGGTAGGATGTAAGTATTATACCCGATATGTCATCTGGGTGATTTACTCCCATTTTGTGGAAGTACTCCGAGAGCCGTGAACCGCCCCATAATCCCCAGTTGTTTCTAATCCATGTGCCAAACCCATGATGAGCTTTTCCAATAAATTCATCTTCTGTCCATTTGGCTACTTCCTGTTTTGTAGAATCATTCCAGAAGGTGTCAATTTGCTTAAGGCTTTCTTCTAAATTCTTAGGTATATAGACACCGTTAATTGAGTCCGAGAAGAACCTTGCTTTGTCTTGAGCCTTAGACGCAAAAGCTGAAAACATTATGAACACAAGAAGAACAATTCTATACATCTAATTCATAATGTTTATAAAGCCTAACGACTGTGTAAACGTCACTATGACGTTTATCAGCCTTATATCTACTACAACTACCGCCTTGAAAGACCATAATTCTTCTAAATATAGCAATTTCCTATCTAATCTTTAACTCAAACTTATTGCTTAAAAACTGCTCCTCATTTCCTCCTTGCAAACCCAAAAAAGCTTCTTAACTTCACTCACACCATACCTGCCTGACATGAAAAGAACGTTACACCAACAGCGGCGCAGACTGTCACTATACCTGGGGTTGATCTCTGGAATCGCCCTGTCATCCTGTGCTGGCAGTCAGCAGGGGGGAAGCAAGCAAACGAATATGATAGAGAAACTCCTGCAAGCAGAGCCTGCGCATTTCAAGGCTATACTCGACAACCCGGAGAAGTACAGGGTGCAGATCTTGTACACGCAGATAGACCGCGACGAGAACAACCAGCCGCACTTCACTTCCCATACCTACCGCCTAAACCCGCAGGAGTATTTCTACCCGGCCAGTACCGTGAAATTCCCCGGAGCGCTTGTGGCACTCGAAAAACTCAACGAACTGGCTATACCTGGACTAGACAAGTACACGCCTTTGCAGGCAGACAGCGCCTATGCGGGCCAAAGTCCGGTGACAGGCGACAGCACCTCGGCTGATGGGCAGGCTTCTATTGCGCATTACATCAAAAAGGTGCTGCTAGTGAGTGACAACGACGCCTACAACCGGCTCTATGAGTTTGTGGGCCAGCAGCGACTCAATCACTCGCTCCACCAGAAAGGATTTAAAGATGTACAACTGGTGCACCGTTTGGATATTTTTCTCACCCCGGACGAAAACCGCCATACCAACCCTTTCCGGTTTTACAAAAACGGACAAGTGATTTATGAGCAGCCTCTGGTCAATAACCCGATCTTATTTAACCAAGCCAGGTTCGACGGCATGCTGGGTAGAGGGTACATGAAAGGCGATGAACTGGTGAACGGGCCGATGGACTTCAGGGCCAAAAACTATATCTCGATCGAGACGCTGCAAGGGATACTCCGAAGTGTGCTGTTTCCGGAGGCGGTGCCGGCTCAGCAGCGTTTCAACCTGACAGACGAGGACTATGCCTTCCTTTACAAATACATGAGCATGCTGCCTCGCGAGAGTAATTACCCAAGCTACGACCCGCAGGAGTACCCAGACGGGTACGTGAAGTTCCTGATGTATGGCAAATCCGAAAAGTCTATACCTGACAACATCCGGATTTTTAACAAAGTCGGCAACGCTTACGGCTTCCTGATCGACAATGCCTACATCGTGGATTTCGACAAGAACGTAGAGTTCCTAGTCACGGCCGTCATCCTGGCAAACGAAGACGAAATATTCAACGATGGCAAATATGATTACGATACCGTAGGGTACCCCTTCATGAAGAACCTGGGCCGGACCATTTACGAGCACGAACTGAAGCGAAAAAGAAAGCACCTACCCAATCTCGACAAGTTCAGAATAAAGTATTAATCGACCTATACCTTGCTGTCTGATTCCAGACGAATGTATGAGCACCAAACAAAGAAGCCGGCTGCGCAAGCAGACCGGCTTCTTTGTCTTATATGGAGTTTTAACTTTCTAACTCCTAAACTTTCTAACTTTCTAACTCCTACCTGTCCCACCAAAGTTTATCGGAAAGAACAGGAGAATTAGGTGTGTTTGGGTTCTTGCTGGACTCGCCTTGCGGGTAGGCTACCCTACGGATGAAGGTAGGCAGGTCGGCTCCCACAGGTAGCGTGAAACCAGCGTACTGGTAGTCGAAGCGGCGGGCATCGTTCCAGGCCTCAGGGTTCAGATAAGTCACGACATACTTTTCCTTGAAGATAAGGGCAAGCGTCAGGTTGGCGGCTCCCACGGCCACAGCCGGGTTGTTCAGGTAGGCGTCACGCTCATTAGGCGGCACACCCAGCTTGTCCATATGGGCCCGTATACCTGTCAGGTAGGCGGTGTAGGCTCTGTCGCGATTGCCAGCCCGAAAGGCGGCCTCTGCCTCTATAAACTTCATTTCGGCATACGAGGCGATGATGATCGGCGAAAGGTCACCTGTCAAAGGAGAATTGCGTGAAATGTACACCTCGTCGCGTACCGTGTTGTTGGCTGGGCCAACGTTTCCGGTACCATTCGGGGTGCCCACAAAAGTGCCCGTAACGGTTGGGTCGGTAATCCGCGTAAGGCGAGGATCAACCACCCCGTAGGTTGTGCCGTTCAGTTGATTGACCAACTGCCTGGAAAGCCAGCCGCCCAGCACCAGGTTCTGGTTGTTGAGCGCGATCTGTGCCCAAGGGTTGCGGTTCGCAAACACTTTCATCTCGGCGTCATCTGCATTAGACTGGTACGAATTCTCAACAGCTGTCAGGACAGCCGCAGGATTGTAAGATGACTGCTTGCTGATTTTGTTGAGCAGGCGGGCCTTGAAAGCATTGGCGGTTTTTATCCACTTACTTTTGTCGCCTCCATGAATCAGGTCATTATCGGCGCTCAGGGCAACCTTAGAATCGGTTTTGTTGAGTTCGGCTATACCTTGGTCAAGGAGCCGGAGCGATTCTGCATATAAGTCCTGCTGCGAGTCGAATGCCGGTGTGAGGGTGCTGTTGTCAAAGGCCTGGGAATAAGGCGCATCTCCCCACAGGTCAGACACCAGACTCAGGTGGTAGGACATCATGATGTTGGCCACGCCAACATAGTCCGAAGCACCTTCCTCTATCCCTTTCTGTTTCATGTCGTAAATGTCGGCCATGGCCAGGTATAGGGCATCCCAGGTGCTGGTGTAGTCGGTCACCTGGTAGGTGTCAGTACCATTGCCGGCAACAGGGCTGGCCACGTACTGCACAAAAAAGGAAGTGGTGGCGGCCACCCGCTGGCTGTTCAGGCCCGTCTTATGGGTAGCAGTCGACAGCATGGCTCTCAGCGGCGGGCTCGAGACGAGGTTCGGGTTTTCGTTCAGGTCAAAATAATCTTCGCAGCTTTGCAAGCACAGCGATGCTCCCATCAGCATAAAGGCCATCGCGTATCTATATATCTTTCTCATAGGGATGTTTCTTTTTTAGAATCCAACATTCAGGGTAAACAGGTAACTTCTCACAGCAGGGTAGGTAAAACCGGCAAATCCGTCCACGTTACTGCCACTTGGTGTAGAGCTGTTTTCGGGGTCATAGCCGGAGAAATCGGTGGATAGCCAGAGGTTGTTTCCGGTGAGCGAGACAGAGCTGCTGCGGATAAAGTTGTTCTCAAACCAGCGGCTTGGCAAGTTATAGCTCAGGGTAAGGGAACGGAGGCGCACCCAGGAGGCATCTTCCACAAAATTTTCAGAAACGCCCCGGAAGAAGCGGCGGTAGTAACCATCGCCGTAGTCTACACCGTCTGGTCCCATGCCTTGTCCCAGCCATACTTGTTTCGTATTTGGAGTGCCGTCGGCCAATACCCCTTCAAACACCCTGAAATCCTCCCGGTCCTCGGTATACTCGGCTATACCAAAAGCCGCAAAAAAGTTACCCATCTGGTTATACTTCTCGTGGCCCACACGAGCGTCTAGCAAGCTGGTCAGGCTCAGGTTTTTGTAGGTGAAAGTGTTGGTGAAGCCTCCGATCCAGTCAGGCTGTGAGTTGCCCAGAATCTTCTGGCTGGAGAGCGGTGCCCGCACCGGGAAGCCATTGGCTCCGATAACAATTGGTCGATCCTTATCCAGGAACAACGGATCCTCTTCCTCACCCGGACCATAGTAACGCTGCCAATGCGACCCGTAGATGTTGCCATAAGGCTGCCCCGGAATAAGCTTCATGGTCACGGTAGATCCTACATAACCGAACTGCGCGGCGTAGGGAATTTCCTCGAGGCCTTCACGTATACTCACGATCTTGTTGCGGTTCGCAGAGAAGATGATCTTGGAGTCCCAGCTGAAGTCCTGTGAGCGTACTGGCGTGGCATTGAGAATGATCTCGACACCCCTGTTGCGCATACTGCCCGAATTTACGGCTGCCCGCACATAGCCCGTGGAGGCGGCTACATCGATCGGGATGATTTGGTCTTTGCTCAGCGAATAGTAGTAGGTAAAGTCAAAGCCCAAACGATCATCCAGGAAAGACATTTCCAGGCCGGCCTCATACGTGTCGGTAAACTCCGGGCGCAGGTTAACATCGCCTAGCAAGGCCGACCGTGTGAAGCCCGTAAAGCCTGTCGGAAAGCCGGAGTAAGGCGAGAAACCAAACGAAGTCGAATAGCGGGGAGCGTCTTTTCCTATTTGGGCATAAGACAGTCGCAGCTTGCTTTGGTTGATGAAAGAAGGCAGGTCGAGGTGCTCGGAGAACACATAGCTCAAACTGGCCGAAGGGTAAAAGAAAGAGTTATTATCTTCCCGGAGGGTAGAGGTAATATCGTTTCGGCCGGTCAGGGTCAGGAACAGGAAGTTGCGGTAGTCAACGGAAGCTTCTCCGAAAAAGCCCATCAGGCGATATTTCGACTGGTCATCCCGGGCGTTGAGCTGTTTGGCATTGCGCAGGTCAAAGTAGTCGAACACGGTCAGCTCGTTGCCTTCCACCCCGAAGCTATTGATGTTCTCGTCGTAAAGTTCGTGCCCGAGACGGAAAGTAGCGTTGAAGTTCTCCCCGAAGCTGGAGTTGGCCGTGGCCACGAAGGTGGAGTTGACACTTCTGAATTTGGTGGTGTACTCATACACAAAGCCCTGGCCGTTGTCTTCGTATACCTGCTCACCCGCCAGGCCTCGCGGGCCGGGGGCGGTACGGGTTCTGTCGTCGGTATACGAGTCCACACCAACTCGATAGTTCAGGTCTAGCCATTTAAGCGGCGCATAGCCAAAGTGCACACTGCCAATGAAGCGGTTCACGTCGTCTTCCATTTGGTTTGTGGCAGCCCCGTAAATCGGGTTGTTGTTGCGGTAGGTTTGCATGGTGCCGTCCGGTTTGCGGAAATCACGCACATCCCAGCGGGGCGACCAGTAACTCAAACTCTCGTTAAAGCGGTCGGCGTTGTAGCGCTTGCCCCCCGACTTGGAATAGTTGAAGTTGGCCCCGGTTTTGAACTTCTCGCTTAGCTTCACATCCGTGTTCAGGCGGGCCGAGAAGTTCTCGAAATCGGTGAAGGGCAGCACGCCCTCGTGCTTGAGGTGAGAAAGGGAGCTGAGAAACGTGATGGTCTCGTTACCGCCCGAAACCGAAAGCGAGTTTCTGAACTGATTGCCCGTTTCGTAGGCGTCCCGGAAGTGATTGTAGAGTTCTGCAGGGTGAGTAGGATCAATTTGTCGAGCCGCTTCCACGGTTGGTCCCCAGGATGGCCAGAAGCTGGCAGGATCATATACTCCTCTATACCCTTGCGTATACTTGTCCTGCACATCCGGAAATTTATTGACTTCCTCTATACCGGCAGTGCTGGTAAAGTTCACGCTGAGTGCGCCTTGCTGTCCTCGTTTGGTCGTGATCACCACCACACCATTGGCACCGCGCAGACCATAGAGGGCTGTGGCGGCACCGCCTTTCAGCACATTTATCGACTCAATGTCGTCGGGGTTGATGTCGGCCAGTCGGTTACTCATACCTCTTAGCTCGGCGCTTTGGCCGAAAGTGGAGGTAGAGTTGTCCATCAGCACGCCGTCGATCACAAAAAGAGGCTGACTAGGTCGGGTAGGATCGATGGAGTTGATACCCCGGATCTGAATGCTGGTGCCCTGGCCCGGCGCACCGCCTGTGCTGGAGATAACGGCACCGGCCACTTTGCCCTGCATGGCGTTGAGTACGTTGGGTTGGCGGTGCTGCACCAATTCCTGCGACTCTACGCCCTGCGCAGCATAGCCCAACGCTTTCTTTTCGCGGGTAATGCCCATGGCTGTTACCATCACTTCCCCCAGCTGTTTAGCATCGGTGGCGAGACTCACATTAATGGTCGATTGGCCGCCCACCGGTACTTCGCGGGTTTGATAGCCCAGAAAACGGAACACCAGTATAGCGTTGTTGTCGGGTACCCGGATCTGGTAGTTGCCGTCGGTGTCGGTGGCCACACCAGTGGTGGTGCCTTTTACGGCCACGCTCACCCCCGGCATACCTGTGCCGGTGTCGGCTGCTGTCACACGGCCGCTAACCTCCCGTTGCTGTGCCGCAACGCTGGTGGACCAGCAGGTAAGGAGGAATAACATGATTAAAGTAAATGTGTTTTTCATAGGACTCGCAATGTTTCAAGGTGAAAGAATATGATGTGTAAACTTTTAAAAGGCAGGCTTTAGATCATGGGTACGTAGTTTTAATATATTGAAAATCGGTGATTCGCATAGGTTTGCTTCGGTTTCTATACCTGATTCAAATATTTTAGGTTTGTCTGGTTTCGTTATGGTCGGTGTATATTTTGTTTCATCAATTTGAATCAAAAAGATAACACTTATCATCTTGCTTGTCAAACGATTAAAATATGTTTATATATGAAATAAATTGAAAATAGTTGTCTTTTGACAGTTATAAACGCAAAAAAACGGGAGGAGATGTCCTATATCTGCTTGAATCTGCGCCATTTACGGCTACGTTGACAGAGTCAGGCAATTAGGGGTGAAAAGAACAGGGACGGACAAACTGCAACATGACCTAAAGCAGGATGTCAAGATAAAGTCTTCCGTTTGCAGTAATAGGTGCCTCAACAGTTTAGGATTTGTATAATACCAATGGAGGTTAATTTCGTACTAAAAAAGGTGTAAAGATTTGGTATTATGAAATATGCGCTGATTCTTCAAACCGATTTTCAAAACCCCACTTACTGGGTATGTTATGGCTTGTCAAATTCGCTGCGTGACTTGCTGCTGCACAACAGGTGCTTCGATCCCTCGGCTAAAATTCTTCTGGCGAAGTTTACCCATAAAGGGGAGCCTTTAGAGCAGGTTGAGCTGCCAAGTTGTGCCAATGGCGTGTATGCGCCTTTTATCATCTGTAAAATAGCGTCACACCCGGGGCTGGCCCTGCGGTTTGAGTTCTGATAGCTGATACCTAAATTTTATGTGTATATGCCGATTGGTTGGCCAAGAATAAAATACCAGACGCAATAGGTTGGCCTATACCTGTATATGTCCGTTGTTACAGATTTACGTATAGATATTCATGGAAATTATCATCATCACCTCCGTATTGGCCCTGTATGCTGTGGGATACTTTGTGTATTACATGTACGCCAAAGATAGCAATAGCAAGAGAAGGCGAAGATTCTATGACCATTTCTGGCCTTGAATCTCAGGTATAGGTTTTATGGGTTAACGAAAAAATGCCGCTCCTTTCCACAGAAAGGAGCGGCATGTCTCTACCTGGTTGGTGCGCAGGTATAGGAATTGTGAACAGACAGGCTAAGCGTGCACCTTTTTCTGCAAAGAAGCGATCTGATCGTTTAACTCAGCCACCAGGTTCATTTCTGTCTGTAGTTCTCTTTTTATTTTGATTTCACGCTCGCGGGCGTTCTTCTTGAAGTCGTTGTACTCCTGGTCGATGCTTTCGAATTCCTTTCTTTTCTCGTCTGTCACCTTCTTGCTGCTCTTATACTGCGTGTAGATGACGC
Organism: Pontibacter aquaedesilientis; assembly: GCF_014773225.1. Classification (GTDB taxonomy): domain Bacteria; phylum Bacteroidota; class Bacteroidia; order Cytophagales; family Hymenobacteraceae; genus Pontibacter; species Pontibacter aquaedesilientis. The sequence goes on along the minus strand of NZ_JACXAJ010000004.1, from coordinate 254,766 downwards.
CCAGGGCAATCAGCAGCAAGGCGATAATAGCCGTGTTGATGATCACGTATACCTGCTTGTGTATGCCAATGCCGAGCACCGATATGTTGTTTACGGCATCCTCGCTCTGCTGCACTGCAGCCTCCTTGGCGGCGTTGTCCAGTTTCAGGGCCTGTAGCTGCTTCTCCTGCTCGTTTATTTTGGCGCGTGCCGTGGCAAGATCGGCCTTGGTCGCATTCAAATCTTTGATCTGCTTCTGCTCTGTTTGCTTGATGGTGGCCTGCACGCTTTGCCAGAAGGCATTGAGCAGACTTACGTTCACAACTTTGTACTCTCTGTTGCCCTCGCTGTAAGAATTGGAATTGGTCTTGAGGTCGTTGAACTGACCTGAAAGTTTGTTGTCTTCTGTAGCTGTTCCCTGTGCCTGAACCAGTGGTGCTGCGAATGTCAGCACAATCAATAAGGAAAGAAAGAATGCTCTCATGTTGAATTGAATAAGAATGAAATTTGTACTGCGGTAAATATAAAAATAATATTTTTTGAAGAAAGTAGGAAGGCGTATTTTATGCCGTTAATTCAAGAACCTTTTTACCCTAACTTTAATATTCCCTTTTTTATTGTGTCGTCCGGCCATAAAGGAATTGGCGGGAGGTATACACGCCTTGGATGCTGCCCCCTCTCAAACAGCCCGTCCGTCACATCAAGGCTGAACAGCGGGTTGGGCCAATTAGTTCTACATCAGGTCGCCGGTTGCCTCTGAATTGGAGGCCAACACCAGGGCTACCAGACGATCAGGAGCGTGAAAGTCAGGACAATAATGGGAAATACATAGCGCTGGTACGCCTTGGCGAGGTGGCTCTCAGTGTTGTGTTTCTTGCGTTTCACAAACTGAAGTATAGAGGTGCCGATCAGGGATGTGATCATGATGTAGGTGAATATGAAAATCTTATCGGAGATGGTGGCATACTCCATCTGGGGTTTGTAGGCGGAGAAGTACAGGGCAATGGATGCCAAAAGTGACGTGACCTGTATGGCCTCCAGCGTCTCGAAACGGTACAGCGGAATATAGACCGAAAAATAGGTGATGGTCAGGATGACGAGCAGGGGCGTGAGCACTTTCAGGAAGAAATCGATGCGGGCCCGCTCCAGCACAAAGGTATAGCTGAATTTGTAGAACGGCACGGTTTGCTGTGTCTGCCGGAAAGTGTTGACAAAGCTAATGATGTCATGGTCGAAGCCTACGTAGTGACTGCTGTATTCCCAGCCTCTTACCTGAAACACGGTGTCGCGCGTTTCGGGAGGGGAGGGCTGTACCAGGAAGGGGTATAGGGCACTCGAAGGTTGGAAAGAGATCGAGAACCGCTGCCGGTCGAAGGGGTAGTTGCGTAAATCCGGCTCAAACAGAAACTTGCCGGAAATTTTATACATGTAGTTGTAAAGGTGCATATCGTGGAGCTGCCTTCTCTCCCTTATTTTTTTGATGTCGAGCAGGTACTCGTGGCTGGTTTCGCTGCGTGCCGCGTTCGTAAAATCGAGCTGCTGCATCGAAAAAGGGTTTGACGAGGTAATTTCGAGGTAGAAAGAAGCATAGAAGCTGCCCTCGGTGTCGCTTACCCGGTTTAGCTGCACCATGTCCATATGGGTATAAAGTACCGGTACCTGGCGCAGCGTGTCGTTTATAGGCATATACTGTTTGGGGGCCAGGATGAGCTGTCGTGAAGTGGATGGTTTCCAGGCAAGCAGCACATCCCCGGCAATCGCCCTTTCCGGCGTGAAATACCAGTCATTGAACCAGCCTCTGTAAATGCGGCTACCGCCAATATAGCGCATCATGTTTCTGTTAATCCGCTCTCTTATGTTATCGGCTGGATCTGCGTTACCAGACTTGGCAGCCTCTGCTATAATACCAATACTGTCTGCCAACCGGGCACCGAAGCTCAGTTGCAGTTCCAGCGTTTCGCTATGCCTAATCTCCCTGCGAAAAGCGGGAATCTGCTCCTGCAATCTCAGGTTGAAGGTGCCGGGTATACCCACTACATTCAGGTCATACAGCTCACCAGCCAGTCTCTTGTCGATGATGGATGCCACAAAGCCCAGATCCCCGAGTGCTGTGAAAACCGGGACGTCAATTCCAGCTTTCCTGATTTCCTTGATGAGTGCGGACGTTGTCAGACTTTCGAAGGAAAGGACCAGGAAGTCAGATTTCTCTGCCTTCAGGACTTTGTTGAGCGAGTCGAAGTCGGCTTGGATATAGGTATGTTCACCCGGAAACCATTTCTCATGAACCACCCTAAAGGAGGGGTTTTTTCTTTCCAGTTCATACATCTTCTCCAGTATGGCAATGGAGTAAAGGTCATCTTTCTTCCCGACGAACGAGGGCCGTAGGTAGCCTGACAGCAAAAGCTTCTCGAAGTTGGCCGCTACATTCCTGATACCCTGCTCAGCTGTGTACATGTTTGGGTATTGTTCGAAGAGGTTAGTCAGGGCATAGCCTCCTATAAATGGAATCCGGGCAGGGCCTATCAGGGTAGAGACGGCTTTGGATCTGGTGGAGCTCCAACAGCCGATGTACCCGATCAGGTGTTTGTCGTTCATGGTCTCCCTTACGACTTGTTGGGCAGTTTCGGGGCTGCCCTGGTCATCGAGGTATGTTACGCGAAGTTCTTTGCCGTTGATACCGCCCTGTTGGTTTATTTGCTCCAGGCGCTTGCTTATAATGGACTTTACCACCTCCATGTCGCTTGGGCTAAGCTCGATGTTGTTCAAAATCACACCGATGGTATAATGACCACTTAACCGGGTATAAGCATAGAAGTGCCTGTACAAAATAAATGCTACCAAAAATAAGGCGAGAACGAGAATGGCAGTTTGTACTATATGTATAGTTTTGGTGCGCGTCTTCAAGGAGTCAATCGGAGTCAGGTATAGCAGCGAACGATAGCATGGCCTGTGCGGCCATGGGCGGTGGGGGCGTATAACGGGGCTTACTCTGTATACGCATCAGCGGCAAAAGCTGACATCACTCCGGAATTTCGGTATTTTGCTTTTGCTGCCAGGGTAAACGCCCCTCTAACTCCACCTGAAGGGAGATGCTCAGAAAGGTACGGATAAGTACGATAAGCCCGAGTGTCAGCACACGGTCCATGGTGGGCTCGGTCACGACCGTGGCAATGATGTCGGCAGCCACCAATATCTCGAGGCCAAGCAGGATTGCTTTGCCGAGGTCATGGCGCAGCTTTCTGTAGGATCTGTGCGTGTTGCCTTGCAGCGGGAATATAAATCTGAACAGGGCGATGGCGGCTCCGACTGCTATAATCAGGACGCCAATGGCTTCGATGACGCGTGCAATGTACTCTATGTATAGCCTGAAATCGTGCATAGTTTGGCGTTAGGCAATTTTTACGTAAACTCCGAAATGTACTATCCCTGGGTTAACGTAAAATCTGCCTGTCAGGATGACGCCATACCTGCATAGCCGAGTTAACGCGAGTTTTCGGGGTACCAGTTGCGCAGGCGCACGTCGATACGCTTGTTGCCGGCATTCACCTTCTGCTTAAAAGCTTCTACATCGCTCAGACCGCCCTGACCTCTGTAGTGGTAAGGATACACGATGGCGGGCTTGAACGCCAGCACAGCAGATGCGGCTTGGTCAATGTCCATGGTATAGGGAAGGTTCATGCACACAAAGGCCACATCGATGTGGCGCAGCGCACGCATTTCAGGTATGTCCTCTGTGTCGCCGGACAGGTATACGGTCTTGCCACCCATCGTTAAAACGTACCCATTGCCGCGGCCCTTGGTATGGCGGGAGTCTTCGCTCTCGGGCAGGTTATACATTGGTATTGCTTTGATGGCTATTCCCAGCTGCTCGGTGTGCTCATCATTTCCGATCACAACAGCCTTTTGCCTCAAGGGCTCCGGCAGCTTATCCGCAACGGCCTGCGGTACCACCAATCGCGCTTTGTCTGTGTTGATGGCATCCAGGGTTTTCAGGTCCAGGTGGTCGCCGTGGATGTCGGTGATGAGGATAAGGTCTGGGGCGGCTATACCAGCAAAGGCCGCTGCGCCGCCGTAAGGGTCAACGTAAATGGTTTTGTTGTCCCAGGTGAGGGCAACCGTGCCGTGCAGGACAGGCTGTATAGTGAGTGGGCCTTTGTCTGTCTTGATCTGGTCTGGGTGGTTTTTCTGGGCTGTGGCAAAAAGAATCGCCAGCATGCCGGCAAATGTCAGGAGAGCTTTTAATTTCATGTTGTAAGAGTTTTGGTCAGATTAAGGTATAATGCACACCTAACAGGCAAAGGGTCCTTAGGTTCAGCATTTCTATCGCAGCGGTTTTTTCAGTTTTTTAAGTTCGTGCAAAATGTAAGCTGTGTGCAAGTAAGTGTCCCCAGCCCGCATACCTTCCAGGTGCGGTGCCTGCTCCATGTCTTTACGGCCAAAAGTTCAAGAAGGACCGGTATGGCTCCTTAGCCGAGGCCAAAGGGTTTGCTGAAGGACACGATTTACTCAACGTAAATCAAGCTGGAAAGTGGCAACGCAAAAGCCACCAGCTAACTGACGGGCGGCTTTGTTCAGGTATAAGGAGGTATAATTCTAGTGCGTTACACCGTAAAGTACGCTTCCAATGCCTGCAGGGTATTCTCAGTGGTTTGCATGTCCTGCACGATCTGTCCTTTCTCCAGGATAACTATGCGCTCGCAGACTTCTATCACGTGGTTGAGGTCGTGGCTGGAAATCAGCATGGTCATGTTGTGCTGTGCGTGCAGGTATTTCAGCAAATTCTTCAGCCGAATCTGGGAGGTCGGGTCCAGGTTGGCGAAGGGCTCGTCGAGCACCAGCAGTTCCGGGTGAGAGAGGGCTGCTGCAGCTATACCTATCTTCTTTTGGTTGCCCTTCGAGAAATCGCGGATGTACTTACGCTGCTGCAAGACCTCTCCGTTGAAAAAATCCATGAAAGGTAAAAGCCGCTCCTGTACATCGCCTTGCGAAAGTCCGTGCAGCTCACCGATAAACTTAAAGTATTCTTCCGGCGTCAGGTAGTCAATCAGGAAACCTTCATCCAGGTGCGAACCAGTGTAATACTTCCAGGCATCTGTTTCAGCCACTGCTATACCTTTAGAAAACACTTCGCCTCCGGTAGGCCGCACCAGGTCGAGCATCATCCGGAAAAGAGTGGTTTTGCCTGCCCCGTTGTTGCCCACCAATCCCACGGATTCTCCGCTTGTAACCTGCAGGGCGTTTATTTTTACGACAGTAGTGCCGCTGTAGGACTTCTCTAGGTTCTTTACTTCTATCATTCTATTTTGTAAGTCTTCTTTTGATCTCATTCAATGGTACAGGTATAGGAGGTCGCTGCTAGCCTTGCCGGAAGCCACTGGCCAGTTTGTATTTGTGTGAAACAAAGCGGCGGGTAGTCAAGGCCAGCAAGTGCTTATGAAACGCAATGCCCAGAAGCCCCGCCAAACCGATGGCAAAGATGCCCCACTCCGGTAAATCCAAAAAACTAAAGGGCAAATAGAGTAGGATAGGAAGCAGAATCATCGGCAGCATCATCACAAACTTAGAGGCGCCAACTCCTTGCCAGTTAAAGGCGGAGCCACTGCTTAGGTCAAGCCGGTCTTTATTGAAAACGGCAAAATAAAAGATCATAAAGCTGTTTACGCCGATGTTGAAAAGGCAGGCAGCCAGGTTGATGAGCAGTATCTTATATCCAAAAAAAACATAAGGCAACGTGAGGATAAATGCCAGGAGCACGGCCGGGGCAAACATCCAGTATTTGGCGTGCAGATACTGGTAAGTTGAAATGGGCCGGGTGAGCAAAGCGTCGTAATGGTTGCTCTGCCAGCCAGGTATAAACTGCCCATAATTGAACATGGGTGAGCCAGTCACAAAAATGCCCACGAAAATAAGCATGCCATAGCCTTCCTGGTATTTCTCGTTCGTGTAGAATATCATGCCGTAAAACAACATGAGAGCCGACATAACGATAATAGAACGTGGTCGCTTATGACGCCATATGAGTTTCAGTTCCAGGGCGATGAGCCTGCCTGTGTCACCAAAGCGATTGAGGAAGGCAATGTCTCCCCCTGCAACAGAAGACACCTTTTTGATGGATATTTCTTCGGGGTACAGGTTATCACGCAAAAAGCGGAAATTCAACCAATAGGCAATGGCCAGCAAAGCGGCGGGTACACTCACCAGCCAGGGTTGTTGCAGTAGGCTCCCGAATGCTACCCTTGAAATTTGTCGGAGCGAGAGCACACTACTATAGTCAAGCAGGAAAAGGCCTGCAACCGCAAGTCCGAAAAGCAAGGTACGCTTCGGCTTGCTTACCAACTGTCGCTTAAAATAAATAAGCAGGAAATTGTTGAAGAAAGTTAGCAGAAGCAAAGAAGCCAGCCAGACACCCGCTATACCTGATCCATGCGCAGGGGTGACAACCCGAAGCATGAACGGCACGAATAACAGAAGCATTAGCAGATTGAACATGCTGGGTAGGGAGCGGAGCAGCGCAAAATGTACAAGCTTGCTGCGGCTGACAGGCAAGTGCAGGTAAGGTTGGACAGTTACTACAGGCAGGTCCTGCAGCATGAAACGCATAAACAGATCAATCAGGAAATAATGCAGCAGGAAACTGTTCAGGGAGTCCACTACGCTCTGGGCAGGGTATAGTTTGAGCAAGACTTTATCGGCGAAAAAGCCCAGTGATATAAATATGAGCGAGAAGTACAGGATCAGGAAGCCAAGAATGATGTTGACCACGACGCTCTTCTGAAAAACCGGGGAGCGTCGGGCTTGTTTCCATTGCTGTGCGAGTAAAATTCCGAACATGCTGTCTTAAAATATATTGATTTATAAATATTGTGATAAATATCTACAAATCAAACAGCATGTAGGGGGTTTAGCACTTTAGCAGAACAAATCAGAATTGGCTGAGACTCTTTCAGGACATGTGCAGGTATAGGGCGCCAAGCCTAAGAGGCAGTCAACTTATTTTCTTGAATAGAGGCTTACATTGATCTCATCGATTTTCTCCTCCTGCTCGTCTAAGATAACCTTGTCGATACGGATGGAGCTTCCGGCTTCACTGCTAAGCAAGATATCCAAGAATTCAGCTACCCCAAAACTACCAAGCGGGGAGTCATTCATTTGGGCGTACACGATGGCATCCGGAGCAAAATACTTCCTCACAGTTGGCCGCCATCGGTCCTTGACTTGTAAAGGGATTTCTTCATCTAGCATCGCACTTAAGTAACCTTCCAGGTTTTTAGGCCGGGGGTAGGAAGTTTTTTGCGTAAGGGCAGGACGTGGTGTTACTTCCGGCTGTTGCACAGGAGGTGGCGTAGTGGTGGGCGGGGTATCTTGAGCGATCTGCTTTCCATTGGCTGCCTGTTTGACTTCTTGGTCAGCGCTGTCGCCCTGCATTGGTGGCTGGACCTCTACAGGCGGCTCCTCAGTTGGTAGAGGTGAGTTCTCTGCTGCATTTTCTACCTGCGCTATTTCCGCCTCACGGTCTGACTGATCCCGGAAAAAAATAAAATACACTGCCGCCAAGACCACACCTGCCAGCAATGCGATCAGTAAAATGGAGACATAGGGAGGTCTTTCTTTATACACGATGGTCTCGGCAGTCACATTGCCAAAAATGCCGTAGGGTTTCCAGTTGCCATTTTCAAGAAAATAATCGGCTTCCTCAACGAGTTGTCCGGCAGAAGGGCGCTTTTCCCAATCTGGCTGCAGGCATGCCCGAACCAGGTTACTCAAGACACGGGAATAGGGGGCTGGCAGATAGGGAACTTCAGCCCCTTGCTGCAAACTCAGGCCACCATTGCCAAGCCAGGGTAGTGCACCGGTGCACAGTTCATAGAGCGTAACGCCAAGTGCAAAGATATCACTTGCTTGCTGCTGTTGAGGGTGAGCGCTGAAAAGCTCCGGTGCGGCGTATGCTGTTGCGGCGGCATAATTGTTCGCGGTAGCTTTAAGCAGAGCAGTGCTTAGTTGGTTGCTTAATCCTGGTGCGGTCAGGGTATAGTCCCCATTGTCCAGCAGCAGGATGTTGTCTGGCGTAACCTGACGGTGCAGTATAGGAGGTTGGTGGGTATGAAGATACTCCAACGCGCTGCCGACTTGACTCAATAACAGGGCTATTTTTTCCTCGTTAAAGGGACCGTGCTCCAATAGATACTTGCCAAGCGACCCTTGTTCCACGTAGGGCATTACCTGGTAGGGTATACCTTGGAAAACGTCGAATTGGTAAGGTAATAAAAGCTGTGGGTGTTCAAGGGACTGGATCTCCTCAACCTCCTGACGCAGCATTTCCAAGGTTTGGTCATCCAGCTTGCTAGCAGCGCCATGTATTTTTAGCGCCACTATTCTCTCTTTTGCCGTCCAATCCTCAGCCGCCCATACCTCCGCAATGGGGCCAGAACTGAGGCGTGTTTTCAGCAGATAGTGCTCAGCAAAGATATCGTTAGCTTGCAGTGTACTCATATATTCTCGTATTCTCAAAAGGGTAATACGGGAATGCGATGACTTAGTAGCAGATATTAAAAGAGATGGCTATGATTTGGAGCCACTGCTATATGGTAGAAAGGGGTATATGATTGCAACATCGAGCCAGTTTTAATTCAAAGCGAGTGAATCAGAAGTTAAATCTATTGATGATGGATGAGCTTGATTCCTCTGTGTCCATCTGTTGTCTGCAACTTCAACGAATAGAGGCCACGGGATAACATTGATCCATCCAGGTTCACATGATTGGTTTCGCCTGCTACTGCGTTCCCTTCTTTAAGGATGACCACTTGCGAACCTTTGCTATCATATAAGATCAAGGAGTAGTCACTGTCCCGGTTTAAAACAAAGCTGACAGTTGCTTCCAATTCAAAAGGGTTGGGGTACGCTATGAATAAATTATTCTTTGGCTCAAGATCGACATCACAGGCCAGGGAGACGTCAGAACCAGACAGGGCATCTGTACCGATTACCCCAACCACCTGCGTCTCATTCGAAGCCAATATGACGACATTGTCTGAGTATAGCTGCTTAGTGCTTGTCGCATAATTATAATTGCCCCGAATAAGGGTATGCTCAGTACAGAAAGAGATTTTAGACATCAAGGACTCTTTGTAAAGAATGTCTCCGCCATAAGTTTGGGAAGTGTATATCACTTTTAATTTGCCTATGGCCTCGTTGAGTACGATAATTGGCAGCGTGCCCTTTTGCGAAACCTCATGCAAATTTTCCCATAAGCCTGTCGGGCGCCTTACCAATAAGGCAATAAGGGGAAGGCCTTCCCGGTTATAACCTGTCTTGATGGCACAGAACAATGAGCCATCGCTTGCTACCTTCATGCTCATATGGTCATCGGTCATACCTGATCCCGTACTAAGGGCAGATTGAGACGCCGGTACCTCGTCCTGCGACCAGCTTGTAGGGCTATCTCCATCCCGGTGAACCTTGAATCCCCATCGCTTTGTGTTTTGGTTAGACCAAAGAACACCTATTTGATTTTGGTGCGGCATCGCAATGACAGCTGCTGCGTCATCTTCCTTTAATCCATTGGCTATTACAATCGGAGAACTCCAGGTCGTGTAGGGGGTGTCGCTCCAACGCAAATTGACTGTACCATTGAGACCGGTAGAGGCAATCCACATCCTGCCGGTTTTGTCCCTATCCACAGAAGCAATCTGGACTCCTTCTTCCAGATTGATGGAAACAGGCAATTTGTTCTGGTCCCACTTTTCAAACTTATTCGCAGCCTTGTTATACTTAATGGAGACGAACTGCGAAGAAGTGCCCGAGTATAAAAGTATATGCACGACATCGCCATCTATTGCATAGTCAGCTCTGGAGTTTCTTGTGACCAGTTCCAAGGCTTTTACCCATGCAGAACCGTCCAGACGCCAGAGGTGCGTGCCAGTAGAACTTGCTAGAATGGACCAATGCTTGTCAGCATACGTGAAGACTTTAGACTGCTGTTTTTCTCTTGTCGCAAAAGGACTTGCTTGTAATGGGGTGAGTTCGGTAACGGAACTGAACTGTGCAGCTGACTCATGAAATATAAGAAGGGTGCAGATTATAAGAAGCGTAAATCTGGCTTTCATAGTGACAAAGCGGTTAAGGTTAAATTGTATTTATATTCAGTTACGCATACAACAATCTGTAAAGTAGAATAAAAAATGAAGATCGTTTAAGACATTAATTAACTACCCCAATGATCTTGCAAAGCACTGGTAGAGGTATTATTAAATGCTTACGTTTATAATTTAAAATCGATTCATTTATATATATTTTATATTTTTGGGCTTTTTATAATAGATTAAAACACTATGTCATGCTTATTAATAGTATTTTTATAAATTATTTATTTGCTCACAGTTAGATGATATAGTAGTAGACAAGAGTTTTGCATCAATCAAATTAATGCGCATTGTTTTGTACTATACCTATTATGGTTCGTTCACAATTTTGCTTAATCATTATTCCACAACCGGTAATATTCAAAGCAACTCCCTTTAGGTCAGATTGGCTATTCGCAAACTTATAGGCTTGTGGTTGCTCAGGTCGACTGTCATATTTTAGCTGTGTACAATATTTAACAGAACGGCTTAACAGAGCTTCTTAATCTTTTGGCAAAGCAAGGCCCCTTCTCTTTCTAAGAAAAGGGGCCTTGCTTCTGCCTGTACTTAAGGCATCCATTGCTCGACCTGTATTCGTGTACCTTGTAGTGGAGGTAACAACAATATCAGTCTTTATACCTAGTACCTATCTATATCACAGCACTACGGCTTTTGAGCACTAACGGGGGATGGCTTACTTTTGTAAAATCAACCGGAGCGCTCGGCTGCCCTTGGCTGTTTGCAGTCGCACCATGTAGAGCCCCTTGCTGAGTTGAGAGCCATCTATTTCAACTGTGTTGTGCTCCCCTAAGGTAGCTTGGCCCTGCTTCAGCTTTTTCACCAGCACTCCCTTACTGTCGTACAATTCTAAGGTATAGTCGCCGGCCTCATGCATGTAAAAACTTAGTTTAGCAACTGTAGAGAAGGGGTTAGGGTATACTGACAATTCATGCTCATGCACTGGCTCAACTAGCTCATTCTTTTGGGCAACATTACTGCTATTGAAGGCAGAACCAGAATTGACTAAAGCTGCGATTTCGGAAGCACCTAACGCTTTGTTGTAAAGTCTTACATCGTCTAATGCCCCGTTCCATCTGTTGTCCTCTTTCAATGCCCCAATAACTAGGTCCGATGTATTAGAGATTAAAGTTAAAGAAGAAGCGTATCTTACAGCTTTATCCTCTACACCATTAATATAGATTTTAGACGTCTGTCCATCGAAAGTGGCGGCAACATGCATCCAAGTATTTCCATCGAACGGATAGTTGGCGTTAGAATATAAGCGGTAAGCAGTACCGTTGGATGTTGAATTAAACCAGAATTCAATCTTGCCGTTACCATTTGTGCCCAACTGGTAGCCATCCGGATCTACCTTGCTTAATATCATTCTGCCCTTGCGAACCTGTGGCTTTATCCAGGCCGAAATCGTTATTTCATTGGTCATATTCAAGGAGGCGTTATTGGGGGCAATAGCAAAGCGATACCAGTTTCCTGGCAAATCCAATGCTAGTCCATTAACTCCCGCAATCCAGTTAACCTTAGAGGTGTTCTGTAAGACAGCATTGTTTCCATATCCGGAGTCATCAACTAATACACTGCCACTTCCCTCGTCCATCTTCCAGTGACCAACCAGGCTAGCCGTGGAGGGTGGAGGAGTGCTCGCGGAAGTTGTAAAGCGCCAACTCGCAGACCAATCGCTTGTGCCCGCTGAGTTTTGAGCGCTTGCCCTCCAGTAATAAACAGTGTTATGCGCTAAGTCGTTTACCTGTACAGATGTACTCGCCAGACCGTTCCGATCGAAGGCAAGTGACGAAAAATCTGAAGATCTCGAAACCTGAACCCTGTACGAATCAGCACCAGTGGAGCCGCTCCAGTTCAAAGTAGGAGGCAGCGCAATACCTGTTGCTTCGTGGGATGGCGAAACCAGCGATGGCACGGCTGGTACAGTAGGCGTTGGATTGTTTATGGTTGAGAAACTCCACACATCGGACCAGCCACTATTACCCACCGAGTTAGAAGCTTGTACCCTCCAGTAGTAGGTGGTGCCGTTTGAGAGATCGTTTACCTGTATGGAGTTGCCGACTATGCCGTTCTGATCATAAACGTTGGAGGTAAACGTTGTCGAGGTAGCTACCTGAACCCGATAAGTAGAAGCACCAGCAGCGGCATTCCAAGAGAGCGTAGAACTGCTCTCAATCCCTGTGGCACCATTCGCTGGCGATGCCAATACAGGTGCATTGGGTACAGTAGGAGGGGGAGTGGCATTGTCATTTAATAGAACGCCCTCCACGACACCCGCCTCAGCATCGGTTGTAATCACTACTCCTGCCGAATTAAAATTTTGTTTACTGCTACTTGGATCACGGTAGGCCGAGCCAGCCAATAAAGTCATCTGAGGGCCTATAGAAATATTCGATAAAGGGGATTCCCTATACAAGATATCCCCACCATACGTCTTTGATGGGTATATAACCCGTAGTTTGCCTGCTGCTTCATTTAGTGCGACGATGGGGGTGGTGCCAATATGAGAGACATCATAGAGATCGTCCCATGAGCCGTTTGGCCTACGGACTAACAAGCCTATTAAGGGATAATCCTGATCGTTAAATCCAGTTTTGATGGCGCAGTATAAAGTTCCGTCGCTCGACGCCTTCAAGTTCATATGGTTATCAGCCATGCCATGGCCTACATTGTAAGCTGACTGAGAAGCGGGTACTTCGTCAGACGACCAGTTGGACGGGCTGTCTCCATCTGTATGCGTTTTGAAACCCCATCGCTTCGTAACCTGGTTCGACCATAATACCCCGATTTTGCCAGGTAAAGAGATAATGGCCGCCGCATCATCGCTGCGCACGTTTGAGGCAATTGTGATCGGATTACTCCAGTTAGAATAAGGCGCATCGCTCCACTGTACCTGTACAGAGGTTCCCCTTACATGGCCAAGCCAAAGTCTCCCGGTCCCATCCATATCAATGGTTGCGGTGGGTACTTCACCATTGAATGAAAAGTTAACAATGGAAGGTCGGGAACCCCACAATTGATAGGAGTTGGAAGAGGCTTGATACTCAATAGAAATTAGCTGTGAAGTATTTTTTTGAAAAACAAATACGTGAACGACGTTGTCAACAACTTTGCAATCAGCTCTCCCTCTTCTCGTGGTGAGCCTCATGATGTGTGTCCAGGAGGTATCGTCTAATCGCCACAGATGCGTTCCTGTAGAATTCGCAAAAACCGCCCACTGTTTTCCTTGGTGATAAAATGTTTTGGACTGCGACTTGTCTTGGGTGCCTGCCCCTACATCTATTTGTTGATGGGCCAAGGGTGTTATGGAGGAAAACTGCGCAAATACTCCCATATGAATAAAGAGGGAGCATAATAATAGTAAGAAGAACTTTTTCATATGGAGCTTAGGGGGTTAATATGTGAGAGGGTTCAATATAATTTAAATTACTTCCAATGATTGCAGTGTCAGCGTATCATCTTCATATAAAATTTCCTATATAAATTTTTGAGACACTTTTCTGCAGGTATATATGGTTTTAGAGGGGGTATGTTGTCTAAAAGTTATAAAAAATGGTAAGATATTTATTTTACTTTGTAGATGGGTACTTTTTGAATGTTAATGTTTTGGCCTGATCAGCATATGATCTTCTGCTTTGCATATACTCAACAGGATAATTTCATTCTATAGATTTTAATCAAGTCAATAAATAATGATTATGTTTTGATGAATAAAAATATGCCTTGGAGTATAAATGATTGACTGATAGGAGATTTCAAGCGTCATGGAAAATAAAATCGGGTAGAGTTATCTTTATATTCATCACGATACAAGCTAAGTACAATTCCTTGTTTCAAAGCATCTTTTAACTCTGTTTATGATGGCGAAATACTATATTCTCAATTGCTTATTAGGATAAATAGTAGCGTTATTATTCCTGCATAGAATTATTTATCAAGGGTTTGTATTTTAATTTCAGTGATAGAAATTAAAGGCATTTAAAATTATGCAGCTTATAGGGTACAATTTTTAAATTAGCCAATCAACGGCGTAAACTGTTTGGAGTTACACCATTACTCTAGTTTAATTTGCACTTATCCTATTTTAAATCAGGAATTATTGATTTTATGGCCGTTTTAGGTCTTCTCTATTTTTATTTTTGGGATAATCTCCATTACATTTGCAAAAGGGATTTAGATAAAATGTCCAATAATTATTTAGTTGTTGTGCTGCTTATTTAAATGTCATTAAGTATTGATTATTAATTAGAAAGGAGGGTTATATGATTATACTTTTAGGGGGTATCATTAATTAAAAGTTATATTTTAAAGCAATTATTTTTATAAGCTCTCTTCAAGGAGGGAGAAACATATAACAAAATATATAATACCGTTTAAGTACAATTAAAAACAGATTAATTTTCAACTTTAGCCAAATTAAATTTTCAACTTTAGCCAAAACAAGATGAACTTTAGACTTCGTTATATTTTAGCGCCTGCTTTGGTAGGTGCCCTAGCCTTCTCATGCGACAAAAAAGACATGGAGGAGATTTCAACTGACATGAGTGCCTCGGCCTCTTCACTGGCCACCTCTGCCAGCCTGCTTTTCAACCAGGGCTTTGAGGGCAGCAATCCCCTGGACTCTTTCCACGGCATTGAGGTGGGAGCCTCCCATTCACTGACGGTGGTGGATCGCCCGGGCGGCGGCGGCAAGACCTCCCGCTTCGAGCTGCGCCAGAACGACCCGGACGTGAAGGGCAGCCGCCGCGCTGAATTCACGGTGATCAAGGACGAGACGCAAAAAGAAATGTGGTACGCCTTCGAGGCCTACTTCCCGGCCAAGGACTACGTGGACGAGGCTAACGACGAGGTAATCAACCAGTGGTACCAGAGCGGGATGGGCACACCGTCCGCGGCACTGCGCACCTTAGGTGGCCGCCTTGAACTCCGCGTGGGCAACAACTCCAGTAACCGCGAGAAGATCGACTTGGGACCAGTGGTAAAAGACCAGTGGCAGAGTGTGGTGGTGCACATGGTGCACTCCTACGGATCAGACGGTCTGACCGAGGTGTGGATTAATGGCAAGAAGATCGTTTCGCGCAAAGGCGGCAACATGTACGACGGACCGCTGCCGAAGTGGAAGATGGGCGTTTACAAGTCGCGTTGGGCAAGTGAGAAGACGACCACAGACAAGCGCGTACTTTTCTACGATAACATCCGTGTGGGCAAGGCCGGCGCTACGCTAGCTGACATGATGCCTTCTACTGCCACGGTAACACCTCCAGCTACGCAGACACCTTCAACTCAGGAGCCAACTATAGGCACTCCAGAGCCAACTACAGGCACTCAGGAGCCAACAACTGGAACTGTAGGTACTGACAAAATCATAAGCTATACCTTGGTGAACTCTGAGACTAACAAAGATATCAGAGAGATCAAAGATGGTGATGTGTTGGACTTAAGTACTCTGGATGCTAAGACGTTCAACGTGCGAGTTAACACTTTCCCTGCCACGGTGGGCAACGTGCAGCTTGAACTGAGCGGTGCTGGTCAGAAGGTGAGAGTAGACGACGAGCTTCCTTACGCACTGTTCGGAGACCGTCAGGGTGACTACAGCAGCTGGACGTTTGCTCTGGGTAACTATACGCTGGTAGGCACGCCGCACAAAGGCACCAAGAGCGACCCAGGCGCCGCTTCAGGCCCTACTAACAAAATCAACTTTTCTGTTGTGAAAGGTGGTGGAAATGTTGCAATTAGTGGTGATAGAATCGTAAGCTATACCTTGGTGAACTCTGAGACTAACAAAGATATCAGAGAGATTAAGAACGGTGATGTGTTGAGCCTTAGCGCCCTGGGTGCCAAGAAATTCAACGTGCGAGTTAACACTTTCCCTGCCACGGTAGGCAACGTGCAGCTTGAGCTGAGCGGTGCTGGTCAGAAGGTGAGAGTAGACGACGAGCTTCCTTACGCACTGTTCGGAGACCGTCAGGGCGACTACAGCAGCTGGACGTTTGCTCTGGGTAACTATACGCTGGTAGGCACGCCGCACAAAGGCACCAAGAGCGACCCAGGCGCCGCTTCAGGCCCTACTAACAAAATCAACTTTACGATCACTAAATAACTGAGAGATAAAAGCAGGTAAACTAATGACCTTACCAGCATGAGTTCTCAAACTTATAAAAGGCAGCTAATTTATTTAGCTGCCTTTTTTTTGCCCTTTACACTAAATGTTCGGTGGCTCAACAGCTAAATCCAGTTTCAATACATATCTACGCTAACACAGGGCGTATACCATGCTGTTGAATCGACTGATCGGCTAAAGACAAGGTATAGCTTTGCCACAGGGTACAGTTAAAATGCCTTCCTGTATGTAAAAGGAGGTTTTAGGTCAATTTGAAGAGCGGATCTGTGAAAGCCGTATTTATTCCTTTAGGTAGTTGCCGAATACGCACATTCTATTATTCATGATCTGACTAATGTAGCACACCTAGTTTTTAATAATAAGTTAAGATGTATACCTGAATTAAAAACTACTTAACTACCGTACATGTCTGTTTATTATCATGCTCAACTTATTGGCTGGGCTGCAGTAGCTATCAACTTCCTCCTGATGTAAAAATGGTGGGGTACTTCCAAATGACGAGATAAATCTGCCAAATATTCTTCCTAAATGACCACAGGGATAATACTCTTTTAAGCACTTTGCACATTTGGATAGATTCTACTGGCTATATAAAACTGATTTGATAGATCCATTATGGATTGCCAGAAAATCTAAAACTTGACTACGCTCAGGGGTTCAATTAGCTTGAACAAAGTGCAATGCTACTTTTGGCAATTGGTGTATCAACACTTTTGAAGCAGTGCTTTTCTGTTTAAATAAAATCAAATGAATCAAGCTACCTGTAAAAATGGTGCGGTCTATGATTTTATTAAGCGTAAGTGTCGAATTGTAGTAATGGTTTATTTATTATTTTAAATTATAAATGTGCAATTTTGAAAATGCTTAATTACGCCAGCTATCTGCCTTTGTTTCAGTTATTTATGTGTTTTTATATGATTTAAATTATGAAAACTATGAAATTTGTTTCATTTGTTATTTTTTCACTATCTCGATTTTTATTTTAAGATTTTAGTCCGTTACCTTTGTGTAGGATGTTTTAATAAAATGTTCAATAATTAGCATGGTTTTGATGATTTATTAAAATGATATTAAACATTGATTATCAATTATAAACTGAACGTATTTGATTAAATTTTTAGAAGTGTTTATTTATCAAAAGTTATATTTATGAACAGTTGATTCCTTGTGTTGGGAAGCGAGTTTATAAATAAAAATAAAGTAACATTACTGTATTAGTACAATATTAAAATTAAGATTTCAACTTTAGCCAAAACAAGATGAACTTTAGACTTCGTTATATTTTAGCGCCTGTTCTGGTAGGTGCCCTAGCCTTCTCATGCGACAAAAAAGACATGGAGGAGATTTCTCCCGATATGAGTGCCTCGGCCTCATCGCTTGCTACCTCTGCCAGCCTGCTTTTCAACCAGGGCTTTGAGGGCAGCAATCCCCTGGACTCCTTCCACGGCATTGAGGTGGGAGCCTCCCACTCACTGACGGTGGTGGACCGCCCGGGTGGCGGCGGCAAGACCTCCCGCTTCGAGCTGCGCCAGAACGACCCGGACGTGAAGGGCAGCCGCCGCGCTGAATTCACGGTGATCAAGGATGAGACGCAAAAAGAAATGTGGTACGCCTTCGAGGCCTACTTCCCGGCCAAGGACTACGTGGACGAGGACAACGACGAGGTGATCAACCAATGGTACCAGAGCGGGATGGGCACACCGTCCGCGGCGCTGCGCACCAAGGGCGGCCGCCTGCAGCTGCGCGTGGGTAACAACGCCGACACCCGTGAGAAGATCGACCTGGGGCCAGTGGTGAAGGACCAGTGGCAGAGTGTGGTGGTGCACATGGTGCACTCCTACGGTTCGGACGGACTGACCGAGGTATGGGTCAACGGCAAGAAGATCGTCTCGCGCAAAGGCGGCAACATGTACGACGGACCGCTGCCGAAGTGGAAAATGGGTGTTTACAAGTCCGCATGGGCTAGCCAGACAACCACAACTGATAGACGTGTGCTCTTCTTCGATAATATCCGGGTAGGCAAAGTCGGTGCTACTTTAGCCGATATGCTCGCCTCTGGAACCACTACCACGACTCCAACCACAGAGGTGCCTACTACAACGACTCCTCCTACAACAACGACTCCTACCACTGAGGAGCCTACTACTACGACGCCACCAGCTACTGAAGCGCCGAATTCCAACAAAAAAGCTCCTAACAATAAGGGGCAGAATAAAAAAGGATAGGCATATGTTAGGTATGAAGAAGGCAAAGAATCGTAATAGGTTATAATTCTTAAAGCTTAATCAAGCCTGTTAGACAAATAGAGCGGTAAAGGAATTTTCCTTTACCGCTCTTTGCTTTTACATACTTTAAAGACCAATTCAAATTCATTATCTAAGAGCTCATAAAATGTAATCAAAACAGATAAGGTAAGGGAGGCACTAATTAATTAGTAGGGTTAACTCATTATTATAGGTATAAGGTAAAATAATATTGCTATAATTAAACTATGTTATTCTAATTAAGTAGACATATATGTATCACTTAGTTTGAAATCTTTTGTTCACAGCAGTATTCAGGTTGCATTTTGAATGTAGACTATTATCTATTTCTAAATAAATGAAGTATAGTGCAGGTAGTATATTAACAAGCGTATTAATAGGAATTGTAGTAGTTGTATACTTTCATAAAGAAATTGAGCAACAGGCGATTAGATTCTATTTGCCGGCCAGTCTGCTTTTCAACCAGAGCTTTGAGGGCGGCAATCCCCTGGACTCCTTCCACGGCATTGAGGTGGGAGCCTCCCACTCACTGACGGTGGTGGACCGCCCGGGCGGCGGAGGCAAGACCTCCCGCTTCGAGCTGCGCCAGAACGACCCGGACGTGAAGGGCAGCCGCCGAGCCGAGGTCACGGTGATCAAGGACGAGACGCAAAAAGAAATGTGGTACGCCTTCGAGGCCTACTTCCCGGCCAAGGACTACGTGGACGAGGACAACGACGAGGTGATCAACCAATGGTACCAGAGCGGGATGGGCACACCGTCCGCGGCGCTGCGCACCAAGGGCGGCCGCCTGCAGCTGCGCGTGGGTAACAACGCCGACACCCGTGAGAAGATCGACCTGGGGCCAGTGGTGAAGGACCAGTGGCAGAGTGTGGTGGTGCACATGGTGCACTCCTACGGTTCGGACGGACTGACCGAGGTATGGGTCAACGGCAAGAAGATCGTCTCGCGCAAAGGCGGCAACATGTACGACGGACCGCTGCCGAAGTGGAAGATGGGCGTTTACAAGTCGCGTTGGGCAAGTGAGAAGACGACCACAGACAAGCGCGTGCTTTTCTACGATAACATCCGGGTGAGCAGAAATGGTGTTTCCTTTTTTAAATAAATGTACAGTTGATTCCATTTTCAGGCTGAACTTTTAAGCCTCATAGCATGAGATGCTGGAAAACGGATACCTGCTAAATAGCTTAAATGGATTGGACAACCCTGGTGATTGAAGGTGTACTTTTTTAATCAAATATATATAACTTATATACGAAATTTTGGTATAAAATATAGCTAGTCATTTGGTGTTACATAGGCGTAATTTCTAGATCCAAGTTTTGAAATTCTTTTTAAAGGAAGCGTAGATCAGCAGTTTTTAAACTGTGAATCTAATTAAAGGTATTAGTTCACCATCTAAAATCTCTTTCAAATGAAAATGTCTGTCAGGAACATCTTCTCATGGGCAATTGCTTCTGTATTAATACTCCTGGGCAATGTTCGTAATGCTAAAATGAAAGCTTTGAATGGAGATTTCATTTTATCCCTTTACTTTCATAAACCCTCCAAGGCTGAGTTTGAAAGATGTATAAAGTGGTTGAAAAAAAACAACTTTACTTTTCTGAGTATTGAAGACATTTTAAAGATAATTGAACATGACCTGCCTTTACCCAAAGGCGCGGTATTGCTCACTCTTGATGACGGGTGGCAATCCAATGAAACTAATGTAGTTGAAGTCGCTAAAACGCATCGTGTGCCTGTAACGATTTTTGTTTCTACAGAACCCGTTGAAGAAGGAGCGTACTGGTGGTCATATTTAAGCGTTGCTAACGAAATCATACCGGATCTCCCATCTAAGCAATCGTTAAAGAAAATCAATAACGACGACCGTCTGGCACTCATAAACACGATTAAGAAAGTCAAGTTATTAGAGCGGGAGGCTCTTACGGTTGAGCAAGTTAAACGTATGGCATCTTCCGAATTCGTAACGATCGGCGGCCACACGCATAGCCATCCTATACTTGTCAATTGCGATAGCGCCCAAGTCTATGATGAACTTTGCCTATCGAAATATAAACTCGAATCATGGATCCAAAATGATGTTGTAAGCTTTGCTTACCCTAATGGAGATTATGGAAATCGTGAAATCCAATTGCTGGGTATGCTTAACTATAAGCTTGCCTTCACCAATAAGCCTTGTTATCTAACCAAGGAAAAATTAAAGCACAGTTACGAACTGCCAAGGTTTGGGTTTTTGGAGGGCGCTTCATTTGCTGAAAATATCTGTCGTGTAGTAGGTATTTGGCAACCGCTCATCCTTAAATTTCAAAAGTGGCACAAGATGATCGGCACAGGTAAGATTATTTCTTCTACTTACCAGCATAGAGCTTCTGATAAAGTGCACCAAATGAACTGATTCTATGAAAACAATTTAGTTAAACCACGATATGAGAAAGTTATATCCGGCTCGCAGTCTACTTATTTGGCCAACTTTGCCATTAGACGTCTACTTCAGAAGCAACTCAGTTTGGAAGCCATTTCCGCTGGACCAGGCTAATTGCAGAGTGTTTTCCCTGGCAAGACAGGCGATATGGAACACATGCGCTGCGTTAGGACTTCATCCCAATGACACCGTACTGGTCCCTGCATACCATCATGGCTCTGAAATCGAAGCATTACTACAAGCGGGTCTTCAAGTTCGATACTATGAGGTCAATCAAAACCTTGAACCTGAACCTGAGGAACTACAGTCTTTGATGAGCACGGACGTGCGGGCTTTATATATCATACATTACTTAGGTTTTCCTCAAGATGCCGCTTTTTGGAGGCAATGGTGCGATAACAGGGGTATTCTGCTGATAGAGGACGCCGCGCAAGCATTACTTGCTACACTGAATGATAAGCCAGTAGGTTCTTTTGGACATATGGGGGTGTTTTGTCTTTATAAGACATATGGTCTTCCAGATGGCGGGGCTGTTATCGCTGATTTTCCTCCTCCTCGTCCCACCGGGCAGTCTAATTCAGGATCATGGCGTGTTTTTAAAAGGCATATAAACTGGCTGGCAACACGTAGAAAAGAGTTGGGATATTTCCATCTCATGCTAAAGCCCATCCAAACCAATTTAAACAGGTTCTGGAATAGAATCAACAAAAGAATACACAAGGAATTCGAGGTCGGGGATGTTTCCTCACCACCTACCCGTATGACAAAATTTTTGATTCCCAAGATTGTAGATGAGAAAACAGCCGATCGAAGAAGAGAAAATTATAGATTCTTACTAAAGCACTTAGGGGACATGGTCCCTGCTCCCTTTGCATTTCTCCCTGAAGGTGCCAGTCCCTTTGCGTTTCCAATTGAAGTAAACGAACCGAGAGACTTCCTTGCCCGGTTACGTTTAAAAGGAGTTATGGGGCTTCTCTTTTGGTTAAATCCACACCCGTCTCTTCCTGTGGATGAATTCCCAAGAAGCAGATTGTTGAGAGAAGGGGTACTGGCCTTGCCTGTCCATCAGGAATTGTCATTTGAGAATCTACAGCAAATTGTTGATTCTGTAAAAGAAGTTCAAGTCAATCTGGCTGTGCCCGCTATCCCTGCATTCTGATGAATCATTGAGCCTCTATACCTTGCTGCTTCGGTAATATGCTTGATAGCGTTTAATGAAGGTACAGGTATAACCTAGACAATTTAATATAATAGCCTATGCAAACTATAGTTGATCACGATATAGCCACATCGCCAATAGTTGTCAAAGGTTTAGAAATATGCGTAGGCAAGGATGTTTTTGAACTACTATCGGACCAGGATTTCCAAAGTGGTTGGGACGCCCTGTACGAGGCCTGCCCCTGGGGGACGGTTTTCCAGAGCCGGGGCTTTGTGGGCGCCTGGTACCGCACCTACCGGGAGCGCTACCTGCCGGTGCTGGCCCTGACGCGGGGGCCGGGCGGGCGGCTGACGGGCCTGCTGGCCCTGGCCCAGGCCGGGGCCCAGCCGGCGGCCGGGGCGCCGCTGCTGGGGGCCGGCCACTTCGAGGCCGAGTACCAGTGCTGGCTGGCGGACGGGCAGGCCCAGGGGGAGGTCTTCATCACGGCCGCCCTCGAGCAGCTGGGCAGGCGCTTCGCGCGCAGCCCCGTGCTCTTCCGCTTCCTTCCCCCGGGCGCCCCCCTGGACTGGGCCCGGACCGACCCGGGCTGGCGGTCCCGGTGCGTGCTACAGGCCGCCCGAAGGCCCCTCATGGAGATGGACGACCCCGGACTGCCTAAACTATTCAGAAAATCGGAATTCATGAATAAACTTAACCGTTTGCGCCGGCTGGGCGAGGTGCGGCTGGAGCGCGTGACCGATGCCGGGGCCTTCTCGGCCGTGCTCGGGGAACTGGCCGTGCAGTACGACTTCCGGCAGGGGGCCCTCTACAACAAGAACCGCTTCCGGGAGAACCCGCGCAAGGCCATCTTCCTGCAAGAGCTTTTTGAACAGGGGATAGTGCATGCAACTGTCCTGAAAGTGAATGGTGAGATCATTGCAGCCATAGCAGCCATCATTAGTAAGGATTGGGTGCATTTGGGGGGGATTAACATACATTCTCCTATGTATGCAAATTATTACTCGCCCGGGTTCGTGCATTTTATAATGCTGGGACAACTCCTTTCAAAAGAAGATGTTGCTTGTTTTGACCTGACCCCGGGCGGGGATTCCTATAAAGAACGGATGGCCACAACACATGACTATGTATATGAGCTTGTAGTTAGTAATAAATTAAGTTTCTTCTTTAAAAAGCAAATCAAGAATAAAATACATAATCGGCTGATAAGAGCAGGCTTAAGGCCGATGTCAGTGGAATTAGCTATCAGGAAGAAGATATACCTTCTGAAGAAAAAAACAGGAGCACTACTGTCGTCCGGATTGAGTTTGTTGTTTTCAAAGATTCCCGAGCCTAAAACAAAATTTTATAACATTCCAGTAGCTGGCCTTGCTCAGATTGACACCAATGTTTCACTAAACATCAGTTATAATAAGTTAGAAGACCTGTTAAACTACGAGGACAGTGGCTCACTGCGGACGCGGTGGGAGTTTCTGTCGGAGGCGATGCGGCGCTTCGAGTCGGGGGAGCGGTGCTATACCTGGGGGGCCGGGGGGCGGCTGCTGGCCTGCGCCTGGCAGGGGGCTGCGCGAGCGGGCGGCCCGGTGCCGGAGGGGGCGCCCGTGCTGCGGGGACTCTACTGCCACCGCACCGGCCGTTCGGGGCTGGCAAACTTCCTGGCCGCTGTGGCCCGGAAGGTGATCCAGGCCTCGAAAGGCAAGCAACCAGCTGTCATTTGTAGCGATAAGGCTATTGGCAAGGTTTTAAAGCAACTAGGGACTGTGTTGTAGGTAACCAGTTTAATCATTAAACCTTCTGTTTGGCTAACGAGCATATAATTACACAATTACATGGATATCTGGAAGGGTTAAACCTCATTGGTGTATAGCTTAATGTCAAACCCCTGTTGATTTCTGTATGTTTTGTTGGAAACTGTTTTGAATATCCCAGATGCAATAATCTCTTGGTGGCATGTTGGGTAATCATAAATGATGGTTACTTTCCTGGGATTTATCTCTATTGAGGCTTTTAAATTCCTGATAAATTTTTCCATAATCTGTCCAGGAAAAGGATTATAGAAGTAGATGTAATTAAAGTCGTCTAAATTATCAAACGTAGTTGCGTCTCCAACATAAATGGTGATATGCTTTGCCTTGAGTTTTTCAAAGTTCTGCTGGGCAATGGAGCTCAGTAGGGCAGAAATCTCCAGCCCTGCTATTCTGGCGAATGGAAATTTCATCATATACCTTAGGGCACTCCCTTTACCACACCCGATATCGATGATAGAATCGTTTTTCCCAATTTTCAGATCTTTCAGAATTCTACCCAGGAAAACATTGCCACTAGGTTCACTGCTATAACATTCCGCCGGGTTCAAGCCTAAGACATTGGGTTTATAATCGACTTTCGTGAAATCGACCCCTAACCTTTTATCATGATAATGGTTGAGCCGCCTTTCGAGGGCATATATGTAGAAGTAAGGGTTTAAGAACTTGTAGGTGAAGGGAATTCTAAACCTTTTTCCATTAGAAGTAGCCGTACGAGCATTCATATCTTTCCTATAATATTTTTGAACAATTACTGATGGGATTTAAGCAATGGTTTTCATGGTATGCCTTCTTTTCAGTGTATGCTACGAACTTTAGGGATCAGATAAGCGAAAGCATAGATTGCGTGATTACATCATGTGTGAAAAGCCTGCCGATTTTAGTGCGGAGCCTATAGTCTTGTTTCTGGCCAGTGCATATACCTGCTCACTTTCCCCGGCTTGGGTCGCCTTCCGGGCCACGACGGCCAGGAAGTTTGCCAGCCCCGAACGGCCGGTGCGGTGGCAGTAGAGTCCCCGCAGCACGGGCGCCCCCTCCGGCACCGGGCCGCCCGCTCGCGCCGCCCCCTGCCAGGTGCAGGCCAGCAGCCGCCCCCCGGCCCCCCAGGTATAGCACCGCTCCCCCGACTCGAAGCGCCGCATCGCCTCCGACAGAAACTCCCACCGCGTCCGCAGTGAGCCACTGTCCTCGTAGTTTAACAGGTCTTCTAACTTTTGGATGTTTACATAACCTGTCTGAATATCAGGGGGAGAGATCGAGTCATTGGTGAATCTATACACCCTTTCGCTGTGTAGCTGAAGTAGCTGCATAATATGCTCAAAGGATGATCTGATATCCAGGGATTTGACAAGCCGAAGTTTTCTGAAGAGGATCCAAGTGCTTCTTTTGAAATCTTTGATTGCAGTTGGTTTTATTCCCCTCTTCGCAAAGCTTTGTTTGATATAATTTGCTAGCCTAATCTTACTGTTTTGGGTATATCTCCTCAGATGGTTACTTATTGTAAGCTCATAGGCGTGCACATAGCTATTGGCAAGGCTGTTTTTGTAAGAATCTCCGCCTGGGGTTAAGTCAAACACATCAAAATTTTCTTCGGCAAGCAACCTGCCCAGCATCAGGAAATGCAAAATGCCGGGAGAATGTTTGGCGTAATATGGTGAGTGTGTGTTAAGCCCTTGGAGATGAACCCAACCTCTTCCGTAAGCCCCTACATTTGACGCAATGGCTTCATTATTCAGTTTTAGTAAGGTTACGTGCAGTAAATTTTGCTCGAATAGCGAGACAAGGAAATCTCTTTTAAATGGGTCACTTTTGAATGGCGTCAAATTAACCGTTGCCCCTTTTCGAAAGTCAAATTGGGTAGCCAGCATGTCGATGAGGCTAACAAAATCATTAAGTTCAGTAATACGCTCGAATTTCAGTTCCCCCAATCTTTTTAAGCGGTTGATTTTCTCCCTTCTGTTTTTTTTCTTCAGTTCTGATGCAATGCTAGCATCCTCTATTACCATTAACGGTTGCTTATGCAGTTGCAAGGTGCAATGTGTTCCCCAACGTGAATCTGCATTAACCCAGTTGACAGGTGTATTGGAAGGAAGGTATTTCAAGTGGATAACATCCGACGGAAATTGACTTCGAAGCTGAGAGAGTGCGCTTTGTATGAATTCATTGCTGTTAGAAGGTTCGGCAAGCCAGACTTGATATTCAGCCTGATTCGCACCTGCTCCCGTTATACCTTCCTTTTCACATTTTGCTAAAGTAAGCAGGCCGGTTAATTTCCCCGCAGTTGTCTCGTGAATGAGGATGGGCAAATACCTGCTCGTATAGTGTTGATACCAACTCGATACAAATTCCCTTTTCTGGAAAACGGTAGCCCAAGGGCACTGTTCATACAGCAAGTCCCATTTGGCCATGAAGTTTGTGTTGCACAACAGATCCACAACTTGTTCTCCACTTAATAATTGGGTCATTTTGCCTTTCTGAACTCTAATTGCTTGATCTACTTCCATCATAATCGATAACCTATATTTATGTGCTGCTATGACTTGCGGTGTCAGTAACCTCACGAACTGCTATAATCTGCTTAGGCAAAGAGCGATTAGTCACCACTATTCTATATTTCCAAAAACAGAAAATCCTGATCTGAAATTTATTCTTCGCGGATATACCTTAATCATTCTGTAGACCCGACCAAGGGAGACACTAAGTAACAAGCCTGAACACAACCTGAGTATTAGAAGCCCGCTGAATAATAGCAGCCAAGCGTTCATCAGCTATGACATAGACCTGGCTCGTTGTGCTGCTTAACGAAACCCGGTTGATGACAGCAGCTAGAAACGTAGAGAAGTTAGCTAAGTAATCCGGGTGGCAGTACAGATTATGGAGCACTGGAGCATTAAGTGGCAGGGGTGGGCTGTGTTTAGCTTTTTGGCCATCCGATATGCTCAGCCATGCGTATGCCATGAGGCGTCCATTGCAATTGTAGGTATATATTTGTTCTCCCCGTTCAAACCGATGCATGGCCTGCTCTAGAAAAGTCCATCGGCTCATACTGAATCCTTTGGGTTCATATTCCAATAGATCGCCGAGACTGTCTTCTTTAATTGGCAGAGCTTTATAATGCTGCTCAAGAAGGGAAGACATTAAATAAACTTTTGAGGGTTTCGTACCGAATACATGGCTTGCTTGGCTGAGCAACGTATTGAAAAGGCCTTTTTCTTTAAGAATGTATCGGGTTATGTTTTTAAAAGTGTCTAATTTCCGATGGATAACTATTTCAAAAGCCATGGGTTTTGACCCTGAACTGATGAGGTAATCATGCAGCTTTTTTCTGATCCTTTTCTTAAATTGGTAAAATGGATCGGATGTTATTGCCAAATTAAAAACCCAATCGTTCGTTGTGGCAAACCTTTCCTTGTAGAAGTCTCCACCAGGTGTAAGATCAAACATTTGTACATCCTCTTTTGCCAGTAAATCTCCAAGCATAAAAAAATGAAGCATGCCTGGAGAGTGTTTGGCATAAAAGGGAGAGTGAATGTTCAACCCTTGCAAATGAACCCAACCTTTCCCAGAAACAGCCACCATGGCTGCAATGATTTCTTCATTTAGCTTTTGTACTGTCACATGCAGCAGGCCCTGGTTGAACAACTCTTGCAGGAAGATCGCCTTGCGCGGGTTCTCCCGGAAGCGGTTTTTGTTGTAGAGGGCCCCCTGCCGGAAGTCGTACTGCACGGCCAGCTCCCCGAGCACGGCCGAGAAGGCCCCGGCATCGGTCACGCGCTCCAGCCGCACCTCGCCCAGCCGGCGCAAACGGTTGAGCTTCGTTTTATTCTGTCCACTCAACTTCAATAAACTACTGAGATTTGGATCTTTCGTGTCCATGAGGGGCCTTCGGGCGGCCTGTAGCACGCACCGGGACCGCCAGCCCGGGTCGGTCCGGGCCCAGTCCAGGGGGGCGCCCGGGGGCAGGAAGCGGAAAAGCACGGGGCTGCGCGCGAAGTGCCTGCCCAGCTGCTCGAGGGCGGCCGTGATAAAGGCCTCCCCCTGGGCCTGCCCGGCCGCCAGCCAGCACTGGTACTCGGCCTCGAAGTGGCCGGCCCCCAGCAGCGGCGCCCCAGCCGCCGGCTGGGCCCCGGCCTGGGCCAGGGCCAGCAGGCCCGTCAGCCGCCCGCCCGGCCCCCGCGTCAGGGCCAGCACCGGCAGGTAGCGCTCCCGGTAGGTACGGTACCAGGCGCCCACAAAGCCCCGGCTCTGGAAAACCGTTCCCCAGGGGCAGGCCTCGTACAGGGTGTCCCAACCGTTTTGGAAATCCCGGTCTTCAAGCATGGCGAAAACTGGCTCGCCAATGAGTAATTCAACTGCTTTATTAATATTTTCAGTAGGTATAAGGATGTCATCCTCCAAAATGCTCAAGTTTAGGTCTGATAGTTGGGAATCAATCATAGATTTAAATAATTTTTATTGAACCAGTTTCATCGGGCCTTTCAATCTTATCTGGAAATTGAATTTGCAAGCAATCTCAATTCTGAATCAATGCCCCGAGATTAGCATTGAGTCTCTATTGCATCGAATCCAGCATCTTTTAGTACAGCCTCAAGCGTCTTGTCATTTACATCGAGCAAGGCATATAGAAGTTTCTCATCCGTGCCCGTCGCTACTTCCAGTGTTACATTGGACAGAAAATCAGCTAAGCTATGCAGGTGGTGAGGGTGATAGTATATTCCATAAAGTAGCAAGGCTCCAGTAGGTATCTTCATATTGTCGGTATGAGTTGCTGCGGGATTTTTACGCAACCAAATGCATGCCTGTAGCACGCCTTCCTGCGAGGCGGTGTATACCTGTTCACCCAACTCTAACCTATGCATGGCAGCTTCTAGGAATTCCCATTTTGTAGGACCTTTTCCATTAAACTCGTAGTTCAATAAGTCATGGAGGGAGTTTTGCTTAATGAAACAAGCAGGCTTTGCAGTGATGTGCCTGACGTTGAAAGTGTAAAGCTTTTGCTGCCTTTTTGGTAAGTAATTCCTCACTCTATCGGCTAGCAGAGAGCCCAATCCCTTTTCCTTTATTAAGTAGAGCTTCTTCTTCAGCAACAATTCAAGGGTCATAGGCCTGATACCTGACCGCATTAAATAGTCATATATGGACTTGCGTATCCATCTCTTATAATAGTACAGTTTACTTTTGGTGGTAACAAGCACATGCACCACATCATGTTCTGTAGCTAATCTATCCTTGTAACTGTCTCCACCGGGCGTTAAGTCAAAGTACTCGTAACCTTGCCCGGCTAATTGCTGGCTAAGCAATAGAAAATGCACAAATCCGGGTGAGTAGCTGGCATAATGTGGAGAATGGAAATTGATACCACCTAGATGCGCTCTGTTTTTGCCTATGAGCGCAGCTACAGACGCAACTATGCCCTGAGCATTTCTTAGTACTGTTAAATGCAGTAATTTTTGTCTGTATAAGGCCAAGAGAAACGCAGCATTTTGTGCGTCATTTCTGAATGGATATTTATTGAACATGGCTCCCTGTCGGAAGTCATAGTTTGCGGCAATCTCATCTAATAAGGACGCGAAATCAGTATCATTTAAGATTTGCTCAAAGTTGCTTTTGTCCTTTAACCGGCTTATTCTTTTGCGATCTCTCCTGGATATGCTAAAATCCTTAAATACCACCAAAGGACGTTTAAAAGATTGTAAGACACATTTGGATTTCCAGGAAGGGTTATCGTTGATCCAGTCTAAAGGTGTGTTAGGAGGAAGGTGCCTGAGCATGAGCTCATTGTTCGGAAATCTTTTGCGAAGTTCAGTGAGGGCGCCTAAAATAAATTGATCGCCGTCGGATTCGTCTGCCAACCAGGTTTGGTAATCTGCTTCGTGGTGACCCGCTCCTACGATAAAATGTTTTTTTCCCTTTCTTTTTGATTTGGGCAAAGCCAGAGATATTAACCCGGTAAGGTTGCTGTTGGATTCAGACATGATCATAACCGGTAAATAGGCGTCTTGATATAGGTTATACCAGGTTGAAACAAATGCCGGGCTTTGAAACACTGTACTCCATGGGCACGATTGATAGAGGTGGTCCCATTTTTCCAGGAAGTCTTGACTACATAAACAAGTTAGCACATCACTTCCGGTTAATAATTTCAGTGTTCCTATTGATTCCTCCTCGCAAATTTGAGCGAATGGAGAGTCCAGTGTCATGTCTTGATTCATCAATCAGAGGAGCTTGGGTGCAATTTATTTTTAAATAAATCCTAACCCATGTTTATACGAATTATATTGTAAATAAATTATATTAATTGATAAAATTTTCATAAAAAATTAATTCATATTTTATAGATATAATGTAATCAATATTTAATTATAAAAAGCGCCTATGGGTTGATGCAAAAGCCTCCTAAATACTGAACTGAAGCATTATTCAAGTACTGAAATTGCGGGTTCGGGCGATAAGAAAATCAAGATCTATATAACACTGGATGTACAGACCTTGGTAACTTATCTGGAGTTATGCGTTCTGTATTATTTTATTATTTAAATGAATTAAATAGTAGACTAGTTCTTGGGTGATGCGTTCATTGCATAGCTATACACTTTATATAGGTATATCGGTTTTTTAATATATGACGCCATGCACCTTTTTAACTAACCATAAACATGGTATTATATGAAATTGCTTTAATCCTTAAAAATTAAGGCAATTGGGATATGAAAATTTAAGTTAGAACCGCTGCAAGATCTTGTCAAAGGTTGAATTGCTTACTAGTATAAATTCAATAATCCATGCGTTCACTCGCAGAATATATACATTCCCTACCTAATTTAAATCACTGACCTGCCAATCTCATACATTCCCCTACTATTTAGCCTAGTTTCCTAAGAATAAGTAAAAATCTAAATCTTTACTTCTTGATTTAAGTATATTAAATATAAGTTAGATATTATAGGATATTTTTAAAAATTAAAGCTGTGCTAAAATTTTTAAAATGACTGCTATTTGAAGAGGCTGTTTGAAAGATTATAATTAAATCTAAATGTATGATAAAAGTATACTGTTAATTTATGTAATGACCTAACCGTTCCATCAATTTTGCCTACTGATTAAAATAAGATAACCCTCTTAAATTAATCTAGTGTTGAGAATTTATTGGCCTGCCGTGTGTCTTAGTGGGCATTGAGATTGGTGGAGCTTTGTACATATATTGACTTTATAAGTATTCTGGTCGAAACATTTAGTAATTGATCTTAAAAACTCTGAAGAGAATGTGAGTGTTAATTAAATTGAGAAGTTATGATCAAATCTAGACAAACAATTTCCCCAGTATATTTCGGAGGGGACATGCTAACGCTTTTCCTTTCCGTTCTTGTTTCGATTCTTTTCTTCAGTGATGGTAAGTATTTAAAACTTGAATGGTTAATATTAGCTGGGTTTGTATTGGTTTGGATTCTGTTGGGTTACTGGAGAAACATTTACGACGAACGCCTGAGTAGAGCTAACATTAGAATGTTCTACTACATTAAGTTGTACTTCATTCTATTGGGATTAGTGTTGCTGTTTTTTTCAATTTATACCTTCTCAGAGACAAGTAAGAATGTCGTCATTGCTTTTGTCATATCTCTGCCTGTCATCGGTATACCTGTAAACTTCCTTTTGAAAAACGTAAGTCATGCAAGCCTGCTAAAATCTAAACCAAAATACACATTGGTGGCGGGCGTGGGCAATTTGGCGAAGAATATTGAGAGAAATTTATACAAGCAACAAAAGTCTGGCTATTACATAAAAGGATTTGTAAAATGTAAAAAAGAGCAATGTATTGTAGCTCAGGACAAAATAGTAGGTGATTTAAACAATATAGATTCCTATTTAAAGGATAACCAGGTAGATGAGATTGTAATAGCTATACCTATAAAACCATCAAAAAAAATCAAGAGTATATTGTCCGCCGCTGATTACCATGGTGTAAGAGTGAAATATATACCTGATTATCAGGAACTGTTAGGAGATAAGTATAAAATAACCAGGTATGGCCAGATCGAAGCAGTTAATGTACGGCAGTTTCCTTTGGATGACACTTTTGCGGCTTTCATAAAAAACTGTTTTGATAAGGTCTTTTCCTTCTTGGTTTTAGTATTGCTTTCCCCTTTATTCTTAGTACTTGCAGTACTGATTAAACTAGACTCACCCGGCCCTATTTTCTACTGTCCTATAAGAATAGGAAAGCGGGGAAGGCCATTTAAAGTCTTCAAGTTCAGGAGCATGAAAGAGAATGATTCTCCTAATGGAGGAGCCTTATCGACCGCTAAAAACGATCAGAGAATAACAAAACTCGGTAAGATATTGAGAAAGTATAGTTTGGATGAGTTACCCCAGTTCATGAACGTGTTGCTTGGTGATATGAGCGTGGTAGGCCCAAGACCCCACAGAAGCTTCCTGAATCAACAGTTTCAGCAAAGCGAAGACAAGTATATGCTGCGACATTACTTTAAGCCAGGCATAACCGGTTGGGCGCAAATCAATGGTTGGAGAGGACCTACAGAAACTAAAGAGCAAAAAAGCCAGCGCACAAAACATGATTTATGGTATGTTGAAAACTGGTCTTTGTGGCTTGATTTTAAGATTGTGTATTTAACCATATTTGGTCGTAATACTCATAAAAGTGCCTTTTAGGCAGGTTAAAAAAAAGAAAGGTTGGGTAGGATCCTTACCTTTCTTTTTTTAAATCGGAAAGGTAAGTTTAGGCATACTTTAACACTTCACGAACCATAAACTGCGTGGTATCCTCACATTCTGAGAGCAATCTTTCCCTTAAGGTCGCATATTTTTGATTTCCGTTTTTCTCCTGAATTATTTCCAAGGCCCGATCGATAGCTTTTTCTTGATCTGCCTCTCCCGATCTGAAATTATTTACTAAACCATATTTCTGCTCCTGTTGGTCTAAGTAACCAAGGTTATTGCCGTTGATAAATATTGACGGGGTACCGAGAACAGCGGCTTCAGAGGCCATGGTGCCGCTCTCGCCAAATAAAAGGGAGGCATAGTATATCACGTCGTGTATCTTATCAAAGGGTATGTTAATTCGATAGCTTTCTAAATCCGATGGTAAGTGCCCTTCTGACGAAATGAACACCTTTGCATGTTTAGCGAGCTCCAGTACTGCTTTCCTTTTGTTCGTAAGGGACACACCCGAATGTCCGAAGTCGTGTACAGCTGCCCAGGAGACGAAGCGTACAACGACAAACTTCTCACCTTCTTTCACACCCAAAGTTTCCAATACCGCCGGATCTGGCGTGAAATATTTGGGGTGGAGGTAGGCCAATTCCATGTAACTGTTGAAACGGCATTGTTTAGGGCCTATATCTTTGTTGTAACAGCCCGGCGTATAAACGGTGGTAGCAAAGGGGACTGTTAATTTATGATGCAGGCTAGCGTGTTCGGTATCGCTGAAGACTAAAGATGGTTTGCCCAAAAGTTTTGCTACCTGAGATGGGTATGGGTGTAGAAAATTTAAGTATAAATCTGGCTTTACATCCAGCGAAATCTGCATGAGTTTAAAATCCGCATAGGCCAGATAAATAAACTTTCCTACTTTACCATCCCTCCCTTTTCCTCTGTTGATATAAGGTATGTTATATAAACGTAACAGCTTGTGTGCCATTTCCTTATTTCGCGAAACTATAGTAATGCTATGTCCACCGTCTTTCATTATTTTATAAAAATTTCTAAAATAATGTACATGGGCCGGGTGATTGATATCGATCAGGATTCTCATTTTTCGATTGTTTTGGGAAGAAGGGTTAAGGAGGGGGGACAGCTTTTAAATGTTCAGTTTAAGCTAGCTTATAATCATCATTCTGATAAACTTAGACGACTGGCTTTTTTGTGAGAAACTGCCTGGGTGGAATCGTAAATGTCAATGAGTTTGTTTGCCACATCCTCCGCACTGAGACCAAGCTCATTTATTCTGTTTATTCCATTTGTCCTACCTGAGTCTCGGGAGAAGGCAATAGCCGATTTCAATTTTGCAGCGAATTCCTCAGGATTGAAATCCGATAAATGACATCCATCGGTATCTCCGATCACCCATTTGATATCTCCTACATCTGTCGCCACAATAGGGCAGTTACATGCCATTGCCTCCTTTACCACGTTAGGAGAGCCTTCCATAAGAGATGGGACGACGAGCACATTAACCGAATTCAGATAGCTGGGAATATCCGCATGGTCTAATGGGTAAGGATTGATCAGCTCAACATCCGGCATGTTCAACAATGCGACAGCCTCTCTGGCCAAGGTGTAGTTTTTTATCGGTTTGTCTCGGTTTCCCAGAAATAAAATATAGATTTTGTCGGCGTGCAACCCTAGTTCTTGTCTGAAGTCGTTAGTTGTTGGACGGAACAAATTGGTATTGACCCCATTGGGTAGTATGGTTGACTTGCGCTTTAAGTAAACATGTTTTTCAATATTCTCAGACTTGGAAATTATAGCTGTAACAA
Source organism: Pontibacter aquaedesilientis (assembly GCF_014773225.1). Taxonomy (GTDB): domain Bacteria; phylum Bacteroidota; class Bacteroidia; order Cytophagales; family Hymenobacteraceae; genus Pontibacter; species Pontibacter aquaedesilientis. Next base: position 220,384 of record NZ_JACXAJ010000004.1, on the reverse strand, counting down.
AAGGCTGGATAAGGTAAGTCAAAAGTTGATAGAACTTGCTTTTAATACTCTGTGCTATATTTTCAGTTATTTGGCCATACGCATCTGAACCCATTAATGAAATCACGACTGGCGTATTTCTTGCACCAATGACGGCAGCCCAACCTGACAAGGTATAGTGAGCATGAATAACGTCATATTGTTTTAATTTCAAGACTTTACGGAGATTTAAGCCCGCTTTGATATACCCTGTAAAGCCTTTGCCTTTCAAAGGGAAATAGTCAACTTCTATACCTGCCGCTTTCAGTGATTCACCCTGAGATTTTATAAACGGAACAATAGGGAAGATTACAGAATTGCCACTACACACGAAGAGAACTTTCATAAGCTAAATATTAAAGTTGCATACTATATTTATGATGATCGCATTTATGAGGAAGGTAGTATTGTAATTGAGCGCTTTTAGATACCATCTTAATAAATCTCCATCAATTGGGTTGGCTTTTTTTGTTTAAACTGCTTTAATTCAAGAACTTCCTCATAAGCTTTTTCAAATGCTTTTCCCATTTTCTCTAGGGTGAAAGAGTTTTGAATGATAGTTTCGCTTGCCTTTCCGAATGAATTCCGCTTCACCTCATCATCGACCAACTCAATTACTATATTTCCCAGTTCTGGTACTGTAATGCGATCTATCAAGTACCCGTTTTTGTTGTTGTGGACAATCTCCCTTGTGCCACCAGCATCATTTGCTATCACCGGTTTAGAAAGCGCCATGTACTCCATAATTGCATTAGATATGCCCTCTCCATGTATGGTCTTGTTAGAAAACAAAACCCCGATGGTGCAGGCATTGACCAGTGCTTCCACATCATTGATATTTCCGGGGATTATAAACTTCGGGTTACTTTTGGTCAGCTCGATCAGTCTATTGTATTCAGAGTCATCTCGGATATACCAACCTACTCCGATAAAGCTTATATCATCTCTTTTGCTGGTCACGTAGCGGGCAACTTCGGAGAATAACCTGTAGTCTTTATTTGGTGAGATCGATGCCACCATCACAACTGCATAAGGTGTCTCGATTTTATATTTAGCCCTAATGTTTGTGGGGTTAGGCAAATTGCTGAATCTATCCAGGTTAATTCCATTGTAAATCACTTTCGATTTCTCGAGTGGAGGGGTATAGGCTTTAATGCCCGCTTCCGAATTAGATAAGATGATCTTGGAGTATCTGAAATTCAACCGGTCTATCAAACTGTTTACAGACAGTTTGTTCAGCTTAGGAGGAGCAGAGGTGATCTGGCTATTGACTATTGGAATTTTAAGCCTGATAGAGGACGGTAGTGCATAGAATGTCTGGTTTCTACCCCAGGTATGAATCAAATCAGGTCTGAATTTTTTAGTTATTCGATAAAATTCAGGTATAACCGTGATGTCGTATTTGCGCCATCGTTTTTGAATTATCTTATAAGGAATATTTAAATTCAGAAATTGGTTGTAATGGATTTCGCTTAAGGTTAAGACTACAAATATCTCATAACGGCCACTGTTGCTTAAATAAGTCAAAAGCTCTACCAGTCTTCTTTCTTTTCCGCCTGAACGTAAACTACCTATAAAAAAAAGTACGCGAATTTTATTCTTGTTCAGCATTATCCCTATCTATTATATGCTTAAAATAATCACCCAAAAGCCACAGGATTAAGTAATCAGAAACGGTTGTCTTCTTTGGAAAGTGAGTAGATTAATAGCGCTACACTTTTCCGACCCATACAAACTGCTTCTTAATTTACATTCAGAATATTAGTCAAGTCTTGGGTCAACTGCCTGTAATCATGATTTTGGAATACATGTTTATAAGCATTAGACGACATGATCTGGTAGTCATCAGCCTGTAGTGAGCAGTACTGAGTATGTAAATCGTGTGCGTCTTTGTAGACTATACCTAAATTGTTCTTTGTAATTATCGAATCAGGATTGACCAGATCGCTTGAAAGAATAGGAGTGCCAACAGCCATTGCTTCAAGAAAGGTATTGCTGAAACCTTCATAATGTGACGTATTCAGCAAAAACTTAGCATCAGCTAAAAAGGGGAGTACTTGCTGGCGCGTTAAGAAACCGATGAGTTTTACGTTTGGCAACTCTTGTAGCTCGTTGAGATAATAGAGCGTTTCCTCATCAATCTTGGGGATAGCTTTACCTGCAACTACAAATTGCTCGTTGTGCATTAAAGAGGCAATTTGATATAGGAGTTTAAGATTCTTTTGGTACTGAAACAAGCCTAACCACGCAATGTATGACCTTGAGCCGATTGAGTTCAAATCCGTCGATGACTTTAATATAATAGGATTAGAAATTTTAAGATTTGTTTTATCTGGAAATTTCTTGGCGATCAATTTTAATTGATAATCATTTTGGCAAAGTATGTAGTCCGATAGTTTGAAGCCAAAATCCTGGAATAGCCTGTGGGATTTAGAGTATTTTAGAAAAAAGCGATCATCTATCAAAAAGTCATTCGAAACTCGCTGAATGAATTTAATATTAAGTATGTGACAGATGACACCCAGTAAAAAAGAGTGCCAGCTGGGTATGCCTTTGTAGATGTAGTCCGGTTTGTGCTTTTTAAGCGCCCCGTAGATAAAGGGTAAGCGGTAATAAACCCATCTGATCCAACGTATACCTTTCGATGGATTGTAATCAGGTATGATTTTAATGTCCTGGCAGTCTTTCTTGATCAGTTCCCGGTCGACTGGCTCTGTCATAAGGTATACCTCGTGGCCTGCAGCCAAAAGGCCTCTGATCCAACCATAGGCCTGTATAGCAGCGCCGCCAGATGGTTTCTCGTCCTGTAATAGTATATTTATAATCTTATCATCATAAAATAAAAATTTGGCCATCATTATGGGGGATTAAAGTATAGGATGATGAAAACAGAACTAAATGTACTGAAGTAATATTTACTTTAATTATTTACGCAAATTTATAGGTGTTTGGTTATAATTAATTGGACAAAATTTGCAATATAGATTATTTCAAGGCTAGTTTTCTAAAGTAGTTAGGTGCTAAAGCCGGATATTCCTCTTGAGAAAGAATTGTGCTGGAAGGTTCATCTTTTTGGGTGAGCGGCAGTGCCAGTATCATAAAAAGGAACATCATGCTTTCGGAACTGGTGTAGCGGCCTGTAATGGTATACACAACGAAAGCAGCTGCACAATATAATATGATCAAATTATCTGATCCGCTTCTTGCATAACGAAATGCCTGTTTGAAGGAGGTAAACACCATTAACAGATACAATAATAGACCTATTATACCTGTTGAATGGACAATACTGGTGAGGTCTGAATGCAGCGTTCTCTCGTCTAAAATACCTTTGCCATAATTCCCACCACTGTTTAGCAATTCATATCCAAACCATGGATTATAATCGTTATAAACGAACAGATCCTGGTAAATAATGTCATACTCAAGAAACCGGGTCTCCTCGCTTAACTCCCGCTCTGCCAGTTTTCGTTGCTCATATCTTTCGATAAACACATCCAAAAAATTTGTATTTAATAGTACCACGAAGCTGATTACAGCTGTTAGTCCCCCAAATAATACCAAGTTTTTTATATTCTTCTTAAACATGAAGATGAAAAGTATAACTGCTATACCTAACAAACTCATGCCCATGACAGAGCGCCGGAAAGAAAGCATGATAAAGGCAAGGGAGACAATAAATGCCAGGAAATAAATTGGCTTCTTTTGGTTGATCACATATAACAAGATAATAAAAAGAGCAAAAGCCAGTATGTTGAAGTCCGTGGCATATAGGTTGCCGAATAATATACCTGAGCTTATGCCATACATCAACTTGGGTGAATATCCATAGAATGAGGACACGAGCACGTTAAGTATAAAAAGCGCCAAAATTATAAAAGCCGAAAAGGCTAATTCTTCCAATACTTCATCCCTCGAGAATTTTTTATAAATAGAATGGATAAGCGGTATTGTAAGAAAAAGCCATATAACAGAAAACAAGCCGGGTCTGATTGTTTCCAGATCGGTTGATCGAGTAAGCAGAATACTGTAAAGAACGATAAGTAAAAGCGAGAAGATGTTTTCCTTGAAAAAGGTTGGATTATTGTAAATGAAATAGATAATGAAAAGAGATATCATGGCATAATATGCCGATGCGGGTGCTATGGGAGTAGCAACAACCCTAGAAAAGATAAAGACTGGAACATAAACAATGGCCAACTCTTTCTTGTAGAGCAGGACATAAATAGCGAAAACAAACGTAAATAATTCAACGGTAAGGAAAAAAAGGTTCATGATCGTACTGTTTATAATTCGTTAAGGAATTTGAGTATACGCTGCACATTGTCTTCCAATTTCTTGGTGCCGTCTACCCGAAAGACCAAGGTATCCTGCTCTATCAATTTATTTGTGATTAAATCGAGCGTGAACTTCCAGTTGCTTATATCTTCCAATAGTTCGTGATCACTTTTGCCCAGATGAGAAGCTATTACTTTATCTCTAATCCTAAGCCGCTCTTTTATTATTAATTCATCAGTAGCTTCTATGTAAATGGTGGCGTGGGGGAGAGGAGCAAGGGATAGGTAGTCTTCCAGCAGTTCAGAAAAATCTGAAACCTGGTCTTTCACCAGAAATGATTTCTGAAGAAAACCCTCGTCAATCACGCAATACCTCCCATTCATTTTTTCCTTTATTGCCTGGTATCTGCAGAAATCTGCAAACAGAAAATAGGCAGATCTATAACGTTGGTCTAAGTGCCCATTTATGCGACTGGATTTGTTGTTTAAGATACGCCAACACAAGTCAGCAAATTGTGAGTGGGTATTTATGAAACGCAAACCGAAATCAACTGGAATACTTTTAGCTCTTTTTTTCTTAGTCAAGATGCGGTAATTAAACTCAACCCATTTGGTGAAGTTACTTATGCTGGGCTTTGGGGATGCCAATAGTGCGTCTTGGTATATCCAGGTTTGATCAGGCTGCCAGCTTTCACAAAGCATTTTGTAGAGCGTTGATTTTCCAACTCCCGGTGGTCCTATTATCTCAATGATTCTATTTGTGGCGTTTGGTAAAGTCATAGTATCTTCCAAATCTCCTGCTTCACATTAGAAAGAACTTGATCATAAGGCTTATTAGCGTCTATGTTGATGACTGTTGTATTCTCAAAAGTTATCTGATCGATTATGCTGCATTTTTTTCGGATGCTTTCACTATCATGTTCCGGTTTTCTGGCAGCCGCCACTTCCGGAGACACCTGTAACCTGATCACAATATCCGGTTCTACTTCAGCAACTTTATAAAAAAGGCTCATTTCCGATTTTGCCCACCAATTGTCGCCTTGCTGCTGGAGACCAGGCCCGTCGTTAATGCCTGAAATCGTTTTCTGAGGGAAGCGATCGCAAATAATAACGCTACCCGCCAAACTCATTTTTTTTGCTTTACGCAAGGCGCTTAATTTTTCCTTGATGAGAAAAATATGGTAAAGCTTGCCAAGCTTCCGTCTCATGAACTTGGAAAATCTGTTGTCGGAAAACAGCAGACCAGATTTGGAAAGCACCGTTTTTTTATAACTCCGGATATGGGGGTTTTTGCCCATATAAAAATAGTGCGTGTCTATTTTGTAGGTGAGCCACTCCAGAAGATCGTGGCTTAAAGTGCTTTTTCCGGAGCCATCGCTGCCTATCAACGCAATTACTTTTCCACCACCCTGCAATGTCTTGCCAAGTCTTCTGGGGCCAAAAAACCTTATTGATTTTTTTTGGGCTTTGATATTCAACTTAAAGTAAGAGGATCTAAGAAGGGACAGCGACCAAGGTAGCCGAAAGAATGGTGTCAGCTGCTCATAAAAAGCCTGAGCAACTTTAAGAATTGAACCGGAGTCCTGATCGGTTAATATGGAGGTATAGGTTGCTTTAAAATTATTGGGGGTTTTGAGTTTAAGCTCAGCACACAAACTCTCAAAATCTTCGAAGGAAGATTTTCGAAGTAGGGTTATCAGTTCCTCTTTGATGTAGGGGGGAATGGAGGGAACGCTTTTGATTCTTTCGGCAGGGGGCATTTTAGCCCATATCCTCACAAACAAAATGATCGCTTCCAGCTCTGGCTTAGGTATAGGCCATCCGGTTTTCTCATCTGTTACAACGTGGTCAAAAAATATGTCTAACCAAGGCAGGTATAGATGCTTGACATGTTGAATGCCGGTTACCAATGCGTAATGCGTATGTAAGTGCAGTAGGCAACCTGTCTCTTGATCTAGCCCTATCCAATCATCCACATTCGGGTAAGTGCTCCAGGGCTGGCTCACCAGCCTCTTGTAGCCTAAGTCTTGCATACTCGATTCAAATCTTGAACGATTTTCAGGTTTGATCAGAATGTCCAGGTCAGTCTTTCCAGCCAATGACTTCAACAGGTGACTGTTACTCTTCCAATGCGCAAACGATATGTTAGCGTTTTTGAGTTCCTCCAGCAGTCTCACAGATTCCTTTGAAATGGCGTACTCTTGCATAAGAATTCAATTAAATATGGATATCCAATCCCCCTGGGGTAAATTGTGTTGATTACCTGAATTTCGAACCAACTACATCGTCCAAAAGCTAAGCAGTTTCGGACCGCAGACCCGATCTTAAAATATTGTCAGCTTTGATGCCTCCTGTAGAAAGCTTTGAACTTTGGCATCTATACTCAGTAAGCTATTTTTATACTCTTCTCTAGCGGTTTCTACAATATCATAATAGGTCCCCAAGCTGTCGGTAACGGATTCAATCGTCTCCAGCAGGTTCTCGCCATTCCAATCAATGGGGAGATAAGTTTTGGAACTCAGATATATATTAGGCCAGGTTTCCAACATGTCCATATTGGGTTTTATAAGTAAAGCACCATTCAATACTGCTTCGAAATCACGAAAGCACACTTCTCCCCACCCAAATGGACTAAGAACGGAAGCAACACCTTTGATCTCAGCATTATAGGCTTTTTGGTTTATTTTTCCGGATATGACTTTTTTATTTATTTTGCATTTGTTTAACAAGAGCTGTCTTTGGTAGGCAATGGTGTTAGGCAGTCCTTTGTACCCGAACCTGGCATGCACCAATTTTAGTTTGCTTGCATAATTAATGGGTTTATTCAATTCATTAATCATTTTATTGTAATTGAATTGGTACCAAGGCTTCAGTAATTTGGGGAAATTGTATGTAGTAAACCCCCTCGCAATCTTTATGATATTTTGATTCGGCATTGGATACACCCCACAACCTAGATTCCAAGATACCCTCAGTTTATTTAGTACGGTAGGGTCAGAAGGCGCTGATCTTATTTTGATCTTTTCATCTGTTACACCAAAATTTGTATTATAATAATCCGTAAAAAGTTGACTCCCATACATGGGTTTGAGGTAATTCTCCTTATTGATTAACAATTTGCCCTTGTAGTACAGATCAACCAAATCCATGTATTCATAATGCAAACTATCACTGCCGGCACCATCATCCAGCATAATCACCCTATCAAATCTCTTTTTAAAGCTTTTGATGAAGTCTCTTTTTTTTTCGACATCATCTTTGAATGATTGATTTCCTTTGAAGGCGCGCACCAGAATGACACATTCTCCCTCTATTTGCATCACCTCTTTAGAGTCCAAATGCATGAATTCTAGAAAGGAGCTGTATTTTGAAATAATCAATGGAAAAAGCGTATACAGCGATTCAATTTTTGAATTAGAATGTATGACGTAAATTTTATTCTTTTTCATAGTGATTATATTTTGTAGACAGACAGCTTTTGATTTACTACAACTGTATCAAATAATCTGATTGAGATGGCCAATACCAGTATGCATGATCAAAAATTTCGAATCATATAATTGGAGCGTGACATGAAGCTGGTAATTTGCTTCGTGATTAATCCTTTTTAAATAGTTTAATAGCAGAAATTGCTTCCCAGGCCTCCGCTCTGTTTTTAGGCACGAGGCCCAGAAACCAAAACAATAGTCCGGTGGAAAGCACTGAAATGGCACCAACCACTATCAGGTAGATCCAGCTGTTGATATCGATCGATTGACTTAAGTAGGCTGCGGTTAAAAAAAACAGGGCACAAACGACAACCGGTTGTATTTTATGTCTTACAAATACACTTGATTTATCTTTCATGCTTTCTTTCAGAATCAAAGGATAGCCTATTGTTAAAACAAACCTGCCTACCAAAATACTAAAGCACAATCCTACAATGAAGTACTTCTCGACAAGGAACCATGCCAGCACAATAGTTAACATGGAGGCAAGAGAAGAGAATAAAACCTTCTTCCTCATATCGAGGGTTACGTTTATGATGATGCTGTCAATTTGGAAGAACACCACCTGAATGGAAACGAATATGATGAGCAAGTTCTCAAACGTGCCCGCATAGTGTTCTTCTCCTACCCATAGACTGATAAACGATCGGTTTAAGAGCAAAATAGTAAACCCCAGGCTTGATGCGAGTAGCCAATTCAGGGACAGGATGATGCGCCTGGCTTTATGCACCTTGTCAAATTCCTGTTTTCCGAATAGGCTGCCAATACCCGGAATTATGCCGTTCACAATGGCGTTAATCAAGCCTTGCAAAGCATAGGATGTAAACATGGTGATGGCATATTTAGTAACAAACACTGGCCCTACCAGGTAACCGAGAATAATCTTGTCGCTGCTTAGGAGGAACATCTTGGAGCCGGTAAAAGCCATAAACCACCCACTTAACTTGCCGTAAGAAACCACGCTTTTTAAGTTAGTGCTTCCAAAGCCAAACCAGCCAATGTTCTGTTTTACGATGTAGTAAAATGTCGCCCCAGTGATCAAGGCAGTAATAACTTCTATGCTCGATAACCCGATTAAGCCGTAGCCCTGTGTAATAGCGAACACTTTTAACCCACCAGCCAGTGCAACAATCCCGGCTCTGAACCCCATCCGCTTAAAGCCAAGGTTCATGCCCCGCAGCACCGATTCAAAGAGGTTGAAGACTTTGTTTATTACCAGAGATGTCACCAACAATGAGCAGGCAATCCGTATCAAATCGTAATGGGCCGGGTCAGCCTGTGTGATGAATGGGGCGTACCAGACAATGATACCGCCAACTATCAGTACGAGTGGTAAAATAAGCACCGTGACAACCAGTGCCGTGGTAACATCACTTTTTAGCTCTTCGTCGCTGGCGACATCCCTTTTGTTGGCTATGGACCACTTCAGAACCTGAGTTGCTCTGGTGTCTGCCATACCTGCGTAGCCTGTCATTTGGCTAAGCATTTGCCAGATACCGTACATAGAGCTTCCCAAGCCATTGACAATGAAGGGGCTCACTATAAAACCGGTGATTTGCGCTCCTGCGTAGTCTATTATACTGGTAATAGAATTGAGGTAGGCGCGTTGCTTTAAGTTTTCCTGCTTAGGGGCGGTCGGTATTTTGACTACGTTTTCGCTCAAGGGTATGTAGGCTTAATTTATTCGTAGATAATGGGAATGTTCTTCCTCTGTGATGTTACCGTAAACTGACACGAAACCTAGAAAACACAAAAGAAGCCTGATCGAGAAGACCAAAACGGGCAGTTCACGGATGGTGCGATGACTAGGCGCTGTACCGATGTTGTTCCATACCGGTTTCCATCATACCCCTCATCGAATAATAACTCTTATACCAATCGATAAAGCTTCTCAGGCCGAATTGAATAGTAGTATTGGGTCTATAATTGAAATTATTGATAAGGTCGTCCACATTGGCCCAAGTAGCGGTAACATCCCCAGGTTGCATGTCTTTCATTTCCAGAATAGCTTTTTGTCCTAGGCACTTCTCAATTTCGTGGATAAAGCTCATTAGACTTACCGGTGTGTTGTTGCCGATGTTGTAGATACAGTATGGGGCGGTTGAGCGAGAAGGATCCGGGTTTTTGCTGTTCCACCCTGCACACGGCTCAGCCGGCTTATCCATTACATTGACAATGCCATTCACAATATCATCGATATAGGTGAAGTCCCTTTTCATTTTGCCGTGATTGAAAACCGAGATAGGTTTTTTATTGGAGATGGCTTCTGCAAACAGGAAGTATGCCATGTCAGGTCGCCCCCACGGACCATAAACCGTGAAAAAGCGCAATCCGGATGTGGGAATTCTGTAGAGGTGGCTGTAGGTATGGGCCATAAGCTCGTTTGCCTTTTTACTGGCGGCGTACAGCGACACAGGGTGGTCTACATTATGCTTGACAGCAAATGGCATGGTCTCGTTCAAGCCATACACACTCGACGAGCTGGCATACACCAGGTGCTTAATCTTGTTGTGCCGACCGGCCTCCAAAATATTTAGAAAACTTATGAGATTGGACTGGGCGTAGGCATCAGGATTCGTGATGGAGTAGCGAACCCCTGCTTGGGCGGCTAAGTGCATGATCACATCGAACTTTTCCTTTTGGCAAAGCGACATCAAGGCACTTTTATCTTCCAGGTTCATTTTTATGAATCTATACCTGGAGTGCTTATAGCTGGTGACTTCCTTGTTCCAGTCAATCAGATCCTCCGGTATACCACTTTCAGCCAGGCGGTCCAATTTCAATCTGATGTCGTAATAATCATTTATATTGTCTACGCCTACTACTTCATCGCCTCTGCTAAGCAGTTTCTCCGCTAAATGAAACCCTACAAATCCTGCTGTACCTGTAACTAAAACCTTCATGCGCATATGTAATTATTGGTTAATTGAATAAAGACAATCAATCGACTTAATTATTGCCGGTTGATCATAAAGGGGCCTGCGTCTTACGCCTTGGCAGTCGCACCGCCTTTTCGATATGCCTTATCCGTGTATTTATACTCATAGCCATAGCCATAGCCGTATCCATAGCGTCCATTAACAAAACCCCTGGGTTTGACAGCATTGAAGATGATGGCAGCATTGTTCAGTGATTGAATTTTATTGTCTGTTCGTAATCGTTGCACCAGACTCTTAGGCGTATAGGCGTGTCTCATCACAAGCAAGGAGATATCGGAGTATTCTGATAACAGATAAGCGTCCGAAACCAAATCGATGGGAGGGGTGTCTATGATCAAGTAATCAAAAGTCTCCTCCAAGTAAGCGAATAGGTATTCTAATTTGCCGTTGAGCAGTAGCTCAGTATGATCCCCAATATCGTTGCCGGCAGGCAAGATGCTGAGGTTGCCAAATTCGGTGTCCTTTATTATGTTTTCGAGCGGTGCGTCCGTGTTCAGGTACTCAATGATCCCTTCCTGCTTGTAGAGACCAAACTGTGAGGATGTGTTGGGGTTTCGAAGATCGAAATCAAGCAAAGCGACTTTCTTTCCAGAAGATGCAAGGCTCCAGGCCAGGTTAGAGCTGACGTAACTTTTCCCCTCACCCGGAATGCTGGATGTAACCAAAATCTTCTTCTTGGTGAAGGTGCGACCATACAAGCCTAGGGTCGCCCTCAACTGCCTGAATTGCTCGATAACGGTGGCCTCTGTTGGAATATGAAATGTGCCCGTTTCCTGTGGCTTGATATAAGTGAGTTCTGCTACAATAGGAGCGTTGGTGTATTCGCTAATTTCAGCCCTGAATAAAAGTTTGCTGTTAAGCAGTTCCTTGCCTGCCACAAACGCAATGCCGACGCCAAATGCCCCCATAATAGCCAAAAGGTAAATGTACATGGGCTGAGGGCTGATCGGATCGGACGAAGAGCCCGCCATGTCAATGACTTTGCTCTCTTCTACAGTAGGGGCGTAGGAAAGCACCGTTTCCTCACGCTTTTGCAGGAGAAAGTTATAGGCATTGTTTTTCACAGTTTGTTGCCTGTTAAGTTCCATCAGCTCCCTTTCCTTCTCTGGGATGGATTGCAAGACTGAATTATAGGTATTGTTGGTAGCGGTCAGGTTCGCTCGACTGGCCAGTAGGTTGGTTTTCTGGTTCCGGATATTTTCTAATATTCTGGGCCTGATGTTTTCGATCTCATTGATGACCGAGATGAGCACAGGATTATTCTGGGCAGTGGTGTGCTTTAGCTTTTGGTATTCAATCTCTGAATCATACAGGTTTTGCAGCAGGTGAGTGAGCGCCTGGTCGTTTATACCTAGCGTGGATGGAACAAAGCTCGCCGCATTATTTTTGGAAGTAACATAGGCTTCTACCTTGTCTAAAACAGCTAACTGAGTGGTGATCTCAGACACTTTACGGTCATTGTCCCTTACGTTCTCCAGGTATAGCCGCCCTTGTTCGCTTAGGTTTACGCCACCCTTTGTGGATCTGAACTCCACCACTTCGTTTTCCAAAGCGTTCAACTCATCCACTACGGATTTTATTCGCTCTTCCACAAACTCAAGCGTGTTTGCTGCTAGCCTGTTTCGCTCGCTGACAGCTATTTGCCTGTAGGCACTGATAATTTCATTTAGGATGTCTTCACCTCTTTGGGGTACAGAATCTTTCACGTTCATGTTAACAACAGAGGAGAATTTGCTGGAGGCTTGTATCCTTACTCTGGCTAACAGGCCATTTGCTACGGTAGTGGGATTTAGCAAGGAGAAAGACAGAGGGTAAACAGCCTCTCTCTCTTTGTTCGGGTTTGCAGAGAATCTTATCTTTCCATAGGGGGATGAAGTCCATTTGTCAAGCGGATAATCATCGGGACCTATAATGACGACCTTTCTGGTTTCATCATAGACGAAGCTTATTTTAGGAACATCTGTGATTTTATCCGGATTTTTGATTTCCACTATTACAGGTGAGGAAGTATACGCTGATACAGACTTAAACTTTCCTTCTTCATGGAGGGGAGCGTACAGTTTCAGTGCTTTGACTACATTGAGCATTAATGCCCGCGATTGCAGTACACTGATTTCGTTTTCTATGGTTTTATTTGCTGTGAAGGCATCGATCGATTCGGTTATCTTGGAACCACTTACTCCTTTTTCCTCATCCTTAATCATGAGCGAAGCAGTCACTTCGTATTGAGGAGTAGCATAATAGGTTAGGTAGGCCCATCCTCCCATCAAGGAGAGTAGCAGCAACACAATAAATAAGGGCCAGTAAGGCAAATATTTATGCATTATAGATGAAATAAAGCTGTCTTCAGAGCTAGTTGTATTATGACTCATAAGAATTGATGGAATGTTATAATCTATCTTGTTAACCGGTCAATTGCAATGACAATGACTGTCAACCCACTAAAAACAACGGGTAGCCATTGCCTGGCGGGACTTACACTTTGGATTTTGGTGTTATTAGGCTCGACATAAATGATGTCGTTTGATTTTAAGTAATAATAGGGCGAAGTGAATATCTCATCGGAGGTCAAATCAATTCGAACCAGCTTCTTTTTTCCTTCTTCCTCCCTGATCAGCAGGATGTTGTTACGGCTGGCGTAAATGGTTAAGTCGCCCGCCAAGCCCAGCGCTTCCAGCAATGTTACTTTCTCGCTGGGAATAGTCAGGACAGAAGGGCGTGCGACTTCGCCCAAAATTGAAACCTTGTAGTTCAGGTATCGCACATCCACAATGGGATCGATGAGTAGCTTTTTATTAACTAATTCACGCCTGACATGCTCCTGGAATTCTTTTTTTGTAAGGCCGGCAGCCTGTACCTTCCCTAAAAACGGCAGCTGAACAAAGCCGTCCTGATCGACCAGGTATCCAATCACCGGAGATACTGTACTGGTTGCGGCTGCATTAGAGATTCTGGAATTGCTGGGGTTGGATACATTGAAAAGTTCGGATGCAGACGGGTTCATGCTATTCACATAGATGCTCAATAAATCGTTGGTCTGAATTACCGGCTCCAAATTTTCTAAACTGCCCTTAATTTCGGTGCTTTGAATATTGTTGAAGTAGACAGCGTTTTTAGTACCTGTGCAAGAAAATAGTACAGCTTGGGAAATAACTAAAACAAGCATAAAGGCTACTGGTAAGGGTTTCATATTCATATAGACCAAGGGTAAGGGTTATGAATTAAGTATTCTATTAAGTTATCTTGTGCCTGATTGGAAAAATTAAACAAAATAGTGTTTGGTTACAATACGAGGGCTTGGTAGCCTAAGTTACTTTTAAAAGATTTTTTTGCACCTTTTTATCGATAAGTCTTAAATTGAATATAAATTCTAATGGATATTATATTAATTCTGACTAATATTTAATTTTATGATATAGTGATATGGGTATAGTTATTCCTGATGAGTAACTGCTTATTTGCAATCAGAAATGATAGGACGCAAAGGATTAGTGGGGCAATTGAAATGAAAAAAAGCCAGCCTAAGAAATGGGCGGGTAGACATTGTAAGCCAATTTATACCTGTGGGTGTTGGACAAGGCTACGTTATGAGAGGTATAATAAACAATTACTGCTTCCTTTTATAAGGATTAGATCTTATACATTAAAGTACCGTTGCTCCAGGCAATAACCTACAAGGCGCTCAATGGATGAAATGAAATTTTAATTGATGAATGTCAATTGATCTGCTTCTTCTTCAAAACTCTACCGGCTCTGTTAAATATCTCCTGTTGTTGCTCTGCCACAACCTTCCCATTTACGAGGATATAATCAAACCCTGTGGCTTCCTGATGGGGGTTTTCATAAGTAGCCTTCTCCTTAACCTTTTCGGGTCTGAAAAGAAGAAGATCTGCCTTGTGACCTACCTGAATAAGCCCACGGTCAGGCAGCCCGATCGTGCGGGCAGGCAGACCAGTCATCTTGTGTATGGCTTCTTCAAACGAGATTAAGCTTTTTCCCATCACATAGGTCTCGATTATTCGGGCGAAGGTACCATAGCTTCTGGGGTGGCGCATGGTGGGGCTGCCATCTGTACAAACCATCACATGGTCGTTCTTCAAAAAAGTCTCCTGTAGGGCCTCATCCATAATAAAATAGGCACCATCAGCACCATAAGGCCCGATATCTTCCATGAGGGCTAGTTCAAATGGTTTGTTCAGGTCCTTTGCCACCTGCCCGAGTGTTTTGCCTTTATGGGGGCCAGAACCTATGAGAGTCGCCTCAGGACCGTTTCGCTGGATGATTTTATTTTTGAGGAAGGTGGCTAGCTCAGCTCGTCTGGATTTTAATACCTCTTGGTAATCGTATGGTTTTTTGGCCCAGTCCGGAAACAGGATGGCTATACCTGTGTAGCTGGCGGTGTACGGATAAATGTCTGCTGTTACCTCTATACCTTGCGTTCTGGCGCTGTCGAGCAAGGCGAGTATCTCCTTCGCCCGGTTTTCTCCTTTGCCATAAACCACTTTGAGGTGAGAGATATGCACGGGGCAGTATTTGCCCTGCGCAAGCAGTTCCCGAATGGATTGTTCTACTTTATTATCATCCTCGTTTCGCATATGGCTCATGATCAGCCCACCCTTGGAGCCTACGATTTTAGCCAACCTGTTCAGCTCGGCACTGTCTGAATAGTAGCCGGGGTTATACTCCAGGCCGGTGGTCATGCCGAAGCAGCCAGCCTCCAGAGCGTTGGTCAGCAGTTTTTCCATGGTCGCCATACCTTGTTCCGATGGAATGGAATCGTAGCGTATACCTGACTGCATGCGAAGGGTGTTGTGGCCGACAAAAATGGCAATGTTCACTGCCGGTCTTTTTTCCGATACCTCTGCCATCCATCCCTTAAGGTCTTCTCGCTCCGGGCTAAAGCCATCTTGGCCAAGGCTGATCGTGGTCACCCCCATCGATAGGAAATTGCGGAACTCCGGCGTTTCCAACGGATCGCCGTGCGCGTGTGTATCTATAAAGCCTGGAGTCAGGTATAGGCCTTTAGCATCGATCGTTCTCTTGGCAGAATAGGTCGCCGAGGTGTCCCGGTTGATCACAGCGATCGAGTCCCCTAGAAGCAACACATTGGCCACAAACGAAGATTTACCTGTCCCATCCACAACCGAGGCTCCCCTGATCAGCAGGTTATACGTTATACTATGCTGTGCTACGCGTTGGCATGCACTCCCGGCTATAAGCATTAAGCCCAACGTCAAGGTGTATGATACAGATCTCCAAGATATCTCCATATTTAAAGATAATTTATTCTTCCGTGAAAGCAATATTGCTGCATTTTTAATTAGAACTTTCTGACCATATGTTTCGGTTTGTGAATTTTTTTAAGGGTATGTATAAAAAATTTAAATCTGTGTCTGGTTTTATTTAATTTACTTTAAATCAATTAGTTAAACTTGATTAATTAATTGAGGGCTAATAAAATGAGTCTATTAAAAGCGCTTTTAATGACGCTCCAGGATTGTACTGGCACGCATATTGTAAATACTCCACCAGAAAGAGTTTAATGTTTCTTCCTAAAATTGAAAGTTATGAAAAAGGTAAGCTTTATAATGGGCCTGGCACTGATGGTTTCAGTTGCTGCAGGCGGATCGGCTGAGGCGCAGGAGAAAAGAACTGGCTGGAGCCCACAAGCAAAAGGCGCTGTAATTGGTGCTGGTACTGGTGCCGCTGCAGGTGCTATTATTCATAAGCGCAACCGAGTAGTGGGTGGCGTTGTTGGTGGCGTTGCCGGTGGCGCAGTTGGTTATGGCATTGGTAAGCACATAGATAATAAGCAAAAGGAACGTGAGGCCGAGGCAGCACGCGTAGCCGCAGCCCAGAGAGCAGCCGCTAACAGGGCAGCAGCGAATAGAGCGGCAGTAGCCAAGAAGTCAACTCCTTCGGCTAAGCCTGCGGCTGCACGTCAGACCGGTGTACTGGCTGCAACCCAGGCAGAGGAAACGGCTGCCAATTCATTGGCTATGATGTATGCATCGAATAATGGACCAAATCCTCAGTTGGTATATGCATCGTACTTGCCTAACCTGGACTACGGTGATAGCACAAAACCTTACCATACCTCTGAGTATAGAAGAAAGAGCTGGTAAGCGTCAATCAAGGGATCTCTTCTCCACCTATATAGGTGGGGAGGAGCACCATCCCTTAGAAAATATCGTACGCTGTCAGGTATAAACAACTAAAATCAGAAATCATGAAAACGATACTTTATACATTGTTCGCAGTATTCTTTCTGGCTTCCTGCTCGGATCCTAAGCAATCGGTAGACATTAAGGAGTTAAATAACGAGTTTATAAGCGCCTGGAATGCCCGAGATGAAAGCAAGGTCACAGGTATGTTGGCTGATGATGTTCATTTCCTGCAAGGGGAGGTGGTATACAGAGGAAAAGCGGAAGTGTCAGACAAGTGGGTGAGAGAAACCATGGGTACTATTGCGGATTTAAAGACTTATGCCGTAAGCACCGGTACTGATAATAGCATAGCCTATGAAGCCGGTACCTTCTCGGTGGATGTACTGCCAGGAAGCCCGAACGAGCCGCGTGGCCTAGGTGAAGGTAATTATATGCTCCTTTGGAAAAAAGGGGAGGATGGTAACTGGAAACTCAGTTACGCTCAGCTGGAAGGACATCCGGTAGTAGCCCGAAACTAATGCTATAATAATTTTATATAAACGCAAAAGAGGCTGCCTGTTATGGGCAGCCTCTTTTGCGTTTATATAAAATTAGGTTTTAATGGAAGAACAGATAGGCTATGAATATCGCTGCAATAGCGCCTGCCAAATCGGCCAACAGACCGCAGGTGAGGGCATACCTCGAACGTTTTATACCTACAGAACCGAAGTATACGGCCAGGATATAAAAGGTCGTCTCGGTTGAACCCTGGAAAGCCGAGGCCATACGTCCGACAAATGAGTCCACGCCGTAGGTGTTCATGGCCTCTACCATCAAGCCGCGTGCGCCGCTGCCGCTCAAAGGCTTCATAAAGGCAACCGGCAGTGCGGGTACGAAATCTGTGTTCACGCCTGTGAGCGCAATAAGGTAACCTATGCTGTCTACGATCATATCCAACGCTCCGGAAGTGCGGAAAACCCCAATAGCTACCAGAATGGCTACCAGGTAAGGTATGATGGTGATGGCAACCGAAAAACCCTCTTTGGCTCCTTCAATGAAAGCTTCGTACACATTCACCTTTCTGACAAGCGCAAGCCCCACAAAGGACACAATAATCGAAAAGAGAATGACATTACTGGCCACCTGCGAAATGACACTGACTTCTTCCTGGGTGATGGTGCTGAAGTAGTAGATAAGTCCGACTATCAGTAATAGGAGTGTACCAATATATGCTAGTATAACCGGGTTGAACAAGTTGATGCGTTGGTATAGCGCGACCGCAATCAGGCCTACCATCGTCGAAAAGAAGGTAGCCAGCAGGATAGGTATAAATATATCAGAAGGATCGGCTGCACCCAATTGTGCCCGAAACACCATGATGCTGACAGGTATGATCGTCAGGCCGGAGGTGTTGAGCACCAAGAACATGATCTGGGCATTGGACGCCCGTTCTTTGATCGGGTTGAGTTCCTGCATTTCCTTCATGGCTTTGAGGCCGAGCGGGGTGGCGGCATTGTCCAGTCCCAGCATGTTAGCAGAGAAGTTCATCAGAATAGAACCAAATACCGGGTGGTTTTTCGGAATCTCCGGAAAGAGTCTGTTAAAAAACGGGGCCACCAGCCTGGAGAAAATTGCGATGATGCCGCCGCGTTCACCTACCTTCATCAAACCCAGCCATAAGGTCATCACCCCAGTCAGGCCAAGGGAGATTTCGAAGCCAAGCTTGGCGTTATCGAAGGTGCTGGTCACTAGCTTTTGAAAGATCTCGACATCGCGGAACACGATGAGCTGAAACAAAGCAATGAAAAAGGCGATCAGGAAAAAGGCCGCCCACAGATAATTTAATACCATGAAGTAAAGGTTGGTCAGGAATCAGTCTGTAAGATACAAACTGATTCCAAAAACCAGGTTCTTATAAAGTAGAAATTTAATATAGGCAGGATTAATGCAGGAGCCCGTGGAAAAGTGCCGGTTTTTTACCCTGCAAATCATACAAGAAACCATTCAGGATGGCATACTTTGCTTTGCCCTCTAAATCCTGCAAGATGAAATTGGCGCCATTGTCCAGTCTGAGTTGATGGTCAACCAAACTTTCCAAACCAGTCACGTTGAGTGGTAGCGAGGTGGGGTCAGGCAGCACTCCTGGCAGGGATGCCACCCGAACAGTCGTATAGCCATTAGATAATAATTTTTCAGAAAGCTCGGGCGTAAGTTCCTGGAGGCTGTCAAGTACCGTCCCGTATACCTTGCCAGGTATAAGTATGAGGCCTTCGGCATCCAATTGCTCATACCCGTGAAAAACACTCATGTCGCCGAGCTCTTCCACCACACTGCTGTGATAAAAGCCAATCGGGTTTGGTGACTCTACCTCCAGTCTGTTAATGCCGATGTCTAGCAGCGTGTCCTGGCCATTTTCCTGATAGCACACATTTCGCACCACCAGGTCGAACAGGTTGCGCTGGTTTTCAGGTATACGGTGGTACTGCTCGAGTTCATAAGCAGTATAGGCCTTGTTGCCAATCAGGTGCAGGGCTGATATGATAGAGGTGAAATTCAGCTGACGTATATGCTGCTTCTCCTGGTCGTTATGTTGCCCACCGGACTCTACCAAGATCACGCTGGTTCCCCATTTCTGGATGTTATCACCAAAAGCGCGGGGCTCATGCTCATCCGAAAACTTGGCCACCTGACCGGGTATAAATGACTGCAACGCTTCATGCATGCCTGCAATGGTGCGCATGGCCCTGTCACGAACCTCGTTCACGGTCCGGGCGTGGTCATAGGCCGGGGCCAGGAAAGAGATGGTGGCCGGCCGGGAGGTATAGCCAGCGGTATAGTAACGGCTCTGGTCATGCAGATTAAAGCCGAACGCAGGCTCCAGTGTGTCGCGCAGATGCTTCAGTAGCACAGCTTCCGGGCTTTGCAGTCGCAGGGCATCCCGATTCAGGTCTATACCCAAGGCGTTGCGGCGAGTATACATTTCGGCTCCATCCGGATTTAGCATGGGAACGAAGTACAGGGTGGTGTTTTCCAGAATCTGGTTCCGAACAGCATCCAGCTCATCGGATTGGCGCAGAAAATTGAAAAGATCGAACAGGGCCATCGTAGCGGTGGGTTCATCCCCATGCATTTGCGACCAAAGCATGACTTTTGTTTTGCCTGTACCTGCTTTCACCAGGTAGATATCACGCCCTTCCGCTGACTTGCCCACCACATCCACTTCAAACAGGGTGTGCTCGCGGAGCTGCTCCAGCAGGGGCACAATATGGCGGTGCCTGAATCGACGGTGCTGCAAAGCCGGCTCTTTATAGATATTGTGCCGGGTATATACCTGCTCGGCTACTTGCTTGATGGATGGGTTGGCTTCGCTATAGGAAATGGATGTGCTCATGTCTGCTGCGTCTGATTTCTTGTATTGACCGGCTGCAATAGTCTGAACCGATCGTCATGCTAAAGGTACTAAATCCAGTAAAAAGAATTGCCTCCCGCTTCAGGGCTATACCTGTAGGGGGAGGCAATTCGAGTATAACTGTGTCGCTATACCTGAAGTTATACTGCGGCTTAGTTACCTGGCCATGCATTCCAAGGAATACGGATCAGGATGAGTGCCAATGCCAGACCGTAGAATATGAGGATGCTGTTGAAACGTTTTTTGTTGTCCTGCAGGCGCTTTGCACGGGCATAACCCACCGTGATCAGTACAACGGCGATAATCATGGTTAGTGGGTGCTCCAGGATGTAAAGTCTTGAAATAGAGTCTTTCATGGCAGCGCCGGAAACATTGGCCATACCTAGCGGAGAAACAAAGTACAGAATTACACCGATTACCCATTGCAGGTGTGCCGGAATCAGGCCGAGAAGGCTCATTTTTCTGTTTTTTTCCGTGAAAGGCTTGTTGCCGGACATGCCGCTCAGTGCGCCTACCAGGCTGATCAACAGACCTAAAAGCACCAGATAGGTCATGTAAGAGTGTAAATGCTGTAGTCCTGTGTACATTTCTGTGATAAGGGTTAGTGTCAGCTGTAAAGATATAAATTAATAAATCAAAATAGCTGAATATAGGCGGTTTTAGACGATCAGGTAGGGATAGGCACGACAAAACCCCGTCCCAGACTGGTACGGGGTTTTGTTTATCATCCTTCACAAGGACTTATCGGTCGTTTGCTTTTTCCTTTTTCTCAGGTACAGTCCAGAGATAAATTGTAGAGCCATCAATCACCATGGTTTCGTCGGGTTCCCAATCGCCCATATCAAAGGCATGGGAAACGATGCGGGTGCCTGGCTTGAGCTGTTCTAAAAGCATGGGACGCAGTTTCATGTTAATTGTCGGCAGCAGGTATAGCGTTACCACGGATGCCGGCCTGTAGTCCACCTCAAACAGATTGCCCTCCACAAACCTTACTTTGTCAGTCACCTTGGCTTCCTTGGCGTTGGCGTTCGCTTCTGCAATGCGCTCTGGATTTATGTCGAATCCGGTCGCGTTGGCTCCGTATTGCTTGGCCGCTGTAATCACAATGCGTCCGTCTCCACAGCCCAGGTCATATAAAACATCCTTTTCGGTTACGTTGGCCAGTTTGAGCATGGCGTCTACCACCGGCTGCGGCGTAGGGACGTAGGGTACATCCAGTCTGGGGGCTGTGGTGGTCTGGGCCAATGCGAAAGTAGCGCAAAGCGCCATCAACAAGGTGCTAAGTGAATGTCTTATTGTTCTCATCTTCTTTCCTTTTGGTTAAAAATAAGTTGAAGTTAGTTGTGAGTTCACTGGTGCGGGGGCATTTGTGGCGATCGCCTGTCAGTCTCCGGTTTGTGTGGTTCTGGCAGGTATAGGCGGGCGAGCCTGGTTGAAAAGGGCGGTCATATTTTTACGGATCGGGCTAATTTTAAGTTAAAACCGCTGTGACTTTATTGAAGCGGCTTTGCATTAGGGTTCAGGTGCCGCTCTATGGCGGGCAAAGCCAGCAACAGGACTGCACCCACTGCCAGCACACCGACGCCCACAATCGCGCCCAGGCCGGTATACACCAGGCTGGAGTAGAGGAGGTAAGCACTGGTCAGGCAAAAGACCAAGGGCGTCAGCGGATAGAGGGGCACCCGAAACGGACGGTTGAGCCGGGGCTCTTTTCGCCTCAGCACGAACAGCGCTATACCTACCATCATCAGGAAAAACCAAAAGACGGGGGCTGTATACTCGACCATGGTCTCAAAACCGTTACGGGTAAAAAGTGCCAGCCCAATAAGTGACAGGGAGATGACGCCCTGCACCAGGAAGGCATTGACCGGTGACGATGTGCGCATGTTCCATTTGCCCAGGTAACTGAACACCGGAAAATCCCTGCCCAGTGCATAGTTGGTTCTTGCGCCGGTGAATATAGTGGCATTGGCAGAGGTGAGGGCTGCTACCATCACAATCAGGCTAATCAGCATTAGCCCGGACTCTCCGAATGTCACCCGCATCAGGTCCCCGGCCACAGCATCCGAAGTTGATAGGCCATTCAGCCCCAATGCGTTAAGGTAGGCAAGGTTGATGAGCAAGTAGATGAGTGTGATAATGATAATACTGGCAATCAGGGCGATGGCCATACCCCGACGCCCTGTTCGCATTTCAGCAGAGATATAGGCTGCCTCGTTCCATCCCCCGAAAGTGAGCAACACAAATACCATGGCCAGCCCCAATGAGTTAGAAGTGTTCGAAAGGGCAGGCGTAGTGCTTATCGAATTTTCAGGCGCAAAAAAGAAACCGGCCCCCAGCACAATCATTATACCGAACACTTCCAGCAATAGGAGCAGTTTCTGTATGCCAGTCCCGAATTTCACTCCCACAATGTTGATGATTGTGAGTGAGACAACAACGAAGGCCGCGTATGCTGCCGACGAAAATTCTCCTAAGGTATAGATTCGGGTCATGTAATCGCCGATGATAAAGGAAAGGAGCGCGATAGAACCCGTCTGTATCACGCTCATGCGGGCCCAGGCAAAGAGGAAGGCCAGTTTTTTTCCGAACGCTTTGGTCAGGAAATGGTAATCGCCGCCGGCATTCGGAAATGTGGTGGTCAGCTCGGCATAGCAAAGCGCCCCGATCAACGAGACAAATCCACCCAGCACCCAGGTGGTCAGGAACATGGTGGTGGAATCGACATTGGCGGCCACCACTGAGGGGATCCGGAAAATTCCGGCGCCAACCACTACCCCTACGATCACGGCGATGGCGTCGAACAAACTAAGGGCAGGTTTAGGCTCCGCTCTGGTTTCATGGCCTGTACTAGTGCTCTTTACGCCTTCCTGCTCTGTGTACAAGGTTCCAAATCCCTGGTTCAATTCATCCATGATCTCAAAATTGAAGGTGAAGCCAGGCAAAGTGGGTACGGCCTGAAAGAATTTGTACGTTCAGTGTCAACTATTTAGCGAAATAAATTAGTTAAAAGTGCTCGTTACATGCGATCTGTTTTCCTTCTGATCGTAATTATCCTGTTGCTAATTCGTCGCCCAGGCCTGAAACTTAATTTATACTGATGATTGATACATCCCGATTGCATATAGGCACCTCTGGTTGGAGTTACCGCTGGCAGGAGGTGCTATACCCACCCGAACTGAAGTCGGCAGACTTCCTCGGCCACTATGCTACCCGCTTCAACGCCACTGAGATCAACAGCAGCTTCTATCACTTCACGATGGCTAAAACCATTGAAAAGTGGCTCTCGCAGACGCCAACGCATTTTAAGTTCGCACCGAAGCTTCACCAGGAGATCACGCACAAACGGAAATTCCAGGAAATAGAGGAACCACTGCAGAAATTCATGTCCAGGTACCTGCTGATGGGGGAGCGACTCGGCCCCGTATTGGTGCAGATAGCGGCAAGCTTTCGGTTCGATCGGCTCATCGCCGCGGATTTCTTCCAAACCCTGCGGAGGCTATACCCTGCCCAGGTTTTTGCGCTGGAAGCCAGGCATGTTTCCTGGTTTTCGGACGATGCCTTGGACTTGCTCCGGGAATATGACATCACCACCGTAATTGCCAGTGCCGGCAAGCGCTTTCCGGGTACAGAAGTTACCACGACTGACACCGCCTACCTGCGCTTGCATGGCGACGAAAAGATGTATTCGTCGGCTTACTCAGACGAGAAGCTGGAGCGCTACGCCTATATGGTGAAAGACTGGCTGGAAGACGGCAAAGAAGTATGGGTGTTCTTCAACAACACCATCGTGGGCAACGCCGTGACAGATGCGGACAAACTACGCCACTTGGTCAGCAACCTGTGACGGCGCAAGTACAGACAAATCCGGCTCAAACTACTGTTTGAACATCCAAATATCACTATCTTTGACTAGTGAAGTTGGAGTCCTGAAATCGAAAATTTATGAGCCAGAAAAATTCACTGTTCTATAGCATCCTGACAGCCCGATGCCCCCGGTGCCGTGAAGGGGACATGTTCCCGAAAAATACGTGGTATACGACCCGGTTTGCCGAAATGCACAAAAGCTGCCCCTGCTGCGGACAACCCTACGAGCCGGAACCGGGGTTTTACTATGGTGCCATGTATGTGAGCTTCGGATTCAATGTCGCCATTTTTTTAACGGCCCTGTTCATCCTGTACCAGTTTGTGGAAGAACTGACGATGGCCATGATGATAGGGGTGGTGGCTGCGGTTGTTATCTTTCTCTTGCCCTTTATTTTCAGGTACTCCCGGGTGATCTGGATTAACTTTTTTGTAAGGTACGAAGGGCCTTGCAGCGACATACCGAAGAAGTCGCACGACTAAGGTATAACTCTCCTCCAATTCTACAATTGATGAAGATGGGGCAGGAGGCCTTCAAGTTTTGTTTGAAGCCTAATCCCGATGTTACCAAACCATTCATAAAGTCAGTGCGTTATCTAGCTATACCTGACGGGCGCTTAGCCAGGCCTGTTGCTGACTCAAAGCTCCCATTTAAGAGGCAAGCTATATGAAACAAGCTGTCTTTGCTACTGTAATCGCACTCCTTTCCGCCATACTCGCTATTGCAGGATACAGGTATGTGGATAGCAGAGCGGGCAACGATGTTTCCGGTAGTTTTTTTTCCGGGGCTATACCTGCCAAAGCCACAGTTAACTCCTCAGCGGGAAATCCCGATTTCGTGCAGGCTGCCGCCAGCGTTACGCCTGCCGTCGTGCACGTCAAAACTACTTACGGAGGTACTGCTCCGGCCAGCCGCAATCCCATCTTCGAGCTTTTCGGATTACCACAAGAGTACAGACCGGCCCGTGGCGCTGGGTCTGGGGTGCTTATTTCACCGGACGGCTTCATTGTAACCAACAATCATGTAATCGAAAACACGACAGGTATAGAAGTGGTACTGCCGGACAAGCGGAGCTACGAGGCCAGACTGATCGGCCGCGACCCCAGCACCGACCTGGCCTTGCTCAAAGTGGAGGGAAGTCAACTGCCCATCGTGCCGCTCGGGGATTCAGACAGTGTACAGGTAGGAGAGTGGGTGCTGGCAGTTGGCTACCCATTGTCCCTTAATTCTACGGTAACGGCAGGTATAGTCAGTGCCAAAGGTAGGAGCATCGGTATACTCAATCGCCCGGGGCAAGGTGGCTATGCTGATCCGGCGCAGGTAGCCAACACAGCCATTGAATCCTTCATCCAGACCGACGCGGCCATTAACCCAGGCAACAGCGGCGGTGCGCTTGTCAACACTTCCGGACATCTAATCGGCATAAACACCGCTATCGCTTCCCAAACAGGCAGCTATGCCGGGTATGGCTTCGCTATACCTGTTAACCTGATGCAAAAGGTGGTAAGCGATATCCGGAAATATGGCGAAGTGAAACGGGGGTATCTGGGCGTGACTTTCCCGGTTCCGGCAGTGGAAGACCAGATCATGAGGTCCCGCGGAATTGATCCGGCCGAGGTGCAGGGGGTTTACATCATGGGGGTTCAGCCAGAGAGTGGGGCAGCGGCAGCCGGCTTGCAAGAGGGCGACATCATCCAGGGGATTGATGGCGTGGGGGTGGGGTCATCTGCAGAGCTTTCGGAGCGAATAGCCCGCCACTACCCCGGCGACAAAGTCGAGCTGACCTACCTGCGCAACGGCAAGCAGCGCCGCGTGCGTGTGGAGCTAAAAGGCAGCACCGGGGAAAGCGAAAGCGAGATCGCCGGAAAAGAGCTTGAGGTCAGGTTAGGGGCCTCGTTTGCTCCACTGCCCGATCGCTTAAAAAAGCGCTATGATTTGAGCGGAGGTGTACAGGTGGCGACAGTACGACCCGGCGGCTTTTTTGACTCAGCCGGTATACCTGAGGGCACCGTGATCACCCGGGTAAATGGTCGGTTGGTGAACAATCTAGCCGATATCAGCAAAGCATTGGCTGCTTCCAGAAGCGGAATGGTCCGGCTGGATGGCATTACACCCGACGGAACAGCATTCGTTTTCAACTTCCCGCTGGGAGCTTAATTGATTAACTTGCTCTCCTGATTTTTCACCTTTTCTATTTACCAGGCTATTCCGTAATCCTCGCCGTGGTTGCTGGAGCCACCCCAAAAACTACCGTGCTTCCAGTCGAAGAAGATGGCGTTGATAGGGCCGCTGGTACGATCACCAAAACTCAAGGTATAGCCCATCTTCTTCAGCTCGTTTCGAACGGAGTCGGGTGTGCTGGAGTTTAACAAGATATGACCGGGCTTCGGCTTGCGGTCATCCGTTTTCATGCCGCCCAGCGAGAGCCAGAGTTGGTTTGTATTTATGTTGGCTGCCTCGGCTGCCTGCTGCACGTTCATGCCAAACTCCACCACATTCAGGAAGAACTGCAACAGGTTCTGGTCTTGCGTGTCGCCGCCCTGCACAGCAAAGGAAAGAAAGGGTTTACCATCCTTCAAAGCCATAGACGGCGTTAACGTGACTCTGGGTCGCTTGCCCGGCGCCACTACATTGAAAGGGTTTAGCTTGGCATCCAACACAAAACTCTGCATGCGCTGGCTCATTCCTATACCTGTGTTCCCGGCAATGCAGGCTGGCACCCAGCCCCCGCTCGGCGTAATTGATACTACCCAGCCTTCTTTGTCAGCCGCCTCTACCGTGGTGGTGCCTAGCCAGAGTCTTTCCTGGTATTCGTTCATGGAGGAACCGTTCCGGATGTCGTGGGAAGGGGCGAAGTTGCGCTTGGATGTATCCATTTCGTATCCTCTTTCCTTGAGCAGTTTCAGGTAGGGGTTCTTCCTTCCCTCAAAGGGGTAAGGGTCTCCGGGACCAATGCTAGGATTGTTCTTATCGTACTGTATTAGCTTTGCCCGTTCTTTTGCATAAGCCTTACTTAGCAGTCCTTTCATGGGTTCCTGAGGAGCGAAATACGGGTCTCCGTAATAAAAGTCCCGGTCAGCGAACGAGAGGTTCATGGCTTGGTAGAGCGTATGGATGTATTTAGTGCTGTTATACCCTATACCCTTCAGATCGAAATTTTCGAGGACATTGAGTGCCTGCAGCATCACGGGGCCTTGCGTCCACTGTTGCATCTTATACACGTCAACTCCTTTGTAGTTCACCATCAGGGGCTCTTCCTCAATCGGTTTCCACTTGGCCAGGTCCTGCATCGTGATCAGGCCGCCCTGCTCTTTAGACCCACGGACAAATTCCTCGGCAATATCCCCTTTGTAAAAGCGATCGTAAGCCGCCATGATGGCATCCTTGCGATTTTTTCCTTTTTTGAGGGCCTCCCGTTCTGCCTCCACCATTTTGGTCAAGGTCTGCAGCAGGTCTTTCTGGACGAAGATTTCTCCTGGCTCCGGTGCCTCCCGGTCTTCGCCTGGATGGGTTAGAAAAACCTTCCGGCTGTAAGGCCATTGCTTTATATGTTCTTTATTTTTCTCAATGCTGTTGGCTGTTTGCGCTTCCATAGGATAGCCAGCCGCCATTTCGATTGCGGGGGCCAGTACCTGTTCCAGGCTCAGGGTCCCGTAATTTGCCAGCATATATAGGAGTCCGCCGGGTGTGCCCGGCGTAGTGGCGGCCAAGGGGCCATATTCCGGGGGGAAGTTGTACCCTTTACCCTTGAAGAACTCCGGTGTGGCGCCTGTAGGGGCTACGCCCATGGCATTGATGGCGATCACTTTCTTGGTCTTTGGATTATAAATTAGGGCCTGCGTTTCCCCGCCCCAACTCAACACATCCCACATGGTGCAGGTAGCCGCGAGCATCGCACAGGCTGCATCCACGGCATTGCCCCCTTTCTGAAAAGTCATAGCGCCGGCTGTAGCCGCCAGTGGCTTACCGGTAATGGCCATCCAGTTCTTGCCATGCAATACTGGTTTCTGAGTTTGCTGAGCTGTGGCCGATAGGGTGGTGGCGAGCAGAAAGAAAATCGCAACTAAGTGTTTCATGACAATCCTGAATTCGTGTACCTAAATATAAGCAGAAGATAAGCTAAAGTTTTAAAGTAAGCAGATTTAGTTTTTATACCTGCAGCCATGTCAAGACACCAGGTTGTGCCTTGCTTTGTTCGGGCGCTTAGAGAGGTGCCACGGCATGGGGAGGCGGCTAGGTATGAGCAGGAATGCAAAAGGAATCTTTTTTTCTGTGGGTTATCCTTAGAAACTCCGAAAGTTGACTTATATTTAAAGCTCATTTTTGGCGTTGGTATCCGGTATGGTCCTTTTTAATTTACATTTAGCCCGCTTTATCGCAGCATGCATTTTCTGCATTTCCCTGTTTTCATGTTCGAGCATGTGGGAGGAGCCACTGATTGTGGAAGAAGACTGTTTGCAGCACATTGAAGTGCCCCCTACCTTTACTCCGGTTAGCGCCGGCAAACTTGGTGGTCAGGTCGATTCCATTTTCAGGCATCTGCACAAGCGAAAGGGCTTTAACGGGACAGTGCTGGTGACCAAGTATGACCAGATCGTTTACAAAGGAGCTTTCGGCTATGCGGATTTCCGAAGCAAGGATACGCTTACAACGCAATCCATCTTCCAGTTGGCGTCCGTATCCAAGCAGTTTACAGCAGTGGCTATTATGATGCTGAAGGAGCAGGGCAAGCTGCAGTACGATGACAGCCTACAGGTATACTTTCCTGATTTCCCATACAAAGGCATAACGATCCGGCAATTGCTGACGCACCGCTCCGGCTTGCCCAACTATACCTATTTCAGTGATGAGTTCTGGCCCGACCGTAAAGTGAATCTCAGCAACGACGATGTACTGAACATGATGGTCGCGCACAGGCCCAATATGTATTACCAGCCCAACCGTACGTTCAGCTACAGTAACACAGGGTATGCCTTGTTAGCTTCTGTTGTAGAGAAAACCTCAGGTATGTCTTTCGCGGAATATCTGAAGACGCAAATTTTCGAGCCCTTGAAAATGACGAACACATATTTGTTCAGCAACGAATTAGTCGAGCAGACCGCAAAAGTAGTGTCCGGGCATATCGGAGGTCGCCGCAAACGCCTGCCAGACTATCAGGACAGTGTGCTGGGCGATAAAGGCATATACTCTACGGTAGAAGACCTGTATAAATGGGATCAGGCACTCTATACCCAAAAGCTAGTAAAACGCGAAACGCTGGAAGAGGCGTTTCTGCCTACCGGAAAGCTAAACCAGAAAACGGAGTCCTATGGCTTTGGCTTTCGACTGAAACAAGTCGAGAGCGGGGACACCGTCATCTACCATGGTGGCCTGTGGCACGGATTCAATACCTATTTCCTGCGAAACCCAAAAGATCATAGCACGATCATCGTTTTGAGCAACCTCACCAACGGCAGCCTGAACTACATGAAAGACGTGCGAAACTTTTTATATCCCGCGCAGTCTGGGGCAAGAGCCAGGAAACAACAGAAACTGGCAAGCGCCCGCTAGGCTGTCACCGATTGCCTGTTAATGTTTTGCGAATGTTTACTCAGAGCTGTCAAGTCAGTTCTCGGCTTCCTACTCCAAAGGGATGCGACCGGCATTTTCGGCCAGCCACTCGTCAAATGATTTAAGTTCCGGGTTCAGTTCTTTTGAGAAAGCGACATCCCGGACACTGTTGCAGAGTTGGTCGAAGTCCCGGTAGAACTGAAACATGTTGCCCAGGTCTTCTGCCCCCGGAAAGCCGAAGCCACGATATGTCTCCGGCGACACACTGTTGTAGTGAACCTCCTGCCCGAGCGCTTTGGAAAATGCCTTGGCCATCTCCTGTCCCGAAAGCTGCTCTCCGGCTATCCCGATCGTTTTGCCTACCAATTCTTCTCCTCTTTTGAAAATGCCGTAGGCGCACTTCCCGATATCCTCAGAGGCTATACCTGCCATTTTCTTGTCGCCGATAGGGAGTGTCAGGTATAGCTTGCCGTCCGGGCCTTTTTTAGGGCCCATCCCAAAGTGGATAAAGTTGTCCCAATAAAATGAGGCCCTCAGAAAGGTAGTGGGCACTCCCAACTCAGTGAAAAAATGGTCTGCCTCGCCTTTGGCGTCAAAATGTGGCACCTTGTACTTCCCCTGTAGGGTAGGCATTCGGTCGTCATCCAGTGGCACCCACTTTCGGGTGTCTTCCAGCGTCGACCAGATCGCATGTTTCAGACCAGCGGCCTGTGCCGCTTCTGCCATGCCTTTTGCCTCCTCGTACTCCTTTTCAGGTGAGAAATGTGCCCAGAAGAATGTGACAAAATACGCTCCATAGGCTCCGTCAAGTGCCTGCTTCATACTTTCCGGATCATCTATATCGGCTGTCACAACCGCAGCGCCTTGGGCAATGAGCGCCTTAGCTTTTTCTGAAAAAGGGTCTCTGGTCACGGCTCGGACACTAAATTCACTCGTACTGTCTTGTAGGATAGCGCGTGCAACTCCCCCTCCCTGGGCACCGGTTGCCCCAAATACAGTGATGATTTTTTTTGCAGACATAGCTTTATGACTTATACTTTACCTATAATAATTATAATTACGTGAGGGGTTAAATAGAGATCAATTAGAAGTGAAATGTGTTTAGAAAATGAGGCAATGGGAGTATGTTACGGGCAGGATGCAGGTATGGAAATAAAAAAGCAAAGGGAACTACCTATAACTTCGCTAAAGCTATTCTGCAGATGAGCCCGAACAACTTAACCTCTCAGGCGTTCTATTATACATGAACCGCCTAAGACAGACAATACTATACCTAATAATAGCAACGGGGACGCTGATGATCATAGTCTCCTTGCTGTCTCTTATTTACGATGTGCAGTTTTGGTTTATTAAAGCACTGGACTTCCCACGGGTACAGGTGCTGGTAGTGCTGCTTATTTGCCTTAGTCTCTTTGCTGTTCTAAATAAAAGGTGGACATTAATGCCTTACTTGTTTTTGGCTGGGCTTGTAGCATCCATTGTTTTACAGGCCCGTTTTATACTACCCTACACCCCTTTAGCTAACAAGGCAGTTGAGTCTGCGGATCCCTTGTCTATCAACCAGGAGAAAGCCTTTAGCCTGTTGATTGCAAACGTCTGGATTAAGAATAAGCGGGTAGAGGCTTTGTTAGATATTGTAAATGAATCGGACCCGGACGTGGTGCTGGTGCTGGAAACAAACAAGTGGTGGATAAATCAATTGGCCGTTCTTCAAAAACAGTTTCCTCACTCGGTTAAATACCCCCTGGACAATACCTACGGAATAGCCCTCTACTCCAAACTTCCTTTGGAGAACACAGAGATTAAGTTCCTCAACCAGGATAAAGTACCTTCCATACACACAACAGTAAAACTCCTGGATGGATCTTCTTTTATGCTGCATGCCGTGCATCCGGTGCCCCCGAAGCCAAGTGAGCACCCTGACAATGTAGGGGAGAAAGAAGTAGCACTTTTAAAAGTGGGGAAGATGGTAGCCCAAAGGGAACTTCCGACCGTAGTGGCAGGTGACTTAAACGATGTCGCATGGTCTAAGACATCCCGGTTATTTGGGACTAGTAGCAGGCTTGGGGATGTCCGGGTGGGGAGAGGGCTTTACAACTCCTTCGATGCCACATCTCTAATCTTCCGGTGGCCGCTGGATCACGTGTACGTTTCGCAAGAATTCAAAGTGCTTGAGTTGGATAGGAAATCAGCTTTCGGGTCAGATCACTTTCCGATTTTTGTGAAATTATACTTACATGAGTGACAGAAGGCTGTAGAGACCTGATGTTGTAGACAATGGCTACTTGAGATTTGTTTTAAACTTCCCCTAGGCTGTTGGTTGTGCCGAAGCAAGTCCGTCGCCAAATGCAAGAAGTAAATGTGTTGATCTACCACGCCGATAAGGGTATTTTTGACAGCTCGATGACAGCCCCGTAGAAGACCAAATAAAAAAACCTCCAACACAAAAGCGTTGGAGGTCTTTGGTTCCAATTAAGCTCGTCTCAAGTCCGTCATTTATTTCAGGACAAGAAACCTATAGTGAAGTATTCAACCCGTTTATATCTATCGGTTCTCGTTCGCTGCTAACCACTTTCTGGCATTCACGAAGGCTTCCATCCATGGCGATACTTCATCGTGGCGTCCTTTCGGATAGTGCGCCCATTGCCATTGCAGGAGCGAACGTTCAATGTGCGGCATCATCACCAGATGGCGGCCTGTTTCATCGCAGATCATGGCGGTGTTGTAGTCAGACCCATTCGGACAGGCTGGATACCCATCGTAGGCGTACTTCGAAACAATCTGGTACTTATCTTCAAGGTGTGGCAAACAGAAGCGGCCCTCTCCATGCGATACCCATACACCCAGCGTGCTACCGGCCAAACTGGAAAGCATGACCGATTTGTTCTCCCGGATGGTGAGTGAAGTGAAGATACTTTCGTGCTTGCCGCTTGCATTGTGCAGCATTTTTGCTGGCTCTTCATGCCCTTTCGTGATAAGGCCTAACTCCACGAACAGCTGGCAGCCGTTGCATATACCTACCGATAAGGTGTCCTCACGGTTAAAGAAGTTCTCCAAAGCTGTTTTCGCTTTCTCGTTGTACATAAAAGCACCTGCCCAACCTTTGGCCGAACCCAGTACATCGGAGTTAGAAAAACCACCCACAGCACCAATAAAGCGGATATCCTCCAAGGTTTCCCTTCCCGAGATCAGGTCGGTCATGTGCACGTCCTTCACATCAAAACCTGCCAGGTACATGGCGTTGGCCATTTCACGCTCCGAGTTACTTCCTTTTTCACGGATGATGGCTGCTTTAATTCTTGGCTTAGAGTCGTCAATAACAGGTTTTTTGCCGTCAAACCCTTCGGGGAAATTGTAGCGCAACTCCTGTTTTTTATAGTTATCAAAACGCTCTTTGGCACTTACCTGGCCGCTTTGCTTGATATCGAGCAGGTAAGAAGTCTTAAACCAGCTATCTCTAAGCTGGGTAATATCGAAACGGTAGTTATCTGCACCGTTTTTAAGTTCAAGGCTTGCAGTAGAGGTGCTGGTGCCTATCTTATGGAAAGGTACATTGTTTGCCTTAAGCGTTTCTTCCACATCTTCGGATGCCTGGAAAACCACGCCGATATTCTCCGCGAAAAGCACTTTGATGCTGTCTTCCTCGCCAAGCGATGATAGGTCTATAGTTGCACCCAGGTTGTTATCCGCAAAGCACATCTCCAGAAGGGTGGTGATCAGACCGCCGCTGCCGATATCATGGCCTGCTGCTATCTTACCTTCTTTAATTAAACCTTGCAGTGTATTGAAGGCATTTTTAAAGAGTGCCGCATCGGTTATATCAGGTGTTTCGTTGCCAATTCTGTTGACGATCTGAGCGAAAGAAGAGCCACCTAGTTTAAAGGCATCATTCGACAGGTTGATATAGTAGATGTTGCCGCCATCGTGCTGCAAAACAGGTTCTACTACCTGGCGTACATTGCTGCAATTTCCGGCCGCTGATATGATGACCGTACCAGGTGCGATTACATCCCCGTCCTTATACTTCTGCTTCATCGAAAGCGAGTCCTTACCCGTCGGGATGTTAATACCCAGAGCAATCGCGAATTCCGAACAGGCTTCAACAGCTTTGTACAAGCGTGCGTCTTCGCCTTCGTTTTTAGAGGCCCACATCCAGTTGGCTGAAAGCGAAACGCTCTTCAAATCATCTTTCATAGGAGCCCAAACGATGTTCGATAATGCCTCACCAATAGCATTACGGCTACCTGCAGCCGGATCGATCAAAGCAGAGATAGGGGCATGGCCAATGGAGGTTGCAACACCTTCTTTGCCCTGGAAGTCCAACGCCATCACTCCGCAGTTGTTGAGCGGCAACTGCAGCGGGCCAGCACACTGCTGCTTCGCCACGCGGCCACCCACGCAACGGTCTACTTTGTTGGTTAACCAATCTTTACAGGCGACAGCCTCTAGCTGCAGTACCTGCTCAAGGTAGGTATGAAGCTCGTTTTTATCATAGGTCAGTTCCGGGTAGTTTCTGACAATGGTCTTGTCGTTCATCACCACTTTAGGGGAGCTGCCGAACATGTCACTTAACTCCAGGTCCATTGGTTTTGCACCCGTTGAGGCTGACTCAAACGTAAAACGATGATCTCCGGTCACGTCACCTACAGTATACATGGGCGCTCGCTCACGTTCTGCAATCTTTTGCAGTGTAGCGATATCATCTTCCCCTATCACCAAGCCCATGCGCTCCTGCGACTCGTTCCCAATGATCTCTTTTGCAGAGAGTGTAGGGTCGCCAACTGGTAACTTGTCTAGGTCTATCTTTCCGCCAGTTTCCTCCACTAACTCCGAAAGGCAGTTTAAGTGACCACCGGCCCCATGGTCATGGATAGAAACGATGGCATTATGCTCGCTTTCCACCATACCCCGGATGGCATTGGCAGCACGTTTCTGCATCTCAGGGTTAGAACGCTGAATCGCATTCAATTCTATACCTGTGCCGTGCTCGCCGGTATCGGCAGAGGAAACGGCGGCGCCTCCCATACCTATGCGGTAGTTTTCACCACCCAGTATAACGATCTTATCTCCCGGCTTTGGTTGTTGTTTTTGAGCCTGACTTGCTTTGCCGTAGCCCACACCGCCAGCCAGCATGATCACTTTATCATAACCCAGTTTTCTAGGCGATTCAACCTCATCCGTTTCTTCGTCATGTTCAAACGTTAGCACAGATCCAGTGATCAAAGGCTGTCCG
This sequence comes from Pontibacter aquaedesilientis, assembly GCF_014773225.1. Classification (GTDB taxonomy): domain Bacteria; phylum Bacteroidota; class Bacteroidia; order Cytophagales; family Hymenobacteraceae; genus Pontibacter; species Pontibacter aquaedesilientis. The sequence goes on along the minus strand of NZ_JACXAJ010000004.1, from coordinate 185,459 downwards.
AATTTATTGCCAAAATCAGTGGCTCCGTTCGAGGCCTTGATCAGGATATCCATTGGTGTTTGGTATAGCCAGTCTCTTTCCTGCGTAGCCTTTTCCCAAGGGCGGTCCTTTTCAAGTCGAGACAGGGCTGTCATGTAAACCGCAGTGCCGGCGAGCGGAAGCGCTCCCTGACCACCTGCCAGCCTGTCTCTGATTTCACCACCAGAACCAGTGGCGGCCCCATTAAAGGGCTCTACTGTCGTCGGGAAATTGTGGGTTTCTGCTTTGATGGATATAACTGATTCGAAGTTACTTACCTGGTAAAAGTCAGGTATGTCGGCACGTTTCGGAGCGAATTGCTGCACTACAGGCCCTTTTACAAAAGCCACGTTGTCTTTGTAGGCCGAAACAATATCGTTTGGATTGGCTTCGGAAGTTTTGCGAATCAATTTGAACAGAGAAACTGGTTTCTCTTCACCGTCAATCACGAATTTACCATTGAAGATCTTATGGCGGCAGTGCTCCGAGTTCACCTGCGAAAACCCGAATACCTCAGAATCGGTCAGTGGTCTGCCTAGCCTTTCAGAAAGCTTATTTAAGTAATCAACCTCTTCCTCGCTAAGCGAAAGCCCTTCCTGCTTGTTGTAAGCGGCAATATCCGTGACTGGCTGTACCGGCTCCGGCTGGATATGAATGTTATAGATATCCTGGTCCAGACTATTATACTTTTGCGAAAGCATAGGGTCAAAGTCCTTGAAATCATCTGCTACGATTTTAAACTCTTCGATCCGGATGATCCCCTCAATACCCATGTTCTGGGTTATCTCCACGGCATTGGTGCTCCAAGGCGTGACCATGGCGGCACGTGGACCAACAAAAAAGCCACTCAGCACAGTTTCCTGTTTTAGAGTGGCGTTGCCAAATAACCATTCAAGTTTCTGAATGTCTGTAGAGGTCAGTTTATCCTGGCTTTGCAGGGCGTAAACCGTATCAGGTTGAGTAAAAAAGAAGTGAAGCATGCTTGTTTTTATTTCAAGCCATAAAGTTACGGTTTAAAATTTAAATACAGGAAAGATCACGGGTAGATAATGTTCTATAATTAAACCTTAAGGCTTAGGGTGGGTCAAAGTGCTTGTCATCGCACCTAAACTAACCTTAAATGTTGAATAAAGTGGCAATAATCGCCATCATCAGTCTCTTGTTTTCCTTAGTCGCGTGTACGAAGGAGACCCCTGTTGGCCCAACTGCCGATGGAAAACCTAATGTAGTGTTGATCATTGCCGATGATATGGGCTGGGACGCTTTCGGGAAGTACCCCGGCACAAACGGGCTGAAGGCTAAGACACCCGTACTGGATTCGTTGGCACAAAGCGGCATTACCTTTCCTAATTTGTGGGTAAACCCGGAGTGCTCTCCTACACGAGCCAGCATTTTTACGGGTAAGTATGGCTTTCGCACCGGCGTTGGCTCGGCTATTGGTGGTAACACAGGAGGGCTGAACGCCTCGGAAACGCTGCTGCAGAAATTCATCAATGATAAAACAGGCAACCAGTATGCTACGGCTGTCATCGGTAAATGGCACATGAGCAACAACACCCAGTTAGCTGCTCCTGAACAATTTGGTGTTGATTATTATTCGGGGATTTTCACGGGCACAGTGCCCAGCTATTTTAACTGGACAAAAACCTCCAACGGCCAACAAACCACGGTTACCACCTACGCAACTACTTACTTTGTAGACGATGCCACGCGATGGGTGAAAGCGCAGCAGCAGCCATGGTTTTTGACCTTAGCCCTGAACGCGCCCCATACTCCTTTTCACCGCCCACCCTTACACCTGATATCCGATAAAACGCTTGCCGATGATGCCGCCTCCATCAACAGCAACAAGCTTCCATACTATCTGGCAGCCATCGAGGCCATGGATACGGAGTTGGGCAGGTTCTTTCGTAGCCTTACCGAGGAGCAGAAAAGCAACACGCTTATCATCTTTATTGGCGACAATGGCACAGGCGCGCAGGTGGTGCAGGCACCCTATACCTCTTATACCGCCAAGGGCTCTTTGTGGCAGGGAGGTATAAACGCACCCATGATCGTGAGTGGGTATGGCGTTGACCGCCAAAACACAACAGAGCATGCACTTGTAAACGGAACAGACCTTTATGCCACGATTGCATATGTAGCCGGTGCCGGTGTAAACCAGATTCATGATGGCTACTCGCTCCAATCCTTGTTTAGCGAGCCAGTTGCGCCTCAAAGGAAATATGCGTACAGCGAGCTTTTTGGTACGGGCGACGGAAGAGAGGGCTGGACCATGCGCGATAGCAGGTATAAACTCATTCACTTGGCTAACGGAAACGAGTATTTCTATGACCTAAGTGTCGATCCATTTGAAACAGCAAATCTTTTGTCTGCCGCCCTAACATCAGAGGCAAGCGCAGCGCTAAGTGCCATTCGGGCTGAGAAACTGCAACTTCAATGATGACCAATGAACCCTTTCAAGAACACCATGCTATTCCTGAATATTTTTATGCTGCTCTTCATCATGTCCTGTAAAGAGAGCGCTGATTTTGCACCCATCAATGAAGAAGTACCTGAGGTGTATAAAAAGGTATATGGCGCAAGCAGCATTACAACGGACGGTACCTATGTCATCATTAAAACAACCGGCGCCCCCGATCACAAGAGCGTGTATTACCCCAGCACAAGCAGCCTGTACGAGAATTTCAGCGGCAGCACGACGTATGCTGGCACCACGTATACCTTCCGGAAGAACCCGAACACTATCGGTTCTTTTAACTATACCTTCAAAATACCCTTGCACCCTGAAGTTGCCGCTACGTATGCAGCCACGCCCCTGGGCGCTATCGGAGTTTCTTTAAATGGTGTGCCTTTTTACAACCAGTATGCCGGGCCTAACCAACCTTTGACAAACGAGTTTCAGAGTTTCGACCAATATTCGGGGCATCCAACAGGCAACAACAACTATCATTACCACCTCGAGCCGATCTACCTTACCACGGTTAAAGCCACCAAATCATCGCTGCTAGGCTTTTTACTGGATGGTTTTCCGGTGTACGGCCCTGTAGAGAACGGAGCGGCGGTTACCAATGCCATGCTGGATGCCTACCACGGCCATACCCACGCCACTGAAGATTACCCTAGCGGTACATACCATTACCATATCACCGATGCAGATCCTTACATCAACGGAAGCGGTTTCTATGGCAGGCCGGGCACGGTTACGCAATAGCGTTATGGCCCTGCTCTTAGCTGTTCTAGTTTGGGGATGCACGCAGCACCCGCTAGAAAACTTGGCTAAGAGCCCCACGGTGTTACTGGACAAAAACGCGACACCGCTACGCCTTGACAACGGGCTGCTACTAGTAAAAGGAAAGCCTTTCAGCGGGAAGCTGTATACCCTTTTTGAATCCTCAACGGATACGGCTGAATTCATCAGCTACCAAAACGGAAAAGAGCATGGGGAGTGGAAGAAGTTTTATCCGTCCGGGCAACTCAGGGAGAGGCGCTTTTTTGAACAGGGCCAGAAAACCGGTGAGTACATTGCTTGGTGGGAGAACGGAAAGAAGCAGCTGCATTATTTTTTCGAGGAGGATGAGTATGAGGGAGCTTGCAAGGAGTGGAACGAGGATGGCCGGTTGGTGAAGGCTATGCATTACAAGAATGGCCATGAAGAAGGCCCTCAGCAATTATGGTATGACAACGGAAAGATCAGAGCAAACTATGTTATTCAAAATGGCAGGCGGTATGGCTTGTTGGGCACCAAAAACTGCGTTAATGTATCGGATAGCGTCTTTAGCCTATAGCCTGCTGCTGTGTGCCCTGTTGTTTTCCTGCTCACCACAAGAGAAAGCCAAGGCGCTGCCCTACTACAATACCCCAGACTTTACCCCGCAGTTCCTGGCAAGCGCGGACGAAGCAGCCCAAAAAATTGAGCACGTCATCAGCCCCTTTTCTCTCACCAACCAGCACGGCCAGACCATCACCGAGCAAACCATACGTCGCCAATTTCATCTTCACCAACTGCGGGAGCATTTGCCCAGTGATGACGCAGCACATGAAACTAGTGCAGGAAAAGTATGGCAACAACTCTGATGTTGTCATACTATCGTATAGCGTAACACCCTGGATCGATACGGTTAGCCGGTTGAATGACTACGCTGAGGCGAACGGTATAAACTCCCCCAACTGGCATTTGCTTACAGGAAGCAGATCGGAGATCTATACCCTTGCCCGAACGTCATACTTTGCCGAAGAAGATTTGGGATTTACGAAAGACAGTACGGAGTTCCTGCACACGGAGTATGTTTTGCTGATCGACCAATCCAAAAGGATACGCGGGATTTACAATGGCACGCTTCAGCTCGAGATGGAACAGATGATGGAGGACATCGGCACATTACTGAACTAGGCCAGCCTGTCCAACTCTCGCTACACGCAAGTAAAGAGATGGCGTTTCTGTTATAATTTCGATCAATCTTTGTATGAATCATCAAATCCTCTCCTCCAGTTTGATTTAGAAGCTCTCAAAATCCCATTAAATTTGTATACTTAGTCTCTCCTTCTAAGCAAAAAAAGCAAGGCTATATATTTAATGACAAGCAAAGCGGAATTCGAGGCTATTTACAGCGAATACAAAGGCCTTGTCTTCAATGTTTGCCTGCATTACGTTTTGAACAGAGAAGATGCCCAGGACCTGGCCCAGGAAGTTTTCGTGAAGGTCTATCATCACCTGGATCAATACAAGTCGGAGACCGCTTCCCTGAAAACCTGGATTTACCGTATCGCCATCAACCAGTCGCTCGACTTCCTGAAAGCGAAAAAGAGGAAAAAGCGGTTCGGGTTTATTTCTTCGCTTTTCCACCCTGAATCCGATGAATTGACACACGATGTGGCCAAGGTCAGCCACCCCGGTGTGCCCTTGGAAGAGCAGGAGAGCATGGAGGAGCTTTTGCGGATCATTTACGCCTTGCCCGAAAAGCAGAAAACAGCCATCATTTTAGCGAAGATCGAGGATAGGCCGCAAAAGGAAGTGGCCGAGATCATGGACACCAGCGTAAAGGCCGTGGAGTCGCTGCTGCAGCGTGCCAAGCAGGCAATCGAGAAAAAACTGAAAGACAGCGAAGGATTCTAAGCTATAGGTCGTACTAACTATTTTAAATGCTATGGACATCGACAAGAAACTGGATTCATTGAAGAGGATACAACCCGTGGATCCGCCCCCGTTTTTGTATACCCGCATTCTGGCACGCATTGAGTCGCCTGGCAGCCTCCCGGCACCTTTTGCCTGGAGATGGGCTTTTGCTGCGGTATTTATCCTGCTGCTTTCGCTTAACTTTTCTGTCCTACTCAAGACTTCCGATAAGCCAGCCAGCCCGGGTATAGAGGAAGTGGTTTACGCAATGGATTTAACTACTACAAACGACTTCTACCGTGAGTAAATTAAGGTTACTAAGTATAGCTGCGATAGGTTTATTAGTAATGAACCTTTTCCTGGTCGGATTTTTACTTTTTCGTCAAAGCCCGCACCCGGCAGGAGGGCGGCCCCCTTTTGCGCAGGTAGGGCCCAAGCACAGAATCATTGAGCAGTTACACTTTGATGAGATACAAGTGCAAATATATGAGGAGCTCATTGACGAGCACAAAAGGACTATCCAGGAATTGAATGATAAGGTAAGGGAGACGAAAAGCGAACTTTATCTAACATTGGCCCAGGAAAACACCAGCTCCAAAGATTCACTTATTAAGGAGTTGGGGAGCTTGCAGCAAAAGATCGAAACTGTGCACTACAACCATTTTATTGCTATCAAGAATCTTTGCAAGCCTGACCAACTAGGGTACTTCGAGACCTTGACAACCAAGCTCGCGGATTATTTTGACCTGGCAAGATCAGCTCCCAGACGACCCGAATAGCTACTTGTCACGACTCAGAGCAGCCATCAAAAATTAAATTTAAAAAAATAGTGGGTCGGCCGAAGGATTGATTTGAAAAGGTAGTATTCATCTCTATAACAAATTATATACTGATGAAAAACCTCCGTAAACCCTTTGCCCTGACACTTGGCATAAGCGCTCTGGCTGTTGGCCTACTTGTCTCCTGCGACACCTACGACAACGATGAAGCAGCACCCACCACAACCGCTTCGGCTGGAACTGTTTCGATAGCCAATGCCATCAGTTCGAATTTCAAAAGCGCGGTCACCGTTACGGTGGGCACAAACAGTATCGTGCTGAAATCAAACGGAGTTCCGGACCATGTGAGTCCTTATTGGGGAAGCGGTCACGCTTTATATGAGGCACCCACGCTGGAAGGGCATACAGTAAACCCGGGCACTATTCGGGAGCAGACTTTTGTGATGACGATCCCCATATTTCCGGCAGAGGCAGCGTCCAAAGAGGCAACTTCGCTTGGGCCGATAGGTATGGCGCTGAATGGCGTGGCGATCTACAACGATCGGGAGGGCGGCAATGTTCCGGTGGATGCCAATACCCTTAAATCGTTTGACAGGAGCGGGGCACATAGCGGTCCGGGCGGTGCATACCACTATCACTTCAACGGCGATTTTACCTCCCTCGACGATGCCAAACTGATCGGGTTTTTAAGAGACGGTTTTCCCATTTACGGTCGTAAAGACAATGACGGCACCTATCCCTCAAACCTCGATACCAACGGTGGGCATACGGGCGTGACGGCTGATTTCTCAACGCCAATCTATCATTACCACACCTCGAATGTCAGCTACCTGAACTCGCGGTTTTATGTTCTAAAGGCAGGCAGTTACAATGGCACAAAAGGCACCTTCACGTTTTAGCGTTTTCCCATACAGTCTGTTTCTCGTTCTGTTGTTTTGCGTGAGCTGCGCAGAGGATGATAAAGAAGAGATTGCTGTTGTTTTTGAGGAAGTGGATACCACTGAAATTCCTGCGGATACCGTTGCTGCCGTTGCACCGGAGCTGGCTCTGAAAAACGGGGTTTACTTTTACCATGATAAGCCCTTTTCAGGGTTTATCGTGGAGAAGTATGAAAGCGGCGTCTTGAAATCTGTCGGCTCTTATTACCAGGGTATGCAACATGGCCTCACCAAAACCTATTATCCCAATGGCAACCAGAAAGACATCAGAAGCTACCGGGAGAATGTGGGCTATGGCCGGCATTATGGCTACTGGGAGAACGGAAACATGCGGTTCGATTTCACTTATTACCACGATAAGCGCGAAGGACTTCAGAAGCAGTGGTATGAAAGCGGCAGCCCCTACGCCTTCCTGAACTTTAAAAACGACCAGGAGCACGGAATGCAACAGGCCTGGCGCGAAAACGGGAAACCATACATCAACTACGAAGCAAGGGACGGCTTTCGGTACGGCCTGCAAAAATCCGCTCTGTGCTATACCTTAAAAGATGAGGCAGTAAAACTGACAGTGCTGAAATAAGCTAAATAAATCAAAGGCTCGCTTATACTTTAAATAAAACAGTTACGCCAAATTTCAAAAGGCAACTCCTTAAGCCCGGTTGCAATCGAGGCTCAAAATTATACTTATTATAAAATGTCCTATCAGATGAATCGTTTCATTATCCTCTTGTTTGCCCTTGCGTTGTTCTCCTGTCAAAAATCAGGTAGAGTACTTCCATACTATGATTCAGCTGACTTCACGCCGAGATGGGAATTGCCAGCAGATAATGAGTTTCATCAGATCCGAGCGTTTAGCCTGATCAACCAGGAAAACCAGGAATTTACTGAGGCCGACATGGATGGTAAGATAAGCGTGGTGGATTTTTTCTTTACCTCTTGCCCAGGCATTTGCCCAAAGCTAACCAGCAGCATGACCGATTTGCAGCGGGAGTTTTTAGACAACGACGACATTCTGCTGCTCTCGCACAGCGTAACCCCGGACTACGACAATGCCGCTGTTTTGAAAGAATACGCCAGCAACCATGGCGTAAATTTTAAAAGGTGGAAACTGTTGACAGGGGACCGTAGCGAGATTTATGACCTGGGCAGGAAATATTATTTTGTGGAGGAAGACGAGGGTTTAGCCAAAGACGAAGAGGTGTTTTTGCATACCGAGAACTTTGTACTCGTCGACAAGAAAAGGCATATCCGGGGTATTTACAACGGCCTCGACCCCAATAGTATACAATCCCTGATAGCAGATATAAAGGAGCTGGAAAAGGAGTGATCTGTTTCCAAAACAGGCGCAGCTGAATGAGGCTTTAATCTATGAGTATAATCTTTCCGCAACTATGTCTTGAAGTGATGACATGAGCTATAAATTTGGATTAACCTTAAGATAAATCGGGTAGGTTTAAAACATTTTGGTTTTGCAGATGTAGTACAAGTATCCTAAAAAGACTATACAATGCTGCGGAATCTACTGCTTGTCCTTATCCTGTTGCCCTTCTTTTGTCAGGCCCAAAACGGTGGCATTACTGGCACTGTGCGGGACGCAAACACGCAGCAGCCACTCATTGGGGTTACGCTACAGTTGGGTGACGGCACGCTTGGCACGGCTACTAACGAGAGCGGCGTGTATCGCCTGGACAACATACCTGTGGGCAGTTATACGGTGCAAACGTCCTATCTGGGGTATGAGCCGCAGGTTAAGTATAACATCAACGTGACAGCAGGCAACCTACAGATCATCAATTTTGAGTTGCGTCCCGCCAGCAGCAAGCTAAAGGAAGTGGAGGTAGTGGCGAACCGGCGGCAAAGCGCCGCCGTGGCGGATCTGATCACGCCGCTTTCGGTGCAGAGCCTGACCACGGAGGAAATCCGCAGCAACCCCGGCGGTAATTTCGATATATCCAAGGTGGTGCAGGTATTGCCCGGTGTTGCCACAAGCGGTTCAGGTGGCCGTAACGACCTGATCATTCGGGGAGGCGCGCCCAGTGAAAATGTCTATTATTTGGACGGCATTGAGATTCCGTTGATCAACCACTTTACTACGCAGGGGAGTGCGGGCGGGGCCACCGGTATCCTGAACGTGTCTTTTATCGAAGACCTGAAAGTAAGTTCTTCGGCCTTTGATGCACGCTACGACAATGCGCTGGCTTCGGTGTTCGAGTTTCGGCAGCGCTACGGCAACCCGGAGCGCTTCTCAGGAAACGTCCGCCTGAGCGGGTCGGAGTTCGCGACTACCCTGGAGGGTCCTGTCGGAGCGAAAACCACGTACCTGATCTCAGCCCGGAGGTCCTACCTGCAGTTCCTCTTCAAACTTCTGGACCTGCCCATCCGCCCGAATTACTGGGATTTCCAGTATAAAATAGACCATCGGCTGAGCGAGAAAACGTCGCTATCCTTTATTGGCGTGGGTGCCATCGACGAGTTCTCCTTTGGCGTGCCGCGCAACAGCACCCCTGAGAACGAGTATATCCTGCGCTCCATTCCCTTGAATAACCAGTGGAATTATACCGTAGGGGTAGGCTTGAAAAGGTTGATTAATGACGGCTACGTGAACCTGGCCCTAAGCCGCAATGCGTTTAACATCGACCTCAAAAAATATGAGGCAACCGAGGCGGGAGAGGACAGGCCGCTGACACTTAACTCAAATTCACGCGAAACCGAGAACAAGCTCCGGCTGGACGTCAATAAGTATAAAAGCGGGTTTAAATATGCCTATGGTCTGTCAGGGCAGTACGTACAGTTCACAAACGATATTTTCAGCGTGATCCGGAAGGAGCTGCGCGATGAGCAGAACAACCTGGTGCAGCCGGGGGTTACGGTGAATTACGATACCAACCTGGACTTTTGGAGGTATGGCCTGTTCGGGCAGGTTTCAAAAGCAGTGTTGGACAATAAACTTGGCCTCTCGCTGGGTATCCGGACCGACATGAACTCTTTCACCGAGGAGGGGGCAAATCCGCTGAAAACACTTTCGCCGCGTTTGGCCATTTCATACCTGCTTAACGATAGGTGGACAATAAATGCCTCCTCCGGTATCTACTATAAGCTGCCGACTTATACTGTGCTGGGCTACCAGGAAAACAGCGACTACCTGAATAAGTCCGCTGAGTATATTCGCTCTGTGCATTACGTGCTGGGTACGGAATTTTTGCCGAGGCAGGACCTACGCTTTACGCTGGAGGGATTTTATAAGGACTACAGCAACTATCCGGTGTCGGTGCGCGACGGCATTTCGCTGGCAAACCAGGGCGGTGACTTTGGCTCTATCGGCAACGAGGAGGTTATCACAAACGGCAAAGGCAGGGCGTACGGGGCAGAGTTCTACTTACAGAAAAAGCTGACTGGCACCGTATTCTCGGTGCTGTCTTATACCTATGTGGTCAGTGAGTTTGCCGGAGCAGATAACAAGTATATTTCCAGCGCCTGGGATTACCGTCACCTGGTATCCGGGTTGCTGGGCAAGAAACTGCCCCGAAACTGGGAACTGGGAGTGAAATACAGGTATGCCGGCGGAGCACCTGCTACCCCGTTCGACCTGGAGGCCTCCCAAAGAAACTATGCCTCGCTGGGGGTGGGTATACTCGACTACAGCAGGCTAAACACGGAGCGTTTGCGTCCCTTCAGTCAGCTTGATGTTCGGATAGACAAAAAATGGAACTTCAACCGCATCACGCTCGACCTGTTCTTGGACGTAGCCAACGTGCTGGCCAACAAAACGCCGGGCTTTGACCGCTATACCTTTGAGCGGAACACCGAAAACACAGGCTTCGCCACCACCGACGGGCAGGATCTGCGCCTGGACGGAAGCAATGCCATTCCGGTTATCCTGAAGGATAACAGTGGAAACCTGGTGCCTACACTTGGGTTTATCGTGGAATTTTAAGCATATGCGTGGGTAGTGCTAATTTAACTGCTAGCTATAGCCATTAGGCAATGTTAAAACGCTTGCTGTACCACACCGGCTAACTCAGCTGAATTTTTTAAGCTTGCGAGGTGCGAAGTGTTTTGGCGGAAAAAGAAAAAGGGAAAAGCAATCTGAATGATCACTTTTCCCTTTTCGAGTAGTCCGTAGGGGAATCGAACATTATCCATAATGATTTAGCTGCTCTAGACGCTTTTTATCAAGTATTTAATGTGAACGATACCGTTTAAAAATGACTCCATCTTGATCCTTGTTTTGAAGCACTCATCATACTTTTAAGCATTTGCTTTCTACTACGTATTGTAAAGAATTCAAATTATACACCATAAAGATAAACGTATATGTGCTTAGGTTTGCTTGCTAATTCTGGTATTAGTTCAAGACGGTTTTTGACAGGTTTGAAAGGGTTCTGCCCAGAATCAATAGCATGCTTTGCTTTCAATAATGGAGCAAATCGCGTATCTGAATTCACCCTCCACACCTTTTCATTGTGCCTAAAATAAGCAAATGGACTCCTGTTGCCTCCAACTCCTCCATCCAACCGCTGCCAATCAGGATTTTCTTTTTTGAGGGGGAGAACTGCTTTATCTATCAAATCAACAAATGAGTCATATATCTTCATAAAGAATGCTTGTTTCTAATGATTAGATTAAAAAAATATGAGAACTGGATTTCTGTTTCAGACTTAGGAAATGCTTCCTGTTTTGCTAACATGATTTAATAAGATTTGCACGTGCCATCCATGTTTACAGGTACAACGAGCTGTAGTTTGACCTTGTCACCTAATCCTTCGTCCAACTCTTAGCCAAATAAGATTTCGTCCTTGAGGCCCAAAAGTGCTTAAACACTTTCTGTCATTACTTCCAACTCATCCATTTCCAGCTCGGGCATAGTGCCTGAAGTAATGTTCATTAGCAGGTTAAGTGAACCCGCTCTTAAGCAAGAAGGCATAAAGGGTATAGATGTAGCGTTGCGAACAAGTTTCACCGCTCTGTCTTTTCCTGACTCTTCTGCAACACCAGCTAACACAACTCCCGTATCCAGCAAGATGTACTTCAAATCTTCAAAGTCTACTGAACACGTGTATGGATTCTTCTCAGTGCTTATGCTGCTCAGAAATTCAATTACCTCAGCTACTGTTTCTGCCGGGCTGGTGAAGTTAGCTTTATTTGACAGGACAATGGTAGAATCTACTATCTTGGAAAGGATTTTTAGAACAGCTACTAGCTGACCACCTTCACAATAGGAAGGCTCATGCAAAGGAGCTGCTATGACTGCCACAGTAAAGTTACCTTTGGCTTGACTTGAGAGTGTATAGAGGGAATTGAGATCGGGGTATTCCTCCACGTCTATGATATAGAGGGAAATATCCTTCTGATCTGCTTTCTCTACGGGCATCTCAATAGGCTCGTCTATTGTACTTCCTTTTGAGATGCCCGATGAGCCTGTAAACAGGTCCAAGGATTTCTGCCCTGCATTGTACCAGTATAAATCGATGGTGTTATTAGATATAGTATGTAATTTTCCCAGGAAATCAAGCCCAAAACACCCAAAGCCTGTAGTGGTTAATGATATGCTCATAAATAATTTTATCTGGAGTAACCAATCTCATCGAGGAATTCACTTAACCTGATCAAAGCGGTTTTTTCATAAATTCCCCTGTTATTGAGGAAGTTGATAGGGCACGGTTCTCCGGTTATTTTTAGCTTTCCCAGATCGGGGTGAATGATCTGCTGTGATGGGTTTGCAGCTAAAGTACTGTATATTCTCTTACCTGCCATGGTCAGCTTGATGTGCGCATCAAAGTTGCGTTTTCTTGCAGTCGTCTGAGGCGTTTCTATGTACTCCTCTAAACCCATTTCCTTGATCGCCTTGGCCACCACATCTATTATCCCCTGTCTCAGGTCTCGTTTTGTGATTCTGGATTCTACGGTTGGCTGGTCTGCTATTCTGTTATCATGTATCATATTGCTTGGTTTAAGGTCAGATAGTTCTTGTATGTCTTTTTTGGGTATACTGGTGACTTCCGATGAGGTGGTACCTAGCAGGGAGTTTATCTTATCGACTATAAAACGCTCGACCTCCGTAAATGCAGCACTCGGGTTTGAGTTTGATCCTTGGCTGTAGGTATTCAAATATATTCCACCTTGATGGGAGCGCCAGATGGAGTAATGCCTCATGACTGGCTTGTTGCCCGCCATGGGATGTTGAATGCCGAACTGGCTAAAATTGAGTGGACTCACCGAAAGTTCCAAGGTAAAACCTAACACTTGAAATAGATCCTGACAATCTTTGCCGACAGATATAATGAAGGGTAACAGGGAGTTTTTTGCTATCTCCTCAGCCGGGCCTAGAACATAGTTTGTCATGTATTCTCTCAGGGGCTCTATATCATTCGGTCTAAGCTTAAAGCTCTTTGAATGCCAAGGACATATTTCAAGGGCGAAGGGGAGAAGCCCGGGTTGGCCAGGTTTAGCTATGTGAGTAACATGCGAAGACAAACCGTCTACCCATTCTTTTCTTCTCAGCCACCAGGCACCCCCAGGATTGTTTCTGTAATCCGCCAGGTAAGGGAATGGCTTTGCAAAGGCATGGTAATCTTCATGGGCCTTTCCCCTTAACATAAAGCTCCCACTAGGATAATGCTGGAGTTCTGCCATTACAGGGCCGGGATTATAATTCAAGATTACGGCAGAGTTACGGTCAGGATCACCAAAATAAGGCTCGGGAAGTGCAAGTGGATCAAAGTCAATATGCCTCAAGTCTTTGAAAAGATTTTCTTCGCTATTGAATTGACCTTCAGGGTCTTTTGCCCAATTTTGGACATAGTAATTCCAGTAAGCTTTAAGCTCGTTTATTTTCAGGTTTGCCATATTGTGGATTTTTACAAATTTAAGCAAAATAAGTGCAAAATAGTATAGTTGGATAATAGAAAGTTTATACTAATATTGTATTTTTTTAAAAATTCAACTTACTGATTTACAGGAGTTTATAGCAGGGGGTTATAGTCGTTTGGAGAATGAAGAGGCTAAATTGAAAAAATATTTTAGCAGCGTTGATTTTGTAGGAGTTTTAGCTACTACAGATGCTGGAAATCGAACAGATTGCCACCACTAAGTATGTAAGGAAATACACAAGAACATATAAGAGGTCATGCCATCGATTGAGATGTTGCCTTATTTCTTAGTGCATACTTTTATGAAGTAATACTGATCAAGCTTTATTGTAGAGACTAGTTATAGTTTGGGGTATTGGGTGAACACCAAATATTAGTTCTAATTAACTCAAATTGCGATTAAACACATTTATTGATGGTGTAAGCAAAGAGGAAGAGAACAATCTTTAGCAGAAACCCTTACGGGTCACGGCGTGGATCGTGCGGGGAAAGGCCGCCTCTATCTCGCTGAAAGTTGTCTCTATTCTCTTCCTCATCACCGTTTTTATGAAGTCCATTGCCGGGCTGTCCTTTCGCCTGCTGTTGCTTTTCCGCTGGGTAAGCAGGCTGATCTGCTCGCACTCGGCCAGCAGGTCCTCCACCTCATAGTTGGTGTAGGCGCTGTCCCCGTACAGGCTGCTTTCCGGCGGCAGGTCCAAGGGCATGGCCTGCAGGACCTTGCCATCGTGCACGCTTCCCGCCACGATAAAGTAACTCACCGGCAGGCCCCCGGCAGTTGTGACGACCTCCACCTTGAACCCGTAGAAATACTCCCTTTTAGGAGTGTTGTAGCCCCTGTAGGCCTCACCCTCCAGCAACCTGCACCGGTTAATGCGAATATTGCGGCACACGGCCACCGGGAAGCTGTCGATGACATACTCGCTTGCGGTGTTGAGCTGCTTGAGGCAGTCCCCCAAGGCCAGAAAGATGGCCGCAATCGTTTCGCCCAGCCGGTGCAGCATCCGGTTGAAGTTACTCTTGTGCGGCATCGGGCACTTGTGGTGCTGCTGCATATAGCTGCTGGCCACTTCCAGGTTGCCGCCGAAGTAGCGGGCCGACACTAGGGCCGTCGTGATTATTTCCGCATCGCTGACTTTGCGCTTGGCCGACGCTTTTTTGCCCGCTATTTGCAGGTAATCGTCAATAAAACAGTAAATTGCAATAGTGAAGTCATTCATGGCAAGTAAGGAGTTAAATGTGGTTACTTTTTCCTTAACAAGCCTGAGTGACTTCATCGTTTACAAGCCAATACTAAATCGCAACTTGAGTTAATTAGGTAAACAGCTTTTACTCTGTCCCTTTTAGCCATCTCATAAATCAGATCAGGAATTTATTTTATGAGATGAGTAGGAGAGACACCCTCTAAAGTATGAAAAGAGTAATGTTGGCACTTTTTGCCATGGTTACCTCTTCTCAGATAGAGGGGAGATATCCTAAAATAAAAAGACTCTCCAGCTGATACAAGAGCATGTTTTGAGGGACGCTTGAGATACGAACAGAGGAGTCACAAGCGGGAGGAAATTGCATTAGCGTCCGAATAGTGTCCGAGGGGCATAAAAAAAGCCTCTCAGGATTAACTAAGAGGCTTTTCGAGTAGTCCGTAGGGGAATCGAACCCCTGTTGCCAGAATGAAAATCTGGAGTCCTAACCCCTAGACGAACGGACCGTGCTACTGTATTGCGGGTGCAAATATACGAGCTGATTTTTTTGGTGCAAAACATTTTTTATTTTTTTTAAAGTATCAGCTTCCGAGACGCTTCATCAGCCCTTCAAAACGGACAGGTATTTCTTAAACTTAGTGCTATCTTGTGCGTTTAACCTTATTCATAAAAAAGCATTAAGAAACTATGTCGAAAAGAGCATACTATACAGGGGTAACACCTGAGGTTTACAACGAACTCAAAACCAAACTGCAATCCATGGGCCTGACACTGCAGGGCGATAGCGGCAGCATCAGCGAGAAAGGCGTGAAAGCTAATTACAACTATAATCCGGAAGTGCAGTCACTTGAGATCAATGATCTGTCTGTGGGTTTTCCGGCCAGCATGATGATCAACGAAGATAGCCTGGTCCAGCGCATGGACGAAATGATTTCACAATATGGCGGACGTTCTGAGGGCTAGGGCATATCCTGATACAGAGATTACCGTATAAGAAAACCATTCAAATATATACATAACCGAAACTGAAAATATAACTATGGAAAACGATAACAAGGGCAACCAGTCAGCCGGTAACGGCGGTCAGAGCCAGGGCAAAAAGCAGGCAGGCGGCAGCGCGAGTGCCTTGAAGCTTTTGCAGCCGCATGATATGTCGAAAACCGTTGAATCCGCCATGCACGTGTTTCAGGGCAAACACGATAAACTACCAGAGCTCCTGCACGATGTAGGGAAACTGGTATTGCAGGGTGCCCGCCGTATGTCCACCACCCAGCTCATCCTGACGGCAGGCGCTGTGACTCTTGGAGCAGTGCTGGTTGCCAAATACGTTTCAGAAGGCGATTTCGACTTTGAAGAATAGCCATTCGCCTAACCGAGAAAAGAAAGACCCTTTGCTTTAAAAGCGAAGGGTCTTTCTTTTATACCTGACCTTCTTTATTTGTGGTATAGCTTTTGTAACAGCTCATCTATATAGAACTTCACTATATTAACGTTATAACACTTGTTCATCTTAAATAACCCTTTTTATGAAAAAACTATCTTTTATTGCCATGTTCCTTTTACTGGCAGGCCTCCTGCAGGCACAAGCCCAGCAACAAGTTCTTCCTCCGCTTATTAGTGTAAACGGGGTAGGAGAGGTTAAGCTGCAGCCGGATGAAGTGGTTATCAATCTGGGTGTGGAAATGCGGGAGAAAACATTGGACCAGGCCCGTAAGCAAGCAGACAACAAAGCTGCCGCCATCATTGCCTATCTGCGCAAACAGGGCGTTGACGCCAGAGACATCCAGACTTCCTACATGAATTTGCAGCCAATCTACATGAGCGGAGAATTTGGCAAGGCTTCTCCTGATTTCTACATGGCGCAGAAAAACATGGTGATCGTGATTAAGAAGCTGAACAAGTTTGATGAGTTACTCTCCGGGCTTTACGACAATGGCGTAAACCGGATAGACGGTATTCATTTCCGGGTGTCGGATCTGGAGAAGCATAAAGTGGAGGCCCGCAAACGTGCCGTTGCTGACGCCAAACAGAAAGCCAATGCACTCACCTCTGAACTGGGTGCCAAAGTAGGGAAGGTATACTCTATTCACGAAAGCACGATGGGGAATGGTCCTCGTCCGGTCTATGCCAAGTCTGCCATGATGATGGAGGCTGATATGGCGCAGGGAGGTGGGCCTTCGATAGCCGGTGGCGAAGTGGTAGTGACCTCCAATGTAAGCGTGAGTTTTGTGATTGAGCAGTAGAACTCAGGTATAGCAACAAAAGAGGCCCGCTATTTTAGGTATAGCGGGCCTTTGTCTTTAATTCATTTTCTGATAGCGCTCCATATGCTGGAAGTTAGACTGGGCATCGAGCAGAAAGCTGATCGGTTGCGGTGGGTTTGCCAGGATTTCTTTTTCCCGGATGCTCCATGGTTTCAGCATTTCTTCGAGCATGTGGGCATAGGCGCTCATTTCCCAGGGGTTGAAGATCTCGTTGGTTACATCATCGATGATGGTGTCCAATGTGAGGTGGGTATCTTCCGGTTTGAGAGGACGCTCGAAATACTCCGGCACCACGTTGAAGATATAGGCCGCATAGAAAACACGGGCTTTAAACTCGGCCACCTGAATCGGGTGGAGCTGCTCTTGCTTCGTCAGATGGTATAGTTTCCCGAGCGCCTTCCGGATTATGCCATTGTCCAGCAAGGTGCATACAATCGCTACCGAACCCAGTTTAATGCTGAAAGCCATGGTCGTCAGTTCGTCCTGGTACTCAAATGGCAAGTCATCTTCTGTTGGGCTCACTTCCAGTAAAAATAGTGAACAAGGTATAAAATCTGAGAAAACCATCGGCACCCGCATGGACTGCAGCACTTTGAAGAACTCCCTGAACTTACCCAGCATTTTGGGGTTTTCGCTGACCGGATTTTGTGGCATAATGAGCGGGTCGGCTTCTTTTATAAGTTCCGTCACGAGCGTACCATAATACATCTTGCCAATCCAATGGAACAGCTTTTCCTCCTCCAACGCCTGCAGCCCGGCTATACCTTGCGAGGCCGCCTGGGCTACTTCCTCCTCCAAAGGTATAACATGCTGGGTATGGCAGGTGTCGCAGCAGGGGATGGTAAGCTCGCCGAAAGTGGTTACGCTCTTGTCTAACAGCAGCAGTTCCTTGTCCCGCAGCTTATACCTGTCCTGAAGCCAGGACGCGAAAACAGGCGTGCGATTTTCGGGTGAGGTATGGGCGCCGCACAGAAAGCAGTGGCTGTCGCTGAACTGCATTTTCTGGAATGGGTCGTATAGGGTAAGGTTGGTCATGTTGAGATGCATTATGACCGCAAAGATAAAAAAACGCCAGGGATATACCGGCTTGGGGAAGGTATAGCGCTTTATAGAAAACAAGAAAAGTTAACAGCAAGCCTGTAAGCCGGGTTCTGTCGTCGGGCCGAAGCCCTACGTCTTATCATTTATCTAGGCCTGCACTCACGCACAGGCTCCATCGACCTACCCACTGACATCGGACGAGCAGCCCTTAGCCCCGCCGAAGCGGAGCGCTGCCAGCCTATTTGGTCTTTCAACTCCTAAGGTTTACCCAGCCGGACTGGTCACCCAGCCGCTGGTGCGCTCTTACCGCACCTTTTCACCCTTACCCTTTTTCAGTTTCAGTTAGCAGTAAACAGTTGTCAGAAACCTGATCCCTGTTTATTGTTCCCTGTAAACTGTTAAGGGCGGTTATTTTCTGTGGCACTGGCTGTAGCCTTTCCGTCTCCCGAAAGGCCCCTTCCCGTTAGGAAGTAGGATGCTCTGCGTTGCCCGGACTTTCCTCCCCTCCAGGCGGAGCGGCGATAAGACGGCTTGCTGTTAAGCTTTCTATACCTGCAAAGGTATGATTAATTGTTGATGGTTTAATTGTTAAATTGTTGTAAGAGTGGAATGGTTCCGATTTAAGTGTCTCTGTATTGGCGCCGGGTCGACAGTTACTCAACCCTAATCCCTTACTACAAGAAGCTATGTAGAAGCTCAAAACAATTAAGCAATCAACAATTTAACAATTTATCTAAGTCTCACCAACGTGGCTCCGTACCCGAATTTCTCCTTTTTGGCGTCTTCGAAGAATCGGATGCCGGGCGTGCGGCTCAAGATTTTCTGGATTTCTTTGCGGAGTATGCCGTTGCCTGAGCCGTGTATGAAGATGATTTCGTGCATGTTGGCAGCCATGGTGCGTTCCAGGGCGTCCTGAAATCGATCTAGCTGAAGCTTGAGCATGGCGCTGTTGCTCATGCCGCTGTGGTCCTCCACCAGTTTATCGATGTGCAGGTCTACTTCATGCTCCGGTGCCTGTATTTTGTTGTTTTCCTGAGCAGTTGGTTTTTCGGCCAGTTGCTCCTTTATCTTGTCAGTGTCCACAGCTACCGGTTTGGTGTCGAGTTGGAACAGGTAGGCCTCTTTATTGACCACCGGGGCCGTTTTCTTGCTTTTATAGAAAGAGTTGGCCCGGAACTGTACCTTTTTGGTAACCGGCTCGAAAAGTGACGGGCTGCCATTGCGGTGCTGCAGGAACTGCACAATCATTGTCGGCCATTTCTCAAAATCCTTCAGGTGGTAATGGCTCACAACACGGGCTGCCTTGGGGGCCAGTTTGTCGTTCTGCAAACCACGGTATTGGTTGCTGCGTTCTTCGCCACAGGTAAACAGCACATCATAATCGGTGTTGTTGATGACGGTGGCTGCCAGCAATTCCTCAGACTGATGCACCATGGCCAGGTAAATGCCTTTCTCGGCCAGCACCGGTGCCGCAGGCTCTTTACGGGCGGCTGGTCTTGCCGTTTCCTGCTCCTGTCCCCGGAAGGCCTTGGCCTCTTCCGGCGCAATCAGCACGATTTCGCGACGCGACACCGGTATGGTGAAGTCGTTATCAATGGCAACCTCTACAATATTATTATCCAGTATGCGTGTGATGATGCCTTCTTCTCTGCCCGACATCAGGCGCACGCGATCTCCTACGTTCATATATTCGTTGTTCGTTATCGGTTAATGGTTGTTCGTTGTTGACAGAAGCCTATGCTCAATGTATAGGTCTCTTGCCATACCTTAGATATTGAAGTACAGCTTGTACTTTACTCAAAGATACGATTTGTATGCCGGATTAGTAGCCCCGAATTAGAAGTATACCGGATGGAAACGCATTCCGCCTGTCCGGCTGTACTCAAGAGTAGGTGCCGGGATCTTGATTATGCTGAGGATGTAGAGGGTGGTATTGAGCACTTTACTGCGTCCCTTGAAGTGCATCAAGTTGAGGTCGGGGCTTAAGTAGTACTGGCGATGGGCGTTGAACCCACGGGCGCTGTTCAGTTCCGGGTCATTGTAGACCATCCCATCGGCACCATACCCAATGGCAATGCTCAACCATTTCGGGTATTTGCTTTCCGGCTTCAGAAAACTGCCTAGGTTCACTGACAGCCAATAGGTTTGACCATTGTAATCTTTCAGGGCCTGTTCGGCCAGGTTATTGCCCAGCACATTGGGGCGCTCGGCGGCATACCGGGTGGCCTGGAAAGAGAACTTGGGCATGATGCGTACCTCCCGCCAGGCCAGTTCCTGGGCCATAATGGCGGCAGAGCCAACCGTATTGGCTACCAAGTCACCAACCGAAGCACCGTAATCAGGCTGGTAACCGTCGAATAGTTCGATGGGTGTTTGTAAAGCTATACCTACCAATCCGCCGTACCAGATCGCTTTCTTGTCCGGCACCCCAGCCCAGCGCAGCAAGTCTATACCGGCACGGCTTTCGTGAAAGGACCCCCAGAAATGCCCCGCCTTGTCCATCTGTTTCCACTGCCGGTTGTCGTTAAATAAATGGAAACTGGTGCGTTCCTGATCTTTATACCAGGCGCTGTTGAGGGAAACCAGCATAGCCGTATAGCCCACCGTGAAGCCGGTGCCCAGCAGTAGCAGCCGCTGCTTGCTGACGTGTGCCGACAGGGTATCGGGTGCCTGCGCTATACCTTGTAAAGGTTGCAACGCAAACAAACAGCAGAGCCAAAAAAGGAGCAGGTTTCTGGACATGAGTCCCAAAGATACACATCCATTGCAAGATTATACAGGGCTATACCTGAAGCTTATAATTTACTGGCCATCTTGTTTCCAATTATGCTTTAGGAAAACCGATTTAAGTTTGCGGCATCTCAGCAATGGCTTTTTTAAATGCCGACACCGCCCGGTCGCGGGCCATCGCGTGGTCTACCATAGGTTCAGGGTAGGCTGGTGTATCCAATTCGGGTACCCAGCGTCTCATGTATGCCTTGTCCCTGTCGAACTTTTCTGACTGGCTGCTGGGGTTGAAGACCCGGAAATAAGGCTGTGCGTCGGCACCTGTTCCGGCAGCCCATTGCCAGTTACCTACGTTGCTTGATTGTTCGTAGTCCAGCAGTTTTTCAGCAAAATAGGCTTCGCCCCAACGCCAATCGATGAGCAGGTCCTTTACCAGAAAGCTGGCCACCACCATGCGTACCCGATTATGCATAAAGCCTGTAGCGTTGAGTTGCCGCATACCTGCATCCACCAGTGGGAAGCCTGTTTTGCCTTCGCACCATTTTTGGAAATCAACTTCGTCGTTGCGCCAGCTGATGTGCCGGAATTTAGGGGCAAAGCTTTCCGTAGCCGATTCAGGGAAATGGTAGAGCAGCTGCATAAAGAATTCTCGCCAGATAAGCTCCTGCAGCCAGGTGTCGCTGTGTTGCAATGCCTTGGCTACCAGGCTGCGCACACTTATCAGCCCGAAACGCAGGTATGGACTCACATGGCTGGTCGCGTCTAAGGCAGGCAGGTCACGCTTGGCGGCATAATTTTCCAGGACTTGTTTTGAGAGTAGAGGTTTTGGCACTTGCAGGTTCGATTTTCGGAAGCCCATTTCTTCAAGTGTAGGTATAGCCTCGGCTTTTATATTGGCCAGTTTGTCCAAGTGTCGTAGGCTGGGGTAGGGTTTGACCATATCTTCCTTGAACTTCTTGAGCCAGGTGTTTTTGTAAGGCGTGTATACCTTGTAGGGCGTGCCCGAGCCGGTCATGATCTCATCACGCTCAAAGATCACCTGGTCCTTATAGGTATGGAAAGCTATCCCTTCGGTTTGTAAAAGTTCCTGCACCTGATTGTCGCGCTCCCGGGCATAGGGCTCATAGTCGTGGTTGGTATAAACTGCCGCCATTTCATGCGCTTTTATCAGTTCACGCAATACCTCCAATGGCTCTCCATACCTGACCAGTAACGTGCCGCCTTTCGCTTCCAGTTCTTTCCTGAGTTCGATGACCGTTTCATGGATGAATGTGACGCGCGCATCCTGCTTGTCATCAAGTTTGTCCAGTATCAGTTTATCAAAAATGAAAACCGGCAATACGGGATGATCACTTCGCAGAGCTTCGTACAACCCGGCATTGTCATCCAGGCGCAAATCGCGGCGAAACCAGAAAATGGAAAGCATTCGGTTTATGGTTGAATTTGTAAAATTATGTAAAGTAAGAGCTGGCGACTCAAAGGTTTATTTCAAAATAGTTTAACTGAGCTCATACCCCCGTCAGGACGCAGAATCTGGCCGGTCATCCAACTGGATTCGTCGCTCAGCAGGTATAGGGCCGCGCTTGCCAGGTCTTCTGGTTTTCCTACGCGCCCCAGCGGATGGCGTTTGGCAGCGGCCTCGGCTTTTTCGGGCGTGCTGAGCAGCGATTGTGCCAGTGGGGTGGCGGTGAGGGAAGGGGCAATGGCATTGACTCGTATACCAGTGGTCGCATACTCCGCCGCCAGCGAAACCGCAAGTCCCTCGAGTGCAGCCTTGCTGGATGCAATGGAGGAATGGAAGGGCATGCCCAGTCGTGCCGCTACCGTGCTGAAAAGGACAATGCTGGCGTGTGTAGGTTTTTTGAGTAGGGGAAGAACAGCCTTCAGACATTGCACGGCGCCCAGCACATTCAGCTCATACTCCTGCATGAAATCCTCCACGCTCATCCGTTCAAATGGCCGCAGCTTGATACTGCCCGGGAAGTAAACAAAACCATGTAGTTCAGCCGGCAGGTCGGCCGTGAAGGCCCGATCGAAAGCCAACACGTCGAGCGTGACGTGAGCTATACCTAATTCCTTTATTTCTTCAGATGGTTTTCGGGAAGCAACTACTACGGTGGCTCCTTGCTGTTGCAGCAAGCGGGCTGTGGCCAGTCCTATACCTGATGTGCCGCCAATCAGAAGGATATTTTTTTGTTCAAATCGCATGGGCTATACCTGTTATACCTTGTAACAACTGACGAATTTTGTGATTGTTCAGGCTATCGGATGATTTGTGACGCCGAATGCTCCGACTATCTCATGAACACCTCAGTCGGGTGCCAACGGCAGCCTAATTGCATTATAACCTTATCCAGAAAAAGCCTGTATTAAGGGGTGTTTTCAAAGCGGCAGGCTCTTCCTATTCTCGTCTGTCACCTTCTGTACTTATTTTATAGTAATGGCTTGTACCTGTGGCCTAACCGTATTTTCTGTTAGCCCTTAACCCATAAAATATATAGTGAAGCTATACCTTACATCTCACCTGATATGAAAATAAAAAAAGT
Organism: Pontibacter aquaedesilientis; assembly: GCF_014773225.1. Classification (GTDB taxonomy): domain Bacteria; phylum Bacteroidota; class Bacteroidia; order Cytophagales; family Hymenobacteraceae; genus Pontibacter; species Pontibacter aquaedesilientis. Next base: position 161,962 of record NZ_JACXAJ010000004.1, on the reverse strand, counting down.
ACTTGTCGCCAACCGCGGCGAAATCGCCATCCGTGTGCTCAGGGCCTGTACCGAACTCAACATCCAGACAGTGGCCATCTATACCTATGAAGACCGCTACTCGCTGCACCGCTACAAAGCCGACGAGGCCTACCAGATCGGCAAGGATAACCAGCCGTTGCAGCCTTACCTGGACATCGACGGGATCATTGCCATCGCCAAGGAAAACGGAGTAGACGCCATACACCCAGGCTACGGCTTCCTGTCTGAGAACCAGCATTTCTCCCGTAAGTGCGCCGAAAACGGCATCATCTTCATCGGGCCGCGGCCAGAGGTAATGGGCTCGCTGGGCGACAAAGTTTCGGCCAAGAAAGTAGCTGTGAGCTGCGATGTGCCGATCATCCAGAGCAATGACCTCGACCTGAATACTTTTGAAACTGCTCTTGAAGAGGCGCACCGCATCGGCTACCCACTCATGCTCAAGGCTGCTGCTGGTGGTGGCGGACGCGGTATGCGCGTGATCCGTGACGACGAACAGTTGGAAAAAGGCTTTTTCGAGGCGAAAAACGAGGCCCTAAAAGCCTTCGGGGATGACACGCTTTTTTTGGAGAAGTATGTAGAGAACCCGAAGCACATCGAAGTACAGATCGTGGCTGACAACTACGGCAACATCACGCACCTGTTTGAGCGCGATTGTTCGGTGCAGCGCCGCTTCCAGAAAGTGGTAGAAGTGGCCCCAGCCATTAGCCTGAACGAAGAAACCCGCCAGCAGCTTTACGACTATGCCATCCGTATCTGCAAGGCCGTTAACTACAACAACGTGGGCACAGTGGAATTTCTGGTGGAGCCGCACAACAATAATATCTACTTCATTGAGGTGAATCCGCGCATTCAGGTGGAGCACACGGTCACGGAGATGATTACGGGGATCGACTTGATCAAGACACAGATCTTTATCGCCGATGGCTACGCTCTGGACCATGAGGAAGTATTGCTCGGTCCGCAGCATACGGTGCGGGCAAATGGGGTGGCCATTCAGTGCCGCATCACGACGGAAGACCCGGAAAATGAGTTTAAGCCGGATTATGGTACCATCATCGCCTACCGCAGTGCCGGCGGATTCGGTATTCGTCTCGATCAGGGTAGCGTGTACCAGGGCGCTAAAATCAGCCCCTTCTTCGACTCGCTCTTGGTAAAAGTATCGGCGCAGGCACCGACACTACGTCACGCCGCCATGAAAATGTCGCGCACCCTGGACGAGTTCCGAATTCGGGGCGTGAAGCAGAACATTCAGTTCCTGCAGAATATCATCACGCACCCTGTTTTTGTTTCCGGCGACGCCACGGTGGACTTTGTGAAGAACCACTCCGAGCTTTTTGTATTCCGGAAGAGCAAGGACCGTGCAACCAAAATGCTTAGCTTTTTGGCCGATGTGATCGTAAACGGTCACCCCGATGTAAAAAATCCTGACCCGAACAAGGTGCTTTCCAAGCCGGATTTTACGGGCTTCAATCTGAACAAGCCATATGAGCGCGGTACCAAAGACCTCCTCACGGAACTCGGCCCGGACGAATTCTCCAAATGGCTGCGCAACAACAAGCAGATTCACTACACCGACACTACCTTCCGGGACGCGCATCAATCTTTGCTGGCGACCCGCATGCGCAGCTTCGACCTGCTCAAAATAGCCGAAGCCTACGCCAAGGACCATCCGCAGACTTTCAGTATGGAGGTATGGGGTGGTGCCACCTTCGATGTGTGTCTGCGCTTCCTGCACGAAGACCCGTGGCGCCGACTGGCCGAAATCCGGGAGGCTATCCCTAACATTTTGTTGCAAATGCTTATCCGAGGTTCGAACGGGGTGGGGTACAAGGCCTATCCGGATAACCTGATTGAGTCGTTTGTAGAGAAATCGTGGGAGACAGGCGTGGATGTTTTCCGCATTTTCGACTCGCTCAACTGGATGAAGAGCATGGAGCCTTGCATCAATTACGTGCGCAAACGCACAGGTGGTTTGGCCGAGGGCGCGATCTGCTATACAGGCGATATCCTGAACCCGAAGAAGACCAAGTACAACTTAGAGTACTACCTGCAACTGGCCAAGCAACTGGAAGATGCCGGGGCGCACATTTTGGCCATCAAAGACATGGCCGGTTTGCTGAAGCCATACGCGGCCACTGTGCTCGTGGAAGCGCTCCGCGACACTGTGAAGCTGCCCATCCATCTGCACACGCATGACACCTCTGGTATACAGTCCGCCACTTACCTGAAAGCTATTGAGGCAGGGGTGGATGTGGTGGATGTGGCCTTGGGTTCCATGTCTGGCCTCACTTCGCAGCCGAACTTTAACAGTATGGTGGAAGCCATGCGCTTTCAGGAGCGGCACCGCGAGTTCGACCAGAAAAGCCTCAACCGGCACTCCAATTACTGGGAAACGGTGCGCGAGTATTACTATCCGTTTGAGTCGGGGCTGAAAGCGGGCACGGCGGAGGTATACCACCACGAAATTCCGGGTGGACAATATTCCAACCTGCGTCCGCAAGCCAATGCGCTCGGTCTGGGCGATAAATGGGAGTTGATTAAAGAAACCTATGCTGAGGTGAACCAGCTGTTCGGGGACCTGGTGAAGGTGACGCCAAGCTCGAAGGTAGTAGGGGATATGGCGCTATACCTTGTTTCCAATGACCTAACAACGGTAGATGTGCTGGAGCGAGGGGATCAGATTTCCTTCCCGGAATCGGTGCAGTCGTTGTTCCGCGGCGATCTGGGACAGCCAGCGGGTGGTTTCCCGAAAAAGCTGCAAGCCATTGTGCTCAAAGACGAGCAGCCTTACGACGTGCGTCCGAATGAACATCTGGAGCCTATCAATCTGGATCAGGAGTTTCGGGAGTTTCAGGAGAAGTTTGGGGAGCACACCAAGTATACGGATTTCCTTTCGTACCAGCTCTACCCCAAGGTATACGAGGCCTACCACAAGCACTACGAACAATATGGTAACGTATCCAAAATCCCGACGCGTCTGTTTTTCTATGGCATGCAACAGGGCGAGGAGGCCATTATCGACATAGCCCGCGGCAAGTCCATTGTCATCAAGTATCAGTCGTTAGGCCACGTAGACGAGGACGGGATGCGTACCGTGTTCTTCAAGCTCAACGGCCAGACCCGTAATATCGAAGTGCGCGACAAATCTGTGAAAGTGGAGCGGGTGCAACACCAAAAGGTCGATAAAGGCAACCCAAAGCACATTGGGGCGCCGCTACAGGGCTTGTTGTCGAAGATACTGGTGGAGAAAGATCAGGAAGTTAAAAGAAATACACCGCTGTTCGTGATCGAGGCCATGAAGATGGAAACGACCATTACCGCTTCGGAGGCTACCAAGATTGCTGGTCTGCATTTGCCGGAGGGCTCGCTGGTGAATACAGACGATCTGGTGGTTAGCCTGTCGTAGCGCCACCCAGGTATAAGCTAGAAAAGCCGCCAAACCTGAAAAGGAGGTGGCTTTTCTTTTGCTATTGTAAACCTTCGGGCGCAATATCTAGTACGCTACAGAAGTCATTGGAAAACATTTCGGCATGAAAGCCTGTTTTGTACTTGCAGATATGCTGCATGCATACTATTTTTGATTCATAGCGCAAAAGGTGCTATTCGTCTTCGTAGTCCAAACCTGCAAACTTGTTATAGGCTTGTTGCAGCTCGGCAAATGCGTGCATGTTGCCTTCCTGCCTGCTGATCAGCATTCCTTTTTTGTAGGTTTGCTCCGCCTCGTTTGTCTGCCCGAGTTCGGCGTACAGGCTGGCTGCATGGTAGTAAGTGCCTACGTAGCGCTCGTGCTCCGACAGAAGTTTCTCGTAATACGCCATCGCTTTCTGCGGTTCGGAGTTACGAAGCTCAGTCGCAATCGCATAGATCGTAAATGGATCGTTTGGGTCTTCTTCGTAGAATTTGAAGAGTTGTTCTAATCTATTTTGAGACATTTCTATTTGGCTATATTTTAACTAACTTCGCACAAATCTAATTTTAAATAAGCTAACATTTCTAATCATGAAAATATTAGTTTGCATCAGTAACGTTCCGGATACCACATCCAAAATTAACTTTACTGGAGATAACAAAGAGTTCGACAAGAACGGGGTGCAGTACGTGATTAACCCTTGGGATGAGTATGCGCTGACCCGCGCCATTGAGCTGAAAGAGGCCAAAGGCGGCAGCGTAACCGTGCTGAACGTAGGTGAGGCCGATACCGAGCCGAACATCCGCAAGGCGTTAGCCATTGGTGCCGACGATGCCATCCGTGTAAACGCACACCCGAAAGACGCTTTCTTCGTGGCGCAGCAGATTACTGCCATCGCCAAAGAGGGAGGTTACGATATGATCCTGATGGGCAAAGAGTCCATTGACTACAACGGCTTCCAGGTACACAACATGGTGGGCGAAATGATGGGTATTCCGTCTGTAACACCAGCCTTTAAACTGGATATGGTGGACGATAGCACGGCCCGTCTGGAGCGCGAGATCGAGGGTGGAAAAGAAGTGGTGGAGGTAAAACTTCCATTCGTAGCCAGTGCCCAGCAACCGATGTGTGAGCCCCGCATCCCGAACATGCGTGGCATCATGACCGCCCGTACCAAGCCACTGAAAGTGGTAGCACCGGTAGGTGGCGAGGCCATGTCGGAGTATGTGAGCTACAGCAAGCCCGAGAAAAAGAGCGGCGTGAAGCTGATTGATGCGGACAACGCCGGCGAACTGATTAAACTATTGAGAAACGAAGCTAAAGTACTGTAATATGTCTGTATTAGTATTTGTAGAAGGTCTGAACGGAGAGATCAAGAAGTCCTCTTTGGAGGCAGCATCATACGGCAGCCAGGTGGCGCAGGCCATGGGTACTTCCGCCACGGCGGTAGCCATCGGAGAGGTACACGAAGAAGCGCTGGCCAGACTAGGCGAGCAAGGTATAAGTAAAGTATTGTACGACGCGGATGACCGCCTGAAGCAGTTCGTAGCTGACGCCTATGTAAAGGTAATCGCGAAGGCGGCTCAGCAGGAAAGCTCCAAGGTGCTGGTATTCTCCAACTCCAACATTGGTGCAGCGGTAGGCTCCAAACTGGCAGTTCGCCTGAACGGTTCGCTTGCTACCAACGTAACCGAGTTGCCCAAGATGGACGGTGGCAACTTTACCGTTACCCGCGGTGTGTTCTCTGGTAAGGCGTTCGCGCAAGTGAACCTGACCTCTGACGTGAAGATCATCGCCGTTAAGAAGAACAGCACTGAAATTATCAGCAATGCCGGCAACACAGCTACGGTAGAGAAACTCTCAGCTGATCTGGCGGAGTCTGATTTCGCTGCGGCTCCGAAAGAAACGGTGATGCAGGAGACGGATGGGGGCGTATTGCTGCCAGAAGCTGAAATTGTTGTGTCTGGCGGTCGCGGCATGAAAGGCCCTGAGAACTGGCACCTCATCGAGGAACTTGCCAAAGAACTAGGTGCCGCAACAGCCTGCTCCAAGCCTGTGTCTGACATCGGCTGGCGTCCTCACCACGAGCACGTAGGCCAGACAGGTATAACTGTAAGCCCTAACCTGTACATTGCAGTGGGTATTTCCGGTGCCATCCAGCACCTGGCGGGGGTTAACTCTTCTAAAGTGATTGTCGTTATTAATAAGGATCCGGAAGCGCCGTTCTTCAAAGCTGCTGATTATGGCATAGTTGGCGATGCGCTGGAGGTAGTTCCTAAATTAATCGAAGCTGCCAAAGCTTTAGACAAATAGACTTAAGAAGAGCTCAATTGTGAAAAAAATTCAGTTAGAGATACTCGGGCTTTCATCCAGCCAGTCACAGACGGGATCGTTTGCGCTTGTGCTAGGGGAAAGAGATGGCAACAGAAGACTGCCGATCATCATTGGCATGTTCGAGGCACAGTCCATCGCCATACAGATAGAGAAAATAAACCCAAACCGCCCGCTTACGCATGACCTGTTCAAAACTTTTGCAGAGCAGGTAAGCGTGAATATCACAGAGATTCTGATTTCAGATCTGAAAGAAGGTGTGTTCTACTCCAAGATCATGTGTACTGACGGAGACAAGGATTTTGAACTAGACGCTCGACCATCTGATGCGATCGCGATCGGTCTGCGTTTCGGGGTTCCTATCTACACGGTAGAGAGCGTGCTTTCGGAAGCAGGAATTATATTGAGCGACCTGGAGGAGGAGGATGAGGATGCCGAAGAGATGGCTGTGAAGAGCAGCACTTCATCTTCAGCGTCGAGCTCCAAAGAGCCACTCAACCAAACTTCTGTGGAGGACTTGAATAAGATGCTCAACGAGGCCCTCGAAAAGGAGGACTATGAGCGTGCTGCCAAGATCCGGGACGAGTTGAATAAGCGAAACTGATTTTAACATCTTGTATACATTTAAAGTCCTGCCCCGATAAGGGGCAGGACTTTTTGTTTTAACAGATATTCGGCTTACTTTTGGCAAATTTTGTCCCAAACCATGTTCGATATTTTCAGAGGGCTTCTTGGCCTGTTAGCCATTATTGCCATTGCCTTTGCATTTTCAAAAAGCAGAAAATCAATTGATTGGAGGCTTGTTGGCTTCGGCGTTTTCTTACAACTCATTTTTGGGATACTGGTAACCAAAGTGCCTTTGGTGGCCACCGGTTTTGCCTATGTCAGTGAAGGATTCGTTACTTTCCTGGATTTCTCGCAGGCAGGCGCCCAGTTTTTGTTCGGAAACCTGGCAGATCCTTCCAAAAACAATGGTTTGGGTTTCATTTTCGCCTTCTCGGTACTGCCTACGATCATTTTCTTTTCTACCGTTTCTGCAGGACTTTACTACCTCGGTGTGTTGCAGAAGATCGTGTATGGCATTGCCTGGGTTATGTCGAAGGTGATGCGTCTATCAGGACCGGAGAGCCTTTCTGCCGCCGGCAACATTTTCCTGGGTCAAACGGAAGCTCCTTTGCTAGTGCGTCCCTTCATAGCCCGCATGACACGCTCTGAGCTGATGTGCCTGATGACAGGTGGTATGGCAACGCTGGCCGGTGGAGTATTGGCAGCTTATGTATCGTTTTTGGGCGGTACGGACCCGGCACAGAAGGCGATCTTTGCAGCCCACTTGCTTACTGCCTCCATCATGAACGCCCCAGCAGGCATCGTGCTGGCTAAAATACTGGTGCCTGAGACAGAGCATGAAGAAATTTCTAATAAGCTGGAAGTAAACGAAGAGCAGCTGGGTGTAAACCTGGTGGACTCACTTTCACGAGGTGCTGCCGATGGCCTGAAACTTGCCGCTAACGTAGGCGGAATGCTACTGGCTTTCATCGCTGTAATCGCTCTGGTAAACTACATCCTGACTGATATGATCGGTGCCTGGACCGGTTTGAATGAATTAGTGGTAGCCAGCACAAACGGTCAGTTCAATGGTTTTTCGTTACAGTATATACTGGGTCAGATCTTCCGGGTGTTTGCTTTCATTATGGGGGTGCCTTGGGTGGATACGTTGCAAGTAGGCAGCTTGCTCGGTCAAAAGACGGCCATCAATGAGTTTGTGGCCTACCTGGATTTGGCTAATATGAAAGAGGCCGGCACACTGGGTCCGAAAGCCCTGGTGATGTCTACGTATGCACTGGCAGGATTCTCCAACTTTAGTTCGATCGCGATTCAGATTGGGGGAATAGGCAGCATGGCTCCAAACCAGCAGGGCAACCTGTCCAAACTGGGCTTTATTGCCTTACTCGGAGCCTCCCTGGCTTGTATGATGACGGCCACTGTGGCGGGGATGTTGTTTGGCGTAAACTTCTAATCAGATCTTATACCCATAAAAAAGCCTCCTGCTATACCTAAGCAGGAGGCTTTTTTTATGCTAGGCAGGTATAGCTATACCTTGTCTTTGCCGGATTGTGTCGTAGCGGCCGGTCCTTCAGGGTTTTCTGGCAGTTGATCATGCTGCACGTCGGCTGTCTCCTCAGGCACCGCCTTTACTTCATCCGAAGAAAGCTGCTGACTGCCTTGCTTGCGTTCCTCTTCCTCCTCACGCTCTTCCTCTTCCACCTTCTTGGCATCGCGCATCAGGCGATTGGCAAAAATAAAGTCGTTGAGTTCTTTGATGTCCGTATCCATGATTTCATCCCGCGTGCCTTCCCACAGCTTTTTGCCCTGATACAGGAACATGATTTTGTCACCTATCTCAATCACAGAGTTCATGTCATGCGTCACAATGATGGTAGTGATGTTATACTCTTCGGTGATTTCCTTAATCAACTCATCTATTTTGAGGGCTGTTTGTGGGTCGAGTCCTGAGTTAGGTTCGTCGCAGAAAAGATAGGTACACTTGGGCGCGATTGCACGGGCTATACCTACTCGTTTTTTCATGCCGCCACTTAGTTCAGAAGGCATTTTTTTGTTGGAGCCCTCCAGCCCTACACGCTTCAGGCAAAAGTCTACGCGCTCTTTCCGCTCTTCTTTGCTCATGTCTGTGAGCATCTTCAACGGAAATTCCACATTTTCCTCTACCGTCATGGAGTCAAACAGGGCAGAACCCTGGAAGAGCATCCCGATCTTACGGCGGATTTCCTGGCGTATGTCGAGCTTGTTGTTGGTGAAGTAGGTGCCGTCGAAGGTGACGCTGCCCAAGTCGGGCTTGATCAAGCCCACAATGCACTTGAGTAGCACGCTTTTTCCGGTGCCGCTGGCCCCAAGCAGCAGGTTGGTTTTGCCGGTCTCGAAAACGCCGCTGACACCGTCCAGTACTTTCTTACCGCCAAAGGCTTTATGTATGTTGTGTATTTCAATCATAACTAATATCGAATCCCCGGAATTGTCATCCGGGTACTTGGTTAAAGGTGATAGCTGTTATTTAAAGGAGTAGATTGGCCAGCACAAAATCTCCAACCAGAATAGCGATCACGCTATTGGTTACGGCAGCTGTACTTGCTGCACCCACTTCCAATGCCCCACCACTGGTATAATAGCCTCTGAAAGAAGATATGGACGAGATTAGAAAGGCGAACACCACTGATTTGATAAGTGCAAAAGCGATGTTGTAAGGTATGAACTGTTCCCTTAAACCGGTGATGTACTCCTGTGCTGTAAGCTCTCCGGATAAGGTTCCTGCCAGATAACCTCCCAAAATGGAAAGGAACATGGCCAGGATAACCAGTAACGGAAACACGATGATGGCAGCCACTACCTTAGGCAGCACCAGGTAGGAGGCAGAATTAATGCCCATCACCTCCAAAGCGTCTACCTGCTCAGTAATCTGCATGGTGCCTAATCCGCCTGCAATGCTTGAGCCAACCTTGCCAGCCAGCACGATGGAGGTAATAGTGGGGGCCAGCTCCAGGATGGTCATCTCGCGCACCATGAAACCGATGGTGGAACGTGGGATAAAGGCGTTGTTGAGGTTGTAAGCCACCTGCACACATGTAACGGCTCCTATAAAGGACGATACAATGGATACGATTAATACAGAGTTAATCCCGATGAGGATAGCTTCGTCGATGGTGCGATTAAACAGAATGCGGCCTGACTCCCTTCGGATAAAGAGGCTCGACATGAAAAGTAAGTATTTGCCAAGGGCTTGCAGCATATAGGGCGTGTGAAGAAGTTAAACCAAGGTATTAAACGTGATTCTAAACAAAAATACTGTTTAAATGCCTATATTACGGTTAAATTTTGAAAACGTATTACATCATACCTATATAGATAGCATGCAACGATACATTTTGGTAACAGGCGGTACAAAAGGAATCGGAAAAGCCGTTATTGAGCAGTTCGCCAAAGCGGGCTTTCACATCATTACCTGTTCCCGAAACGAAAAGGACCTGCAAAAGTTGAAGCTCGAGATGGAAGAGCGCTATACCTTCTCCAAGGTGTTGTACCAGGAGGCCGACCTGAGTGATTCCACTTCACTCAAAGGCTTCATCAAATATGTGAAAGGACTTCGGGTGAAAATTGAGGTATTGGTTAACAACAGCGGTCTTTTTATACCTGGCAAGATCCATGAAGAAGATGACAACGCCCTGCCGTTTATGATCAATACGAACCTCTACAGTGCCTATTACCTGACCAAAGCGATAGTGCCTGATATGATGAAACGCAAGAGCGGGCACATCTTTAACATGTGTTCCACGGCCAGCATTACTCCTTACATCAACGGCGGTTCTTACTGCATTTCCAAGTATGCCTTGTACGGTATGACCAAGGTGCTGCGTGAAGAGATGAAGGAGCACGGTGTGCGTGTGACGGCGATCCTGCCCGGCGCAACCCTGACTGCCAGTTGGGAAGGCGTGGACCTGCCGCCGGAGCGTTTTATGCGAGCCGATGATGTAGCCATGGCCATTTACGGGGCCTACACCATGTCACTAAACAGCGTGGTCGAGGAGATCCTGATCAGGCCGCAGCTGGGGGACATTTAAGTTTAGGAGTTTAGGAGTGGGGAGGTAGTTTAGATTGAGAATATAAACAAACATATTCCTTGATGAAAAAAGTATACCTGCTTTTACTGGCTTTCGGCTGCGTTTCGGCGGCCTATGCACAAAAGATGGAATACAGTGCGCAGGTGAATTCCGGGCTTTCCAGGTTTGGTGGAGAGTCATCCGCCGGAACGACAACCATGGTTATCAATGATACTTGGGGTAGTCCTCCGAGGGTGACCAATCCGTACGGCAGCAGGTATAGTGTAGCGTACGGTGCCAGTTTGCAGGCACAATTTGTCTCGGCCAGTGGCTTTTTGCTCGGCACACAGGCTGGGTACGAGCAACTGCGAACTCGGGCTAAGATAGATAAAGCCTTTGGTTACATGTCGCACAGTTCTTCGATGACACATCCGGCAGACGGAAAAGCGGTCATCATAACCGATTACATCAATCTGCAGCCGTACATTGGCTGGCGGGTCAAGCAAAATCCAATAGACCTGGACCTAACATTGGGCTCAGACATCGGATTCAGTCAAAAAATAAAAGAGCGGTCGGAGGCGACGCTGGAAGATGGCACTGAATTCAAGATAAGGAAAGACCGCAGCGAGTCGATCACGGATTTCAGGCCGAGATTGGGTATAACAGGCTATCATGGTCATTTCGGTGTATCCGTGAGCTACGCCCATGGGATCAAAAATTACCGAGCAAATCTGGATGGCGCAAACATGAAACTGTATACCCGGGTACTGCGGGTCGGACTACTTTACAGATTATAGCAAGCGTGTTTACGTAGATAAAAGCAAATTAATTGGTCCTGAAAAGGCCTATCTAATAAACAAGACCCAACCATAAACAAGAATCTATGAAACTAGAAGATAAGATAGCAGTCGTAACCGGCGTGAGCCGTGGCATTGGCCTGTCCACCGTGGAAATGTTGTTAGAGCACGGTATGAAAGTAGCCGGGTGGGGCCGCACGGCTCCTGAGGTACAGCACGAAAACTTTGAGTTTGTAGCGTGCGATGTGCGCCGCGCCGACTCTGTGCAGATGGCCTATAAGCATACCGTGGAGCATTTTGGCGGACATGTGGCTGTTTTAGTGAACAATGCCGGCCTGGGCCGCTCATCCAAACTGGAGGATCAAAGCCTGGAAGACTGGCACCTGATGTTTGACACCAACGTGAACGGGCTTTTCTATTGCACTCGTCTTGTCATAGCTGGGATGAAGGAAATGGGAGAAGGGCACATCATCAATATTTCCTCGATTGCCGGCACCACAGGTATAGAGGAGATGTCGGCCTACTGCGCCACCAAGCACGCTGTGCGCGGTATTTCGCACTCACTTTACAAAGAAGTGCGCGACTACGGCGTGAAAGTGACTTGTATCTACCCGGGTTCCGTGCAGACCAACTTCTTCGACAACATTGACAGCGTAACCGTGAACGAGAACATGATGCGCCCTGAGGATATCGCCTCGACCATTGTACATTGTCTGGAGTCGCACCCGAACTATCACCACGTGGATATCGAGGTGCGTCCGTTAATGCCAAAAGGCAGAAAAAGGGTATAGCAAAGTATCGCCTAGCTTTTGTAGCTTTGCAGCGCTTATTAATGATAAAATCAATAATGACGAATAAGTAATTTAATACATTATTTATTCGTCATTATTTATTCTCAACACATGTCAGTTGAAGTAAAGAACCTTACCAAAATATTCGGGGCACAGCACGCCGTCAATGATATTTCCTTTTCGGTGGGGCAAGGGCAGATTTTGGGTTTTCTGGGGCCAAACGGTGCCGGTAAGTCCACGACCATGAAGATCGCCACCTGCTATTTGCCCCCAAGCTCGGGCACCGTGCTGGTGAATGGCCACGATGTGGTACAGGAGCCCATGGAAGTACGCCGGAGCGTAGGCTACCTGCCGGAGCATAATCCGCTATACCTGGATATGTATGTGCATGAGTACCTGCAGTTTGTTGCCTCCGTGAATGGTCTAAATGGACGACGAGCAAAGGATCGCGTGCAGGAAATGGTCGAGTTATGCGGCCTCACGCTGGAGCAGGGGAAGAAAATCGGAGCACTCTCCAAAGGCTATCGCCAGCGGGTGGGGCTGGCGCAGGCATTGGTGCACGATCCCAAAGTGCTAATTCTGGACGAGCCGACCACAGGACTGGATCCTAACCAGATCGTGGAGATTCGGGCGCTGATCAAACGGATAGGGCAAGACAAAACCGTGATTTTTTCTACGCACATCATGCAGGAGGTAACGGCTATCTGCGACCGCGTTGTGATCATCAACCGGGGCAAGCTAGTGGCCGATAGCGACGTGGCCAGCCTACAAGCTGGGGAGCGCAAAGATAAAACCACGCTGGTAGAGTTTGAGCAGGCTGTTCCGGTTGAGTCACTGGAGCAGTTGCCAGGTGTCCTGAGCGCAACTCTGGCAGAGGGTACCACTTACCGCGTGGTTTCCCGCCGCGATACCGATATCCGGGCCACTTTATTCAGGGTGGCTGCCGAGCGCAACTGGCCGCTGGTAGGCCTTCGACATGAAGAATATTCCCTTGAAAAGATATTCCAGAAACTGACTAAAGAAAATTAAGAATTAATAATTAAGAATTAAGAATAGTGTAGAAATACGGGTTGATAATTTTTGTTACCAATCATTCCTAATTCTTAATTCCCAATTCCTAATTTAAATAAGATGTTCGCTATACTTAAGAAAGAATTCAACGGTTTCCTGAACTCACTGATCGCCTATATGGTGATCACGGTGTTTTTGGTGGCCATTGGCATGTTCATGTGGGTTTTCCCGGAAAGCAACGTGCTCGACTACGGCTTTGCCGACATGCAGACGCTTTTTAACATGGCGCCCTGGCTGTTCCTGTTTCTGATACCTGCCATTACCATGCGCACCTTTGCGGAGGAAAAGCGGGAGGGCACCATTGAGCTGCTTCTCACAAAGCCAATTACTGACCTGCAGCTTATCCTGGGCAAATACTTCGCAGCACTGCTGCTGGCCCTTTTTGCGCTGATACCGACATTGCTCTACTACTATACCGTGTATGAGTTGGGCAACCCTCAAGGTAACATAGACTCTGCAGCTGTTGTGGGTTCGTACCTGGGCCTGGTTTTTCTGGCTGGCGTCTTTACGGCCATTGGCATCTTTGCCTCCTCTGTTTCCGACAACCAGATCATCTCCTTCGTGATTGCCATTTTTCTATGCTACATCTTCTATACGGGCTTCGAGCTGATCGCTTCCATACCTGTTTGGGGTGGCAGCGGTTACGTCATTAGTCAGTTAGGTATAGCTTACCACTACACGGCCATCAGCAAAGGGCTGATTGACTCGCGGGACGTACTGTATTTCCTGAGTGTGATCGCTATGATGGTGCTATCGGCTAAACTTGTATTGAGCAGCAGAAAATGGTAACCACACAAACACACAAGAGTAGGCGAACCCGTGACCTCACTCGTTTCCTGATTTGGGTAGGAGCCATCATACTCATCAATATTCTGGCTGCAAACTTCTTTTTCCGGCTTGACCTGACAGAAGACAAACGCTACACCATATCCCCTGTAACCAAACAGTTGCTGCATGAATTGCCGGAGCCAGTTTTTGTGGAGGTATACCTCGAGGGCGAGTTTCCGGCCGGGTTTAAACGGTTGCAGCAGTCTGTTCGCGAAACGCTGGACGAATTCCGTATATACGCGGGCGGGAATGTGCGCTATGAATTCATCGACCCAAATGACATTAAAGACGAAAAGGAACGTGTCGCATTTTTTCAGGAACTGGCTACGAAAGGGATACAGCCAACTAACCTACGGGCCACTGAGGGCGGAAAGCAGGTAGAGCGTCTCGTGTTTCCGGGAGCGCGTGTGATGTATAAAGGTAAGGAGACTTCGGTGTCGTTGCTCAAGGGCAACCTGGCGGCCTCCGCCGACGAGCGTCTGAACCAATCGGTGGAAGGCGTGGAGTATGAATTGGCCACTGCCATACGCAAGATGGCCTTCCCCGGCTCCAAAACGATCGGCTACATCAGCGGACAGGGAGAACTGGAGATGCAAAACGTAACGGATCTGCTGGGTTCCTTGCAGGAGTTTTACCGGGTGGCACGTGGCGAGTTGCGCGATATACCCACGTTGCAGGGCCTCGACCTGATCATCGTGGCAAAGCCTATAACTGCCTTCACCGAAGCCGACAAGTATAAGATCGACCAGTTTATCATGCATGGCGGTAAAGCGGTGTTTTTTGTGGATGCCCTCAATGCCAACATGGATAGCATAGGGGCAGGAGGGATGTTTGCAATGCCTTACAACCTCAATCTCGACGACCTCCTGTTCCGATACGGTGTGCGCCTGAATCCAACCATGATCATGGATCTGAATTCAGGTTTCATACCGGTGGTTACAGGCTACATGGGCGAGCGACCGCAAACGGAAATGGTGAACTGGCGCTTTTACCCCTTGCTCAACACGTTCAGTAAGCACCCGATCACCCGTAACCTCGACGCAGTTTATTCCAAGTTCATCGGCAATATTGACACGGTGAAGGCCGACGGTATACGCAAAACTCCGTTGCTCTATACCTCCGTCTATTCCCGCGTTATGCAGGCACCCGTGCCGCTCACGCTCGAAGAGGCGCGAATGGAAGTTAAACCGGAACAGTACCAGGCCGGGCCGCAACCGGTAGGATACTTGCTGGAAGGAGCTTTCACCTCCCTTTTCCGAAACAGAAGAGCGCCGGCAGGTATAGAAAACACCCAGGTTAAAGAAAAAGGTGTGGCAACCAAAATAGTAGTTTTCTCGGACGGAGACCTGGTGCGCAACGACGTCAACCCACGCACGGGACAGGCTTACGAACTAGGGTTTGACAGGTATAACAACGTGACGTTCGCCAACCGCGAGCTCGCCATGAACACGATCCATTACCTGCTAGACTCTGAAGGCCTGATCAATGTGCGGAGCAAAGAAATACAGCTTCGCCCCCTGGATCGGGTTCGTGTGAAGGAGGAACGAACTTATTGGCAGATTTTGAACATTCTGGCTCCGATTGTACTGCTGGCACTGTTTGGAGTAGTGCGCTACTACCTACGCAAACGCCGTTATGAGCGCTTTTGAGTTTTTTCTCGTAATGTGAAGAAACTGTAAAAAAGCAGGCTGCCGTCAAGTAGTTTAAATGCGAAAAGTTTTTAACTTTGTCCAAATAACATTATAGCTATACATAATGAAATTTATTGTCTCTTCATCTGCTCTCTTGAAGCAGCTAGCCAGCATAAACGGCGTAGTAACCAACAACCCGGTTGTTCCTATCCTCGAAAACTTCCTGTTCGAGATCAACGACAGCACCCTGACCATCACGGCCAGTGACCTGGAAACTTCCATGATCACAGAATTGCCGGTAGAGGCGAAGGAAAGTGGCCGTATTGCTGCCCCTGCTAAAATATTGCTGGAAACACTGAAGAACCTGCCAGATCAGCCGGTAACCTTCACCATCGACGAAGAGACCTATACCATCGAAATCAGCTCATCAAACGGACGCTACAAACTGTCGGGTGAGAATGCCACTGATTTCCCACGTGTGCCAGTTGTAAAAGGTGGCAGCGCGATCGAGATTCCGTCAAACGTACTTTCGCGTGCCATCAACAAGACAATCTTTGCCGTGAGCAACGACGAGCTTCGTCCGGCTATGACAGGTATCTACGTGCAGCTGCGCACCGATAACGTTACGTTTGTCGCTACAGACGGTCACCGTTTGCTGCGCTTCCGCCGCACAGACATCGCTACCAGCCAGGAGGCTTCTCTGATCATCCCGCGTAAGGCTTTCACCTTGCTGAAGTCTACGTTGCCTTCTGAGGCTACTGCCGTGCGTATGGAGTTCAATCAGTCCAACGCTTTCTTCAGTTTCGACAACATCCGCATGATCTGCCGTCTGATTGACGAGCGCTACCCGGATTATGAGAACGTGATTCCGGTGCAGAACCCGAATAAACTGGTGATTGACCGTGCCGCTTTGCTTAGCTCTGTGCGCCGTATCTCCATCTACTCGAATAAAACCACGCATCAGATTCGTCTGAAGCTATCTGGCTCTGAGCTGCAGGTATCTGCCGAAGACCTGGATTTTTCAAACGAAGCAAACGAGCGCCTGAGCTGTCAATATGACGGCGAGGACATGGAAATCGGCTTTAACGCTAAGTTCTTGATCGAAATGCTGAACAACATCGATGCAGACGAGATTTCATTTGAGTTGTCCACGCCGAACCGTGCCGGCCTGCTAATGCCGCTTGCCAACGAGGATAATGAAAATGTTCTGATGTTGGTAATGCCTGTTATGCTGAACAATTACGTATAAGGATATAATTTCTCCTAATGCAGAAAGGCGAGCCTCCATAGGCTCGCCTTCTCTGTTTAAAGCGATACAGGTTTTCGAAGATCTGATTTTAAAGTTTCGGGCTGAATAAAAAATTTCTGAAGCTTTAGCAGCTTATAGGTATAGGTAGCCCATACCTACAGCAATGGAGTTCTTATTGCTGCAACTTGATATATACTGGAAAATGATCACTGTAGCCACCGATATATAGCGTGCCTGACCAGGTTTGGCGGGGGGTGTCCTTATACCTGCCGAAGGTGTACTTGGTAAATTCAGGATCATGAATCTGAGCCGACCCATGCACATAATGCAGGCCGTTGCCAGTCCCGACCAACGATTTCGATATCAGGATCTGGTCATACATTTTGTTGTCGTTACGGGTATGGAAGCTACCCCGGCCCTGCACATACCAAAGGTAAAACGTATTGAACAGCTCCTCCTGATAGGCAGGGTTCGGACGTCCTGTGGCCTTGACAATGCGCTCCATCGTAGCTGATTTGGGTTCATCCGAGAAATCGCCCAGTACAATGATCTTCGTATTCTTGTCGCTTTTTTTCTGAAGGTCTATCTGGCGGCGTAATTCAGTGGCAGCTTCCCGCCGGCGGCTGTTGCCCAGGGCGGCGCTTCCTTTGTCTTCAGGCCAATGGTTTACATAAAATGTGACAGGCTCGCCTTGAAGCGTACCCTGCACCTGCAGGATATCACGTGAAGAAAACCCTTTTTCAGAGAACTTGATTGAGATATTCGTGTGAGCAGTCGGCTTAAATACCTTCGGGTTGTAAAGCAAAGCCACGTCCAACCCTTCAGGATCTGGCGAATCATAGTGGATGATCTTATAGCGCCTTTTGCGCAGCGGCGAAGCATTTACCAGATCCTCCAACACTTTTCTGTTCTCGATATCGCTCAGGCCAATCACAGCAGGCCCATTTTTGCCACCAATGGTTTCGATGACCGACGCAATTTGCTTGATTTTGGCGTTATACCTGATCTTGTCCCACTTCATGATGCCATTTGGTGTAAACCCATCATCATCCGTCTTCGGGTCATTCTCAGTATCGTAGAGCTTTTCTGTATTGTAAAAAGCGATTGTGTGGAGTTTGGGCTTTTTAGTGGAAGTAGGCAAGCTGGCACATCCCGAAAGGAAGGTCAGACTAAAAAGAAAAAAGAAGATTTTTATTCCGTGGCGCATCGCGTAACTTTGTGCTTATTATAAGTATTCAAGCATAGTACGAGATATATATAGCACAAAGTTTAAAAGAAACGAAAATGAAGAAGTCGGAAATATATTTTAGTATCGCTCTTGACGAGCAGCGCGTACCCGAAGCCATCAGTTGGAGAGCAACAGACGCAGGGGAGAAAATACATTTTGCCAAAGCCATCAATATCTCTCTGTGGGATCGCGACGAGGCTGGCACCATGAAGATTGACCTCTGGACCAAGGATATGCCGATTGATGAGATGAAATATTTCTACATCGACACGATTGGAGCCATGGCGCAGAGCATTGCCACTGCCACAAGCGATAAGGTAATGGCCGATAAAATGCGTGCCCTATGCGAAGACCTTATGAAACACATTGAGGAAGAGCGCAGCAAGCAAAACAACTAGGTATAAAAACAATGAAAGCCACCCCAAGAGGTGGCTTTTATATGAAAGGTGATTTTTATCGGTAAAATTAGTTGACAGTAGAGGGATTTGAAGCAACAGCAGCATTACCAGCGGTAGCTCTTTCAGTGCTTCTTTCATTGGAAGCCAGGTTCTCTGAACCTTGTCCGTTTAAGTTAGCCATGAACTCTCTGTCAGCTTTCGAGTACATTTTGCGGTCTCCGAAGTAATCGTTGTATTGCACCGTGCTCAAAATGTCTTCAAACTCAAGGTCACGGGCCGTTAATACCGCTTTGCACTTCTCTTCAATCATTTTCTGATTTCCATCAAAGTTCTGCTCAATTTCAGTGATCTGAGCGGCAACGTCCAGGTTTATCTCACGAATCTTGTTAGCCTGGTAGTTATTTAAACGGAGTTCCTTGATCATCTGATCTGATAAGTAGTTGGCACGCTTCTCTGCAATCAGGGATACATTGCCTGTAGCAGTTGCGCCATATACTATTCCGAATACCATAAATGTCATTACCAGTAGCTTTTTCATAATCTTAGTGTTTGTAGAGTTTAAAATGTGGTTGATCCGTTTCCTGGGGCGTTTCAGATTTAAAACGAATGCGTAATTAAAATGATTCCGAAGTTATTCTTTTTTATTTCGGCGGTTACTCCAAGTTGGATACGTGTAATATAGTGCAGATATAATGCCAAAAAAGGTTGAATAATCAATTTATTCAACCTTTTTTGAGATTTTTTTGAATATTTTGCCTTGTTACCAGACATTCCGCCACATCATCGACTCGACAGGTTTAGTTGTGCGGTTATTGTACTTGGCATTGTCTTTACTGTTATAGTAATTCTCGATACCGCCTTTCACTTCGAAGTAAATCAGCTGCCCGATCGGCATGCCGTGGTATACTCGCACCTGTTGTGTGACCGAGATCTCCAAAGTCCACGTGTTGCAGAAACCCACATCGCCCTTGCCAGCGGTAGCATGTATGTCTATACCTAACCGGCCTACACTCGATTTGCCCTCCAGGAAAGGTACGTGTGCGTGGGTCTCCGTATATTCATAGGTTACCCCCAGGTATAGCGTGTTTGGCTGCAGCACAATACCCTCTTCCGGTATTTCAAACACATCGATCTCGTTATGCTTACGGGCATCGAGCACTTCGTCGCGGTAAGTAGCCAGGTAGCGGCCCAGGTGTACGTCGTATGAGTTTGTGCCAAGGCTGGAGCGTTTAAACGGCTCGATCAGGATAGTGCCTTTCTCTATCTCCTCTAAAATCTGCTTGTCTGTAAGAATCATGGGGGTGCAATGTTATGGCTGTAAAAGTACGGAAAATGGGCGAAATGTCGAATTGTAAAATTGCTGAATGTTCAAAGGTGGAGATAGGCTATGTGGCTAAATGGTAGAGATCGTCAAATGCCTGAAACTATTGAAAGTTCTAGCAGCAATTGCTCCCTGATCCTTTGTGTGAGAGGGGCAACCTGCCAATTCTACATAGTCCTCATAAAAAACGGCAACCCATTGCTGAGCTGCCGTTTCTTTAATATAAGGTATAGCTTACTGCTGCACTGCCTCTTGTAGTGCCTCGCGGCTTGTTTTAATGTATTCCTCTACCAGTTCATCTGTAATGGCAGTGGATACAAACAGCGACTCGTACTGTGAAGGGGCCAGGTAGATGCCGCGCTGCAGCATGCTGTTGAAATAGCGGCCAAACATCGCCGTGTCGGATGTTTTGGCGCTGTCAAAATTAGTGACAGGCTGTTCGGTGAAGAAAATGCTGAACATAGAGCCTATATGGTTGATGGTATAGTTCATGCCCAATCCCTGCATGTTTTGTCGCATACCTGCAACCATTTTGGCTGTCGTGTGCTCCAGGTTGGTGTATACCTCCGGATGGCTCTGCAGATACTGCAGCATGGCCATACCTGCCGACATCGCAATAGGGTTGCCGGAAAGCGTGCCGGCTTGGTATACCGGACCTGCTGGCGCCACAAAATTCATGATCTCTTTTTTGCCGCCGTAAGCACCCACCGGCATGCCTCCCCCGATGATTTTGCCCAGCGTGGTCATATCCGGAGTCACGCCATAAAGCTGTTGCGCACCACCCGGCGCCAGACGGAAGCCCGTCATGACTTCATCAAAGATCAGCACTATACCTTCTTTGGTGCACAGGTCGCGCAGGCCCTGCAAAAAGCCCGGCTCAGGAAGCACCAGCCCCATATTGCCAGCGACCGGCTCCAGGATGAGAGCGGCCACCTGGTCTTTGTTGGCTTCTACCAGCAGCTTAACAGCTTCCAAGTCGTTAAATGGAGCTGTCAGCGTATCAGCGGCTACACCCTGGGTGACACCCGGGCTGTCAGGAACGCCAAGCGTGATGGCGCCACTGCCTGCCGCGATCAGGAAAGAGTCGCCGTGGCCATGGTAGCAGCCCTCGAACTTAATCATTTTGTTGCGGCCGGTGAAGCCTCTGGCCACACGCACAGCCGACATCGTCGCCTCCGTACCGGAGTTTACCATGCGTACTTTCTCAATGGAGGGCACCATGTCTACGATCAGCTCAGCGATCTCAATCTCTTTGCGGGTAGGCGCTCCGAATGACAACGAGTTAGGTATAGCTTTCTGCACAGCTTCCTGCACAATTTCAGCGGCATGGCCCAAAATCATCGGGCCCCAGGAGTTGATGAGCTCCATGTAGCGGTTGCCGTCTTCGTCGTACAGGTAAGGGCCTTTAGCTGATACCATAAAACGCGGATTCCCGCCTACGGCTCTAAAGGCACGAACAGGCGAATTGACACCACCCGGGATGGATTGCTGTGCACGTTGGAAAAGTTCTTCGCTAACCGGTGCTATTTTCATCTTTATATTATTCAGTGTTTTGTAAATGGAAAGGCGAATGCTAACATCTTCCTTTCTTAAATCTTCAATTTCGGGAAAACTCAGTCTCTCCAAGCAAGCAGTTAATTGGATTAAAAGACCGGGTTCACTACCATCAGTTGTTGGTTTTCCAGTTTCGTGATCGGTATGTATTGGTTGTCGTGGCGCAGCTCACTGCCTGAATTGGGATCCGTGTAGCCTAAACCCTGGTAAAAAACACCGGGTTTCAGTCCGTTGCCACCCAGTGTCAGGTTGAATCGTGGACCGTAGTTATGCAGCAGCGTGCCGAAGTAGAACATCATCTCGAAACCGGCATACGCATACTGCGAGGGCGGCATGTTATACCTTGACATATACTTTTGTCTGAAATGTTTCGCTGCCGGGCTGAGCTGGTCGACATATTTCGGGCTTACAAAGTAGACCTCCAGGTCATCCAGCTGTCGCAGCGTGATTTGGCCTATACCCAGCCACTTCTCATAGGTTATGAGCGGGAGGGAGGCTGCTCTGGCCTGTAGCGTGCTGACCGTGTTCACGGCTGCTGTCATCTGGTCAGAGAAGACAGCGATATGGCCAACATCAGACAGCTTCAGGTCTTTGAAAATAGCGGCCGTGGCTGTGGTTTGCGCAGAGCTAAGCTTTCTGTAAGTGGATACTTTGCCACCTAGTTTCAGAAACTGTTCCCGGTAATGCTGTGCAAAGGCTATATCGTCTTTGTTGTTCTCAAACAGAATGAGAGCCGTTTTGATCGGGAAAGTATGGTAGGCATAGGTTGCCGCTTGCCGGGCCTGTGTCGCGAGGGAAGACTCGAACAAAAACATGTTGGCGTTATCGGCTACCACTTCCAAATCCTGGGAGAGCGGATTGATGACATTCACATTGTGCTCGGCAGCAAACCGGGCCGCGATTTTGGCAGCGGACTTATACACAGGGCCTATTACAAGGTCCATTTGCTTTAGCTCCGGGGTATCCAAAATACGCTTTACCGCTGTGGTGTCGGTTCCTGCATCGTAGGCATACAAGTTAATGTTTATACCTTGCCGCTTCAGCGAATCCTGCGCCATTTTCATGCCCGCGTACAAATCGGTGGCGAACTGGTTTTTGCGGGCCGCCTGCCCTAAGTCTTGATTCAGCTGGAAAGGCATGAGCGCCGCCACATGGTAAGCCTGCTTGCGCATGGCAATGGCGCTCAGGTAGCGGTTGCGGTCAAGCCTGTGTTTCGACACAATGCTTTCGAGCGTGGCCCTATCTTCGGGACGGTACCAGCCGGCCACTAGCTTGTCTGCAAAGGTCTGCGCCACGGCCCTGTCGTCAGGGTGCTGTTGCAGTAAGCGCTCAAGCGTCCCGCGTTCTGTTATACGGTTCAGGTAATGGCGTTTCATGCCCTCCGCGTCTGCTTGCAGTTTGGGAGAACGGATAGTGTTCAGTTCGGCTAGTGCTTGCTCGTAATTGTCTTGCTCGAATAGTACATTCGCCAGCAGGTAGCCTGCCTCTGGCTGGTTTGGCCATCCCGGGTGCTGAGACTTGAGCTGTTGCAGCATGCGGTAGGCCTCGGGCAATTTGTCGGCTTTAAGGGCCGCTAAAGCATACAGATAGGAAGCTTCCGGTGCATAGGGGTTTTTGGGGCCTGCCTGCGTGACAGGCAATAACTCAGCCATGGCCTTGTCATAACGTTCCTGCCCGAGCAGTACTTTGCCGTTACTGTAAGTGGTGCTGTAGTCTTGTTGCGCCTGTGCAGGCATTGCCAAAGCAGTCAGTAACAGCATACCTGCCGCATGCTTCAAAAAGCTTCTTTTCATGTTCATTTTAATTTTGAATGAGCGAATGAGTGATTGAGTGAATTTATTTAGATTTCCAAAATATTCACCCATTCACTCATCCGCTCATTCACTCAATCACTCATTAAAACTATTCCCACTCGATAGTGGCCGGTGGCTTGGAGCTGATATCGTACACAACGCGGTTAACGCCTTTCACCTTGTTGATGATCTCATTCGACACGTCGGCCAAAAACTCATACGGCAAACGGCTCCAGTCCGCCGTCATCCCGTCGATGGACGTTACGGCGCGAAGCGCCACCACATTTTCATAGGTACGCTCATCGCCCATCACACCCACTGACTGCACCGGTGTCAGGATAGCGCCAGCTTGCCATACCTCGTCATACAGTCCTGATTTTTTGAGGTTGCTGATGAAGATATGATCCACTTGTTGCAAAACCTGTACCTTTTCCGGAGTGATGTCACCCAGTATACGGATTGCCAGGCCAGGTCCTGGGAAAGGATGGCGGCCCAGGATGTTATCGTCGATTTTCAGGGTTTTACCCACCAAGCGCACTTCGTCTTTGAACAGCGCCTTGAGTGGCTCTACTACTTTCAGCTTCATGAAGTCCGGCAGACCACCTACGTTGTGATGCGACTTGATCGTGGCGGAAGGGCCCTTCACGCTCATCGACTCAATCACATCCGGGTAGATCGTGCCCTGCGCCAGCCACTTTACATCTTCAATCTGGTGTGCCTCGTCGTCGAACACTTCGATAAATACGCGACCAATTGCCTTGCGTTTGCCTTCCGGATCCGAGATTCCGGCCAGTGCTGTATAAAATCTATCCTTTGCGTCAACGCCTTTCACGTTCAGGCCCATATGCTTATAAGAGTCCAGTACTGATTCGAACTCGTCTTTGCGCAACAGGCCGTTGTCTACAAAGATACAGTAGAGGTTTTTGCCGATGGCCTGGTGAATAAGCATAGCGGCTACGCTGGAGTCCACACCGCCTGAAAGGCCGAGCACCACTTTGTCGTTGCCTAACTGCTGCTGTAATTCTGCCACGGTTGCCTCTACGAATTGCTCCGATGTCCAGTCTTGCTGGCAATCGCAGATGTGCACCACGAAATTGCGGAGCAGGGTTTTGCCCTCATCAGAGTGCGTTACCTCCGGGTGGAACTGTATGCCATAAGTCTCTTGATCACGCAGCTTGTAAGCGGCCACACGCACAGATTCGGTACTGGCTATTACTTCGAAATTGTCTGGAATCTCCTTAATAGTATCGCCATGCGACATCCAAACCACAGAACCCGGTGTGAGTTCTTTCATGAGGCGGTTGGCGGTGTGCAGTTCGGAAAGTCTGGCGCGGCCGTACTCGCGGATGGTAGAAGGAGTTACTTCGCCCTGGTGCTCATAGGCGATCAGTTGCGCTCCGTAGCATACGCCCAGCAAAGGGAGTTTGCCCATAAACTGGCTCAGATCGATGGTGGGGTGTTCTTGGTCGCGCACGGAGCAGGGGCTGCCCGAGAGGATAACGCCTTTGACGTCATCAGTGAGTTCTGGAACATTATTGTAAGGGTAAATCTCACAATATACATTAAGCTCACGCACCCGTCTTGCAATTAACTGGGTGTACTGGGAGCCGAAGTCGAGAATCAGTATTTTTTCTGGCATGCGCAAAGGTAAGGCACTTTAGGGGTTTTTGCCAAAAATAGGGGATATATGTTTTGTTTATTAGGGTCAATTTTCGGCTCATTTGCCAGTGACAGTAGCCATAAGGGTTGAACGGGTGAGGCCAACAAGCATGAGGTAAGATGAAGGGTTGAATGCAGGAGGCTATTATGTATAGGTATGATCGAGCGGCTAAACCTATACCTTCAGCATGGAAGCAGTGATTAAACTTGGTGGAGGATGTAGGCCATTTAGATCAAATCCAGGTAACAAAGTCCTGAATATTTTTGCGTTGAACCAGCTGATTATGAGCGAGCTCCCCACAACTTATTGCCAATACGGCATTATTCTGCATAATTTATTTGCGCTGAATCATAATCTTCGTACCTTTGCAATGGCAAATCGGCACGGCCAGCTCCCGTCGAACTCCCCCAGGGCCGGAAGGCAGCAAGGGTAGATGGTTGAAGCGGCGCGATGTTGGTTTGCCACTTTTTTTTGCCCATACTTTTCTGACCGGCCTTGCTGCCGGTCTTTTTGTTTCAAGCCTGTACCTCGTTGCATCTGCTGCAACCCCCTCTAACTGCTTGACGAAATCGGAATCACCCGTATTTTCCGGCACTATACCTAAATTGTCCCGCATCTTTTGGCTTATGGCTTTTGACTTAGGGCATATTGCGTTAGATTTGTAAGCAAATCTAGATCCTCAGTATTATGAAATTCTTTGTTGATACTGCAAACCTGCAGGAAATTCAGGAAGCACACGACCTTGGTGTGCTCGACGGTGTTACCACCAACCCATCCTTGATGGCCAAAGAGGGCATCTTCGGCCACGACAACGTGATGGCACACTACAAGCAGATTTGCGAGATCGTGGATGGCGACATCAGCGCGGAAGTAATCGCAACTGACTTCGATGGCATGGTACGCGAGGGCGAATTGCTGGCCGAGCTGCACCCGAACATCGTAGTGAAGGTGCCGATGACCCGCGAAGGCGTGAAGGCGATCCGTCATTTCAGCGAGCGTGGCATCAAGACCAACTGTACGCTGGTGTTCTCAGCAGGTCAGGCTATTCTGGCGGCTAAAGCGGGTGCTACCTATGTGTCTCCATTTGTAGGCCGTCTCGATGACGTTTCAACAGATGGTCTGCAGCTAATCGAGCAGATTGTGCATATTTACGGCAACTATGGTTACCAGACGCAAGTACTGGCGGCCTCTGTGCGTCACGTGATGCACCTGGTGCAGTGCGCTGAGTTGGGGGCCGATGTAGTAACCTGCCCGCTTTCTGTCATCACGGGACTGCTGAACCACCCGCTGACCGATATTGGCCTGCAGAAGTTTCTGGCCGACCACGCCA
The DNA here is from genome assembly GCF_014773225.1 of Pontibacter aquaedesilientis. Lineage (GTDB taxonomy): Bacteria > Bacteroidota > Bacteroidia > Cytophagales > Hymenobacteraceae > Pontibacter > Pontibacter aquaedesilientis. Next base: position 135,940 of record NZ_JACXAJ010000004.1, on the reverse strand, counting down.
AAGGCAATAAGTAAGAGTTAATTAGGAATTAAGAATTAGGAATTAAGAATTGTGCAGGTGAAAACTGAAACAAATCAGGTCATTCCTAATTCTTAATTCTAAATTCTTAATTCCTCAAGATGTACATCATCAAAGTAAAGGGCAAAGCCAAAATTCCGGATTACATTCAGCTGCGCGACGATAATTTCGTGCTGATCGCCTATTTTAGGGCAGACCGTCCGCTCAAGAACCTCGACCGCTATGGCTTGGAGGGGAAAGAGGAGGCGCTGGCTGCGCTGATAGAGTCCCTTGAGTTTGGTAAATTGCAGCAATTAGACATTTAAGTGCATATGAGTTTTTCTTCTTCCCCCGTAGTATCGCTGCGCGATGTCGCTATTTATCAGGATGTGAACACCGTGCTGAGCAGTGTCAATTTTGACATTGAGAAAGGCGAGTTCGTATACCTGGTCGGCCGTACAGGAAGCGGGAAGAGCTCACTTTTGAAAACTCTATATGGCGACTTGCCGCTCCTGACAGGTACGGCCGCTATCGCGGATTTCAGACTGAACAAGCTGCCACGCAAGCAGGTGCCCTACCTGCGCCGCAAGATCGGCATCATTTTTCAGGACTTCCAGCTGCTGTTTGACCGAAGCGTAGCCGAGAACCTGGCTTTCGTACTGAAAGCCACCGGATGGAAAGACAAATCGAAGCGTAAGCAGCGTATTTCTGAAGTGCTGATGCGCGTTGGGTTGGATGCAGCAGCAAACAAACTGCCCCACCAACTATCTGGCGGTGAGCAGCAACGCATTGTGGTAGCCCGTGCCCTGCTAAATGAGCCTGTTATCCTGCTGGCCGACGAACCGACGGGTAACCTCGACCCGATTGTGGCGGATGGCATCATGAAACTTTTCAACGAAATCAACAACAGTGGCACTGCTATACTGATGGCCACGCACAATTACGAGATCATCAACCGCTATCCACACCGGGTGCTCAAGTGCGAAAACGGCAAAGTGCTGGATTCAAAGGTGGAGACCTTCACCCTGACCACGGGTTATTAACCTAGCGCAGCAATCTTATTCTAGCATTTAAACCATCTTTTTCTGAGCTTACTTCAGCAATTGAAGCGGTGCAGGGCGAATTTTTGTGCCCTTATACGATCTTCCGCATCATGTTCTGCAGCCACTGATTCATTTCAGGGTATACCCGCAGGCTGAGCAATAGCCCCATATAAACAGTGGAAATAAGGAGAGAACGCGCCAGTATGTCGAGGTATTTATTGTCCAGGAAAGGGAGTAGGTAGGAAGTGCCCAGAGCGGCAGCCGCGATAACCGTGACAACGACTGAAGTCCAGGCGAAAGGTTGCATTTTGTAGATCCACTGCACGAAAAACAGGCGCAGCAGATTAATTGCCACATAAGAGATCATCGACGCCAGGGCCGCTCCGTTTATGCCATACAAAGGTATAAAGACATAGTTGGTCCAGACCGTTAGTCCCGCCAACACCATATTGAAGAGCAAATCCCAACGGTACTTTTCAGATGTAGCCAGTATGATGCCGTTTATACCTGTGGCCAGGTCGATGATGCGGGCCATCGACAGAAACAGCACCACATATTTTCCGGCCCGATAGGTTTCCGGCATAAAAGAAAAAAGGTTGTCGATGTTCGCCCAGATGCCAATGAACAGGAGCAGCCCGATGATGAGGTTGATGAGCGTGATCTGCTTGTAGAGTTTCTCCATGCCCACCATATCCTGGTCTTTCCAGTACTCGGCCACCTGCGGGAAAGCGATCTTGAAGATAGAGCGGGCCGGTACCATGATGGCACTGGTCATGAAGAAAGCTGTGGTATAGATACCATTGTCCCCCAAACTGTAAGAGCTGATCATAATCTGATCGACCGTTGTGATGATGGTGACGGAGATATTGCCCAGAAAGGTGAAAAAGCCGAAGTACAGCATTTCGCGCAGGGGTACAATGCGCAGGGCTGCCCAGCTGGGGCGCAGAAACAGTTGCTTGAGCCACAAGGCATACACGATGAGCGACAGCGTGATGATGGCGTTGATGACGATGTAGAGCAGCACAAACTCCCGGAAACCTATCCAGTCGAAAGCATACAGGCCAATAAGCAGCGCAGTGAGAATGCGGAGCAGGAAGTCCTGGGCGAAAGACGATATGATGGTTTTGAAAAGGGAGCGCAGATAAGCCGTAAGCAGGTTAAACAGCAGCGTGAAAAAGGCCAGCGGAATAACAAAGTAATAGTAATCCAGCAGCAGGGGAGAGTTCTCGATGTAGTAATCGATCACCACCGGTTTGAAGAGGAGGTACAGGCCTGAAATGGCGGCAAAGCCCAGCACAGGTATAGCCAGCAGCAGAAACAGAAAGCCATGATGCTCCTTGCCCTTGTCCCTGAAATACGGGAAGTAGCGCACACTCATGTTCACAAAGCCTAGCGCCGAGAACTGCGCAAACATCACCGATATCTGTATCAGTAGCCGGGTAAGGCCTACTTCTTCCTCCGCCAGGTAATTTGGGAAGAGCAGAATCGTGTTCACATAGCCGATGGCAATGCCAGCGTATGAAATGATCGTGTTCCAAATTCCCTCGCGCTGGAGATTAGGCATGTTACAGGTGAAGTAAACTGAAGATGTAAAAGACAAATATAGTATTTATCTATTGAAGCGGCAGGGGCTTATTTTCGACCGCCTGCGCCCGGCCCAGAAAAGAGTTGAGGTGCTGCACGGCCAGTTCGCTGCTTTTGCCGTCGTAGGCGGTGCCCACGGTGGCACTGTAGTATGTTGCCCGCAGGTATACGTCGGGCTTTCGGGCTATACCTTGCTGCAGCAGTGGCTGTAAACTTGCAAAAGAAGTTACTTCCTCTACCAACCCATGCTTTACAAAACCATAGTAGTCATGCAGTTCCTCTTTTGGGTTGAAGTTGAAATAAACTGACCATACATTGAGCAGCACCGCCTCCAGGTGTATACCTGAGTTTCCGCTGATGAGCATTTCCAGTTCCTGCAAATACTCGAAAACTGATTGCTGACCCACGTCCGACAGGCTGATGTGAGGGCTAAGCCGCTGGGCAAAAGTATAGCTGCGTGTATCGCGGGGGTGGGGACGGAGAATGATGCGCAGCAAAGGGAAAGTACCGGTCATGGCCTTTAGCAGAGCCTCGACCTCTTCCAGTCTGTCCATCAGGTTGCAGGCTATACCTACTGTTCGAACAGCTGGGCGGTGGTTACGCAGCTTCACGAATTTGTCCGCTTTGGGCATACCGATAAACTCCACACGGCCATCCACCGGGCCGCATTGCCTGTACTTATCCAACGCATCCTGGCCTTCGAGCAAATTTAAATCAAAGTTGAGCGGGGGGAATAACTGACTGATGCTGGAGTGCTGAATGTATATGGTTTTTATTCCCAGTGCTTTTGCCGCCAGCAGCATAGCCCGTGCGTCGGCGTTGTGGTCATTTGCGAATACGATGGCCTGTGGCCTGTATTTTTTGAGCTTCTGCAGGTATACCTCATAGAAACCGATTGAGTCGTAAAGCAAATCCACAAAGCGAAGGGTGCTCTTGCTGTTCTGTGTCAGAAACCGAAAGAACAGCGGCAGAAACTTATAGTAATAAAGCAGCTTTTTGCGGAGCGAGAGACGGGCCACCACCGGATTATACCTGCCGATTGCCTTGCTCTGTCCGGCTACCATCACCGCGTCGGGTATGCCTGCTCGCAAAAAGTGCAGACTGTCGTAGTTGTTTTGGCTGACTACATAGAGCCATACCTTGCCCTGCAGTTTTTCAGGCTGCTCTACCTGCTTAAACAAATTGCCGAATAGCCGGACTAGAGTATAGCCGGCCATCCGCAGCAAACGCAATAATGGGTTGCTGGGAGAAGCGGCATTTTTCGCGCTTTCCGGCAGGTTATAAAAGCCTTCCGAAAAATGCAGGTATAGCATGTTACGGTAAAGGGCGTACCAGTCTTTCATGCGCTATACCATGTCCCAACTGAACGGAGTGCCCGCTTTGATATCCTGTGTGGCCGTTTTTCCGAGCAAGGTTTCGTAGTGCTTCGGCGCCAGTCCCAAGCCCGGCCTGATCACGCGGATGTTTTCCTTTGTCAGCGTTTCGCCGGCCATGATGTCTCTGGCAGCGTACACCGAGCGCTTGAACAGGCGGCTCTTCTCCTCAGCCCGCTGCACGCCGTACTGCACCTGTCCCAGCGCCAGCCAGGCTCTTTCCGACTCCACCACAAGGGATTTCAGCTCCTCTGGCTCCAGTGAAAAGGCCGAATCCACGCCGCCGTCGGCGCGGCTAAGGGTGAAGTGTTTCTCGATCACGGTTGCGCCCAGCGCCACGGCGGCCACCGAAGCGCCCACGCCCATGGTATGGTCCGAAAGGCCTACCTGCACATTGTAAAGCTCCCGCATGTGGGGGATGGTGCGCAGGTTGGTGTTCTCAGGCGTGGCCGGGTAGGTGGAGGTGCACTTGAGCAGGATCAGCTGCTGGCAGCCCGCCTCGCGGAGCACCTGCACGGCCTCGGCCACTTCCTGCACCGTGGCGGCGCCGGTACTCATGATCACGGGCTTGCCGGTGGCGGCCACCTTGCGCAGCAGCGGATGGTCGGTGTTCTCGAAGGAGGCTATTTTATGAAGGGGCGCGTCCAGGCTCTCCAGGAAATCCACCGCTGTTTCGTCGAAAGGGGAGGAGAAGGCAAGCATCCCCCGCTCTTTGGCCCGTTCGAAAATGGGCCGGTGCCACTCCCAGGGGGTATAAGCCTCTTTGTAAAGGTCATGCAGTTCGCGTCCCTTCCACAGCGAGCCCTCATCCGAAATGGTGAAGGCGCCCGGCAGGGTCATGGTATCGGCCGTGTAGGTCTGCAGTTTGATGGCGTCGGCCCCAGCGTCGGCGGCTGCGTCCACAATGGCCAGGGCCCGCTCCAGTGACTGGTTGTGGTTGCCCGACATTTCGGCGATAATAAAAGGCCTGTGCGATGGGCCGATCAGGCGATCGGCTATACTGATATCGTTGATCATTTCTGTATGCTAAACTATACCTTCGTGTTTCGTTCCAGCACAAAACGATGTGCTTTCGGATGCTCGCTGTCTGCTTTGCCGTATGCAAATCCGGCTTTTTCAAATGAGCGGACAGAGGCTTTATGCTCCGGCTGAACTAAACCGTCCACCAACTGCACATCGGGGCGCTGCTTTAAAAGCTGCTGCACACCTTTTAGCAGGATGGCATGCCCAAGGCCCTTGCCCCGGTAATCTGCCCCGATCAGGTAGCTGATGGTGGCGGTGTTGCCCTGGATGTCGAAGCGAATGTGTGCAGCAGGCACCTTGCCTGCCTCAGCAATATAAAGTATCGTGTCGGGGTTGTCAAGTTTGCGATGGAACCAACGGGTGTGGTCTTCCAATGGAATAGGGGCAGGGTTAAAGGAGTGCTGGCGAACAGCCGGATCGTTTGCCCAGCCGAATAGCAGTTGCAGATCATCTATAGTTGCTACACGTAGCCGTAAGCCAGCCGCTAACCCCAGCTGCTGGAAAACCTGCCTGAGCCTCTCATCGCTTCTGCCGTCAAAGTGGCGGCGCTGCGCGGCAAGCTGTTTCTGGAAGCTAACTTCACTTATACCCTTTTTCAATTGCTGCAACAACGCACCGTAATCACTGGCTATACCTTCCGTAGTCAGGAAGTGGTGCATGCCGGCCTGGTTGTCGGCCGTTTGCTTCACGAAGAGCAGGCCACCCACGGCGGCGTATTCATAGGAAATGCCACTGGCCGAGGTAATGGCGGCGTGGCATTTGGTCATCAGGCGGCGCATGCTTTCGGCCGACAGGTTGCGGTGCAGCCGGTAATCTGGCTTGCCTTTCAGCCATTCCTTTAGTGCGTGCAATCGGGAATAGGCGCTGCCCACCACCACTTCCACCTGCTTCACGGTTGTCAGTGACTGAAGCTCCTGCAATGCCTGCAAGGTATGATTATCCGGATCGGCTCCACCCATGCAGACAAGTACCCGCAATTCGCCGGCAGGCAAAGATCTGGTGGCGCGTGAAGCTCTCAGAAAGGCCGGCCGCAGCAGGGCATAGGCAGGGCCCAACAATAATTTAGTGTAAGGCGCCGTCTGATATACCTCCGGCAATACACCGCCTGCCTGGTTAATCACGGCGTCGGCCACGAAGGTATAGGCGTGTATGTCATCGATGCAAATAACAGCGGCCCCCCGGTTTTTAAGGTTTTGCTGGTATTCCGTTTCAAAGTGATAGCCGTCGAGCACTACGATCTCCTCACTGGAAACATACGCGTCCAGCTCGTGGTTAAAACGGGCCTCGGAAGAATCTGAAGGGGGCAGCACGATCACACCCTGGCAAACCTCCTGTATGCGTTCACGAAGGGCCAGGTCGGGCGACTGAATGGCAAATACGCACTCAAACTCCTTTTGCAGCATGTGCACTAGCGCCAGCGAACGTGTCACATGGCCCAACCCGATACGGCTGTTCCCGTCTGCCCTAAAAATGATGCGCTGCTTCTGGTCCATAGCATTTTAAAATGAAGAATAAGGAGGCTTAATGAAGAAGTCAGGATGATGAATGGGTCTTAGCCAATAGATACAACAAGTCCCGAGGTTCATCAATCATGTTTCATTACTCATTTTAATTTATTCCCCGAGCTTTTTCTGCTCTACGTGTGCATTGATATTTTGGAGTTTCGGGTGGTTTTCCAGCAACAGCATAATCTCGTCTCCACTCAGTTTATGTGCCCCGTGCTGCTCCATTAGGAGGCTGATAAGTTCAAAATCCTCCGGGGTGTCGAGTGTGATGCGGAATTGGCTCGCGTCTTTGTCCTGTGTATAGTGCCGTAATGTAACGCGTCCGCTTTTGTTCTGGTTGATATAGGGCGTTACATGTTCCAAGTCAGCTGTCAGGGTAGCGTTTTGGAAAGCTTCTTTGAGCAGGCCGAAGGAGAATATCTCGAAGTCGAAACCCCGTGGGAAAGTGCGTTGCAAAGCGTTGGACAGGTATACGGCTTCGTCATCCCAGGCAAGATACTGCTGCACCGCGTCCGCTATGAGCTGCCCATCGATGAGCGGACAGTCTGAAGTGACCCGAACGATCACATCCAGCCCATATCGAAGTGCGCACTCGTAGAAACGGCTCAGCACGTTGTGCTCATCGCCCCGGTAGCAAGGTATGTTCGCCTGTGCAGCATAAGCCGCGATTGGGTCGTCGGAGGTATTTTGGGTAGTAGCGATATAAACATCCAGCCCAGCATCTCGCAGTCTGTCGACGTGGTGCTGCAGCATGGTTTTGCCACCGGCCTTTAGCAACACTTTGCCTGGCAGACGGGTACTGGTCATGCGGGCCTGTGAAATAACGCCTACCTTCTTAGTTGTCATTGGCTACAAACTCCTTCACTTTCTCAATTACAAATCGCTGCTCGTCCGCTGTCAGGGTCGGGTACATGGGCAGGCTCAGGCACTGGCTGTAGTAGTGCTCGGCCTCCGGGAAATCTCCTTTCCTGTATCCCAGGCTGCGGTAATAAGGCATGGTGTGGGCCGGGATGTAGTGCACCTGCGCAAAAATATTATGCTCACGCAGGAAGTCATAAAGTCCTTTGCGGTCCTGCACCTGAATCACGTAGAGATGGTAGGCATGGCCGGTTCCGCCTTTTTCATCGAGCGCCCCCGGGCTGGTGCCCAGTACCGCTATACTTGCAAAGCCCTCAAAGGCAGCGTCGTATACTTGGGCGATTTCCTTTCTTCTGGCAAGTCCCTCGTCGGCACGACTCAATTGCGAAATGCCCAGGGCACAGAGCATGTCCGGCATGCGGTAGTTGTAGCCCAGGGCCTGCATCTCCATGTACCAGCCGCCGTGGTTCTCTTCCAGCAGGGCTGGGTCGCGGGTGATGCCGTGGGTGCGGTAAAGCAGTAGTTTTTTGTAGAGTTCCTCGTCGTTGGTGGTCACCATGCCGCCCTCGCCCGTGGCGATGTGCTTGACAGGGTGAAAGGAGAAGATGGCCAGGTCGGCGTAGCGGCCGTTGCCGCACAGCTGTCTTTCGCCCCGGCTGTCTGTGAAGTAGCCGCCAGGGGCGTGGCAGGCGTCCTCGATGATCCACAGCCCGTGCTCGTCGGCCAGCTTTCGAAGCTCCTCGAGGTTAACGGGATTGCCCGCGAAGTCAACCGGGATGACGCCACTATAGTAGCCTTTGGGCTTGCTCTCAACCATCTGGCGCAGTTTGTCCAGGTCGATGAGGGCCGTTGCCGGGTCGATGTCGCAGAACTCCACCGTGCCGCCGCAGTAGCGCACGCAGTTGGCCGAGGCCACAAAGGTGATGGGCGTGGTGATCACGCATGAGCCTTCATTTACACCCAAAGCCATGGCACACAGGTGTAGGGCGGCCGTCCCGTTGCTCACGGCCACGGCGTATTTGGCTCCCACATACTGGGCGAAGGCCTGCTCAAACTCGGCTACTTTCGGCCCCTGCGTCAGGAAGTCCGATTGCAGCGTTTCTACCACGGCCTGTATGTCGACTTCGGTGATGTGCTGGCGGCCGTAAGGGATTGGAGTGCTGAGTTCTGAGTGCTGTGTCACGAGTTCTTTATTAATGAGTAAAGATATGCAACAAATAGTGATGAGTACAGAGGCAGCACCGATGGCTACCTATCCATCATCAGTCTTTTGTTATTATACATTAAAATTAGGGTCCACGTGCTCCCGGATCTGGGCACGGAGCTGCTCCACACTGAGCCATTCGGTGTTGGTGCCGGAGTTGTATTTGAAGCCTAACTCCACCATCTTGCCTTGGTGAGCTTTCATGAAATCGTCCACTTGCCAGAGTGGGGTAGAAGGTAGGATCACGTAGTATTTGTCCAGTTCCACCGTGTTGAGTGAGTCGGTTTCCGTGATCATCTCCTCGTGCAGCTTTTCGCCGGGACGTATACCTACCACTTCCTGCTGGCAGTTCGGACCAATGGCCTCTGCCAGGTCGGTAATCACATAAGACGGTATCTTTGGCACAAAAATCTCGCCGCCCCAATGGTGCTCGAGCGCATGGAAAACCAACTCCACGCCTTCTTCCAGCGAAATATTGAAGCGGGTCATTTCCGGATGCGTGATTGGCAGCACACCTTCTTGGCGCTTGTTCAGGAAAAAGGGAACCACCGACCCGCGAGAACCAATCACGTTGCCGTAACGCACTACCGAGAACTTGATGTCACGCTTGCCTTTCATGTTGTTGGCAGCCACAAAAAGCTTGTCAGAGCAAAGCTTGGTAGCGCCATAGAGGTTGATCGGAGCAGCGGCCTTATCGGTCGAAAGTGCTACGACATGCTTCACACCCGTGTCCAGGGCGGCATTGATGATATTCTCAGCACCCAGCACATTGGTTTTGATGCACTCCATCGGGTTATACTCGGCAGCGGGCACCTGTTTCATGGCGGCGGCGTGAATGATGATGTCAATCCCTTCGCAAGCCCGCTTAAAGCGTTCGCCATCGCGCACATCGCCAATAAAGTAGCGCACCGAATCGTATTTGCTCTTCGGGAAAGTTTGCGACATCTCGAACTGCTTCAGCTCATCGCGGGAATAGATGACAAGTCGTTTTACGTCCGGAAAGCGGGCATATACCATCTCCACGAACTTTTTTCCGAACGAGCCCGTGCCGCCCGTTACCAGTATAGACTTATTGTTAAGGTCTAATGCCATGCTTCATTTTTAGCTTAATACTCCGGCCCGGTATCTGTAACCCAAGCCATGCTGCAAGTTAAATATTTAATTGTTGATTGCTTAAATTGTTGCTAGTTGATTGTTAATTGTTGGTTGTTGAATGGGTAAATTGTTAATTGCTGATTGATAATGGTTGAATGGTTGGATGGCTAAATTGTTGATGGCTGATTGTGAAATGATGTCCATAAATTGCAACTGTTCAGAATTCGGACAGTTTGGGTGCACAATTCGAACAGCTCGCGGCCTGTCCATACGGAAAATTCAACTTTCTAACTTCTAAACGTTTCCATGCTGACAAAGGCATTTTTTGGCTTACTCCATACCCTGGGCTATTACTCGCGCTATACCTCGGTGCTGCACCATCCGGGCAGAATAACACTGGCAGAGAGTTTCGTGCTTCATTTTGATGATTCAGAAACTGCATTTCTGGAGCAGTCGGCAGTAAGTTTCAATTACGCGATAGACTATAGCCTGGGCTACAGACAAAAAGCCCAGTATGTGGTGAGGCTGCGGGGAGTAGAGTTCCTAGGCAACTCGGGAGCGGCAGTACTGGATGGCAAAGTGGTAGTAGAGTCGGTGGGAGAGGTGAGCCGGCTGGCTAAATCCGAGGCGTTTAAGGAAGTGTCGCTGCTGTTGCCGAAGCAAAAGAAAGGCATCTATACCTCCGTACTGCACCTGCCCTGGGCTGGGCAGAACAATTACCACTGGTTCTTCGATTGCCTGCCACGGCTATACCTGGTGCTGGAAAATATAAAAGAGCCGATCAAAATCATCATGCGCCGCGACATGGCGGCATACCAGCTGGAGACACTGGCATTTGTGGCGAAGGCCTATCCGCAAGCTGAGGTGGTGTACATTGGCAAGCATGAGAAATGGCAGGTAGAGGAGTTTGTGCTGCCTTCGTTTGTGGCTAATGCGCAGAGCGGTTATCTGCCCCCTGACATCGGAGCTTGGCTGCGCGACAAGTTATGGCGTGGCTACGGGGTGCAGCGCGGCAAACACAAAAAGCGCATCTTCATCAGCCGTGCCAATGCCAGGACCCGCCGGGTGCTGAATGAGCAAGCGCTGCTGCCGCTGCTTGACAGGTATGGCTTTGAGGTGGTGCGGGCCGAGGAACTGACTTACCAACAGCAGGTCCAACTATTCTATGATGCCGAAGCCGTTATTGCTCCGCACGGTGCCGGACTGACCAATCTGCTATTCTCAGAGCAGTGTCAGGTGCTGGAGCTTCATCCGGCAAACCTGATCAAAACGCATTATTTCCTGCTGTGCAAAGGGCTTTGTTTCAGGTATAGCGCCGTGGTGGGTACTGAAGGAGATAAGCTGGAAAATTATACTGTAGATGCACAAGAGGTGGATAAGTGGTTGACAAGTATAGCTGAATAAGAATATTTGATTAAATTTATGGGAGATTGGAAGCATTCTGAAAATGGAGTACGCCATATACATTGTAGATAGTGGGAGTAGGTACTCCTGCTATACAGTAGTTGGTGTCAATAGGAATTATAATCAGGCTTCATTGGCATATATGCTTACAGAACTATGAGTTAGTGATAAATATGTTCAAAGCAGAATCAAGTGTCATCATACCCATCACATAATGATTAAAAAAGTCGAATTATTACTCAACGCCATCCATTACTGTTGGTACAAAGCAGATTACAAACGTCACCTGCTAACTAACAAGCTCAACCCTTTTATGCTATTAGGAGAAATTCCAGCGGTAAAGAGAAAGTTTGAACAACAGGGTACAAGCCACAAGGAGGTAGTCAACGGACTGTGGTGCGATGAAAGGTTTGGGTTTAGTATTAAGGTATCAGGGGGCGGATTGACCATAATCATGTTTATGTTAATTTGGGCAGTTTTTCTTATGTTAAACAGTCTACTCACGCATCCAATTGGTTTTTCATGGAAACCTTTCTTAGTCTGTCTAGGATTGGCTTTTACTATATGCCATTTAGCGGTTTTTCAAAAGGATAGATATATGTCCTATTTTAGGCAGTTTGAAAAATGGACAAGCCAGCAAAAATTGAAATTTGGATTGTTAGCTTTATCCTTTACTGTTGGAGGAATAGCTCTGTTTATTTATAGTTTTAGATTTTTATATTTTTAACTTAACTAAGCTTGGTATATAAACTTGTACTTAATCCCTGTAACATAGTGTATATGACAGCTACGACCGGAACGAATAAAAACAACTATTCTCCAACAAAGTTTAGCAGTTAAGCTTGCTATCGCAGCGCACCTGCTACACTAGTACCGGTTAGCCATGACTATTATTATGAAACATACCCTATGCATTTTATTGCTCTTGTTTATCTTAGGGAGTTGCAAATCTGTTAGGACTCCAGCTGGACCAGACTTTTACGAAGAAGATAGTGATGTTAATTTGTACGCTTTCATTGGACAGAAAATCTCAGTTGAAAATCTAAAAAGAGATACAAGTGCAACAGAAACCTTTATTGGATTCAATGGTGATACGGTTGTTCAGAAAGTCATCTATTTTGACCAAGGGTTTACAGCTAGATACAAAGTAGAGAAGTCAGTATTTAACAACTTGCAGCAGGATACCATCACTTTTGTGGCGTTTGACCACTACGGCCGCCCTGAGTTTGAGAACTACGAATTTGTGATGTTATACCTTTCAAAATACGAAAAGGACAATAGGTTTTATCACCAGAAGTATCAGTACGACCCTGTTATAAAAAATGAAAAGGGAGTGTGGTCAGGGCTTAACGGTGAGAACATCGCTGAACTTTTCCAGAAAAAGAAGAGTGAAGTTTTCAAAGCCCTTGGACTGTTTGATTAAACATTGCTTGTAGCTACTATACCTAAACATCCATTACGTCACACTTTAGCAAAGTCCCTTACAGGGCATTGTGCATTTTATACCGCCAGGTAGTTTTAAATCATAAAAAGGAGACCTTTATGAATTTATCGCCAGCAGCGCAAGAAGTTCGCTTTCAGGTAAGTGCTACGTCCACTAAGTTAGGGGACCTGAAAAAAATGGCCAAGGAGATTAACAAAAACCATGCGTTGGCCATGGAGTTATGGTCGACAGGTGAGTACTATCCCAGACTCCTGGCGTCGCTGATAATAGACAAGAAGCTGCTTTCTCAAGAACTGATTGATGAGTTAACCAGGAGCATGGATATCCATACTTTTGATGAGAAAAACCATTTGATGGAATGGTTTATGGCCAATCAACTGATGAAGGACAAGAAAACAGTCGCCTTAATTCAAGCTTGGGAGAATAGCCCATTGGCCCTTCAAAGGCGCACTTATTGGTACTATCAGGCTAGGTTGCGATGGACAGGACAGACTCCCCCGGATAATACGCCCGAATTACTTTCAAAAATTGAAGCTAACCTGGCCAGCGAAGCACCAGAAGTGCAATGGGCAATGAATTTCACAGCTGCCTGGATTGGTGTGTATGATGAAAAGTATCGGAACCGTTGCATGCTGATAGGCGAGAAAACCGGGCTGTACAGAGACGAAATGGTGGCAAAGGGATGTACCCCAAGCTATTTGCCGGCATTCATCGAAATCGAAGTCAGTAAGAGAAGGAAAGCCTAATTAGGACGCTTTTACCTTTTGCCAAACAGGCTGCGCTTCAGCTATAGACAATTAATGCTTTTAGAGTGAAAAAGACAGAGAACCCGATCGTTGTGCAGCAAACTTACGACGCCTCATCTGAGGATGTATGGAAGGCTATCACGAATCCTGATGAAATGCAACAGTGGTACTTTAAGGAAATATCCTCGTTTGAGCCCAAGGTAGGTTTTGAAACACAGTTTAATGTACAAGTGCAGGACCGGATTTTTCCGCATTCATGGAAAGTGACAGAAGTTATTCCGGCCAAAAAAGTTGCCTACGAGTGGCGGTACAAAGGGTACTCAGGTACTGCCCTCGTTAGTTTTAAGGTAGCAGAGAAAGCCAATAAGTCGGAGTTAGCGCTCCGGTTTGAAGTGATCGAAGATTTCGAAGAAGACATACCTGAGTTCAAAAGAGAGAGTGCCGTACAAGGATGGGGCTATTTCATCCAGGAAGCACTCAAGAATCACCTGGACGGACCTGGAAATTCATAACGCACCTTGCCCGATAAGCAAGATTGCTTGCAAAAGGAGTGACAGCCATTTCTACTATACCTAACCGTTTAAACCTCAAATGAGAGCACTGAAAATCATTTATTTAATATTGGGCGCTGCTGCCTTTACAGACTTTGTCATCTCCTTTATAAACCCGGCAGAGACATACGATATCCTTTTTTGGGAGGCTAATATATGGGTATACAGGGGGTATAGACTAATAATGGTCTTACTATTCGTTAAGCTATTCCTGGACCAGCGCAAGGCGGAGAGCCAGCATGTCGAATAAAGCTATCCCTTGCTAAGTTACACCGCCTTCTTCCCGGCAAGGCTTTTCACCACTTTGGCCAACTCCTCCGTCAGGGCCCTTCTCGAAAACTGGGAGTGGTTGATGTAAGGCAAATCTAGATTGGTGTTAAGTTTCCAGGCCTTGCTCATCTGCGTCATATGGTCGAGCATCAGGTCGTAGGCTGTGTAGTGGAAAAGTCGTCCAGCTCCACACTCGTCAATGATGCGGTCAGCGTCGGAGTGCACAGGCCCCAGGCACACAATGGGTTTATTGGAGGCCAGGTACTCAAACAGCTTACCCGGCACGTTGGCGTACATGCTCGGCACATCGGCAATCGCCAGGAGTAACATGGTGCTCTCCATCAGGTATTTAATAGCCTCGTGGTGCGGTACATGCGGAATGTATTCCACTATACCTTCCAGACCAGCCTGCTCGATGCGGCGTTTTACTCCTTCTGATACCTTCCCCACAAACCGCAGCTTATACCTGATGTCGCTGTGCGCGGACTTCAGGTGCGCCAGCGTTTTCAGAAACACATCGATATTATAGTTCTCGGTAATGGTGCCGGCATAAGTGATCAGGAAAGTGTCCTGTGGCGGTGCGGAAGGGTATACGAAGTCATCCTCATCGTACCCGTTCGGGATCACGTGTATCTTGCCCGGGTCGATCTTGATCGGTTTGTTCAGGAACAGGCGCTTGGTATCCTCACTGGTTACGATCACGGCATCGGCCTGCTCCAGCACCTGCAACTCGTACTTTTTGTCGATGCGCTTGGCAATAGGCGTATGGTATAGCTGGTAGTAGTAGTGGATGTTGGTCCAGGGGTCGCGGAGGTCGGCCACCCAGGGCAGTTTATACCTATCCTTCAGCTTCAGCCCGATCAGTTGGGTGGAGTGGGGCGGACTGGTTGTCAATATCGCCTGGTACTTCCCGGCCTGCAGCAGTTCATTGGCTTTTTTGAGGGCATGTTTGTTCCAGCCAACGCGGGCGTCAGGTATAAACAGGTTGCCACGCAGAAACTTAAACACCTTGTCCAGAAAACCGGTCTTCGCCTCTTCATTGGCAAAACCACTGTAGGGAATCTCCTTCTTGCCGGACAGTTTCTTATAATATTCAAAGGGCTCGGAAGTGGCTGTGCGGTAAACGGCTATACCTGGCGGAACTTCCTTTTCAAAGCTATGGTCCAGCACAGGGTAGGAAGCCTGTTTCTCATCCACGGTCAGTATACCGGGCTGCACACCAAAAGCGGGCAGGTACTTGCAAAATTTAAGTCCACGCTGCACGCCCGGTCCACCGGAAGGCGGCCAGTAATAGGAGATGTATAGCAGGTTGGTCAGGTCAGTGTTTTTCAAAGCGATCTTGCAAGTAACTTCTTCCCCAAAGATATTTAACAGTAAACAGTAAACAATAAACAGTTATCAATAAACTCTTAGCAGTTATCAGTGAACAGTTATCAGTGAACAGTTTATACTTAACTCATAAATGAAAGTTAGAAATTACTAATTGTATACTGCTTACCAATAACTGAATAACTGTTACCTGCAATTTGTAGCAACTATTCCTGATATTCCTTAGTTTTGTAGGTAAATCCAGAATTAAAGAGATGTTTGATAATCTAAGTAACAAACTAGACCGCGCCTTTAAGACCCTCAAAGGACAGGGAAGCATAACCGAGATCAACGTGGCCGCGACTATCAAGGAGGTACGCCGTGCCCTGGTAGACGCCGACGTGAACTATAAAGTAGCCAAAACAGTGACCGATAAGATCAAGGACGAGGCCATGGGCCGCGACGTTTTGATCTCTGTGTCTCCAGGCCAGCTGATGGTGAAGATCGTGTATGAGGAGCTGACCGAGTTGATGGGGGGCGAGAAACAGGACATCAACCTGAAAGGTGAGCCGGCTATCATCCTGATCGCGGGTCTGCAGGGTTCTGGTAAAACAACTTTCACGGGCAAGCTGGCAAACTACCTCAAGAAGCAGGGCCGTGGCGTGCTGGTAGCTGCCTGCGACGTGTACCGTCCGGCTGCGATCAACCAGCTGCAGGTGCTGGCCGAGCAGGTTGGTGTAGAGGCCTATACCGAACTGGATAACAAAAACCCGGTTCAGATTGCCCTGAACGCCGTGGCACATGCCAAGAAAACAAATAAGAAAGTAGTCATCATTGACACCGCCGGTCGTTTGGCCGTGGACGAGGCGATGATGAAAGAGATAGCCGAGATCAAGGCAGCCGTGAAGCCAACCGAGACTCTGTTCGTGGTAGACTCCATGACGGGTCAGGATGCGGTGAACACAGCCAAGACCTTCAATGACCGCATCGACTTCAACGGTGTGGTACTGACCAAGCTCGACGGTGACTCCCGTGGTGGTGCCGCCCTTTCCATTCGTGCCGTAGTAGAGAAGCCGATCAAGTTCATCTCCACTGGTGAGAAAATGGAGGCGCTGGACCTGTTCTACCCGGATCGTATGGCTCAGCGTATCCTCGGCATGGGTGACGTGATTTCCCTGGTGGAGCGTGCACAGCAGGCTTTCGATGAGGACGAGGCGAAGCGCATCAACAAGAAGATCCGCAAAAACCAGTTCAACTTCGACGACTTCCTGACACAGCTTGAGCAAATCAAGAAGATGGGTGATATCAAAGACCTGGTAGGTATGATACCGGGTGTTGGCAAAGCCCTGAAAGATGTGGAGATCGATGACAATGCCTTTAAGCCAATCGAGGCCATTATCAAATCCATGACACCGCAGGAGCGCGAAAACCCGGACATGATCAGCGGAAGCCGTCGTGCCCGTATCGCCAAGGGTTCTGGCACGGACATCACACAGGTAAACAACCTGATGAAGCAGTTCAACGACATGCGCAAGATGATGCGCTCGATGAACAAGATGGCCGGTACCAAAGGTGGTATGGCCAACCTTGCCAAAATGATGGGACGCCGCTAAGCTGTTTGCTATACCTGTAAAAGCCCGGGCTATACCTTTCTCTAGGTATAGCCCGGGCTTTTTTGTGTTACATACCTGGCCCAATTGATGAGTGTAAGGTATAGCAGCTGCTAGTAAAGTGTCTTGTTCATCTTTATTTCCCATGCCCTGAAGCCCGCCAACGCCTCCTCGCGGAGCAGCTGTTCCATCGGGATAAACCGCTGCGACATGTCTTTCTCCAGCTCTTCGTAAATAAACTGGTCATCAAAGCCGATATGGGCGGCATCGGCTTTTGTGTTGGCATAGTATACCTTGCTGGGGCGGGCCCAGTAAATTGCAC
Source organism: Pontibacter aquaedesilientis (assembly GCF_014773225.1). Classification (GTDB taxonomy): domain Bacteria; phylum Bacteroidota; class Bacteroidia; order Cytophagales; family Hymenobacteraceae; genus Pontibacter; species Pontibacter aquaedesilientis. Next base: position 118,603 of record NZ_JACXAJ010000004.1, on the reverse strand, counting down.
CCAGGCACATCGGGCAAGGTTCGCAGCTGGTATAGAGCTCACAATCGGTTAGCTGGTAGGTTCCCAGCGCCTGGCAGGCTTTCCGGATGGCATCCACCTCGGCATGCGCTGTGGGGTCGTTGGTGGCCAGCACATTGTTATAGCCCCGTGCAATGATTTCCCCATTCCGAACCACTACAGCACCGAATGGTCCGCCAAACCCAGCTTCCATTTTCTCGATAGACAGGCGTATCGCTTCCCGCATGAACTCTTCTTTCTGATGTATCATCTTTGTCAATTGCTAGAATCAACCATACGCAAATATGACTGAAGAAGTAACGCGGCTGGGAAGACCGAGGCGAAGTTTACCGAATGGATGATGGAGGAGAAATTTTGTAGGACGATTAACAGGTATAGTTCATCCTAAACCTAGCAAAATTAGTATACTATACAGAAACAGTAATAGCTTCCACTACACTTGTGCATTTGACCGCATACTCGTAGTGCAAGCTATTCCAACTGTTGCTCTGTTCTGACGAAGGTAGTTCAGCTGAGCAGTATCATAGGATGAGTTAATCTGTTTTTATAAATATATAATTTTCGTATTGTATTAAGTAGCGTTTCTGTAATAGATACGGTACCCTTTCCGTCTAGGTTATGAAGCTGATGAAATTATAAAATTAAGAAAGATTTCATTAGTTGAATCTTGAAAGTGTTGATTATCAAGGGTATATTTTGTCAGTTGATTTTCAAGCATACGAATTTTATAAAATTAGAGTCTTATGAAGCAAGCGTCTTTAAAACTGCATGTTATTGTATTTTTTCTTTCTATTGTAGTCATCTCCTGCACGACAACCCGGGAGCAGGAAGTGGAGGGGGAAGTTAATGAGTTTCGATCTTGGGTAAATTCGCAAACCAGCCAACTGGCCGAGCGTACGGAAGAAGACTGGAAGCAGACCAAAAAAGACTTCCGCAAAAGAACCGAGGAGCTAGACCGCAAGCAGGATAAATTCTCTGAGAAAATGAAATCGGACTACCAGCAGGTAAAAGAAGACTTTAAAGCACGCGAGCGGGAACGTGAAATGCTAGCAGAGCGCAAAGCCCGCACCGCCGAATGGGAGCGTGACCTCCTGGGACAGTATGCTGAGCGGTCAGCTGTCAATACGGGCAATATAAGGCAAGCCTACCTGACCTTCATGCAGAATGTAAGGGCAAGACACGGCACATGGGGCGATCAGGACTGGGAAATGGCCAAAACGGTATTGGAGGAGTTGAACCAGCGCAAGGAGGCCCTCCAGGATTTGCCCGATGAAGATGAAGTAAAGATTAAAGCCCTTCAAATGGAGTTTATCGCGTTGGAGACTGGAGAGGACTTAGGTGGAGATTAAAGGATAGGATATTGAAAGCTTCGTTTTTTTAAGATTAACTCATGACAATAGGATTGTAATAACAGCCATATGACCAACACCGATCAGATCACCCCAGAATTATACCTGGTTAAAGCCTTCACCAATACCCCAGTCGGCGGAAATACGGCCGGGGTTGTATTATTCGCCGATCGGCTGCCTCGTGAGCGCAGGCAGAAAATTGCAGCCATGCTGGAGCTTTCAGAAACCGCATTCGTCTCCGCTTCAGACCAAGGCGACGTGAAGGTGGAGTTTTATACGCCTGTGAGGCAAATCCCGCATTGTGGCCATGCCACGGTGGCGGCCTTTAGTTTGCTCTGGCAAAAAGGTTTGCTGAAAAACGGGAGTGCCATCAAGGAGTCTATTGAGGGACCCAGGTTGATTACCTTCGACAGCAACAAGGTATACCAATCGCAATTGGCCCCTAGCTATACCTCCCTGGACACGGCAGGTATAGTGCCCCATGACATTATAGACGCCCTCGGGCTTCCGGAGGGATTTGAATTTGAGCACCCGCCTGTAATCGCCAATACCGGCGTTTCTTTCCTGCTTGTCCCCTTGCCGGATGCCGTTGCGTTGCGGGGCCTTCAATTGGACCAGGCGCAGATCAAAGAGCTGTCAGACAGAAATGGTTTGGTGGGTTTCTACGTGTTTACCATCGAGGCCGGGGAGGCAGACGCTTCTGCCCGCATGTTTGCGCCCAGCTATGGCATACCCGAAGAGTCGGCCACAGGGATGGCAGCCGGACCACTGGCCTGTTACCTGCACGATTTCCTGCACATTCACAAAACGAACTTCCTCATCCATCAAGGCTATCTCATGGGCCACCCTTCCCCAAGCCAGATAGAAGTGCAGCTAGAATTGGACGAGCACGGCAACATCACCGGCCTCCGGGTTGGCGGCGCTGGCATCGTGATCAGGCAAATGGAGATGGGCGAGTTCTGGATTTAAGGCTTTCGCTGCGGGCTATCTTAACAGATGCTGGCGCAGATGAGCGATTTGGCGGGCATGGTGAAGGAAATGGTCCTGCAAGAAAGTCAGGGTCTGGGAAATCGACAAGGGGCCGGCGTACGGGTGCTTGAAGACACACTTATTCATCAACTCCGGTGGTAACTCCGTCAGTGTGTCTTCCAGTTGGTACCGGCAGGCATTCCATTGATTTCTTAGAGAAGAGAGCGTAGATTTCTCCGGTACATTAGCCACGGCTTCGGGCGCTTTGAATTTCATGCCGGTGTTGAGGGCCAGTTTGAGTAGCAGTGAGCGGAAGGAGTGGCGCAGCGACCTGTTTTCAAGTGAATCCTGCTTTTGCACCTTGCGCTGTATGTAGCTGTTCGTGAGTTGCTCGACCTGTATCAGATGGGCTATAATCTGGTTGACAGACCACTTCCCCTCTACCGGGGGCATATTCAACAAATCCTCATCCAATCCGTCCAATTCATCAAGAAGCCTGTTTCGGGACTCCTCGAGTTTCAGGTACTGCGCTTCTAAAAATGGGTTCATAACTTGAATGTGACTGAATGTAGCTGTGTTCATAGGAAACGAATAGTTAGGTCAGATAGTAAGGGCTAATCTACATATTATTTTAATAAATACAACCTTCCTATATATATTTTTTTAAGTAATGTGTTGATAATAAGCATGGTACACAGGTGTAAGTTGAAATATATAATTAGATAAGTTCAAAATCTATTTTACATACAGCCGGATATTTGTTTTCTTTGCGCAAAAACCAGAGAGAAAATGGCTTATAAAAACGACCCCGTAGGCGCTGCCATACAGGATTACCTGCAGGGAGATAAAGGGGCTACCATAGTAGTAGAAAGCAACTTAACAGAAAATGACGAAATACCGGTGGCTTACCTTTTCAGGGCGCTGGACGAAATGCCTGAGTTGGAGCAACTGGCGCTGGAGCAATGCCAAGGGCAGGTGCTGGATGTGGGAGCCGGAGCCGGTTGCCATAGCCTGGTGCTTCAGCAGCGTGGAGCGCATGTGACGGCGCTTGACATTTCGGAAGGCGCTGTAGATGCCATGAAGCAAAGAGGCGTGCAGCGAGTTCAACAGGGGGATGTATTTAAGCTTGAGGGCCAAACCTATGACACCTTGTTGCTGCTAATGAACGGCATCGGGATAGCGGGTGACCTGGAAGGACTGGGGCGCTTTCTGGAGCATGTCAGGCAGTTGCTCCATCCGGGCGGGCAGTTACTGTTGGAGTCCTCCGATATACTCTACATGTTTGAGGAGGAAGACGGCTCTGTACTGCTGGACCTGAATGCGGGTTACTACGGCGAGGTGCGTTACAATATGCATTATAAAGACCAGCAAACCGGCGAATTCAATTGGTTGTTCATAGACCCGGCTATACTGCAGGATTATGCAGCGGAGTACGGCTATACCTTCGAAGTACTGTACGAGGGGGAGTATGGCAACTACCTGGCCCGTCTCATCTTGCAGTCTGCATAGCGGCGTCCGTATACCTGTAGGCTATACCCTGCGACCGGGCTTGTTGTATCCTCTTGAGCCAAATTGGAGTACTGGTAAGCGGGCGGGCAGTAAGTTTATTACAGCCAACCACAATGGTCAGATTGAAGCGACAGGGGTATATGAAGCAAAAGTTTAAGACAACCTGGGAGATCACGAAGCAGACATTTCAGAAGTTTATCGATGACAATCCGCTGGACTATGCGGCGATCATCGGTTTCTATACCATCTTTTCGCTGCCTGCGGTTCTCATTATCACCATTCGCATTGCGGGAGCTGCCTTTGGGCAAGATGCCGTGCGGGGTGAGGTAGTGAAGCAGGTGGGGGGCATCGTGGGGCGCAGCAGTGCAGCCCAGGTGCAGAGCATCATCGAGAATGCCAGCCAATCAGACGCCACTACCATTGGCACGGTGGTAGGCGTGTTGGTAATGATCTTCAGTGCCACCACCGTGTTCGTTGCCTTGCAGGATTCCCTGAATGCTATGTGGAAGGTCAAAGCCAAACCAGAGAAAGGCTGGACCAAGCTGGTGGTCGGCAGGCTGCTGTCATTAGCCCTGGTAGTAAGCCTTGGATTTTTGCTCCTCGTCTCGCTTTCCATTGATGTGGTGCTGGGCCTTGTGTATGACTACCTCCGGCAGGAGCTTTCAGGAGTGGCCGTATACCTGGTCACGATCGGGAACATGCTGGTTTCTATCCTGATTGCCACCATAATTTTTGCGGCCATTTTCAAGGTGTTGCCCGATGCCAAGATAAAGTGGCCAAACGTTTGGGTAGGGGCTGTGGTGACTGCGGTGCTTTTTACGCTAGGCAAATACGTTCTCAACATCTATTTCCAGCACGACCCGCTGGCCGATACCTATGGTGCTGCCGGCTCACTGGTGCTCATCCTGGTATGGGTTTACTATACCTCTATTATCTTCCTGCTGGGTGCGGAGTTTACGCAGGTATATTCCGAAGAGCATGACCGTGGCATACAACCAACTGATACCGCCGTCAAAGTGGAGAAACAGGAGGTCGAGACTGACCATGAAACAGGCAAGGTAGAGGTGAAGAAGAAATGAAAAAGGGAAACACCGTTGCCGATGTTTCCCTTTCCTATTTGAAGTCAGCTTAGCTAAGCCTTCTTATACATTACTTGCTTCACAGCCTCGATCGTGCGCTCCACATTTGGCAGCGAGGCCTCGATCAAAGTGGGGGCGTAAGGAAGCGGAACGTCGCGGCAAGTCACACGCTTCACCGGAGCATCCATGTAGTCAAACGCATTGCTCTGAATATGGTAAGCCAACTCAGCGGAGATAGAGGCCAGCGGCCAAGCTTCTTCCACCACAACCATGCGGTTCGTTTTCTTCACAGACTCAATCAATGTCTTGTAGTCGATCGGGCGAACAGTGCGCAGGTCGATTACCTCAGCATCAATACCGTCTTTCGCCAGTTCGTCGGCAGCGGCCAAAACCACTTTCATCATTTTTCCGAAAGAAACGATGGTGACGTCAGAACCTTCACGCTTCACGTCAGCCACACCGATCGGAATAGTGTACTCTTCTTCAGGCACCTCGCCTTTGTCGCCGTACATCTGCTCTGATTCCATGAAGATAACCGGGTCGTTGTCACGGATAGAAGACTTCAGCAAACCTTTTGCGTCGTAAGGGTTAGATGGAACCACTACCTTTAAACCAGGAGTGTTGGCATACCAGTTCTCGAAGTTCTGAGAGTGCTGCGATGAAAGCATGCCTGCACTTCCGGTTGGACCGCGGAATACCATCGGGCAGGAATACTGACCACCTGACATAGACATCATTTTGGCGGCAGAGTTGATCACCTGGTCAATGGCTACCAGCGAGAAGTTGAAAGTCATGAACTCTACGATCGGGCGCAGGCCGTTCATGGATGCACCCACACCAATACCGGCGAAGCCAAGCTCGGCGATAGGGGTATCGATCACGCGCTCCGGACCAAACTCGTCCAGCATGCCCTGGCTTACCTTGTAGGCTCCGTTATATTCTGCCACTTCTTCTCCCATCAGGAAAACGCTCTTGTCACGGCGCATTTCCTCTGACATAGCTTCACGAAGGGCTTCTCTAAACTGTATACTTCGCATATAAATGTTTAATTCTCGGTTCTGTGGGTAAAATTAAGATAAGTCTGGCAATTTGCAATGTATAGTAACCAACTTATCGTAACAAGGCCTGTCTAAATTCGGGTTTGCCATGGTAAGCCCGGAACTCCAAGTCCTCAAAGGCCTTTTCCATAAAGGAGCGATCCTGCCGGATAGCGCGCCGCAAGTGCAGGTGCAGGCGGCCCTCGTTTTGCTCCCGGGCTCCCACAATGGCCAATGAGTAATGCGCCAGGGCATCCTCTGGTTTCAGTTCCAGCGCTTTCTCATAGTAGCGTATAGCACCTTCGTAGTTCTCTTTGAGCAGATAGCTCAAACCCAGGTTCATGTTGGTTTGGTAACTGTCGCCGGCATAGGTCAGGCTACGGATGGCTGCATCGTACAACCCCATTTCAATCTCCACTGCGGCTTTATCAGTGAAAATGCGGTATAGCAGCTCTTCCGGACCACCTAGTTTTATCGCATAGTCATAGGTCTGCAGGGCCTTTTCGCGGTTGCCTCGCAGGTGGTAGGCACTGGCCAGCGCATAGTTCACTTGGGCAGTCGGCTGGCGGAATCCTGCAAAATTCAGGTTATGGATGGCTTTATCCAAAAGTGCCTCTTTTGCTGAGGGACGATAGTCTTTGCGTGCCATCTCTGTATACACTACGCCCAGGTTATAGTAAGCCGGCCATTTGTCGGTAGTTTTTACGGCAGCCTCATACAGTTTGCGACGCTCCGCCAGCAGCGGCGTCAGGGTGGCGGCGTAGTGTAATTCTTCCTCGGTCAGCACATCGGCGCTGGCCGTTTCCTCCGCTATGCGTTGGGCTAGCAGGTATAGCTCATAGTCCGATTTGCGCTGGCGGTTATAGTCGATTTCTACAAGGGCATAGCGCATGGTTGGGTAAATGTACTGCTGCATATAATCAAATGCCTGGCTTTGTTGCAGTGATTGTGTCTTTTGCCTGTCTGTGCCGCTGCTTTGCAGGATCGTCATCACCTCCTGTTTATGCGCCTTCGGGAGTGCCGATTTTTGTACCTTCTCCTGTAGTGCGCCCCAGCTAAACGGGCTTGTCTTAACCTCAACGTTGATCTTCTTACCCGAGTAGTCCAGTGCGCTGACTTTGCGTTGATAATAGTCCGCCAGTGATCTAGCCCGTTTTTGTGCCAGATCAGTCCCTTTCTCATGAGGTGCCTGACTTCCCGTTATCACGATAGTCTGGTGCTTTACCGTGTCCATGGCGTACTGATCGAGTACGTCCAGGTAATGACCCCGGTAACTTTGGATGGTGGATTGGTTCTCGTCGAAATAGAAAGGCAGTTTTCCAGGCCCTTCGGCAGTGGCTTTGTAATTGTCAGGTATATAGCCGAACTCGTTGCTGCGCACCATCAGCAGGGGTGTAGTCAGTAACCCAACTGCCACCTGCTCTTCATCCGTATACTTCACGCGGTCGCGTTTGCGCTTGTCTATGGCGGTGCCTTGCACCAACAACCTGCCTTTGTTCTTTTGCGGAGCGTATGGGAAGGAAAATTCCTTGGTCATGGTGGGTTTGCCATTATCATACAGATACTCCCCGATATCGAAGTTAAGGGCGCCCACATGCTCGGGCTTTTGGCCGTCAGCCTCATACTGCACATCTATTTTATAGCGATAGCCGTCCTTGAGCATCTTCTTGGGCAAAGTCGCTTTCATCTCGAAAACCACTTCCTCGCCACGGGTTGTCAAGGGATTGGGTTGAACGGTTATTTCCTGCTTTTTGGCCTGTTTCACCATTTGGGAAAGCGTGCATCCTGTATTAGTCATGACCAGGAGGAGGGCTATGGGGAAGAGCCGGACAGAAGATTTCTTAAGTTGAATCATATACGGTTTTGGGAATTCCACGTAAAAAGTACACTGACGCGTGTACCAAGACGTTAGCTGATAGATGCTTTTGTCATTTCATATTGACAAAAGTATAATTTATTCCTACTTTTAAAATTAAAACTAAACGAACTTGAAAAGGCTACAATACTTTATCGAATCTCAGGCTTTTGGGGTTTGCACGATGTTGGGAGAAAAACTGGGTATAGCGTCCAGCAGCATTCGCCTGTCCTTTATTTATGTTTCGTTTCTTACTTTCGGGTCGCCGGTAATCATTTATTTCGTGATGGCGTTCTGGATGAACGTGAGCAAGCATCTCCGCCGGGAGCGTAGCACGGTTTGGGATCTATAAGTCCCGCGCCGTACGCTTCTGCCGCACAAAGTACTCCCAAACGACACTCCCCCTGTAAACGCCGGTCATGGCCGGGAAACTACCTTTTTGCAGTTGCTCTTTTCTGCGCCTCCGCCAATATTTGCTGTTACGCAGCAAGTCAGTGTGTGCGTCGAGCACGGCCTTGGCATCTGCCTTCTGTCCGGCGAGCAGCATACGCAGGGCAGCCACCCAGTCCAGCAGAATACGAATGACCATGGTAGAGAAAAACTCGCCGCGCGGCAGGTTTTTGTAAAGCAAAGCCAGCCCGTTCCGGAAATTAAGATACGTTTTTCGCGGGTTTGATTTGTGCAAGGTGCCACCTCCCACATGGTATACCTGACTCAGGCCGTTATACATAACTTTATACCCCGCGTTTTTTGCGCGCCAGCAAAAGTCAATTTCTTCCATGTGGGCAAAAAAAGCAGGTTCCAGTCCGCCCAAGGCATGGTAGGTTTCGGCCCTGACAAACATACAGGCCCCTGTCGCCCAGAACACTTCAGTCACGTCGTCATACTGTCCCCGGTCTTCCTCCAGCGTTTCGAAGAGGCGTCCGCGGCAGAAAGGGTAGCCTAGGGCGTCGAGCATCCCCCCGGCGGCACCGGCGTACTCAAAGAAACCGGGATGCTGTTGCGCGTTGATTTTTGGCTGACAAACGGCTATGGTCTCATCCTGCTCCATCAAATCGATGATGGGCTCAGTCCAACCTGGTGGCACGTCCACATCGGAGTTCAGCAGGACATAATACTTGGCGTCTACCTGACGAAGGGCGATGTTATAGCCCTCGCAAAAGCCAAAGTTATCGCTGTTCTGGATGATGCGCACTTCCGGGAAGTGTGTCTGCAGAAAAGGAATGGAGCCATCGGAAGAGGCATTGTCGGCCACGATGACATCGCAGCCAGGGCTGTTGGCCACTACCGATGGCAGGAACTCCTGCAAAAAGCGGAGCCCGTTCCAGTTGAGTATAACAATAGCCGTGAGGCCCGGATTAGAGACCAAAGTTTCCTAAATCTAAGCCCGGGATGTTTGGAATAAGGCCTTCGGTGCTTTTCTTTATTTCTTCCTGAGCACGCTCGCCGGCAGTCAGCATGGCGTTGTTCACGGCTGCTACCACCAGGTCGTTTACCATGTCGCGGTCGTTGGTGTTCAGAATAGAGTCGTCAATTTCAATTTTAAGCAACTTGCGCTGACCGTTCACAGTAGCCTTCACCAGTCCGGCTCCGGACTCAGCGGTAACAGTAATGTGTTGCAGGTTATCCTGCGCTTCTTTCATTTTGGCCTGGACTTCTTTCATCTTGCCCATCATGCCCATCATATCAAACATAGTCTATCTTCTTTTAGGTTGTTTACGAGTATAACGATCAATATGCCTCTCGGCTTTTACAAATATACAAGCATAATGGCAGAATACGATAAGCCTGCACAGAACTACCGCAGCAAGGTAACAGTGCCGGTACGGCGTTTCTTTTCTCCGTTGGTGGTGATGATATTGATTTCGTAGGCATAGGCCCCGGCCGGTTGAAGTTTGCCCTGGTAAGTTCCGTCCCAGCTGTTGGCCCTGTCGTTGGAGGTAAACACCACTTGGCCCATGCTGTTGTAGATTATTATCCGGAAGTCTTTTATGAATCTTCCTTTCACCTCCAGCACATCATTAAGCCCATCGTTGTTAGGTGTAAAGGCAGTCGGCACATGTACCTGCAGCGGCTGCTTCACGACCTGGGTATTGGAGTAAGTAACGGCATTGCCACTGCCAGATGTTGCCTTGATGCGGTAGCGCAGATCCTGCTGTTCCTCACGCAAATTTCGGTCGGCGAAGGTGTTGCCGGAAGCGGGGTAACTGGCGATAACCTGGTTATTCTCATTCAGTACTTCAACCGTGTACTGGCCGACCCCATCCGGAAATCCCACATAGCCCGTCCAGCCCAACCCGACGACGGCTGGGTTTTCCTGGGGCAGCACGATCAGGTATACCGGGCAGCTCGTGTTGCTCACCACAGACTCCCTGTTACACGGATTGGTGTAGAATGCCTGGTAGCACACTGCATTCGGTGCTTGCAGCCGATCCATATACTCCGTTTTATCTGTTGTGGCGATATCGCTGTAAGGTGTTCCTTCGATACTGCGCCGGTACCGCACCCGTTGGCTTTGCTGGCCCTGGGGCACAGTGAAGAGAAGCTGGACCTGGTTTGCCTCATCGTAAGAGGTATAGAGATAGCCTGCCGGGGGCGTGGCGGTGGAGGTTACCTGCACACAGCGTTCAACTGATACAGAAGTGCTTGCACCACCGCTTGCTATACCTGTTACCCGGTAGCAGTAGTTTTGTCCGCAGACCAGGTTTTGATCGGTATACGCGTTTACATTCCGGTCGACAGACTGCAGAGGCATACCGTTTCGGGTGATTTCGTAACGCTGCGCATTGGCGTTGTTGCCCTTCCAGGTGAGAGTGGCCTTTTCGTTTCCGGGCTGTACAGCTAAGGATATACTGCTCAAGGGCACAGAAGCGACACCACTCAATACAGTACCGCAGGGATCGATGGGTAGAACCCTGTATGGCGTCGCCTCGGCTGTGTTTATACCCTGCACGCGGTAATCATTCAGTGAACTCTGCGTCAACACCTGCGTCGTATGGATCGGCTCATACCTGGCAGTCGCAGGGGAGAAGCGCTCTATGACATAACTGTAGCCTGGTTGCAGATTTACTATGTTGAGAGAAATCTCTCCGGTCATCTCCTCACGAATCACTTCGAGTCGGGAGATAACCGGAGTAGTGGGAGCAGGGAGTAACGTAAATGATTTGCTGCTGCTATTCTCGCAGGAACCTCCATTATATTTGGCTGTTACGGTAATCGTGTAAGAATTAGAAGCATTGGAATAGGTATAGGCAGGCTGCGTACCGGCCGTCACGTTCCGCCTGATAGTCCCGTCACCGTAGTCAATGTCAAAGAGGTTATAGTTCGTGTCTGAGATGGTTACCTGGGCGCTTCGGCTGGCGCAGGTAGTAACTGTAAATGTAGGTTCAGGCGCTGTTTTTACCTCAAAAGTGCGCTCCAGTGTAGTGGTGCCACCTCCTCCTGCGCGGTTGATAATTTGCGTGATGCGGTAGGTCCCGGGTTGGGTATAGGTGTACTGATAACGATTATCGCTCCCTTTTCGGACCAGTTTGTTTTCGTCAAAGCTGCTTGGGTTGAAGGCTGCTGGCCCCGGATCGTAGAAAATGATGGCGTTCGGATCGGGATTAGGGGTGCAGTCTTCAAAATAGACCGGTATACCTGCGCAGATCACAGTCACTTCTATTCCATTCTGTAAGACACGGAAGCAGCCATTTTGAGCTTTGACAGGTATAGCGAGCAGTAGCGTGCATATATAAAGTAGTAACCTCAAGGTATAGGAATTTGGTCTGGCTATGCTACGAATATACAGAAGTCGGGGAAAGGAGAAAAGGCGAAGTCTGTAAAATAACGCCCGGTAAGCAGGTTTTTAGGTATAGGAAGTCCCCGCAAAGCAAAAGCCCGCACCTGCTATACCTGTTAAGATGGCCGATGCGGGCTTTTGAAGATTAAGGCCGGATTAAGGTCAAACGACGGCTAACCTTGAGTTTCTCAAAAAGGCTGCGCTGCGCTCCATATCGGGACTCATGACCCGATCGGTGCTTACAAAGCCTACATGTTGTCTGAAATCCTCTACTAGTTGCTCTAATTTCGGTGAAGTGCGCAGAGGGCGACGGAACTCAAGTGCCTGCGCCGCATTCATCAGCTCAATAGCCAGTACACGCTCTACGTTCTGCACCACTTTATAAAGCTTGGTAGCCGCATTGGCACCCATGCTCACATGGTCTTCCTGTCCGTTAGAGGAAGGGATCGTATCGATAGAAGCCGGCGTGCAAAACTGCTTGGTCTGGCTCACGATGGAGGCCGCGGTGTATTGCGTGATCATGAAACCGGAGTTAAGCCCTGGTTCCGCCACCAAAAAGTCAGGAAGGCCCCTGCTACCGGATATGAGCTGGTAGGTGCGGCGCTCGGATATACTTCCAAGCTCCGCCACTGCGATCGCCAGGAAATCCAGGGCTAAAGCCAAAGGCTGACCATGGAAGTTGCCCCCAGAAATGATCTCATCCTCATAGGGGAAGATATTCGGGTTATCCGTCACTGAATTCACTTCTGTTAAAAATACCTCCTCCGCATAGCGGATAGCGTCTTTGGAGGCGCCATGCACTTGCGGAATGCAGCGGAAGGAGTACGGGTCCTGCACGTGTTGCTTGTGCTGTTGGATTAATTCGCTGCCTTGCAGGAGTTGCTGGAAAGTCTCGGCCGTCTGCAACTGACCACGATGTGGCCTGGCCTGGTGAATCAGGTGATTAAAAGGCTCAATGCGCCCGTCGAATGCGTCCAGCGACAGGGCACCCACCACATCGGCTGCGTTGGATAAGCGTCGGGCCTGTAGCAGACAATATACGCCATAAGCCCCCATAAACTGGGTGCCATTGAGCAGGGCCAGTCCTTCTTTTGCCTGTAAAGCGATGGGATCCCAACTGAACATTTCCAGTACGTGGCGGCTTTCCAGTCGGTAACCCTGGTAGTAAACCTCACCTAAACCAAGCAGGGGCAGGCAAAGGTGCGCCAGGGGAGCCAAGTCGCCACTGGCACCGAGAGAGCCCTGCTGGTACACAATAGGGTATATATCGCGGTTGTAGAAGTCAATGAGCCGTTTTACTGTTTGCAGCTGAACACCACTGTTGCCGTACGCCAGCGACTGGATTTTGAGCAGCAGCATCAGTTTAACCACTTCCGCAGGCACCTCGTCACCGGTACCACAGGCATGCGACATCATCAGGTTGCGTTGCAATTGCTCCAGATTATCATTGGATATCTGCTTCTTATACAGCGAACCGAAACCGGTGTTGATGCCATAGATGCTCTTGTCCGTGCTGGCGATCTTGCGGTGCAGATAATCGTGGCAATGTAGAATACGCTCCTCTGCGTCCTGTGAAAGCGCCAGGCTATACCTGTTGCCGATAATGGTCTCGATCTGCTCCAGGCTCAGGTGCTGACTGGAGATATGGTGTACGTCACTCATGCAATGTGATTAAAGGGATCCGGATTTTAGCTGAGAAATGATATCGTCGATGTATAACTCGTCCTGTTCGCCTGTCTGCATATCGCGCAGCTTCAGCTTGCCGGTTGCCATTTCCTCAGAGCCGATCAGTAACACAAACGGGATGTTTTTCTGGTCTGCGTAGCTCATCTGCTTCTTTAATTTTGCGGCTTCCGGGTATAGCTCCGACGCGATATCGGCATCGCGCATTTTCTGCAGCAAGGGCAAAGCATACATTTCTGATTCCTTGTCAAACTGCACGATCAGCACTTTGGTGCCAACCTCGCTGCTGGCCGGGAACAGTTGCAACTCTTCCAGTACATCATAAATGCGATCCACGCCAAAAGAGAAACCAACACCCGAAACGCCCGGCATACCGAACATACCTGTCAGGTTGTCGTAACGGCCACCACCACTGATGCTACCCATGTTGGCGTTGTTCACCTTCACTTCGAAAATGCAGCCCGTATAGTAGGAGAGGCCTCGGGCCAATGTTACATCCAGCTGCAGTCGTGGCTGACCCGATGGGTTTTTTGTAACAAGCGCATAACTGCCCAGTTGCTCCAGATATTGCCATACAGCCTGCAGGTCCTGCAGTCCGCGCTGCCCTTCTTCAGTGTTGCCGAGAATAGTTTGCAGTTGGGTGAGTATCTCTTCGTTGGTGCCAGTCAGGTTGTAGAGCGGCTCCAGTTTGTCCACGGCACCTTCGGCTATACCTCGCTCCAGCAGTTCTTTGCGCACACCTTCCGCCCCGATCTTATCCAGTTTGTCGATAGCTACACAGATATCTCCCTCGCGCCCTTTCTCACCGATGGCTTCGGCTATACCTGCCAGTATACCTCTGTGGTTGATCTTGATGGTAAAGTCTGTCATACCCAACGTACTCAGCACCTCGTCGATCATCTGCACGATCTCGGCCTCGCAAAGCAGGGAGTTCGTACCCACCACATCGGCGTCGCATTGGTAGAACTCACGGTAGCGGCCACGCTGCGGACGGTCGGCACGCCAAACGGGCTGAATCTGGTAGCGCTTGAACGGAAAACTGATTTCGTTGCGGTTCATCACCACGAAGCGGGCGAAAGGCACTGTCAGGTCGTAGCGCAAAGCTTTCTCTGAAATTTTGCGGGTCAGGTGCTTCGAACCTTGCTCAATATCGGTGGCATTGGTCTTAGACAGGTAATCACCTGAGTTCAGAATCTTGAAGATCAGCTGGTCGCCTTCGTCGCCATACTTGCCGGTCAGAACCGACAACTGTTCCATGGCGGGCGTTTCGAGTGGCAGGTAGCCGAATTTCTCGAAGGTGCGCTTGATCACGCCAAATATATAGTTGCGTTTGACCACTACTGCCGGGCCAAAGTCACGTGTTCCTTTCGGTATGGATGGTTTTTCTTTGCTCATGCTTTCAACTTTGCAGGCGAAGTTACTAAAACAGGAGCAAATGCAGGAAGTGATTTTTAAAATGCGTTGTCCTCGCCGCGCAGCATGTTATACACGGTGTAGAAAACAATTTTGAGATCTAGGAAAAAAGACCAGTTTTCGAGGTAAAAGATGTCGAGCTTCACACGGCCGCGCATTTGGTGGATTTCACTGGTATCACCCCTGAAACCACGCACCTGGGACAGGCCGGTTATACCTGGTTTGATAAAATGGCGCACCATGAACTTGTCAACCAGCACGGCATAATATTCGGTATGGCTCAACATATGCGGTCTTGGACCCACAATTGACATATTCCCGATCAGCACATTGAAGAACTGAGGAAGCTCATCCAGACTGGTTTTACGCAGGAAAGCGCCAATTGGCGTGATGCGGGAATCACCGCGTTGCGCCTGTTTCAGATTAGCCTCATGGTTAACGTGCATGGTCCGAAGTTTCCAGCACTTGAATTTTTTGTTGTCCAGACCGGAACGTTCCTGCCTGAAAAAGACAGGTCCTTTGGAGTCTAGTCTGATGACCAAAGCGAGGATAGGGAGCAGCCATGAAAGCAAAAACACGATAGCTAAGAGCGAAAAGACGATATCAAAGGACCGTTTAAGAAACTTATTGATGGAGTCGTCTAACGGGATGGACCGGAAAACAAGCACCGGAAGCATGTCGTAGAAGTCAACCTGTAGTTTTTTGTAGGGGAAGCCTCCCGGCTCAGGAAGGAACTTCATGCGGACAAGGTTATTGTCTACGAAGTTCAGCAATCGGGTTACCTGCTCTTTTTCCAGCTCAAAGGGGCAGCAGTAGATTTCATCAACATCATTTTGCAGCACGAATTGCTCAATGTCATCCACCTTTCCTACTACCCCGGGGTGGCCAACAAATTTGTCGTCAAAGAAACCCATGAACCGATAGCCGTGCTCAGGTCGGGTATTGAAGAAACGGCGCAAATCCTTTGAGGCATTGTTGTATCCGACAATGATCACTTTGCGGTAGTTGTAGCCCATTCTGCGGTAGTACCGCAGCGAAGTAATGACTACGATTCTCCAAAGCATCACGAATATAGCAAGCGAGAGATAATGGTATAGCAGGTATGGGCGCGAGAAATTCTCAATATTGAGAATATTAAGTGCTGCCTCAATGAGTAGGATATACAGTAAAATTACCTTGAGCACATTAGTAATAACACGAAAAATGTGCGTTACTCTGTAAAATCTGTATGTACCAAGCAAATTGGTGCATAAATACCACGCACCTATAAGGAAAAGAATAAAATGGGCGTGCCTAGATATTATAAAATCATCAAAGCTCTTGTAAAGAATGAGGTAGGATACAATGGAAGAGACTACTACAGCTACGATATCCCCCAGCGCATGAATAAGCTTGATGTATTTTGAGTAGAGTCCTGCCATACCTAATACGTTTCGTTACGCGTATTTTATCGGGTTTATTTCTTTCCTTCCTAGTTAAGGGTGCTTTCCAGAGCAGCAACAATTCTTCGGGCGGTTTTCCCATCCCATAGTTCAGGTATGGTGCCTTTCTTCCAGTTTCCGCTGAATAGTTTTTCCATGGCAGGTTTCAGGGCCTTCGGGTCGGTGCCTAGCAACTCATTGGTGCCAATTTCACAGGTTTCGGGTCTCTCCGTATTATCACGCAGTGTCATGCAAGGAATACCCATTACGGTGGTCTCTTCTGTTATGCCTCCTGAATCGGTAATAACTGCTTTGGCGTGCTGCACCAGATAGTTGAATTCCAGATAGCTCAGAGGATCGATCAGATACATGTTGGATGCCGTGATTCCGATTCTTGTGAGAATTTGGGCTGTTCGTGGGTGTACCGGGAATACTATAGGCAATCCCTTGCTCAGGGTCACAATTTCATCAATAAGTAGCTTCAGCTGTTGCTCTTGGTCGACATTTGCCGGGCGGTGCAGCGTGAGAACAAAATACTGGCCAGACGTTAGCGATGCCTCATCCCACACATTGGGTTTACGGAAATTAGGCATTTGCCTCAAAAGGGTATCGATCATGGTATTGCCGACAAAAAAAATCCGACTATCAGGCACACCATTCTTTTGCAAATTTCTGTTTGCAGCTACAGAAGTCGTAAAAAAGTAATCTGTGATAGCGTCTGTCACAATTCGGTTAATTTCTTCCGGCATCGTCATATCTCCTGAACGTATACCTGCTTCTACATGTGCTACCTTGGTGTTTAATTTTTTTGCAACGATAGAGCAGGCCATGGTAGATGTCACATCTCCTACAACCAATACAAGGTCCGTTGGATTTGCCTGTAATTCCTTTTCGAAGCGCACCATGATGTTGGCAGTTTGCTCAGCTTGGGTACCGCCGCCAGCCTCCAGGTTCACATGCGGCTCCGGTATACCTAACTGCTCAAAAAAATCATGACTCATTTTTTTGTCGTAGTGCTGCCCGGTATGCACAAGTCGGTAACTGATATCCCCTCCATTGGAAGATGATTCCTCAATGGCGTCAATAATAGGGGCTATTTTCATGAAGTTTGGCCTGGCACCCGCTATAATCGTGATCTTCATACCGGTATTTCTAAGGAGTTTTAATGATTAACTGATAATGTAAATTAGCAAGACAAGTTCACAAGTAATACTTATATAGTGTCAGCTTTGCTGCCTAATACTAGCTTGGCTTTTTCCTTCGCTATTAGATAAATAAATCCCGTATTTGTGACCAGGTAACGCTTCCACATCCTTTGGGGCTCTTGACCAACACGGTACAGCCATTCAAGACCTGCCTTTTGCATCCAGCGTGGTGCCCGTCTCACAAATCCCGCCACCACATCGAAACTTCCGCCAACTCCCATGATGAAAGGTGTCTGGATCATCGCTTTGTACTGGTCTAAAAAGATCTCTTTTTTGGGGGAACTCATAGCAACGAATAAAATATCGGCCTTGGATTCGGCAATCTGCCTGGCTACAACAGGTTCCTCTTCTTTGGAGAAATAACCATTGCGGTAGCCTCCGATAATTTCGTTGCCGTATGTTTTGCTGTATTGCGCTACCACTTTTCTGACAATCTCTTCCTTCGCGCCCAAGAAAAAAATCTTATAACCGCGCACTGCTGCCAGTTCAACCAGGTTTTGCATCAAATCGATACCTGCTACTCTCTCGGGTAATGGTTGTTTCAACAATCTGGAGGCCCATACCACAGCCTGTCCATCGGCATTGATGATATCGCAGTTTACGATGGAGCTCCTTAACTCCTGGTCGTTTTGGGCATTGACGAGTTTAGCGGCATTGACTACAACATGGTGTAAAGTCTTTCCTTCAGCGATAGCCTTGTCTACTTTGTCGATAGTTTGCTGCATTGTCAATGCATCCACAGGGATATTACAGATCTGTACCCGCTTCATTGTTCTGATCATAAACTAAATAGGTAGACAGGGCATAGAACATCCAGGCCTGTGCCCAACGCATGTAAGGTATTTTTGAAGAAAAGTATTTATTGATCTGATAATAGAAGTATCCTTTATCAGATTGCATATGTTCAATGGTCCAGTTTAAAACCTTGTCCATTAGGGCTTTTTGTTCTGTAAACTTGCCAAGCTTTGCGATGGTTATAACCATCTGTGCCGGCGCATGGACATCGATGGGGTAGATAGAGTTACTGTAATACTTGGGAATTCCTTCTTCTGTAAAAAAGGTATCGATATAGTATTTAAACCCTTTCTCTACCTGCGCTTCAAAGGCAAAATCGCCTGAAAACCGCATGTAGTCACTGATGCATTCGAGGTTGTAACCTGTGTGAAAGTTATCAATCCACTGGTGGAAATGGTAGGTGCCGTAAGCCCATGAACCGTTTTCTTGCTGATAACTGCAGCAAAAAGCAACGGATTGCCGGGCAGCCTTGATAAGCTCTTCTTCTTTGGTAAAGCTATAAACTCGCGCTAACAACCGGCTCCCTAGTAAAGAAGCATTGAAGACCACACTTTTGTCGAGTGGGGAATACGAAAAAGCAAAATTGCCGCTATTATCATGCGTGCGGTTCAGGTCTTTCAGGATAAAATCGCATGCACTTCTGGCATTGTCAAGCAAACGTTCGTCTGAACATATCTCATATGCATCCAACAAAGCACTCCCTATAAAAGTAGTGGCCACTACAGTGGGGGTATGTTTGGGCTGGAAGAATGCCCTGGCCTGCCAGTCGAAGTTATAGCCCCAGCAGGCACCACTCCAGCCTTCACTCTTAAGTTGCAGGAGCTGGTTCGATAAGAATTTAATCTTCTCTAAATACTCCTGCTTCGGTTCAAGCTGGTAAAGACTGCAGTAGCTAGATAAAAACAGCCCTAACGCTTTCGGGTTGTATTCCTTCTTTACACCCAAAAGCGGCCTTAAATTGATAGGAAACCTTTTGAATGCCTGTATCCAGGCAAGACGGGCAAGACGGTTACCCGACAGCAAAGGTATAGCCTGAAAAATTTTACTGTTCAGGCCATCGTATGGATCATATCCTTTAAATTCTTCGGTGTTGCAGTACCTGAAAAGTTTATCAAATGACTCCTGTATGCTCATTAATACTCTAGTGATATTTCCTGAGGGATGCCGGTATATAAGCTGTCGATAATACTAAAAGTCGTTTCTGTTGTTAAACAGATCGATCTGAAGCTAATAGGGGAGTCTTTCCCTTGCTGGATGCTCTCCAAAAAGTTATATACCTCTTCTCTGTGTCCCTTGCCTGAAGACTTTAGCTTTATGGCCTTTCCGTTCTTGTATACAACTCCGTCCTTAAAGTCATTTATCACGCCAACTTTACCTGCAGCAAATAGCTCAATCTGCTCTTTCGGCAAAGCTTTATCGCCATTAGCCAGATAAGTAAGGTTGCCAACCGATCCATCACTGAACTTAACAATGATGGCAATATTGTCCTCGGTTGTAAGCTTCTCGTTGCTGGAAGTGATTGACTCAGCGTATACCTTTACAGGTTCAGCATCAGTGAAGTATTGCATTAAATCGATGAAGTGGCACATCTCTCCAATAATTCTTCCTCCCCCGATTTCGGCTTGCTGTGTCCAGTGCTCCTTAGGTATAAAACCAGCATTTACTCTGATATTGACGACCAGTGGTTCCCCTATATTGGTAAACTCAGCTTTTAATGCTTCGCTTATCTGGGCAAACCTCCTGTTAAAGCCTACCATGAGAGGCCGACCATACTGTGCCTTCGCGTTTACTACCTGCTGCAGTTGTTCTCTGTTGATGGCAAGAGGTTTTTCAACGAACACATTTTTATTACTGGCCAGGGCATTAATCGTCAGGTCTGCATGAGAGGAATGTGGCGTTGCAATAAAGATGGTGTTGATGCTATCATTTAGGAGAACATCATTAGCCTCCGATGAGCAGAAATTGAAATCAAACTTCTCTGCCACGTTTTTAGCCGTGATACCCTTTGAAGTTACCACGCCATCCAAGGATGCGCCCCAGGTTTTCACATTTGGAATCAGATAGCTTTGCGCAAAACTTCCGGCCCCTATAAAACCAATGTTTATGGTTGAAAGCGGGTTGTTTTTAACCGTGATGCGCGTACCCTTCTTCTGGTCATTGGCCGAATACTTCAGCAGAATGCCGATGTGAGGTTCTTTGGTTTTTCCTAGTACAATATCATAGGCTTCCGTTGCATTTTCGATATCGAAGGTATGGGTAATCAGCGGCTTGAGGTCTATTGCCTTGCGGGAAATCAGCTCCAAAAACGCCTGCATATTACGCTGCTCAGTCCATCTCACATAGGCGAAGGGGTAATCGCTCCCATGATCTTCATAATCTACATCATACCTGCCTGGCCCGTAGGAGCAGGACATTTTCAGATCCAGCTCTTTTCTGTAGAAGTGAGGGTCTCTTGGGATATCCATTTTAACGGCTCCTACAATGATAACCTTACCTTTCTTTCTGGCCAGTTCCGCTGAAAGCTCTATAGGATCGTTTGAGGGTGCCGCCGCCGTAATGATAATGGAGTCGAAGCCATGCCCGTCCGTAAAGCTGTCGCAAGACACCATTAAATTGGCGTCTGCTCTGTTCATCGCTTTATCGGCTGATGTCTCGTTGGCCAGCTTCACTAAGCCATCATTTAAATCGATTCCGAAAACAGCACAACCATTGGCTCTGAGTAACTGGCAGGTAATTTGGCCCAGAAGACCCAAACCAATCACGCATACTTTCTCGCCTAGCTTAGGATCTGCCTGCCGAACTCCTTGTAGCGCAATGGCACCCAAGGTTGTGAATGCCGCCTCTTCCGAACTCACATTATCAGGGATCTTAGCGACCAGATTTTGCGGAATAGCCACAAGCTCTGCATGCGAAGCATAATCCTGGCCAGCACAAGCTACTCTGTCGCCTGGTTTAAATAGTCCCTTCTTATCTAATGATGCAACAACCACTCCCGATGTGCTATACCCAAGCGCCTTCAGTGAATCAAGCTTCGTTTTTACTTTGCTAATGGTAGCGGCCAGACCCTCTTTTTTGATGTTCTGCATAACCTGAGCCACCAGATCAGGGCGCTGCTTCGCTTTACCGAGCAAATTAGACTGCGCCACTTTTACAGTACTCCGTTCAGTGCCAGCACTTATCAGCGAGTATTCATTTTCGACCAGAACCATACCTTCAGATAGGGAGGGCATTGGTACGTCATCAATATATAAATCTCCGGTCTTAAAATTCTGTATCAGCTGTTTCACTTCGGGTATGTTCCTTATTGGTTAATAAAAATGAATTATGTTTTTCTATGAAAACATTAAAAGACTCGTTCCCGCCTATTGTAATCCTAACGAAGTTATCGTTAAAATACTTTCTGCGATCCCTTATATAAACATGCGCTGTATCCATATGCTGGATGTACGAATCGATGTTTTCTACTTTGTATGACACAAAATTAGCATCAGATTCATAATACTCTATATTATTTTGTTTACAGTGCTCGTAAAAGATCTCTTTATTGCGGTTTACTTCATCTACATAAGCATCCACCAGATTGAAATTATCCAGCGAGTAAATGCCCGCCTCAACACCCAGCATGGTCACATCCTTTGGGTTATTGATCTTACCCAATTCTTTTATGATGGCCGGTGAACTAAGTACATAACCTAGACGGAGTCCGGCCAGACCGAATGCTTTGGAGAACGTTCTGATGATTATCAAATTGTCAGAAGGGAGTAACTCTGTGGCACTTATCTTCCTGAATTCGAAGTAGGCTTCGTCTACAATCAGAATAGAGTTTAATTGCGTACACAGGTCGAGTACCTGTGCAATCTGGCTGTTCGTGAAACTGTAACCGATTGGGTTGTTCGGGTTGCATAAATATACAAACCTCGGTTCCTGTTCCTTGATTCTGGCCATGAGCTTCTGTAGAGATTCCTCATGGGCATTCCTCAGATCAACCGCCACAATCTCATTACCGAAGCTCTCACACTGAGCGCGGAAATTGTCATAGGTAGGACTGGTGATCACCACCTTGTCCTTGCCCGTACTGAATGTCTGCAGCACCAACCTAATGCCGCTGTCAGAGCCATGGGCAAGCATAATAAAATCAGCTGAAGGTACTTTAGTGTAGTCTACCAGTTTGTTTAATAAGGCGGCATGATTTGTTTCTGGGTACCACTTTACATAATGGTCTGTCGCTAAAAGCTTGCTCAAGTGAGCAGATACGCCGGTGGCAGGTGTTAGGTCTGCCTCGTTCCAATCAAGCTTATAGGCCACCTGGCCTTCCCTGTAATTCCCCCATGCCTTCTGTGTGGACAAGGTATACTCATCAAAATTAGACAGTTTATACGTGCCGGGTTTTTTGATAATCACCAATGTCTTGCCATCTGAATTCGTGTAGAATTCTTCTGTCTCCTTTAAATAAATAGGGATCTCGTTTCCTATTCTCTGTCTGAGCAAATTAAGGATATCTTCCTTTTCAGAGGGCAGCAACGGGGCGTCGGTTCTGACCAGCGCAAGTACCTCAAGTGAGCTAAACTGTACAAGCTGAAAGGCCTTTACCTTCGTGAAATCTCTGAAAAGGGTATAGAAGTTAATGGAAGGCAGTTTTGCACCGTCCTTGCCTACAATGTGCTCGTCCTTTCTGCCAATTACATTTTTGACCATAGGCAGGTTTGTCTGTGAACAGGCGGGCTCATCCTGCGCACTCAACTCCACCAAATCCCCGGTTTCGTATCGGATAAATGGCATCACCTCATTATAGTAAGAGGTCGTCACCAGGCTTTTAATGCCAGCATAGTCTGTATCCTGGTACTCCGGATAGCCATACTCCAGGCAGACATGCATGCCATGGTGGTTGGCACACTCTTTAATGATGATGGCTGGTTCGGTCATGCCATACCAGTTGAAGAGAATTCTGCCAAACTTGCCTTCTATGTTCTCTCTCTCAGATGAAGTAAGGGACTCTGAAGAGGTATAGATACCTTTGAGGTTCGTCAGTTTTGTGACGTCATGATGCGATATAAAGTCTGCCAGGTGATTGATAGAGGAAGGATAACCGCGGATGATATCCGGGTTATAGTCAATAAGTTGCCTCACATACTCGTCAGCATTTTTATTGTCCAGGTCATAAGCTGAATAGTAGACATTATTTTCCAGGGCATTCTTTTTAAAGAAAGGCGCATGCTCGCTTTCGCGCACATAGCTTCTCAGGGAGAAAATCTTAGGCCGTGATTTAGATGTACTCCATGCGGTATGCCTGAATATCATGGCTTTGTCAATCGCCACCATATAAGGGCTTAAAAGCATCTTCATCGGCTCGCCCGTAGACCCGCTTGTACTATACTCGACGGCTACGCCCTTGTATTTGGGATTTACAAAGTGCCTGTAGTCTTTTTTTATAATCTCCTTTTTCAACAGCGGAATTCTTTGCAAATCTTCCAGGCTATTGAAGTCATAATTGGGGTTGAACTGTATCTCAGAGAACAGACTAGCATAATAGGGGACATCCTTTGCACTAAGCAGAGTTTTTTTCAATTCATTGAATTGAAACTCTTTCCAATCTTCAGGGGTAAACTGAGCGGTCTTTTTAAGCAGCGTTTTGGCAAGAAAGTAGCCATAGCCCTTAAATACTAAATTTAACTTACTGCTCTTAGAGATTATCATAAACCTTTTCTAACTTAAATACTAAGTTTCTTTCTTTAAAATTTTTATAAGCAGGGAAAACAGCTTTCCCTAAAGATTTAATAAACCCAGGAGGGTTGAGTATGCTTTTGAATTTATAATAAGTTGGAAAATACCCTGCTGAATTCTTTTTGGGATACCCGTTTATGCAGATTTTTTTGTGCGACTTATACTCTGATAGAAGGTTCTTGGAGCTATAGGGTAACACGCAGGTACATTTTAGCAGATCGCAGTTGTAGTGTGCGTCACTTCCTGCTAAAGGCAAGATATCTGGAAACTGCGCAAAAAAG
The DNA here is from genome assembly GCF_014773225.1 of Pontibacter aquaedesilientis. Lineage (GTDB taxonomy): Bacteria > Bacteroidota > Bacteroidia > Cytophagales > Hymenobacteraceae > Pontibacter > Pontibacter aquaedesilientis. Next base: position 94,487 of record NZ_JACXAJ010000004.1, on the reverse strand, counting down.
TCCATTGCCTGGAGGTTGAAATCGTGCGGAGCCTTTCCATTGAATGCTTCGTAGAAGTCACCGAGCGGAAGGCAGGCGTCTTTATACGCTGAAGACAGGATTCCATCGTGGCGGGTTGGATGCGGGAAGTAAACGAAGCCTCCCTGTTTTTTGATCGCTTCCACTACGGTGAGCGGTGTATCGCCCGGAATGTGTTGCACGATGTTTAAGCCTATAATATGAGTACCATCCGAACAGGTTACTTCCTCTCCGATAATTACCTGTAAATCCTCTTTGCCGTTTTTCCTGAGCCAGGTTGAAAAGTCGAGCGCCCCATCAATCGTATCATGATCCGTGATAGCGATTACATCGAGGTTAGCCTTACGGGAAAACTTGTATAATTTTCTAAAGCTGTTGTAGCCGTCAAAGCTGTAATTGGTGTGAACGTGAAAATTACACACAACCCTTTCTTTTTCAGAAATAGTCATCTCAGGAAATTAAATTTAATAGAGGTATTCCAGTAAGATAATCTAAACAGCAGAGATGGTGCAGTTAAACATTAGGGAGGCAAGTCGATTAAGCAAGTTTGGTTTCATAAGTACAGTCAAGAGTCATAGGAAATGCTAATTTCTTCTCCTTTGCTATTACCAGGTTATTCAGAAGAGATTATAATGCAAATATGTGAAAAAATTGTTTAAATGAATAGTGCAGGGGCTATATTTTGAAGCATTAAGTAATCATAAGTGTATAGGGAAATCTGATCAAGAGATATATAGGGTGTCCAATATAAATAGCACTTCATTAGTTATTATTTTCCTAGTCCACAATTGTTCTTGTTGTAATTTCGGTAGTCAGATTTCATTGGACCTGATTTTCCAGTCATGTGGACGAAACATAGGCTGAAGAAGACAAAGAAAACAATCCCCTTGTTTGAAGCTAATGTCGATTCCGTTAAACTAAATGTTAAAAATAATATAAGGAAAGTCAATAATTCAACATTACGACTTATAATGCCTTGTCTAAACATCAAGAGTAAGATGGAAATAAATACGGTTACAGCGAAAATGCCAAGCTCCACTCCATAGTTCAAAAATTGATTATGAGGATCAAATCTGTTTTGGATGCCAATCCAAAATTCTTTTTGTTCATACTTTTCTAGAAGAGCGGACATATCGTCCCCGGTACCTGTGCCAGTCCAAAAGTTTTCCTCAAACACTTCATAGGCACAAATCCATTTAGCAAGTCTTACATTTAGTGTTCCCCAACTTCCACTATGCTGACCATCGCTGAAACTAAAGACACCTACAGTTTCAATATTAATTTTCTCCTGCACCGTTCGGTACCCCATAAAACAGATAAATGGAAATGTAAATACTACAGCAGTAAGCAATAATCTTCTATTTATGATCAGCTGATGGCTTATTAATGAGTAAATGATCAATAATATTAAACAAGCTATCCAAGTAAAAATAATAGTAAGGGAATGAGAGAGGTATAAAATTATCGGAAAGTAAACTAGTAGAAATATAAGGTATATTTTCTCAACTATGCTGCGGGATGAAAAACGGTGCAATACAGTTTGAGTTACTAACAAATGAGAAAAAGCGATGTAAAGGCTATAATAAACTGCATGCAAACCTATATGGCTTGTCAGCTGATGATAGAAGAAATGATATTCATTGACTCCCGTTATTGGATTAAGAGTATATAGTGTTTTAGTTTCGATTGTTTGGAGTAAAGCTCCTAATAAGGCAATTAATGAAGAAATAAAGCACCCAAACAGAAAAATATTGAATATAGTGTTTGATTTTTTTAAATAAAATTTTCTAAGTGGGAACAGTAAAAAGGGGAAGGCAAAAAAAGGTAGCTGCGTTTCAATAGATTTTATACCCTCACCTCTGTGTTCGGAATAAAATAACCCGATCAAATGTAGAAAGAAGATGGAAAGTACTAGTATGTTCGCTGCATTGAAAAAAAATCTTTTCAGCTGAAGTTCTTTTTTTAAAATTCCATATACCCAAACAATGCTTAGTAAACCAATTGCTACATTATTTATTTTATAATGGAACGGAATCGTTAATGCCATCAAAAGGATACACCCGAAGTAAGCCCTATGTAGGGTTAAGGATTTAAAGGTTTGTGCTATAATTTTTAAAGACATTTTAGCTAAACAAAACTGGTAAATAGATTTTATAAAGGTGATTACCAGCGAAATGAATCTTTATGGCTTCTCAACATAAGTTGTTGAACTTCTGATAAAAGTCTTGTTGTTTGCAGTGCATTTATTCTTATTAAATAGATGCCCTTTCAATACACTCTAATATAGATTTTTCAAAATTTTGAAGAGTATACAAGTCTTTGTATTTCTTTTTATTATTAGATTTCATATTGTTGAGCAGTTTCCTATTATTAATAAGCTCTTTAATCTTAATGGAAAGAGCTACTGGATTTTTTTGTTCTACGATAAAACCATTTTCACCCTCTACAACAATCTCTTTTATTGCTCCATTATTTGTAGAAATTATGGCGTTACCCATTTGCATTGCTTCTAATATCGACAACGGGAAACATTCGTTTTCGTAGTAAGTGGGAAAAACGAATATATCGGCATTAAAAAGATACTGATATTTCTCGTAACTGTATTTAGGGCCTACAACTTTCACCTTATCGTTAAGTTTAGATGCCTTTACAAGATTTTTAAGATTATTAATAGTAATGTCTGATGAATTTCCAATAATATTTGCTTCAAAGTTAATGTGCTCACTGTTTAGGATTTTTAATGCTTCAAAAAGCACTAGCACTCCTTTCGTTGTATCCAGATTGGATAAGTAAATGATTTGGACCTTATCTTGGTGTTTTACTTTGGTACATGCTTCCCAATCGTTTATCTCTGGTATTCCATTCGGTACAACAAAAATATTGCTGAGGGTAGAGATAAAAGGGTCTAGATCATATAGAAGGCTTTGTGACAGATGTATAACTGATGTTTTTTGGAAAGTTTGTCTGTACAAAGTCTTCATCCAAGGCTTTTTTTGAATGCTGTTTTTTATACCTTTCCCATGTAGGTGAAATAAAATCTTGCTGCGAAACAATTTAATAATAAATACAAAAAAAGCATCACGGAGAAAGGCATTACCAAATGGAGCAATAGTGTAATAAACCAAATTAGGTTTAAACTTTGTAAGCGTCAATACTAAGTTATACACGAACATTATAGATAGCCAGGCCTTTTTCCAAGAGAAGGAACCAATTTGGTCTATTCTATCAACAAACTTCAGTGGAAGGACCTTCAAATCATACTCATTATTGATTAGACTGCTCTCAACGACAAATTTATTCATCATTGAAGCACCATGTACCGGCGGCGGAAGCTGTACGATGAATAACAGCTTATTATGTGGTTTCGATAGATTCTTTTTCTTCATTTGATTTTAAGTTCAGTAGCATAAACATTTCGAAAATGGCAAGAACAGAAAAGTACTCAAACCAGTAATCAAGGATAAAATAGCCCAGCGTAGTAATCAGAAGCAGTTTGCCATAGGTTAAGTATTTATACCTCTTAATAAAATAGCCAAGGTATAAGAACAAGAGCAAAAGCAGGCCTACAAATCCATATTCACCTAAGAATTGGTTATATATGGAAAATGGCTGATTAGCCGTACCATCGTTGTAGGGTATAGAGAGAACTTCGTTGTTCCAAAGGCTGAAATGGTTTTTAGTGAATGCCGCACTTTTATATACCAGACTCTCTGGATACCAAGAGACGTATTCGCCACCTGCTATAAAGGCAGCTCTAGATGAAAACCTACCAGGCCCTTCTCCAAAGATAAATTCGGTAAATCCAGAGATTTGATTTTGAAAAGTTTGGGTGATTGATATGATCTTTCTTGGTGGACTTTGGGTGAAAATATTTGATAGGTTTTCCAAAGCATAGTTAATATTTTCTGGAGAAATAAAATACAGGATAAATAACAGTGCAATACCGCCGAATACTGCGATTATTTTTCTTGAAAAAGATATCTTCAATCCAATTACTAGTAATATGCCGATGCCACCAAAAAATAATACGATACCACTCATATAAGTGGTCATTAACATGATGAATGCTGCTAAAATAACTTTTTTCCAATGTTTTAAGCTAATATAATAGGCAATAAAGTATGAATTTATGATCATATTGATCGAGGAATTGGCATAGATTCCTTTTATATAATCTCCAGTGCTCATTCCAAACGATCCATATATATAAGGGTTCCATGTTTTCTCCTGGTATGAAATAAATATAAATTGGGAGACAACAAAAATTGAATTGACTATAAAGAAGTTATCAATAGTATTTTTAATAACTGGAGTGGGTGTTTCTTTAATGAATGTAATTGTCTGTCTTAATGCGAGATAGTTTATAACCCAAAAGGTGAGATTCAGAAACAAAACGAATATGTAGTTTATCGGCTCGAAGGGAGCTATAAAGATGAAGGCTGCAAAAGAGTATAGCGTAACAAAGATGAAAAAGAATTCAAGGCCAGAAACTTTTCTGGGAAGTAGGGGAATTTGATTTACAACATAAATGAAGCATATACCAATAAATTTTAAAGCAATATTCCCCTGCGTGAAAAGGAGTAGAAATATTAAAAAACTTAATGATGATCTGATTTTAAGCGACATTATTTGTTCTAAATATCTTAATTAAGATAAAGCATGCCAATTTTATTTATGGCCTTAAATTTTGATTAATATTCTGAACTACTTTTATGAAAGTAATTTAAATTTTGGAAAGAGCTTGGAATACAATGCTAGTGAGAATAAGGTAAAAAGAATAATATTTAAAAATGCAATGTAAAGTTGAGGAACGTTAATCCAATTAGTTGAGTAGATCAGTACCAATAGGAAAAGCCCAAGCATAAATGCACCTGCTAATCGTGGCTTCAGATATTTAAAACCTCCTAAATGTTTTGTAAATAAGATTAACAGACATGTCTCACCTATCAGTATTCCTGTCGCTATACCATAGCTAGCATAACTAGTATAAGAAAGCCCAATAGTAACGATCAAGCTAAGAGATGAACTTATGATATAGGAGCTAAAGTACGCATGATCTTTCTTTAATAGTAAAATTTTAGGACTACCAGTTGTGAGTATTGATGATAATAGAGCTGTAATACCTAAAATAATAAAGTTAAGATACGAGCCAACATACTCTTGTCCATATAAATAATAAATAGTAGTCTTTGAATAAATAGATGATATAATTAGAAATAGGAAGCCAATAATTATCCCAAAATTATCTAATGATATACTTTTAGTATTATCATTTATATCGCGGTAAAACGATTGTATAACTAGTCTTTGAGCTCCACGATAGAGAATGTACAGTTTGAGGGCCATATAGACATTGGTTATAGCTAAGTCATCATAAAAAAATCTAGCAATAGAAATCTGCCCTAACTCCAGTAAGGTTATAGATAATGATGCTAAACCAATTTTGTAGTTAAGAAGATATTTTTTGACAAAATCTCTGTTTATTTTTTGTAAGTAATTTGTATCAAGTGATTTAGAAACTAATCTTCCAGAGATAAGTAGACCCGCGGTAGCACCAATTAAATAGCCTATTTCTATGTATTGTGCGAAAAATACAGAAATTATTATCAAAAATAATCCAGGAATCAAAACTCTTACAAACGATAGTAATGAGGCTATGATAGGTTTACCAGTTCCATATAATGCATAATCAGCATTTAAAGCGATAAAGGGAGCAGTAAGAAATACTAATGAGCTTGTGGATCTCGTGATAAAAATCTCTATGAAACCATAAGCAACTAGCAGTAGTGATAAAGTAAAACGTGCTGATTGGGTTGATCTTAGTTTATCCTGCCAGTTATCAGATAAAGCAATGTCTCTAGTTGTTGCTATTTGTAAGCCAAAAGAAACTATGGCAGTAATAAGCAGTAAGTTGGCATCAATTTGAGCTAGATTTCCAATTTGATCATTATCCAAAAATCTAACGGCAACTCCCAAAGAAAATAGTGAGAGAAAATGAGCTAACCCTGTTAAAGAGCCAGTAATCGCTATTCTTCTAAACATACTCCTTGAATTCTCTGTAATAGAGAAATTTGTAAAAATTAATTCAACCTCTCAGAAATTATTAGATGGACCTAATGCCAACTATGAACACTCTATTATAGAGTAAATCTATTTCAAATGAGGACAGCCATTTTGTTTTCATTCTAATTTATAAGGCTAAGATTTATGCTTAGAGCGCTTCTTTCAAATTTAGAAGCCGCGCAAATCTACTGATTTTTAATAAAGCTTAATGTTCTAATTTAGACATATAGGGCTTTACATGTATATTTGCTTTTCATTTAGAATAAGAACAATGTACAAGCGAGAACAAGAAAATAACTTAAAGGATCGCAATAGCTACGATGAAATTGATTTGTCTGTAATCCTCCATTATATCGGAAGATTATTACGAAAAATTGTTAGTTTAATACTGTATATGTTCAGAGCATTGGCTAATAATATAGCTACTGTTATCATTACTTTTATAGTGGTTGTGGGTTTAGCCTTAGGGGTTTATACCTTATTGAAACCTTACTATACCTCTTCCATGACCTTGGTGCTGGCCAATATCCGAAACGAATTCATTGAGGATCAGCTAAACAAACTTTCCGAAATGATTGAGGAGGACAACTTTGAGGCCGTAGCGGAAAGGTTGGACATTACCCCGGCATCCGCCAAGGAGATCAAGGAGATGAAGTTCATTAACCTGGACCAGGATAGGGTGGAGGAAGACAGTGTGTTAACCGGTTCGCCTTTCAGAATTGAGCTCTCGATTTATAACCCTGAACTCTTCGATAGCCTGGAACCTGCCATTACCACCTATCTGGAAAACAACAGGTACTTTGCCCGTCAGAAAAGGATTAAGCAAAAGCAGGTTGAGAATATGATATCTAAGCTGAAAGGCGAGATTTCCTCTATTGATAGCATGAAAACGAGTGTAAGTGAGCCCCGTGGCCCTGTAAATGGTTTTGTTTACGGTCAGCCCATCGACCCAACTAACCTGTATAAGCAGAGTATTACCATGTATAAAGAGCAGGTCGATCTGGAGGCTGATCTGGAGAAGCTGGCGAACGTTGAAATTGTAACCGGTTTTATACCAAGGTTAAAGCCTACAGGTCCGAGCTTGAGTAGATTTCTAGGTATAGGCGGCCTGATCGGTTTATTGATCGGAACTGGCGTGGCTATAAATCTTGAATCAAAAAAACGCAGGAGAGCAGGTCTGGCTTAAAATTCTTTTGTCTTATAAAGCAAAGCCCCGTTAACCATCTGGATAACGGGGCTTCGTTTTTTACTAAAGGTATAATTACTCCTCCTGTCGCATCACCCAACTCAGATTATACAAATCACGGCGGCGATCTTTGAGGTTACGCACACTGCCGGCTGTATTCAGGTCTTTGAGCAGGTCCAGATCCAGGTCCGCGATCAAAGTCATCTCTGTGTTCGGGGTGGCTTCGGCTACCACGGCATCGTGCGGGAAGGCAAAGTCGGAAGGGGAGAAGACAGCAGACTGCGAATACTGAATGTCCATGTTCTCCACCTTCGGGAGGTTGCCCACGCTGCCGGTAATGGCCACATAGCACTCATTTTCTATGGCTCGGGCCTGGGCGCAGCGTCGTACGCGTAGGTAGGCGTTCTTGGTATCCGTCCAGTAGGGCACGAACAGGATCTTCATATCCATGTCAGACAGCATACGGGCCAGTTCCGGGAACTCCACATCGTAGCAAATCAGAATGCCGATTTTGCCGATGTCGGTGTCGAATATCTTGAGCTTATGGCCGCCGCGCATACCCCAGTAATGAGACTCGTCCGGCGTTACATGCAGCTTGTATTGCTTGTCGTATGTACCATCGCGGCGGCAGAGGTAGCTCACGTTATAGAGCTTGTTGTCGTAATACTCCGGCATACTGCCCGCAATGATGTTGATGTTGTAGGAGAGGGCCATATGGATCATGCGCTCCCGTATTTCATCGGTGTACTCGGCCATGCTTCGGATCGCCTCAGACGGTGATTCTTCGTTTGTAAGCGCCATTAGGGGGGCATTGAAGAATTCCGGGAACACCACCATGTCAGATTTGTAAGAGCTGACCGTATCCACGAAAAACTCGATTTGCTGCATCATATCATCCAGGGAGGTAACCGCCCGCATCTGCCACTGCACAATGCCGATGCGCACCACGGTCTTCTTGCCGCCCAGCAGCTTCTCCTTCTCTTCGTAATACACGTTGATCCACTCCAGCAACGTGGCGTAGGCGCGTGAATCGGTATCATCAGGCAGGTAGCCTTTCAATATTTTACGCACATGGAAGCCGTTGCTCAACTGGAAAGACAGCACTGGGTCCGACAGCTCCTTGTTGCGCACCATCTCGATGTACTTGGCCGGAGTCAGTTTTTCGGCGTAGTCCTTATAACCAGGTATACGCCCACCGGCTATGATGCCGCGCAGGTTAAGGTTTTCGCAAATTTCCTTACGGGCGTCATACAGACGACGACCAAGGCGCAGGTTGCGGTATTCGGGGTGCACAAACACGTCGATTCCGTAAAGCGTGTCACCGTCCGGGTCGTGCGATTTAAAGGTGCCTTTGTCTACGATCTGCTCATACGTGTGCTTGTCACCATATTCACCATAGTCCACGATGAGGCTGAGCGCAACGGCTATCACCTGGCCTTTGTCTTCGATGCAAATCTGTCCTTCCGGGAATTTTTTGAGGAGATTAGAGAGTTCTTTACGAGTCCAGGCGCCATCTATGTTAGAGTACACCAGGTCCATGATCTCCTTTACTTCTTTGTAGTCTTTCAGCTCCAACTGACGCAGTAATAACCTATGTTCAGAGTTCGCTTCTATTTTTTCACTCATATGTAATTGGGTTGCTTGCTACAAGTATACGTGATGCAAGTATAGTTTTGATATGATATTTTGGGGTTGCCTTAAAAAAGGCGCTAACATGCAAATTTTAAAAGAAAAAGCGCAGTATAGTGCCTGCGCTTTCGTGTTTTGTCGGTTGATCTATAGTTGCACTTCCGGTATTTCACCTTCCACAATCAACCTGCCCTCGGTCGCTTTCTGAATCTCCTCTACAGTCACGCCAGGGGCACGCTCAAGCAACCTAAAGCCATCGCCTGTTACCTCCAATACCGCCAGGTCGGTCACAATTTTTTTGATGCAGCGCAAACCAGTTATAGGCAGGGTGCACTCTTTTAGCAGTTTGGAGGAGCCGTCGCGGGCCGTGTGTTGCATGGCCACGATGATGTTCTTGGCCGAGGCCACCAGGTCCATGGCGCCACCCATGCCCTTCACCATCTTGCCTGGAATTTTCCAGTTGGCAATGTCGCCTTTCTCGGATACCTCCATGGCACCCAGGATGGTCAGGTCCACGTGCTCTCCCCGGATCATGCCAAAGCTCTCGGCAGAGCTGAAAATGGAGGAGCCTGGCAAAGTCGTGATGGTTTGCTTGCCCGCATTGATCAGGTCTGCGTCCACCTGCTCTTCGGTAGGGAAGGGGCCCATGCCGAGCAGCCCGTTTTCTGACTGCAGCACTACCTCCACACCCTCCGGAATGTAGTTGGCCACAAGCGTAGGTATGCCGATGCCCAGGTTAACGTACATGCCATTCTTAACTTCTTTTGCGATACGTTTCGCTATCTGATTTTTATCGAGTCCCATTTCATTTATGATTGGAAGATTTGAAAATTTGGAGATTTGAAAATGTCTCAAACTCCTATTTTATGCTCTTTGAGCTGATAATAATTTTGGATATAATCCGCTTAATAGATTTTAATTTTTCTTGAAGATGTGTTGGGTCAGGATAAGATGAAGCACGCTGACAAAGCAAAAGCCAGTAGTCAGTTTCTTCTATTTCTTTCGCAGCGATTTTGAACTTATGGATAAAGTCAGCTTTACTTTCAGCATTCTGTGCTTCTCTAACGTTTGCCCCGATTGAGGTTCCACTTTTGAGTAATTGGTTGGCAATTACAAACTTGCGTTTCCCCTCAAGTTCCTCCGTATAACCGATAACAGCTACAGCGAAATCTAGCGTCAACGTCAGAATGAGATTGTCTTTCTCCACATTTTCAAATTCTCACATCTTCAAATTTTCAAATCAGTTGCTGCGCACCGTCCTCTGTTCAATTCGTTTTTCGTACTGTTCGCCTTGGAAAATGCGCTGCACATAGATGCCGGGGGTATGGATCATGTTCGGGTCCAGTTCGCCGGCCGGCACCAACTCCTCTACCTCTGCCACAGTAATTTTACCGGCTGCGGCCATCATCGGGTTGAAGTTACGGGCGGTCCCTTTGAAGATCAGGTTGCCGGCCGTATCGCCTTTCCATGCCTTCACGAAAGAGAAATCTGCTTTTAACCACTCTTCCATCAGGTACATCTTGCCGTTGAACTCACGGCTCTCCTTGCCTTCGCCTACCTCAGTGCCGTAACCGGCGGGAGTGAAGAAAGCAGGTATACCGGCCCCACCGGCACGGATGCGCTCTGCCAGCGTGCCCTGAGGTATAAGCTCCACCTCCAGTTCACCGGACAGCAATTGGCGCTCAAACTCGGCATTTTCGCCTACGTAACTGGATATCATCTTTTTTACCTGACGCTTCTGCAGCAAAAGGCCAATGCCGAAGTCATCCACGCCGGCATTGTTCGAGATGCAGGTCAGGTCTTTTACGCCTAGTCGCAACAGTTCCTGAATGGCATTTTCAGGTATACCGCACAGGCCGAAGCCACCCAACATGAAGGTCATGCCATCGGTCACGCCCTGCAAGGCTTCCTGTACATTCTTTACAGATTTATTGATCATAGTTATAATAGGTATATGGTATGAAAAGGTATGGCTATACCTGTCCGCAAACAGCCGTTTAAACACGGTTATTTATAAAAGGTAAGTTAGATAGAAAAAAAGCCATATACAATTTCGCCATTTCGATTTTAGGTGAAATCAGTTTAAAAGCAGGTGAAGCCCTATTTTCTGATCATGATCAGGGCTTCCAGTTCTACTTTGCTTCCTATTTTGGAAGCGATCGAAGCTTTTACTTTCTCCAGATCCTTGTTGTCTATCGGGTTGGCTGAAACAAGTGTCACACCAAGGGTTATCGTATCGCCCCCTCTGATCACGGAAACCTGCCTGAGCGTGATATCATCCACTTTGTGGTTACTGAGGGTTCGGATGATTTTATGATCCCTGATCATGGAGATGGAGCCATACCCCAGCGGAAGACTAACAAGTACCACAACCAAAAGCGACAGCATGAGCCCTTTCTTCGCCAGATGGAGCGGACTGAAGCCCAGCAGCATGAAGGTAAAGGAGCCTGCCAGCACAATACCTGCCAAGTTGGTCATCAAAAGCAGGAGAGCGCCAATAAACACGTCCGAATCGCCCCAGCCGAGTCCCATGCCGGATACGGCAAGTGGTGGCACCAAGGCCACCGCAATAGCGACCCCTGCCAGGGTTTTGGCAACTTCGGCGCGCGCATGGGCATAGGCACCCGCTATACCTGACACGATCGCAACGCCCAGGTCGAGTAGGTTTGGCCTGATCCGGGCGCTTATTTCGTCATTCATATTCTGCAATGGCGTGAGCCAGGTCAGGATTAGAGCGGCGATGTATCCTAAAAGCAGTCCGTATGCTATAGTCTTCAGGCTTTTCAGGGTAATGCTCCGGTCCTGCCGCAGCACCCCCATCGACAGCGAAATGATAGGGGCCATGAGAGGCGCCAATATCATCGCACCGATAATGACAGGTGAGGAATTGGAGAACAACCCAAATGTGGCCAGCATAGTCGAGAGCACCATCAGGGTCAGGTAGGGACTGGAGGCCCTGGCGTTCTCCCGTAGTACGGTGAACAGCCCTTTAAACTCATCGGTGGAGGCGTGGTATACCCAGGGCAGTGGCGCTGCCGTGAATTCCTGCAGGAAGGAGTCCCCTTTCGGAAGTTTGTCCACCCTGAACTTTTCAGCCGCATCCCCTTGCTTTTGCGCTAATGCCAGATGGCGGCCAGGTATGATCAGGAGGCTGTCTTCACATACGCTCAGCTCGATTTCCTTGGCGCTCATCAGTCTGCTGTCCTGGGAGTAGTCCATGGCGTCAGGACTGCTGATCAGCACCGATTTGTTCTTGATATGCCCAATAAAACCGGGAAGGCTCTGCTTTTCGCTGCGTTCGAGCGTAGAGGTCACGGAGAACTTGATGAGCTCCATGATACTGCGCGGTGCCAACACGAGCACATGAAGCCGGCCGTCATTGATAAAAGAGTCTTTGAGCAGGATGCGGGATACGAGTGTGCTTTTGCCATGCAGTACAGCAATAATGCCGAGTGCCCCTGTTTTGATGGGGGGCTTGTCGCCGCTCCTGATGGTATACAGGCGCGGCTTTAACAACTCGGGGTGGCTGAACAGGTTTTTAAGTTTCTCCCATCTGGATAATAGGGGATTCTGGGCTACGCTTCCCGACATGATGCTCAGGCTGTTCCCAATTACCACACTGTTGAAGACTGGCTTACCGTTGCAAAGCAAAAGATCTGCAGGGGTGCCACCCTCTGAATTCAGAATATCCCCAATCGCCTCTGGCAATTCATCCGACACGCCGTAGCCTTGCCGGGCCTCTTTCATGTCGGGGTGGGGAAGGAAGCCAAGCGTCCATTTTTTCTGTAGCGCCACAGCGACCACCTCTGCCAGTCCCTCGTCGCTTAAATAGGTCACCACACAGCATTCGTGCTCCAGTTCATGACTGATCACGTCGTTATGCTTGAAAGGGAGCAATCTGTGGAGCGCATCACCGAGTGCCGGAACGATTTTCTCTTTGACGGTGCGCTCTTCTCTGTTGTCGTAAATAAGGGTTATCCGATCCATCCGCTGCTTTGCATTTCTAGTCTGATTTAGAATTGCATTACTCGCTTGGGGAGTGGATTGTTTACCTTTGGCCTGGCGAAAGTTTCCCCGGGATTTTGATTATCTGCTAGTAGTGCAGGTATAATTCATCCTACATGCTATGTCTGTAAAATAGAATTGATTCGCAATGTGATGACAGCGAGCAAGTTGCCTGAATCGGAAGGGAAGTAGTACGCAACGATGGGGCTTGCCTAAACTCTGAGGCAGGAGCAGAAAGCCGCTTGCTCTAGGTGAGATGGCATGAAATAATCTGGGAGAATTTTTTGAAAGGTATAGAAGAAGCCTAACCAAGGTGCAGGGCAAGTTGCGTTGCTTCTCTGTCCTTTGCCAATTGGGCTTTCAGATATTCTAGTCCTTCAAACTTCTTTTCCTGGCGCAGCATTTCCACAAATTCCACAGTCAGGGTATGCCCGTAAATGTCACGGTCGAAGTTCAGAATATGCACCTCCAGCGTGAGGTGAGAGCCACTCACGGTAGGGCGGGTGCCAATGTTCATCATGCCAGGCAGGCGCTCATTCTCCAGTTTAACCCACACGGCATACACGCCGTTGGCAGGTATCAGTTTGTGCGGAGCAGGCAGCGCCAGATTGGCGGTAGGGTAACCGATGGTGCGCCCCAGTTTGTTGCCCTCCACCACCGTAGAGGTCAGGCTGTAGGTATGGCCCAGGTAGCGGTTGGCCGTGGGTATATCGCCAGACTCGATGGCCCGGCGTATTTTAGTGGAGCTCACCCCGATGTCGTCCACGTCCTGGCGCGGAATCTCCTCTACCTCAAAACCGTAATGCGCAGATCGGGCCTTCAGGTGCTCAAAGCTGCCTTCGCGGTTTTTTCCGAAGCGATGGTCATACCCGATCACCAGCACTTTGGTATGCAAGGCCTTCACCAGCACATCCGCAATAAAACTGCGGGAGCTGAGCCGCGAGAAATCTTTGGTAAATGGGATGATAAGCAGGTAGTCAATCCCGAAGCTCCGGAGCTGCTCGATGCGCTCCTCGATGGTGGACAGTAGTTTGAGGTCGTTGTCTTCCGGGAAAAGAACCAGGCGAGGGTGAGGCCAATAGGTAATGACCACACTCTGCCCGTTGGACTGTCGTGCCCGCTCTTTCACGCGCTGCAGTATTTTCTGGTGTCCCACGTGCACCCCGTCAAAGGTACCGCTGGTGACCACCGGAAAACTCAGCTTCGGAAAGTCAGCGATATCACGAATTACTTCCATTCGCTTCGAGTTGGGCTTTTCTGATTTCCTGTATGTCTTCTATGGTAAGGGCATCCTCCAGTTTGTAGTCCCCAATGCGGGTACGAACGAGGGAGGAGAGGTGCGCACCACAGCCCAGTTTCTGGCCCAGGTCATGCGCCAGACTCCGGATGTAAGTTCCTTTGGTGCAGATTACCTTAAACGAAACCACAGCGCCTTCTATCTGGGTGATGTCAAATGCCTTGATGGTGATGGTGCGGGATTTCAGCTCAGCCTCTTTGCCCTTGCGAGCCAGGTCGTAGGCCCGTTTGCCGTCTACCATCACCGCCGAATAAATAGGCGGAATCTGTTCGATGGTGCCCACAAAACTATTGGCAGCAGTCTTGATATCTTCTTCTGTCAGGTGGCTGGTGTCGCGGGTCTCGCTTACGGGTGTTTCCAGATCGTAGGAAGGCGTGGTCTGCCCGAGTGTGATTGTCCCGGTGTACTCTTTCTCCTGCGCCTGTATCTCGTCGATGCGTTTGGTGAACTTGCCCGTGCACAAGATCAGCAGGCCGGAAGCCAGGGGATCCAGGGTGCCGGCGTGGCCAATTTTCTTCACACGCAAGGTATTACGCACTTTCTTCACGACATCAAAAGACGTCCAGGTAAGCGGTTTGTCCAGGAGCAGGACTTCGCCTGCCTCAAAGTTATAGGCCATGATTATACTCTTAAGTCAACTCCCATTGCTAGTAAAGCCAGAAGGGCAATACCCAGTGCAATGCGATAATATCCAAACATCTTGAAGCCATACTTGGTCAGGAAGTTTATAAAAAACCGGATCGCCACCATGGCCACGACGAATGCCACCACATTTCCGATCAACAGCAGTTTCAGGTCGGCAGCCGTAATCACTTCAAAGCTGTTCTGAATCTTTACGAGATCGAATTTGATTACGTCTGAAAGTTCCAGTTGCAGCAGGTCCTTGATCAGTTTGTATACCGAAGCCGCCAGCATGGTCGGCACCGCCAGGAAAAACGAGAACTCCGCCGCCGCCTTGCGGTTTATACCTTGCGTCAGGCCACCGATGATAGAGGCAGCTGAGCGTGAAACGCCCGGGATCATGGCAATGCACTGGAAGAAACCGATCACCAGGGCATTTTTGTAGGTGATTTTGCTTTCCTGGGCGTGGGCAAACCATTTGTCCACAAACAGTAGGACAACGCCGCCCAGTACCAGCATAAGAGCTGTAATGAAAACGCTGCCCAGCATGGCGTCGATCACGTCGTTCAGCAGAAACCCGATAACAGCTGCAGGAAGAAAGGCGAAGATCAGCTTCTGGTAAAACTCAAAATTGTTCAGAAATCGCCGCCAGTAAAGCACCACTACCGACAGGATGGCTCCGAACTGAATGTTTACAGCAAAAATTTTGGTGATCGGGAGCTCGTTTATACCCATCAAGGCCGAAGCGATGATCATGTGACCTGTAGAGGAGACAGGTAAAAACTCGGTAAGTCCTTCAACTATGGCTAAAATGATAGCCTGCCATTCACTCATTTATCTACCTTTTATTCGTGGGTTTTATCTTTCACCAGGATTGCAAAGAGTTCAATCACAAAGCCAGCCATCACGACCAAGGGGCCCAGCGTGATGCCCATAAAGCCTAGGCCATATTGCTCGTTGTCAAGCGTCATGATGATAAAACCGATTGCGAGCACGACAATGCCCACCAGCATCAGGATGTAGTTCTTTCTGCCAAAGGCAAGCTTATTCTTATTTTCCATGTTAGTATAATTCGTCTAATGACAAGCGCAGGTACTTGCGTACGGCGCGGTAAGAGCTCAGGAAGCCGATGACAAAGCCCATCACGATCAGTGCGATCATGAGCATGTACATCTGTCCTTCATCCTTGAGCAGGCTCAGCTCAGTTATTTCATGGTAAGCATAGTGCATCAACCCAAACAAGAGTGCCGAGGCAATAATACCACTCATCATACCCTGCCAGGCCGCACGGTTGAGGAAAGGGCGCTGTATGAAAAACGAGGTAGCCCCAACCAGTTGCATGCTCCGGATGAGGAAGCGCTGCGAATATAAGGCGAGTTTAACGGTATTGTTAATGAGTATGATAACCACCAGCACCAGTATGCCGGCAAAGCCAAGCAGCAGCATGCTGATTTTCTGGATATTGCTGTTGATGGATTCGATCAGGCTTTCGACGTATTGCACCTCATAGACCCCGTCTATACCTTCCAGGTCGTTTTTGATGCCTTTCAGCTGCGCTGATGAAGAGTTGTCGGCGTTGATGCGCATAACATAGGTGTCCCGCAAGGGGTTGTCGCCCAGAAAGGCCATAAAGTCTTCGCCGGTCTCATCCAGAAAGGCTTTGGCTCCTTCTTCTTTCGACACGAAGCGTACCTGTGCCGTGTCGCCTTTGTAGGCCACAAATTCTTTGGCGGCCAATGTTTTGTGCAAGCGGTCCAGCTGCACCTCGGTCAGGTTGCGGTCCAGGTATACCTGCATCTCAATGCTTTCCTTCACGATCTCGGACAACTTGCCGGCGTGAATGAGCAACATGCCAAACAGGCCAATCACGAACAGGGCCAGGGAAATGGAGAAAACCACCATGGCATGCGGGTAATTGCCCAGCTTCTTCTTCTTTACTGTCTTCGGGTTAATATTTGCCATACGCTATGCTTCCATGCAAAAATAGAAATATTATTTAAATATGAGGAGATTAAGCCTGACTAAAGCAAAAAGCCCGGCGGGTAAGGCTGGGCTTTTTGCTTTAGAGGTTCAGACGCGGGTCAGAATCCAATATGATCGGTTCCTGGTACTGCTCCCGGCGCCGCTCCCTGCGCGATTCACGGTCCCTGCCGAAGAGCTCCTGCAAGGTGTCGAAGCGCTTGGTATGCAGCAAACTGAGGCGCTGTGTGTTCGTAACCCGTGACCTGTACGGATCAGGTATAGTATTGTACTCTAATCTGCCCCGCAACTCGCCACTCTTTGTTATATAGTACTCGATAGACCAATTGCCTTGGTAGGTGTTTCGGCTGGCCCCTCCTGCCTGGCTTGTCTGCGTAGAGCCTATACCTGTCTGGCTGCTTACACGCAGGCGTCCCTCGAAAAAGGTATAGCTCAGGCGTAACTGGAGCGAGGCCAGCGCATCCTGGCTAAGGCCTTCCAGTCCGATGTCGATCTCCAGGTTACTGTCGATTGTGTTGAGGAAACCACCAAGTTGGCCGGTGAGCAAGTTGCCAAGGCTGCCGCCGACGGCCTCTATACCTGCGTTGTCGAGGCTGCCGAAGTAGCCGATCGGAGCCAGCCTGCGAAGCACCAGCAGGCTGAACACTTGGCGGTTGAGTTCGTTTTCGTCCGTGCGAATGGCTTGAATGATGCTCTCAAGCTGGAGCCTGGCGCTGGCCGGCAGATTCTCAAAGTCCAGGCCCAGCGTGATGGTTGGCGTCAGGATAGGGCCTTTGAGGTCTACAATGGCTGTCACTGGGTAGCGGCCCTGCACTTCGGAATTCTGCAGGATATCCACTGCGGTGTTTTGTGTATAGGTAGCCCGAATGTCCATCACGCCTTCGAGCGGATCGCCGTTCCAGGACAGGGTGCCGCCCGGTGTCACCCGGAACTCACGCGAAACCACACCTTCGAGCAGGTTCAGGTTATAGGCCCCTTTCGCTATCTCGAAATTACCGAACATGTTGAAGTCCCCTCTTGTGTCGATGGTCATTCTGATCTGTCCGCTGCCAGAGCCACGGATCACGTCACCGGTCTGCCTGTCAATAATGATCTCGAAGTAAGCATCGTCGGTCACATCCAGGTTAAAGTTCATGTTTATACCGGAGAGGTCCACCCGTTGCTCCTCCACCTCCACGGCTATACCTGTCGAGTCGGTCACGTTGCGGTTCACAAAGCGGATAAAGTCTTTCCGGGCCAGGTCGGTCTGGTTGTCGAGCGGAATCACAATGCGGGTGTTGGCGTCGCTGCGGGCGTTCACGTCTATCTTCAGGTTTTCCACCGGCCCCAGCACACTGGCCGTTCCGGTGCCAAACGCTGTTCCGTAATAGAGCTCATTCTGCACATTGGTCGTATTGAGTATCATCAGGTTCCGGAAGCGGGCATTCAGGTCGAGCACCATATTCCGGAAACCATCGTGGGCTATACCTCCGGTCACGTAGCCGATATTGCCGTAGAGGTCGCGTAGCTGGGCATTTCGGAAGCTGATGCTGTTGGCCCCGAAGTACACCCGATCGGTAAAGCGGTAGGTCGTGCCCAGGTAGTCGAACTTGAACTGACCACCCGTTACCATCACCGAACCCGTCAGCACCGGAGCACTCAGTTTTCCCAATACCCGTATGCGGCCTTCCATGGTGCCTTCCAATTCCGACATGATGGGCTTCAGAATCGGCTCGACGATCTTGAGTTGCGTCTCGTCCAACACGGCCAGCATGTCCAGCTGTTCCTCTTCGGAGCGGGGATAGTAGTTGCCGGTCAGGGTGAGCACTTTTTTGCTGTCGCGGTCGATGTCCACATCAATGGCCATCTGTTGCTGGGCGTTTATCCATTCGCCCTTTCCATTGATGTCACCGATCAGAATGTCATCCATGTAGAAGGAGTCGACCCGCATGGTGGCGTTCAGCAGTGTATTATTGTAAATGTCCTGGGCTGTCAGTTCGGCGTTCAGTGTGCCGCGTACCTGCTGCGGCATCAGCGGATTGAAATTCCGGAGGTCGAAATTCCGAACGTTGGCCAGGAGCGTACTGCCCGGGTCCTGGCCAATAGCCCCGTCAATCCTGATTTGCTGGGACTTATTGGAGAGGATGAACTCCTCGAAGTCAAATCGCTTTCCGGACTCGCTGATGTACACCATACTCCCCGGCTGGAAAGCCCAGGGGGTGTCGCGCAGGGTAATGTTGGACCTGCCAAACACCACCTGCAGGCGGTCCTGCAGAAAATTGATGTCGCCTACCACAGTTGCCTGATTATTGAAGGCCGGTTGCAAGAGGTTGGTATAAAACCCAATGGTGCGCTCACTCCAGATGGCCTCCAGTAACAGCTGCTCCGTTTCGCCGATGGAGGGCAGCAACTGGTTGTCAGAGGTGAACTGGGCACTTGCCAACACTTCGGGGCTATCCTGTAGCTTTGAGGTGCTTAGCTCTATGTTGTTCTGGAACAGCGACACATTATTGTACAGCATGGTGTCGATATGGGCGTAGGATGTCAGGATAACTGTATTGCCGTGCCGAAAACTGCCTTCAAGTTTAGAGAAATCGGATATGGTGAGCTCGGGTACAAACCAATGGATAATCGGGTTGACCCGGCGCAGGTATACATTGTAGTCCAAACTATATTCAGGTTGGCTGGCAACACGCTTCTTGCTGTAATAGGCTGCTGTGGCCGCATCGTTACTTTCAAAGTTGAGTTTGTACTCCTGCGCCAACTGCTTCAGGTCACTTATCAGCACAGAGTAGTCGAAGTTGCCATTCAGGTTCAGGGCGATGGCCTCGGAGCGCAACGTCAGGTTACGCAGCCCTCCCATGATCTGGGAGTCGAGCTGCATCGTGTCCAGGGCAAAGCGTTGTCCCTCATAAGTGATGGCAGCGTTATCAAAAAAGGCAGTGCCCTCAAAATCATCGAGACGAAGTCCCCGGAAGTTCAGGTCGGCATTGGCCTGCAAAATGACGGACTTCTCTGTAATACGCAGCGCTTGCAGGTCAATTTTCTGCAGGTTTGCCCGCATGTTAAAAGCCTGGTTGTTACTGGCCAGGTTGACTTCGCCGTTTGCCGTGAATGCCAGGTTTGGGTCCGAAATGGCAACCTGTCCCACATACTTTTGCCTGGTGAGCGTACCGTCTGTTCTGATGTTCCTGTAATTGTAGTCCAGTAAGTGCAGCTGCGCGATGTCGGCGTGTATCTCCAGTCGGGCATCTTCCAGTGTAAAACCGGAGCCGACCACGCTGCCATCCATGGTAATGGTTTTGATGACGTCGGTATTATCTATCAGGCGACCGATGTTGAAGTTCTGTGTCTTGAGACGACCACGGTAGGAGGATGCATTGGTCGCCCGGTTGATCTTCATGTTGATGTCAGACTGCACGTTGCCCAACGCCGTCACAAAACTGCCATTGGCCACAAAGTCGTTGTAAAAACCCAGGAAGCGACCGTCCACCTTCACTGTACCCAACCGCGACGCGATGGTATAAGTATCTTTTGGCAGAAACTGTTTGATGTCCTCGGCATTGAGGGTAGAGGGCCGCAGGCGGATATTGGCAAAGGTCTCGCCCCAGTTCGGCAGGCCGTCCACATTCATGGTCCCGACGATGTGGGTATTCTGTCCGTAACGCAGGTCAAGGTTGCTGGCTATGAACTCCGACACGCGGCCTTCCACCTCAGCCGAGGCGATGTAGGCGTTCTCGTCGTAGTCTTTGAGCTGAGGGGCGAACAGCGCAATGTCTTTAGAATATAGCTGCGAGTCTTGGAGCCGGGCTGTCACCTGCACGCTGTCGATAAAATCGGAGAAGTTGCCGAAGCGGTTGTAGTCGAAACGGATGTATTGCTGCAAGTTGCTGTTGTTCACTTTGAGGTCCAGCTCGTCCCATTCCCAAAAGGTCGGGGCGTAGGTCATGAGCACATCCAGGTTGTGCAACTGTATATCAGAGAGTGTCTCGTGAGCAGTCAGGTCGGTCACACGCACTTTCAGGGTGTCACCGGGTTCAAACTCTGTGAATCGGGCTGATATCTTTTTAATGCCGAGATGGAAGTAGTCAATTCCGTAATCCGAGCGGGGTTTGTTGAAGTCGTCGTAAGTGAAAGCACCGTCTTTGATCACGAGCTCGTCTATCGAAAATTCGAAGGGGCGCGAAACCTTCGTCGTGTCTTTGGTGATCAGGTTGCCTAAGGCTGTGATGAATGATGTCAGGTTAAGGGAGTCGGTGCCCTCGTACATCACCAGGTTGGCGCGGGGTTCCTGCAATTCCAGCGTCGCTATACCTAGCGTGTTGGGCTGGAAGATAGAAAAGAGACTGATATCCGCCTCGGCACGGCCAACGTAAAATAATTCCTCGCCCCGGTAGTCAAGCACCTTTACCTGCTCGAGTATCACGTTGCTGAAAAACTCGATGTCGACCCGCCCGATGGTGACTTCGTGGTCGATGGTGCTGGAAATATACTCGGCGGCCTTTTGGGCGACTTTGGTTTGAACGCCCGGGTAGCGAATAGCCACAAAAACAACCGCAAACGCCACTAAAAGCAACAGGATTAAAGCCAAAACTATTTTTAGAATGGCTTTTCCTATAACTTTGAAGTAATTTATGGACTGTTCTTTTTCCAAAAGATGACCGAACCTACAATATTAGCGATTGAATCTTCCTGCGACGAAACCTCAGCGGCCGTTATTCGCGGCGGAAAGGTCTTGTCAAATATCATTGCCACTCAGGCCGTTCACGAAAAATATGGCGGCGTTGTGCCTGAGCTGGCTTCAAGAGCACACCAGCAAAACATTATTCCGGTGGTGGCGCAGGCTTTGAGTACAGCAAATGTAACTAAAAATGAGTTAAGTGCAGTGGCTTTTACCCGCGGCCCCGGCCTGCTGGGCGCTTTGCTGGTGGGCAGCTCGTTTGCCAAGTCCTTTGCGCTGGGGCTCAACATCCCGCTCATCGATGTAAACCACATGCAGGCGCATATCATGGCGCATTTTATCGACGACCCGAAGCCGAACTTCCCTTTTCTGTGCCTGACCGTGAGCGGTGGCCATACCCAGGTTGTGCTCGTGAAAGACCACCTGGACATGGAGATCATCGGGCAGACGACCGATGACGCCGTGGGAGAGGCCTTCGACAAAACGGCTAAGATGCTGGGGTTGCCATACCCGGGCGGTCCTATGCTCGACAAGACAGCGGCTCAGGGCAACCCCAAGGCTTTTGCTTTTCCGGTTGGCAACATGCCCGGCTACGACTTCTCGTTCAGCGGCATCAAGACCTCAGTGCTGTACTTCCTTAAAGATAAAACGAAAGACAACCCCAACTTCGTACAGGAGAATCTGGCTGATATCTGCGCCAGTGTGCAATATACCCTGATCAAGACCCTGCTCAAGAAAGTGGTGCTGGCCGCCAAGGATCTGGGTATAAAGGAAGTGGCCATTGCCGGTGGCGTGTCCGCCAATTCCGGCCTGCGCCAGACGCTGCAGGAGTACGCCGGCAAGTACGGCTGGAATGTGTATATCCCCGCCTTTCAGTATTGCACCGATAATGCAGGTATGATCGCCATGACGGCTCATTACCAGTTCCTTAAGGGTGATTTCGCAGACCAGTATGTGAGCCCGGAGCCGAGAATGAAGTTTTAAATTCAATTTCGATTGAGTGATTGAGTGAATGTGTGATTATTTATTTGTTTTATATTCACTCATTCACTCAATCACTCAATCGAAACTCAACCATTCATCAAATGAAGCACCCTTTTCAAACAGGCGACACCAAGGTATACTGCAAGACGGTAACGGCGGCGGATTTTGCCCGTTTCGACGATGGGTTGGTGCATGCGGTTTGCTCTACGTTTGCCTTGGCACAGGCGGCTGAGTGGGCAGGCAGGTTGTTTGTGTTGGAGATGAAAGAAGAAGATGAAGAAGGTATAGGTACATTTCTGACTATCAACCATAAAAGCCCGGCTTTTGAGGGTGATATAATTGAAATAACGGCTACGCTGCAGTCGCAGGAAGGCAACAACGTTATTTGCAGTTTTGAGGCCCGGGTAGGAGACAGGCTGGTGGCGGACGGTGATACGGGACAGAAGATTTTAAAGAAAGACAAACTGGCCAGCGTGCTGGCTCCAAGATAGAACATGGCGAAAGCAAAAGATAAAGACCGGATAAAGAAGCACGTGAACATCGTGAACCGCAGGGCATCCTTTGAGTACCAGTTTCTGGACAAGTACACGGCGGGCATTATGCTCATGGGTACTGAGATCAAGTCGATTCGGGAAGGCAAGGTGAACATGCAGGACGGATATTGTGTGCTGCACAACGGCGAGCTATACCTGCACAACGTGCACATCTCTACCTATACCGAGGGCACGCACTACAACCACGAACCCATGCGGGTACGGAAGCTCCTCGTGAACAAGAGTGAACTGAAGCGTCTGGAGAAAGGTGTGCAGGAGCAAGGCGTTACGATCATCCCCATTCGGGTGTTCATCAGCGACCGTGGTTTTGCTAAAGTAGAGATTGCACTAGCACGTGGTAAGAAGCTGCATGACAAGCGAGAAGACATCAAGGCGAAGGACGTAAAACGCGAACTGGACAGAAGCGGGTTTTAGGAATTGTGAATGAGTGATTGAGTGAATGAGTGAGATTTTAGAAAGGTTTGGGAATGTAATTTTTCTCAAAAATCGCTAAATCGCACAGCTTCAAGTCTCTCTCATTTACTTATTCAAGAATCAAAAAAAATATTCACTCATTCACTCAATCACTCATTCAAAATTAAAAAAAAGTGGACTACGGAATATGTATGCTCAGTTTGGTGCCCATGCGCGCTGAGCCCTCTGATAAGGCAGAAATGGTCACGCAGGTGCTCTTTGGGGAGTGTCTGGAGGTGCTGAGCAAGCAGGGCAACTGGGTGCAGGTACAGCTGGCCTCGGATGAGTATCGTGGCTGGATCGACTACAAGCAGTATGTGCCTGTTTCGGTGGCTTATTTCCAGGAATGGAAGGCCGCGCAGCACCCCCGGGCACTGGACATTGTGCAAGTGGTGAGCAATGCGGACATGCGCTTGCCTGTAGGTATAGGGGCCTATCTGCCGTTTTTTGATGGCATGAGCCTGCGAATTGACGGGCAGAGCTACCAGTACAGCGGCCGAGCTACCAATCCGGCCGTGCCGGTTACGACAGCCCAGTTAACCAAAGTGGCCCTGGGGTTCCTGAAAGCACCCTACCTGTGGGGCGGCAAATCCATGTTCGGGATCGACTGCTCGGGCTTTACGCAGCAGGTATACGGCCTTTGCGGGTTCCAATTGCCACGCGACGCCAGCCAGCAGGTGGCAGTGGGGGAGGAGGTGCACTTTGCCACCCAGACCCAACCCGGCGATCTGGCCTATTTTGCCAACGACGAGGGTAGAATTACCCATGTAGGCATTATGCTGGAGGGACAGCAGATCATGCACGCCCACGGCGAGATCCGTATCGATACCCTGGACCACAACGGCATCTACAACGCCGAACGCAAACGTTATTCCCACAATCTTCGCATTATAAAGCGTATTTTTTCCTGATACTCAGCACTTTTCTTTGAACTTAGGCTATAACGAGTTGGTTATTTCTCGTAGAAGCATAGCGTAAGTTCAGAGAGAACTATGAGAAATAAAGTGCTGATATTGAACCAGGACTTCAGCGCCATTGCGGTTTGCACGGTGACGAAGGCATTTTTGCTGGTATACCTTGACAAGGCCGAGCTCGTTTCCAAGGCCAATGGCGCTGTTTTGCGCACCGTCAGCACTTCCTATCCTGTTCCCTCTGTTATCCGGCTCCAGCGTTATGTTAAAGTGCCTTATTACGGCATTTCACTTAGCAGGCACAACGTCCTTCGGCGCGACAATTTCCTTTGCCAGTACTGCGGCACCACCAAAAACCTGACCCTCGATCACTTGCTGCCCCGCTCCAGGGGAGGGGAGACCAGTTGGCTGAACATTGTGACGGCCTGCTCCAGGTGCAACTCCCGCAAAGGCGACCGCACCCCCGAAGAAGCCGGCCTGCAGCTGCTGCAAAAACCATCCAAACCTTCCCTTCAAACTTTCCTTCAACTGCACGTGAATGCCTATAACGAGGACTGGCATTTCTTCCTGAATGTCTCCAAAAAGTAGGAATATACAGTTACTAATATATTTAGTGTGATTTGTTTAATGGCCTGTTGTTCAGGGTTTGGTAACACCTGAGGTATAGTGTTACTGTATCGTCTTTTTTTGACTTGAATAGCCTTTATACTAAACTCGATCTTTTGCGGTTTAGCCCGCTATAACTGCCAAGTATAGCGGGTGCTGTGTCGGTCTGATTAGTCAGGAAATGGCTGTCTTTGTGGGTTAGGCTATACCTATACTCCAGTAATCATTTAGAAAGCTTACAAGTCCGCTAACCCTCAATGACTTATACCTTACCTAATATTGCATGAACTTCTATGTTATATACTAGCATAATTTTAAAGTATTGTTTACTTTTGCCCCTTCATTCGAGTGAATGGCCTCGGCACCGCGTCCGGGGAAATGTAAAACCAAACCAAACCGGCCTATTGCTCTAAGTCGGTGGCTTCTCCAGAGCAGTAAAACATTATGAGTAATTCTCCAGAAAATTTCGATTGGGACAAGTTTGAGTCTCAAGGTTTCGGTGGCGGCTACAGCAAAGAAGAGCGCGCTGAAATGGAAAAAATGTATGACGACACCCTGACTACCGTACAGGAGCAGGAGGTTGTTAAAGGAACTGTTGTAGGCATCACTGATCGTGACGTGATCCTGAACATCGGTTTCAAATCTGACGGCCTGGTACCGGTTTCAGAATTCAGAGATCTTCCTGAGCTGAAAGTTGGTGACGAGGTTGAAGTATTCATCGAAGACCAGGAAGACCCGAACGGTCAGCTGATCCTTTCCCGCAAGAAAGCGAAGATCGTATCTGCCTGGGCTCGTATTTATGACGCTCTTGAGAATGACAACATTCTGGAAGGCGTTGTGAAGAGAAGAACCAAAGGTGGTCTGATCATGGACCTCTACGGTGTTGAGGCCTTCTTGCCAGGTTCTCAGATCGACGTGAAGCCGATCCGTGACTTCGACGTGTTCGTTGGTAAGAAGATGGAAGTGAAAGTTGTGAAAATCAACGCCGCTTTCGACAACGTGGTTGTATCGCACAAAGTATTGATCGAGAAAGACCTGGAGCAGCAGCGTGCCGCTATCCTGAACAACCTGGAGAAAGGTCAGGTTCTGGAAGGCGTTATCAAGAACATGACAAACTTCGGTGTGTTCATCGACCTTGGTGGCGTAGACGGTCTGCTTCACATCACAGATATCTCTTGGGGACGTATTAACCACCCAGAGGAAGTATTGAACCTTGACCAGAAGGTGAACGTGGTAGTGCTTGACTTTGACGATGACAAGAAGCGTATCTCTCTTGGCATGAAGCAGCTTACTCCGCACCCTTGGGATGCTCTGCCAGCTGAAATTGAAGTTGGGTCTAGAGTAAAAGGTAAGATCGTTAACGTGGCTGACTACGGCGCATTCCTTGAGCTGATGCCAGGCGTTGAAGGTCTGATCCACGTTTCTGAAATGTCATGGTCACAGCACCTGCGCAACCCACAAGACTTCATCAAGCAAGGCGACGAGGTTGAAGCAGTTGTATTGACTCTTGACCGCGAAGAGCGCAAGATGTCTCTTGGTATCAAGCAGCTTACTGAAGATCCATGGACGAAGGAGGATGTTATCACGAAATATGCAGTTGGCACGAAGCACACTGGCGTAGTTCGTAACCTGACAAACTTCGGTCTGTTCCTGGAGCTGGAAGAAGGTGTTGATGGTCTTGTACACGTATCTGACCTGTCTTGGACTAAGAAGATCAAGCACCCATCTGAGTTCGTGAAAGTTGGTGAAAACCTTGACGTAGTTGTTCTGGAGCTTGATGTAGCAAACAGAAGACTTGCTCTTGGTCACAAGCAGCTGGAGGAGAACCCTTGGGATACGTTCGAGTCTGTATTCAACGTAGGTTCAGTACACAAAGCTACTGTACTTGAGAAATCAGACAGAGGCGCTACGCTGGAGTTGCCATACGGCATCGAAGGTTTCTCTTTCCCGAAAGGTCTTGCAAAAGAAGACGGTTCACAGGTAGAGGCAGGCGAAACGCTTGACTTCCGAGTAACTGAATTCTCTAAAGACGATCGTAAGATTATCCTTTCGCACACTGCCACTTACTCTGAGGCTGACAGCGCTCGTATCGCGAAAGCGACTAAGAAGGCTGCCCCAGCTGGTGAGAAGAAGGAGAAAGCTCCTAAGGCTCCTAAAGAAGTAGAAAACAAGTCTACTCTTGGTGACCTGGATGCCCTGTCTGCTCTGAAAGAGAAGATGTTGGACAACGAGAAAGAAGCTGGCGTGAAGAAGTTAGAAGCCGCTGCCGCTAAAAAGGCAAAAGATTCTGACGAAGCGTCTGCTGAAGAAGAGAACAACGCTTAGTACTAAGCTTGTCCTATAATGAAAGGCCCCGGAGCAATCCGGGGCCTTTTTATTTCTGGCAGTTTCTTATAACCTCAAAAGTTTAAGGCTTATAGAGTAATTAGTACCGAAAAGCAGTATATTAGCTAGGCGCTATACCTGTGGTATAAGACTTTGATAAAAACATTTAGTACTCCAGACATAGTGCAGATAGTAGGAGTAGGGACTCCTGCTATACGCTAGTTGTGGTGCAGTGAAATGAAGAAAATGATTCAGAAAATAATCAATAGCCGCAGGTTCTTTATCTTAACTGGTGTGATGGTTATTGCTGTTTCCTCATACTTTTTATTTAAATCTGGTTACCATGTTCTGTTTTATAATCAAACTTGGGGACTTGATAAAAATACTTTTAGTTACCCAAGACCTTTTTTGGAAGTAGTTACAGATTTCGCCTTTTGGCTGCTACTATTCATGGGTGGTATTGGTATAATCACAGGCAAAAAGAAAGGATTGCTCTTGGGTCTATTGGCAACAGGTGCAGCATTGATTCCTTCTTTGGCTTATGTACTGGTTGCTGCGGGTAAAGTCAGGACCTATTCCAGAAGCATTATGGTAAACAGCACAGAAAGAGAAATGACTAATCTGGAAAAGTGGAACTACATTTATGCTGATTTATTCTTCTCTATTTGTTTGACCTTAATGGTAATAGCAACAATCGTAATAATTGTAAAAAGAAGAAAATACTTAGAAGTCACTAAGCAAAACACCATACCACAACAAAGCCTATAGTGCATTTAAATGCACCATAGCCAAACACGTTAGTAGTAATTCAAATTCAAATGAAATTAGTTTTAACACTTTTGATTCTTTTAACATTTGAAGTAAAGGCTCAAATTAAAGGCAGCTTTTGTAACTCAAATACCTACCATTATAGCTGTATTAATTTTTTAGATGAAAAGCATTTCCAATATTCCTATTCGGATTGTACAAGATTTAGAGAAGGAAGAGGTACTTATAGATTTAGGAATAATAAACTTGAACTTACTTTTACTCAAATTGAAGAACCAACTGAGAAAGGCAAAATAAGCTTTATCAGTAAAGAGGTTAAAAATGATAGCGTTCAAATAATTATACAGGTATTTGATAAACTTTCAAAAGAGTTGATTCCTTTTTCAAATGTCCTTCTCCTGGATAAAGACCAGAAACAATTATTATACTCAATGACAAACCAGGAAGGATTAGCAAAATTTTCTCTTCCAAAATCGAACGACCAAGGAAATATTAAAATCAATTCTTTAGGATTTGAAGTACTTAACCAAAATATATCTTTGGATAAAAGCTATGAAGGTGCGGCTGAATTAATTCAAGGCCCAACTGAATTGGTTAAAGCTGGAGAAGTTTGGAAATGGAAAGTTAAAAAAATAACTGAAAATGACCTGATATTAAAAGGGAGAAAAGGTAAAATCATAATATATAAAAAGAACTAAACTACTAACAAGGTATTCACAAAACCTTTGCTCCGCTGCAGGCTTTGCAAATACTAAACGTTGAGCTTAATATGTGACTATGAAAATTTTCCTTCTAATACTGTCTTTCATTTTATCATGCAGGCTTGGTTTTAGCCAAGGGAGCGACCATTTGGTGCCCGTCGAAGGTTACTTTCATTCCTTTGTAAATAGTGAAGTACTTGAAACCTATTATGAACGTACTCAAGAGACCTTATTCAAAGGGATAGGTGAAAACCAGTACTTTGTCAGAGTAGTGATTCTGCCATCTTTTCAACCAGAGAAGCTATTGTCAGTTGAATCCCAGGAAGAAGGACTGGTACTACTAAAAAGAACAGTTGATATACCAATCTGGGCTTATGTCAGTCCACACGTTAGCTCACCCAATAGAGAGCTTAAACTGATAGAGCAAAAAGTAAGGATAAGTGAAGAAATTGCCACAGAACTTAAGGAGTTGTTTTTGATCGCCCTATACAAGACCCAGTATCCTGAAGCACCTCAAATGGGTTTGGATGGGACTTCATACTATTTCATTACTCATAAACAGTGGGCAGGTACAATGGCAGGCAAAGTCTGGTCACCAAACAAGGGAACGAAGATGTATGAATTGGTTGAGTTGACTGAGTTAATGGAGAAATTAACCCAAAGTACTGCTCCAGAAGAAGACCAAAAATCCATGATAGAAGCGATAAAGGCGCTCAAAAACAAGCTACAAAAAGATTAAGAAATATTTAGCTCAACAACACCTATAGTGCATTTACGCACCATAGCCAAGACGTTCTGCGATCTTTTAAATGTAGGATACACTCTCTCATGCATTGGAATGTGCATACCATAAGTTTAAGATAGATCCGATACTATAAATCAGCTCCCCTATGCGAAAAGTAATCTTAGACCTGGCCGTGACTCTCGATGGTTATATAGAAGGCCCAAATGGAGAAGTAGATTGGTGTATTCTGGACGAGGACATGGACCTCCAGGGCTTTCTTGCAGGTATAGACACAATCCTGTATGGTCGGGTGAGCTACGAGATGTGGGGAAATTACCAGCCGGACTCTAACGCAAGCGAAACCGATAAAGCTATTTGGGCGGCTGTCCACTCAAAAAATAAAATAGTATTCTCGAGCCAGGGGCAGCAGGATAGCAACGCCACTTTCATTTCCTCTGGTATACCTGAAAAAATTGCTGAAATGAAACAACAAAACGGCAAGGATATTTGGCTGTACGGTGGAGCAAAGCTCATTACAACCTTTATCCAGTATGGTCTAATTGACATATACCGTATTTCCATGCACCCGACCGTGCTAGGAGCAGGCAAGCCCTTGTTTCAAGAACTTAAAGGCCGGATAGACCTCAACTTAACAGGATTAAACAGGTTTAAATCAGGTGTGGTACAGCTCATCTATGAGGCCAAAAGTAAAGTTTAAATACCTGCTATTCAGAAATGCCCCAAAAGCAGCATTGCAAACTATGACCTCATACCTTCAAATCCACCCCGAAGTACAGCAAGCCTTGGCCCAAGGAAAGCCAGTAGTGGCGCTGGAGTCCACGATCATTGCGCATGGTATGCCTTACCCGCATAATGTGCAGACGGCCCTAGAAGTGGAAGCGGTAGTGCGGGAAACAGGAGCTATACCTGCGACCATTGCCATCCTGAATGGCAAGTGCTGTGTGGGATTAACACAGCAGCAGATAGAGCAGCTGGGCCAGGCAAATGATGTCTGGAAAGTCAGTCTGGTGGATATGCCTTATGTCGTGAGCCAGCAGCTTAATGGGGCGACTACTGTGGCCGCTACCATGCGTATTGCCGCCATGGCAGGTATACGGGTGTTCGTAACGGGCGGGATTGGGGGTGTGCACCGGGGCGCTGAGACTACCATGGATATTTCGGCCGACCTGACCGAAATGGGACAGACCTCGGTAGCGGTGGTTTCGGCAGGTGTCAAGTCGATACTGGACATCGGGCTGACCCTGGAGTACCTGGAAACGAAAGGCATTCCTGTTGTTACGTATGGCCAAGATGAGTTCCCCAGCTTTTATTCCCGCCAAAGCGGTTTCCCCTCTCCATTACGACTAAACTCTCCGCAAGCTATCGCCGATCTGCTGCGAGCTAAATGGGACTTGGGACTGGAAGGAGCAGCACTGATTGCCAATCCTATACCTGAACAGTACGAAGTACCTGCCCCGGAAATGGAATGGTATATCACCCAGGCTTTGCATGCGGCTGCTGAGCAGCATATCAAAGGCAAGGCGGTGACACCTTTTCTATTAAAGTATATCGCGGAGCATAGCAAAGGAGAAAGCCTGGAAGCCAACATCGCGCTCATTAAGCACAATGCCAAGTTGGGAGCCGAGATTGCCATGGCTTATGTACAGTAAGGCTTTGGCAGTTTTATTTTGTTGGGGCCGTTTCCGGCTTGGCAAAGCCGCTGACAGGCACCTTCTTTTCTGCTGGTAGCGGGGCGCCGGTTCGTTGCTTGTACCAGGTTTTAAGTCTGCCCACGGCAGGTTTTTCGATGTAGGTTGTAATAAGCCAGGCAGCTGCGAGTGAGATAGCCAGCGGTGGCACGATCACCAGCATACTGTCCCCAAAAAGGGCCTTTGTCTCGTTGAGGATCACATACCCGACAAACTGGTGTATGAGGTACAGGGCATAGGAAATACTCCCCAGGAACAGTAAAGCCTTGTTCACCAGAAAATCCATTTTGCCTTCTAAACCTAGGTAGAAAATAACGAAGAAACTGATGACCACCAAGGTATGCGGCAGGCCCTCGGGTAGGTATAGCGCCACGATAACGGCAATGGAGAAGAGCAAATGCCCTAGAATGATGTTCTTCTTTTCAGGCTGCTTCATGAGTAGGTAAAACAGGATACCCGCATAAAAGAACACGCCATGGTACAGGTTGAGGATGGCCCCAACAGGTCCGAAGCTGAGGGCGTACTTATGCACCAGGCTAAGCATTACCCATACCGGGCCCACCCATAGTATCCGTTTCAGGTTGTTGGTCATGAACAGGGCCAGCATCATCAGGTAGAACATCCACTCCGAGAAAAGCGACCAGTATACCCCATCCACATCAGGCACGCGGGCCAGTTTCTGGAACATGGTCAGGTTGACGAGCATTTGTGGAATGGTGGTTTCGAAGCCAGGCAGTCCGAAAGTTTGTATGACCAGGAAGGTGGTGAGCATACTGAACCAATAGGTAGGGTAGAGGCGAATGCCCCGGTTGAAGAGGAACTCGCTCCCGCTCTTGATCCGGTCGAAACTGAAGAAGATGACAAACCCGCTGATCATAAAGAACAGCTCCACCCCGAAGAGGCCGTAATCGAAATCGAAAGCGGGGGAGAAGCTGTGCCCATACAGGCTGCGGTATACGGAAGTATAGTGAAAGAGCGCCACTGACAGTGCAGCAATGCCCCTTAAAGCGTCTAGAAATAAAAGTCTATTCATATTAAATTGCTTAGCGCCATAGCGCCACGTCCCTGTCGAAGAACACAAACTGGTCTAGCTGAACCCCTGCTTGCTGGTGTCAGGAGTAGGAGTTATCTGCATCAGGCTGTACGATCCTGAAAGCTGCACAAGCCCAACCGCAGCAGCAGCCAGCACTTGTGTCAGGTACGTCATAGTTTACAATGTGTTACCACCCTCAGATCAACTTCTTCAAAATGAGCCACCTTTTTGCAAACTACGAAAGCGGCTATACCTTATGAAGAATCGATCGCCCAGTGTGAGGATAACCGTTTTTCTGCCTATACCAGGGTTGTAAGAATAAAGTTATACCTGCTTCAGTCAGTCAGCGGGATAAAAGCAAGCAGGCAATTGCATGACCTGATTTTTGCATTTAAGGTGGCTTTTTGGTAGCTTGTCAGCATGAAAACTACAGTAAGCTTTTTCTTGGTTGCGGCGCTGGTCGGCTTCGCCTCCTGCTCGGACGACAACACGCAGTCAGACACGACGAACACCCAGTCAACCAATGCACCAGCCAGCATGAATGCTGCTACCGCTGCTCCAGCCGGAGACGTGGCGCTGAACCCTGCTCATGGAGAGCCAGGCCATAACTGCGCTATACCTGTCGGAGCGCCGCTCAACTCAACACCACAGCCCAAGCTGACAACACCGCCTCCTGTGTTTCAACCGCAGGCAACAGGTTCGGTGGCAGAAGGCACCAACCCACCGCACGGCCAGCCAGGTCATGATTGCGCTATACCTGTGGGAGCACCGCTTCCTAAGTAAAAGGTTTGCCACGGGGAAGAGGATGAAAATTTAATTGGCTTACTGCTAGCTTTATAGCCTTCTGAGGTTAAAAAATATAGCTTTATAGTTTGACAAGCATACATCTCTGTTTATATTTGCACTCCCAATCAGGGTAACGTGGCCGAGTGGCTAGGCTCAGCTCTGCAAAAGCTGCTACAGCGGTTCGAATCCGCTCGTTACCTCTCTTTTTAGAAACGCCCGGTCTTTTACCTGACCGGGCGTTTTTTTATTTTATACCTCTCTGCTTCTTTTAAGCAAAGCGCTCGTGCCCAAGTCTATACAGATAGCTTGTGATAGAGCCAAATTCCCCAACGGATTGCCTTCCCTAAATGGCACTGATTTTTTCAGATCCGCTATATCCTTTGTGTGCATATATCGTATTGCAAGCAAACATTATCCCATGGCTATCCCTACATCATAGTCAACAGAAGACAGGCAATACAAGCATCTTACCTTATTCCATGAAGATTACAGATTTGCGCATCATGCGCGGACCAAACTACTGGTCAGTAGAACACCCCAAAATCATTGTTCTGAAACTGGCCCTCGAAGAGTTGGCAGATACGCTTACCAACGAAGTACCCGGCTTCTATAGCCGATTAAAGAAAATGTTTCCGGCCATGTACAACCACCGCGCTTCGGAGGGGGTGGCAGGTGGTTTCTTCCATTCAGTGGAGGAAGGGACCACTTTCGGGCATGTGGTACAACACATTGCGCTAGAACTGCAGACACTGGCAGGTATGGAGAGCGGCTTCGGACGTTGCTACCCGGCCCATGACCTGGGCACGCTGCAGGTGATCTTCTCTTACCAGGAGGAGCGAGCCGGTGAATATGCCGCCCATGCCGCCTTGCGTATCACAGAGGCGCTCATCAAAGGCGAGAAATACAGACTAAGCGACGATATTGACCGCCTCCACCAAATCCGTGAAGATGAGTACTTTGGGCCAAGCACCTTCTCCATCGTGTCGGAGGCGGAGAGCCGCGGCATACCTTATATCCGTCTCAACAGACATTCGCTCATCCAACTGGGCCACGGCGTGAACCAGAAGCGTATTCAGGCCACGATGACCTGCAGCACCGCCTGCTTTGCCGTAGAGATTGCCGGTGATAAGAACGCTACCAAAGAACTGCTGGATGAGGCAGGTATACCTGTACCGAAAGGAACCACCGTGTATGACCAGGAAGAGCTGAAACGTGCCGTAGACCGACTCGGCTACCCGCTGGTGCTCAAGCCGCTGGATGGTAACCATGGCAAAGGCGCTACCATCAACATCACCAATTGGAAAGACGCGCTGAAAGGGCTTGCCGCCGCTCAGAAGTACTCCGATGCCGTGATGGTGGAGCAGTTTGTGCAGGGCTTCGACTTCAGACTACTGGTCATCAACAAGAAATTTGTGGCCGCCGCCAAGCGCACACCGGCCATGATAACAGGAGACGGCAAATCCACGATCCGGGAACTGGTGGACCGGGAGAACCGGGACCCGAGACGCGGCGTGGGGCACGAAAAGGCGCTGACCCGCATCTCGATCGACCGTCACACGCAAAATATTTTAAAGGCCAAAGAGCTTACTACTCAGTCAGTTTTGCCCGAAGGGGAGGTACTATACCTGAAAAGTACGGCTAACATAAGTACTGGAGGCACGGCAACTGACGTTACTGATTTAGTTGATCCTTATAACATACTCATGGCGGAGCGCATTGCAGGACTGATCGGGTTGGATATTTGCGGCATCGATGTGATGACCACCGATATCGCCATACCGCTCAACGAGGCAAATGGCGCTGTGCTGGAGGTGAATGCTGCACCGGGTTTCCGGATGCACATTTCGCCTACCTACGGTTTGCCGCGAAACGTGGCAGAGCCGGTAATTGACATGCTGTTCCCGCGCAACAAACCTGCCCGTATTCCGATCATTGCGGTGTCGGGTACCAACGGGAAGACAACCACAACGCGCCTGATCGCCCACATGGTGAAAAGCAAAGGCTATCAGGTAGGGTATACGACCACCGACGGCATCTACATTCAGGACAAGATGCTCGAAAAAGGCGATACGACAGGGGCTTACAGTGCACAGTTCGTACTCAAAGACCCGACAGTGAATTTCGCTGTACTGGAGTGTGCGAGAGGCGGATTGCTTCGCTCAGGACTTGGTTTCGACCAATGCGACATCGGCATTGTGACCAATGTGAGCTCCGACCACCTGGGCCTGCGTGACATCCATACCCTGGAGGATCTGGCCAAAGTGAAGTCGGTGATACCGAAGAGCGTGAGCAAAGACGGCTATGCCATCCTGAATGCCGACGATGACCTAGTATATGCGATGGCGGAAGAGGTAAAATGCAAAGTGGCTTTCTTTAGTATGGACGAGAACAATCCGCGCATACTCAAGCACATTGCAAAAGGCGGACTGGCCGCTGTTTTTGAGAACGGGTATATCTCGATCTTCAAGAACAGCTACAAGATCAGGATTGACCGCGTGGCCGATGTGCCGCTGACGTTTGGGGGGAAAGCCAAATTCAATATCGAAAACATACTGGCGGCAACGCTGGCCGGTTATGTATCGCATTTTGACATTGAGGATATCAAAAGGGCCTTGCGCACCTTTATACCTTCGCCGGATAAAACGCCGGGCCGTATGAACCTGTTTCAGTTCCCTAATTTTGAGGTGCTGGTAGACTATGCCCATAATGTGGGCGGTCTGAAAGCAATTGGCGGCTTTATGGAGGACCTGGACGTGACCCGGAAGATCGGTATCGTAGCGGGTGTGGGCGACCGCAGAACGCAGGATTTCTACGAACTGGGCAAAGTGGCCGGAGAGATTTTTGACGAAGTGATCATCCGCCTCGACAGTGACCTGCGCGGTAAAACGGCTGAGGAAATCACGTTGCCGATGATGCAGGGCATAGAGGAAGTAGCGCCCCACATTCAGGTCAAGGTGATACCTGAGGAGATGCGGGCCATTGCACACGCCCTCGAAAATGCCGAAGACGGAGCTTTTGTGGCCATTTTCACGGAAGACGTACACGAATCGGTGAAAATGGTAGAGAGCTTTAAAGTGATACAGCACAGAAAAAGCATGCTGGTCGAATAAAAGAATTCTTGTTGATTAAATTCTGACGCCTGCGTTAGAGCTATTCATGTGAACGATGGACTAAAACCCTTTCCTCAGGATAGGGTTTTTTTTATGGCTATACCTGCCGCATGGGAAGAACACCGGATGAGCTGAACTTGCAAATTGGCAGAAAGATAAAGGCAGGAAGTAGGGCTTATTGCAAGGAAGTGCAGGCATAAAAAAGCCCCTGCGAGTTGCAGAGGCTCTTCATAAAGTAGGATTTAAAGTTTACTTCAGTACAAATGTAGTAGTGCCGATCAGGAATCCATCGGCATAGAGCTCGATGGTGTGCTGGCCTTTTTTATACTCTGCGTTCTTGGCGTACACAAAGCTTACCTGCTGCTGTGTGTTATCAAACACGATGTCGCGCTTCGCCGTGTAGTACATATCCTGACCATCGATATCAAATGAACCGGAACCGGTTGATAAGTTGTAGAGAGCAGCTCCGTCTGGCTCGATTAGGCGCATGTAAATGGTTTTAGGCTCCTTGGGAGCTACATCGTTCTTAGCCAGGTGAAAGGCAACACGAATCTTCTCCACGTTCTTGGCACGGAACTCGTTCTTTTTGTCATCCAGTTCTTTTCCGCGCTTGTTTACTACCATCACATCCATGCGCTGCGCTTCCAGTCGGGAGGCTACTTTTACTTTCTCGATCAGGTTCTCATTGGTAGACTTCATCGTCGTCAGACTGTCGGACAGACGGTTCTGCGTGGTCTTCAGCGTGGTGTTCTCTGTGAAAAGTACCTCATTATCCTGTTTCAGGGTGGCAATTTCCTGATCTTTTTGCTTCAGTTGCTGCTCGAAGGCCTGCGCACGGTCACGGAAACGACGCTGGTCAGCCAGGCTATAGCTGCTCTTGCGGAAACCGCGGAGTTCGTTCAGGTCAGAAGTGATAGAGGCGATCTGCGCTTCCAAAGAATCGTTTTCAAGTCCCATGGCTTGCAGTTCCTGGCTCTGCCGTTCAAAATCAGCCTTGAGTGCCTCATAAACTTTTATCTGGTTCTCCAGTTCCTTATCTTTCACTCGGATTACCTCGGCCTGTTCTTCATTCTTTTCCTTCTTTTGGTAATTCATGTAGAGCAGGATGCCGTTGATACTGATCAGAATAACGAGCAGGCCACTGATTAAAAGCTTACGGTTGCTTCTTTTTTCAGAAGGGTTCATGGGCAGTTCTTGTTTTTTGGGTGTCTTTTTTTCCGGAGGCGTCATAAATCACGTTCGTTTATGGTCCGGAATATTGTTCATGCAAGTCTCAAATATAAGGCTTTTGGTCTATTATCATACAAGATGAATCAAGAATTTAGTGCGGAGTACTGGCAAAACCGCTATCAAAATGACCAGACCGGATGGGATGTTGGAGCTATAACGACGCCCCTCCAGGAATATTTCGATCAATTGCCTAATCGGGGGCAGGCCATTCTTATTCCGGGATGTGGCCATGCCTACGAGGCAGAATACCTGTTTCTTGAGGGATTCCGAAACACCTTTGTCGCGGACGTTGCCCAGGCTCCTCTGGATCGGTTTGCGGCCCGTGTCCCTTCATTTCCCAAAGACCAACTCTTGCTGCAGGATTTCTTTCGTCTGCAAGGCACTTATGACCTGATCGTGGAGCAGACGTTTTTCTGTGCCATCGACCCAAGCTTGCGCCCTGCCTATGCCCGGAAATGCGCTGAGCTGCTGGCTCCCGGCGGTAAATTAGTCGGGCTGCTCTTCGACACTACCTTTACACACCAGGGACCGCCCTTCGGCGGAAGTCGAGAGGAGTACAAGACCTACTTTGAACCCTATTTTGAATTTCTGCATTTCGAAACAGCTCTTAACTCGATCCAACCCCGGCAAGGAAGAGAACTGTTTATTGAGCTGAGAAAGTTGGGAAGTTAGAAAGTTGGGAAGTTAGAAAGTTTAGAAGTTAGAGAGTTTAGAAGTTAGAGAGTTTGGGAATTAACAATCAACAATCAACAATATAGTTCTTAATTCGCCAAGACCTGACTAAATTTGCAGGCCGAAAGGCTTCAACTTAGTAAATGAACATGTTCGAGATACCAAAACTAAAACATACCGGCTCCGGCAACTTCTTCCTGATGGCGGGTCCCTGCGCAATAGAAGGAGAGGAGATGGCGCTGCAAATCGCCGAACGCCTGATCACAATCTCCGATAAGCTTCAGATTCCGCTGATCTTCAAAGGCTCTTACCGTAAGGCCAACCGTTCCCGCCTGGACTCTTTTACAGGTATAGGCGACGAGAAAGCGCTGCGCATTCTCCAGAAAGTTAGCCAGACCTTTGATATACCCACTGTGACCGACATCCACGAAAGCCAGGAAGCGGCCATGGCTGCCGAATATGTTGATGTGCTGCAGATTCCGGCTTTCCTATGCCGCCAGACCGACCTGTTGGTAGCAGCTGCGCAAACAGGTAAGGTGGTGAACATCAAGAAGGGCCAGTTCCTTTCCGGGGAGGCCATGCGCTTTGCTGTAGACAAGGTACGCGAATCGGGTAATGAGAAGGTGATCCTAACAGACCGCGGCAACAGCTTCGGCTATTCCGATATGGTGGTGGATTTCCGTAACCTGCCAGAAATGCAATCGACCGGCGCACCGGTGGTGATGGACGTAACGCATTCGCTGCAGCAACCTAATCAAAGCTCCGGCGTGACAGGTGGAAAGCCAGCCCTGATCGAGACCATCGCCAAAGCTGCCATCGCCGTGGGAGCCGACGGCCTGTTCATCGAAACGCATCCGCAACCTTCTGTAGCCAAGTCAGATGGTGCCAACATGTTGCCGCTCGACCAGCTGGAAGGCCTTATGGAGAAACTGATCCGGATTCGCCAGGCTGTACGCTAAAAATTGCTAATCGTATAAAAAGAGAGCATCGACCGCGGTTGATGCTCTCTTTATTTCTTTAAAATAGAACCCTATGGCTATACCTGCCTATACCCCGGAGTGGGAAGTTTACTTTTGCGACATTGCCGACCGACCTGCCTGCGTGAGCGTGGATCTGGCACTGGAGAGCCTGGCGCCTATACCTGACACGCACCGCGCGTTTGAGTTGGTAGTGGCCCTGCAGCAAGCTGACGCCGATGGTTTTCCGGCTGAGGAGCAAGAATGGGAAAAGCTCGAGGAGATAGAGGAAGCTGTTGTGTCAGAGTTTCAGAACTCCCTGCAGGCTGTGTTTGTAGGCAAGCTGTTGCACGACGGCAAGCGCATCTTTTACTTTTATAGCGGACAGGAGGCCTTGCCGGAAGTGATCGCAGCCAATATCATGCAGGCTTTCCCGGACTATACCTACGCCACTAATACCATCGAGGACCCAAACTGGGGCCTATACTTGGATTTCCTGTTCCCGGAGCCCGCTGATATGCAGAGTATCAAGAACAGCCGCGTCATCCGCATGATGCAGGAGCATGGCGATGAACAACATATCCCAAGGCCGGTATCCCATCTTTTCTATTTTGCCACTGAAACGGACAGATTAGCGTTCAAAAACCGAGTGGAGCAGGAGGGCTATACCTTTGTTTCGGAGAGTATGATTGAGAAAAGCCCAGAAGCCCCTTACAGCCTGGTTGTCTCTAAAGTGGAATCACTGGATGAAGAATCGGTGTATGCCACCACACTGGGACTTGGTCTGTTGGCTGTGGAATTTAACGGTACCTACGACGGCTGGGAAGCGCCGGTAATCAAGGAAAACGACTGAGGCTGCGCTATAAGAGATGTTAGATGTTAGACATTAGACATGGAGGGGAATAAACCTTCCCTGTATATCTGCCAGAAAAGCACTAAATAGGTTTTATTTAGCGAAGTACTAATAGAGCAGCGTAAAGTTTTCTTTAGGTTGTGACTTCCGGAAAAACACCAAGCCTACATAAAACAGATCGACTGTCTGCATCACCTTTGGGTGCTTTTTGATATCCTGCCAGGCACGTTTCATTTCGGCCGACCAATAGAGGTCGTCCAGCACGAACACGCTGTATTCGTGATGCTTGCTGAGGCAGGCCTCAAAATAGCGCATGGTCGGCTCGTAGCGGTGGTTGCCGTCGAAAAACACAAAATCCAGTTGCCCGACTTTTTGCAGTTGTTCTGTTAGCGTTTCATCCAGATTCCCGATTACTTGGCGCACGTTCGCTATCCCTAGCTTTCTGAAATTAGCCTTGGCCTCGGTTGCAATAGACGGGCAGCCTTCGAAGGTATAGACCGTGGCTTTTGAATTAGCTTTGGCCAGGTAGGAAGTGGTTATACCCAGTGAGGTGCCTAAGTCAAAGACCGTTTCAGGCTGGAAATGGCTGACTAACCGAAAGATCAGTTGCGCATACTTAGCCGGTTTGGCGGAGGTGCGGGCAATGTAACTGACTTTACGCTCCTTCTTCAGACCTGCCTTGGGTCCGGCCCCAAAATCTGTTACCAGCAGCTTACGATGGTCCTGCAGCAGTTCCTGCCGTAGCTCTTCCACAATGGGGTAGGCATAGTAATCCCCATCATGCAGGATCACCTGGTTATACAGATCAAAAACGAAAGGGGAATGTACGCCGTGCAGCTTAAAAGCCCTGAGTCGGTAAAGCAGGTAGTTAGCGGCCAGGTGAAAGGGGAGCAAAATTTAAGTGGTTAAATTGTTGATTGTTTAATTGTTGGTTCTCCTTATTTGAGAGGAAACCTAATACAGCAAGGCTGCTGTACTTGAAAATTAAAGGTATAATCGTTTGCACAATTAAGCAATTTAACCCACAACAATTGAACAGGTATAGTCAAACAACAATTAACAATCAGCAATTTAATTCAACTTATACGGCACGATGAGTGTGAACTCGGGTATGGTGACATGAAACTGCTTCCCGTCGACCATGCGTTCCATTAGGTACGTGCCGCGCATTTTGCCCATGCCTGTTTTCAGATTGCAGCCGGATACGTACTCATGCGACTCGCCGGGCTCCAGTACCGGTTGCTGGCCTACCACACCTTCGCCTTCCACTTCGCGTATGGTGCCGGTGGCGTCGTGTATGTACCAATGCCGGCGCAATAGCTTGAGCGTGAACTCGCTGTTGTTTTCTATACTGATCTTGTAAGCAAATACATAGTGCTGCTGTACCGGACTGGAATAATCAGGAAGGTAGTTAGTGGTTACTGTTACTTTTACACCTTCTGTAGTTTTTGTATCCATGTTACAGAGTTTTTTGTATAATTAGCATCTGTTTCAGGTATAGTCAATCCTTGTCCCGACACAGGTATGTTGGATTCCAAACTGACCACCCCTCACTAATTATGAATGTAAAGATAGAAGAAAGCTGGCAAAATGTGTTAGAAGATGAATTTGAAAAGCCCTATTTCAAAAATCTTGTCTCCTTTGTTAAAGACGAATACGCGAGCCAAAAAGTTTACCCGCCCGGGAGCCAGATTTTCAGTGCGTTTGAGCTGTGCCCTTTCGATAATGTAAAGGTAGTTATTTTAGGCCAGGACCCTTATCATGGTCCCAATCAGGCGAACGGATTGGCTTTTTCAGTGAAAGATGGGATGCGTATTCCGCCTTCGCTGCTCAATATTTTCAAAGAAATAAAGAATGACCTGGGAAAGGACCTGCCACCAACGGGCAACCTGGAGCGCTGGGCGCAGCAAGGGGTTTTGCTGCTGAACGCGACGCTCACAGTACGTGCCGCCAATGCCGGTTCTCACCAGAAAAAGGGCTGGGAGGAATTTACGGATGCCGTCGTGAAAAAAGTAAACGACCTGAAACAGGGGGTAGTCTTCATACTATGGGGTGCCTACGCCCAGAAAAAAGGAGCCTTCATCGACGAACGCAAGCACCTGGTACTCAAGGCTGCGCACCCATCGCCTTTTGCCGCAGACCGTGGTTTCTTCGGTACGCACCACTTCAGTAAGGCAAATGAGTACCTGAAAGCACAGGGGAAAGAGCCGATTGACTGGTGACCTCCCCCCAGCCCCCTCCTAAGAACAGGAGGGGGAGGAAAGTTGTCTTTGACGGGAGGATTGTTTCTTATAATTATCTCTGGCGCGGGAATTATTCCCGTGTCTCTCTATCATGTCGAGTCTGTGACTCGACTGGGCCAGAGGCCCCCGCTATAGTAGACATGAGCGTGGACGCTCGCGCCATTATTGAATTTACTTCCAATTAGCAGCAGTAAAAGCTGCCGGATCAAACCAGCTTTGATCTACTTCTTTAGGGAAGGAGATGTTGAAGTATTCTTCACGGAGGAATAGCTTGCCGTTGTTTTTGAAGATGATCTCCGTTGCTACCATGTTTCCGTCGATCAGCCGGTAGTTGTTCATCTCCACGTCGCGTGCTATACCTTTGTTGTTGGTGATCACGCGCACCACGTACAGGTTTTCTTTGTCTACCCAGAACTGGTTGCTGGTGTTGTCATTCAGGTCAGTTGCACCCACCACATAAGTATCGTGACCCTGCCACTTGGTTTCGGTGAATTTGCTCAGGTCAAAATTTAGCTCATGCGCTTTGCTGATGGTAGTGGCGGGAGGGAAGAAGTAAACATCAAAGCTCAGCAGCACCAGTGGGTGAATGGAATATTGCTTGTTCTGCAGTTTGCCCGCTTTGAAGGTATAGAGCGTGTCCTGGTGATAGATAATGCCGTTGCCTGTCTCGAAGCCATCGAAACGGATGTGCAGGTTCGATGGATAGCTGTAAATTTCCTGCCACACCTCTTCGCGGCTAACCTGGTCGTTCTCATAAAAGATCGCTTTCTGGTCAAAAGAAAAGTTCGGGTACCACTTATTATCCCAGTGCCTATACATGGCTTCGATCACTTGCTGACCATTCTGGGGTTTGCTGGCTTCTTGGTTCATGATGTTGGTGCAGGAGAGGGCAAGAAAGGGGATAAGCAGGTATAGGGTATAGCGTAGCAGGGCTTTTTTCATGGTTTTATTCGCGGTGCTATAGGTCGTTAGCTCGTTTTAAACCGATCTTAGAATTTTCTCCATCTTCTTTCCTTTTGCCAATTCATCCACCAGTTTGTCCAAATACCTCACCTGTTTCGTCAAGGGGTTTTCGATTTCCTCAATACGATAGCCACATATAACCCCCGTTATGAGATGAGCATTCGGATTTACATTTGCTTTTGAAAAAAAGTCGGAGAATGATGCTTTCTCGTCCATCAGTCCCTGCAGTTGCTTTTCGTCAAAACCGGTCAGCCACGTGATTACCTGGTGCAGTTCTTCTTTTGTTCGGCCTTTCTTCTCAACTTTTGCCAGATAGTGCGGATACACCGACGCAAAAGTCATTTTCGCTATTCTTTCGTTGTGCTCGGGGGTGGTGATCATGGCTGGTGTAGTAGTTGCTTGGAGAAAAGAAAATTATTATTAATTTAATGGATGTAGTATGAATAGAGATATGACGGTATTCAGGCTTTGCGTTCGGCCTAATACTTTTGGCCTTTTGCAGCGCCAACGAAGGAAATTACTTTACTTTGTCGGACTGACGCAAAAAATGTGTTATCAGCATTTTTTTAATTAATTATTTCATTTATTATTTCTGATTTGTCAGTTAATATTTGTTTGTGTTTATAGATTAGTGTCGCAAGTTGAAAACCAGAAAGTCCGATAAAACCATTTTCAGCTAATTCCTTTACTGAGTTATTTGCAAAATCAGATGTAGTGAAATACATAAATAGTTGAGCAGGGTGAACATAATTTCTCTTTTTGCTATTTGCAAAAGCTACAAAAGATTTAATGTCATAAATACCGACATTACCAGTATATTTTTTTGATTGTCCGTAAACTTCAATTATACCGTACAAGTCTTTCGCTAATGTTGAATAAACTGGTAATT
The DNA here is from genome assembly GCF_014773225.1 of Pontibacter aquaedesilientis. Lineage (GTDB taxonomy): Bacteria > Bacteroidota > Bacteroidia > Cytophagales > Hymenobacteraceae > Pontibacter > Pontibacter aquaedesilientis. The sequence goes on along the minus strand of NZ_JACXAJ010000004.1, from coordinate 50,558 downwards.
TTCCTTCAAAATCTACACCACCATCAGAAGAAGCTTGACTTGTTTTAACGTCAAATGCACCAAAACAAAATTCTAAGATTGTCGATGAGAGAAATTCAAAATCTCTCCATTCCATCGCTAATAACTTTTTATGAATTTCTTTTATTATGTAATATTCGGTATTAACTTCAACAATGTCTTTTGTAACGTTTGAAAACAAAAAAGATGTGTTACTTTTTTTGGCCTCTAGAATGTTACGGTTTGCAAATTCAACAAAATTTAAAATGTTACTCTGCGCGTATTCAGCAGATTTGAAAATATTAAATCCTTTTGTCTTGTAATATTCTGTTAGGCATTGTTCAGTGTTCACTTTTGTATGCCTTTTACATCTGAACATTATTTCAAACAGATTTATGTCCATTATTTTTTAAAGTTTCAACCCTTTTATAGTTCTCATTCATACTCTCTATACCTGCTTTCAGCTCACTAAATTCCTCTTCACTTAGTTCTTTCTCCAAGCCTTCCGCAAGTATGTTTTTAAATGCACTAATAGCTGAATTTATTTTGTTCAGGCATTCAGAAGCTGTTATTTTATTTTGATTAAAATATTTTTGATTTATATAATTAACTGCTTTATCTAAATTTCTGTCATCAAGATAGTTTAATGCTGTTTTATCATGAATTAATTCTGATAACCGCCTAACATTATGAGCGTCGCTTATTGTTGCTTTACCTTCTTCGTCAGGCACAATCCATTCGTAGAACCTTTTAAGATTAGTAATATTATCAAATCTGAAAGTTTCATCGTTGAAATCAAAAAATGTCCTTAGAGCAGGTTTTTTAAGAACTTCATCAAAGTGACTAAAATAACTTGGTTTCCATTTTCCAGCATATTCTTCGTCAGTTCTGAATTGCAACATAACGCTGTAAGTTTTGTAGTATCTGTTTATTTCTTTTACAGACATTCCGATAGTTCTTGAAATTTCGCCAGGTTGTTTTCCTTTGTCAATCATATCATTGATAAATTGGGCTTTTTGAAAAGCATCCCATTCTTTAATGCCACTAACATTTCTAATACCTTGTATTATCATACCGACATATTCTGTCGCATTTTCGGAATCATCTACAACTAAAATATCTACCGTTTTTAATTTTTCAATTTTGTCATTGCTTAAGGTTGTTTGACCTAAAGAATGTTGTTTTAGCAAGTATTTAATTGCAGTTGTTCTTCTATTACCCTCGATTACATAATATTGATTATCGTTTAGTTTGCCAACCACGATATTGTCAACGGGGACAAAACCAACTGTCGCAATTGAGTTTGCTAGAGTTATAACGTCAAACTTTGGATTTGTCATTTTTTCGTAAGCAGCTGCCTGAATTGTAGGCTCGGCGAACCTTGATTTGTCAATATTTAAAACGTCATCTGAAATATCTGCAAATCTTGGATTATTTGGGTCAAGTAATAAATTTTCAATTGCGACTGTTACTTTTTCTAATTTCATATTTTAATTTCTATGTTTTAAATATCCTGTTAAGGTTTCTGCTAGCAATTCGCATATAGGAATTATTATTCCAGCTATATGCACTATGCATTGAATTGAACTTTATTCACCAAGATAAAAATCGCCATACATTATACCAAATATAAAATATTTTATATACCTAATAACATTATTCCCTAACAAAAAACCGCCAGCTCCTCTCAGAACTGGCGGTTTCATTTTCTATACTGCTATACCTTACTCAATCGACTTAAACAGTCGGCTCCATCGGATCTTGTCGAGGAAGCCGCCGTATGGGTCGGTGGACATCCAAATGAGGACAGCCTTGCCCACGATGTGGTCGGCGGGTACGAAGCCCCAGTAACGGGAGTCGAGGGAGTTGTGGCGGTTGTCACCCATCATGAAGTAGTAGTCCTGCTTAAAGGTATAAGACGTGGCCTCGGCGCCATCCAGGTATAGCTTACCATCACGCACCTCGGCGTTTTCATTATGCTCATACCCTGTGATCACTTTCTCATAGAAAGGTAGCGTTTCCGGGGTAATGGCCACTGTCACACCCTCTTTCGGGATGTAAAGCGGACCAAAGTTGTCTTTATTCCACTCATACTTACTTGGCACATGCGGGAAAACCTCTGCGTCTGCTTTTCCGGCTTCGTCTTTCAGCAGCATGGCTTCTTTAATGAAGTCAAGTGAAGCAAGCTCCTTGGCTTTTTCAGGAGAGGTGTCCACGATATAACCGCCCTGCCACTGAATCACATCGGTGATGTCACGCTCCAGGAAGAACTTCTCAGCCAGTCGCTGGTCTGTGGAGAGGAAGTACTTATACTGCATTTTACCCGGGTTCTCAGCTGGTTTTCCGTTAATGTATACCTGCATGTCGCGGATCTCGATGGAGTCGCCGGCGATGCCGATACAGCGCTTAATGTAGTTGGTGCGCAGATCAGCCGGATGGTGCTCTTCCGGTGGGTAATTAAACACCACCACGTCGTTACGCTGAACTTCCGAAAAGCCTGGCAGACGGTAAGACTTCAATTGGATGGCGTCGGAATAGGAGGGGATATTGGTGCCCCAGATGGTCTGGTGCGTGAGCGGAACCTGCAGCGGCGTGATTGGCGTGCGCGGACCGTAGTGTAGCTTGCTCACAAACAGGAAATCGCCCACCAACAGCGACTTCTCCATCGAAGGAGTCGGGATGGTATAGGCCTCAAAAGTAGCCCAACGTATCAAACTGGCCGCTATAACGGCAAACAGGATAGCATCGCCCCACTCACGTGCAAAGCTCTTTTTCTTTTTAGGGGCCTTGTTAGCGGGCTTCTTTTCCCAAAACTTTACTTTCATGTATAAAGCGTTATGTTACTATAGGTTGAGCATGTCTTTCATGCCGTACACACCCTCGCGGCCTTGAAGCCACTCGGCAGCCATCAAGGCGCCTTCGGCAAATCCGGCCCGGCTGTGGGCAATGTGGCCCAGTTCTATTTTGTCCACTTCCGATTCGTAGGTCACGATGTGGGTTCCCACCACATCCGGCTCACGCTCCGAAATGATATTCAGCTTCGCATTGTCCGAATCGTCATCAGCCGCCCAGCCTGTCAGGTCAGGGAAGCTGGCCAGTATACCTTCGGCGGTGGTGATGCCCGTGCCACTAGGCTTGTCGACCTTCTGGAGGTGGTGGATCTCGCGGATCGATACCTGGTACTCCTTATAGGCCTGCATTTTACTGGCAATATATTCGTTAAAATGGAAAAATAAGTTAACGCCCACACTATAATTGGAAGCATAGAAGAAAGCGCCCTTATTTTGAAGGCACAACTGTACGGCGTCGCTATAACTGTCCAGCCAGCCCGTGGAACCAGAAACAACCGGTATACCTTGCGTCAGGCAATAGGAAATATTGCCGAAAGCAGCTTCCGGATGGGTAAACTCAATGGCTACGTCCGTGTTCTCAGGGGTATAGCTGCTCAGTGTGTCGGCATTGGTATGGTCAATAGTACCGGCTATCTGGTGGCCTTTGGCAAGGGCCATCTGCTCAATGGTTTTGCCCATCTTGCCATAGCCTATCAGTAGGATTCTCATTTGGTTCTGGTATATAAAGTCAGGGTGAGGCCCGGGGTCATGCCGTTGCTGGCCGGTGTCCGGAAAAGATCGGGTTGCACGCGTAGCGTCAGGTTTTCACTCACATCAAATTCCCGCAGGTGCGCATGCACGTAGGCTTCGGCTATCTGCATGGTATAGGCCACGACAGATAGGATGATGGTCAGGTCACGGTTACGGCGATAAAAGTCGCGGCTGTAACGCAGGTTCTGGGTGCCGTTAGAGCGCTGTATTCCATAAATCAGACTGTTCACATATACATCACTTGAGTCGCGGTTACGTGCGTTCAAAGCCACCCTAAAGTCCTGGTACTTGTTGTTGTTATCGATGATGAAGTAGCCCAGCACGCCACCAGTGGCGTAAATGATGGGTACTTTCCACCAGGCACCGTTGTATACCTGGCCTAGTCCGGGTATAGCCGCTGAAAACAGGGCAGCGCGGCCCGGCCGGCCCAGGTTTTTGAACCCGCTCAGGAAGAATTGCTTTTCCTGGGCTACGGTATCTGCTTCAGGGGTGAGCACCAGCACCGAGTCCGGTCCAGCGGTGATCTCCTGTCCGTGCGCTTCCAGTGACAGGAACTGAAATGACAGTCCCATCAACAAAATCACAATGCCTGGCGCTAACCTCATGCTATACCTTAGTAGTTAAGTATTTCCAGTATACGGTTCAGTTCCTCCACCGACACAAACGGAATCTTGATCTCACCCTTGCCGTCGTTGTTGGCCTTTACCATAATCTTGGTGCCGAACTGGGATGACAAGCGCGTCTCGACACCCTTCAATTCTTCATCATACTTGTTGAACACCAGTTTTTGTTGCGGATCTGGCTTTTTGCCGGCATTCTGCACATTGCGAACCAGTTCCTCTACCTTGCGCACCGACAGTTCCTCTGCCACTACCTTCTTAAAGATCTCCAGCTGCTTCTCGATCGTGTCGATGTTGATAAGTGCGCGGGCATGGCCCATGCTGATCACGTTGTCGCGCAGGGCGATCTGGATATCGGGCGGCAATTTGAGCAGGCGCAGGTAATTGGTTACCGTCGTACGCTTCTTGCCCACGCGGTCGCCCAGTTCCTCCTGCTTCAGGCTACACTCTGTGAGCAAACGCTGGTAGGAGAGGGCAATTTCGATCGCATTCAGGTTTTCGCGCTGAATGTTCTCGATCAGGGCCATCTCCAGCATTTGCTGGTCGTCGGCCTTGCGTATGTAGGCAGGTATGGTCGTCAGACCGGCCATTTTGGCGGCCTGGTAACGGCGCTCACCCGATATCAGCTGGTAAGTGTGCTGGTCGAGCTGACGAACGGTAATAGGCTGTATGATGCCCTGTATGCGGATAGACTCAGCCAGTTCCTCCAGCGCCGTCTGGTCAAAGTGCGTACGCGGCTGGTAGGGGTTCGTCTGGATGTGGTCAATGGCTATATCTGCGATGGTATTGACTTCGTTAAGTGTGGAAGACTCAGTTTTACCGGTGTACTTGTTACCCTCCAAAAGAGAGCCCAGGCCTCTGCCGAGGCCACCTTTGCGTGCTGGTACTGATTTTTTGTCGGACATGTATTCGTAATGTTATTTCGCCAGCGCAACGCTGTTCTTCTCTGCAATCTCACGGGCGAGGTTCAGGTAGCTGACAGCACCCTTGCTTTCTGCATCATGCAGAATGGCAGGTATACCGAAGCTCGGGGACTCGCTCAACTTCACGTTTCTAGGTATAATGGTATCGAACACCATCTGCTGGAAGTGCGTTTTCACCTCTTCCACCACCTGGTTGCTCAAACGCAGGCGCACGTCGTACATCGTCAGGAGTATCCCTTCGATGGCAAGCTCTGTGTTCAGGCGCGACTGTATGATTTTGATCGTGTTCAGGAGCTTGCCCAAACCCTCCAGAGCGAAATACTCGCACTGCACCGGAATCACCACAGAGTCTGCCGCCGTCAGCGAGTTCACCGTGATCAGACCAAGGGAAGGGGAGCAGTCGATGATGATGAAGTCGTACACCTCTTTGAGCGGAGCCAGCGCTTCGCGCATTTTCTCCTCCCGGTTTGGCACGTTGATCATCTCCACCTCCGCGCCCACCAGGTCGATGTGCGACGGTATCAGGTCCAAAAACTCAATGTTGGGCGAGTTCAGGATGATGTCTTGTATTTTCACATCCTCCACCATGCATTCGTAAATGCTGGTCGTGATGCTGGCAGGGTCGAAGCCGAGGCCCGATGTGGCGTTCGCCTGCGGGTCTGCGTCTACCAGCAACGTCTTATATTCGAGGGCTGCCAGGCTCGCAGCCAGGTTTATGGCTGTGGTGGTCTTGCCTACGCCACCCTTTTGATTTGCAACCGCTATTATCTTTCCCATCTAAAAATTATAGGTTTATAGTCTGACCTATCTCCATCAATATTAGTTCTTTGCCGGCCATCTGCGCCACTTCCATTACCTCCTCCTGATCTATCTGGATGTAAGGGAAAGTATCGTAGTGCATGCCGATCACCTTGTCTACCTGCACAAAATCAGCCGCCACCAGGGCATCGTGGATGTCCATGGTGAAGTTATCACCGATCGGCAACAGGGCAAAATCCAGATCAAACTGCTCCGGAATCAGCTTCATGTCGTAGGTAAGGGCCGTATCGCCGGCAAAGTAAAATGTCTTGTTTTCTGTTTCTACCACAAATCCGGCTGCAACGCCTGCATACGTACCATCCGGCAGCACGCTCGAATGCACGGCGTTCACCATCTTCACAGTACCAAATGGCAGGGTTACCTTACCGCCGATGTTCATGGGGTGGGTACTCACTATCCCTTTGTCCTCATACCAACTCGCGATCTCAAATGAGGCCACGATGGTGGCGAAATTATTCTTGGCAATGCGTTCCGCATCATGCACGTGGTCCTGGTGACCATGCGAAAGCAGGATATACTCTGCCTGGATACTGTCCACATCAATATGGGAGGCCAGCTCGTTGGGAGAGATGAACGGATCGAAAAGAATGCGGTGTTCGCCGATCTTGAAAAGGAAGCAGGACTGTCCGTAGTACGTTATTTCCATCGTTTTCAGAATATCGTTGGTTTGCCCATTTAAGGTATAGAACTTCCACAAAGATACATTTTTTTGTTCAGAAAGCAGGATGTTCCACGCCCGGCGCGGTATATTTTTATCCACGATTTTAGGGGTTATCCACAATGCTGACCTGTACTAAAAAAACAGGACTAACACACGATAAAGCCCTGAATTGGGGCAAAAAACAAACAGGCCGACTGCTACTGGTGAGCGGCCGGCCTGTTTGCTTCGATGGGTTATCTTTTTAATTAACGTCCCGTGGAACTGCTTTATTGTTTAGAGGCGTGTTATTGCCTCGGGAGTCTGCGTCTGGCCTCTTCTTCTGCCAGGCTCATCAGGCGCTTGTGCAACGCTTCCTGGAAAACGAGCAATTCCTTTGGACCACCTTCCTGGTGTTTCACGCGCTTTTCCTCCTGTCCCTCATTGTAAAAAGCAGTGATGGTGGAGGGCATGTCACTCCAGTCTGTCAGGTAAACAGGCTGCAGCGAAAGGTAATTCAGGTTTTCCACCTCATCCCGGAGTTCTTTCATTTCCTCAGGTGTGAACTTAAAATAGGCAGTATCCTTTACCGGTACATGTTCCCAGCCCACATAGCGTATGCTGCCGTCTTCCTGGATAGTGGCCTCATAGGATGGACAAATCCCCAGACAGGGAGTTTTCTGGAAGAATAAGTAAGGTTCATCGGTCTGTTTTTGCTTGGTGTTCTGAGAAGCGCTGCATCCGATAGCCAGCGGAAGGCAGGACAAAATCAACCATATTTTCAGGAAAAAAGTCTCTTCGAACATACCTGCAGCCTTTTGGATAAAGTGTTATTGACCTCCTTTGGGAAGTTTACGGAGTTTGCCGCCTTCCAGTACATAGGCCTCGGGCTCGCAGTATGGACAATCGATGTAATTAAGCGAAGAGTCCGGTGGGTTCACAATAAAAATACGGCTGTCGGGACTGTACTGGGCACCGGTGCTGCTTTGCACCTTGTCTATAATTTGGCCGTCTTTCCGGTCCACCACGAAATGCTCCTGGCAGGTGGTACCGCATCCTACCGTCACGATGGTATATTGGCCGGCAAAGTTAATGCCTTCTTTCAGCCCTTTTTGGAGGGCGGTGCGATGTTTTGTGGCTTCTGTGTGGCTTGCTTCATTGAGTGGTGCCATCTGGCCACGGTAGATTTCCTGCACCCGGAATGCCTCATCGGTCTGGTAGGCATCCATGCGCAGGCGGTAGCGCTGGTACAGGTCAGGGTTCTCGTCCGAGGAAATGGGCATGCGCACGGTGTCGCGTCGCAGGTGCTCTTCCAGCTTGGGGTGTGTGCTGGCAATGGTTTTGTCGTCGTCTGCCTTTTGTTGGCAGGCTGCTCCCATTACGGCCAGCAAAGACAGCGGCAATAGGAGATAGGGTAGTGTATTCTTTCGCATGATTCTAATATAGGTATAGGGCTATACGTAGAACAGCGAAGTATAGCCAAACAAAAAAGCCCCGAACTGCTTCGGGGCTTTTGGTAAGGTATAGCGAAGGATTACTTCTTCAGTTTCGGGTTATTGCGACGCTGCTGCTCTTTATCGGCTGCGGCACGCATGGCCTCCTGCATACGCTCCGTAAACGATGGGCCGCCGGATTTCTTCTTTTCCTTGCGCTTGTCTCTGTTCTCCTCCAGCTTTCTTCTGATCTTGCCCTCATCCACGAACTTGCGGATGATCGCCTGCTGTCCGAATGTCACCATGTTGGACACGAAGTAGTAGAAGGAAAGACCTGCCGGGAAGGAGTTCAGCACGAACATGAAGATGATCGGCATCAGGTAGGTATACATCTTCATCGGTCCCTGCATGGTATTCATCTGGTTGTTCGACCAGGTATACAGAATCGTCGAAGCCGTCATGAGCAGGGTAAACATACTCACGTGGTCGCCATAGAATGGAATCGTGAACGGCAGACGGGCGAATACATCGTAAGTCGAAAGGTCGTCTGCCCACAGGAATGCCTCCTGGCGCAGTTCGATCGAGTTCGGGAAGAAGTTGAACATCGCAAACAGGATCGGGATCTGCAGCACCATCGGAATACAGCCGCTCAGTGGGTTTACGCCCATCTCGCCGTATAGCTTCATGGTCTCCATCTGCGTCTTCTGCATGTCGCCATCGTTTCGCTCCTTAATGGCGTCAATCTCCGGTTTGAGCACCTTCATTTTCGCCATGGACAGGAAAGACTTATAAGTCAGTGGAAACAGGATCAGCTTAATGTAAAGCACCAGTAGCATAATGATGATGCCGTAGTTGCCGATGTAGTTCTCCAGGAAGTCGAACGCCGGGATGATGATCCACTTGTTTACATAGGAGAAGATGCCCCAACCCAGGTCAAGGTTCTTGTTGAACTCATTGCCCATGTGCTTCAGGATCTTGTAGTCGTTCGGGCCGAAGTAGTAAGTGAACTCGCCCTTGCCGCTCATCACATCAGCCGTCGGGATCAGGATTTGGGAGCTCAACGTTTTCACCACAACTGAATCAGCCGGATCGGTTACAGCTTCCATCTTAGCGCCAGCAAAGGTGTTGCTCGAAATGATGCCCGCCGTAAAGAAATTCTGCTTGTTGGCTACCCACTTCATTGGCTCCGAAATGGTTTCTGTTTCGGTTCCTTCCGAAATAGACAGATAGTCGAAGCTTTCGTCGGAGGTATAATAGTTGATAGTGGACTTGGCACGGTTCTGCGCAATGTCTTTCTCCAACTGCTTCAGTTTATCTGTCCAGATCATGGTCAGATTTTCACCGCTGATCTGGTTGTTGAGGCCTTTGAAATCAAGCTTGTAGCCTACCTGAAAGCTGTTGTCGAACAAGGTATAGGTCTGGTCGATGTACTGGCCTTCGCCTAATTGCGCACGGTAAGTAATGCTTTGGGTTGCTACTTCGCCAATTTTCCCGGTCTGCACATCCGATGGCCTGAAATACAGGTCTGACAGTTTAACGGTTTTGCCGTCGTTGGTCGAAAACTGCACATCGGTCTGGCTGCTCTTGCTGTCGAAAAGCACGAGGGTTTCGCCTTTGTAATCCTTATAGTTCTTGAGCACAACTTCCGATACCTGGCCGCCTTTGCTATTCAAAGTCACTACCATGTTTTCGTTCTCGAGGGTAGCAGAACTGGCCTCACCGGTAGCCACGGCGCTGAAAGCGCCCAGTGCTGCGGCGCGTCGTACCTGCGCCAGCGAGTCATCTTCGGCCAAGGCTGCAGGTCCCGTCTGTACCTGCTCTACTTTGGCTGTTTGTTCGAAGGCGGTCTTGTTGGCTTCATCACCCGTTCCCGAGAAGAAGAAGGAATAAGCCAGCAGAAGCACGGCAATCAATCCAAAGCCAATAGCTTGATTTCTATCCATTTAAAAAGTATTGAATTGTGTGTTGGTTAATGCTTATTTAGATTTTGTGTAATTCATGGCCGCTTTCACAAACTTCACGAAGAGCGGGTGCGGGTTCAGAACCGTGCTTTTGAGCTCTGGGTGGTACTGTGCTGCCACAAACCAAGGGTGGTTCTGCAGTTCAATGACCTCCACCAGGCCTGTATCCGGGTTAATGCCGGAGGCCAACATACCGGCTTTCTCGAAATCGGCCAGGAAGTTATTGTTGAACTCATAGCGGTGGCGATGACGCTCCGATATTTTGGCTTTGCCGTATATGGAAAATGCTTTTGAACCCTTCTTTAGTTCACAGGTATAGGCGCCAAGTCGCATGGTGCCGCCTTTCTGGGTTACTTCTTTCTGGTCTTCCATCAGGTCGATAATAGGGTATGGCGTTTCCGGATCCATCTCCGTGGAGGCGGCATTCTCCAGACCCAGCACGTTGCGGGCAAACTCCACTGCAGCGCACTGCATGCCCAGGCAAATGCCCAGGAAAGGTATACCGGCCTCCCGCACAAAGCGAATGGACTCCAGCTTGCCTTTGAAACCCCGCTCACCAAAGCCAGGGGCTACCAGCACGCCGTCCATACCTTGTAACAGGCTGGCTACGTTTTCATTGTTGATGTTCTCTGACTGAAACCACTTGATGTTCACTTTGCACTCATTGGCGGCACCGGCGTGTACAAATGATTCTACAATCGACTTGTAAGCATCAGGCAACTCCACATACTTACCCACCAGGCCAATATTCACTTCGGCCGTTGGGTTTTTGAGGCGGCCCAAAAACTCCTTCCAGGTTTCCAGCTCAGGCTCGCCTTTCTGTGGCAATTTCAGTTTACTGATCACTCGCTCGTCCAACTTCTCCTTGCGCATAAGCAAGGGCACATCATAGATCGTCTCTGCATCGATGGATTCGATCACGGAATTTTGCTTTACGTTACAGAACAGGGCAATCTTTTTGCGAAGATCGGAAGGTATGTGGTACTCTGAGCGGCAAACCAGGATATCCGGCTGTACACCGGCCTCAGAAAGGTCGCGTACCGAATGCTGTGTAGGTTTTGTCTTCAGTTCGCCGGCGGCTTTCAGGTAAGGCACCAGCGTCAGGTGAATCACGCAGGTCTCATTCACGCCCAGTTCCCAGCGCAGCTGCCGGACAGCCTCGATAAATGGCAGGGACTCAATGTCGCCCACGCATCCACCGATCTCCGTGATCACGATGTCAAACTCACCCGACTCACCCAGCAGCAGCATGCGGCGCTTGATCTCGTCGGTAATGTGCGGCACTACCTGCACGGTTTTGCCCAGGTACGCACCCTGGCGCTCCTGCGTGATCACATGATAATATATGCGACCGGTGGTCACGTTATTAGCCTGCGAAGTGGCTTTGTTGAGAAAACGTTCGTAGTGTCCCAGGTCCAGGTCAGTCTCTGCGCCGTCTTCGGTCACAAAGCATTCGCCATGCTCATAAGGATTGAGCGTGCCCGGGTCAATGTTGATGTAAGGGTCGAATTTCTGGATTGTAACAGAGAAGCCCCTTGCCTGCAGCAATTTAGCAAGAGAAGCGGAGATGATACCTTTACCGAGAGAGGAGGTAACGCCTCCTGTAACAAATATATATTTAGCAGCCATAAGTTGAGTTAGTCTTATGGGCTACAAAGTTACTGGAATTATTTGATTTTCCGGTAAAGCGGCTAATGAGTTCTGTTATTGCATAGGATATCTTAGTTAATATTCAACAGAAACATAAATAAAAAGCCCCGGCTAAAATAACCGGGGCTTTTGCTATTTAAAAAACAGGAAATTAACTTTTTGGGTCCAGGATGTTATCAATGCGCACCAGTGCGTCTTGCAGGTGATACTTGGTCATGGTGTCAGACGTCTTCGATAGGGAAGTCCTGATCTGGCTGCGCAGGGCAGTCAGTTCGCCACGCACCATCGGACGGATATCAGACTGCGACAGGTTTACGGACGTAACGCCGGCAAAAGCACGCATATTGGTAGGAACGGCGCGTTGCTCTTCCTTCATCAGGAACTCCATGCGGTCGAGGTAGCCTCGCTGCAGGTTGCGGCGGTACATGTCCACTGTTTTGCCACTCGCCACTTCAGACCACACGCCGTTACGCAGATCGGCCATCATCTCGGGCAAGGTATAGGTTTTGCTGCCAAGCGAAGCCTGCGCCTCCAGCAGTCGCTGCATGCGACTTGGGTCCAGCACATTGTTCAGGATGTTGACCTGCGCCGTACGGATGCGCTCCAGTGCGCCCGCTGACTCGATCTTGCGCAGGATGGTCTGGTCGAGCATCCAGGTTGGCGTAGCAAAGCCCTGCTCGTTGATAAACTGCATGGCGCGTTGCTGCTTCTCTTTCGGCACGGCAGCATACACATCGCCCTTCTGGTCGTAGGTTTTGTAGTTTTCGTACACCCCGCCGATGTTGGCCGTTACGTGACCCATGTAGCGGTTCCACTGCCCGAGCACCTGGCTGTACATCTCCTGCAGGTCATCGTAGTTCTTATTATCCTCCGAAGTCCACTCGATCAGTTGCGGCATAATGCGCTTCAGGTTTCGGATGCCGTAGTTGCTGGCCAGCATGGCGTCGTCACCCAAGTCCTCGGTTTGGGAGGACGGGTCTACCGGGTTGCCCTGCTGACGACCGAAACGGTACATCGGGTCGTTTTCCTTCTCACGGATCCACTTCGACAACTTCTCTGTGTTGTCGTAACCGTTGGTTTCCGGGAAATAGGAGTAACCCCACTTCACAGAGTACTTGTCGTACACGCCTATACCTGGCATAAGCGCCACACCCTTGTCCTCGGGCTGCGCCACGTAGTTGAAACGGGCATAGTCCATGATAGAGGGAGCTGTTCCCATTTCCTTCGTAAACTTGGGGTCACGCAGCTTTTCCACCGGATAGGCAGCGCTGGAACCCATGTTGTGCGGCAAACCCAGGGTATGGCCTACCTCGTGCGCAGCCACAAAACGGATCAACTCGCCCATCACCTCGTCTTTGAACTTAATGCCACGGGCATCCGGGTTAATGGCAGCGGTCTGCACAAAGTACCAGTTGCGGAGCAGGTTCATCACGTTGTGGTACCAGCCAATGTGGCTTTCCAGGATTTCGCCGGAACGTGGGTCATGCACGTTCGGCCCGTAGGCGTTTTGCGTCTCAGAAGAGAAATAGCGGATCACCGAGTAACGGGCATCTTCCGTGCTGAACTCAGGATCTTCCTCGAAGCTTGGCGGGTCCTTGGCGATGATCGCGTTTTTGAAACCAGCGGCCTCAAATGCTTTCTGCCAATCCTCTACACCCTGCTTCAGGAATGGGCGCCATTTCATCGGTGTGGCCGGGTCGATGTAATACACGATCGGTTTAACCGGCTCTACCAGTTCACCACGGGCATAGGCTTCCTTGTCTTTCGGCTCCAGTTTCCAGCGCACGATGTAGCGGCGCTTGGCGGCGCGTTGCTCGTCTGTGCCGTAGTCGGTTTGAGAGAGTGTGAAGTAACCCACGCGCTGATCGAATTTACGGGCTGGCATCGGTACCTTTGGCAGCAGCAGCATCGAGTGATTCAGCTCCACGGAGATCGTGCCGGCGCTAGAGTTTGCAGGCGGGTCAGTGGCCTCGTAGGTCATGAGCGAACGGGCCTCAATGTTTGTCGGGAAGCTCTTCAGGCTTTCAACAAAGGAACGCTTGTCGTCCAGGCGCTTCACTTTGTATTCCTCCCGGTGTCTCTTGCCCAGACCAAGTGCGGGCACATCCTTTAAGAAGAAGTCAGTGACCTCTACCACCGAAGCACCGTTATTGAAGGCTTTGATATCGAAGGCCTGGATGACCGGCGCCAGGTTAGAGTTCTGCACCGAATGATAGATTTCCAGCGTGTCACTGGCCACATTCTGGTAAGAGATCAGGCGCAACAAAATACGGTTTCCTTTCTTTTCCCAGCGCAGCATCTGGCGGTTGAGTTCCTCCCCACCATAACCCAGGTTAGTGGCCGTTTTGGCGATGCGGCTTACCATGAGCATGTCGCGGTTCAGCAGCGTGTCCGGAATCTCATAGAAATACTTCTCGTCGATGCGGTGCACTTTGAACAGGCCGTCGTCGGTAATGGCATTCGGGGTGATGACGCTGGCGTAAGGTTTCACACCGTTGTCATCCTTTTTGGGGGCAGCGGCAGGAGTGGCCTGTGTAGTGGTGGCCTCCTGTTTGGCCTTCTTTTTTTTCTTCTCCTTGCTTTGCGCAAAGGAAGGTGGTGCTATGAGCGCACCAGCCAGCAGCAAAGTAGCCAGCCGGGCATAGCGTACATTTTTACTCATAAAAAGTGAAAGGTTAGGTTAGTTGGAATTAAGGTACTGTTAAAAATAGGAATAAATGCTTTCTGAATCACTAATTGATTCCGAATTCAAAGACTTGCCAATAAGAAAATGGTTTAATGGGCCCACAAATCATTTCTGAGGCAGGAGGCTTTGTGCCGTCGGTTCCCCATGATCTAAACCAATCGCTTCTAAAACAGTAAAATAAAGGGACGGCCTATGAAAAAAGAAGGGCTGTCGATTGCTTCCTTTCCACTAAGCTGCGCTAAGCTTCTATTGACGCATTGCGTCCTTGCCTTTGAATATTCCTGGCTCACCTTTCCTTCAGCAATCTTATGAAAACAGCCTGTTTTATACCATTCATCTATTTTTTTATCGCTTTCACAACCTTTCATTATACCCTGGCGCAAGGCCACAAGACCAAACACGGCACCGTCGACCTGCCAATTTCCTGCAACCCTGCAGCCCAACAAAACTTTCATACCGGACTGGCGCTGATGCACCACATGATGTATGAGCAGGCCGAGCATGAATTTGCCTCAGTAGCCAAGACTGCAACGGATTGCGCCATGGCACATTGGGGCATTGCCATGAGTGTGATTCACCCGCTTTGGGGCGAGCGGCCATCTGACGCCGATTTGCAGAAAGGGCAAGCCGCCATTAAAAAAGCGGCGCAACAGAAAGACCTCACTGCCCGAGAAAAGGCTTATATCAATGCTGTCGCTAAATTCTATGAAAACTGGGAGAACAGGAGCTATGCCGACCAATTGAAGGCCTTTGAGGCAGGCTACAAGGAAGTGCATGAAGCCTTCCCGGATGATGTAGAGGCGGCGGCCTTCTATGCCCTCTCACAACTGGCAACAGCTCCTAAAAACGATCAGACCTTTGCCAAGAATCGAAAGGCGGGCGAAATGCTGGAAAACCTGCTTGCCAAGGCCCCTGATCATCCAGGTCTTTTCCATTATATCATACATGCCTACGACAACCCTGCCTTGGCCAGTCGGGCTATATCGGTGGCCAGGGAGTATGACCGCATTGCCCCCGAAGTGCCGCACGCACTGCACATGCCGAGCCATATTTTTATCCGCCTGGGGCAATGGCCGGATGCCGTGGACTGGAATATCAGATCGGCGGAAGCAGCGCTCCGGCAGTCGTCAGGGGAGGAAGTGTCGATGCATTATGCCCATGCGCTCGACTATATGGCCTATGGCTACCTGCAGCAGGGATGGGACAAAAAAGCGCAGGAAGTTATAGCGAAAATGAAAAAGGAGCAGGCCTATGCCCCTAGTTTTGCCACAGCCTATGCTCTGGCTGCTACACCGGCCCGTCTTTCCCTGGAAACAGGAAATTGGGAAGCGGCAGCAGCTTTGCCGGTGCGTGCTCCTGAGAATTTTCCGTGGGACAAATATCCGGGTGCGGAAGCCATTACACACTTTGCCAAAGGTATAGGCGCTGCCAGATCGGGCAACGTCCCAGTGGCTGAGGAAGCAATTGCCGACCTGAAAAAGCTGCAGGAATCGCTCACCCAGAAGGGAGATAACTATTGGGCTGCTCAGGTAGAAGCACAGCAAAAATCGGTAGAGGCCTGGCTGCAATTCCAAAAGGGGGATCAGGAAAAAGCCTTGGCTACCATGCGCGAGGCCGCCGATAAAGAAGATGCCCTGGACAAGCACCCGGTCACCCCGGGAGCCGTGTTGCCGGCAAGGGAGTTGCTTGGCGACATGCTGCTGCTCGTTAAGAAGCCTGCCGAAGCCGAAAAGGCCTATAACGCCAGTTTGAAGATATCGCCCAACAGGTATAACAGCCTATACGGCGCAGCAAGAGCAGCTGAAATGGCCAAAGAGAAGCAAAAGGCGGTGGATTACTACGACAAACTGCTGAATACCGCTGCCAAAGCCGACAGTGACCGGAAAAGTCTGCAGCATGCCAGGGAATACACCCGGAAGAACAAGAAAAGAGCCGGCTAGAACTCCAGGGTCAGTTGGTAGCCCTCTTGTTTGTCGTGCAGGTATAGGAGACTGGAGGCAGTGACACCTAAGAGGCGCACAGGATATTGCGGCAGCTGTGGCGTGCGGAGCAAATCCCGGGCAATGGTATAGATGGCGTCGGCGGACTTGAACTCACTCAGAAAAGTTTTGCTGCGGGTGTTCTGCGTAAAGTCAAAGTACTTGATCTTGACAGTAACCGTTTTGGCGGTGGCCTGCAGGCGCTCCATGTCATGGGCAACTTCTTTGGACAGTCTTTCGAGCTCTTGCAGCATCACTTCTTCTTCCGTCAGGTCTATCTCAAAGGTGCGCTCCGACCCGATGGATTTTCGGATACGGTGCGGCTGCACCTCCCGGTCGTCCTGTGCGCGGGCAATGCGGTAATAGTACCGACCTGTCTTGCCAAAATGGCGCACCAGTTCCTCCTCCGATCGCTCCCGTAGGTCGGCCCCGGTGAGGATGCCCATGTGCTGCATTTTGGCAGCCGTCACTTTGCCAATGCCGTGAAACTTCTCGATGAGCAGTCCTGCGACCAACTCTTCAGCCTTATCCGGGGTGATGAGCGTGAAACCGTTGGGTTTGTTCATGTCCGAGGCGATCTTGGCCAGGAATTTATTGAAAGAAATGCCGGCAGAGGCCGTCAGACCGGTTTCTGCCTGAATCCTGGCCCTTATTTCGTTGGCAATGATCGTGGCAGAGGGCATCCCAATCTTGTTTTCGGTCACATCGAGGTAGGCCTCATCCAGTGACAAAGGCTCCACCAGGTCGGTATAGGAATGGAATATCTCCCGGATCTGGCGTGATACGGCACTGTATACCTCAAAGCGGGGCTTTACGAAGATGAGCTGCGGACATCGCTGCGCGGCGATTTTGGATGCCAGCGCCGAATGCACTCCAAACTTACGCGCCTCATAGCTGGCCGCTGCCACGACACCTCTTGCCCGAGAGCCGCCCACCGCCACGGGTTTCCCGCGCAGCTCAGGGTTGTCGCGCTGCTCCACGGAGGCAAAGAAGGCGTCCATGTCGATGTGGATGATTTTTCGGATAGAGGAGTTCACAAGGTTTAGGTACAAAGATACAATATAAATTTCCTTTCCGGGACTGCAACCAGCAGCAAGACAACCTTTGGCCCGTATACCTGTTCAACCTACCAAACAAGTCATAAAAAAATGCAGCACCTGAAATTATACCTATCCCTTTTGCTTATACCTGTTACCTTCTCTGGCTGTAACTCTCAGCAACCAGCCGGGCAGGAGCAACCACCCAAAACAATAGAGACACCGGCCAACCTGCAAGTAACCTTGCCTGCTCCTTACGCCACCGAATCGGTCTACAACTTCAGCAACGTGATAGGATGGAAAGACGACCAAAAGCCCCAGGCACCGGCTGGGTTCGAGGTAACAAAATTTGCAGACGGACTCGACAATCCCCGCTGGCTCTATGTGCTGCCAAACGGCGATGTGCTGGTAGCGGAGGCCAATACCGAAGTGGGTTTCTGGAAGCGGTTGGGCGCATCTCTGGTGGGCATCACCAAATCCATGAAATTGAAGAATAGCGCCAACCGCATAACTTTGTTGCGCGATACAAACGGCGATGGTATACGTGATGTGCGGGAAGTTTTCCTGGATAACCTAAATCAGCCTTTTGGCATGCTGTTGCTCCATGGGATGTTTTACGTGGCCAATACCGATGGCCTATGGCGCTTTCCTTACCAGGCGGGACAAACCAAAATAACAGTAAAAGGGGAGAAGCTGCTTGATTTGCCGGCTGGCGGCTACAACAATCACTGGACCCGGAACCTTCTGGCCAGTCCGGATGGAAGCAAAATCTACATTTCGGTTGGCTCGGCCAGCGACCATGGCGAGCATGGCATGAAGGAGGAGGAGCGCCGGGCAGCTATTCTGGAGGTTAACCCCGATGGTACGGGGGAGCGCATCTATGCCAGCGGACTCCGCAACCCAGTTGGTATGGACTGGGCACCCGGAACAAGCACGCTTTGGACGGCAGTGAACGAGCGAGACAAATTGGGTGATGATCTCGTGCCAGATTACCTGACCAGTGTGCAGGAGGGTGGGTTTTATGGATGGCCTTATGCTTACTTTGGTCAGCATGAAGACCCGCGCAAAGCTGGGGAACGACCTGATCTGGTGCAGAAAAGTATCGTGCCGGATGTACCGCTCGGTGCACATACCGCCTCCTTGGGCCTGGTTTTCTATACCGGAGATGCTTTTCCCGGAAGGTATAGCAACGGCGCTTTCATTGGACAGCATGGCTCCTGGAATCGCTCCGAGCTTTCCGGGTATAAGGTAGCATTCGTGCCCTTCCGGGATGGCAAACCCACTGGCCCTCCGGAGGATTTCCTGACCGGATTTTATGCTGATAAAGAAGATGGCAAAGTGTATGGCCGGCCGGTGGGGGTTGCCGTGACACCCGATGGCGCATTATTGGTGGCCGACGATACCGGGAACACCATCTGGCGTATCAGTGCGGCAAAATAAAATAGTTATTCAACAATCTAAATTATAAATATGGCGACTCTGCTTGATTTTATAGGCAATACCCCGCTGGTGGAACTGAACCGAATCTCACCTAACCCCAATGTGAAACTGCTGGCCAAACTGGAGGGCAATAACCCCGGCGGCAGCGTGAAAGACCGGGCTGCTTACAGCATGATAAAAGGAGCGATGGACAGGGGAGAGCTGACGGCAGGTATAAAACTGATCGAAGCGACAAGTGGCAATACCGGTATTGCCCTGGCTATGATCGCCCGCCTCTTTGGGGTGGAGATCGAACTGGTGATGCCTGCTAGCGCGACTCGGGAACGGGTGAAAACCATGGAAGCTTTTGGAGCGAAGGTAACCCTAACTCCTGCCGAAGGGTCTATGGAAGGAGCCATCGACTACGTGCGCGAGAAGGAAGCAAAGGGCGGCTACCTGGTATTGAATCAGTTTGGAAACCCCGACAATTACATGGCGCACTACCGCACCACCGGCCCCGAAATTTGGCGTGACACGCAGGGGGAGATCACGCATTTTGTCTCTTCCATGGGCACTACAGGTACGATCATGGGCATGTCGCGCTACCTAAAGGAACAAAATCCGGCAGTGCAGATTGTGGGTACGCAACCCGTGGAGGGATCACAGATTCCGGGCATCCGGCGCTGGCCACAGGAGTACCTGCCCAAGATTTTCGAAAGGGAGCGGGTTGACCGGATATTCGATGTGTCGCAAGCCGATGCCACTGCCATGACGCGACGCCTGGCGCGGGAAGAAGGCGTGTTTGCGGGCATGAGCAGCGGCGGGGCCGTTACAGCAGCCACCCGATTGATAGATGAATTAGAAGAGGGGGTTGTGGTCTGCATTATCTGCGACAGAGGCGATCGCTACCTTTCCTCCGAGCTATTTGGTTAAAACATTGCCGAAGCCCAGCAAGTTAACGTAGGTATACTATTCGTTTCAGTAAATAAAGACACATAAACTATGAAAGTACTATTCGTTTTAACCTCGCACGATAAACTGGGAGACACCGGCCAGAAGACCGGTTTCTGGATTGAAGAATTTGCAGCACCTTACTATACCTTGGCCGACGCCGGCGTGAAAGTCGACATGGCCTCCCCAAAGGGCGGACAGCCACCGATCGACCCTAAAAGTACGGAGCCGGACTCCCAGACCAAGGCTACCCGTCGTTTTTATGAGGACGATGACTTGCAGCACAAGCTTTCCAAAACCAAAAAGCTGAGTGACGTGCGTGCTGAGGATTATGACGCTGTGTTTTACCCAGGCGGGCACGGACCTTTGTGGGATCTGGCCAGCGATCAGGATTCTATCCGGTTGATAGAGGATTTCACAAAACAGCAGAAACCGGTAGCGGCCGTTTGCCATGGTCCGGCAGTGCTGTTGCAGGCGAAAGGGGCAGACGGAGAGCCACTTGTGAAAGGCAAAAAAGTGGCCGGCTTTACCAATTCAGAAGAAGAAGCCGTGCAACTGACGGAGGTGGTGCCCTTTCTGATAGAGGACCGGATGAAAGAATTAGGCGGCCATTACAGCAAAGGAGGGGACTGGCAACCCCATGTGGTAACCGATGGCCTTCTGATCACTGGTCAGAACCCGGCATCCTCGGAGCCTGCCGCAGAAGAATTGCTTAAGCTACTCAAAAAGTAAGCAAATGGCTTATCCTGTCTTATACCCGTATACTAGGATATCAGTGTAGCGTAAAAATCCCACCAGCAGAAGTATTGCTGGTGGGATTTTTATGTTAAGTGGTCCTGTCTTGACATTAATTGCCTGCCTAAGTGCTTAACCTTGCGATGTTAATTGATGTATATACATTAAATTGCAGGCAGCAAGCAACAAGATTATGAGAAAGATCAATAAGATACATCAAGCAACTTATGCTCCTATAGATGACCTGATTACCTACCGGGCTATACCTACACATGACGTCGAATATATCGACCCTTTTCTGCTCCTCAACCATCACGGACCGCAGGTATACAAGCCCGGCAACCGTGGGCTGCCGTTCGGCCCACATCCGCATCGCGGTTTCGAAACCCTTACCTTTATATTGGAAGGCGATATCATGCACCAGGATACAGGCGGTGGGAAAGACATCATTGAGGCGGGCGGCGTGCAGTGGATGACAGCCGGGAGCGGGCTGATGCATGCTGAGGTCTCTTCTGAGAAATTCAAGCAGGAGGGAGGGCCGCTGGAGATCCTGCAGCTATGGTTCAACCTGCCGGCCAGGTATAAGATGACGGCACCGAAGTACATCGGTCTGCAGAAAAACAAAATACCGGTGGTGGAGCTGGATAATGGTCTGGTGAAGGTAAACGTGATCTCCGGCAGCTGGGGCGAGGTACAGGCACCGATCCAGAATCTGAGCGACATCAACATGGTCAGCATTGAAATGGAGCAGGGCGGTGAATTTGTCTACAACATACCTTCTGAGCGCAATATCTTCTTTTATGTGGTGCGTGGCAGCGTGAAGGTAAACGGTGAAACGGCCGATAAGCTTTCGCTGGTTGAGTTTGAGAACACAGGCAAGGAAATAAAAGTTGAGGCCTTGGAAACGGCCTATATTCTTTTCGGTCATGCCTTACCATTCCATGAGCCTGTCGTTTCGCACGGACCGTTCGTGATGAACACCGAGCAGGAGATACGGGAGGCCTTCCAGGATTACCAGATGGGTAAGATGGGGCAGTGGGAGAGTTGAGTTTGGGAGTTTAGGCGTTAGAGAGTATAAGAGTTGATGCTGTTCCCTGGAGTCTTGCCATGTCCGAAGGGGCTGCGAGTACCCGTGGCAGGTATAGATAAAAAAAGCTCTCCCTTGCAATGGCAGGGGAGAGCTTTTTTTTAAATTAAGTTGATCTGTTATACCTTATCTTCCGCGCTTCGGGCCTCCTTTGGGGGCGTCATTTCTTCTGCCTCCACTTTTCGGAGCCCCACTTCTGCTGCCACCCGGCTTTGGCCCTTCTTTAAAAGAACCGCCGCGGGCACTTTTAGCAGGGCCACCTGCACCGCTTTTTGGGGCTGTCCGTTTACCTTGTCTTTCGTCCTGCGCCCCTCTCGTTGAAAAACCACCTGGTTTGCCGGCACCGCTTCTGGAAGTTGCACTTCCAGGTCTGCCCGCTCCACCTCTGGCACTATCCGGGCGGCCTGGTCTTTCTTGTCTGTTACCGTAGCTGCTTTCGCCGGATCGTTTGGGGCTTGGTCCCTTGGCAGATGGGGCCACGCTGAGCAAGCTGTTCACTTCCTGTTGGGTCAGCACACGCCAGTGGCCGGCTGGTAGCTTGGTCAGCGAAAACTCACCGAATCGAACCCGCTGCAGGTGCACTACT
Source organism: Pontibacter aquaedesilientis (assembly GCF_014773225.1). Lineage (GTDB taxonomy): Bacteria > Bacteroidota > Bacteroidia > Cytophagales > Hymenobacteraceae > Pontibacter > Pontibacter aquaedesilientis. The sequence goes on along the minus strand of NZ_JACXAJ010000004.1, from coordinate 28,436 downwards.
TTATACCCCAGGCTTTCGCACATGCGCTTCAGGTAGTGGTCGGTGCCCGGCTTCAGGATGATGCGGAAACGCGTTTGCGACTCCTTTGAAACGGAGTTGTTCACACGATCCTCGCCCGGTACGGGTGCCCCGCCCCCGCTAATCTTGTGCAGGAAATCGGCCGTAATCATTTTATCGACCGTCACTACATACTCCTTTTCATACTTGTTGTCGGCCCGTTTCACGCCACGCGTAAAGTCGCCGTCGTTGCTCAGGAAAATGATTCCTTCCGCCTCACGCTCCAGCATGGCAGTTGGCTCCAGTGTTGCCGGAAAATTGATGGCCCGCACCACGTTGTCGCGCACCGACATATCGGAAGTGGCCGACATGTTGGCGGGTTTGTTGAAGATCAGGTATACCGGTTTCTCCTGCTTCACATGCAGGGTTTCATCATCGATGCGCACCTTGTCCTTGGGGGTCACTTTCATGCCCGGATCGGCTGGCAGTTTGCCGTTCACCGTCACACGGCCCTGTTCGATGAGTTCGTCTGCGTCGCGGCGGGAGCAAAAGCCCGTGTCGCTGATGTATTTGTTAAGTCTTTTTGGTTCCATGGTGTTCGGGCGTGGGGTTGTCAGGTATAAGCCAGCACCTCATTTTACGCCGGTTCATAAATTGAAAGGCAAAATTACGGGAAAATATAGGTTTAACTACCATCGTGATGACGAATGTTGCCTTGCTAATCCGGGTGAACTTCAGTTTTGGAGATAAGAGTCCGGCAATGTGTCATTCAATTATACCGAAACAGATGGATTCAACATCATGAGGCAGCCGGAGCACTAAGCTGCCTTACCGCTAGCTGCCCGACTAAGTTGCTGTATATCTTCGTACTGCCTCAGGCATGAAACTTATTCTGGATCTGAACCCTTTTATTTCTAACCCTAAACTAAGCAGCCATGCTCGAATTCTCTTTGTTTGAGAAGCTTCCGGAGCGTAGCCAGGCAGAGACCTTGGCTACGGAAGGCATCAGAATCGCACAGCGCCAGTACAATGGCCTGACCGTTACCCTGTATACCTTACACGGCAGGTTTGTGGAGCTTTGGGCCGGTAACAGCATGGAAGTGATCAGCACATTTCAGGCGTACGTGAAGGCTTTTGCTGTGTTGGAGCCTTACACAGCAGATATAGATATGTCACAGATGCTGGAACCGGAAGGACCTTTTTGAAGCTCGTTTTATCTTGTAAATCAGCATTGAAACAGAACAGCCCCTGCCAGAAAAATACTGACAGGGGCTGTTTTGCTTTGAAACGTTTTGGAAGCGTTTACTCACATCCAAAAACACCAGCACCAATCGGGGCGCCAGGTGGCAGGTCCAGTGCCTTGGTTGGTTTTATCTCTTCCGGTTTTTCCATTCTGGCCAGGGCAAATTCCAGGTGTGCCTTGTACCCCTCATCGCGGGTGCGCTTGGCCTGGCTGGTGGCGTGTTGCTTGATGTCAGCCAAAGCAGCGCTGGCAACGGCACGGGCCTGATAAGAGGCATTTTCATTCTGAGACAAGGCCATCAAGTGCGTCAACACGACCTGCTCTGTTTGGAACTGTACCAGGGCAGCCAGTCCATCCTGTCGGCGACTCTTCCAGGTACTCTCCAGCAGTTGTTTCGTCACATCCTGCAGACTAAGGGTATTATGACGGGCACCCAGTTCTACCAGCCTGGAAGCACGCTCTGGGTGCAGCAGAAACGAAAGGGAGAAATCGGCGGAGGCTTGTGCAGCCGCCAACGGATCGAATGTAAGACCGGTGCGTTTTACGAAAAGCTCGCGGCTGTTGCGCAGGCCGGGGGCTCGTGGCGGTATCTGGGCGATGATGTTTTCCGGTAACGTCAATACTTCCGGTGAAATGGTCTTCAACATGGCGTCCAGCGCCTTTTGCTGTTCCCGCTTGTCCAGCACTTCCGTTACCAACTGTTTGTCGCCTCGTACCGCATAGGTATAGTTCACGCCGCCCACCAACTTGGCCGTGGCTTCCGTCTGGTAACGGTGGAAATTGTAAATCGGAACCAGCACATCTTCGAGTGTACTCATGGGAGCACCTGGTTTTATATTCTTTTCAGAGAAATGCTGCAGGGCTTTTTGGCGAACTTCCAGCACATGCAGCAACTCCTCGGTGGCGTTTTTGCCATTGTCCCATAGGTGCGCGGAAGGGTGGGCACCACCCGGTGCGCGGGCGTCGCGGTCCGAGATAAACGTGAGTCCCTGGGCTCTGCCTTGCGCCAGCAGTTCGTCCAAAGCCTTTTTCTCGTTAGTGCCTTTCGGGAAGTCCTGGTAACCGTAGGTCACAGCCAGTTTGTCCCACTCGCCAATGCTGGTGCCATAGGCCTTACTCAGGTCGATTTTGCCGGCACGGTCCAGTTTCACCTGCGGGTGCGGGTAATCCATCACAGAGGCGTTGTTGTTGGCATCGTAGTTATGCATAATGCCCAGCGTATGGCCCAACTCGTGCGCCGACAGTTGCCGAATACGTGCCAGAGCCATGTCCATCATCGCTTTGTTCACGGGCTTGCCCTCCTCATAAGGAGCCAGTAGACCTTCCGCAATCATATAATCCTGGCGTACACGCAGGGAGCCCAGCGATACATGCCCTTTGATGATTTCGCCTGTGCGTGGATCGACAACGGAAGCACCGTAGGACCAGCCGCGTGTGCTGCGGTGTACCCACTGAATCATGTTATAGCGCACGTCCATCGGGTCTACTGTGTCGGGCAGCACTTCCACCCGGAAAGCGTCTTTGTATCCGGCTGCCTCAAAAGCCTGGTTCCACCAGCGGGCACCATCCAATAGGGCAGAGCGGATTGGCTCTGGTGCGCCATTATCCACGTAGTACACAATAGGCTTCACAGTCTCCGACACTTTCGTCGTTGGGTTTTTCTTTTGCAGGCGATGGCGGGCGATGTAGCGCTTCTCTATATCTTCGCCAACCGGGGTGGCATAGTCGAAGTAAGAGATGCCGAAATAACCGGCTCTTGGGTCGGCCTCGCGCGGGGTATAGCCTTTGTCCGGCAGCTCGATAAAAGAGTGATGCTGACGCAGCGTGAGGGCTTGCTCATCGGGTGCCACTTCTCGCACGAAACCACCCGCATCGTCCCCTCCGGTAAAGGTAAGGGTTGCTTCAAACTCAGTATTTTTGGGAAAGTTTTTGGTCCGGGGCAGGTAAGGCACCGAACGGCTGGCGTCCAGTTTGTAGCTGCCCTGTTTGGTGCGTTTGATACTGCCTACCACATCGTGTGCATCGCGCAGCAGAAAGTCCGTGGCGTCTACCAGCACGGTTTTCCCGTCGGCGGCCTCCGCCTTAAAACCCCAGAGCACGGACTGCGCAAAAGACTCTTCCACGGCACGGGCTTCGTTCTTGTTGTCGGTGATGGCGCGGTAGCGCAGGTTCGGCTGCACTAGCAGTACTTTAGGACCTACTTTCCTGAAGGATACGATGCGCTGTCCGCCCAACTGGCCACGGTCCAGGCCGATGTCGTTGGAGCCGAGCCCGCTTGGCAATGAATTCACATACAGAAAATCCTGTTCATACCGGTTGATCTCCAGCCAGATTTTGCCATTGTTTTCATCCCAGTAGAAGGTATAAAAGCCAGGATATTTCTTCATGCCCGCTGTTTTGGAAGCGATGGATGGAAGGGATTGGGCAAGGGTTAAAGTGCTGGTCAGGAAAGGAAGCAGGATGAGCAGCCAAAGCCATTTGGAAGCGGGTGATCTCATGGTTTTAGGTATAGGTTGTTGTTTTTGAATGCGTGCTTAAGTTAAGCATTTGAAGCATAGGATTCCGGAAATATTGCGACATGCTTCAAAACCAACCTGGAAGCCAATTATGGAAACCTTAGCCGGTGTGGTCAGTACATACTCTAAGTGCCTTGCTTACACGATTAGAAACGAACAGATTCGAAACCTATGAAAAAGATATTCTTTGCGGCCTCAGCGATTGCCCTGCTCACCAGTTGTGGAGGAGAGCAAAAATCGGATTATGAACGCTATTACGATCCCGAGTATCAGCCTGATACCATTTCAACTGCTGCTAGGATGCCTACCACAATCGAAAAAGACAATGCGAAGGTGGTGGATGAGGAAGGCACGATGGCTGGTTTGGGCAAGGAGGATACAGTCGGAAAGAAAGGCGCTGTAGCAAAGGCGGAGGCGCTGAAGTTTGAGAAAGGGCAGAAACTTATTGCGGGGTCTGACTGCCTGGCCTGCCACAAAATTGACCAGAAAGTGGTCGGGCCGTCTTACGAAGAAGTAGCTCAGAAGTATGAGGCCAACGACAAAAACGTGAGCTACCTCGCCGGGAAAATCATCAAAGGAGGGGCCGGTGTTTGGGGAGAGATCCCGATGCCGCCGCACCCGAATGTGAGCGAAACCGACGCGAAGGAAATGGCACGCTATATATTGGCGCTTCGCAAATAATTGTTTCCCAAACTGTCCCTATACCTTAGCCAAGGTATAGGGACAGTCATTTTTATACCTGACAAGTACCCACAATTCCGCTATGAGCAAACCGAAGCAGAACACCGAAATGGATGCCAGTCTGGTACTCGACGCCAGGGCTACGTTGGGAGAGGGGGCTATCTGGCATCCGGTCGAAGAGTTGCTGTATTGGGTAGATATCGAATGCAAGGAACTCCACGTGTTCGATCCTGTAACTATGCAGGATGAAGTATGGCCGGTTGGCGCGCGTATCGGTACCGTCGTGCCTGTTGTGGGCGGTGGAGCGCTCGTTGCCCTGCAAAACGGCATACACCGCATCAATACAGAAACCGGTGAGCTTCGCTGTATTACCAATCCCCTTCAGGCAAAGGATATTCGTTTCAACGACGGCAAATGCGACCCCGCAGGCAGATTCTGGGTGGGTACGATGGCCCTCGACTCCAGGGAAGGAGCCGCCGTGCTATACCGCATGGACCGGGACGGCAGCATCCACCAAATGCTGGATAAGCTCTCCGTCTCCAACGGCCTGGTCTGGACCGCAGACAAGAAAACGATGTACTTCATTGATACGCCCACCTGCAAAGTGCAGCGATTTGCCTATGACAATGAGACAGGGGCGATCAGCTATCAGGGGGACGCGATCCGTATACCGGAGTCGGAGGGAAAACCGGATGGGATGACCATTGACTCAGCGGGAAATCTCTGGATTGCCTTGTATGGCGGTGGTGCAGTAGGCTGCTGGAACACGGAGACGGGTGCTTTGATACAGAAAATAACCGTTCCGGCCCCGCATACCACTTCCTGTGCTTTCGGCGGCGAGGATCTGGCCACACTCTTCATCACGTCGGCACGCGACGGCCTCGATTCGGAGCAGTTGAAAAAATATCCTCAAAGCGGTGGTATATTTGCCGTGAAGCCCGGGGTGCAAGGCGTGCCTGCCGAATTGTTCAGAAGTGAAATCGCGTAAACCCTGCTTCTCAGGCGAATTTTCCTGATATTGGTCAGGTATAAATAAATCAATTTCGTAGGATGATAACATTCCCTGCTGTGGGCTGTTCTGATTTCTTACATGTTACATTTTAAATTCTTTAAAAAACTATGATTCCAGCAAAAGCATATGCCGCATTTGACCCTACCAGTCCACTCGGGCCCCATAACCTGGAGCGCCGCGAGGTAGGGGAGCATGACGTGCTGATTGATATAAAATTCTGTGGCGTTTGCCACTCAGACCTGCACCAGGTGCGCAATGAATGGGGTGGCGCCATGTACCCGCTTGTGCCCGGCCACGAGATTGTGGGGGTGGTGAGCAAAGTAGGCAGTAAAGTAAGCAAGTTCAAGGAAGGCGACCTGGCCGGTGTCGGCTGCTTCGTGGATTCCTGCCGGGAGTGCCACAGTTGCCAGGAAGGCCTGGAGCAGTATTGCGAAGTGCAAAACGTTGGCACCTACAACAGCTACGAGCGCGACAACAAAACCATTACCTACGGCGGTTACTCTACCCAGATTGTGGTGGATGAGAACTATACCTTGAAAGTGCCGGAGAACCTGGATTTGGCTCGTGTTGCGCCGCTGCTCTGTGCCGGCATTACAACCTATTCGCCCATCATGCAGTGGAAAATCGGCAAAGGTCACCGTGTCGGTATCGTTGGCCTCGGCGGACTGGGGCACATGGCTGTGAAAATCGCAGCGGCCAAGGGGGCAGATGTGACGGTGCTCAGTACTTCACCAAACAAGAAGCAGGATGCCCATGATCTGGGCGCACATAATTTTGCTGTCACCAAGGACGAAGAGACACTCAAGCAGCTGCGCAACTCCTTCGATTTCATTATCGACACGGTTTCTGCCCCGCACGACTACAACCTATACCTGTCCATGTTGAAGCGGGACGGGACCATGATCCTGTTGGGTGCGCCACCAGAGCCCTCTACGGTAGCCGGGTTTAGCTTGATCGCCCGTCGTAAGCGTTTGGCTGGTTCCATGATCGGCGGTATACCTGAAACCCAGGAAATGCTGGACTTCTGCGCTGAGCACAACATTATGGCCGACATTGAAATGATCCCGATGGAGGAGATCAACAATGCCTATGAGCGTATGCTACGCAGCGATGTGAAGTACCGCTTTGTGATTGATATGGAAAGCCTGAAGTAAGCTTTAGTTTAATAAACAGGAAGGGCTCCCGCTACAGAAGTGGGAGCCCTTCCTGTTTATAGTCGCTGATAAATGATGGAGTTTGGGCTATACCTAAATCGAGCTTACACAAGCCTGGTCTATGTCTTCAGCCAAGTATGTTCGGATGCTACTTTCTTAGCACCCAAGTCGTCATACTGCGTTCCTGTTCCACGAGCACCGTTTTCAATGGTTCAAGTCGTGTGGCGGTCAGTTGTTTTTCCAATTCCGAGAGCAAGGCTTCATCAGCCAGAAACCACACCGGTCCATGCGGCATGCGGTGGAAACGGCCTTCCAATTGTTCCAGCTTTCCCGCTAAGCCAATGGTTGTACCGAAACGGCAAAATAGCATACCGCCTGGCTGGAGTACCCGCCAGAGTTCCTGCACCATACCCTGGAAATGCGCCTCACTGCGGGCAAAGTGCAGCACGGCGCTGCACAGGATCACCTCAAACTTATCACTTTCAAATGGCAGCTGCTCCAGATCAGCTGTTACAAAATTGTCGGCAGGCAAGGTAGGAGCCAGTTCGGAGGCCAGTTCACGTACTTGCCGTACTGCATCCACCGATAGATCCACTCCGTGTACCTTCACGCCCGCTTTCAACAGGTAAGGCAGGTTTCTTCCCGTACTGCAACCGGCATCCAGTAGCTTCATTCCCTTCTGTATACGGCCTTTCAGCAACTGGTCAAAAAGGTAGATGTCGATGTCTCCGAAATGTGCTTGGAGGGAAGTTATGGGCAGATGGAACATGTGGAATACAGTTTATGGTTAAAGATGCAGGGGAAACGGTCAGCCGAAATTAAGGATGATTTTATTATCCTTTTTGCTCTTTTTTTAAGAATATTGAACAGGATTACACGACAAGATCAACTATGAATAGCACCACCGAAACAACCACCGTACTTCGCTCCAACCTGACAGTGAGTGAGTTCATCCAGAAATACGCCAACCACCCCACTTATATTCCGCCAACAGGTCCGGAACTGAATGCCAAAAACTGGCAGTCGGAGGCGGCCCTGCGCATGTTCCTCAACAACCTGACCGACGAAGTAGCTGAGGACCCAAGCCGATTGGTGGTATACGGGGGTATAGGCCAGGCGGCCCGCACTGTGGCGGATGCCCAGAAGATCATTGAGGTTTTGCTGAACCTGGAGGAAGACGAGAGTCTGCTGGTGCAATCGGGCAAGCCGGTGGGCAAGGTGCGCAGCCATGCCGAAGCGCCGCGTGTGCTTATCGCCAACTCCAACCTGGTGCCGCATTGGGCTACTTGGGAGCACTTCAACGAGTTGCGTGAACGCGGCCTGATGATGTATGGGCAGATGACGGCCGGTAGCTGGATCTACATCGGGACGCAAGGTATACTCCAGGGAACGTATGAGACTTTTGCTGCCTGTGGCAGAATCCACTTCAACGATGACCTGCGCCACAAGCTGCTCGTTACCGGCGGTCTGGGTGGCATGGGCGGTGCGCAGCCATTGGCAGCTACCATTGCGGGTGCCACCTTCCTGGGTGTGGACGTGGATCCGGAGCGCATCAAGAAGCGCCTCGAAACCCGCTACATTGATAAGATGACCTACGACTACGAAGAGGCCAAGCGTTGGGCTTTGGAAGCGAAGGAGAAAGGAGAGGCCATTTCTATCGGACTGGTAGGTGACATTGGTGATGTGCTGGAAAAACTGATCCAGGATAACATTACACCAGAGATACTTACCGATCAAACCTCGGCGCATGACCCTATCAACGGTTACGTGCCGAACGGTCTGACGCTGGAAGAAGCCAGGGCGCTGCGCGAAAGCGATCCGCAGGCATACAAGGCCCGTTCACTCAAGAGTATGGCCCGTCATGTGGGCTTTATGCTGGAGCTCCAGAAGCGCGGCAGCCGCACCTTCGACTATGGCAACAACCTGCGTGAGTTCGCCCAGCAGGGCGGTGAAAAAAACGCCTTCAACATACCGGGCTTCGTACCGGAATACATGCGCCCCCTTTTCTGCGAAGGCAAAGGACCGTTCCGCTGGGCAGCCCTTTCAGGCGATCCGGAAGATATTCGCGTGACGGACGAGGCCTTGAAAGCACTGTTCCCGGAAAATACGCACATGATCAAGTGGCTGGATGAGGCCAAAGAGAAAGTGGCTTTCCAGGGGCTGCCTTGCCGCATTTGCTGGCTGGGTATGGGCGAGCGCGAGAAAGCAGGATTAATGTTCAACCAACTGGTGCGCGACGGTAAAGTGAAAGCGCCGATCGTGATTGGCCGTGATCACCTGGACTGTGGCTCTGTGGCTTCCCCTTACCGCGAAACCGAAGGTATGCTCGATGGATCTGATGCTGTGTCTGACTGGCCATTGCTTAACCTGATGTCGAACACGGCGGGTGGTGCCACCTGGGTGTCGTTCCATCATGGTGGTGGTGTAGGTATAGGTTACTCCCAGCATGCAGGCATGGTGATCCTGGCTGACGGTACCGAGCGTGCCGACCGTTGCTTGAGCCGTGTGTTGCACAACGACCCGGCTATGGGTATTTTCCGTCATGCGGACGCTGGCTATGAAACCGCGCAGGAGAACGCCGAGAAGTTTGGCTTGAATTTGTAACCGATACCCGTATTTAAGAATGTGCTATTTCCCCAAACAAAAACTATGAAACCAGCCACATCAAACCATACCTTGATCGGTCCTTTCAGCCAGATCGTGACGATGGCCGAATTGCCGGAGGCCGGGCCAATTGCTGATGAGGCACTTGAGGTGCTGGAAAATGCCGGCGTGTTGGTACATGAAGGCCGTATTGTGCTGGTGGAGAGTTATGATAAACTGCTGAAAATCGCTGAAGAGAAGCAGTACAGCTTGCAGAAGATCGAGGAGCCGATGGTGCTCATGCCAGGTTTGATCGATTCGCATACCCACATCTGTTTCGCCGGTTCACGTGCCAACGACTACGCCATGCGTGTTGCCGGAAAATCATATCTGGAAATTGCCCGAAACGGCGGCGGTATACTTGACAGCGTGCGCAAAACCCGTGAAGCTACTGTGGTAGAGTTGGTTGATCTGCTAAAAAAACGCTGCGACAGGCATCTCTCCGAAGGGGTAACCACCTGCGAAGTGAAAAGCGGCTATGGCCTGACAACGGATGATGAATTGAAAATGCTGGAGGCAATCCAGTTGGTGAATAAACACCATGCCATCGACCTTATACCTACATGTCTGGCGGCACACATGCGCCCACCGGAGCATACCGACTCCAGAGCGTATCTTGAGGAGGTGGTGAGTGTATTGCTGCCACAGATCAAAGAACAGGGCCTGGCTAGCCGGGTTGATATTTTTATTGAAGATACGGCCTTTAATGAGGAGGAGTCGCTGGAATATTTGCTGGCCGCCAAAGAAATGGGCTTTGAAATTACGGTGCATGCCGACCAGTTCAGCACAGGCGGTAGCCGCATTGCTGCGGAAGCCGGAGCTGTGAGCGCCGACCACCTCGAGGCCAGTGGCGACGAGGAGATCGCCTTACTCAAGGCATCGGGAGTTGTGGCAACGGTGCTGCCCGGCGCTTCGCTGGGCCTGGGGATGCACTATGCCCCGGCCCGCAAAATGCTGGATGGCGGTCTTTGCCTGGCCATTGCCACCGACTGGAACCCGGGTTCCGCACCCATGGGTGACTTACTGCTGCAGGCCGCCCTGCTGGGTGCCGCCGAGAAGCTGACCACTGCCGAAACCTTGGCCGCGATTACTGCCCGTGCCGCCAAAGCCCTTCACCTAACGGATCGTGGCTCGGTACAAAAGGGCCAACTGGCCGACCTGATCGCATTCCCGACAGCCAACTACAAGGAAATCCTTTACCAGCAAGGCAAACTAAAGCCAACTAAGGTATGGAAGCAGGGAAAAGAGGTTTGACAGTTAACAGTTAGCAGTTAACAGTTAAGATTCAATTGGAGTGATTGTCGGGATGCAATGTGCCAATAAACGAACAACGATCAACGAATAACGAAATTATGTACAAACCCACCGAACCCGGCACCTGGAAAGGAAGAGTAGACGCACTGGATGGCGAAGAGGGAAAACGCTGGCATCAGGGTATCCAATTGCTCAACCTGACCGAAGAAACGGAACCAGCAGTGGCAGAGCAGGCCATTGCGCTGCTGGGTTTCTGCTGCGATGAAGGTGTGCGGCGCAACCAGGGCAGGGAAGGGGCGGTGCAAGGGCCTGCCACCTTACGTCAGGCCATGGCTTCTTTTGCCTGGCACCTGGACGATGACGCAGCCTTGTTCGATGCCGGGGATGTGTATTGCACCAACCAGAATTTGGAAGAGGCCCAAAAGCAGTTAGGCAAGAAGGTACATGCGCTACTGACGAATACCTACAAAACGATCGTGTTGGGCGGTGGCCACGAAACGGCTTACGGACATTTTTTAGGTATAAAGCAGGCACTTCCTGCCGACAAACAGCTTGGTATCATCAATTTCGACGCGCATTTTGATCTGCGCAGTTACGAGAAACAGCCTTCATCTGGCACGCCTTTCCTGCAAATTGCCGATGACCTAATAGGCCATAACCGGGAGTTCAACTACCTGTGTCTAGGTATACAGCAGTATGGCAACACACAAAAACTGTTCAATACGGCCAAAGAATATGGCGCTGATTATGTGTTTGCACCGGCCATGCAGGTTTACAATTATGAAGCCTTGCGGGAGCGGCTGCAGCAATTCATAGCGTTGGTGGATGTGTTGTATGTGAGTATCGATCTGGATGTGTTCGCTGCAGCTTATGCACCGGGTGTGAGCGCCCCGGCTGCCTTAGGTATACACCCGGAGGTTGCGCTTATTCTGTTGCAGGAAATCATCAGTAGTGGCAAACTCCTGACGCTCGATGTGGTGGAGCTCAACCCGAAGCTTGATGTAGACAACCGCACGGCAAAACTCGGAGCCGCGCTGCTATACCATGTCGTGCAGCAGTGGAGCCAGGTGTGAGAGTTTGGAAGTTTAGAAGTTGAGAAGTTAGAAAGTTTGGAAGTTTAGAAGGGCTTTAATTAGTTTAGAAAAGTTTAGTGCTTCGCGGTTTAGGTAAATTCTCTATACCGCAAAGCACTAAAACCTCTAAGCAACAAATTCTCAACTTACTAACTTTCTAACTTCCAAACTTTCTAACTTCCGTCACTTTCCTACCTTAAACTTTGTCCAGTAACTAGTGTCCGGAGTTTTAACCTCGATCAGATAGGTGTCTGGTCTTAGCTTGCCCAGGTCGAAGCGCCAGGCAGTCGTGTTTTTGGCGATGCTGACCGGCTTTTTATACACCGTTTTGCCAGCCGTGTTTTTCACCTCCAACAGTGCATCTTCTTTCAGTTCCTGCTCAAAGTCCAGCACAAAAGTACCTTTCTTGGTAGGGTTCAGAAATATACCCGACAGAGTTTCCAGGCGGGCCAGGGTATCGTGCTTCGCGATAAGGATGTGGGTTTGCTCCGCAGGTGGTAACTGTGTCGAGTTGTCCTGGGCCGCGGCGCTGAAAGCAGCTCCAGCAAGGAAGGCAGCCAGCGCAAAGGTTTGTTTCATTTTCATATGTCTCTCCCGGTAAATGGTCTTATACCTTGCTGGTATGCAGATTCCGGGCCAGATTTTCAGGGAGACGTGTTTTGCTCAAATATTTCATAGCTAGAAGGTCACCCTGTAGGCTACCACACGGTTGTCATAGAAAGTGGGCACATACAGCAGTTGCTTTTCCTCGGAGTAATAAATGTCCGCTGCGTTAATCTTCCTGTCTTTGGTATCGAGTACTTTCCATTTTTTGCCAGCCTGGTTGACGTAGTATATTTCACCATTCCAGTTCGAAACGAAATAACCTGCCGCTCCCGCATGCGCTATACCGTCCGCCGACGGGATTTTGTCTGCCCAATCCGAAAAATCTTTGCGGTCGGTATCCAGCAAGCGCACGTTGCCGCTGTTCATAAATGCCACGACCAGGCGGTTGTTGTCATAAAGCAAGCCGTTTGGTTTTTCGCGTTTAGTATCGTCCAGCCAGTTTGTAACCCGTCCGTTCCGGAACTGGTAAATAGCGCCTTTCCCGATGTCTGAAATATACACGTTCCCGGCATTGTCCACGGTCACGTCGTTGAGGGACTGGGCCTTGTCTACCTTATGGCGGGAGAGAATAGAACCTGTTTGGGTAGCGATGGCCACAATTTCGTCGAGATCGGCCACGTAGAGCACATTGTTATGAAGCGCCATCCCTTTGGGGTCGTTTAAGCCCGAAACCCAGTACAGCTGCTCGATATCACCATTGGACGAGAGGCGGGATATAAAGCCATCGCCGTCTTTGCGGTCTTTTCCACTCTGGTTGATGTTGGAGACGTAGAGCACGTTGCGTTCGCGGTCTAGCACCACCGATTCGGGTGTGCGCAGGGTATTGTCGCTGGACCAGGCTTCTTGCAGGGTGACAGGTGCGCTGGCCGTGAACAGCCCGCCGCTGCAGCCGGGCAGCAGTAGGACGGAGAGGAGGGCAGCAACGTAATAGGAGATAGTTCGCATAGTCAGGTTTTTTGATTTATACCCTACTACGCGATAATGCTATACCTGTTTTAGTCTGTTTCGAGGCCTAGCTTCTGCATGGTGCGCAGCCGGGACACTTTTCCGGTGGCCGTCTCCGAAAACGCAGAGCTGTAGTAAATGTCTTTGGGCATCTCGAATTTGCGCAGCAGCCCTTTCAGTTTTTCCTGAATCTGCAGTTCGGTTTCTTCGGTTAGCTTTTTGCCTTCTAGCACCAGGATCACCTTTTCACCCAGCAGTTCATCAGGCTGGGAGGCCACAAAAAAGCGAGGCGTTTCATCCAATGCGGCCAGTGCTTCAGACACGGCAACCTCCACCACTTCAGTCTGTACTTTCACGCCACCTGTGTTGATGGTGTTATCGGCACGGCCTATCCAACGGAATCGGGTAGGAGTGAGTATCTCCACGATGTCGTTGGTGATGAGCGTTTTGTTTTCGGTGATGTCGGCCTTAATGGTGAGGCATCCCCGGCTGTCCTGCCCAATTTTCACGCCATCCATTGTCTCGTAATATTCCGCCGCATGGGGGCCATTGAGCATGCGCAAGGCAATATGCGATGCGGTTTCGGTCATGCCGTAGGTATGGTAGACGGGTACCTGCAATTGCTGCAGGCTACGCTGCAGTGTAAAACTCACCGGGGCACCTCCCACCAATATGGCTTTCATTTGGTTCAGCTGCTGCATGGCTTCAGGCAAATCCTGCAGAATGGTTTGCAGCTGCATCGGTACAAAAGAAGCAAAGTCAATTTTTTCCCCTTCCGGCACCAGGGCCAGCGGATTGCCAACAGGATCCACAATAGTCATCTGCATATTGGCCAGAAGCCCGCGCACCAGCATCATCATCCCTGCAATATACTCCGTGTTCAGGCATACCAGCATATGGTCGTCAGCAGAAAGCCCCAGTATCCGGATGGTGCGGCGGGCGCTGATCTCCAGTTGCCGGCGGGTCAGGGTGATCAGCTTGGGCGTGCCAGTCGAGCCGGACGTCTGGATCGGGAATTCCTGCACGCCATTGAGCCAGTCCTTGCAGAACTCCAGGATTTTGGCCTCGTAGCCGTTCAGGGGTATGCTGTTGCGGAAAGAATAGGCTGCTATTTCGTCGTAATAGAACTTCTTGCCATTGAGGAGAAGGAACCTTTCAGTCATGTAATGTTATGATTAAGCAGAATACGGCACCGGGCTGCTTTCTGCGGAAATTTTTCAATCGTTTTAGTGCATACGTACCAAGACAGGACCAGGCACGGAAATAATTTAAAACAAACAGAGCAGAAGTAAACCTTACCTCTGCTCTGATCGAGTATTGCGGTATCAAGGGCCATACCTTTAGCCGCGTATGTAGCAAGGATGAAGGTATAGCAGGCCGGCAAAATTACGACTTCTCACGCATCAGAAAAATCTGGCGTGCCTTTTTAAGGGCTTAAATTGTTCATGATAGCCTGAAAGAGCACATGGTATACCTGTCAGTGAAGCTACTGCTGTGTGAAGGGAACGATCTGCCGAGTGCTCAGTAGAGCCAGTCTCTTTTGGGTTTGCGGATGAGGTGGTCGACTGACAACCTGCCCGAGCCCCATACCAGGAAGAAGATCAATAGGATGAGCACGATAATGGAGGACCATAATTCAGCGTTCTCAGAGTAAAAGCCTCGCTGTGGATTGATAAAGAACACGGCACCCAGCAGAATAGGTATCTGGAAAAGGATGGCAATGCGTGTAACTAGGCCCATGGCGATGAACAAACCACCTACCAGGTGCGCAAAAGCCACATAATGGGCCAAGCCGAACGACACCCACTGGAACTGGCTGTTTCGCATGATGTTTTGCAATGCCTCCGTATCCTGTATGAACATAATGCCTTTCATGAAGATGAATATACCCAGCGCCATCCGCACGAAATCTACCCAAACCGGGTGATGTGTATCAGCCCAATGTTCGATCCGGTTCATGTCTTGCGATAAATTCATGGCTGTAAAATTTAAGGTTCAACAAATTGGTGTACAATTATTTAAACGTTTAATTCTACAGAACGGATGAAGGCAGCCGGTATATCTTAGAGGGCTTGCAGCAGGGCCTGCTTATAGGCGGCAAACTCCGTCGCGTTGCTTTTGCTGTCGGTGAAGATCTCCAGTATACCTGCGCCGGCGTCTGATGCGAAGAAATCCGGCAGTGCCTGATCCAGCTCTTGCAGCGAATGACAGGAGGTATAGCGGAGCCCAAAATCGCTGGCCGTGTTGCTTGCGTCCAGTTCCTGGCGGGTCTCAAAGAACTCCTCCAGCTCCGGCTGTCGGCGCGGGCCATCGATCAGACGGAAAATGCCACCCGCGTGGTTGTTGATGATGATGATGCGTAGATTGGCGGGCAGGTAGTTGTGCCAAAGCCCGTTGCGGTCGTAGAAAAAAGCCAGGTCGCCGGTCAGCAGCGTCGTGATCCGGTTGCTGCTCAGGGCGCAGCCCACGGCCGTACTGGTGCTGCCGTCTATCCCGCTTGTTCCCCGATTGGCGTATACACGCACCTCTTGCTCTGCAGACAGACCCAGTATATTGGCGTAACGCACGGCCATGCTGTTGGCCAGGTGCAGGTTGCTTCGGTTTGGAAGGGCCTGCAGCATGCGGGCTACCACGGTGAGTTCGCTGTAGGGTGCTGTGGCGGTAAACTGGTTCAGAAAATCACCTGCTTTGCGCTCCATACCTGCCCAGGCCTGCACATAGCCGGAATCCTCGCGGGTGCAGCCGGCCATGCGATGGAAAAAGCTGCCGGGCGTGCAGCGAATGATCTTGGTCAGAGACTGGAAGGTGTCGGCTACCTGGCCGGCCGGCTGCAGGTGCCAGTGCGCCTTGGGTTTGTATTGGCGCAGGTATAGCTTCAGGCTTTTGGAGATCACCGATTTGCCGAAAGTAATCAGTAGGTCGGGCTGCAGCGATTTCATCTTTTCGGTATCCACGCAGGCCAGGATAGCATCCTGGTGGCGCACTACCCCCGAGAGCTGTTGCGTGTTGCTGATCACATCGCCTACCACCACGGCACCCGTAGAGCCCATGAACGTCTGGAGGCACTGGAGGAGTCTGGCGTCAAAGTTACCTTGCCCGGCCACGATGAGCACCCGTTTGTAGTACAGCATTTCCTGTTCCAGTTTCAGGGCCTGCATCGAGTTGATCTCAAACAGGCTCTGCTCTTCTTCGATCACCTTCATGTGCTGACTGCATGTTATCTCCTCACCGGCGTTTGGGTAGAAAGGTTCACGCAAGGGCACATTGATGTGTACCGGACCGGCTGGGTAGGCAACCGTTTCGTTCAGGGCCTCCGAAACAAGCCGCTCGGTATGCCACCCCGCATCCGAATGGCTAAGGTCGACCGGAAAATCAAAACTCTGCTTCACGTGGCGGCCGTATACCTGCTGCTGCCGTATGGTTTGCCCATCCAGTTGGTCGATCCACTCAGGTGGGCGGTCAGCGGTAAGCACCAGCAAAGGCACCTGCAAGAAAAAGGCCTCCGCCACGGCAGGGGCGTAATTCAAAGCAGCCGTACCAGAGGTACACACCAGCACTATCGGCTTTCCTGTTGTCTGTGCCATACCCAGGGCAATGAAGGCAGCGGCACGCTCATCGCTCACCGTGCGCACCGTCAGGTTCGGGTGGCGGGCAAAGGCGATGGTAAGCGGCGCACAGCGTGACCCCGGCGAAAGCACCACGTTCTGCACTCCCTTGCGGGCACATATCTCGGCAATATTGACAACAGGCTGGAGGATCATATTTAGTGAGTTAGTAAGTTAGTGAATGAGCGAATGAGTGAATGAGTGAATTTTGAGCTGGTGAATAGTTAAATGCGCAATTCAAATGTTTCTGTACCTGCAAGCTATAGCTTCCAAACTTTCTAACTTCTAAACTTTCTAACTTTTAAACTCACTCATTCACTCATTCACTCAATCACTCATTATTTAAAACTCAGCCAGAATTTTAAACATGGTTTGGAGTTTATGCTGGGTTTCCTGCCATTCCTTGTCAGGGGAGGACTCGCCAGTGATGCCGGCCCCGGCATACAAGACCGCTTCCGTTTCCAGTAGCTGCATGCAGCGCAGGTTCACGAATAAATGTGTGCCGACTGCACTGTTCACCGGCCCCAGAAAACCACTGTAATAGCTGCGGTTATACCCTTCGTTCGCCAGGATGAACTGCAGAGCAGGCTCCTTGGGAAGTCCGCATACGGCGGAAGTAGGGTGGAGGAGTCGCAGCATATCGGTGCCCAGCGTCGGAAAGTCCACTTCCTTCAGGTCTACCTTAAAATCGGTGCGCAGGTGCATGAGGTTACCCGCAATTACGGTGCGCGGGCCTACTTCGGTATACTCGCGCAGGCGCAGCTTTTTAAAACAGCTGAGAACATAGCGTTCCACCATGCCTTGCTCTTCGATCTCTTTCTGTCGCCAGATGGCGTTGGCCGTGGAGCCGTCTTCGCTGGCGGGTTGCGTGCCGGCCAGTGCTACAGTCTTAAACACCTGTTGCTTGTCCACACTCACCAGTACTTCCGGCGAAGCGCCCATCCAGGTGCCGATACCAGGTATAGCGGTAAGCGAGACAAAGGCATTGGGGTAGACCGAGAGCATCTGCTCGAATGCGGTTGTTAGTTCAAACGAATCGGGCAGGGGAACCGAATGACTGCGCGAGAGCACCACTTTTTCCATCGCCTCAGCCCTGATTAGATCAACTGCCAGGCTTACGGCAGCCTGAAAAGTCTCTTCGGTGCGATCTGACTGGTTCGGATTCGAGTCAGGGAAAGGCCAGTTTGTCGATTGACGCTGAACTCCATTTTCCAGTGCCTGGAAAAAAGCTGCTGCCTGCGAGTCAGGTGCATCCGGGGACTGTGTCAGTTCTCCGGTGATGGAGGAAAAACTGAGATCGGCTTTGAGAAAAATATGGGGATGTACCGCATCAGCCTGGAAAGGACAGAAGAGAAATCCGGCCGGGCTGGGTTCCAGCGTCGGAATCTCCTGCGTGGTTTGCGGCGTGAAGGAAACGCAAAGTTGCACCTCCGGCTGCAAAGGCAGTCGCCAGGCGGCTACGGCCAATCCCTGATGCAGTGCCGTCTGCAGCACCTCGGTCAAGGTATAGCGGGGCGATTCTTTTGCGTTGTTACCGGCCATTTCCTGTGCCATGCCTTTATTTTTTATCGATTACGGCAACGGTCATGCGGCTCAGACAAACCAGTTCGCCGGCTTCTGTCGTGATCCTGACTTCCCATACCTGCGTGCTGCGACCCGTATGCAGGGCCGTGGCCTTACCGTATACCCAACCTTCGTGCACGCTCCGAATGTGGTTGGCGTTGATCTCCAGTCCCACGCAGGCTTTCTTGCTCAGGTCCACCGACAGGGCCGCGCCAATGCTGGCCAGCGTCTCGGCCAGCGCCACGGAGGCACCGCCGTGCAGCAGGCCCATGGGTTGGTGCGTGCGGTGGTCCACCGGCATTTTACCGCAAATATAGCCCTCGCCGTACTCGGTAAGTTCGATGCCCAGGTGCTCCACCATGGTATTTTTGCGCCACTCCTGCAGTTTTTCTAAGGTAGAATCCATTTTATGTAAAAATTGCGCGTATTAACTTCGCACGCTCGTATTTGTAAAGAAGCAAAAGTAGAAGAATTTTGAGTATTAAGAAAATATACATCATCCGCCACGGGCAGACCGACTTCAACCTGCAGGGCATCGTGCAGGGAAGTGGCGTCGACTCTTCCCTGAATGAGTTGGGGCGTAGCCAGGCAGCCGCTTTTTATGAAAAGTACAGGGACATCCCTTTCAGTAAGGTGTACACCTCCACGCTAAAGCGCAGTATCCAGTCAGTGCAGGGCTTTCTGGACCTGGGCATACCCCACGAGCAGCACGCCGGCCTGAATGAGATCAACTGGGGCACCCGCGAAGGCTCCCGCATTACGCCCGAAGAGGACGCTTACTACCATCGCCTGCTGCAGACCTGGTGCGAGGGCGAGACCAGCCTGTGCATAGAAGGAGGGGAGAGTCCCGACCTGGTAGCCGCCCGGCAAAAGGTTTTTGTAGACCTGATGCTGAGCCGTCCGGAAGAAGATACGGTGCTGATCTGTATGCACGGGCGTGCCATGCGCATATTGCTGAGCCAGCTGCTGCGCTACCCGCTGCGCTGCATGGACCAGTTCGAACACCAGAACCTGTGCCTCTACCAGCTCGATTACACGGGTAGCATGTTCACGGTGAAGAAGTACTGCGACGTAGCCCATTTGCAGGATTTGACGGTATAAACGAGCCGTGCCAACAAAATAATGGGTATAGTTTGAATAAAATATTTTTAGGTCTAATTTTGGGTCTTATTGATTAGACGAAATAGGCGAACAAACAAGACGATAATTATGGCTGAAGTGATACGAATGCCTAAGATGAGCGACACGATGACTGAGGGGGTGATTGCATCTTGGCTTAAGAAAGTAGGTGACAAGGTAAGCTCCGGCGATATTCTGGCCGAAGTGGAGACCGACAAGGCGACCATGGAACTGGAATCATACGAAGATGGCACCCTGTTGCACATTGGTCCGAAAAAGGGCGATTCTGTACCAGTTGATGCTGTAATAGCAATCATTGGCAAAGAGGGAGAGGATATCTCCGAACTGTTGGGCGGAGCCGGAAACGGTGAGAAACCAGCTGCCAAAGAAGAGCCGAAAGCTGAAAAGAAAGAAGAGAAGAAAGAGGACGCCCCTGCCAAGGCGGAAGCCCCTGCCGCCAAAACCTCTGTAGACACATCCAACATCAAGGCCAACGTGATCCGCATGCCGAAGATGAGCGACACCATGACAGAGGGTGTTCTTGTATCGTGGCTGAAGAAGGTAGGTGACAAAGTGAGCTCCGGCGATATTCTGGCCGAAGTGGAGACCGACAAAGCGACCATGGAGCTGGAATCATACGAAGACGGTACACTGCTTTACACCGGAGTAAACGAAGGTGATTCTGTTCCTATAGATGCCATTATCGCCATTATTGGTGACAAAGACGCTGACTACAAAGCATTACTGGACGCGCAAGCCTCCGGTTCTGCTGAAGCAAAAGCTGAAACGAAAGAAGAGGCTCCGGCTGAAGAACCGAAAGCAGAAGAAAAACCTGAGCCGAAGGAAGAAGTTGCCGCCGAAGGAAACGGCCGTATCAAGGCTTCTCCGCTTGCCAAGAAAGTAGCCAAAGAAAAAGGCTTTAACCTAAGCCAGATCAAAGGATCAGGCGAGGGTGGACGCATCGTACTGCGCGACGTGGAAAGCTTCACGCCATCTGCCGCGCCTCAGAAAGAAGCCGCTAAGGCGCCTGCAGCCGCCCCGGCAGCACAGGCTATACCTGGCGCTCCGGCCGAGTCTTACGAAGAAGTGAACGTGTCGCAGATGCGCAAAGTGATTGCCCGCCGTCTGGCAGAAAGCAAGTTCACGGCACCGCACTTCTACCTGACCATGGAAATCGACATGGACAAGGCTATGGAAGCCCGTGTATCTATCAATGAGGTATCTCCAGTTAAGGTTTCGTTCAACGACCTGGTGATCAAGGCGGCTGCTGCGGCGCTTCGCCAGCACCCTGCCGTGAACTCTTCGTGGCTGGGCGACAAGATCCGCTACAACAAGCACATCAACATTGGTGTGGCTGTGGCAGTAGAAGAAGGCCTGTTGGTGCCAGTGGTACGCAACGCCGACTACAAGTCGCTGTCGGCTATTGCTGCTGAAGTAAAGGATTTGGGCGGTAAAGCCAAGAACAAAAAGCTGCAGCCAGCTGACTGGGAAGGAAACACCTTCACGATCTCTAACCTGGGTATGTTCGGCATCGAAGAGTTTACTGCTATCATTAACCCACCGGATGCCTGCATTATGGCTGTAGGTGGCATCAAGCAGACGCCGGTTGTGCGTGATGGTCAGATCAGGATCGGTAACGTGATGAAAGTAACCCTTTCCTGCGACCACCGTGTAGTAGATGGCGCCGTAGGCTCCGCTTTCCTGCAGACCTTTAAGAATCTGCTGGAGAACCCAGTGAGAATACTGGTATAGGTAATTTTAAATAAACAAAGCAAAGGGCCTCTTCGGAAACGGAGAGGCCCTTTGTGATTTCAGGTATAGGTATAGCGCATCTACAATTCCCGGATGACACGACAGGGATTACCCGCCGCAAACACATCGGCAGGTACATCTTTTGTGACCACACTGCCAGCCCCAATCACACTGCGATCGCCGATACTAACGCCGGGGCAAATTACGGCGCTACCGCCGATCCAGACATCCTCACCAATGGTAATAGGCTTGGCATATTCCAGACCAGAGGCACGTTCACGGTGATTCATTGGGTGGGTAGCGGTGTATACCTGTACGTTAGGGCCGAACAGGGTTCTGCTGCCAATAGTGACCTGGGCCACATCGAGCACCACGCAGTTGAAGTTGAAAAACACCTTCTCACCTACCACTATGTTGTAGCCGTAGTCGCAGTAAAAGGGCGGCTGTAGCCAGAGACCCTCGCCCGCACGTGGTATCAACGCCTTCAGGAGGCGGCTGCGCTCAGTTTCCTGATCTTCGCGGCTATCGTTCAGTTCTTTTAGCAGTAAACGGGTCTGCAGGCGCTCATCAGACAGTTGTTTATCCAATGCGTCATACAACTCACCCGCCAGCATTTTCTCCTTTTCAGTCTTCATACAGGCAGGTATACGGACAAAGGCTTGGAGGGCTAAACTGCAGCTGACTTAAACCATTCTTTCAGCAAGTTACTGTCGATGTCGCTGACATTTTTTATTTTGATGTGCCGCATCTCTTTCCCTGTCCCTTCAAGCAGGTTTTGTGGATCATGCAGCTTTCCAAAATTGAAAAAGCCTACCGTCACATATGCTTTGGCTGATTTGAGGTAGGCGAAGTTATTTTGAGTTCTGAACACCGGCCGGCCCCATTTAAAATCCTCGGTTAAGCCAGGCACGGAATCGTGCACCAGCTCGCGTAATGCAGCGAGCGTTTCTTTGTGCTTTTCAGAGCAGATTATGTACTCAGTTATTTGTGGGTGCATGGAATTTTGGGGTTTAACGGACTTGTGCAGCCGATGGGCGTGGCTGAGCCAAGCATAAAGGCTGAATTGGGTTGGCACCTGTTATTTTTCAGACTGTCTTCTTCTGAGGATTTTGCCTGTTATCGAATAAAGCGAGAATGTAGATAGTTTGTTCTTTCTGATTATAAAGAATTGTAGTGTGTCTGTGCAGCAAAAACCCTCTAATATCTTTTTAAGGGCTTTCCAGTGTTCCTATTTGAGGGTACTTAACGAGTAGTTCTAAAAACTGGAATATTCTGTATGTAAATGTTTGCGCTGCTTTTTCTCCAAATTCCTGCTGCAGATAGTCTTGTAAGTCAGCTAATTGTTTGCTTGCCCGCTTATTCCAGACTATCTGAGCCATTTAGAGCTTCTTCTTTTCATCTCTTCCTGAGATATCCAGGCGGATTTGTTACCAATTTCGCTCTCACTTGCTAAAACTTCCTGTTTCTGTGCTTCTGTTAAGCTGGTCCAAAGGCTTCCTTCTTTGTAATTTCTTCTACTGGATAGAATCATGAAGATGTCTTCTAATAATTTTTCATCAGTAGTTGTATCAATCAGTTTATGCAAATCTTCCTTTATAGCTGCCATATCTAAACTTTTTGAAAATATACGAATAAATTCAATTTTTATCCTTTTTAACTTTTATACGTGCCAACGGCCGCGTGCTTAAGATGCCGAAGCGTCAGCGAGGTAACTTAAGCATTGTGTTGTACTTCGTAGTTTTAATCTATTCCTTCCGTTTTAGTGCCCCAGAACTTGTCCAGTTCTCGGCAGAACTCATAAGACTTGGGTTTAAGTCTATTTATAAATCTGGCCAGCGGTATTCTCCTGTCTCCGCTTCTGTTCGTAATATTTTCCAAGAAGAAGAATTTGATGGCATAATTTACATCGTCATTCCCTTCTGTTATCATTTGTTCAGCAAAATTCACGAGCTTTTCAATCTCTTCATCTGTGCCTTTTGCTATGATATCAAGGGCAAAATGGGAAAATTCAGCCATGTCCATTCCAAAAGGGTTTTCCCCTTTCCAGAATTTAACATGTTCTTCATACTGACTTTTGAAAGCGGGAAAGAGAGCCAGCATTGAAGTTATACTTGTTTTCTCATCTACCATACTTTCTATTAATTTCTATGAAGTACAACGGTTAGTATATACATTACCCGCAGCGGAGCAAGGATTTTGTATATACAGTGTTAGAAAATTGTTTTACTTTTAGTACTCCTGAATAAGCACGTTTGTCGGGATATTCAAGGTCTTATGCAGACTCCTTATCATTTCCAGCGTGAGCTTTCTTTTCCTGTTCAATACCTCACTTACTCGACTCTTGAAACCCAGCACTTGGGCTAAATCCTTCTGCTTAATTCCGAGTTGCTCCATTCTAAATTTTACCGCTTCAATCGGGTCTGGTGCTTCAATCGGGAAATGTTCCTTTTCATAGGAGTCAATCAGGAACGAAAGCACCTCCAGTTCATCGCCGTCTTGGGTGTCTGGTTCCGCGTCGAATATTTCCTCCAGCCTTTGCAGGGCCAATTGATAATCTTCTTCTGTTTTTATTAACTTGATATTCATTTCTTATTCTTTAAACTTTAGTTGCGTCAACCTTGTCATATTCAGCATGCGTTCCAATGAACCGTATCCAAACAATACCATACTTGTAGTTGATTTTGACGATTAATCTATAATTATTCCCTTTGATGTTGAAGACCATTCTGTTGTCCTCCAGTAGGCTAGCTGAAGGGTAGTCTTTCTTTATGTCATTCGGGGAGGTCCAATTCGCCTGCTCGGCCTCATTATACCAAGCTTTTAGCTGTTGCTCACTATCAGCATGTTTTTCCCAAAAATCCCGCAGTGTCCGTTTTGCTATTACTCTCACTTCTTTATTTTAGAACTCAAATATAAAGAAAAAAGTTACCATAATGGTAACTTTAAAACAGGATTTTATATTAAATATTTTCTAACGGTCTCGGACAGGCAATGGGTGAGGCATTAGCCGAACATGATGCCTGTGCTGTGTTACCTGACTTAGTTTTTAATTTTTCTCTACAACTGCTCTACCATTCTTGTTAACCATTCTAAATTCAGCGGATCCAAAAGGATACAGCAATATAGAATCTTGAAGGTAAGCAAAGTCACCACTGCCCCTTGGCAAATCCACATAGCTTGTCAATTTCCCATTGTTGATAAAGGCGATTACTTTTTTTCCGTCATCATATTCTATCCCTGTTTCTTCTATTGTACTTAAGTCTGCTCTGGTAATGTGCTTCACCCTGTCAATCTGGGTATAGGGAGTAATGATATAAACTTCTTCCCAAGTATAGCTTGTTAGACTGTCTAAGCTGAAAGGTATGGCTGTAGAACCCACAAGCACTTTTTCTGCTATTTCTCCGATTCTCTCCTTGACAGCAATATCTTCTTTGACTTCCCGTCCACACGATGCTGCTAATGCAAGTATAAATATTAAGTTCAGGAACAGAAGTCTATTTTTCATTTATGATTTCTATGACAGGTAACGGATTGGCCTGATAAGGTGTGCGAGGCTTAGCCGAAGCATAACTTATAGGCTGGGTTATGTGTATTAGTTTTACTTCAACTTATTTAAAGCATACCATATGAGGAAAAGTAAGCTGGTACATCCATTTAGCCTTTCTATATCATAATGATGCTTTTTCAGAGCGTGTTAATCTAAATACATTAGTATGGGCTTGTGTTCTGCTTATACTTTCTTACAAATTCTACCGCTTCTGTCATAGTTTCTGGATAAGGTACAACCACATAACCCCCATCTTCAAGCTTTTCATAAACATGATGAAAGAAGCAACCATTGTTCTTGAGAAACTCAGCCACTTTCCATTTCTTGATGTCACTACTCTTTGGTGGCCGAAACTTGTGATTAATCAACGTTGTAAGACTCCCGCATTCTGGACATGTAAGGTTTATTTCATCTGAAGGATTCTTATAGATGCTGAATGCCTTTCTGCAATTAAAACATACTTTCTTATGTCCCATGTCATCAATCTATAATCTTCTATTGCACATAACGTTACTCGTGCATAATGTGGGCAAGGCGAAGCCGCAGCCTAAATTATGAACCTTGTTGCCAGAAGTTATTCTTTCTTATTTCTAAACCTTTTGATAAACTGTCGAACGATGAGAACATCAAGGGCAAGCAAAATAGCTACAAAAAAGCCCCAGAAGAAAAAGCCTGCTGTTCCCATGTTTTTAAACTGAGGCATAACTATTTTCTCATACAGCAACCCAAAGTAGGCTATGAAAATCAATAAGCTAAACAGCAAGAAAGCCATACTTGATATTGTTTTCATTGTGCTACTTAATTTCTTGGTAACAACATAGATAGTAGGAGTATTTATTTTCCTTGAAGCTATAACCTAAGCCTTCAAAATACTTTTTCAAGCTTCCCGTAATTTCATAGCAATTATACAAGGCAGAATCACTCTCTTCAGTTTGGATGATATTCTTAAGTTCATCCAAGTCTATGTCAGAAAGTAGAATCTCATCTACTAGCCTTTCTGTTTTATTATCAAAAACATCTATCTGCCTAATTATTTTCATACTTAGCAATTACTGGCAACGGATTTGTACAGGCTGTGAACGAGGCGCAGCCGAGTATGAAGCCTGTGCAGGGTTAGGGCAAGGGTTTTCTTCCTGCTCATAGTTGATAGGCTAAAGGATGAAATGTTTAATACTTCTAAAACCTATGATGGGCAAAACAACCCTGATGTTATTTCTGTTTAACGTAAAACTTTCTTTTAATAATTCTCCGCACACGGGCAGGGGCCATCGGTCCGGTAAGGCTTGTTGATATAAGGCTTCAGTCTTTCAAATGGTACATCAATGGTTGTGTTCCTGCTTCCATCTGGCTCAAAATACCAGAAGCTCACCATGCATTCCTCATCCCACTCTGCTTCATCATCATCATAGCCTTGCCTCATACTTCGCAGCAAATGGGGGGTGTACTTCTGCTCGGCCTGCCGCATCAGTTTCGCCAACGGCTCCCCGGATACTTCGTACCTATACTGCAGGCGCTCCTTGACCTGTTCCCGCCATAGGTCTTTCAGCCCCTCCGTGAACACGTCCTCGAAAGCCAGCTTCCGGCCTGTTTGTAAATCGAATAGCTCCCCGGTAGAAGAGTCGACAAGAGACAGGTCGGGAGCATATTTATCTAAAAAAGAATATCTTATATATAGAATCCTGTCAAAGATGATGGAAGGCGTCACCGTCACCCGCAGCTTTTGGAGTTCGTCCTTTGACCCGATGTCGGCCATGCGCTTGAGCCCCCGCCGGTATTCTTTGTCCAAGGCCACACGGTGCTGTTGGGCCGCACGTTTGAAGACCTTGTTGAGGCTGTCCACAACGGCAGACGCGGGGTCGGCATGCACCACTACATATCCGGTTTGCGTATCTGCGCCCTTTCCCCGTAACGCGTAATTACTCACCCAGAACCTGCCGCAATGCACATCAGGCGGGCCTTCCGGCAACTCTACCTCATCGTCTTCATATTCCATTACATTCGCGGTTTGCTCTGTTGCAGGCGTGCTAACAGAATCTGTAACTAGGTCCAAGTTCTCCTCCTGTGTTTTCACACGCGCTTCCTCAGACGACTGGCAGGAAAAGACAGGGAGAAGAATCAGTAGAAACAGTAGTGTTTTTACTTGGAATCGTTTGTAAATTTTCGTCATACTTTTCCTTAGAAGTAGTAGAAAGTTGAAATCAGTATTTTACCTCTTTGCCCTAACGTACTGGGCTATAAGGTGGCATAGCTAACTTATAGCTTTTGTTAGGTAATTTGATTTTTATCTGTCGATTTCTCTGAACTCAGAAGCCTTCTATATTCTGCCTTAAGCTTGCCTTTTCTTACAAACCTGAGCTTCTCAAGTTCATAGGTATTCCTTATATCTTCAGCAGCACTTTCAAAGTTTTCAAATCGAAGCACAGGACTCGTTCTCCCATCCATATAAGGGCTAAAGTTGTATATATCGTCAAATCGCCCCTGCCATTTATCCATCACTTTGTGATAAGCTAATTCAACCTGATTCGTCTTGATTTTTTTCAGGCTTACCCAAGTGATGACCCTTCTGTCTTCGTCCAACCTTCCTAACAAGGCTTCATAAGAGGCATATGATTTTATAAATACAGCAGCTGTCATAATTAACAGATTGGGAATAAGTATAAGGTAACCAACATTTTTTCGTTCCATGGCATCCTTTTGAGAATAAGGATCTTGTGCATTATCTGGGTGAGGACCGCTTAAAAGTATGATTAGAGTACCTATGAAAACCAACACTAAAGAGATCAGAATGGCTTTAACTTTGCTTGAGCCAAGGCGTTGGTTGTATAGCTTTACCAGAAAGTATGCAGATAAGGCTGTTAAGGCGAAGAGGATTGATAAGAAAATAGCAATCATTCCTCCTATCGCCTTCTCCTGCCCCTGTCCATAGCTCAGTTGGGGGATTAAGAACAATGACAGACTAATTAATAGGCTTGCTTTTATTACCTTCATCAGGGTGCTTATCTGTTTGTTTTCATATTACCTAACGTCTCGTGCATAATGTGGGGAGGCATAGCCGAACCTAAATTATGAACCTTGTTAGTGCTTGGCGTTTTTAGTCAAATTTGTCAAAATAAATGTCGATGTCGTTATCACCGAACTTTTGTTTTTCTTCTTCCGTGAACGAGAATATTTCACTGTCAAGCTTGCTGTGATAAAACGTGTCATAGCATTCTGCAATTTGTTTCTCTAGCGTATAAATTTGACAATGACATACGTCTCTGTTGTCAAAGAATTCTTTCAGATTTCCAATGATAGCATTTTTATTCTTATCCGTAATCAGCAAATTAAGTCCGCCGTTCCAAACAGTAAATTTCCCAAATTGTGGTTCTTGATACTTATAACTGTCAAATAGGGAAGATTTGAAAACTTCTGCCTGCCTGTCCGTTTTGCAGTCTTGGATTGAGTTAATAGGATACTTTTTTATTTCTACTATTTCTTTGTCACTATAGGTGGTTGATGTCCAGTTGCACTGTAACTCCGCAACGCAATTGTCTGGACATTGCTCTATAATGCTGCACAGAAAGTGTACTTGGTCAAAGTTTTTTTCTTTCATACTCTTGGCACTAACGTTAGTCCAGATGGTGTCTCGTTGGAGGCTCGCTGTGCTCGGCAAGGTTCCTCCAATGGCATCTGGACGGTGTTGGTCGAGGGTGTTTTCCCTTTTTCTGTCCGGGTTAATGCGAACTT
>NZ_JACXAJ010000003.1 GCF_014773225.1 Pontibacter aquaedesilientis | reverse complement strand
CAGAAACCGAAGAATCGTGAGAAAAACGGCCTGCTTCTCCAAAAAAGAGCAGAACCATTACAGCGCCATGAAGCTAATTTTCTATTATAGAAACCATCATACATTGTAGACCACAACCTTTTTAGCTTTACTTGTTGTGTCCGGGACAGCGTATTTCTGAGCCCTCGAATTAAAAGAAAATAATGTAAAGAATATAAAGAATGAGATTAGGATTGGTTTCATTTAGAAGTTTCAAGTTGCACGTAATGGGTTTGATATATATATATGCAAAATAAAAAAGCTTTAATGCAAAATTATTAACACATGATAGACTTATAATTTTGTATAACTAAAAGATAAACCATAGGCACTATACCTGTGGTTTATCTTTTAAGGTGGTAATGTTACTTCAGTTTATAGTTAAGTCCTAGACCTTCTGACCTTGGTCGCGAATTGGCGTAATTACTGGACCCTGAAAAGTTCTTGTAGATTAAGTTTCCTTCGATATAACCATCGAATCGTTCGCTTAATCTATAGTTTACCATCAGACCTGCAGTCCCTATGAGGTTAAATTCCGATACATCTGCGTCATAGGTAGTTGTTTTTATACCATCCATTTCTTCGGTTCTATATGCCTTTATGGTACCGAAAGCAGGGACAATAGAAGCTGTTCCATGAAGTTGCAGACGCTTATTAGGATTAAATGGCGTAAATCTTAATGTTAAGGGTATTGCTATACCCCTTGTGCGCCGATAATCATTGTAATATATAGTACTATCTGTCGACTTATAATATATAGAACCACCATCAAACTTGTTTTGACCATACCCAATTCCAGCCTGAAGAATTATCCTTTTATTAAGCTGATAACCAGCATTTAGAAATACAACAGGTGAAAAGCTTCCTGACTCTTTCGACTGATCTTTGATTATCATGTAGGATATATTACTTAAAGATGCGCCTACGTAATACTTAGAATTTGTTGCTACTTTTTCTTGTTGTGCAAATGCGCAACAAGAAAAAAAGCACAGAACTATTAGTGATAAAATCAATTTCATAGCTTAGACAGGTTAAAATTAAATCTTAATACAGAAATATATGTAGTCCCCTCCAGCACCATCATTCAAATCTCCTGAAATTTTTATCCAGCCAGAAGGTGGTTGAATTGAACTACTCTGACCATAAAGCACTCCAACCTCTTTTACAATTGGCAATGTATTATCATAGGAATCTTTTCTTTGATAGGCGTAGATATAATTTCCTCCTGCTCCATCATTCAAATCCGGACAATGATAGCCCAAAGCATCTTTTGCTTCTATTGGTGGTGTCCAATCATTTGGCCATTGATTTGCCGGACCAAAAGTTTGAGTCTTAACAACTATACCTCTTACTGGAACCGTCTTTCCAATCCTTCCATCATTCACCCATGCTCCAGGATTTACTCTTGATCCAACTACCTTGTCAGGATCACGAGTAAAGCAGAGATAAATATACTTACCACCAGCTCCTTTATTTAAATCAGCATCTATTTTAAAATAGCCTGGGAAATCACTTGTTCCAATCGAAGATGAGCTTCCCATGATGATTTTTAGATCCTGTATATAATTGTAAGGGTTGTAATAAAATTGATTAGGATAGTAGGCATATCCTCTCCCTTCAGAACTTACAAAAGTTGACGATGGCGGTGTCGGGGGAATATAACCGACACATCCTTCACACGGTTCGTCAGGAGGCAGGGTCAATGTAGAATAGCTTCTGCGGCATCAAACTTAGGTCTGCTCGGGCGCTCACTGCCGTCTTCGTAGCCGGTTATCTGCACGTCTTTACTTACGTACTGTCCTGTCTTGTTTCGCTTGTAATCGTCGTCTTTCTTAGCGTCTTGTGCTTGAGATGCTTTTAGCTCTGTAACCGAGGGCTGTACTGCGTCTTTAGCCTTTTCGCAACTGGTCAGGGCCAAAGAAAGGGAAAAGATAAATAAAAAGGGTGGTCGGCCTAACGTGCTGCACCAATGGGGGGGGTAAATGTTTTAGTTTTCATATAGGATATTTAGGATTAAACATAGCATAAATATACTTATTAAATAAAAGTATAAAAAAGAATATTTATAGCACAAAGTAACATGATATTTTGGTGTATGAAGGAATAGAAACAGCACCAAATGTATGATCACATTGAGTTAAACGGCTTTTTAAAAATATTAAAAAGACAAAAAGTAACATTAATAACACAAAAAAACACAGGCGCTATACCTGTGGGTTTGGGTTTAGTTATTACACCATACCATTCTTAGATCATAACTTAAAATTCACTCCAAGCTCAAAAGACTTGGTGATACTCCTTAAGCCGTACCCCTGGTCCCAATCATAATGTGAGGAGTTCATCCCAGACAGGTTTTTCTTGAAAAAAAAGTAAGACATATTCCCGTAGAGCCTGTTGCTGATCTGGTAATTAAAACCTGCCCCAGCCATTGCAAACATATTGAGCCCGTTTTCTTTAACAGTATGTACAATCGGCCCATCTGCCCCGTCGTGTGTGGTCTGCAGGTTTGTGAAGCCATAGGCTGGCACAACCGACACAGTACCGTAAATCGGCAATTTCCTGTATAGATTAAGAAAGGTATGGTACAAGGAAAGTGAGCTCACAATGGCAATAGTTCTGGAGTCGTGCTTGTAGTCTACTCCCTTTATTTGCTCCGTTAGTCGATCTCGGTCACCCCCTAATCCAAGGCCTAACCTCAGACTTGCTCTTTCGGAAAGCTGATAGCTACTATTCAAAGAAATCGGCGTGAAATAACCTGATCGGACAGCCCCTCTGGTTTTACCTTCTTTATAGTAAATGTGATATGATATTGTTTGTAGGTTAATCCCTAAAGTGAGTTCGCCTTTTTCGATGTAAGAAGGTTCTTTCTGGGCAATGGCTGGGAAACAGAAAAGTATAGACAGTAAAAGGGCAAAGTATGTTTTCATATAGGTGCAGGGCAAGAATCACACCCTTAATATATAACTATATTTTGAATGAATTGGCATGGTTACAAATTTTACCTTTACAAAATAGCTGATACATAAACTGTCGAGGACTTCTAAAAACAAAAAACCACAGGCGCTATACCTGTGGTTTTCCTTATCTGTAAATTCCGTCTTTTACCATTCGTAATAAAACTCTCCCTTATCGCTCTTGATTGTGAGCTCGTTGCGTTCGCTGGCTTTCACTTTGCCAATGATTTGCGCATCCACGCCGAAGGATTTCGAGATATCGATCAGGCTTTGGGCGTGTTGCTCCGGCAGGTAGATTTCGAGACGGTGGCCCATGTTGAAGACCTTGTACATCTCTTTCCAGTCGGTGTGGCTCTGCTCCTGAATGATGCGGAACAGCGGCGGTACCGGGAAGAGGTTGTCTTTGATGATGTGTACCTTGTCGGTGAAATGCAGCACTTTGGTTTGAGCGCCGCCACTGCAGTGCACCATGCCGTGTATGTGCTGGCGGTGCTGCTCCAGTATGGCCTTCACAATAGGTGCATAGGTACGCGTTGGCGAAAGCACCAGTTTGCCCACTTCCATACCTGTCTCGGGCTCCACGTCCGTCAGGCGGTAGTTGCCGGAGTAAACCAAGTCCTTTGGCAATTCCGGATCATAGCTCTCCGGGTATGAAGCAGAAAGGTAAGAGTGGAATACGTCGTGACGGGCAGAGGTAAGGCCGTTGCTGCCCATGCCGCCGTTGTACTCGTCTTCATAAGTAGCCTGTCCGTGCGAGGCAAAACCCACAATCACATCGCCGGCTTGTATCTTATCGTTCGAGATTACCTCGTCGCGGCGCATGCGGGCAGTTACGGTGCTGTCCACGATGATGGTGCGCACCAGGTCGCCTACATCGGCTGTCTCGCCGCCGGTGCTGTAAATGCCTACGCCATTGTCGCGGAGCATTTGCAGCACTTCTTCGGTGCCGTTGATGATGGCTCCGATCACTTCGCCAGGTATCAGGTTTTTGTTACGGCCGATAGTGGAAGAAAGGAGAATGTTATCTGTTGCGCCGATGCACAGCAGATCGTCCGTGTTCATCACTACCGCGTCCTGGGCTATCCCTTTCCAAACGCTCAGGTCACCGGTTTCTTTCCAGTACATGTAGGCCAGTGCCGACTTGGTGCCCGCGCCGTCGGCGTGCATAATGGCGCAGTACTCGGGGTCGCCGGTGAGGATGTCGGGGATGATTTTGCAGAATGCTTTCGGGAAAAGCCCTTTGTCGATGTTCTTGATGGCGTTGTGTACGTCTTCCTTAGAGGCGGACACGCCACGCCGGAGGTATCTATTTTCCATAGTGCTTGGTCTTACTTGCTCTACAAATTTAAGAAAGGCCTTGGTATATACGGCAAAAGCAGGGCTTTAAAAAGGCACAAACGGCAAAATACTGTTAAGCTAAACCTTTTGCTGGGCCAAACCAAACAAGTATCAGGTATAGCCTTTCAAAAAAACCTACCCTATACCTTGCAACCATTTCAGAATATATTGGCTCCTCTATATAAACAAACTTATATAAGACATGATCAAGAAACTATTGATTTCCCTCCTCACCTTTTTTGTTTTTGGCACGGTACAGGCGCAGGATTCACTGCAAGTTAAATCGCAGGTATCGGCACCCTATAAGATAGCTATTGGTATACGCTACGCAACTGGTGGGCCTACTGGTGTCGATTTGGGTGTAACGGCAAAATATTTTTTCAGACCACAGTCAGCCATCGAATTACATTCAACCCTTAGCCCGGAGGCCCGCTATTACCTAGCTTCCCTTAGCTATATTTGGCAACCGAAGCTGGCTACCTCAGAGCGTTTCAGGCCTTATGCAGGTATAGGAATAGGCTTTTTGAGACCGGATAGCAGATTTTATGGTAATGAAGTCGACCGGAATAACATAGTAGTTCTACCAACTATTGGTATAGAATATCAACTCAAGAAAGTCCCGCTTGCCATTTCATTGGATTATCGCTCTACTTTTATGCGAATTCACAGCGGGACTACACAACTTAACATGCGCCATTCCAGCAACATAGGCCTCGGGGTAAAATACACCTTCCGGTAGGTATAGCAAAGGTATAAAACAGAACCGGCGGCTGTAGTTTAATGCTACAGTCGCCGGTTTTTTATGTGTTCAGGTATAGCGCTATACCTGTTACTCCTGAATGCGCACCACCTTAAACTCGGTGCGGCGGTTGCGCTGGTGCTCTTCTTCGGTTTTGGCATTGCGCACTACCGGGCGGCTCTCGCCATAGCCTTTGGCTGTGATACGTGCCTTGTCTATACCTTTCGAGATGATGTAATTCACGGCAGACTCAGCACGGCGCTGCGACAGATCCTGGTTGTACACATCGGAACCACGGGAGTCGGTGTGGGAGCTCAGCTCGATGGAGATGCGCGGGTTGTCCACCAGTATCTGCACCAGCTTGTCAAGTTCCTCAGCCGCGTCAGGACGGATGTCCGCTTTGTCGAAGTCGTAGAAAATATTCTCGAGCACGATGGCCTTCTCTTTCACGATCTCGTTCAGCACCAGGCTTGCTGTCAGGCGCACTTCGTTCACCTCATTCGGCAACTGGTTCTGTGGCGGCATTTTTCCTACTGTTGTGATGCGCTGGCGGGCCGCAAAGAAACCGGCTTTCTCGGCTAATAGTGAGTAGGTAGAAGCACTGTCAAGCGGGAACGTGAATTTGCCTTCCGCATCAGCTTTGGTTTCCGCCAGTTTCTGACCTCGCTCGTCCTGCAGCACCACTGGTATGTTTGGCACCACCATCTGCTGTTTGTCTTTGTCGCGGCGCTGGTACACGGTGCCGTCCACAAAGAAGTTCACCAGCTTACGGGCAGATTTGGAGATGGCATAGATGTCGTCGCCTCCTTTGCCACCCTCGCGGTTAGAGGAAATATACCCCGTATAAGCATCCTGGAAGAAAATACCGAAATCGTCGCCGCTGGAGTTAACCGGCGTGCCCATGTTCACGGGCTTGCCATCTTCTATTTTGAAGACATCCAACCCGCCCAGTCCCGGCAGACCATCTGAGGCAACATACAGCGTGCCATCCGGCCCTACATACACATAGCTTTCATTGCCTGGCGTGTTGATGTCCGGACCCAAATTCTCAGGAGCCGAGAAACGGCCGTTGCCGTCTATGGTCGATTTGTAGATGTCGTTGCCACCCAGACCACCGCGGCGGTCGGATGCGAAGTAAAGTGTTTTGCCATCGGGCGAGAAAGCCGGAGATGACTCCCAGGCTCGTGGGTCGTTGATGTTAAGCAGCTTGGGCTCAGTCCAGGCGTTGGAACGGTAAAAGGAGATGTAAAGGTCTACATTGCGACGGCCTTTCTTGGTGCCTTCGTTGCCACGGGCAAATACCATCGTGCGGCCTTCGTCGGTAAAAGTGGCCAGTGCCTCGTGCAGGTCATCCGTGTTCACGCCTTCGAGTTTTCGCACAGCCCCTCCCATGGTTGCCGAGTCGCCGAGTGTGGTCGCGTAGATGTTCAGGAAGCCCTCCCCGTTACCCTGGTAAGTTTTGCCAGGCCCGCGAGTGGAGGAAAAGATCAGCTCGTTCTCGCGCACGTATGGCGCAAAGTCAGAACCCTCTGTATTGAGTACTTCCAGGTTTTGTATCTCATACCCGGAGTTCTTTTTCAGGATGGTGCTCAGCTGGCTCAGGGTTTCCACTTCGCGCTGTGCCAGGGTTTTGAGTTGCTGCTTGCTGCCAATACGGGCATAGTCCTGTAGCTGCCCCATGGCTGCTTCGTACTTGCCGTTGGCTTTCAGTGCCATGCCGTAGTAGAAATAAGCCTCCTCCTTTCGGTAGTTGTTGTCGAGTGCGGCTTTATAGAATGGCTCTGCCTGTGCCAAGCGATTGGAGAGGCGATAAGACTCGGCTATTCTGAAATTGATTTCTCCGGTGTTTTTTGCCCCTTTCAGCGCCTGTTTGTAGAATTCAATCGCTCGCTCGTATTGCTCCTCCTCGAAGCGTTTGTCACCCTTGCTCAGGTACATGCCTGCGCCGCAGGAGCTGAGTATTACCGCCAGAAGCACGAAGGCTCCCGCAAGCTTAAAATAGTAGGCCACTGACTGTCGTGATAGCGTCTGCTGCATGGACATGGGGTTTGTGTTGCCGGATTTTAGAAATACCTGGAAAGCCAGCTGCATCCGGCCGGACGTGGCCATGCTTGCTGCAACTCTCCATAATTGGTCACCAATGTATCAAAGTATAACGTATTCTCATCTATTTCGCCGGACGCTACCTTCTCTTTTATCTCATTCATACCGACCAACTTCACTTCTTCGCCCTGCAAAAAGGCCAAGCGGGTACGATCAAAGAAAGATACGCCGAAGCGCTGTTCCAGTTCCTGCACAAAGCTGACCGACTTGTCAATGGAGCATCCGCTAGCGGCAGTAGCGCTCTCGTTGTTGGCCAGCACCAGAAACTGATTGTGCAGCAACCTGGCCGAGGCTTGCAGGCCAGTACCATGACTACTCCACTCTGTCGCAAAACGTTCCAGCAATGGCTTTATTTCGGCCTGTTCCGTTTCCGTCAAAGCCCTGTTGGCCTGGTAGATCCAGAGCCTGGCATGTGGCGGCAATCGGTCAAAAGGAATGTACATATTTGATTGTTGGCTGGTTTAATAGTTAAATTGCTGAATGGTTAAATGGCTGGTAAGCTATACCTTGATCTAAGCTTAAAGCGCAACAAGAGCAGGTATACCAGCCATCACTCAGTATAACTACAACAATTTAATCATTTAACAATGTAACCATTTACTTACTAAGCCCCTCTGCTTGCGCGATCAGTTCGGCAATGTCAAAAACTTTTACGCTTTCTTCCTGCTCCTTGTTCTTCACACCGTCGCTCATCATCACCATACAAAACGGACAGGCTGTCGCAATCACGCCGTTGCCCGTGCCAAGTGTTGCCAAAGCCTCTTCCGTACGCTCGATGTTGATGTCTTTATTGCCTGGCTCCGGCTCCTTAAACATCTGGGCACCACCGGCACCACAGCAAAGACCATTGGCGCGGCTACGCTTCATTTCCACCAGGTCGGCATCGAGGGCGGCCAGTACGTCGCGCGGCGCTTCGTAAATGTCGTTGGCACGACCTAGGTAGCACGAATCGTGGAAAGTAATGCGCTGCCCCTTGAAGGCCTCGCCGCCCTGCACCTTCACTTTGCCCTCGTTGATGAGCTGCTGCAGGAAAGTAGAATGGTGAATCACCTCGTAGTTGCCACCCAGGTCCGGATATTCGTTCTTCAGTGTATTGAAGCAGTGCGGACAGGCCGTCACGATCTTCTTTATATTGTAGGCATTGAGCACTTCGATGTTGGTGATCGCCTGCATCTGGAACAGAAACTCGTTTCCCGCACGTTTGGCTGGTTCGCCGGTGCAGCTTTCTTCAGTACCCAGCACGGCATATTTCACCCCAACATGCTCCAAAATCTGCACAAAGGCACGGGTAACCCGCTTATAGCGGTCATCAAACGAACCGGCACATCCAACCCAGAACAACACTTCCGGCTCCTCGCCGTTCGCAGCCATCTCCGCCATGGTTGGCACTTTCACTAATCTTTTATTTTCTTCCATCTGGTTATTTTTCAGATGTTAGATTTTAGAAGTTAGATATTAGACTTGCTATAGAGCTTCCTCAAAGCGGAAACTGTAGCAGATCTCAATTCTAACATCTAATATCTAGCATCTAATGTCTTGTATCTAAAAATTAATTCTTACTAGGCACATACAGGTCTTCAGCCCAATTGAAGCGGTCTGAAGGGGAGAAGGCCCAAGGTGCGCCATTGTTTTCGATGTTGGTGAACATGGCGTTTACCGATGCCGGCGCTGCTGACTCTTCGAGCACCAGGTAACGGCGCAGGTCCATGATTGTGGACAGCTGGTCGATGTTTACTGGGCAGGACTCCACGCAGGCGTTGCAAGTGGTACAGGCCCAAAGCTCCTCTGGTGTAATGTAGCCACGCAGCAAGGTTTTCTCGTCGGTGGTTTCCACGCGCTCCACGCCCAACTCTTTGTAATGGTTCGGTGCAAAGATAGCCGGATGCTCACCCTTTTCCTCCATACGGTCGCGGGTATCCATCACGATCTTGCGCGGCGATAGCAGTTTGCCAGTCAGGTTAGCCGGACACACAGAGGTACAGCGGCCGCACTCGGTACAGGTATAGGAATCCATTAGCTGCTTCCAGGTCAGGTCCTCCACGTCTTTGGCACCGAAGCGCTGTATGATCGGGTTGCCCTCAGCGTCCATTTCTGGAGCAGGTGGCTGGTAGCTTGGGTCCAGCATGGCCTTGATCTCATGCGTAATCGCCGGGTTGGTCGTAAACTTGCCCTTTGGCCACAGCTTGGAGTAGTACACGTTCGGGAAGGCCATGATGATGTGGAAGTGCTTAGAACTAGGCAAGTAGTTCATAAAGGCCAGTATGCCGATGATGTGGAACCACCAGCCGGCACGTTCTATAATATGCAGACTCGCAGGGTTGTCGCCGAAGATATTGACAAACATCTGGCTGATCGGATAGCTTCCTGCCACTTCACCGCCTTCCAGCTGCACCAGTTTGAGGCCGGCAATGTTAAAGGTAAAGAGCGCGAACATGAGCACAATCTCCGTGATCAGGATGAAGTTGGCGTCCAGCTTCGGCCAGGCGCGCATCTCTACGCCACTGGCCAGGCGCGGCAACTTGGTCACGTTTCTTCTCCATAGGAAAATCACACAGGCCACAATAACCAACGCGGCCAGCACCTCATTGATGAACATCAAACCGCTGTACAATGGCCCTAGGAAAGCCAGCACACGATGCGTGCCGAACACTCCATCGATCAGGATTTCGATAACCTCAATGTTGATTACCAGAAAGCCGACATACACGAAGAGGTGCAGCACGGCAGGCAGCATACGCTTGAACATCTTTTGCTGACCAAAGGCCACCAGCAGGGTCTTGTTAATTCGCTCCGACGGGTTATCGGTCAGATCGACATCACGGCCCATCAGGACGTTCTTACGGATCTTGCGAATCTGCCACACAAACAGACCTATACCCAGGCCTGCTACTATTAGGAAGATAATGTTTTCGAGTTGAATCACGGTGAATTATTCGTTATACATACCAATTCGTAGATAAAGATAGTAGAATAGTGAGAATAAACGTATACAGGGGCACTTTTTTAAAATATTTTTGCCCGAAAGTTTGCGTCTTCAAATTTGGTTGCTACTTTTGCATACCCTTTCGGAAGACGGGGTAACAATCGAGCTGGTGATGTAGCTCAGTTGGTAGAGCAATGGACTGAAAATCCATGTGTCGTTGGTTCGATTCCAATCATCACCACCAGCTTAAACCCTTACCCTAACCGGTAAGGGTTTTTTGTTTTATTCCCTTCTCGCCTCTACTGCCACTTCTATACTGCATTATAAGCCGCTGGTTGCCTAAAATGTTTTAGACCTGCATTTCTGAACTTTAGCTATTACAGCATTCCCTGTCGCTGTGAGAAAATCCCGCCGGGATCACATTTTCTGATGGTATAGCAACTGGCATTAACTTCAACCTGCTTCTGGCACTCACCTACACAGTTTTCAATCAATACATCTCGTTCTAAAAGAAATGACAGCACGCAGAAGTTTTAAATACCATATGCCATTGATTTTGCGACGGCCAGCACTATCGCCTAACGGCAGTTGGCACGCAGCTCCAGAATGGCAGCGGAGTAACCCAGGCGGTAGGCTTCGTTGAAATGCGCACAGGCAGAATCAGGTTGCGCCTGCTCCAGTTCGGTACGGCCCAACAGGTAATACACCCGGCCATTGGTGTTGTCAGTTTGCAGCACCTGCCGGTAGTCGGCTTCAGAGGCAGCGTAATCGCCGGTCTTGTAATACCCAAACCCCCTGAATGTTTTCGCATTGGCCCAGGCCTCCCCTTTTCGGGCATGTTCCAGAAAGCTGGTAAAATCAGCAATGGCCTGTCCATACTTTTTGAGGTAAAAAAGGCGCACCTCCCCCCTATCCAGCAGGGCGGCGTAGAGTGTGCTGTCCAGCGAAAGAGCCCGCTCAAAATCGCCCTCTGCCTGCTTGTAGTTGGTTAGTTTGGCATGGCACTTACCCCGCATCAGATAGGCCTCCGCTGTCGGGACCTCCTGCAGCGAAATAACCTGGTCCAGGTCCTGCACAGCAGCCCGGTAGTTCTCATACACATTCATCTCGATGCTTGCCCGGGTTAGGTACGCGTCGGCATGCTTGGGCCTGAAGTAGATGGCATCGTTCAGCAGACTATGCGCACTGCCGTACTTGCCGTGCTCCATGTAAGTAAGGGCCGTTTTATACTTGTCCTCACCGGTGATATAATCCATGGTAGACTTTAGCAGCAGGCTGAAAACCAACATAAAGGCAAAGAAGCCCAATGTTATGTAGAGGTCCTTGCGGCCAAAGCGTCTTTCCTCGCGGCGCGGTATGTTCTGGTAGTAGCGCTCCGACACGGAGGCCGGTTCCCGGGTTTGCCGGTACCGGGGATTTTGGTAAGGCTGATGTTGCTGTATACGCTGCCTTTGCTCCCGCAGGTATTGCAGACGCAGGTCGTAGCGCGCGCGCTTAGAGGGATCAGACAGGGTTTGGTAGGCCGCATTGGCTATTTTGAAAAGCTCCTCGGCACGGGCATTGCCCGGATTGCGGTCAGGGTGGTACTTCAAAGCCAGCCGCTTATAGGCTAGTTTGATCTCCTGTGCCGTGGCCGTGTGGCTTACGCCGAGAATGCTATATAGATTATGCTCCAATGAGGCTCCTGTAACAAAAAAAATTTACTTAAGTTAAGTAAACACGGACAATATACCGCAAATTCCGTACTACAACTCTAACTGAATATATATCGCGTAATTTTTTTAATATACTACCGTATACAAAAAAAGCACTAAAAAAGCTGGGCAATATGGCTAACTACGACAACGGCACAAAAGAAAAAAGCACCAACCTAATCGAGAACCTGATGGGGTACATTGATACCCGCATAGACATTATACGCCTCGAGATACAAGAAAAGTTAAAAGCTTCTTTTGTAGGTTTGTTGCATGTGGTGCTATTGGGCTTCTTTGCCCTGATGAGTGTGCTGTTCGTCAGTATTTTCCTGGGGCTGCTGCTCAACCATTTGCTCGACAGCTCCTTCTGGGGTTTTGGCATCATCGCGCTGTTCTACGTGGCCGTGCTGGTGATGCTGGTGGTAGGCCTCGACAAGAAAGCCTTTCAGAGTATGGCCGACAAAGCATTCGACAATACTATATACAAGACAGATAAACGAGAAAAACAGATATGAGTGAGACTATGAATCCCTTGTTTGACAACGAAAGGGAGTTACTCGAGCGCCAGAAGGAAGAGTACAAAAAGGCGCTGATGGGCGATGTGGACCAGATCAAAACGCAAGGCCAGCAGATTGGCAAGAAAGTCGCTATTGCAGGCGGCGTACTGGTAG
Source organism: Pontibacter aquaedesilientis (assembly GCF_014773225.1). GTDB lineage: Bacteria > Bacteroidota > Bacteroidia > Cytophagales > Hymenobacteraceae > Pontibacter > Pontibacter aquaedesilientis. Next base: position 362,692 of record NZ_JACXAJ010000003.1, on the reverse strand, counting down.
CTGGCCTTTTGCTGAAAAGCCTGTTCAGTGGCGGCAGTAAAAAAAAAAGTAAAAAGCTTAAGAAGAAAGAGACATCAACTCAGCCTTTGACTTATAGCACTTCAAACGAGGGCTTGGTCGATTACGATTCTTACATACACGAGCAGGAAGACGCCTATACCTTGTCTTCGGAGCGCATGCCCCACGCCAGCCCTGAGCAGCACCAGAGCACAGGTATGGCCAAAAGCTTTATCAACTCAGACCTGGCCAAAATCCTTACCCAGCAGCTCACAGCCCTTCTGATGGTATACCTGACCAAAAAGGTGGAAGAATACTTAAGCAGTGTTTCTAAAAATAACGATATTGCAGCTACACCCATCGAGGTGACTGAAGTAGAGACCATTGCTTATACCGTTCCACAAGAGGATGCCGTTTAACAACCTTCGCAAACAACACCCACACCACCAACCAGGCAGGAAGCACTTTGCGGTACTGCTAGATCCGGATAACCTCGATGAGGCTTCCTGCCTGAATTTGCTCGCCCTCAGCGAAACCCACCAGGTTGACTTCTTCTTTGTAGGAGGCAGCCTGATCATGACCGATAACCAAGCCTCCATTATCCGGCTTATCAAAGAAAACAGCAGCATCCCGGTTATTCTTTTCCCAAGCAGCAGCTTATACATCGACAAGCAGGCCGATGGCATCCTGCTGCTCTCGCTCATCTCGGGTCGCAACCCCGAATTCCTCATTGGCCAGCATGTGCTCTCGGCACCTATTCTCAAAGCTAGCCAACTACAGGTATACCCAACCGGTTACATACTCGTCGATACCGGCCGCCAGACTACTGCCTCTTATATGAGCGGCACCACTCCTATACCTTACAACAAACCGGCTATTGCAGCCTGTACCGCCATGGCCGGCGAACTGCTGGGCCTGCGTTACATTTATCTGGATGGTGGCAGCGGTGCCCAGCAACCTATCAGCCCTGACATGATCGCAGCCGTGCGTGAAGCTGTTGACATTCCTATGATTGTGGGTGGAGGTATAAATACAGCAGCCAAAGCACAAGTGGCTTTAGAGGCCGGCGCCGACGTAATTGTGGTAGGGAACCACATAGAAAAAAACCCCGGCTTTCTGGCCGAGGTTTCTCACTTAATTGCTTCTTATAACGTTGCCTTAGATGTTCATCGCTGATTCGCGACGTCTCATCTTACCGGCAGGTATACCAAACATCATCTTAAAGCGACGGCAGAAGTAGGCGGTGTCTTTGTAACCCACGTCCTTACCGATCTCCCGGATGCTCTTCTTCGTCGTACGCAGCAGGAACACAGCACGCTCCATACGCTGGTACTCAATGTAATCCTGTGGGTTGATGCCGGTCAGCATTTTGAAATACTGGCCTACATAGTCCTCAGACACGTTGGCAACATTGGAGAGCACCTTGTTAGAAAGATCGCCGCCCAAGTTTTCCTTGATGTAGTTGAACAGGTCAATGAGGCGCGGATCTTTGAAATAAGTGCTGTTGGTAGCCAGCTGCTCCACGAACATTTTGTTACGCAGGATGTGACGCACGATCTCTACCACGATGTTTTCGGTGTAGATATTGATCAGGCGCTCTTTGCCCGGCAACTCCTGCATGCTTTCTTCCACTACTTTGATCACCAGATTAGCCAACTTGTTGTTGCCCGAGATCAGGAATGCCGGCAGGTCAAGCGAAGCGAAGAAGTTAACCGAGTCAAACACTTTAGCTTCGAAGCTAACGTAGCTGTGGCTCTCTTCTGCGTCGCCGATCAGGTCGAGGTCGTTATTGCTCTTAAAGAACTTCTCTCTGTTAGTGATCAGATCGTCATTAGAGATGGTTCTGCCATCACCGGAGCCGTAGGTCACTTTTGTGCTACGTCCACCAGGTATAAAGAGCAGTTCACCCTCTTCTACCATCTGTTCTTCCTCACCAAAGAAAATTGTACCCTTATGAAGCAGAATCAGGTTGTTGCCTACATCGTAGTAGTTGCGTACCGAAAATGGCTGCTGCAACACCAGATTTTTAGCTTTAATGAACCGCACCCCAAGCGATTCAATAATCTTATTGTAATCTTCCATGTGTGTTACCAACTAACTTTTATACTATAAACCCTTGTATTTTGGCCTAAAGCTAAGATTAATCTACTTTAAATTCAAAATATTTTAAATATTTAATTTTAATTCGAAAAACCATATCCTTAGCCTAAATAACACAGGAACAGATATTTAAGTGCCAAATTACTTTAACAATTCTCTTGAAATTACTATTTTTTGTATCTCGGAAGTGCCCTCGTAAATTTGTGTAATTTTGGCATCGCGCATTAAACGCTCTACATGGTACTCTTTTACGAAACCGTAACCGCCATGCACCTGCACCGCTTCAACTGTGGTTTCCATGGCTACTTTAGAGGCAAAAAGTTTCGCCATAGCTCCTGACATACCGTAGTCCTGGTGCGTGTCTTTGTGGAAAGCCGCCTTCAGGCAAAGGAGACGTGCCGCCTCGATATTTGTCGCCATATCGGCCAACTTGAACTGGATGGCTTGGTGCTTGGCAATCTCCACACCAAATGCCTTACGCTCCTTGGAGTACTTCACAGCCAACTCGTAAGCACCTGAAGCGATACCCAAAGCCTGCGCGGCTATACCTATACGGCCACCGGCCAGGGTTGACATCGCGAACTTGAAGCCAAAACCATCCTCTCCGATGCGGTTCTCCTTAGGTACTTTTACGTCAGTGAACATCAAAGAGTGTGTGTCTGAGCCTCTAATTCCCAGCTTGTTCTCTTTCAGACCAACCTGGAAACCTTCCATGCCGCGCTCTACAATGAAAGCATTAATACCACGGTGCTTTTTCTCAGGGTCTGTCTGCGCAATTACCAGGTATACGGAGGCAGTGCTGCCGTTTGTGATCCAGTTTTTTGTACCGTTCAACAGGTAGTAGTCACCTTTGTCTTCGGCGGTGGTGCGCTGCGATGTGGCATCAGAACCAGCCTCCGGCTCAGAAAGGCAGAAAGCGCCAATAATCTCACCTGTCGCCAGGCGTGTCAGGTATTTCTGCTTTTGCTCTTCGTTGCCGTATTTCTCAAGGCCCCAGCACACCAGCGAGTTGTTCACCGACATGACTACAGAAGCGGAAGCGTCTACTTTGGAGATCTCTTCCATGGCCAGCACATAAGAGATAGTATCCATACCGCCGCCATTGTACTTCGGGTCAACCATCATACCCAGGAAGCCTAGCTCTCCCATCTTCTTAATCTGCTCAGCCGGGAATTTCTGATGCTCGTCGCGCTCAATTACGCCTGGCAGCAACTCGGTCTGCGCAAATTCGCGGGCGGCGGCCTGTACGGCTAAATGTTCTTCTGTAAGTTGAAAATTCATGCTTATATATAATAAAAGGACGTGATTAATGAATTATAGTGCAAAAATATAAAATTCGGTTGCATTGGAATAACTCACCTAACTAATATTTGTTAGGCAGACTTTCCGCCATGCTTATTATCTGAAAAAAAGAACGCCACCTGCTCTTAACGAACAGATGGCGCTATGTTTAATGACTAAGGTATAAGCTCCTGTATTAGTCACGACGGCCCATTAGCAATGATACATAATAGAGCAGTGTGGCTAGAGAACCCAGCGCAGCGACCACATACGTAAGAGCTGCCCACTTAAGCGCGTCTTTCGACATGGCCAGTTCCTGCTTTGTCACCACATTGTTTGAACTGATCCAGGCCAAGGCACGCTTGCTGGCGTCGAACTCTACGGGCAATGTTACAAAGCTGAAGATGGTTGTCAGGCCAAACAGCGCCACACCGATCGTCAGTGGAATAGGCGTGGTCTGCAGCATCACTATACCGATCAGGATGATCCACTGCATGTAGCGCGACGCGATGCTCAATGCCGGCACCATTGCCGAGCGGAACTTCAGGAAGCTATACGCTCTGGCGTGCTGTACGGCGTGACCGCATTCGTGTGCCGCCACGGCAGCAGCAGCGGCGCTGCGCGCCTCGTACACATATTCACTTAGGTTCACAGTCTTGTCGGCCGGGTTGTAGTGGTCTGTCAGGCGGCCCGCTACCGATATCACTTTCACGTCGTGTATGCCGTTGTCGGCCAGCATCATCTCGGCAATCTCGCGGCCTGTGTAGCCCGATTGCAACGGAATTTCAGAGTACTTCTTAAACTTGCTCTTCAGTCTCCAGCTTACCCACATACTGATGCCCAGGAAGAGGATACCTATTAAATATATTCCAGCCATAGCTTTTCTTTGTCTTTATGAATTTTGTTGATTCTCTATCTTCTTTACGATGTTGGTGGTTGAGTAGCCTTTCACAAGCGGGACGGTTTTCACCTCTCCTCCCCTTTCTGTAACGACATCCTGCCCCACGATATTTTCGATGGCATAATCATCGCCTTTCACCAATATATCTGGCTGCACAGCTTTGATAAGTTCCAGCGGCGTATCGTCATCGAACAATACTACGGCATCCACAAACAAAAGGGATGCCATAACACGCGCACGTGACATTTCGTCCTGAAGCGGACGGCTTGGGCCTTTTATACGGCTGATGGATGCGTCTGTGTTAAGCCCGAGCACCAATCTATCGCCAAGTTGTCTTGATTTTTCGAGGTAGTCGACGTGGCCCAGGTGCAATATATCGAAGCAGCCATTGGTGAACACTATCTTTTGGCCCTGGGCACGCCAGGCCTGCAGTTGGTCCTGCAGGTTGGAAAGGGTGAATATTTTATCTTTCGACTCCATGTATTTGGGGATTGGCTTGTGCAGGATCGCCCACTAGGCTATTGCGCTGCAGCATACTTGCTATAAAACTAAGCACTCCCATCACAACAACCAAAAGAGTTTGCGAAGTATGGGCCACCAACGCATAGGCCATGCCTGCCTCTTTGGGTATACCGTAAAGCAGCAGCACAGTTTGCACCAGTAGATGGTATACACCTACCCCACCTTGTACCGGCGCAGCCATGCCCAGGCTGCCAATCACTAACACGGAGAGCCCCGCCACAGGCGACAAGCCAGCCGTAGCAGGTATAGCATAAAATACAATCAGGCTCATGCCATAGTACATTGCCCACACGAACAAAGTATGCCCCCAGAAAGCCCCTTGGTTTTTGATTCTGGCAATACTGAAAATACCCTGCACCATACCGCGCACAAAGGCCACCGCTTTTTTGAAAAAAGCATTCTGCCGCAACCTATTCAGGTACACAAAGCCCAGCACCAAAAAGACAAGCCCTACCGCCATCACCAGGATGCCCAATAGGTATAGCGATCCAAAGCTTTGCTCCAAGCTTGCGTATTTATCTGTGAATAAACTAACCAGAAAGTCGCGGAGTCGGTTGACTTCCAGCAAAAAAGTAATACCCAGGAAAATAAGCAGCATCACGAGGTCGATAATGCGCTCAGCTATGACAGTGCCGAAAGCCTTATTAACGGGTATGCCATCGGTACGGCGCAACATACTACAGCGCACCACTTCGCCCATGCGCGGCAACACCAGGTTGGCCAGGTAGCCTACCATCATGGCGTTATAAGTATTTTTAAAGGAAGGGGTATAGCCGGTAGGTCGTATCTGCATGTGCCAGCGGTAGGCACGGCTTAAATAAGCCGCCACGCCCATTAGCAGCGACAGCAACAGCCAGCCATAGCGGATGCTGTGCAGCTCTGCCCATAATTTCTCAAAGTCCAGCTCCTTCAGCGCATACCACATCAACAATGCGGACAAGCCCAAAAGCAGGCTATACTTCAGAAAAGAGAGCAGCTTTCTCATGCAGTGGCGTTACACCAGGCGGTTGTGCTGATCAGGGAAGACCAGCGTTGGCTGGTGATTCTTGGCGTCTTCGAACTTAATAGAGCAGTAAGAAATCACGATCACGATGTCGCCAACTTGTACTTTACGGGCTGCAGGGCCGTTCAGGCACACCGTGCCGGTTCCACGCTCGCCCTTAATCACGTAAGTCTCGAATCGCTCCCCGTTGTTTATGTTGACGATCTGTACTTTCTCATTCTCCACCACGTTGGCGGCATCCATCAGGTCTTCATCAATGGTGATGCTTCCCACGTAGTGCAACTCTGCCTGCGTTACCCGGCAACGGTGAATCTTGGATTTTAAAACCTCAATATACATGTATAATCTTTGTAATAAGCCGCAAAGTTATGCAATAAGCTGCAGATATACTACCATGCCTTCTGCATCTTGCTTAGCCTTTACAAGAGCAAACAACTTAAGCCTCTATTAGATTCACGAGCATGTTGTCGATAAGCCGCACCTCGCCCACAAACGCCGCCACGCAAAGCGCCACCTCCTTGTAGCCGGCCACATCGCGCAAGGGCTGCAAGGTTATAGGGTCTACTATCTCGAAGTACTCCAGCTCCAACTCGTCGGTGTGGTGCAGGAAGTGCGCCACCTCGCTTTTTATAACCGCTACAGGCTTTTGCTGAAGGTCGCGCTTTGCCAGTTGCAGTGCTTTGTAGAGCTGTGTGGCCAATTGCCGTTGCGGCGTGGTCAGGCGCTTGTTGCGCGACGACATGGCCAAGCCATCGGCCTCGCGCACCGTGGGGTGGCACACCAGCTCCAGGTTAAAGCTGAGCGCCTGCACCAATTGCCGCACGATGGCTACCTGCTGCAGGTCCTTCTGCCCGAAATAGGCTTTGTGCGGCTGCACGATATGGAACAGCTTGCTGACAATAGTAGCTACCCCATTGAAATGCCCGGGGCGGTGGGCACCCTCCATAACGGCCTCCAGCTCCCCGAAACTAAACTGCAGCAGCGACTGTTGTGGGTATATGTCTTCGGCATTTGGCGCAAAAAGGTAGTCGCAGCCTACGGTTTGCAACAGGCTGATATCCTGCTCCAAGGTGCGCGGGTATAGATTATAGTCAGATGAGTTGTTGAATTGAGTCGGATTCACGAAAACACTACAGATCGTCACGTCATTTTCGCGGGCCGAGGCACGCAGCAGCTGCAGGTGCCCCTCGTGCAGGGCGCCCATGGTGGGCACAAAGCCGACACGCTTGCCACCGCAGCGAAGCGCCGACACGATGGCCCGCATGGATGAAGCCTGCTCTATAACTTCCATATTAATAGGTATAAATGATGCAATTGCTAAAAGCCGGCAAAAGTAGGTTATAGAAGATTAAATTGAAAATTAGAATAAAAAATGCTAATTTTGCACGTCCCATTACTCTTGCTTAATAATTTTTTAATTACATACTCATGTCAAAATTGCGAATCTTATACGCCGCCACCGAGATCCTTCCCTTCTTACAGACCACTAAAGTAGCAGAATTTCTGAACACGTTGCCACAGGGGATGCAAGAGCGAGGTATGGAGATCCGTATCTTTGTTCCGAAGTTTGGCATAATAAACGAGCGCAAAAACCGTTTGCATGAGGTAGTCCGCCTGTCGGGCATCAACATTGCCGTTGGCGACGATGAGAAACCACTGGTTATTAAGGTGGCCTCCATTCCGAATGCCAAATTACAGGTATATTTTATCGATAACGAAGATTATTTTCAAAGAAAATCCGTTTTCGTTGACAAAAACAACAACTTTCACCAGGATAACGACGAGCGTGCCATCTTTTTCTGCAAAGGCGTGCTTGAGACGGTGAAGAAATTGGGCTGGCAGCCAGACATCGTGCATTGCAATGACTGGATGACGGGCCTGATTCCGATGTATTTGAAAACAACCTACAAGAAAGACCCGATCTTTAAGGATGCGAAGTCTATCTTTACGGTTTACAACCACGAGTACAAGCACAAGTTCAATGGCGACCTGCTCGAAAAGGTGAAAATGCTTGACATTGACGACAGCATGCTGGCCTCTTTGCAGGAAACCGACCTGGATAGCTTTATTAAGGTAGGCATGGAGTATGCGGACTCTGTTATCAAGACAAACGAGAACTTCGGCGAAAACATCAATGCGCTGTTCAATGAGTTTGTGGAAACCAACAAGTGCATCAATACAATCAGTGCCGACGACAATCTGTGTGATTCATACTACAACCTATATAATGAACTCAGCCGTTAGAAGACTACTCCTTTTCTTCTTTTCATTTGCCGCTCTTACAGCCTGCGAAGACCCCACAGAAATCGGGTTGGATCTGCAGGACGAGAACCTGATAGGCACTGAATTTACTGATACCTTTACCATCCAAACCGGAACTGTGCTACAGGGCGACTCGATCCTGTCGTACCGCATGCCGGTGGCCTTGGCTGGTCAGTATATTGACCCGGTATTGGGTACCACGCGCGCCAGCTTCTTCTCAGAAGTCGGGCTGGGCGGTACCAATGTAACGTTTGGCAGCAATAGCAAAGCCGACTCACTGGTCCTGACACTGGACTATAGCTTTAAGTACGCCGACACACTCAAGGCGATGCAACTAAACGTGCACCGCCTCACCTCTGCTTTTGACGAGCGCACGTCTTATTTTACCAATACGCCATTTTCTTTCGATACCAATCCTATTGGCTCGAAGGCATTTCAGCCTCGGGTGGAGGTAGTGGAAACGAATGGCACCAAATCCAAGAAGACAAAACTGCTGAGCATAAAGCTGAGCAGTGAGCTGGCCAATCAGTTCCTGGCACAATCCGGGCAAACCACTTTTGCGGACCAGACGAACTTCCTCAACTTTTTCAGAGGTATCGCTTTGATGACGCCTCAGGGTGAGAATGGCAGCCTGATAGGATTCAACCTGGCGTCTAGCAATTCGAGCCTTGTCTTGCATTACACTGCTGCGGACGGCACGAAGAAACAGCATGCCTTTGTGCTAGGCTCAGGCGGCTATTTCAGCCAGATAACAGCCGACCGTTCGGGCACAGCGCTAGCAGGGCTTCAAACTAAAGGCAGCCTGATACCATCATCTGCAACAGGAGGCGACTCTTATGTACAGGCAGGCACCCAGCTGCTTACCAAGGTTACAATTCCAAACCTGGCGGCTCTTCAGGCATCGCAGGGTAATATAATCATCAACAGGGCAGAGTTAATTTTCCCTGTAAAAAGCGCCTCAACGAGCAATAACCTGACTACTCCTCCTCAGCTGGTGCTTTATGAGACCAATAGCGAAAACCGTTTGCTGCGCGACAATACAGGCACTTTACGGACAGTACAGCAGGATGGCATAAACCCGAGTGCGACCGTTTATCCTGCTGCCATGACACTTCGGACGAAGGACGGCAAAAGCTATTACAGCATGAATGTGACTTCTTACGTGCAGGCAATCACGCTAGGGCAGAAAACGAACAATGGCTTTTTGGTGGGAGCAGCCGTAGTCACAGCACAGCAGGACGGCACGCGCAGCCTACGTCCCGAGTTGAGCCCTTACCGCACCATCCTTACCAACAACGCATCCAACCCAGTGAAGCTACTTATATACTATTCAAAACTTAAGTAGAAACTTTATACATTCTCAAGAAAAAGGTACCTTTACGGGTACCTTTATTTTTTTAATGAAATCTTAAACTTATGTGCGGAATAGTAGCATACGTTGGGCATAGAGATGCTAGCCCGATCATCCTAAAAGGCTTGAAACGACTTGAGTACAGAGGCTATGACAGCGCAGGCATAGCACTGATGAACGGTGGCCTAAACGTTTACAAAAGAAAAGGCAAAGTAAGCGACCTAGAGGCATTTATTGCTGATCAGAACGTACAAGGCCATATAGGCATGGGCCATACGCGTTGGGCTACTCACGGGGAGCCAAACGACGCAAATGCACACCCGCATTACTCCAGCTCACGCAACATCGCGATCATCCATAACGGAATCATCGAAAACTACGCAGCCCTTAAAACACTTTTACTTGAAAAAGGACACACTTTCCAGTCAGAAACAGACTCGGAGGTGTTCATCAACCTGATCGAAGACATCCAACTGAACAGCAAGTGCTCCCTGGCAGAGGCTGTTCGCCTAGCCCTGCACGAGGTGGTAGGTGCCTATGCGATTGTGGTGCTTTCCAAAGATGACCAGAACCAACTGATCGCTGCCCGCAAAGGCAGCCCGCTGGTAGTAGGTATAGGTGAAGGGGAGTATTTCCTGGCTTCTGATGCCACCCCGATCATTGAGTACACCAATGACGTGGTGTATGTGAACGACTACGAGCTGGTAGTGATCAAAGACGGCAAGCTGGAGATCCGAACCAAAGAAGACGTGGTGCAAACACCATACGTACAGCGCCTCGAGATGGCTTTGGAGTCGATTGAGAAGGGTGGCTACCCGCACTTTATGCTGAAGGAGATTTTTGAGCAGCCTCGCTCTATCCTGGACAGCATGCGCGGACGCATGATCGCGGAAAGCAACCACCTGATGATGGGCGGCATCCGTGAGTTTGAAAATAAATTCGTGAATGCAGACCGCATTCTTATTGTGGCATGTGGCACTTCCTGGCACGCTGGCCTTGTGGCTGAGTACCTGATCGAAGACCTGGCCCGCATACCTGTAGAAGTAGAATATGCGTCTGAGTTCCGCTACCGTAATCCGATCATCAGCGAGCGTGACATTGTGATCGCGATTTCACAGTCTGGCGAGACGGCCGATACCTTGGCTGCCTTGGAGCTGGCTAAGTCGAAAGGCGCGACCATTTTCGGTATCTGCAACGTGGTGGGCTCTTCCATTGCCCGTGCCACGGATGCGGGTGCCTATACCCACGCTGGTCCTGAGATTGGTGTAGCATCTACCAAAGCCTTTACGGCGCAGGTAACGGTGCTGTCGCTTATCGCCATGATCATTGGCAGCAAACGCGGTACTCTAGAAACCACTAAGCTTCACGAGCTGATGGTAGAACTGGAGACAATTCCAGGTAAAGTAGAAGAGGCGCTTAAACTGAACGACCAAATCGTACGCATTTCGGAGCAGTATAAAGACGCGACGAACTTCCTATACCTTGGCCGTGGCTACAATTTCCCGGTTGCGCTGGAAGGTGCTCTGAAGCTGAAAGAAATCTCCTACATCCATGCCGAAGGATACCCTGCCGCAGAGATGAAGCACGGCCCGATCGCCCTGATCGACGAGCACATGCCAGTGGTGGTGATTGCCACCAAGGACAGTTCGTATGAGAAGATCGTGTCGAATATACAGGAGGTGAAAGCCCGTAAGGGTAAAATCATCGCTGTGGTAACCGAAGGCGACACGACCATCCCTGCTATGGCGGATCACGTCATCGAGATTCCGGAGACGAGCGAGCACCTAGTGCCGTTGCTGTCTGTTGTGCCGCTGCAGCTGTTGTCGTACCACATTGCGGTAATGCGCGGCTGTAACGTAGACCAGCCTCGTAATCTGGCGAAGTCTGTAACGGTGGAGTAATCAGTTATAGGTATAAAATAGAAGGGGAAGCCAAATGGCTTCCCCTTCTATTTTAAGATAATTGCTCCTCTTGGTAGCAACCGTAATCCAATGCCCTTATACCTAATGCTTCGTTTCTCGCTTTGGGATGCTCAAGGCCGCAAGGCCTCGTTTCTCTGCATCGCCGCTGTGTATTGAAGCTGCCCTTCGCTCCGCTGTGGACTGCCCTTCGGGCACCGCAACAATACAAATAGAGGGCCCCTACCCCCGGCGGCTCAACAGAGAAACTGGGATAGATTCGATAGCAAAGCTGCCACAATTTTTACTTTTGTTGTACTTAAAGTCTATTTGCTTTTTAGCAGAAACTATACAGCTTATACCGCTAGAAAATGAGCTACAGGCAGTTCCCCTCTTGGGAGGGGCAGGGGTGGGTTAATCGTGCACGAAAATCCTGCCCATCCTTTTTATCCTACAAATCCTGATTCAGACTAACTCTACAGCTCAAACTTCTCGCCTCTCAGATACTTGGTCTTGAGCAATGGGCAAATCTTGTAGCGCTCTTCCTTGGTGTCTTGGTACATGGCCTCGAGCACTTTGTATACATTGGCTATACCTATGGCGTTGGCCCACTCGAACGGCCCATGCGGGTAGTTGGTGCCGAGCTTCATACCTAAATCTATGTCTTGGATAGAGGCAGTGCCCTCCTGCAAGGTATAGCAGGCCTCGTTGATGATCATGCACAGAATGCGCGGCGTGGCCATACCTGCACGGTCATCCACCACCTGGTATTCCGTGCCTAGCTGCTCACATACCTGGCGCAGTTTTTCGGCGTCGCTTTGCTTGTAAAGGCTCGCTTCCAGCACCGGGCGGTTGAAGAGTGTCGGCAGACCATTAAAGCCGAACAGGGTACAGGTATTGTCCAAACCCGATTCCCGCACCAACGCAGCCAGTTGCTTGGTTACGGCTTGGCAGAATACGATTTGGCTGGGGTCATAATCGCTCAGGCGCTCCGGCTCTTCGTGCAGCAGAAAGTCGAATACGATATCATCAGGCCCTAGCTGCGCATCGGTGAGATGGCGCCTGTGCAGGAAGGTATAGCTATTGCCGTTGGCTCCTTCCGGAAATTTCTGCTGAAACTCGGCGGCCATTTCATCGCCAGACAAAACAAGTATGTGCATATTTCTGTACTTTTGATGGGTAAATATACACATTAAAACTAATCAGACGATGAACCATACCATTATCAAGTCGGCCAATGCGCCAGCCGCTATTGGGCCTTACAGCCAAGCAACGCTTCACAACGGCATCATGTATGTATCGGGACAAATTCCGCTGGATCCGCAAAGCGGTGAACTAGTGAGTGGCACCATCGAGGAGGAAACTCACCGAGTAATGAAAAATCTGTTCGCTATTCTGCAGGAAGCGGGCATGGGCTTCGACAATGTGCTCAAGTGTACCATCTTTGTGAAAGACCTGAACAATTTCGGCGCCATCAACGAGGTATATGGTAGCTACTTTTCTTCTAACCCGCCTGCCCGCGAAACCGTGGAAGTAAGCCGCTTGCCGAAAGACGTGAATGTAGAGATTTCTTGTATTGCGGCGTTGTAAGAAAATTTTACTGTAGTAAATGCTATACCTTCAGTTCTGTTTTGATAACAGAGCTGAAGGTATAATTTTAATCAATAAATAGTATATTCGGTAATCCGGATACGGTTATCGGTCAAAAATGACAATAAACCGTATGTTCACGCTTTCGAACAAGTTAAGATTAATAGAAATGAAAAACATTGTGCTTATACTATTCTTGGCTATGTTGTCTAATGGCTGCAAGCATGAAGTAAATGATGAAGCCAGTGATAAAGAGCCAGCTAAAGTAAGTAGCGACCACAACAGGGTGTCAGCCATTAAGGTGATGGATAATTATGAGCGAGGTATAGTTAAAAGTTTCTTATCTGAAGTCAGTGACGGCTCAGTTATAGACGAAATGAAAGTACCTGCTTCAAAAGTAGATATAGTTTATATGGAGTATTCACCAGCAAAAGATAACACGAGATTAACAGGTGTTTCTGCTCCAACAGAATTCGAAGCTCTGTTATCAAAGGACACACTTTACTTAAAGTTCTTTGAGAGAAGTGCATTTACAGAAGCTGGCGTACGGGTGAAGGTTGTCAGCAGTAACTTTAGCATTTCTAATTATTTAGTTAAGGACCATAGCGAGATCTTTCATGAGGAGATGATAACTCCACAACCCTATGCTATAATTGAAAATTATGTCCGTGAAATGGAGCCGCAAAAGCAAAGTATTTCCCTAAATAAAAAGAAATACGAAGTGGGCGACACAATCCTTGGTGAGATATACTACGAAGGCAGGCAAGATTTTAATGTACTTTACGCTAAAGGTCAGTTTAGCGGAATAGTAAGAGAAGGAAAACAACTTATCCTAACACCAACTAAAAAATACTAAAGAACTTTTTAGCAGAACCGTTATGGGATTCTTCTTAAAAACTACGAATGCATCAATTAGAGAAAGAAAGTTATCTCGGAAATACCAAAAACAAACTTACCAACAACCAAGGTGTTTCTATTATAGAGACTGAATATAATCAGAAGGTATCTGAAAATTGGCATTCACACCAAAATGCCCACATTACTCTATTCTTAAAAGGAGGTACAATTGAAAAGAGGAAGAACGAAATTCATTCTGTTTCTTCAGGTTCGATTTTATTTTACCATAGTGATGAATTGCATTTAAATCAAAATACCCTATTCCCGTCAAAAAACATAAACATCGAATTCGATCAGGCATTTTTGAAGAATTTTGAGGTTACAGAAGAGACCTTAAAAAATGCCACTGCGAATACCACCAAAACAAAGCTGATGATTCTAAAGATCTTTAACGAATCCCTGATTAGGGACTCGTTTTCTGATGACTCCATCAGCATGTTGCTTTCTAGTTATGCTGAGAATAAAAATTATTCAGAGCATTTCTCCAAGTGTCCAGGTTGGGTAAAGCTTCTGTATGAATTGTTGAATGATTGTTGGTTCGAGAATACTAGCCTAAGCGATTTATCTCAAACGCTGCATATTAATCCCATCTCCATATCGAAGCACTTCCCAAAGTATTTTGGCTGTACTTATGGCGAATACATGCGAAGGCTAAAAGTAGATCGATCTATTAGTTTAATTCAACAGTCATCAAATTCTTTAACAGACATAGGTTTGGCATGTGGTTTTTCAGACCAAAGCCATTTTATCCGAACATTTAAACAGCAAACTGGGTTTTTGCCTAAAAATTTTAAAAAATTATAAGCTAAAGGCAAATATCATTCTATTTACAGACCATTTTGACCTCTATTATTGCAACTAATAAAGCAAACAATCAATAGAAATAAAAATGGCAACAACTCCCTTAAGACAACGCGTTTTAACCGCTCCTATAACCAAGATTCTCCTTGTTATCATAGTATGCTTTATCGTGTTTGTGATTTCTCAAAAATTAACCTCAACCATTCTCGACACAACCGCGATAGACAGAAACTTTAGAAACCTGATCAAGGGCATTATCGCTTCTACAGTAGTTGTTTATACCTACATCTTATTTTATAAAAAAATTGAGAAGAGGTCTATAACCGAATTAAGTATCAGGCATCTAGCAAAAAGCGTGTTTTTAGGAGTGGTAATAGGTGCTGTGCTACAGTGCTTCACAATTCTTGTAGTTTCATTATTTGGAGACTTCCAAATTCTTGCAGTCAATCCGTTTTCCTATATGATTATACCGTTCACGGTTGCATTTACGGTTGCCATATTTGAGGAAATTTTGATGCGAGGCATTATTCTAAGGATTACAGAAGAAAAATTAGGCAGTTACATCGCCCTAACTATTTCTGCAGTGATTTTTGGATTGGTTCACCTTGCAAATCCCAATAGTACGCTCATTTCAGGATTGTCTGTGGTTGTGGCAGGCTTCTTATTTGGGGTTGCCTATATTTATACAAGAAACTTATGGTTCCCGATCGCTATTCATTTTGCATGGAATTTTATGCAATCAGGTGTATTTGGAGCCGTTACTTCGGGTAATGAAAAAACGAACAGTTTGCTAACGACCGAGTTGTCAGGAAATCAATTTATCACTGGTGGCGAGTTTGGCCCTGAAGGAAGTATTCAGGCTATTGTTTTCTGCCTGCTGGCTACGATTATACTATTCTTGATAAGCCGAAAAAACCTGATAAAACCTTATTGGAGAAAATAATGCAGTAGATAACAAGGTATTGCCAAAAGCGGGGATAAATGGACCAGAATCGACTGGCTTGTAAAATTCAACTGCTTCCATGACCTTTTGTATAAAACCTCTCCTCTTTCGGCAATACCTAACCACTTGCTAACAACAACTTCTTAAATCCCCTCCCCCAGCGACTTGTCCGCTTCCTCCGACTCAGCCGCTTCTTTCGCTTCCTCTTCCCCGTAAATATCTTTGGTAAACTTCCCCGGCTCGGCGTTCACGGCCGTGTGACCTACTTCTATCTCCTGCCTAATGAAGCGCACGGCATACTCTGCGGGGTAAATGTTGAAGCCATATTTGCGGGAATAAACGAACGTGAACACAGCCCCGAAAAAAATGATTTGGGAGGTATAGAATACCCAGAGCAGAATCACGATAACCGACCCGGCCGCCCCATAAATGGAGGTAATGTTGCTCGTACCCAAGTATAGCCCGATGATTTCGCGGCCAATGGCAAACAGCACCGACGTCACCACGGCCCCTACCCACACGTCGCGCCATTTTATTTTAACATCGGGCAGGAAACGGTAAATGCAGGCAAACATAAAGGTCATCAGCACAAAGCCCGACACCAGATTGACGGCCCGCAACACATACACAAACCAGTTGGCTAATCGCGCTGCCAAAAAATCGCCTATGGCGACCAGTATCGTGTTGGCCAGCAAGGACACAATCAGCAGCACGGCGATAAACAGGATCATGCCAAAAGACAGAAAACGGTCTAGGATTAATTTCAGGTAGCCACGCTTGGGAGCAGGCCGCACGTACCATACCTCGTTGAGCGAATCCTGCAGCGACACAAAAACCCCCGTAGCCGCAATAAACAGGGTGAACACAATGATGATGGTGGCCAGGTTGAAGTCCGTGATTTCGTTGATATTCTCCACCATCCGCTGCACCGCAAAAGCACCCTCTGAGCCAATGAGCTCTCTTATCTGGTAGTATATCTCGCCCGAGACAGCCTGCTCGCCATAGAAATAACCGGTGGCATTGATGATGATGAGCAGGATGGGTGGCAATGCGAAAATGGTATAGTAGGCCAGCGCAGCCCCCTTTTGGAAGGAGTTGTTCTCAATGAACTCAAGGCTCGTTTCCTTGAGGAGGCACCATATATTTTTTAGTGTCTGACGGGGCATGGCGCAGATAGTGGCATTCTCCTAAAACTGATACGCAAACGAAAGGTTATGTTTATGCAGGGCTTGGAACTGGTATATTCCGCAGAAAGCAAGTCCTTACCGAAACGAGAATTTATTTTGTACCTTTGTGCCTGAATTAGCAATGCCTTTTTGAAATAACCATACATGGAAAGAGAAGTTAGAGTACGCTTTGCCCCAAGCCCGACAGGGCCTCTCCATATCGGCGGTGTTCGCACGGCCCTTTACAACTTTTTGCTGGCCAAGAAAACCGGCGGCAAAATGATCCTGCGCATCGAGGACACAGACCAAAACCGTTTTGTGCCCGGTGCTGAAGACTACATCCGCGAGTCGCTGGCCTGGTGCGGCATTGAGCTGGACGAAAGCCCATGGAACGGTGGTCCATACGCCCCTTACCGCCAGTCTGAGCGCAAGCCGATGTACATGCAGTACGCCATGCAGCTGATCGAGAGCGGCCATGCCTACTACGCTTTCGATACGGCCGAGGAGCTGGACGAAATGCGCGAGCGCCTGAAGGCTGCCAAAGTAGCCACGCCGCAGTACAACGCCATCACCCGCATGACGATGAAAAACTCGCTCACGCTGCCGGAAGATGAAGTGAAGAAGCGTCTGGACTCAGGCGAACCGTATGTGATCCGTTTGAAAGTGCCGCGCAAAGAGGAAGTGCGTTTGAAAGATTTGATCCGTGGTTGGGTAATGGTACACTCTTCCGCCATCGACGATAAAGTACTGATGAAATCGGACGGCATGCCGACCTACCACCTGGCCAACATCGTGGACGACCACCTGATGAAAATCACGCATGTGATTCGTGGGGAGGAATGGTTGCCATCTGCGCCGCTGCACGTGTTGCTATACCGCTACCTAGGCTGGGAAGACACCATGCCGGAGTTCGCCCACCTGCCATTGCTGCTCAAGCCAGACGGCAACGGCAAGCTGAGCAAGCGTGACGGCGACAAGCTGGGTTTCCCGGTATTCCCGCTGCGCTGGACTGATCCTTTCTCTGGCGAAATATCATCGGGCTACCGTGAAGCTGGTTACATTCCGGAAGCGTTCATCAACTTTCTTGCTTTCCTTGGCTGGAACCCGGGCACGCAGCAGGAGATTTTCTCGATGGAGGAACTCGCTAATGAATTCACGATCGAGCGTATAGGCAAGTCCGGCACTCGTTTCGACATACAGAAAGCACGCTGGTTTAACGAGCAGTACCTGCGTGCCAAGCCAGACGCGGAGTTGGCAGGTTACCTGCTGAAGGCACTGGAAGAGCACAACATGACGTGCTCGCCTGAGAAAGCCGAGAAGATTGCCGGCCTGATGAAAGAGCGTGTGAGCTTCCCGCAGGAGTTCTGGCGCGAGGCTGCTTACTTCTTCGTAGCACCAACCGAGTACAGCGAGAAAGTGGCTTCTAAGAAGTGGAACGGTCAGGCCGTTGCTGTTTTCACGGACTTCCGCAACGAGCTCTCTACCTTGAGTGACTTTAACGCCGATGCAGTGAAAGACCTTCTGGTAAGCATTCTGGAACGCCACGGCATGAAGATCGGCATGGTGATGCAGGCGCTTCGTCTGGCTGTGACAGGCGCTGAAGCCGGCCCTGACCTGATGCAGATCATCGAGGTGATTGGCCGTGAGGAGACAGAAAACCGCATAGATGCTGCTATCAGCGCCCTGAGCCAGTACGTAACAGCTTAGGCTATACCTTATACCTGCAAGGGCGGCTATCTCGAAAGAGGTAGCCGCTTTTTTTATACCTGCCCGCTATACCTGCCTGTAACTATTTGGCCGTTTCGCCTTATACTTCAGTGAGAACAATAAAGACCAGACCATGGCTAAGAATAAGAAAGAAAATAAAAGCTCCAAAAAGAAGACACGAGTACATAAAGACCTCGAGGGGTTTGAGATAAAGGTGAACCAACAGGGCGAGATCATGTCGAACTACTCCATCGACCAGATCAATGAGTTTCTGAACAAGAACGTGGAGGACAAGAAGCTGGTAAAGCGCGATGCCGCTGAAAAGGCTAAGAAAGAGGAAGAGGAGTACCACATAGAAGAGGGCGAGGAAGTAGAAGAAACCGATGAGGACTTCGTGAAAGGCACCAGCTCCGTTTCGGATGACGAAGACGACAAAGACCTGCCGAAAGCCCGCCGAAAAAAGGGCAAAGATGAGGACGAAGACGATGAAGAGGAATAAATAAATCGCTAAATTGTCTGACTGAACCTCAACCCCTCTAACACTATGAGAAATGCACACGAAATAGACTTCCGTATTTTCGGCAACGACATACAGGTACTCGAAATCGAGCTCGACCCTAATGAGACAGTCATAGCCGAGGCCGGCGCCATGGTATACATGGAAGAAGGCATCGACTTCCAGACCAAAATGGGCGACGGCTCTAATCCGAGCCAAGGCTTTCTGGGAAAATTGGTATCAGCAGGCAGTCGCCTGATCACGGGCGAGTCGCTGTTTATGACGCACTTTACGCACCGTGGCTACGGCAAGAGCCGGGTCGCTTTCTCGGCCCCCTACCCAGGCACCATCCTGCCGCTCGACCTGCAGCAGCTAAACGGCAACACACTCATCGCACAAAAGGACGCCTTTCTGGCGGCGGCTTTGGGCACTAAGCTGGCCATGCACTTCAACCAGAAGTTGGGCTCCGGCCTGTTCGGCGGCGAAGGATTCATTCTGCAGCGGCTCTCCGGCGATGGCTTAGCTTTTCTGCATGCAGGCGGCACCATTGTAGAGAAAGAACTCAACAATGAGACCCTCCGCGTGGACACGGGTTGCGTGGTAGCCTTTGAGCAAGGTATAGACTTCAGCATTCAGCAGGCCGGCGGACTCAAATCCATGATCTTTGGCGGCGAAGGCATCTTTCTGGCCACCCTGCGCGGCACCGGCAAGGTATGGCTGCAGTCCATGCCAGTGAAGAAGCTCATCGAAGCCCTGATGCCTCGCGGGGAAAATGCTAAGAAAGAAGGCGGCTTTATGAGTAGTTTTTTGGAGTAACGAGTTCTGGAGTGAATGATAACAGGGTATGAAGAAATGGGCAAATATTCTTATCGTTGCTCTATTTGTTGCTTCATTTGTTTTTGCGTTTGGAGTAGTAAATTCTATGGTAAGTCTTAAGTATGAAACGAATTCTTCAGGCGAATGTATATCTACAATTACAGGAGCAGACCTTTGCAGCGCTATAGAATTTAATAAAACCGCTGCAAAAGCATCGCTATTTTTTGCTCTTGTAGCTTTGTTCTATAGACTATACTTCATGAAGAATAAGAAAACTGAGTAGGCTATTAAGAAAGAAGAATTAAGTTATACCTGAGGTATAACTTAAAACAAGAATGCCCGGCTAGTATAAACTGCCGGGCATTCTTGTTTGTTATTTCGAACGCCAGTGAGAAATCTGAATTATTAAATCCCCTCACTCCAGATTTCTCCTGTAAGTCGAAATGACAAATTAAACGAAAAACCGCTTTTATCTTTAAACTCTTAATTCTCCACTAACTCCATAATCTCTTCCAGATACTCTCTTGTGTTACTCAGTCTTGGCACTTTGTGCTGACCACCGAGCTTGCCCTTCTTACTGAGCCAGTTCATGAAGGTGCCTTTCGGGGCGGCGTGCACGATAGGTTCCTGCAGGGCGATGTCGTTTTGGCGTTTGGCATCGTAGTCGGAGTTGATGTCGCGCAGGGTTTCGTCGAGCACTTGGGTGAAGCGCGGCAGGCTGTCCGGTTCTTTCTCGAACTCAATCAGCCATTCGTGCCCGCCACGCTTGCCGCTCTCCATGTACACTGGTGCGGCCGTGAAGTTCGATATAATCGCGCCAGTCGCTTCGCAGGCCTTGGTAATAGCCTCTTCGGCATTCTCCACGATCACTTCCTCTCCAAAAGCATTAATGAAATGCTTCGTACGACCCGAAATCTTGATGCGGTAAGGACTCAGGTTGGTGAAGCGTACCGTATCGCCGATTTTGTAGCGCCATAAACCCGCATTGGTTGAGATCACCAGCGCATAGTTCTTACCTAACTCTACCTGATCCAACGTGAGTGTCTTGGGATTTTCCTCCTCAAACTGGTCCATCGGGATGAACTCGTAGTACACGCCGTAGTCTAGCATGAGCAGCATTTCGTCTTCGGTGTTGCGCTGGTCCTGTATGCCGAAGAAACCCTCCGAGGCATTGTATACCTCGAGGTAATTCATTTGAGCAGAAGGTATAATCTCTTTGAACAGCTGACGGTACGGCCCGAAAGCCACGGCCCCGTGCGTGAAGAGCTCCAGATTAGGCCATACCTCCAGGATGTTGCTTTTGCCCGTCACCTCCAGAATTCGCTTCAGAAGCACGTAGGTCCAGGTAGGAACACCGCTTAGGCTGGTCACGTTCTCGGGCACAGTCACCTCTACCATCTTCTCAATCTTCTCCTCCCACTTGTCCATGAGCGCTACTTTCAGCGGTGGCGTACGCATGGCCTCGGCCCAGATGGGCAGGTTCTGCATGATCACCGCCGACACATCGCCGCAAGAAGTCTTGGCATTAAACTCGTTGGGATGGTGGCTGCCCCCAATGGAGAGACCCTTACCCGTAAAAAGCTTAGTATCGGGGTAGTTGTTGACGTAGAGCGAGAGCATGTCCTTGCCGCCCTTGTAGTGGCAATCTTCGAGCGACTCCGGGCTGACAGGTATAAACTTGCTGCGGGCGTTGGTCGTGCCCGATGACTTGGCGAACCACTCAATCTTGCTCGGCCACAGAATGTTCTGCTCCCCCTTCATCACCCGCTCAATGTAAGGATACAGGTCCTCGTAAGTGGTAACAGGCACCCGCTCCTGAAACGTCTTCACCGATTTAATATCGCTAAAGCTATACTTCTTACCGAACTCGGTCCCCTTGGCTGTACTGATCAGGTTCTGAAACAGCTCCTCCTGCACTTCATGCGGGTACTTCCGAAACAGATCAATGTCATGAATCCGCTTCTTCATCACCCACGTCACGATAGAGTTGATTATTTCCAAGGTTTGATGGCTTAATTGTTAAATGGTTAAATGGTTGTTTGTGTACTTGACAAGACTATTGATTGCTTTCGGCAGCTTCTTCAGTTCGCCTAGCACATACTGGTACTGGTCTTCCGAAATCAACTTTCGCACTTTAGCCTTTTCAGTCCAATCAAATGTTTCGTACATAGAACCTTGAGCATAACGATAAAACTTAATTTTATCTTTCTTACCATACCGACCAAACCCTTCTGCAAGATTGGCTGAAATACTATCTACAGCCGTTATGTACTGTTGCCCTACTGTATTTTGAGTAAAATAACTCTAACTCAATACAATTTCCCAAACTTTGTTGCTTAGGGAAAAACTTATTCTGTAAGCCTCAATGTCATTCAATTTAAGATATTTTTTGTCTTCCATTTATCTCTTTTCGAACAACAATTTAACCATTAAACAATTTAACCTAAATTTTCCGCTTCAACTCAAAGTGCTTACCTAGGTACACCCTTCTTACTTGCTCGTCGGCGGCGAGTTCTTCGGCGGTGCCTGACTTCAGGATCTTACCCTCAAATAGCAGGTAGGCGCGGTCGGTGATGGAAAGCGTCTCGTTTACGTTGTGGTCTGTGATTAGGATACCGATATTTTTGCTCTTGAGCTTGGCCACAATACTCTGGATCTCTTCCACGGCGATGGGGTCTACTCCGGCGAAGGGCTCATCCAAAAGCACGAACTTGGGGTCAACGGCCAGGGCACGGGCAATCTCGGTGCGGCGGCGCTCACCACCCGACAGCACAATGCCTTTGTTTTTGCGCACATGCGTCAGCGAGAACTCCTCCAGCAATTCTTCTACTTTCTCCAGCTGCTCTTTTTTGGGCCGGTTCGTCATTTCCAATGGGGCCAGGATGTTTTCCTCTACCGTCAATTGCCGGAATACGGAGGCTTCCTGCGCCAGGTAGCCTACGCCGCGCTTAGCCCGTTGGTACATGGGCAGATCCGTGATATTCTCATCATCGAGGTATATCCTGCCACTGTTGGGTTTCACCAGGCCCACGATCATGTAGAAAGAGGTAGTCTTACCGGCTCCGTTTGGCCCCAGCAGTCCCACAATCTCCCCCTGGTTCACTTCCACGCTCACGTCGTTCACGACCATGCGCGACTTGTATTTCTTGAATAGATGTTCAGCTCGTAGTATCATCGGCTTAAAGTTAAGCATTAAAGACCCGTCCTGCAATGCAGACTCCTTGCCAACATTTGTACCTGCCAGGCCAGTTTTAACAAGGGCTATACCTGTTGCTATATTCAAAAACTTCAATTTAATGCCAAAAATTTTTCGCTCCAAAAAATTGTATCTATCGCATCTTCTTTCTAGTTTGGAGTTCCGATTAACCAGCCTTTATGATGTTTTCTTTACTTAACCTGGCCATCCAGAAGCTGACCTATTCCAGTTTATTGCTATTGGTATGGCTGACTGGCGCTGTTTCCGGTCACCCCGAAAGTACAACCAATGAGCCTACGGCTGCCAAAAGCACTGGAGCCACGACCAAGACAACACTTATCACGCCATCCAGCCTGAAAGGAATTGACGTGTCGAAGTGGCAAAAGGAGGTGGACTGGGATCAGGTAAAGGGAGCCGATGTATCGTTTGCGTTTGTAAAGGCGACGCAGGACGATTACCGCCTGGACCCTTACTTTGGCCGAAACTGGGAAGAGACCAAGCGTGTGGGCATCAAACGGGGCGCTTACCACTTCTTTATACCTGCCGCTCCGGTGCAGGGCCAGATCGACCTATTCATCAATACTGTCGCGCTGGAGCCTGGGGACCTGCCTCCTGTGTTGGATGTGGAAGTGATTGAGAAGCATACTTCCGGCACTGAGATGCGCCGCAGCATGCATATCTGGCTGGAGGCCATCACCAAGCATTATGGCGTGAAGCCCATCATCTATACCAATCAGAACTTTTACCGCCGCTGGCTGCAGGGCCATTTCAAGGATTACCACTTCTGGATTGCCCGCTACAACACCATTGAGCCTGAAATACACCAGGAAGACAAATGGCTGTTCTGGCAATACTCTGACACCGGCAGACTGCCGGGTGTTCGTGCGGCCATCGACCTTAATTTCTTTGCCGGCGACATGAATACCCTGAACATGATGTGCGTTCCGCCCAAGCTCACGCCTTATCCTGAGAAGCTTATCATCGCGGAACTAGAGCAATTGAAGGTAGGAAAACAGCTGACCCTGGCACAATAAGCACGTTCGTAACACTGCATACATGAAGCGAGTCCTGCCTATGGCCGGACTCGCTTTTTATTTTTGCTGGTTGTGCGTAACTTAAGTTTATGAAAAAAGGAATCCTCTCTGTTTTAATCGGTGCGATCGGACTGGCCCTGATCACCTACTTCTACTACCAAACAGAGGTACATTATGAGGAAATAGGCGGTGTGCAGCACATAGCAACGCTTTATACCATGAGCTTGCCTCTCCGGATATTCCTGTTTACAACGGAAGCATTGGGTGTTATACTTGGCTACCTCGCCTACAGAGGTAAGTATGCAAAGACCGGATTGTTGGGTATGGGGTTGTGTGCTCTCTGCCTGATCTTACTGTATGGCTATACCTTTTAGCATCAATAGCGCTTCTCCTATACCTGAGGGAGAAAAGGGAAACTACATTTGCTACTTCATCATCCGGATGTCCCTGATACGCAACTGCAGCGTAACGTTCCCCCTAAACTCATTCTCCTCTACTGTGTAGCACACATCGAAAGGTATACCCTTGGAAATGTATTTGAAATAATCTCCAAAGCCGAAACCGATGGCGTCGATATCATAAAACCCATCCTGCGTCAGGCGCAGTTTCAGGTGACTGTCGCCGACCACGCGCACGGCTCCGGTATCGTACACGCATTCCGACACAAACACAGGCTTCATGTTGCCCGGGCCGAATGGCTCCATTTGCTTCACAATATTGAAGAAGTTGCGGGTGATCTGGTTGAGGTTGATCCTGCCGTCAATCTCTATCTGGGGTATTTTCTGGTCCTCGGTAATGGTGCTAGACACCACCTCCTCAAACCGCTTCCTGAAAGCCGGCACATTCTCTATCGGCAATGTGAGACCGGCCGCATACATGTGGCCCCCAAACTGGTCCAGCAAATCGGAGCAGCTCTCGATGGCATTGTGCACATTGAAGCCATGCACCGAGCGGGCCGAGCCTGAAGCCTTCCCGTTGGAGTGCGTCAGGATGATGGTCGGTCGGTAGTAATGATCGATGCAGCGTGAAGCCACTATACCGATCACACCTTTGTGCCAGTTCTCCTTATATAGCACTGTAGAGTTCGCGTTTTTGAGGAAGTCATCCTCGGCGATCATTTGCAGCGCCTCTTTGGTGATGTTGGAGTCCTTGTCGCGTCGCTCCTTGTTGGACTCGTTGATGATATCGGCCATCTGGAAGGCCTCCTCTTTGGTCTGGGCCAGGAGCATCTTCACAGATCGCTTGGCATCGCCCATACGACCTGCCGCATTGATGCGGGGCGCAAAGCCGAACACAATGCTCGTGATATCCATCTCAGCGGTTATACCTGCCAGTTCCTGCAAAGCTGCAAGACCAGGACGCGTAGGCGACGGACCATTGATGAGCTGCAGACCATAGTAAGCCAACACACGATTCTCCCCCGTGATAGGCACAATATCGGCGGCTATACTTACCACCAGCAGGTCGAGCAGCTTAAAAGCCTCCTCTTGCGGTATACCTTGCTGCACACAGAAAGCCTGCGCCAGCTTAAAACCAACCCCACAGCCCGAAAGCTCTTTATAAGGGTATAGACAATCCACTTGTTTCGGGTCGAGCACAGCCACAGCCTGCGGCACATCCTCGTCCGGCAAGTGGTGGTCGCAGATGATGAAGTCTATACCTAGCGAGGACGCATAAGCCACCTTATCGGCTGACTTGATACCACAGTCCAGGCTAATGATGAGCGTGAAGCCCTCGGCCTTGGCATAGTCTATACCTTGTGTGGATACACCATATCCCTCCTTATACCTGTCCGGGATGTAGTATTCTATTTGACCTGGCTGGGTGAATTGCTGCAGGAAGCTATACATAAGCGCCACAGAGGTGGTGCCGTCTACGTCGTAGTCACCGTAAACCAGGATTTTTTCGGAGCGGTGCAGGGCCTCCGCCAGACGGTCAACAGCACGCTGCATGTCCTTCATCAGGAAAGGATCGTGTAAGTCGTGCAGACTGGGGCGGAAAAAGGCTTTGGCCTCCTCGAACGTGCAGATACCGCGTTGGCACAGGATATCAGCCAGTGTGGTGCTGATCTTCAGTGATTCGGCCAACTGGTTGACTGCTTCCGGCGTTGCCTCATGATTATATACCCACCTTTTCTCCATATGCTGCTTCACAAATAAAACCGATTGCAAAGGTAGTCAATTATGCAGGATTTTGGGACAGGAATAGCACGATGCGAACCGCCTTTGCCTGATTTTTTGTACTTTTGCAACAGTACAACATTCCAGGCTATGAAACGATTCAGAGAAATTTATGAGCGGTATAAAAACTACTCGCTGGATTTAATGATGTATGGCTTCTTTATCGTCTTCCTGCTGATACTTTTCATCTTCTTTTCTTAGCAGCTTAGTTCACCACCGACGCATCGCCACGTAGCTTCCTGAAGCGCTTGCGGGCTTCCGCCACATAGATGCTTCCCTTGTGCTTCACCAGAAACTCATTGTACAGCTCCTGCGCCTTTTGGATATCCTTCAGATTCTCCTCATAAATATAGGCAAGCTTGTACAAGGCATCGTCGCTCAGAATGTCGGTCGGAGCCTTAACCACTTTCTCCAGGCTGGCAATGGCTTTCTCAAATTCACCGGTGCGCTCATATATGGTTGCCTTCCGGTAATAAATCTCATCCGTCAGACTGTGCCCGGGGTAGGCCTTAAGCATATTATCCAGCTTGCCCTGTGCCTCCTGTAGCTTGTTCTGGAAGATAAGCAGCTCAATAGCCGCATACTCTTCCATCGCAGTGGTGGAGGTATCCAGGCCAGTGTTGTCGGTTATGAGCAGACTCAGGTCCATGGCGTCGTTGGCTATCTCGCGGCTGGTGGCCAGTTTCAGAATGTCCAGGTGCGCCTGCGCCAGTTCGAAGTCCCCTTTGTAGTAGTTGAGGCGGGCGTTGCGGAGCTTGGCCTCATGCCCAATGGTGGTTTCCTTATGCGACTTCTCTACCTGCGAGTAAAGCAGCGTCGACTCCCAGGGCTCCCCTTTCAGGAGGTAGATATCGCCCAGTGTTAGCTTGCTCTCGGCCACAAAGTCCGGGTTGGCGCGCGGCATGGCGATGGCTTCCTGCAGCAGCGCAATGGCTTTGTCTTTATCATCCAGGTGAAAAGCATACAGATTGGCCATATGCTGCAGTACTTCAACGGTTTGCACGTTGCGCCCTACCTCCGCCAGCAGCGTCTCGTAATCCGTAAGCAATACCCTGATCTTATTGAGGTCAACCGGAAAGGTGTTCTCCACTTGCTCTTCCCGCGCATTAATAAGCCGCTGCCGTGCCACCAGGTAGTATGGCCCGCCAGGATATTCTTTGATGATATACTCGTAAGCCTCAATAGCGCCCTGATAGTCTTTGTTGCGGGCGCTGATCGCGCCTAGCTCCATCACGCGCGTACCGCCGCTGCGGGTGCGCTTATCGACGGAGCGGGCCTGGAGCAGAGCGCTGTAGAAGTCGCGCCGCTGTATGTATAGCCAGATCAATAGCTCGTTGTATGCCAACAGGTCGGGGTTCTGCTGCACCCTTGTAATCAGTTCTTTCTCCAGTGCGGCAAATGCCTTTTCGTCCTGCATGCTGTTCTGCAGCATGTTCTGCACATACATGAGTTCGCTTTCGTTTTCCTGCAGCAGGTTGAGCGCCTCGCCTATCAGGCTCTCGTGCTTTTGGCGGTAGGTATAGAGCGCTATCAGGGAGCGGTTGTGCTCGTAGGGGTTTCTGCTCAGTTCGCGGCCACGCAGGTAGGCTTTCTCGGCATAATCGAACAGCTCGTGCTGCACAAAGGCACTGGCAGCTACTATTACCTCTTCTTGTTTCAGTTGTGCAATCAGTTTGTCAAAGTGCTTTTCAGCTCCTGCTTTATCGCCAGCAGCCTGGTATACGATGCCCAAGTCAATATTGTAATTCACCTGCCCCGGATAGCGCTTAACCGTGCGCTTCACCAGTTTCTCGGCCTCTTTATAGTTGTTCTGGGCCAATAGTGTTTTGAGGTAGTCAGGGTACACAACGGAGAAAAGCCGCTGGTCGTCTATCAGTTTGCTATAGATGGTCTCGGCCTTTTGGTATTCCCCCTTACTGAAATACTCCCGCGCCAGAGCAAGCTCCTGGCTTTGGGCCATCGCACAAGGGGCGGCCAATAAGAGCGTCAGCAAAAGTAAGAGCCGGCAAAGTAGTTGGACAGGTATAGACATCATCTATTACAACGTGATCAGGAGCATTTTGATTTTCAGGGTATACCCAAAGATGAAGATAATCAATAATTTTCAAGACTGGGCAAAAGAAAAGGGCTGCCCCGTCGAGAGCAGCCCTTTTCTTTTATGGTTTGGCAGGGATTAGAAGAACCTCACGCGGTTATCCTTAATGTCTGCTTTCTCTTTGATGGCTTCGAATGCGTTGGACTCAACACGCTGTGCTCTTATGTTCATCAGCTGCGCCTTCACGCCTGAGAGCTCCTGCACTTCGGGGGCTTTGGTCACGTTCAGCAATTCTACCACTACCACTCCGCCTTGTCCTTCGATTGGAGCAGTACGGCCAGCTTGCTTCATGCCAAACGCCTTCCCGATCGCCACTGGCTCAAGGCCCAGGCCAGGTATAGCACCAGAGGCAAACGAAACACCTTCGGCGTCTCTAATCATGGCGTCAGGGCCATAGTTGGCAGCGATCTGGTCCAGTGAGCCTTTAGCGCCTTTTAGTTTCTCCATGATCTGCTGTGCCTTTACTTCGTTACGAACGGCTGCAGTCAGTTCTTCTTTCACATCTTCCAACTTGGCGTAGCCTTTTTCGCGTTTACCAGTCAGGGAAGCTACTACATACTGGTCGTTGATTTCAAACACTGGCGATACATCCCCTACCTCTGTGTCTTTGCTGTAGGCCCAACGTACCAGTTCACGCGCATTGCTCAGGTTGCCAACCAACACGTTGTTCTTGCCAATGTTCGGCACTTGCTCTTTGATAAGCGCATCGTTTTTGGCTACGTTCGCTCTGAACTCCTCCAGGCTACGGCTTGTGCCCGCCAGTTCGTCGGCAGTAGCATAGGCTAAATCACGAGTAGACTCGCTGGCCTCGATAGCACGCTGCACTGTGGCCAGTTTGTAAGTACGCTTTGTCTTAGGAGCCGTGATCTTGATGATGTGGTAGCCATACTCTGTCTCAACTGGAGCAGGCAGCAGACCTTCGGCAGATGCGCCAAACACAGCTTTCTCAAATGCAGGCACCATGCGGCCTTCTGTGAAGTAACCCAGGTCACCGCCTTGCGATGCCGTACCATCGGTACCGTGTTGCGCAGCCATCGCGCCAAAGTCAGCACCACCTTTGATCTGCGCCAGAATGTCTTTCGCCTTTGCAAGAGCCGCTGTTTTCGCCTCCGGGCTATCGTTCTCCGGCTTGATCAGGATGTGGCTGGCACGAGCCGTGTTTACACTGCCTTCTTTCACGTCCACTACCTTATGGATCGCATAGTTATCGCCTTCTGTAAACGGGCCGTATACCTTGCCCTCTTCCAGAGGCATGCTGCGGCGCAGCTGCTCTGGCAACTCGCCTGCATGCAGGTAAGCACCATCGTATGGCGTATCAGAGTTTGTGTTTACGAAAGCAGAGTCGTTAGTAGCAGAAGCAAACTGCTGCGTAATGGTAGTGATTTCTTCCTGGAAATAGTTACGGTCATCCGTAGAAGCCGCCACCGGAATCATCACGAACTCAACTGAGCGTCCGTCTTCCACTTTATACATTTCTTTGTTGCGCTCAAAGTAGTCTTTCAACTGAGCGTCTGTCACCTTCACTGCTGAATCAGCAATGGAGAAGTAAGGCACGTAAAGCACCTTCATGTCTGCCAGTGTATTCTGCGCAGCAAAGTAGTTCTTCGCCTCCGCTGTGGTTACGTAGATAGACTTGCTAAGCAGGCTGCTGTACTTGTTCTGGATACGGTCAGCGAGAATGCCTTGCTCAAAGTTGATCCACATCGGACGAGCGCCCATCTGGTCAAGGTTCTGCAGGTACTGCACTACCTGAGCACGGTCAAACTCTCCTGTCTGTGGGTTGGTGAACGCCTGGCGAACAGAAGGGTGAATGTTGTTGCCCTGCACCATGTCAGCCAGTTCTTCTTCAGATACCTGGATGCCAAGGCGATCGTATTCTTTTTGTAAGGCAATCTGGAAGATTAGCTGGTTCCAGGCCTGCTCACGGATCATGGCAAGTTCGCTTTCCGTAGCGGCACGTCCTATCTGTCCCTCATACTGGGCTTTGTTCTGCTGGAACACCGCGTCGAACTGCTGGTAATCGATTTTCTCGCCAGCTATTTCGCCTATTGTAGTCGCGTCGTTACCCAAAAGCCTGGAGTTAGGACCCAACAGGTCGCCGCCTACCACAAATATGCCAAGCCCTATGGCGATAGCGCCAATAGCCCAACCCGACTTTTCTCTAATCTTGTTAATTAATGCCATGTGTTATTACAAATGATAAAGGATGTGCAAAATAAGGTTAATCGTGTAAAAATTCAAAATTTTGTGCACTTCTGTTTTAAATCAGCCATCTCCCTGAAAGTCTGTGTCTTTCACAAGCTTCACGGCATTCACCCGGTTCTCGTCCATTGATAGGATGGTCATGGTCAGCGGCGGGAGCTCCACTACATCGCCCGGCTGCGGAATTTCGCCGAGCACCGAGAAGATCAGGCCACCCAGTGTTTCATAGTCGCCCTCCGGCAGGTTGAGGTCATACTTGCTGTTAAGGTAGTCGATCTCGTGCCGCCCGCTGAGCAGGTATAGGTGCTTGGCCGGGAACACCTGCTCGAGCAGTGCGTCATAGTCATACTCATCCTGTATCTCCCCAAATATCTCCTCAATCACGTCTTCCACTGTCACGATGCCGGACGTTCCTCCAAACTCATCCACCACCACAGCCACAGTGCGGTGCTCGGTGCCGAAGCGCAGAAACAGCTCACTGGCCAGCATGCTCTCCGGTACCAGGCTCACCGGCGACAGAATTTCCTTTATCTGCTTCGGCTGCTGGAACATGGCCAGCTGGTGGCAATAGCCGATAATGTTGTCAATGGTGTCCTGGTATACCAGTATTTTGGAATGTCCCGTTTTGATGAAGGCGTCGCGCAGCGCCTCGACCGGCTCGCTGACTTCCACAGCTTCTATTTCGGTACGAGGCACCATGCATTCCTTCACCCGCACTTTTTTGAACTCCATGGCATTATGGAAAATTTCCTGGTTCACCTCCGGCGCTCCATCTTCCACCGGATGGTAAAGCCTGTTCTTAATGTAGGCATTGAGGTCCGTGAACCCGAACACCGGGTGCTCATCCGAGAACTCGATCTTCAGTATCCGCTCTGCAATCCATTTGCTTACGCCTACCAACAGGTATACCACCGGGTATAGCAGGTAATGAAAAAGCAGAATAGGCACCGCCAACACCTGCAGCATGCGGTTTGGATTGATAGCGAACAAACTACGGGGCAGAAATTCAGCCGTGAGCAGCACAATGACCGAAGCCACCAGCACTTGCGCCACCAATATAAGCGGGGTGAGCTGGAGGGTGCTAGGCAGGTATGCAAGCAGCAGGGTATGGAGTAACCCCGCTATTACAAAGCCATACAGCACAAGGGAGATAATATACCCGACAAGGGCCGTGCCCATCAAGCGGGCGGGATGCTGCAGCAGGTGCATCAGGATGCGGCCAGACAGCACGTTGTTCTTCTCGTCCAGCTCGATCTGCAGTTTGTTGGCAGCCATCAGGGCGATCTCTATCCCTGAAAAAAAGGCGCAGGCCAGTAAGGCAACAAACAGCAAAAGTATCTGATCGGGGTCTATCATAGGGTATTACAGACTATTCGGTCTGTTTCTTCTTGCGGTAATGGTACACGATATACAGCATAAACCCAATCATATAGATCCAGTAATTGCCTGCTATATCGGACTCTTGTATGCTCCTGTGCACACCAATCACCATGGCTACAAAAGCCAATGATAGTAAGATGGTATTAACCAGTTTTGGGTTCATTACTCTTTCAGGCTGAATACGCCTGTCACTTTTCTGATTTTGTAATTTGAAAAATCCTGGTTAGCCTGCAGGCCGTGCCCCATCAGAATTTCCTCCGGGGTAGTGATCTTCACGAATTTATCGGTGTATATCTGGGCCTTGCCTTTGTTCCAGTAAAGTTCTTCTGTTTCCAGTTTCTCCTTTTTCTGCAGATTGTCCACCACCACGTTGCCTCTTACCAAGTATAGGTCTTTGTTGCGCTCCTGCTTGCCGTAGTTGGCACGCAGCGTAGAGGTCAATGCACCGCCCTGCTCATAAAACTCTACGTCTATCCCTTTGGGGAATATCATGTCGCCATTCTCATAGTCTTCCTGTAATGGTGCCTGAAGCTTAATCATCACCTTGGCAGAGTCGCTATACAGTGTCAGGACGTTGGAGGTCTCCCTAAAAGGACCGGTATATTTCTTTTCCTGATCCGGATCTTTCAGGTCATCCCCACAGCCCACGGCCAGGAATGCCAGCAAGCTTATCAGGACTGTATAAAAAGATTTCGGTATGCCGCTGCTATACATTTCAGAGTTGAAGATAGTAAATTAAAAAAGACCGTCACGAGAACGGCCTGTTTTAATAATGCTTTTGAAGACAGAATAGTTTACTCTATTCTGCGTTTTACAAACCACCTGCTGTTTATCGTGACGCCTGCGCCAAACTGGAGATAATTCTCGGTGATCAGTCCGTTGTCGGTGGTGCCGCGTTTCCCGTATCCCAACATCACGTTCAACTGGTATGGAGGCTCAAAATACGAACCACGTCCTATCGGAAAAGTGAAGCCGCTGGTCACGGCCATATCCTTAATCTGCTCCCCATTAACCACATAAGGTGACTGACCATAGCGAACCCCGGCGCGGTAAGTAATGCGCTTGAAGTAACTGTCAATGGCATTCGCGTTTGGCGTGTACTCCGCACCCAGGTTTACCTTGTAGCTATTCCCCAGCTCCTGATCGCCATCCAGATTACGGTAATCAGACCAGTCCTGTGTAAAAAACTCTGCTCCCACTGTCAGGTTAGCGCCGTTGTCGTAGCTTAGGGCCGCTTGCAGGCTACCGGGCATATTCACCGATCCCTCCAAGCTATCAGGCAACAAACCCGCACTTTTAGGGGTATCAGCCAGGTCACGCCGCTCATAAGAGGTGTTGCGCTTTGCGCTTAACTCAGTACCCAGCGTATAAACTGCACCTGCGCTCAGGAAAGCTTTCTCTGCTACCTTCTTGCGGTAATTGGCACCTGTCCGGAACAGGAAGTCGTTGTAACGGGTGCGTTCAGCATAAGCCACTCGCTCAAGCGACATGTCGTTTACAGAAGTGTCTCCTACAATGGTAGAGGACTCCTGGGTGATGGTGCCGAAAAGATAAGACGCACTCGCACCGATTGTCAAGCCATCGGCGATTCTAACTCCATGCCCAAAGTATAGCTCTGAGATTCCGCCTTCTCCACTGTATTCGTTTATAATAACCGCTTCAGGCCTGTTTGGCAAAGAGCCAATGCTGCTGATCCGGTAGTCAACTGTGCTGTATGGTCTCAGGCTCAGGGCAGAGCTCCAGCGTTTGGAGAGTGGCACACCCAATGTCAGGTAATTAAGGTTGGCATCGCCGTCACGTTGCGAGAGGCTGCTGTTTTTGAGCGTTTTGTACTGCCCGGCCACGCCAATATCGAATATGGTGACGCTGTTGTAGTACAACAGAGCGGGATTGGCTGTGTTCGCATGGAAGCTACTGCCTGAGCTGACACCCACGCCTCCCATACCTGCTGTCCGTAAATTGCCTAAGTTTGTGTTGAGTTCTCCTAATCCGTAGCGGGAGTAGGGTGAGTTAGCAATGCTTTGCGCCTGCACGGCCTGTGCCAGGCACAGCACGGAAGCGCAAATAAGTAAACGGAGCGTTTTATACATTATGTCTTAATATTCTATAAAGCCCAATCAGGACCAGTTCAGGAATTACAAAGATGGGGTGTTTTATGGTACTTTCAAAAAATCCTGCATCTCCTCCGCAAAGTATAACCACCAGATGATCTGATTTTTGCCGGTACGCCCTGATTATACCTTCCACTTCGGCTACGGTTCCTCCCAAAACGCCGCTCTCCAGCGACTCCTGTGTCGTCTGCCCAATCAGGGGGAATTCTGCATTGATTTGCTGTACTAACGGCAGACGTCCTGTAAAATTATGCAGCGCCTTGAATTTCATCTGGATGCCGGGCGCGATGCCCCCTCCCTGATAATGGCCCTGTGCGTTGATAAAGTCGTATGTGATCGCTGTGCCTGCGTCGATGGTGAGGCAGTTGCGACCCGGGAAGAAATAACTTGCCGCCACGGCCGCCGCAATACGGTCTGCCCCCAGCGTCTCGGGTGTCTTGTAATCGTTAGAAACAGGCAGGGCTGTCTGCGCCGAAAGCTCGATCATGCTTCCGGACACTGACAGCCCCGTTTTTATCTGTTCTGCTCTACCACCGCTTACAGAGGCAATGATGGCATGGTCAAAGGTTTGGGACACCACTTGTTGTGGCAGCCCCTCCTGTTCTTTGAAATTGCCTTGCGAGACAAGGGCATCTTCTTCGAAAATACCGTATTTGCCTCCTGTATTGCCTATGTCGATGGCGATGCTGCGCATGTGCTTACATGAAGTATTTCAAACGAATCACCTCTTTTTCGGAGAGGTAGCGCCACTCGCTGCGCGGTAGGTCCTTTTTGGTCAGGCCGGCATATTGCACACGGTCCAGTGTTACCACCTCGTAGCCCAAGTGTTCGAATATGCGACGCACAATACGGTTACGACCAATATGGATTTCCAGTCCGAGGAACTTCTTGGAGTCACCTAGCATGGCCACATCATCTACCATCGCTTTGCCGTCTTCCAATTCCACACCTTCCACTACTTTCTGGAAGTCGTCTTTGGTAATTGGCTTATCCAGCTCTACCTGATAGATTTTCTTGATTTCGTTGGATGGGTGCGTCAATTTCTGCGCCAGCTCACCGTCGTTGGTGAAAAGCAACAGACCTGTGGTATTGCGGTCCAGGCGGCCAACCGGGAAAATACGCTCTTTCGAGGCTTTCTCCACCAGGCTCATCACCGTCTTGCGACCTTCAGGATCTTCCGTCGTCGTAATGAAATCCTTTGGCTTGTTCAAAAGCACATATACCATCTTCTCGCGGCTCAGCACTTTCTTGCCGTATGTTACCGTGTCAGAAGGCTGTACCTTGAAGCCCATTTCGGTTACTGCTTCTCCGTTTACTTTGATCTCACCGGACAGAATCAGCTCATCGGCCTCACGGCGCGAACAAACGCCTGCATTGGCGATGTAACGGTTCAAACGGATGCTTCCATCCTCGTCTTCGCCTTTGCGATTAGTTTTCTTGATGCGCGGATTATCCTTGTAACGGCGCAGGTCGTAGTTGGGCGTCTCCGGGTTGATCTCTGAATCAGAGCTGCGGTTCTCGAAGCTACGGCCACGGCGCTCTTCGCCCCCTTTGCTGAACTTATCCCTGCGGTCAAATGATCTGCGCTCGCCACCTTCTCTGCGATCTCTATCACCTCCGAAACTGCGACGCTCACCACCCTCTCTGCGGTCACCTCCAAAAGAACGCTTTTCCCCACGATCGCCACCTTCGCGGCGGTCACCGAAGCTACGGCGCTCTCCGCGGTCTTCTCTCTGGCCACCTTCTCTGCGATCGCCATACGGCTTGCGCTCCCGGTCACCGCCAAATGAGCGGCCTTCGCCTGACTCTCTGCGGTCACCATAAGGCTTTCTTTCGCCACCTTCGCGGCGATCGCCATAGGGCTTGCGTTCTCTATCACCGCCGAACGAACGGCGTTCGCCGCCTTCTCTACGGTCGTTGCCATAAGGTCGACGTTCGCCTCTTTCTTCACGGTTCTCACCGAATGACCGACGCTCACCACCTTCTTTTCTGTCGCCGCCAAAAGATTTTCTTTCGCCACGCTCAGAATCGAAGCGACGCTCGCCTCCTTCTTTGCGATCTCCGCCTTCGCGGCGATCACCATATGATCTGCGCTCGCCACCTTCGTTGCGGTCACCATAAGGCTTACGCTCCCGGTCACCTCCGAAAGAGCGACGTTCGCCACCCTCTCTGCGATCTCCGTAAGGCTTGCGTTCGCGATCGCCTCCGAAAGAACGACGTTCGCCGCCCTCTCTACGATCTCCATAAGGTTTTCTTTCACCACCTTCGCGGCGCTCTCTGTCACCTCCGAAGCTGCGACGCTCGCCACCTTCGCGGCGGTCGCTGTATGGCTTGCGGTCTCCGCGGTCTTCTCTTCTATCGTTTCCGTAAGAGCGGCGCTCTCCGCCCTCTCTTCCTTCGCCTTTATCTCTTCTGTTAAAGATCTTCTTTTCTCCGCGATCGTTGTACGGTCTGCCTGAATCGTTTCTTTCAGACGATCTTCTGCCTTCACCGTTGTTATCGCGTGATGGTCTTTCGTTTTCTGTTGACATTGTATAGAAATTAATGATGCAGTATCGCTACTGTACCTGTGTGTGCAGTATATGTAAGATAGTATACTCTAATGAATAATGAGGGTTCGTTAATCGGCTATTTCGCCAATCATGTTTTCTTCTGAGGCGAAATCCTTTAGCTGCGGAAGGTCTTTGATGTGGTTAATACCGAAGTAATCCATGAATTTTTGAGACGTGCCGTACAGGACGGGTCTCCCAATGGTCTCGGCTTTCCCCTTAATCTCGATAAGTTCTTTCTCCAATAGTTTATGAATGGCGTAGTCACAGCCCACACCACGGATTTGCTCTACGGCCGAGCGGGTGATCGGCTGCTTGTAGGCAATAATTGCCAGCGTCTCCAGAGAAGACGCCGACAATTTCTTTTTTGACTTGTGTTTCAGGTATGTGCTCACCGTTTCCTGGTACTCCGGCTTGGTCAGGAATTGATACCCGCCCCCGATGGCATATATCTGAAAGGCAAAACCTGCGTCGGTCAGTTGCTCGTTGATGTTCTCAACGGCTTCCAACACGTCGCTTACCAGCACCTCCATTTGCAACGACTCCGTAAGGCAGCGCTGAATTTCTTCGATGCTTATTGGCGATTGGGCACAAAAAACCAGTGCCTGAATGTGGTTTTGCAGTATATTCAAGGTATAAATTTACTAGTCTTTACGCTGAAGCTTGGCTTCTATTGTGTGCTGGGTATGCGGCACGGCACGCAGTCTCTCCTTCGGGATCAGTTTGCCCGTCACGATGCAAACACCGTAAGTGCCGTTTTTGATGCGGATCAGCGCATTCTCCAACTGCTGGATGAACTTCATCTGACGCGACGCCAGTTGGTTCAGGCTTTCCTTCTCCGCTGTGTCTGCACCGTCTTCCAATACTTTGGTAGGAGACGCTGTGTTATCGGTGCCCGAGTCGTTTTTGCGGCTCAGGGTTTCTTTGATAAACGCCACTTCCTTTCGCGCATTATTCAGCTTCTCTTGAATGATTGCTTCAAACTCTGCCAATTCCTCTTTGGAATACCGCTGTTTCTCTTCGTTTGTGTTCATTATACTATCTTAGAACTAGGTTATAGTTTTTTGTCTCGCAAGCTAAAAAACCAACCCCGTGTGGAGCATTACTCTCGTGCCTATCAACAGCAACGGGGTAGATTTAGTTTAAAGCTGAAAATTTAAACCCAAAAACCGAACCACTCTGATGTTCAGGTTATTATTTAAGCTAAATTTCGTGCAAAAATAGTAGTTATATCTATACTTTGCTACCTACCTTCTTTATTTAAATTTTAATTTTGTCTTTCCTGAGTTTTGGCTAACCTACTGCAAGACTGGAATGGAAGTTGCTGAAAGGCTATTATAGCCCATCGGTTATACCTAAACAATAAGCTAACACACTCACATTTATGAAAATCAAATTACTATTTGCTGTTGCCGCTGCGGCATTTTTAACGTTCCCTTTGCAAGATGCTAAGGCTCAGGCGCAGCAGCCTAAACGGGCCGTCATCAAGGTGAATCCGCTCAGCGCCTTTGCCCTTACCGGGTCGGGCTTTCTGGAGTATGCGGTTACCGACAACATCAGTGCACAGTTGGGGGCATTTACGACCGGAGCCTCCATTTCGAATGTTAAGTTTAAAGGCTATGGATTCACACCAGAGGTGCGCTATTACTTTTCTGAAAACAAAGCAGCGCCGATGGGCCCATACTTGGCGGGCTATGGCCGCATTCAGAACTTTAAGCTAACCGTGGAAAAGCAAGACGAGAATGGCCGTGACTACAGCGCCACCTATGCCCCGATCGGTGGTGGCGTTGCTATCGGTAACCAATGGATCTTTAACAGTGGGTTTGCGCTCGATGTGTTCTTGGGGGCTGGCTATAATGGAGGCAACCTTAAAGTGAATGTAGGAACCGAAGAAGACTTTGACGCTGGCATAATCGGCGACATGATTTTGGGTGGAGGATTTGGCTTCCGGCCAGGTATAACACTAGGGTATAACTTCTAGGCATAGCTTTTTACCTATATCACTCTGCGACCTGGCTGACCATTTCAGGTATACGCTATACCTCTCTGCAAGGCCCTTCGGCTATACCTGTTAAAGGCAAGAGGCCCGATTCATCTAATGAGTCGGGCCTCTTGCCTTTGTAATTGTGTATGCCTTAGAAACTCAGCATATGGATTGCCGCTGCCGCTGCTTCCACGCCCTTGTTACCGTGTTTGCCACCTGCTCTGTCCAATGCCTGCTCCAAGTTATTGGTGGTCACCAAACCAAACGAAACCGGCTTGTTGAATTTCAGCGACACGTTGGTTAGCCCGTTGGCCACTGCGTGGTTGATGTAGTCATCATGCTTTGTGTCGCCTTTGATAACCACGCCAATGCAGATAACAGCGTCTATTTCTTCCTGCAGGGCCAGGAACTGCGCTCCAAGTGTCAGTTCAAAACTGCCGGGCACGGTATTCCGGAAGATGTTCTCTTTTTTGGCTCCATGTTGTAATAAGGTGTCAATGGCACCTGCACAAAGCACATCGGTAATTTCATTATGCCAATCAGCCACTACGATACCGAATTTTTTATCTGATATATCTGCAAAGCTGTCTTTCTTATAGTCGTTCAGGTTCTTTAAAGAAGTAGCCATATACTTAATTGTTGATTGTTAATTGGTTGATTGTTGGGCTCACAGGTATAGCGCTTATACAGAAAGCCTTGTTAGCTTAAAAAAAGAAGCGCTTCTGCCGGTGAGACAAAAGCGCTTTTATGAATCAGGAATATACCTGCTTATACCTTAGTTGGCAGTTCCGGCCAGTGCCTCTGCGCGGGCCTTGTATTTCTTGGCGTCCGTTACTTCAGCTGATGTTACAAAGTCTTTGATGATCTTGTCGTAGCTATCAGCAGCGGCCTTAAAGTCATTTGCTGCTTCAAAAGCGATACCGGCCTTCATCAGGTACTGTGGCGAGAAATACTGGTTGCTGTTGTGGTTGGCAGCTTTGTTATACATGTCGGCTGCTTCCTTATACTTGCCTTGCTCAGAGAGT
The DNA here is from genome assembly GCF_014773225.1 of Pontibacter aquaedesilientis. GTDB lineage: Bacteria > Bacteroidota > Bacteroidia > Cytophagales > Hymenobacteraceae > Pontibacter > Pontibacter aquaedesilientis. The sequence goes on along the minus strand of NZ_JACXAJ010000003.1, from coordinate 323,205 downwards.
GCGTCTCCTACCAAGCTGTAAGCACGCGCCTGGAACAGGAAGTCGTCAGATTTGAAGTCCTCCAAATGAGACTGCGCCTCCGCAAAGTCACCCTGCTTCAGTAAAGCAACGCCAGCGTAGAAGTTAGCCAGGTTACCGGCGTCAGTTCCGCTATAGTCATCCGCGATCTTCAATAAGCCATCATACTGACCGTCGCCATTCAGGGCTTTGTTCAGTGAGTCGGCCTCAAAGTAATACACCGCCTGGAACATCGCTTCCTGTGCCTCCTGGTTCTGGGAGCTGCGGTAGTTATAGTATAGGAAACCTGCAACAACAATAGCGGCAATGGCGGCAAACACACCGAGCAGCTTGGTTTTGTTTTTCTTCACAAAGTCCTCCGACTGTGCCAGGCGGTCTGCCAACACATCCGGATTCTCTACCAGCTCCTCAAACTCGCTGTGCTTCTGTACTGTCTCTTTTGCCATCAGTATTAATCAATTATAAATTCAAAATTAGAAATTAAAAGTCATTAGAAACAACAATTATAACACTCAAACACAAAATTTATAATTTTTAATTCCTAATTTTTACTTAAAAGCTCTTTTTTAGTCCATTATGTATGGATAGTCCGGCTCTACGTAGATGTCAGTATAAAGCTCCGACGGGTCTGGGTAAGGAGACTCCTCTGCAAACTTCACGGCCTCAGCAACGATCTGCTTTTGTTTATCGTCGATCTCGTCCAGTTTCTCTTCTGTTGCCCATCCATTTTTCAGGATAGTCGCTTTTACAGATTCTATCGAGTCGCGGCCTTTGTAGTCTTCCAGCTCCTCTTTGGTTCTGTACTTGGCAGGATCCGACATGGAGTGGCCTTTGTAACGGTAGGTCTTGAACTCCAGCAAAGTAGGTCCCTCGCCAGCACGGGCACGCTCAGCAGCTTTCGCCACAGCGTTGTGCACGTTCTCTACGCTCATGGCCTCAACCGGCTCCGATGGCATCTCATAGGCATGGCCCAGTTTGTACAGATCGTTCACGTTAGAGGTACGCGTTACCGAAGTACCCATCGCATAGCCATTGTTCTCGATCACAAAAATCACAGGCAGTTTCCAGGTCATGGCCATGTTCAGGGCCTCGTGGAAAGCGCCTTGACGCACCGCACCGTCACCCATGTAGCAGATGCATAGTTTGCCTGTTTTGTTATACTTCTCAGCGAAGGCCAGACCAGCGCCCAGTGGCACCTGACCACCTACGATACCGTGTCCGCCTACAAAGTTCACTTCTTTGTCGAACATGTGCATGGAGCCGCCTTTGCCTTTAGAGCAACCGGTAGCTTTGGCAAACATTTCGGCCATTACAGCGCCTGGCGATGTGCCGAGAGCCAGTGGGTGTGCGTGGTCGCGGTAAGCGGTGATCCACTTGTCGCCTTTCTCAAGGGCTGTTACAGCACCAGCCACACAGGCTTCCTGACCGATGTACAGGTGGCAAAAGCCTTTAATTTTCTGCTGGCCATAAAGCTGGCCTGTTTTTTCTTCGAAGCGGCGGATGAGTTTCATGTTCTCGTACCACCACATGTAAGTCTCTTTTGAAAATGTTGGCTCAGCCTGTACCTTTGCTTTCTGCGACTTCGCTTTTGCCTTTTCTTTCGTATCAGCCATGGGTATTTGTGTATCGTTATGGTTGTTCGTACAGCTTTTTTAGCGAGATTCGGGCCGCAATGGACGGCAAATCAGCTTACTGACGGGTTTTAGCATGCGAAATTAAGGAAAAAGTAATCAAAGAAGAAACTAATGCTCCTCGAAAATCTAAGTCTGCTGTTTTTCAAGAACTACGACGAAGCTAACATTAGTTTCTCGCCGCATATCAACTGCTTTATCGGTGACAACGGCAGCGGCAAGACCAACCTGCTTGACGCCATCCACTACCTTTCCATGACGCGCAGTGCCTTCAACAGCTCCGATGCCCTCAACATTAAGCAAGGAGAGGATTACTTTATGGTGAAGGGGCGTTTTATGATCGACAGTGAGAAGCACACGGTGACCTGTAGTCTGAAGCAGGGCCAGAAGAAGTCGATGGTGCACAACAAAGTGGCATACGAGAAGATGAGCGACCACATCGGCCGTTTTCCGGTGGTGCTGATCTCACCTTACGACACAGATTTGATACGCGAAGGCAGTGAGGAGCGCCGCAAGTACTTCGACAGCCTGATCTCGCAGCTTAACCATACCTACCTGGAGCAGCTCATCCAGTACAACTACATCCTCAAGCAGCGCAACTCGCTGCTCAAACAGTTTGCCGAGCGCCGCTACTTCGACCGCGATTACCTGCACATCCTCAACGAGCAGTTGGTACCGCTGGGCGAGCAACTGGCGCAGGAGCGCATGGCTTTTCTGGAAACCTTCGTGCCGGTGTTTCAAAAGCACTACCGCCATATATCGGACAGCAGCGAAACCGTGACGCTTACCTACAAAAGCCAGCTGCCTGGCTCCAATTTCGCACAACTGCTAGAGCAGGCCGAGCAAAAGGACCGCACCCTGCAGCGTACCACCGTGGGCACGCATAAAGACGATTTCGTGTTCCTGATGGACGGCAACCCTGTGAAGAACTTTGGCTCCCAAGGCCAGCAAAAAAGCTATGTAATCGCCCTCAAGCTAGCGCACTTCGAAGTCATGGACGAGCGCCAGCATCACAAGCCCCTTCTCCTCCTCGATGACATCTTCGACCGCCTCGACGAGAAGCGCATCACAAAGCTCATGCAAATGGTCGCCGCCCATACCTTCGGCCAGATTTTCCTGACTGACACCCATCTGGAGAGGACCGACAAAATACTCGAGAACCTATCGGACCAGATTCGTAGATTTGAGGTGAAGGAAGGGACGGTCACTCTAATTTCTTAATTGTTGATTCACATGAAATTTTCTGACAGGATAGGTGTAACTAAGCCAAAAACTTTTGTCCAATTAAATGGAATGGATGAAAGCTTAAAAAATTGTCTTTGGAATGTATTTCTAAAACATATAAGTTATTCGATTGAAGAATTATATGAAGAAATAATTGGTGACTTTTTTAAAAGGCCGGTTAAAAATTCAGAATGGGATGATTTTGCTTTATTTAATCGAAATAAGTACTGTTTGGAAGAAATTGAAAGGCTCTATTTCGCATTAGAATGGTTTGATATTTATAATTTTATCGAGTTTATTCCTAACACTGATTACTTCCGTAACGCCACATCCTATAAAAAGAACCACAAGAAAAATTTTATTGCCGATTGCAATAAGTATCTAGCAAGAGAACTTTCGGGATATAGATTTATAAATACCTACTTAGTCCCGATTACGAATGATGCAGAAATAAAATCAGTTGAAGATACTTTTGTTTTATCCGAAACTCACAAAAATCTTAAAGGAATAAAAATTCATCTAGAAACTGCTCTTGCCACTTTGGCAAATAAGAAGAGCCCTAACTATCGCAATTCTATAAAAGAATCTATATCAGCTGTTGAGACTGCATGCAGAATATTAACAGGTGAGTCAACTTTGGGAGACGCCTTAAAGAAGCTAACATATAAGAACATCTACATTAATAATGAAATCAAAAGTGGCTTCGTAAAGCTATATGCTTATACTAATAGTAAAGAAAATGGTATAAGACATGCAATTGTTGATGAGGTCAAAGAACCTGATTTAGAAGATGCCAAATATATGTTAGTTTCTTGCAGTGCTTTCATAAACTATGTAATAGGGAAATCGGCTTTAGGTAACCAAATCTAAAGTCACTGTAGATTCAGTAACTTCACCCACTCAAAGATTCACTCATTCACTCATTCACTCAAACACTCATTCAAAAATCAACCACCCCCGTGCGCTACTACAAGAAGAAAGAGGAGATTGCGAAGCGAAAGGCTGACGTGCAGACCATCGGTGACAGCATCAAAGGGCTGTTGAAAGCTTACCGGCTGCAAGGCAAGCTTAATGAAGTGGACCTGGTGCAGCGCTGGGAGCAGATTATGGGCAAACCGATTGCCATGAAAACCAAGGAGCTATATTTTCGGGACCAGAAACTGTTTGTGCGCCTTACCTCCGCCCCACTCAAACACGAACTCAACATGAGCAAGAGCAAAGTGGTGGAGCTTCTCAACAAAGCCATGGGCGATGAGGTGGTAAAGGAAGTGGTGTTTTTATAATTGCTATACCTAAGGCTAGGCATCCATTGCTATCGTCTTCGCATCCCATTTAAGGTATAGCCCCGTATACCTTGCCAAAACTTACTGCGCATACCCATGGCTATACCTGCATTCCGACCTGTCTCCTATTCCCGCACCACCCTCACCGAACTCATGATTCCGAGCTATGCCAATTTTGGCGGCAAGATACACGGGGGCATTCTGCTCTCCCTCATGGACAAAGTGGCCTATGCCTGCTCCGCCAAACACGCGGGCAATTATTGCGTGACGGTGACAGTGGACGGTGTGCATTTTCTGCAGCCGGTGGAAGTGGGCGAACTGGTTTCGTTGCTGGCCTCCGTGAACTATGTGGGCAACACCTCGCTAATGGTAGGTATAAAAGTGATCGCCGAGAACGTAAAAACCGGCACGGTGAAGCATACCAACACCTCCTACTTTACCATGGTGGCCAAAGGCGACGACGATAGACCCGCTCAAGTACCTGGTCTGACGTTGGAGGATCGCGATGATGCCAGACGCTTTCTGGAGGCCATTAAACGCCGCGAACTGGCGCAGCGCTACCAGTCGGAGTTTGCCGAAGCCAAGACGGTAATTGCCGTGGAACAGGAGTTGCACAAGCTGGAAGGCGAGCGCTGCCGGCTGGCATTTTTGTAGGCCTGTCTTCCTTTCCTGCCCATTGCTGCTTATATTTAGCATCTTATTCTAACCTATTGAGCATTCAAATCCCTCACTTATCACAAATGACTTACAAAAGTAAATTCACCCGACTGCTGGCACTTTGCATGCTGGCAGGGCTATACCTTACCCAATCCGTTGCTGCGCAGGCTCCCGCCACTCACGACGAAGAAATACAGAAAATGGTCAGCGAAGTATCGGCCGAGAACCTGCGGACTTTAGTGGAAAAGATGGTTTCGTTTGAGACCCGCCATTCCCTGAGCTCTACCACCGACAAGAAAAGAGGTATAGGCGCCGCCCGTGTGTGGGTGAAATCGGAGTTCGAGAAATACGCCAAGGCCTCTAACGGCCGCATGACCGTGGACATGGACCGCTATACCGTGAAAGCCGACGGCCGTCGCATTCCGCAGGACGTGGAAATGGCCAATGTAGTCGCGACACTTAAAGGCTCTGACCCAACCGATAACCGTGTGATCATTGTGAGCGGTCACCTCGACTCCCGCGCCACCGACGTGATGGATGCCAAAAGCAAGGCTCCCGGTGCGAACGACGACGCCTCAGGCGTGGCCATTGTGATGGAGATGGCCCGGGTAATGGCTTCGCGGCAGTTCCCGGCTACGCTCGTGTTTGTGGCTTTTCAGGGCGAAGAACAAGGCCTGTATGGCTCCCGCCACATGGCGGAGCGTGTGAAAAAAGAAGGCTGGAACCTGGTGGCAGTGCTCAACAACGACATTGTGGGCAACTCCTATTCCGCTGAAATGGGCATTCACGACAATACCCGCGTGCGCGTGTTCAGCGAGGCCACGCCATCCAACGAAACCGAGGAGCAAGTCCGTTTGCGCCGCACACTGGGCTCCGAGAACGACGGCCCGAGCCGCAACCTGGCCCGCTACATGAAAATGACGGGCGAACAGTACGTGGACCAGCTTGAAGTCGTGCTGGGCTACCGTCCGGATCGTTTCCTGCGTGGTGGCGACCATACGCCATTCAACCAGCAGGGCTTTGCGGCGGTGCGCATGAGCGAGATGAACGAGGACTTTGACCACCAGCACCAGGACGTGCGCAAAGAGAATGGCAAGCAGTTCGGCGACCTCACAGAGTTTATGGACTTTGAGTACCTGCGCAAAAACACAGCCGTGAATCTGGCCACGATGGCGAACCTGGGCATGGCGCCGCAGGCTCCCGAAAATGTGGGCGTCATCACCTCTGGCCTGACCAACAAAACCGACCTGAAATGGGACGCACCGGCCAAGGGCAAGAAACCGAGCGGCTACTACATCCTGATGCGCGAAACCAGCAGCCAGACCTGGGACAAGAAGTTCTTCGTGAAAGACACCAAAGTAACGCTGCCCTATTCCAAAGACAACTACTTCTTTGCCGTGCAGGCCACCGACGCGCAAGGCCACACCAGCCTGCCCGTGTTGCCTGTACCGGTACGTTAGGTATAGCTACGTCTCATAAGTACAGCGATTCCTTCACTCCTGACTGTGCTTGCTACTTTTGCAGCCCGGCCATTTTCAGGAACAGTAACAACCAAAAAGGGCAGCCCATCGAGCTGCCCTTTTTTGGTTTATATGCGGTTGTATTCTCTTCTTACATTTTGGAGATCTTGGCCGCTGCCGACACGTTGGACGAAACACTGGGGCTGCCTTTGTAGGCTACCTTGGTGGCACCCGAGGCATTCACGTTCAGTTCATTCTTTGCGTATACCTTCACGTCGCTGGCTCCGCTGGCTTCTACACGCACACGCTTGGCTTCCAGTTCCGTAGCATCCACTTTCGAGGCGCCCGACATATCCATTCGCACCTCGTCAGCCACACCGCTTAGCGTCACTTTGCTGGCTCCGCTCATGTCGGCGACCAGTTTCTTTGTGTTAATGGCCAGTGTTACCTTGGAGCCGCCGCTCAGGTCCAGGTCAAAAGCATCGGCTTTGAAAGTAGACTTGCCTACCAGCTTTACACCGCCACTGATGTTCACTTTGTTCAGCTCCCTGACAGTTACATATGCTTTCAACCCTTTATTGGTGCTGATGCCTCCCTCGTTGTAGATGTGCAGCACGCCGTTTTTCACTTCCGTTTTGATACGTTCGTGCAGGTTCTCCTGTGCTTCTATCCGCACGCCTTCCTTACTGCCTTGAGTTAGCTCCACTGAAAATCCGCCACTCACATCTATCCCTTTAAAGCCAGAAACGCTTCTGGTTTGAGATACGACTTCTCCCTCCCCGTTTATATGATTCCGCTGCGCCATGGCCGGCAGATTTAACAGCGAGAGGGCCGTTGCAAATACAGAAAGTACGATCGTGTAGAATTTGATAGTGTTCATAGTTTTATTTGATTTAGGTTTCCTATTTAAAAAAGGCCATCAAGGTTCTTCCGACCCTGCCTTTGGACTAATAGATGTCAGAAAACCAGAATAGTTGCCTCCGTCTCAAAATAAAATGACGCAATCCGGCTTTTTAATGCAGAGGACTGTGCAAGGTTGAGATTAAAGGTATAGCCAGGTGCTCCTATACCTTCAGGAGTGGGTGTCGCGCGTGCGCAACGGCTGGTTGATGGTGAAAAAGAAGAGTGCCCCACCGCAGGTATAGGCCACTGCATCGAGCCAGTCGGCGGTGTGCTTCGGGGAGAATGGAGGAAGCACCAGCTCAAAGAAAAAGGCGAAGGCCGCTACTGCGCCTGCCACCCAGGTCCAGGGCAGGACAAAACTGCCGTTACGAAAGTAAGCCCGCTCGGCGGCCAATATCAGTGTCAATACCATGGGCATGGCCAGCAGGTCGTCGAGGTAACTGAAGAGCAGCGGAATGAAAACATGGGCCAGTTCCAGCGCCTGGTTCACCATGAAAAGGAGAACACAAATAAGGTAAACCGGGTGCCGCAGAGTCCGCATACCTTCTGCTAAACAGCCACTAGCCCGATTGTGAGCATGATCAGGCCCAGTATAGCCAGGAAGATTTCTGTAGGGGTCAGCTTTGGCATTTCCCACTTCTTTTTTTCGCGCTTGGGCAGGTACTGTCCGCAGTTGGGGCAGCGGTTCTTATGAGGCACCTGCTGTCCGCAATGCGGACAGGTGATCAGGTTTTCTGCAGCGTCTCTGTAGGGCACGGTCTGGTTAATTTGGTTCTTTACAAGTACAGCTTAACAGAAGGTTGGGTTATACAGGAGGCTTATTCCTGCTTTGTGCTGATGAGCACCACGCCATTTCTTGCTCTCTCTCCATATAATCGCACTGCTGCAGAGTCCTTCAGAACTGTTACAGATGCTATATCATCAGGATGAAGGTCTAACTCTGCCTGTTCCATATTCTCCTGTACGGCGCCGTCTATAACAAACAAAGGCCTTTCTTGACCAGTTGGATACTCTGTGCCTTGCCAATGCTCAGAACCGGGTGTGTCTGCTACCGGATCTCCCTCCTTCCCTTCACGCAGATACTGAAGCTCCTTCACGTACGTGCTGATGGCCCACAGCACCTGCTGTTGTTTGGGGTGCATCCAAGGTTGGTTGCTCTTGATGTCGTCGCGCATCATCTCATAAGACTTTTTGCGCAGGCGGGTATAGTTGAGCAAGATCTCCACCTCTTTGGCTTCCCGCTCACCCAGGTCCGGCATTTCCTCCAGCTCCATCAACTCCCTGATGCTTTCATCCCAAAAGCCAATACCTTCCTCCAGACCGCTCACATAACGGCCTCCGTTAGCCAGGCTGGCTGTTTTTTCCATCTCCTGCAGCACCTCCATCGCTCTCTGTTCATGTATGCCGAAATCCTCCAGCATGGTCAGGTATTTGGCATTAGCCACCGGTATCTGAAAGTAAAGCCCTGTGAAAGCCACCAGAATGATGACCGTCGTAAGTGCAGTGCCCAGCATATTGTAGCTTTGCGCGATATACCTGCCGGAACGCATAAGCAGTACGCCACCGAAAATAATACCCAGCACCAACCCGCCGATATGGGCGGCGTTGTCAATACCGCCTTGGAGGCCAAAGAGCAGGTTAAAGGCAATCACGCCCAGCATGTTGAGTACCATGCCTTTCTTCTCTTGCCAGCTCATTTCCCGTTCCAGCAGTATCATCGTCATGAACATACCAAACATGCCGAAAATAGCTCCCGAAGCACCGGCACTTATGCGCAACTGATCCCACCACAAACTTACCAGGCTGCCGGCCAGCCCGCACAGGATGTAGGCCACGATAAATTGCTTCCGGCCCACCAAGGGCTCCAGCACGCCTCCTATATTGGCCAGCGCATACATGTTTACCAGCAGGTGGATGATGCCAATGTGTAGGAACATGCTGTTGAGCAAGCGCCACCACTCGCCCGTCAGGGTATAAGGCCCGAAATTAGCACCTACGGCTATCAGGTCCTGCCCATCCGGGGACAGCACATGCATGCCGGACAGTGCCAATACCACAAATACCAATATGTTGAGGTTGATCAGGATAGGTGTGACAAAGTAATGCGGCCGCGGAACGAAAAGCGTCCAGAAGTTTTTCAGTTTGTCGGAAAAGGAGGTTGGAGCTGGTTTTTCTGTCTCCGGGTTGATGCGTTGCTGCTGCAGCGAATATTCCTGCAGGGCTTCCTGTTTTATGTGTTCCAGATTCGGAACGTGGAGGTTTCTCTTTTCGATTTCGTCGATAACGGCCAGTATGGCTTCGGCCTCGTAGCTTGCGCGTTCTTCAAAGATTTGCAGCAGTTTGTTGTCCTCTTTTTCGGAGACAACGGCGGCATACTTGTTTTCTTCCATTTGCTTTCTGTCGTGCTGGTAAAGTTAAGGATTGCCCCTTACAAACCAAGGCCAGAAGCAGCCAGGAAATGCCTAGCGGGTTTGGGCCGTCACCGGTTTTCCCAAGAGCACAGCAGCCACCAGGCCAATGGCATACAAAAACCCAAGCGACAGAACGTCGTGCAAAATCAGCGTCTCATGCCGTAGGTAATGCATAAGCACTGCTAGCAGGAAAATAGCTGTTGCGAAGATCGCATTTGTGTAGAGTTGGCGCATACAGATACATATTAATAGTCCACAAAATTGATATATCGCTATACTTATTAATATCTAAATTAGTTTAGGTATTTTAAATGTATGAAATTCAATTCACTATCCAAACTATATGTTGTCAAGGTTTTAGGCCCTTAAAACCTTAGGCTCTTTTATGGGGTAAAACCTCTCAAAAAGCCTTATGCCTGACACTAATACAGATCAAGCCTACTATAAAATTATACAGGGCCAAAGCCCCCTCATTGCCACCGCCATACACGACGGTCATACCGTACGCGAAAACATCCGCAACCTTTTCTCGCTTTCCGAAGGTGAGCGCCTGCGAGAGGAAGACCCCTTCACGGCAGGCTGGGCAAGTATAACCGACAACCAGATCATTGGTTTGAACTCCCGCTTCGAAATGGACCTGAACCGCCCCCGTGAGAAAGCCATCTACCGCAAGCCCGAGGACGCCTGGGGCCTCAACGTGTGGAACGGCGACCTGCCAGAGGCACTGGCGCAGGAATCGCTGGCCCGCTACGACCAATTTTACGCCGATGTTAAAGACATGCTGCAAGGTATAGTGGACCGCCACGGATGCTTTGTGGTATACGACCTCCATACCTACAACCACCGCCGCAACGGAGCCGATGGCCCGGAGGCTAACCCGGATGAAAACCCCGAAGTGAACCTGGGCACCGGCAACATGAACCGCCAACTCTGGGCACCTGTGGTAGATGCCTTTACCCAAAGCCTGCAGGGTTACGATTACCAGGGCCGTCACCTGGACGTGCGCGAAAACGTGAAATTCGAAGGCGGCCATTTCATGCGCTGGATCCACGACACGTTCCCGGATCGCGCCTGCGTCATCTCCATCGAGTTCAAGAAGTTCTTTATGGACGAGTGGACCGGTATACCTGACCAAGCCCAGTTACAGGAAATCAGGAAAGCGCTGCTGCATACCATAGAACCGGTACTGGCAGCGCGCGAACAGGTATGCAACACCTTATCGGCATGACAGAAGCAATCACCGACGTTTTCATAAAAAGTGTTACCCGGACGCTGAAACGGGGTCGGCAGGTACGGCGCCGGCTTCCGGATGGCGGCCTGCTGCACATCGACAGGCCATTGCCTTTCCTGGTGCTGTTCAGGCATCCTGCTGGACAACCCGATCATGCTACCGCAGATTTTGTGAAGGCAGAAGCCTCCTACATTATTGCCCGCGAAGAGCAAACGCCCGGAATACGCCTGCTAGTGCGCGAGATCGCCAAAGTTATGGCCGACGAATTTGGCGCTTTTATGGTGCTGGAACTTTTTGCCGCCCCCGATATTGCCGCCGCCGATAGTCCTACGTTCCGGGTACTGGGTCCGGAGCAGGCGCTGCCGGCCACTATCCTTACCCTAAGGCAGGAACTGAGCAGCATTAAGATCGGCAATCTGCCTGTAACCGTTGACACTGCCTCTAACCATGCATTGCTACAAGGTCCCAATAGCCTGATGGGCGAAGAGGAGCTCAAGCAGCACAGCACGCTTATGCTGGGCCTCGAACTGAAACCTGTCTACCGTCAGGCTGGATCGGGGCAGGTATACCCCCTGTTGCTGCGCACCTTGCGTGCCCATGTTTCCAATGCCATCAAAAAAGCCGTGTTCGACTTTGTGCGGGTGCAGACCTCGCACCAGCCTAAGCACTTTCAGGCCCTGGGCAGGCAGGCTGTGGTGCCCGCTGTGTGGCGCATCGACAAACAACTCACCGCTATCAGCGACCAATTCCGGTTTCTGCTGCTTGTCACGCCTGTCAATGCCGACGAGGCCTGGGAGGAGTTCCGCAAGAAGAAATTCAAGGAGCAGCCCGCCTTCCATTACCGCCTCATGCCCGTGGACGCCGACCTGCTCAAGCGAGAGCTATACAACATCCCGATCGAGAAAGTGGAGGACCCGACACTAGCCTTCCTCTTCCGGGACAAGCGCCACGAACTGGACAAGACACTCTCCATGCTGGCCGACCGCAACACGCCACATTTTCTGTATAGCAGCCTGCAGCTGTTCGGTGGCGTGGATGATCACCTTTTAAAAGTGGCCGAAGGTATACTGGCTGCCATACCTGAGCCCATGCGCAACCACGATGCCCCGCTTATACCTGTGGAGGAGTTTGCCGCCCTGGCCGAACAAGAGATCGCATACCTGAAAAGCCAATACCCCCAGCTTGACTCCGGCGTCGACATCCGAAAGGATATTGTGGGATTGATCGTATCCAAAGGCAGGCTCAACATCGGCACCGATGCCAAGATACCCCGCAGTCGGGCGCAAGCGCTTATACAGCATGAAGTCGGCACGCATATTCTCACTTATTTCAACGGAAAGGCGCAGCCCCTAAATCAATTATATGTAGGGGTGCCCGGTTACGAAGAGCTGCAGGAAGGATTGGCCGTGCTGAGCGAGTACCTGGTGGGCGGGCTGGACCAAGACAGGTTGCGCATTCTGGCGGCGCGTGTCGTGGCGGTGCACCATCTTACCAAAGGTTGCAGCTTTACCGACAACTTCTGCCGCCTCAAAGAGGATTATAACTTTGATGATGAAACCGCCTTTAACGTGGCCATGCGCGTGCACCGGGGCGGCGGACTTACCAAAGATGCCGTATACCTGCGTGGCCTCGTGCACCTGCTACAGTACCTCAAAGAGGGCAATGACCTGGAGCCGCTCCTGATCGGAAAGATCCGCCAGGAGTACATTCCCATCATTCAGGAACTGATATACCGCAACGTATTGCGACCAGTGCCGATTCGCCCCCGTTACCTCACCGATCCGGCCGTGAAACCTAAATTGGAAAAACTAAAAGCAGGCATATCAGTATTTAACTTACTGGAAAATTAGTACTAACATATATTGAGATACTTAACATGACTATAGGATTCGTAGTAAACGATGTAAATACAGAAAAACCCTCCCACACCACTGTTTTCCTGGCGCAGCGCATGCACAACATGGGCCATACCGTGCTTCTGATGGGCGTGGGTGACCTGGCCTATTACCCTGACGGGTACATGGGCGCCACCGCGGCTCTTGCTGACGCCAATCATAAGTACAAGTCACCGGCCACCTACCTGGAGGCCATACAAAGCGGCAAGATCAAAAGAGTGCGCGTGACGGCCCCGGAACTTGACGTGCTGATGCTCCGCAACGACCCCTCCTCAGAAGGCGAAGGCAGAGGCTGGGCTCAAAATGCCGGCATCATTTTCGGTCAGCTGGCTCTGCGCCACGGCGTGATTGTGCTCAATGACCCGACCTCCCTCTCCGATGCGGTGAACAAGATGTACTTCCAGCATTTCCCGGAGGCGGTACGGCCACGCACACTCATCACCCGAGACAAAGACGAGATCAAGGAGTTTTTCAACGAGCAGAAGAACAACATCATACTGAAGCCGCTACAGGGTTCCGGTGGCTCGGGTGTGTTTATGGTGAAGAAGAACGATGCCACCAACCTGAACCAGATCGTTGAGGCCATCAGCCGGGATGGTTACGTGATTGCGCAGGAATACCTGCCGCAGGCCTCAGAGGGCGATGTACGCCTCTTTGTGGTAAATGGGGAAGCACTGCAGTACAAAGGCAAATACTGCGCCATGCGCCGCGTAAACAGCAAAGACGACATCCGCAGCAACATACATGTGGGAGGTTCTGCCGTGGCCGCCAAAGTGGACCAGACCATGCTGGACCTGGTGGAGCTGGTGCGCCCCAAACTGATTCAGGACGGTATGTTCATGGTCGGGTTAGACATTGTGGGCAACAAGCTCATGGAGATAAACGTGTTCAGCCCGGGCGGCATGCCGATATCAAGTGAGCTCGAAGGCGTGGATTTCTCTATACCTGTGATCGAGGCGCTGGAGCGCAAAGTGCATTACAAAAAAACCTACGGTACGCAGATTGACAACAAGACCGTGGCGATGATCTAATTAGATCCTTTATAAATCCTGAAAATAAGACAAGGCGATCGGGTGAGCTGCTATAACTGCAGCATACCCGATCGCCTTGTCATTTTATTTATACACAAAAGGGATAAACTAGCTGCATCCGGCGCCTAAACACCGCTGGAACGAAATGGTCAGTTGAGGAGAAAACACAGCACTTTTGAGGGTAACCAGGGTAGCTGAAGCAGGAAATTTGAGACTAGAATAAAAATTATCAGCCTGACTATCAAACATATACATAAAATGCAAAAAAATTTATCGGCTTTGCTTTCTTTTAGAGAAACAAAACTATAATTTTGCACCCGATTTGAGAGAGACACATATTTCGGAAAGCTAATATGAAAATAAGTTTTCAGCCATGCAAGTCTCCCTTCGATTTTTTGACAAGATTATTCGCTACATACATAGCGATTATTGAAAAAATGATATAATTACTGCCCCGGCAGGTATAAAGATAAGGTTAGTTAAAGTTTAGATTAGTTTGTTTTAAGGTGAGAGAAGGCCCCAGTCATTTTGACGGGGCTTTTCTCATTTCAGGGCTTTCCCAGATCGTCTAATTGGCAGGATAACACAATCTTCGGCAATAGTTTAATCAGGAAGCAGTTTAAGCATACAACACATAGGCCACCGCCACCGCGATAGGTATAGCGGCCAGCAACAGCTTGAGTATCAACCCCGGTGAGGGAGTTCCCCTTACCCAGGACAACTCCGACTTAAAGACATAACGCAGGCTGGTCATCAGAGTAACCATAGCCAGCAGACCGGCTACCAAATGAATGATGGCAATGGTTGTGTCAAATGCTGTATCCTGGCCCATGCTGTGCTCGGCGGTGCGCAGGTTCCAGTAAATGAGCACCAGCAGACTAGGTATGGATAAAAGTGCCCCAACCCGCATAGTGAACAGCGTGAGCCACGACGAAAAGCCGAATAACGGGACCGCCGCCGCCAGCCCCATGGTCCTGTAAAACAAGGCATCGTCGCCTGACAAGTCTGTATACAACAGAATCAGGAGGGCGTGGGCAAAGCCTGTCAGGAAAAGCAGCAGGTACCGGGTCATAGGGTACTATACTGCCAAAGCGCTGTTTCAGATTTCCTCCAGGGTGTAGTAGGTATAGGTGCTGCGCAGCGGTGGCAAATTTTTGTCATAAAAACGCCATAGATCAGCTTTGGCTGGCTTAATGACTTAGGGTATGCGTGGCCGGATCACATCCCCGCTTCTTTTGTTAGGATACTAGATGGACCATTAAACATAACCCTCTGTAGTTGGTATAGGTATAGCCAAAGCGGAGTAAAATTACACCATGGACAGAACAAACAAAGGAGCCCGTGGGGCAAAAGCAGACGAGAAGAAGAGCTTTCGGGAGCAGGTGGGCGCCCTGAAAAACCTGCCCAAGTTCTTCCGTCTCATCTGGGAAACGAGCAAACGCATGACCATCGGCAACCTGCTGCTGCGTCTCGTTAAGTCGGCAATCCCTTTGGCCATGCTGTATGTGGGCAAGCTGATCATTGATGAGGTGATCGGGCTGATCGCCGAGACGGGGGAGCGCGACCTGAACTTTCTTTGGATACTGGTGGCTTTGGAATTGGGATTGGCCATCGTGTCGGACCTGATCAACCGGGGCATCACGCTACTCGATAGTCTGCTGGGCGATCTGTTTTCTAACAGAACCTCTGTGCAGCTCATTGAGCATGCCGCCCGGTTGGACCTGGCGCAGTTCGAGGACGCTACCTTCTACGACAAACTGGAGCGGGCGCGGCGACAGACTATCACTCGGGTCGTGCTCATGTCGCAGGTGCTCTCGCAGCTGCAGGATATGGTCACCATTGGTTTTCTGGCGGTCGGTCTGATTGCCTTTAACCCCTGGCTCATCCTGATTCTGTTGGTGGCGGTTATACCTTCGTTTTTGGGCGAAACGCACTTCAATGAGCGCACCTATTCCCTCTCCCGCTCCTGGACGCCCGAGCGCCGCGAACTCGACTACCTGCGCTACATCGGGGCCTCCGACGAAACCGCCAAGGAAATTAAGACATTTAACTTATCCGGCTTTCTGTCCAATCGTTTCAAAGAGCTCTCTGATCGCTATTATGCCTTGAATAAAAGTCTGATCGTGCGGCGGGCGGTATGGGGAAGCGCACTCTCCTCGTTAGGAACGCTGGCTTACTACGGCGCCTACATTTTTATCCTGTTTCAGACGGTGGCTGGGGCTATTACGGTGGGTACCCTCACTTTCCTGGCCGGATCATTCAGCAACATGCGGGGTTTGCTGCAGGGCATCATGACCCGTTTTTCTCAGATTGCCGAGAGTGCGCTATACCTGCAGGACCTTTTCGATTTTCTGGAGCTCAAGCCACAGATCACACCGCCTGTCAACCCGCTGCAAATACCACAACCCATCCAGCAGGGCTTCACCTTCGAGAATGTTGGGTTTAAGTACCACAACAGCGAGAAATGGGCCGTGCGGTACCTCTCCTTCCACCTGCGGGCCGGCGAGAAGCTGGCGCTGGTGGGCGAGAACGGGGCCGGGAAAACGACATTGGTCAAGCTGCTGGCAAGGCTTTACGAACCCACAGAGGGCCGCATCTTACTCGATGGGATAGACCTGCGCGAATACGATCTCAATGACCTGCGCCACCAGGTCGGCATTATCTTCCAGGACTATGTGCGCTTCCAGATGACCGCCTCCGACAACATTGCCATCGGCCAGATCAGCAACATCACCGACCGCGACCGCATACAGGGCTCTGCGCAGAAAAGCCTGGCCGACCCGGTGATCCAGCGACTGCCCGATGGGTATGAGCAAGTACTGGGCAAGCGATTTAACAAAGGCGTGGAGCTGTCGGGCGGGGAATGGCAGAAGGTGGCACTGGCCCGTGCCTATATGCGCGACGCGCAGTTGCTTATCCTTGACGAGCCAACCTCTGCCCTAGACGCCCGCGCCGAGCACGAGGTGTTTTTGCGCTTCTCCGAGCTTATTGAGGGAAAGACCGCCGTGCTCATCTCCCACCGCTTCTCAACGGTGCGCATGGCCGACCGCATTCTGTTTCTGGAACAGGGGCAACTGAAGGAACTTGGCTCGCATCAGGAACTGCTGGCACAAAATGGCAAATATGCCGAGTTATTTGCGCTGCAGGCGAAAGGCTATTTATAGGTATAGGCTGTTGGGTAGCCTGTCACTCCTTTACGCCGAGGTAAGAGTACCTAAACCAGGTATACCTTAGTCTTCCGATTCTTTGCGCTTGTTGGTTAAGTCAATTTTATGGTTGATGGCAAAACTCATGATATGCCGGTTGTAAAAAAGATTTCCCACTGGTCGTTGCTGGTACCAATTCAGGTAGCCGGCTTCCATTTCTAAACTTTTTGAAACAGCATAGCTCAGCCCCGCATATATCCTGTTTTGGTCGAAGCGGTTGTAAACGATGCTTTTTCCGGCATTGATGTGCAATTCATCATAGGCTTTAAGCTTTACCGGCTGCTCTTTGATGTCTGCCAAACGGTACTCTATACCTAGCCTATACCTGAAACGGTAATTCGAGTTATACCCGGCTACCAGTTCTCCATTGTCCGTCTTTCGGAAGAAGCGCTTTTCAGCTCTATACCTGTGAGTGATCGCAAACCGACCAAGCGGCTGGCTGTAATTAAACTGTACATGCGGGCGCAACTCGGGCACCACCAGCCCTTGCACGGCTTTCGGGTCGTTGGGGCTTTGCCGGAAATAGGTGAAGCCCGCCACAGCCTCCCAGTTTTCGCCCAGCGTATAGCGTGCCTGAGAGCGGAGCAAGAACTGGTGTCGCCGACTCGGATTCATAAACCGCCGCTCATGCACCTCAGAGGTTAGTGCCCACTTGGGGCTAAATCTGATGGTGTTCGCATAGGAGAACCAAGCCAGTTGCTGGTGTGTCACCTGTTTATCCTGAGACCTCGCCCCAGTGGAATACCCTAAAAGGAAACTTGTTAGAAGAAGGCAAAGCGTATTGATTTTCATCCGGGAATCATAAGCCATGAATATACGCAAGCAAGAGAAAGAGCGAAGAAAATATTGACCATTCCTGACCGGCTGCACGGGCCAAGCCAACTATTTTTCAGTCCGGAGGCTCTTCCTCCTCGGCCATGTAATGCCATATTAGCACTACAGCCGCCAGGCTTATTATTGCCAGAGCTATCAGAAACAAGTCCTCTCCCACAAGCATACTGGTGTCGTGATGAAATGATGTATACGTGGCATCAGCCTCCTTTGTCCCACGTGGAACAACCTAGAAAGGGAAAAAGAAAGGTATAATAAGCGAGGCCAAAAGCCAGAAAAGTATGTTGAGCGGCGTGCCTACCCGCAGGTAATCCACAAACCTGTAATTGCCCGGGCCATAGATCATAGTATTGGTTTGGTAACCCATTGGCGTCATAAAGCTAAGCGAAGCCGCAAAGGTTACTGCCACCAGAAAGGGTCGCACGCTCACCCCCATCTCTTTGGCTGCCACGATGGCAATAGGTGCCAATAGCGCCGCTGTCGCATTGTTCGACATGAAATTGGTGGACATAAAGGTTATAAAGAAAAAGGCCGAGAGCAGCGCATGCGGCCCGTAACTGCCTATCGAATTGACCAGGTAGCTGGAGAGCAGACCGGCTGCCCCGGTTTTCTCCAGCGCGGCCCCCATCGACAAAACACCGGCCAGCATGAAAATTACTTTCCACTCAATAGCCTTGTAAAGCTCATCGAGGCGTATGGACTTGGTCAGCACCAAAAGCACTACACCTACCAGGGCACTCAGCACAATGTGTGCGATTCCGGTGGCTGCTGTAATCACTACGCCCGCACCGATAAGCAGCACCGGGATGATTTTGCTGTAGTCGTAATGGCTCCGCTCTGTCTCCGATACAAGCAGGATGTCTTCGTTGTTCCGCAAAAGTTCTGCCTGGCCCTTATCGGCGGCTATCAGTAGCACATCGCCTGGCGATAGTTTTGCATGCGTGAGTTTCTCATGTAGAATCTCATCGCGGTGGCGGATGGCGACCACAGTAGCTCCATGGTTATGCGCCCTAAAATCGAGTTGTTTGAGGGATTTGCCCTCCATGTAAGAGTTTGGCGTCACGATGGCCTCATACAGTTTGGTTGAGCTGTTGTTCAAGTCGCTTTCATTGAGCTTTCGCTCAGATTTAAGCTTTATGCCCTTCTCCTCTTTTAGCATTTTGAGCTTCTCCACATCGCAACGCACCTTGAGCACATCATTGGCCCGCAGCATGGTATAAGGGGTGGCCTTTAGCTTATATTGATCACGTGTTACCTGCAACACGTCTATATCCAGGTTCTGCACCAGTCCCGATTCGCTCAGCGGCACGCCCACAGACGGAGATTCAGGCAGCAACACGATCTCGGTCAGGTAATCACCCATGTTAAAATCCTCGGTCAGGTCTTCGGCTACCTTGCGGCTGGGTAACAAAAACCGCCCGACAAACAGCATATACACTACTCCAATAATCAGAAACCAGACGCCGGCCGACGTGAGTTCGAACATGCCTATGGGAGCCTCTCCCTGTGATTCGGCTATACCGCTGACCAGAATGTTGGTGGAAGTACCGATAAGGGTGCAAACACCGCCCAGCAGCGCTCCAAAGGAGAGCGGCATAAGCAACTTTGCAGGACTGATACGAGTATCGCGTGCTACTTGTATTACCACAGGCATGAGCAGAGCCACCACGGCTGTATCATTGATAAAAGCAGAGAGCAAACCGGCCACCAGCATAACCGCCAGCAGGCAAAGCAAATAGTTTTTACGGCCTACACGCGTAAGCAAAAAGCCAACACTGCTCAGAGCCCCGGACTTGAAAATAGCCGTGCTGATGACAAACATGCAGGCGACCGTGATGGTAGCCGGATTGCTGAAACCTGCCAGTCCTTCTGCCGGAGTTAGGATTCCCAGCATCATAAACAAACTCATGATCAGGATTGCCGTCGTGTCAATAGAGAGCCGCTCGCTTACAAAAAGCACAATGGCAAGCGCTATAACAGCCAGTACGACGCCAATCTCGTAAGTCATGCAAGTGTCAGTTTAATGATAAAGCCGGAACATGTTCGGGAGTCCAACTGAGGGATTTATGGTATACCTATCACTTGTTAATATGATAGCAATCGCTAGGTATAACTACATTTATACTTAAACGGTTACAAAAGATAACAATAAGTTGGAAGTAAATAAAGAGGCTAGATAAAGTATTGTGATTGTGTTCTTAAAAGATTAAAGAGTAACCCATTCGAACCCATATTCTGCTTAAGATAAGCCACCCTGCTAGTGTTTGGCTCTTTGCAGCTTCCTTTAATTATTAGTGAATACTATTCAGTGATCAAAATAGGTAGACAGGGTATGTCTATACATGACACCCGTTGCAAAACCTTATCCCCAAAATCCCATCATCTTAAGGCTGCAGCAGACCGTTTAGCTCCTGTACTACCCCATTCCGCATATCCCTGTCAAGGGCATTCAAACTTACCCCATTTAGGAGGGTAACGCCCTTTTTACGGTAAACAGTTATTGCTTCGCCTCCGCAAGTTCTTACTTGGGCTCCTTCTTTGAAGTCTGCCGCTTTATAGTTGCCTTTAATGATGTGCATCGCCAGAACTGCCCGGATTTTTTCATGGGGCTGTGTTTTAAGACTTCGGAGCGCCTCTTCGGGAGGTACAAGCAAGGTATAGGCCGTGGAGCCAGATAGCGTGGGCGCCAGTCCGGCTGTAGTCAGTAATTCTGCCAGCAACGGGCGCTCCTCTATGGCATATTGCATGAGGGTAACGCGCTGTGTTTGCGCTATTACAGAACCAGCAACCAAAAATAGGGTGATAAAAAACGACAAAAGGATACCACGACGAAGGTACAGTGGCTTTATCCGTACATATGCTTCCATATAGCTTTTGTACGGATAATAACCCTGCTAGGTAAGGAACAGCTACATGAAAGCGCACAAATTAAGTGCAATTATATCTGCCCGATTAAAACATGCGCCAATTGCTGATTTGCTCAATGAACAAAGGACCGGCTTTGGGTACCAGGACAAGGCTGATAAGCAAACCGTAAACTGCACCATAAAGGTGTGCGTCGTGGTTGATGTTATCGCCCATACGTTTCCCCTGGAAATAAGAGTACATCAAGTATAGGATACCCAGGATGAAACCAGGTATACAAAGTATGGCATACAGACAGATATCCTGTGTTGGGTAGAACAATATGCTGGAGAACACAACAGAAGCCACACCGCCTGAAGCACCCAAAGCTCGGTAAGAAGGATCATTGCGGTGCTTTAGGAAAGTTGGGATATCCGAAATGATGATACCCCCTAAGTAAATCAGCATGTAGATCAGTATTCCTGTCGTGGTGCCGAAAATAGCGCCGAAAGTCACTTCTACTGCGTTTCCGAAAAAATACAGCGTGAACATGTTGAAAAACAGGTGCGTGAAATCGGCATGCAGAAAACCTGAGGTCAGGAAACGGTGGTAAGAATTGTCACGCGCCACAGCATATGGGTGGAATATCCAGCCGTGCATCAACTCATGGTTTTTCCAGGCATACCACGAAATGCCAACTGTAATAATGATGAGGATGATGGTAACGCTCATTTGTCTATTGAGTGATTGAGTGAATGAGTGAATTAATGACGAATGATTAATCAGGAATGACTAATTAGCTTCATTAATAGAACTCATGATTTAATTCCGGCGCAAGTTTCAAACTTGTGCCTATTGATGGTGTCGAGTTTGCAACTCGGAGGGCTTGAAAAGCCCCATGCTATACCTTCGAGTTTATACCTGAGGACGCAATACCTGCGAACCAACAATGCAACAATTCTACGAGTCCCGCTCCATCAGTTGCAGTGCCAGGCCACGGATGGTTGCTTTGCGTACCTCGGCAACCTCTACGGCCTCTAAGTGTTGCAATGCTTGCTGAAAATAGAAATCTATCTGCTCTTCGGTTTGCTTGCGGATGTTAAGCTGGTCGTAAACGGCGGTAATGGCCTGTACTTTTTCTTCAATTGTGTCGGCGTGGGTACTGTCGCGCCAGTCCAGAATGGTTTGCAGTTGTTCCTTGTTAGCCTGCTCCAAGGCCGTCAGCATCAGGAAGGTCTTCTTATCCGACAAAATATCGCCTCCTACCTGCTTACCAAACTTGTCTTTGTCGCCATACACGTCAAGCAGATCGTCGCGCAATTGAAAGGCTATACCTACGTTGTCGCCAAATTGCTTCAAATGCTCGGCATCGCTGTCGGGTGCTCCCTGCAAGATGGCACCCAGCTTTAAGCTGAAACCAAGCAGCACGGCTGTTTTCAGGGTAATCATTTGAACGTATTCGTCAATGCGAACTTGTTCGCGGCGCTCGAAGTTCATGTCGAGTTGCTGGCCTTCGCATACCTCGGCGGCGGTTTTGCTAAACAACTGCAGCACCTTACCCAGTTTGTCGGGCGCTATACCCAGCAGCATTTCGTAGGCACGCACCAGCATCACATCGCCACTCAGAATGGCCGTATTGGCGTTCCACTTTTCGTGCACGGTTTGCTGTCCGCGGCGCAGTGGGGCCTTGTCCATGATGTCGTCGTGCATGAGGGTGAAGTTGTGGAAAACCTCTACTGCCGCAGCGGGCAACAGCACGTTTTCCACATCATCATCATACATTTTTGCAGCCAGAAGCACCAGTAGGGGCCTTATCCGCTTTCCGCCCAGCGACATAATGTAGCGGATGGGCTCGTACAGTTCCGCCGGCTGATCGCCGTAGCGGAGGGTATTCAGGGTTTGGTTAATCTGGGTTGAAAGCTGCGCGATATCCACAGGGTGTGTTAGTGTGTTTTTAGGGTTTCTACCAGTTCCATGTCGATGGTACGCTCGGCCATGTTGGCGCTCACGATCTCGACCATTACCTCGTCGCCAAACGAGATAATGCGCTTCGACTGACGGCCAATGATGCGGTAGTTGTTAGCGTCCAGCTCGTAGTAGTCATCGTTCAGACTCGACAGGCGCACCATACCTTCGCACTTGTTCTCTTCAATCTCCACAAATATACCCCATTCTGTCACACCAGACACAATTCCTTTGTATTGGTTGCCGATGGTGTCCTTCATGAACTCCACCTGCTTATACTTGATAGAAGCACGCTCGGCGTCAGCGGCACGTTTCTCCATTTCGGAAGAATGGCGGCAACGCTCCTCATAAGCTTCTTTGTCCTCAGACTGACCACCATCCAGATAATGCTGCAACAGACGGTGCGCCATCATATCCGGGTAGCGGCGAATCGGCGATGTAAAGTGCGAGTAGTGGTCGAAGGCCAGACCGAAGTGCCCTTCAGGCTCGGTGCTATACTTGGCTTTGGCCATTGTGCGGATCGCCAGATTTTGCAGCACGCTTTGCTCCGGTTTGCCTTCGATCTCGTGTGTCAGGTTATTGAGTTCTTCCGAGATGTCACCATCCGGGTCTACTTTATACCCGAACTTGCGGGCGAAGAGTGAGAATGTGCTTAGCTTATCAGGGTCCGGAGAGCCGTGCGTACGGTATACCATGGTGGGGCGCTTTTTGCCTTTTCCTTTGTTGTAGACAAACTCCGCCACTTTTTTGTTGGCCAACAGCATAAACTCCTCGATCAGCTTGTGAGCGTCTTTACGCTCTTTCACATAGATGGAAAGCGGCTTGCCGTTCTCATCCAGCTTGAACTTCACTTCGGTTGTCTCAAAACTGATGGCTCCGTTTTTAAAGCGTTTCGCCTGCAGTTTCTTGGCTATGTTATTCAGGATGTTGATTTCCTCTGCGAAGTCTCCTTCTCCTGTCTCAATGCGTTCCTGCGCCTCTTCGTAAGCAAAGCGGCGATCCGAGTATGTAACCGTGCGGCCATACCACGTATCGTAAAGTTTGCCGTTGTCGTCGAGCTCGAACACTACTGAGAAGGTGAACTTCTCTTCGTTCGGGCGAAGCGAGCAAAGGCCGTTCGAGAGGCGCTCCGGCAACATCGGGATGGTTCTGTCCACCAGGTATACCGAGGTCGCTCTTCGAAAAGCTTCTTTCTCGAGCAAGCTGCGCGGGTTCACGTAATGGGTCACATCGGCAATGTGCACACCTATTTCCCAGTTGCCATTCTCAAGTTTCTGTATCGACAGGGCGTCATCAAAGTCTTTGGCATCAGCGGGGTCGATGGTGAAAGTGGTTACGTCGCGCATATCGTGGCGCTTGGCAATTTCGCCGGCTGGTATCTTATCCGATATCTGATTGGCTTCTTCTTCCACTTCCTCCGGAAACTCAAACGGCAGACCGAACTCAGCCATGATCGAGTGGATCTCAGCCTCATGCTCACCGGCAGGGCCAAACACGCGAATCACCTCTCCTGTTGGGTTCTTACCCGCGTCTTTAGGCCACTCCACGATCTTTACCAGTACTTTATCACCAGACTCGGCACCGTTCAGGCCTCGTTCCCCCACAAACACATCGAAATAGAGCTTTTTGGAATCAGGAACCACGAAGCCGAAATTTTTGGACAGCTGCATAATGCCCACCAGTTCAGTACGGGAGCGTTCCAGCACGTCTACTACTATACCTTCGGCACGGCCACCTTGCATGGTTGGCAGCACTTCTACCTTTACCAGGTCGCCGTCCATGGCGTACTTAAGATGCTCGCGGAACACGCGCACGTCATCTTCGGTCTCTTCAGACACAATGTAGGCGTACTTGCTGTTAGCCAGGTCCACGCGTCCTGTAATGATGTTGACGCGCAGGTTGAGTTGGTATTTGTCGCC
Source organism: Pontibacter aquaedesilientis (assembly GCF_014773225.1). Classification (GTDB taxonomy): domain Bacteria; phylum Bacteroidota; class Bacteroidia; order Cytophagales; family Hymenobacteraceae; genus Pontibacter; species Pontibacter aquaedesilientis. The sequence goes on along the minus strand of NZ_JACXAJ010000003.1, from coordinate 298,696 downwards.
ATCTATCAACAGCAGTTTGTTCTCGCGCACCAATGTGTTGACGATATTCTGCAGTTCATCGCGGCCTTTTTTATCTACTACACCCAGTCGGCGGGTCATTTGCCGCTGCGTGAATACGGTGTCAGGGCTATTGGAGAACATCTCCAATACAATGCCTTTGGCGGATCTGTCTTTACCGCCTCTGCGGCCTGAACCTGATGAATCGCGGCGTGATGAGTCTCTGCGGGACGATGAGCCCCCTCTTGGTGATGAATCTTTTTTAGAAGAGTCTCCTCTGCGGGAGCCACTTCTTTCATTGCGGCCTTCGTTATCCTTGCCGCTTTTGCTTGGTCTTTTACTTCTCATGTATCTTGCTATGTATCGCTGGCCGAGTGATTTGCACCGCAGCCATTACAATCTTTAACCCAAATGGTTTAGCTACTATACGCCTTCAGGGTATGCTTTGGTTAAAGAGCGCACTAAATTCAGGTGAATTTATATAGAAAAGTCTATATATGAGCTATAGTGAGAGGTATTAGTTCGCTGCCAGCGGTACGCCGCTCCTGATGGTGCTGCGCTTTTGCTGGGCTGAAATGATGGCCTCAGGCTCACTACAAGGTATAGCGCTGATAAGCGAACGGGTATAGTCGTGCTGCGGATTCTGGAAAATTTGAGCAGGTACGCCCTGTTCCACTAGGCGTCCTTCGTGCATCACCAGGATTCGGTCGGCCATGTGCTTGGCTACTGCCAAATCGTGGGTGATAAAGATATAGGTCATGTTGAACTCACGCTTCAGTTCATTGAGCAAATTGAGCACCTGAGCCTGTACGGACACATCCAGCGCCGAAACTGATTCATCGCAAATCAATAATTTGGGTTGGAGTGCCAGAGCTCTTGCAATGGCAATTCGCTGGCGTTGCCCACCAGAGAACTCATGTGGATAACGCTGCGCATGCTCGGCACTAAGTCCCACCTTCTCAAGTAGTTCAAACATCTTTCCACGACGTTCTTTATCGCTGCCGTAGAGTTTATGCACATGCATGGGCTCCAGTATGGCCTCGCCTACTGTATGCATGGGGTTGAGAGAGGTATAGGGGTTTTGGAAAATCATCTGGAAATGACGGCGGTTCTGGCGGAGCTCTTCGGTATTCACACTGGCTATATTATGCCCCTCAAACAACACATTTCCAGCTCTCGGCTCTATTAGTCTTACTATGGCCCGCCCCAAGGTGGTCTTTCCACTCCCCGACTCCCCAACAAGCGCAATGGTCTCACCACTTTTTATCTCAAAGCTTACTCCATCCACGGCTTTTACATAGCCAATTGTGCGGGAAAAGATTCCTTTCTTAATGGGAAAATACACCTCCAGGCCATGCACCTGCAGCAAAGGCGGCTTCTGGTTATAATCACGCTGCTGCTTTATATCTGATACGGTGCCCACATACGCATTCACCACATCGACAAAAGACGGCTCGTATACTTGCGGTTTCTTCTCCTGAATATGGCCTTGCTCGTCTTCCTTCATAAAGTCAGAAACTGTTGGCAGTCTGGCTTGCGACTTCGTGCGGAGTGTAGGACGGCAGGCCAATAAGCCTTTCGTGTAAGGGTGTTGCGGATTGGTGAAAATGTCGAGCACGTTGCCTTGTTCCACTATATGGCCTTTGTACATCACCAGCACGCGGTCGGCCATTTCGGCGACAACACCCAAATCATGACTGATAAACATGACAGCCAAATTTTGCTTCACCCGCAATTCATCGATCAGCGAAAGCATACGGGCCTGTACCGTCACGTCAAGGGCTGTCGTCGGCTCATCGGCAATCAGGATAGTAGGCTTGCAAGCCATCGCCATGGCGATCATCACGCGTTGCTTCTGTCCCCCTGATATTTGGTGTGGATAAGTATTAAAAATCTGCTCCGCTCTGGGAAGCCTGACTTGTTCAAAAAGCTGTATAGTACGTTCCTTTGCTTCTTTTTTGGAAATCTGTCTGTGCAACAAGAGTACCTCCGCTACTTGTTGTCCACAGGTATAGACAGGGTTAAGCGACGACATAGGGTCTTGAAAAACCATGCCGATCTCGTTGCCCCGAACTTGCTGGAGCTGCTTTTCATTCAGCTCCAAGAGGTCCACCGTTCCCAAACGCTCCGACTGGAAAACTGCTTTGCCCGTTACTTGCGCATTTGCCTCAAGCAGCTGCATCAACGATAATGCCGTCACTGACTTTCCCGAACCAGACTCACCCACAATAGCCACCGTTTCGCCAGGGTATACAGAAAACGACACGCTATCCACGGCTCGGATTATACCTTGCCGGGTATGGAAGGTGGATGTCAGATCTGTGACCTGTAGTATGGGTATGGGTATAGACAAAGACAATGGGGTATGGTGCTTCTGGTAAAAATAAGGTTTTTTGAATGAATGCGATGCCTTTCTTGTTTTCGTTTTTCACCGTACATTTAACATTGACCCTGAAACCTATGAGAACTTCTTCTGAAAACAACCCCGCTGTTAACAGTACCTCTGCCGGAACAAACTCTAAAAGCACTATTATCTGGGACCTCGGCGCAGTACTCATTGACTGGAACCCCCATCACCTCTATCGTAAGATTTTCGAGGACGAAGCACAGATGCTGCACTTCCTGGAGAACGTCTGCACCTTTGAGTGGAATGAGGAACAGGATGGTGGCCGCAGTATTCAGGAAGCCAACGAGTACCTGATCGCTAAACACCCGGAACACGAAAAGAATATCTGCGCTTACTACGGTCGTTGGGAGGAAATGCTGGGCGGACCGATTGAAGGCTCTGTGGAGATTTTCCGTGAAATGAAAGCCCGTGGCGAGCATAAGCTGTATGCCCTCACCAACTGGTCAGCCGAGCTTTTCCCGATTGCTTTGGAGCGGTACGACTTCCTCGGTTGGTTCGACGGCATCGTGGTGTCCGGTACCGAAAAAGACCGAAAACCCAACCACAGCTTCTACCATACCTTGCTCAACAGGTATAACGTACAGCCCCACGAAGCCCTTTTTATTGACGACAACCTGCGCAACATCAAAGCCGCCGAGCAACTAGGTATAGAATCGATTCATTTTACCTCACCGGAGGATTTGAGGGAGAGGTTGCAGCGAATGGGAGTCTTATAAAACAAAAGCGGCTGTTCCATGTGGAATAGCCGCTTTTGTTTTATGCTTATTTATACCTTACAAGCCCTGCTGCTCAGCCGCTGGCTTTTTCACCGGCTCATCATAATGGGCGAAGAAACGCTTTTGATTGAAGAGAATAATCAATACCCCGATAAAGATAGCCGAGTCCGCCACGTTGAAAATAGGCCACAGCGACATCGGTTTACCGCCCAAAATTGGAATCCAGTTCGGTACGATGCCTTCCCATATATCCACGTAGAACATATCGATTACCTGCCCATGGAACCATGGTGTGGACGAGCCATACGGCGCATTGTCGAACAACACACCATAGAAAGTACTGTCAATTAAGTTGCCGATGGCACCACCCAGAATCAGGCCGATGCACCAGATCAAGCCCTTAGGCGCTTTGGTCTTTACCAGGTAGTAGATGTAGTAGGCAATACCGAACACAGCCACCAGTCGGAACAGCGACAGAATCAGCTTACCGTAATCAGAGCCAAGCTCTACACCAAAGGCCATACCTGGGTTAAGGGTATAATGTAGCTTCAGCCAGTCGCCCAAGAGTACGATTTCGCCTGGCATTCCCATTTCCATGTTGTAATGCACGATAAGCTTCACAACCTGGTCGATGATGATGACGATGAGGGCCACTAAGTAGTACTTCCAATATTTCATGTTTCGTCAATTAGGCTGTAGCAACCATGCTGAGCCGCTACAGGATAATGTAAGGTATAGCCCCGGCTGTTTGCAACCGGGGCCTTTTGTCATTTTAGGCTATCACCGCTTCGGTGCGGATGCGGATGTTCACCTGGTAATCGTCCACCTCAAGGAGTGTACCATCTACCACATTTTCAGTCAGTTCAAGGCTTAGCGCCTGGGTTTCGGCCTGTATGTAGTCACGGTAGTTTTCCACAGCGGCGTTTACCTCCTGCACCGATGCCTGCAGCACGATGTGGATCTTGTCCTGCACCTCCAGATTGCTGTCTTTGCGCAGGTTCTGGATACGGTTCACCAGTTCGCGGGCTATGCCTTCCTGTTTCAGTTCTTCGGTGATAGTCACGTCGAGCGCCACAGTCAGTTTGCCTTCGCTGGCTACCAACCAGCCCGGAATGTCCTCTGAAGAGATTTCTACATCGTCCGGCGTCAGCACAGCCGTTTCCTCGTCGCTGATTTGCAGTTCGATCCCGCCTTCACGTTCCAAGTGCGCGATGTCCTCCTGGTTCATTTGCTGCACGGCGGCGGCTACCAGTTTCATTTTAGGCCCGAATACCTGACCCAACTTCTTGAAGTTCGGCTTGATTTTCTTCACCAGTATACCTGACGTATCGTCGATGTACTCCACGTGCTTGATGTTCACCTCACTCATGATCAGGTCTTCCACGGCCTGAATTTGTTGGCGTGTCTTATCGTTGAGCACAGGTATAAGAATACGCTGCAGTGGCTGACGAACCTTAATGAAGTGCTTCTTGCGCAGCGAGTGCACCAGCGACGAAATGGTCTGGGCCAGTGCCATGCGCTCTTCCAAGTCCTTGTCGATAGCGGTATCCTCTACTTCCGGATAATAAGCCAAATGCACTGATTCCTCTTTGTGCTTACCGCTCACGTTGTTCAGGTCACGGTAGAGTTGCTCGGCGTAGAATGGCGCAATCGGCGAAGCCAGCTTGGCGATGGTCTCCAGACAGGTATAGAGCGTCTGGTAAGCGGCCATTTTGTCTTCGTTGTACTCGCCTTTCCAGAAGCGCTTGCGGTTCAGGCGCACGTACCAGTTGCTCATATCATCCACCACGAAGTCCTGAATCGCACGGGCAGCACGGGTTGGGTCGTAGTCTTCCAAGAAAGTATCCACGTCTGCAACCAGTGTGTTCAGCTTTGAAATGATCCAACGGTCACTCTCGGTTCTGCGCTCCAACGGCACTTCGTCTTCGGCAAACGTGAAGTTGTCCAAGTTGGCGTATAGTGCGAAGAAAGAGTAGGTGTTCTGCAGCGTACCGAAGAAACGGCGCTGCGTCTCTACCACACCCTCCGGGTTGAACTTCAGGTTATCCCAAGGCGGCGCGTTGGCAATCATGTACCAGCGCACGGCATCTGGACCGTACTTGCCAATCATCTCAAACGGGTCGATGGCGTTGCCAAGGCGCTTGCTCATCTTGTTGCCGTTCTTGTCGAGCACCAGTCCGTTAGCGATGACGTTCTTATAAGCCACGCTGTCTTCCAGCATTACGGCCAGCGCATGCAGGGTAAAGAACCAGCCGCGTGTCTGGTCCACACCCTCTGCGATGTAATCAGCCGGGAAGTTTTGTTCGAATATTTCTTTGTTCTCCAGCGGGTAATGCCACTGTGCATAAGGCATGGCGCCTGAGTCAAACCAAACGTCGATCAGGTCTGTCTCTCTGTGCATTGGCTTTCCAGAGGCGCTCACCAGCACAATGTTGTCCACATACGGACGGTGCAGGTCGTTTATCTCAACAGAAGCTTCCATCAGACCAGCGTCCACGGCACGGTCTATCTCTTCGCTCAGTTGCTGGATAGAGCCAATGCAGATTTCCTCTTCCCCGTCCTCGGTTCTCCAGATAGGCAACGGTGTACCCCAGTAGCGCGAGCGCGACAGGTTCCAGTCCACCAGATTCTCCAGCCAGTTACCAAATCGGCCTGTACCTGTTGACTCCGGTTTCCAGTTAATGGTCTTGTTCAGTTCAATTAGTCTATCCTTTACAGCCGTGGTTTTAATAAACCAGCTGTCCAGTGGGTAGTAGAGCACGGGCTTGTCCGTACGCCAGCAATGTGGGTAGGTATGCTCGTATTTTTCTACTTTAAAGGCTTTGCCCTCTTCTTTGAGTTTGATGGCTATCAGTACATCGGTCGGCTTGTAGTCAGGAGCTGACTCATCTTCGCCGGTGTAGTTCTTCACGTACATGCCGGCAAAGTCGGTTACCTCTTTCACAAAGCGGCCTTGCTTGTCCACGAGCGGCATCGGTTTGCCGTTCTCATCTTCCACCATCAGTGCCGGAATGTCGTTCTGGGCAGCTACCCTAAAGTCGTCCGCACCAAAAGTTGGAGAGATGTGCACGATACCGGTACCGTCTTCTGTGGTCACGAAGTCGCCCACCACCACACGGAATGCGGGTTTCTCCGGCTGCACGTAAGGCATCAACTGGTTGTACTCCACCCCTGCCAAATCAGCACCTACAAACTCCTCCACTATCTTGTAAGGGATCAGCTTGTCGCCAGAGTTATACTCGGTCAGCGGAATGCCGTCGGCCTTTGGGTTGAAGAAGCGACTAACCAGGTCTTTGGCCAGTATCACCGATATAGGCTCGTAGGTATAGGGGTTGTAAGTACGCACTTTCACGTACTTGATGCCTTTGCCTACGGCCAGTGCGGTGTTAGCGGGGAGCGTCCAGGGGGTGGTTGTCCAAGCCATGAAGAATACTTTTTCTTCCTCGTACTCGAACAGGAACATGTTACGGGTGATTTTCTTCACCTCGAACTGCGCCACAATGGTCGTATCCTTCACCATTTTGTAGCAACCTGGCTGGTTGAGCTCGTGCGAACTCAAACCCGTACCCGCGCCCGGTGAATAGGGCTGTATGGTATAACCTTTGTATAAGAAACCTTTGTCGTACAGGCGCTTCAGCAGGGCCCATACCGATTCAATGTATTCGTTCTCAAACGTGATGTAGGGGTTGTCCAGGTCCACCCAGTAGCCCATCTGCTCGGTCAGGTCATCCCACTGGCTCTTGAAGCGCATCACTGTTTCGCGGCAGCGCTGGTTATACTCCTCTACTGTTATCTTCTTGCCGATGTCCTCTTTCGTGATACCCAGCTCCTTCTCTACCTGCAGCTCTACAGGCAAACCGTGCGTGTCCCAGCCGCCTTTGCGGTTCACTTGAAAGCCTTTCAGGGTCTTGTAGCGGCAGAAAATGTCTTTCACGGCGCGGGCCATCACGTGATGGATACCCGGCGTACCGTTCGCCGACGGCGGTCCTTCATAAAACACGAAAGGCTTGTGCCCCTCTCTTGTCGATACCGACTTCTGAAAGATGTTATGCTCTTTCCAATAAGCCAGCACATCTTCGCCTACTTGCGCGTAGTTCAGGTTTTTGTATTCGTTATACTTTGCCATGTTAAGCACTTACTTCTTCAGGTAATTCATCTTGTAATTTCAACTTCAGCTGGTTCAGGTCAAGCTCTTCGTCTTCGTGCTCCAGATAGAACTCATCATAATGCTCTATCAGGGCATAAGGGTCGCGCTTGTACTTGCCGCTATCAAAGCTCATCAGCAAAGTTGGCAATATAATCAGGTTTGTGAATAATGCAATCAACAAACTCACCGACATCAGTACGCCCAGGGCCTTGGTTCCGCCAAATTCGGAGAAGGCGAATATCACAAAACCGAAGAACAGGATGATGGACGTGTAAATCATACTCGTGCCCGCCTCCGTCAAACTCGTCGTGATGGCGCGACTCACGTGGAACCCGTTGCTCAGCAACTCGCTGCGGTACTTGGCCAGGAAGTGAATCGAGTCGTCAATGGCTATACCTAGCGCAATGCTGAAAATCAGGGCCGTGCTCGGCTTCAGCGGTATGTTGAAAACCCCCATCAGTCCCCCCGCAATCAGGAGCGGTATCATATTGGGAATCACTGATATAATCACCACCCTTGCCGACTTAAACAACAAAGCGATGACAATAGTTACCAACACGAAAGCCAGCAGCAGGCTCGAGCGTAGGTTGTTGATAAGGTATTCGTTACCCTTGATGAACAGAAGTGTCGTTCCCGTCAGGCTGACCTTAGTTTCTGCGCCCGTTTCGTCGCGGGTAAAGGTCATCGTGTTGCCTTCTTCCGTTACGGTCACGCCTTCGCCGCCATAAATCTCGAGCAGCTCCGGTTTTATTTTGCTGATGATCAGCGTATCGAGCTCTCGGGAACCCGCGTCGGCCACTTTGAGCGAGATACGGGCCGTCTGCCCGGTGCTGTCCACGAACGAGCGCAAGAGCCGCTGGTTGTCGCCACTGTCCTGCTTGGCCAGGTAGCTGAACACAAAGTTTCGCTCGGTGTTGTCGGGCAGTCGGTAAGAGCTCGGGTCACCTTCGTAGAACGCCTGCGTGGCCGTCTTCACCAAGCCTACTATCGAGATAGGCGCTGACAAAATAGGCTGCGTGCGCAGGAAGTCCTCGAGTTGGTTGAGTTTGTTCAGGTTCGGCAGTCGCATAACGCCCTGCTTTATACCTGTGTCCACGATAATCTCGAGCGGCATCACCCCGCTGAAGTGATGCTCAAAAAAGGCAAGGTCAGCATTCACACTACTTTCTTCGGGCAGGTCATCGACCATATAAGACACCGTTTTCACTTTATAGATACCCCAAAAGGATGCCAGCAAAGCGACGATGGTGAAGAAGTAGACCAGATGGCGTTTGTGATGCACGATGTGGTCCAGGAATTCCAGAAACTTGTTAAGCGGCCTGGCGTCGAGGTGGCGCAGCTGCCGTGGCGTGGGCGGTGGCAGGTACGAGAACACCACCGGTATCAGGACGATGCTGATGACATACGTCACAAAGATGTTGATTCCCGCCACGACACCAAACTCGTAGAGAATGGCGACATGCGTAAAGGTGAACACGATGAAACCAATCGCCGTCGTCGTGTTCGTCACCAGATTCACGACACCAATTTTGCTGATCACCCGCGCCAGCGCCATGATCTTGTTGCCGTGCCTGCGGTAGTCGTAGTGATAGCGAGTGAGTAAATAAGTCGTGTTCGGTATACCTATCACCACTAAGATGGCAGGTATAAGGCCAGTCAGTAAGGATATTTTATAATCCAATAAGGCCAGCGTGCCGAGCACCCACACCACCACCATGCTGATCATCAGGAGCGGGAAAATAACGGCGTAGAACGACCGGAAGAAGATAAAGAGTGTGATACCCGTTACCAGTAAGGCCAGCACCAGGAACATCTTCATCTCGGCGGCCACCTTGGTTGTCATGACCGCACGCACAAAAGGAAGGCCCGCATAATGCAGTTTTATACCTGTTTTCTTAGAGAAAGCCTCGGTACGTTCCATGACATCATCCATTACCTGTACCCGGCGGGCCGAGTTCAGATAGGCGGGGTCCACGGTAATGGCCAGTAGATTGGCACCTGTTTTTAGGTTGATGATTTGCCCGTCGTAAAAGCCCTGGTTGCGCACTACCCGCAGCATGCTGTCGAGCTGCGCCTGCGTCAGCGGCATGGGTTTAAAAATAGCGGCGGTGGCAAATTTGCGGTCGTCCGTATCTTTCACGACCTGTATCAAGTTGGGCAGTGAGATAACGGCTTTCACCCCATTCACCGTGGTTAGCTGCTCCGATAGCTTCTTAAGTTCCTGGAAGTGCTCCAGCTTATAGGCTTTCGGGCTCTGCATGCCCACTACCAAAATGTTACCGTCTTCGCCGAAAGTTTCTTTGAATCGCTGGAAGTACACCATATCGGGGTCATCCGGCGACACGACATTGGCGAAATCGTACGACATTTCTGCGTCTTTGGCCTTGTAGCCCATAAACGCAGTAAGCAACGCTAACAGGATGAGAAGTCTCAGCCTGTTTTTAATAATGAAAATGGCAATCTTATTCCACATGGTCCCCAATAATTCGGCAAAGGTAAGGAATTTTAATTTTTTGTGGGTTTAAACACCGAAGGTATGGCGTTTGAGAAATCATGATTTATCGGGCTCAAGACCTAGATAATGAAGCGGATACAAATAAAAAAGCCCTTACCGGTGCGATAAGGGCCTTCTCTTTAAATTTTATCATTTATTTCTTTTTGTCTGAAGAAGCGCTTGATGATTTGTTCTCAGGTACGCAATTGGGCACCTGTTTTCCGTCTTTCTTCTTCATTCCTACCTGTTCGTAGCCTTTCCAGCATGGATCTTTGTCGCTACTGCTTTTTGAATTTGAAGTGTTTGCCATAGCTTTTGGTTTAGTGTTACAAATTTGCGGGGGGTATGCTATACCTTAAAGAAAGCTGATAATACCTTTTGGTAGCATCCCTACTACTTATAACTCACTAAACCCCTGGTTTGTTATTTTGTCAGGTTTACTTGCCACAGCTCAATCAAAGGCAGTTATACAGCCTGCACTGCCTCCAATGTGTGCTCTGTCCTGATTCTACATGAGACAATCAAATCTCGTATGTCTCCCTGTTTATAAACTCACCACACCCTTACTTATTAAACGGTGTTAATCAATTGTTTACGTTCTGTATAGCAGCAATTCCAGGAGCGTAATCCACATAAATTTGCCATACCGATGCCTTTAAGGAATGAACTTACTTAACATAAGTAAACAACTTATATGGTAATCAGAACAAATTAATTCGCTGCATGGGCAGGTTGTTGTACCTGATTTATGCGAAATGCCGGTGCCTGGTAGTCGGATGGCAGGTAGCCCGCAGGTATGGTCACCATATTTCCGTCGCGCTGTGCCCGGTAATGCGGCGACAAAATCTCTATACCTGCTTCGTTGAATTTATCCTGAATGTTCTGATGTATATTGGAGTAAATAGTAGCCATGCTTCCTGCGCTTCGGGTATAAGCGTTTAGCTGGTAGCTTACATAGAAATCATCAAGGCTGGTTTGCAGCACAAAAGGCTTGGGCTCCTGCAGAATCATGGGGGTAGCCAAAGCGGCATTGATCAGGGCTTGGTGCACCTGTGCCCATGGCACGTCATAGCCTATCGTGACTGTGGTATTAAGTATAAGTCCTTTGTTTTGCTCGTTGCAGCAGTTAGTGTAATTGGTGGTGTGATTTGTCAGGATCATGGCATTCGGAATGGTAATGTCTTCATTCTTGGTGGTGCGTATGCGTGTTACCAAGAGTGTCTTCTCTATCACATCGCCTGTGATATCGTTTATCTTAATCCTATCCCCTATCCTGAAAGACCGCATGTAGGTGAGCACCATACCTGCCACCATGTTGGCGATGGCCGATGAGGAGCCCAGCGAGAAGAGTATACCCAGAAATACCGAAACTCCTCTGAAAATATCGGAATCAGAGCCCGGCAGGTAAGGGAAAACAACCACAAACATGAATGCATACAGCAGGAAGCGCACAATGTTGTAGGTCGGCCTGGCCCAATCAGCATAAAAGCCTGATATCTCTAGTTTGCCACTCTCCACCTCGTCGGCCAGAAACCGAAACAGCTTCACTGCATAGTGCGTCACCACTACAATCACGAGTATCGTGAGCATATTAGGTATATAGCTAAGTAAGCCCAAGCCTATTTTGCGAAGCGGGTTTAGGATGTAAAGCAGCAAGGTATCGGCATAGCCTTGCGTCCAGGGGAATATGCTGAAGAGCACAGGCAGCAGGAAATACACCAGCATGAAAATAACGACCAGTCGAACGAATTTCATCACAGTGAGCACCAGACCCACTTCCCGCTCCGGCGTGAGCACCTCGTAATTCTTTACCTTAAAGCCTTTGATCCATTTGTTCTGTTGCTCTTCTACTTTCAGGAAGATGTACCGGAAGAATTTGTTCACATACCTGATCAGCAGGAAAAACACCACCAGCACCAGTATGGCCAAGCCTATTTCCGTCAGGATTTCACGCAAGCTGTACTGCTCCGAAAAGGTTTTGACGCTTCTTCTGATGTTGGCAGCATATATTTCAGCCAATTCCTTTCTGGATTTGTCCGCTATAGCGGCATCAGCTTCTGTTACGCTCATCAGTACTCGGTCGGCATAGTACACATCGACAGACAGGGCGTTTTCCAGCACATTTATAGAGTCAGGTTGAAAGAAACGGTCTTCTGCCAATGCCTGGATACGCCTGCCTATCGCTTCGGCTCGCTCTTCCTTGGTGAACGAGCCCACCGGGGCGTATAGTACAAACAGCGTGTCACGTTGCAGTATAACCGGGGCACCGGTTGGTTTAGTAATAGTAGTATCAGGTTGAGCTATTGCCGGTATAAACGCTGAAAATAGAAACAGCCATAGCAGGAAGAGTGATTTCATGTGTGAAAACGATGAGTGATTTTTTGAATATAATAAAAAAAACAGAAGCCTGTATAGTTGAAGCCTCTGCTACCCTGGATTATCCTTCCTGAATCTATAACTAACTGTTAACCAACTGAAGCTATTTGATTTACACCTTGGTGTATACGCAAACATCCACGGCTTATCAACTGCGTACTTTTTACTCCTGCACCCAATCATAGAATCGCTTGAAACCAAAAAGGCGGTACTACCGAAGCAGTACCGCCTTCCTGTTCTTAGAAGTCCAGGCAACTTAAGCCAGCTTCTCAAATATACTCTTGAAATTAACGGCCTTGTCGATGTAGCTATACAGTTCGCTGATCGGCATGCGCACCTGCTCACGGGAATCGCGGTCGCGCACGGTCACCGTGTTGTCTTCCAGCGTCTGGTGGTCCACAGCGATGCAGAAAGGCGTTCCGATCAAATCCTGACGGGTATAGCGTTTGCCAATGGAGTCACGCTCTTCGTAAATCATGTTGAAATCGTAGCGCAGTGAGTTGAATATCTCGGTTGCTTTCTCTGGCAGATCGTCTTTCTTCGTGAGCGGCAGAATGGCGGCTTTCACCGGAGCCAGCGCCGGGTGGAATTTCAGGAAGGTACGGCTCTTGGTTGTCTCGCCCTCGGTGATCTCCTCTTCGGTATAAGCACTGCAAAGTGTCATTAGGAACAGGCGGTCGGCACCTACTGATGTTTCCACTACATAAGGGATATAGTTACCGTACGGTTTGCCGTCCTCGTTCAGGTCGTTGTCGAAGTACTGCATTTTCTTGCGGCTCAACTCCTGGTGCTGCGTCAGGTCGAAGTCTGTGCGGGAGTGTATACCTTCCACCTCTTTGAAACCAAACGGGAACTTGAACTCGATGTCCACGGCAGCGTTAGCGTAGTGAGCCAGCTTCTCGTGGTCGTGGTAGCGCAGGCTGTCGGCAGGTATACCGATGGCCTGGTGCCACTTCTTACGGGCTTCTTTCCACTGGTTGTACCACTCCATCTCTGTGCCGGGACGCACGAAGAACTGCATTTCCATCTGTTCAAACTCGCGCATGCGGAAGATGAACTGACGGGCCACGATCTCGTTACGGAAGGCCTTGCCGATCTGGGCGATACCAAACGGCACCTTCATACGGCCGGTTTTCTGTACGTTCAGGAAATTTACGAATATACCCTGAGCCGTTTCCGGGCGCAGGTAAATGGTGCTCGAATCTTCGGCTACAGAACCCACCTGCGTCGAGAACATCAGGTTAAACTGACGTACCTCAGTCCAGTTGGTTGTACCAGAGATCGGGCATTTGATGTCTTCACGGATGATGAGCTCGCGCACTGCGTCTAATTCTTCGGCACCTAAAAGCTTGCCCATTTCCACCAAAAGCTCACTAGCTTTATCGTAGTGGCCATCGGCTTCGTACTGGGCGGCTTTCTCCTCTATCAGCACGTCGGCACGGTAACGCTTCTTCGAGTCCTTGTTGTCGATCATCGGGTCGTTGAAGCTGTCCACGTGGCCGGAAGCCTTCCAGGTATGCGGGTGCATGAAAATGGCGGCGTCTATACCTACCACGTTCTGGTGCAGCTGCGTCATGGACTTCCACCACAGGTTTTTGAGGTTGTTCTTCAGCTCTACGCCCATCTGGCCGTAATCGTACACAGCCTGCAGACCATCGTAAATCTCGCTCGACGGGAACACAAAGCCGTACTCCTTTGCGTGCGAGATGATATCTTTCAGTTGTGCGTTTTCTACAGGGGTTTTCTCTTGTGTCGCCATGTTGCAAAGATAGAGGATAAAGGTGTGATTATGCCATACGGCCCTCACAGAATTTTGAGTGGCCAGGAGGCGTTTCCTTTTGGTTTTCGTTCTTGCTGTATGGCTTTTTGGAGTGATTCAGGTATAGGGATTCATCTGTTAATAATTTCTTAACATTGGATAGTAAACCCTAACCCTCAAATTAGCTTACCTTTGCGACGTTTTTTATAAACTCACCCAACTTTAAAAAATGGCTAAGACTAAAAAGGCTAAAAAGGTTTCTGTTTCTACCCAGCCTTACAAATTTAGAAAGCGTTTCAGTCTGCTGGACGTGATGCTCCGTAAGGACAAGAAATTCCTTTATTTTATCGCCTTCTCCTTTATCCTGGCAGGTATGGTGTATCCATATGCTTCTATTGCCATGTGGGTGGGCTTTGCGTTTGCGGGCTACTCAGCCATTGCCAACGACAGTATCCAGACCATCGGTACGTTTATCGTTTCCAACGAGAAAAAAGCCTGGTATTGGCAGTGGCTCTTCATGGGCTCTATCTTCCTGGGCACCGTATTCTACAGCTGGTATGTGTTTGATGGCGACGTTACTTACCAGCGACTTGCCTCCAAAGGTTTTGATCAGAACCCGGATAACTTTGTGTTCCTGCAGCTGGCCGCTCCGATTATCCTGTTGCTCCTGACCCGCTTCCGTATACCTGTATCTACTACCTTCATGCTCCTGAGCGTGTTCACGGTGAGCTCCGGTGCGATCGTGAGCATGGTTTCCAAAAGCTTGATGGGTTATGTGGCCGCTTTCATTTCAGCCTTAATCATCTACCTGTTGCTTTCTAAGGTGATCAAGCGCTTTATCAAAGGCGAAGCGCATGGTGCCTGGATTGTGGCCCAGTGGGTGATTTCTGGTTTCTTGTGGCATACCTGGCTGGCGCAGGACTTGGCCAACGTAGCCGTATACCTGCCGCGTTCGCTTAACGTTTGGGAATTTGCAGCCTTCGCCGGTTTCATTTTCGCTGGTCTTGGTGTTCTGTTCTTTATGAAGGGGGACAAGATTCAGGGGATTATCAATGAGAAGTCAGAAGTACGTGATGTGCGCAGCGCCACTATCATCGACTTGGTCTACTCTATCATCCTCTATTACTTCAAAGAGGTAAACAATATCCCGATGAGTACTACCTGGGTGTTCATTGGTTTGCTGGCTGGTCGTGAACTGGGTATGCGCCTGAGAGCCCACGACAGCGGTGTTAAGATTGCCAGAACTTTTGGCCTCATCGGTAAGGATATCCTGTCTGTGACGATCGGTCTGATCATCTCGATAATTCTGGCTGTTGCCATTAATCCTGTTATACAGGAGGAGATCTATAACTTCTTTTTCAACTAAGCTATACCTGCTATAAAACAGAAAAGGCCTGGCATAAGTCAGGCCTTTTCTGTTTCTAAAGCTGCAAAATAGTGAGCGAATCTGTGCATAGGGCTTCCCCATAACAGCTTTAATTTAACTCTATGACATCAACTGCTTGGTTTTATCCACAGCAAAAAACAGCTGTCTTAAGTGCTAGATATCCTATGGGTATACCTGCATGAGGTTCCAGGAACTCCGTTTAGTTTATTGTGTTGCAGGCTGATTTTGCAAAAAAAAATCCCGGCCCCTTTGCAGAAACCGGGACACATGTAGAAAACTATTTTACTATTTCTCTGGCCAAACGACTTCCAGATCATCATTGATGAAAACGCCGAAGTTTACGGCGATCAGCTGGTCTTCGTCGAAGTAAAGGTCAATCATTTCTTTCTCGTAGGAAATGCGTGTTTCGCCCGTTTCCATTTCCTCCTCTTCCAGATCCTCGTACCCATGGTCAGCAAAAAGCTGCTTCACCTGGTCGCGGCTCATCTCAAAAATGCGCTCCTCCCACAGCTTCACGTCGCGGTTGGCCGTTTCAATGCAGCTTAGTTTGTAATCATCTTCTTTGTCGAAGTATAGCGAGTAACCCTCTTCCCAGTAATTCCAGGCCTGGTGTTCGAATTCATCTTCTTCATCAGACTCTTCAATCTCCTCAGGCTCGCCCAGTAGTGCTTCTACTTCTTCCATTGTAAGGCCAAACTTGATTTTACCAAGCCCCTTGCCTAACCTGATTTCTTTGTTAACCATGTTGTTTGCTAGTTTTTATCTTGTTTGCAAAGATATGTGATTTACTAATTTCGTTACTAAAAGGTTGAATTATCTGCTCCTTGTTTATTTTTCAGGACTCACACCTCTCCCTGAATTCTTTCATCAGTTGCTGGTATTCCGGGTTTTCTTTTGCCTCATCCCACTTGACTTTGAATATCCGTGCCGATTCGGCCTTTACCGGATCCGGGTCTATGGGTAATTGCTCGCGTCCGTGTGCTCCGCTCTGCCCTTTTTTATCGTCGGGCACAGGCCCTTTATACTTCTGCCCGGTGCGATGGTTGGCATAACGGCGTGAGCGGGTATAGCCCATTTGCAAAAACTTGCGTGCCATGTCGGCCCCCACAAAGTCCTTCTGCTGCACGTAGTCCAAAAACAAGCCGTAGATATGCTCCGATGACTCCCGTGCGATCTCAGGCGTCTTAAAGCGCCAGTGCGGCAGTATCTCCGACTTATAGGGCTCTACCAACAAAACACCCTGCTCTCCCTTTCCGACACGGTATAACTCCGGATTCTTTCTGAAATCGGTTTCTTTGAAATTCAGATCATAGTTAAATTTCGTTCCTCGCCCTTGTGTCATCCGTTAAGCTTGTCAATTTAAATTGGTTGTCTTCGTAGAGTACCGGGTACTGCTCCGGGTATATGATGATGAAGCTGTTATCCTTGTATCTTCTCGACAGCACCCGCGGCACAGAGTCCAGTTCGCTGATGTAGGATACGGTTCCCTTGCGGGCTGAGATCACGATCACCATATCGTCTTTGCCTATACCTGTTTTGTTTTGCTCAAATTCACCCATGGTCGGACGTGGCAGGTACTCGGCCTCAATGGCTGGCTTATTGGCCTTCACCTCTGTCTTAAGCCTGTTGAGCGTTCTTCTGCCTGCCATAAACACTACTTTGGCTCCCAGCTGCAGAGATAGCAATTTCACGGAGCGTATCCAGCGCAGAAACCCTCTTTCCAGTTCTGCGTTGGCTGGCACCATTACCACGATCCTGTTCGTTGTGTTCAGTGGTTGCACGATTTTACACACCAGAATCATCTGCTCAGTGTTCTTCAGCAGGTTGTCCAATACGGTTCCGAAAATCCTGTCCCTGGTGGTTATTTTGGCGTTCCATCCTAGCACCACTTCCGTTATCATCAATTCTTTGATAGCTCGCAGTATACCGCTGGCCACGTTTATGTCTATTTTGGATACCAGTTGCACATCATGGTCTGTAGCCGATGCATGCTTAATGGCCTCCTGTAGCATTTTGTTCTTCTTATAGATCTCCTCATCGGCATGTTCGTTGTCTATTACCACCGCCAGCGGATATATCGGTTCATCATATTGGGGGTTCTTCAGCATAATAGCCAGATCAACCAGATTTTCCAGTGTCTTCGGATTGGCTATCGGTACCATAATTCGGTCTGGCTTTTCGCTGAGATCCGGCTTTCTGCGGCTTTCGATAATGGCCAGGACCTTTGCTGCTTTTTGCGTGATGAAGGAACTCCCCAGCGATGTGGCCAATATCAGCACTACTGTCAGGTTGAGGGCTGTTTCACCGATTATACCTAGCTCATACCCGACTAGTATCACGGCCAGCGTGGCTGCCGCCCTTGCTGTACTCAGTCCAAACATCAGGTTTCGCTGGGTAACGGAGTACCTATACAGCTTCTGTGTGATGTATGCCGGCAGCCACTTGGTAACTAAAGCCAGGACGATGATCACGAGCGCCATCAAGATGGTCTCTACCCCCTCAAACAGTACGGTCACGTCCACGAGCATCCCCACGCTTATCAGAAAGAAGGGAACGAAGATGTTGTTACCCACGAACTCCAGTCTGTTCATCAGCGCTGATGTATGCGGTATAAGCTGATTTAATGCCAAGCCCGCCAGGAAAGCTCCCAATATCGCCTCTACCCCGGCTAGCTCAGCCAGAAATGCAGCTGCAAATACAAGCGTCAGCACAAAAATGAATTGTGCCCCCTTTTCGCTTTCGATTTGTTTGAAGAACCACTTGGCTATAATGGGAAATACAAATAGCACGATGCCCACAAAAATAGACAGCGACACCATCAACTTTATCCAGTAGCCTACTCCTATGTTCCCCTGCGCTACTCCTGCCACCACAGCCAGCACCAACAGTACGGCTGTATCCGTGATTATGGTGCCGCCTATCGTCACAGTGACTGCCTCATTCTTTGTAAGGCCCATCTTGCTTACAATTGGATAGGCCAGCAAGGTATGGGAGGCAAACATACAGGAGAGGAGCACAGCTGAGTTTATCTGATAGTCGTAGCCATAAAAGAACAGCAGCGTTCCTGTAATTACCGGAATCAGAAAGGTGAGAGCCCCATACACGATGCTTCTCATTTTGGTCTTCTTGAATCCAACCATATCCATTTCCAACCCCGCCAAGAACATGATGTATAGTATACCTACCGTTCCGAACAGAATGATGCTGGAATCCCGTTGCAATAAGTTGAACCCGTTTGGTCCTACTATCACACCGGCTACAATCATTCCTATAATGCCCGGTACTTTCAATCTATTCATTATAATGGGAGCCACCAAAATGATCAGTAGCACCAGCGTGAATATCAGAACCGGATCCTCGAACGGAGGCACCAGCTTTAGAAGTAATCTCATAGTTTAGTTTTAGCGTTTCTTTTTCTTCTTATAAATATAGCTTTTTATCTCAAAGCTTTTTTCCGGCTTTCTGTTTAAGGGTTTTTTTTGCTTACTTATCCAGCTTTCCACATCTTACATGACCTTATTAATTTTAATTAGATAAATTCTTAAATAAATCTTCTTTCATCATTAAGGCTGTTTATAAGTTGATAAGTGTGGAACATCTGAACTTGTCCCCATTTCTTATTTCTATACCTTCAGTTTGCACTTGTGTTCCCACATTTAATTTTATTCCTGTTTTTTGGCTGTCAATTACTTATCTTCTTTATCCACTTTTGCCCATTCTGTGTGCATTTCTTTTTTCACATTGAATATTGAGCGTGGAAAAGCCTTTTTAACGGGTTCGTTTATACACTCGTTTCCACTTTTTGCGTGTTCCACGGCACCTTTTGGATACTGGCTTTATAGTCTTGATGTTAGTTATCAGATTTAACCCACAATTGTCCACATTTATACCCACGTTTTTTGTGGATTTCTTCACAGCGATTTTGATTTATGGATTCATCGCCGTTTTGCAGGACCAATTCCCTATTTTCTCTCTCTATTACGGAACTTTGCTGTTATTCTTTGCAGCTTTATTTGCAGCTGATTGAATTGTTCCACAGGTATAATCCTGCCATTGTGTTATCAGAGTCAACTCAAATCATCACTTGATTTAGTAGCCGATGCCATACCGGTAGTAGTGTTTGCGGTCACAGCTATTATTTGCAGCTGATACTAAAAGAAGTTATAGAGGTTTTGCTTTCTGGGGAGTGTTTCAGATGGTACTGCCATTCATCATTCAATGGCAATGGAAGGAGTATTCAGTGATCGTTAGAATGGACATGGACTCTCGCTTTAACAGGCCTTTGTCATAAAGTACATAGTGTATCTGCTATTAAGCTTCTCTACTCTCTTTTGCTTTAGTCTATGCTGCTCTTTCTTTTCAAATTTAAGCGCAACATGACTCGGTTTGCCAAGACTGACCTTTCACTTACGAATTATGATTGTTGATCACTGATTATTCATCTCGTTTTGATGAGACTGATGTGTTATTTGTTCTGGTCTCTTCACATACTATACCTTATCAGTTTCATTCAGATTAATGCTTCTGTTAAGGGGGTTGTTGTAGACAATGCTTTAATTCACCTGATTTAGGTCTTCGCTTTTTTAATCTTCAGACCTAGTCAGCGAATCTTGAATGGAGTGTTATTTAACCGATATTTTTGAGGCTGTCATCCTATCTGGTTGTTGATAATATCACCAGATGTTTTTCTTAAGTTGATTGCGGCTATATTGAAACGTTAATTATCCACGTCTGGCAGTTCCATTTTTGGCATGGAACAACAAAAAAGGGAGCTACCACTAGCTCCCTTTTTGTTAGAATTTAATGTTCTCCTCTACCTCCCAATTGGCCCTTATCTCGAGCGCCTTCTTGTGGAGGTATACCTTCTCCGGTGGTCTTTTAAAATTGGGATCCCCACCGTCCCATTTACCGTTTTTATTTTCGTCCACTATTATTCTGATGTAGTAGGTTCCGGGTTCTATGTTTTTGAAATCATAGGATTTGGCGTTTCTGATTTGCCTTTTGACTTTATACTGGTTGTCTAGTAACTGTACAATGTAAGATGGGTTTGTGCTTGTAATACTTCCTTTCAGGCTGCCGGCACCTTTGGCCTCTGCAACTGTAAATGTTAAAGGCGTAAATTTTAATTTGTCTCCTTGTACTGGAGCTATACCCACACTGTCGAGTATGACTGTGGCCTGTCTATTTCTTCCCTTCCAACGGGGCACTACGAAACTAAGTTCTGTGGCTGTACGATCTAATTTTACCTGATTTGGATATGTAAGTTTGGTCACCAAGATCGAATCGGCAAGTATAGCAATAGGTTCCTTAAAGTTGATTCTAACAGGCGTTTCTAGCTCAATCGTTATGGACTGGCCTTCGCTGTATGTGTTGTTATTGCTGGCACCGTTGTCCTTTAGTTTTGCGCCCTGTATTCGCTGTGCTCTCTTGCCTTCAAAATTTATTTGAACAGTATCTATTGTTCTGTTTGCCGCAGAGTCCATTGCGGTTAAAAGTGCCATACCTCCTTTAAATTTGGCGTCTCCAAATAGCTCTATTATTTTTCCATCGGCTGATATTTTGTGGACTAAGGTATCTTTAGGAGAATTTATCGGCCTTGCGATAAAGCTTTCTATACCTTCGTTATAATTGCTCACAAAACGGTCCAGGTACTTTTCACGACGCTGGAGTATTGGCCGCTTCGTATCAATTTTAACTGTCTCTAAAAGTAATTCTTGTCCTACAGACGTGATCTGTATTGGTTCGCTTTTATAGGCAATACGTTCGTTTTCGTTATCGTAAGTCGAACTGTTGTTTTTATCTGTTAAGGCAAATATCCTATATTCTCCTTCCTTAATGTTTTCAAAAACAAATTCTCCAGCTTCGTTCGTTTGTGTTTGATAGTATGGTCTGCTCTTTCGGATACTCAATGTATCGGATGTTGGGTATAATGCTACGATTGCTTCTTTTTCGGGTTGTTGTTTCAGCAAGTCCAGAACTACTCCGCTTACCCGGCTCGAATCTATAAAATTACCTGTGCTAAAAGTTAGACGCAGTGCTTCCGCTTTGTTTTTCTCTGTGATGTCTTCTATCCCTTTCCTAAAGTTGAAGGTATAGGTGGTGTTCTCTTCAAAAGGTTCCTCAAATACTAGCTCCAAACGCGTCTTGCTGGTTTTTATCTTGTATTTGTTATCAGTATAAGGAGTGATCAACAGTTCTTTCGCTAAGCTATTCTGCTGTACTTCTTCATCGAAGTCTAATGTTATGGTTTGCGTTTTAACATTTAGTTCTTTGTGCTTGGGATTGCTGCTTTCTAATGTGGGAGCCTTTTCGTCTTTCGGTCCACCCTCTGGGTTGTTAATGCTGGCGCATGAGGTGGCGCCTACCAGAGATGCTATAGCAAGAACTATGTTGAAAATTTTCATGCAATCTTCCTTTTAAAGAAAAACAGGCAAACTTTCGCTTGCCTTGTTCTAAATTATTAACACTGTTTGGTTAAAGTTATTTTTTTCTAGCAACAAAAATCAGACTCGAGTAATCGTTTCCATTTTTCTCAGCATAGCTGTTAGATTTAAACCCGTTCATCACGCTGCTGATCATTTTTACTTTCCCCTCCTTTTGCTTCTCGCTCAACATGCTTACGTAGTAGGCATCAAATTTCATAGGAAGCACCTCCTGCAGTTTCATCTTGTGCTTTTTGAGTAGCCTTTTCATGGTGTCCTGCGTGAAATGATACAAGTGCCTCGGTACATCATAAGCTGCCCAATCTGCTTTGTATAGTTGAGCGTCGTGCGAATCAGCATTTGGAACAGCAATGATTAAAGTGCCGTCTTCCTGTAATTGGCCTATCAATTCGGCTAACGTCTCATTCAAAGTATGGATATGCTCTAACACATGCCAGAGGGTGATAACCTCGAATTTCTCTCCAGCTATTTCCTGCAGACTTTGTGCTACGATTTCTCCTGTTTCCTTAGTAGCCTCTTCTCTTGCCTTGTCGTTTGGTTCTATACCTCTTATCTCCCACCCATCGTTTTTACAGGCTGCCAGAAATACTCCGGTACCGCATCCATAGTCCAATATGGTTCCTTTGGCCGGCGAATTTCTGTTGATAAGTTCTACTTTTTGCTTTGTAGTTATAGACCTTACCACGTGATAGGCCCTGTTGATAATCCCGGTCTTGATGTTGCTATGCGAAATGTATTCCTCAGATTCGTAGTATTTGCCAATACTGTTAAGGTCCGGCCTTGGGTTGGTGAACTTGAATGAGCAGTTCTCACATTCCACAATCACAAAGCTTTCTTTCGACACAGCGTTGTCAGTTACTACCAGGAAGTTTTTGAAATCTTCTTTGCCGCAGATCGGGCAATGTTCCAGTCTTTCGTAGCTCATTTATTTCCCCAGGTATACCATGAGTACCGAAATATCAGCTGGTGAGACACCACTTATGCGCGAAGCCTGCCCAATGGTTTCAGGCTGTACACGTAATAGTTTCTCTCTTGCCTCTGCCGATAATGCCGGTATATTACGGTAGTCTATTCTTTCTTTTATGTTATAGTTCTCCAGTTCACTCATTTTGTCAGCCATGGCATGCTCTTTTACAATATAACTTTCATACTTCACGGCAATC
Organism: Pontibacter aquaedesilientis; assembly: GCF_014773225.1. Lineage (GTDB taxonomy): Bacteria > Bacteroidota > Bacteroidia > Cytophagales > Hymenobacteraceae > Pontibacter > Pontibacter aquaedesilientis. The sequence continues at coordinate 275,807 of NZ_JACXAJ010000003.1, read as the reverse complement.
TCGGCTTGCTCTACGCTGTCAACTTTGAATTTGCTTAGGTATTCAGCTACAGCAGGTATAGCTGCTGAAATATGTTTAATCTCAATATTCGGACGCTTGATCAGCTGACCAGCTCGTTGCTTTTCGACTATTGGCGCAGAGTTCATGCTTTCCAGCATGCTGTTGATATCTCCTGGTTCAACTGGCTTATTATTCAGGTATGCGATGATTTCAGCTGTTTCTTCGATCTTCTTATCCACAGCTTTTTTTCGACTTTCATCTGCTAAACCAAGCTCATAACCTAACTTAGTAAGTCGTATGTCAGCATTATCCTGTCGCAATAAGATGCGATGTTCGGCCCGTGAAGTAAACATTCGGTATGGTTCATCTGTACCTTTGTTAACCAGGTCATCGATTAGAACCCCTATGTAAGCTTCCGATCTTTTGAGTACAAACGGTACTTTGTCGTTTATCTTGTTGTGTGCATTTATACCGGCCATCAATCCCTGGCAAGCGGCTTCTTCATAACCGGTCGTTCCATTTATCTGACCCGCAAAGTATAGGTTCTGCACCAGTTTAGTTTCCAGTGTCAGGTTAAGCTGCGTTGGTGGGAAGAAATCATACTCAATCGCATAGCCCGGTCGGAACATCTTAGCATTTTCGAAGCCTACTATCTTGCGCAGTGCTTTTAGCTGTACGTTCTCCGGCAAAGAACTTGAAAAGCCATTTACATATACTTCTACCGTGCTCCATCCTTCTGGTTCCACAAAGATCTGGTGACGATCACGGTCAGCGAAGCGATTGATTTTGTCTTCAATGGACGGGCAATAGCGTGGTCCCAATCCTTGGATACGGCCCTGGAACATGGGGGATTTCTCAAATCCAGTCTTTAGGATTTCGTGTACCTCAGAATTGGTATAGGTGATGTAACAGCTGCGTTGTTGTGCAAGCGGAGTCGTGTCAGTATAGGAAAACTTCGATGGGTTTTCATCTCCGAACTGCTCTTCCATTTTGGAATAGTCCAGGCTTCGTCCATCAACACGTGGTGGTGTGCCGGTCTTCATGCGACCAGCCTCAAACCCTAATTCAATAAGTTGTTCGGTAAGACCTTTTGCTGATTTTTCAGCTGATCGGCCTCCTCCCATTTGTTTCTCGCCAATGTGGATAATACCATTCAAAAACGTACCATTCGTCAATACAACGGCCTTTGAACGTATAGTTATCCCCAAGCTAGTGCGTACACCAACAGCCTTTCCGTCCTTTACTTCTATACCTGTTACCATCTCCTGCCAGAAGTCAACATTATCTGTTTGCTCTAATGTCAAGCGCCAAGCTTCAGCAAATCGCATGCGATCGCTTTGCGCTCTTGGGCTCCACATAGCAGGGCCTTTAGATTTGTTGAGCATGCGAAACTGGATCATCGTCTGGTCAGTTATGATACCGCTCATACCCCCCAGTGCATCCACCTCTCGCACAATCTGCCCTTTGGCCACACCTCCCATCGCTGGGTTGCATGACATCTGAGCGATTGTATTCATGTTCATGGTGGCTAATAGTACTTTGGAGCCCATTTTGGCCGCTGCTGCTGCTGCTTCACAGCCTGCATGACCTGCCCCAACAACTATAATATCGTATTCTGGAAACATGTATTCTGGATTTAAGGATGTTTCACGTGAAACATCAAAAGAAGGCTGGTAATTCCCTCAACTGCGATTAAAATTTCCGCAAAGATAAGGAAGAATCTTCTAGTTTGCGCATAGTTGCCTCTTGCTCTGGAGTCTTATCTTTAAAACCAAGCAAATGCAAAACGCCGTGAATGATGACGCGGTGAAGTTCGTCTTCGAAAGAGGTACTGTGTGTAGCAGCATTGTCGCGCACGCGATCTATGCTTATAAAAATATCACCTTCGATGGTGCCTTCCTCATCGGCATTATCGAAGGTGATGATATCTGTGAGCGTATCGTGATCAAGATACTCCACGTTAATGCTGTGCAAATAATCGTCGGAGCAAAAAATGTAAGTAAGATTGACCAATTCCTGATCACGCTGCTCTATGATCTGAGCTATCCAATCAGAAATTTGGTCTGGGTTGCTTAATGAGAAATCGATGTCCTCGCTAAAGAACTCAATTTGCTGATCCATTCTGTAATGACGTGATATTAAAGATCAACTGTACTTTTTTACCGTTATCCAGGAAATTTACTTCATCACAAAGATTGCGCATCAAAAAAATACCGCGACCTCCGGGACTCTCCAGGTTCTCTGGAGCCGTGGGATCTGGAAGGCTTTCGTAATCAAATCCAGGTCCTTCGTCCTCAACCTCAAATAGAAGCTGATTGTTCTCAACCTGCAAAGTAAGGTATACGATCTTTTCTTTATCGAATTTATTGCCATGTCGGATGGCATTGTTTACAGACTCAGTGACGGCCACCATAATGTTTCCATACACATCGTCTTCAAACTCGAATTCTTCCTTTGAATTGTCTATGAAGCTTTCTATTACCCGGATGTTCTCGATTAAGGAAGGAATCTGAATTTTAACCTGATTCATATACTGATAAATGTAGCTATAAGGTGCGTTTAGTTACTTATGTTCTGGAAGTACTCGCTGACTTTCTGTTTATAGTATGGTGACAGAGCCGGCGGCACAGTCTTGAGTAATTCAGTTTGTTTCTGTTTTGTTCTTAAATACTTGTCGAAGGAAGGAGGAACCTGGCGGGCAATGTCCTGAGCGCTCTTTGCTTCGCGTTTATTGTCCAATTCCCGCTCCTTCATAGACTTCTCAGCTTCAAGTAGGCGCGTAAGGATTTCACGTTGCCGCATTATGGTCTGCTCAGTCAATCGTTTATTAACGAGATCAGTTTCGCTTTGTTCCATCATCTTGGCAATATTTCCCAGGTTGCCGTTGGTGCCGTTTTCTCCTGGTTTCTGGCCTTGTTTCCCGAGTTCTTTTAACGCATTGCGCAAGGCTTCCTGCTCCGCAGCTAATTTAGCTAATTCTTCAGACAGTGCCTTACCTGATTTGCCTCCTTTTTTCAATTCTTCGATTTTTTTATTCAATGCGTCTTGCATCTGGCCAAAATCGCCGGGCTGAGGTTTATTTCCCTTCTGTTTGCTAGCCATATTACCCTGCATTTGCTGCATAGCCTGTTGCATTTGCTTAAGTGCGTCGTTGAGCATAAGGGCCAAGTTGTTCATGGAGGTCATGGCAAGTTGTTGATGCCCTGTGGCGCGTCCTACGTTACGATCCCGGAGTTCCTTCATGCTGTTATCCATGCTTTGGTTCATCTGGGCAACCTCGCGGGTAACAAACGACTCCAACTGAAACACCTTCTTGGCAAGGGAGAAAAGACTGTCTTCTATTACCTTGGCATTTTCCCGGAGTGAGAGCTGCTGCTGAGACAATGCGATAAAACCTGGGTCGCTTTGGCTAACGCCTCGGAAGGATTTCATCAGGCTTTCCTGGTCAAAAGAAAGTTTGATGAGGTTTTCGAGGATGTCACGTAAGTGATCGAGGTTCTGTTGCATACCGTCCATACTCATGCTATTCTGCATTTGTTCCATTTTCTGGGCCATCTGTTTCATCTTCTCCCCTGCCTTCTGCTGTGATTCGCTGGCTTTTTTATTCTGGTTTTTCTCCAGCTGCTGCTGGCCTTGATCCATATCCTGCTCGATCTGCTGCTGTTCCTGTTGCAACTGCTCCTCGTCCATTTGATTTGGGTGCTGCAACTTGTCATTGAGGTCTTTCAGGTTTTTCAGGTCCTCCTTTAGATCGTCGAAATCTTGTTTAATAGACTCTTGTTCCTGTTGCAACTGCTTGTTGTCTTCCTGCTTATTGGCAGTTTTCTCGGAAAGGTCCTGCTGCTCCTGGGCCATTTTCTCGAGTTTGTTGGTAATATTATCAAGCTTCTGTTCGAATTGCAGCTGCTTAAAAAGCTCCAGGGCACGATCCAATTCACGCTCCAGATTACGCTCGCGATTGTCGAGTTTGCTCAACAGCTGCTGCAGTTCCGAATCATTCGGTCTTTGCTCCTGCAGGAGTTTCTCCAATTCCTGGTAAAGCTTTTTGGTTTCTTCGTCCAGCAGGCTGTCCATGAGTTTTTGCAGTTCCTGAGATTTTTCGGCAAGCTGTTTATCCTGCTCGCTCAGCATGTTCTGCTTTTTATTGAGTTCATCAAACAGCTCTTTCATAAAGGAAATATCTTTTTCCAGCTGCTTTTTCTTCTCTACTAAGTCCTCCAACTGCTTTTTATCCTGCCAGTTCAGATCTCGCTTGGTCTTCATTTTCTCCTCAGAGCGAGTAAGCTCCTCTTTCAGCTTGGTGCTCTTTTCAAGTGAACGACTAAGCTGGCTCTCCACCGACTGGGCATTGCTGACCAATTCCTGCTCTAACTCTCGTCTACTGGGTATTTTCATCTCATAGGTACGCGTCCGTGCACTTTTCGGTCCCTTTAAGCCATCATTGTCCCATACCTGCACAAAATACTCCAACTTGTCACCTGGGTTTAGGTTTAGAGCGGCGATGTTCCATTGATGATAGTAGGTTTGATTAAGCTGCTGTTTGTTCAGGGGGAGCATCCGGCTCTTATATTTGGCCTGCGGGCTTTTCTCATTACTGACTTTGTAGACTAACGCAAGGCGCGTGAGACCGTAATCGTCCGAGATTTCGCCGGCAAGCACCATAAACCTGAATAAGGCAGAATCGTGGTACTGCTCCAGCGTGATTTTCGGATGACGGTCAGGTATGGCAGTTATCTGATACTTGATGTCCTCTTTGTTAGTGCTATGTTCGTTGCGCAATGCAACCGCATAATCCCGGCTCGCAGAAAACTGCTTGGTTGCTGTGAATAAATTATCTTGAATACTTGCCTCAAGCAATTGAGAAGGGTTTTTGAAGTCGAGTTTTACACTTTTAGTTTCAGTAGCCGAGAAACTCCAGGTGATGGTGGTGCCTTCGGGCACAGTGGCATTGCCCGTATTCTGGATTACTTCTGGCTTGCGCTTCAGATATGCCGGGTAGGCCAATTTCATCTGAAAGTGCTTGAGGTTAGGCCGCGACAGCAAGCGTAAGTTATAGTCGTCTGACATAAAGCCTGATCCTTCCAATTGAAACTCCACCGGCTTTTGTAGTTGCTTGAAGGTATAGGTATAACGATTGTTACTGTCTTTGTTCAACCGCTGGCGTCTGCCATTGTAATGGAGGTATACCTCGTTAGGTATGGCTTTACCTTCTATATCTACCTGCAGCTCGAAGTCCTCCCCCCTGTAGGTCTGCAACGACTCATTTTTCACCACAAAATTGAAAGGGGCTAAAGGAGTATAATGCTTTTTGTAGTTGAGGATTCGCTCCGTACCCTGCACAAATATAGTAGGGTATAGCAGCCCAATCAGCAGCATGATAACGGCGGGAAGGGCAATGTACTTCAAAAGCGGTTTGTTATCGCGGTAGGTGATCGCCTCGGTAAAAGGGTAGCTAACCAATTGGCTGGATCGTTGCTCAATACTAGCGGCAATCAGCTCATTTGTCCGATCTAAGTCTTTTAACTGGATGGCATTCAGTAGCTTATCTTTGATTTCGGGGTAATGGTCGCCAATGCGTGATGCGGCCTGCTCATCGGTGAGCAGTTTTTTGAGATTGGCAATGGCCGTGAGCGGGAGTAAAATCCATCGGGCCAGCACATAGACGATTAAACCGATAAAAGAAAAGAGCAAAAAGGCGCGAACATAGGCTGGAAAATAGAAAAGGTACTCTAGCAAACTATAAATGATGTAAATAGACATGAGCAAGCCCACAGCGAACAGGCTTCCCCGCAACAGTAGGTTGAGGTAAAACTTCTTCTTGAAAGCCTGGAGCTGATGCAACAGCCTGTCTAATGCATCATGTTCGTTCATGTGCTAACTCCTTTTCTATTACCAATCTATTTCAAAAGCATACGTGTAGTTACGGATAACCTGGCAGGGTTAATTTACTATTAGATAAAAATCAAAAAATCTTACAGAAGCTATACCTTAACAACCGCCTGCACATCAGGTTTAGTATACGCGAAGTAGGTATAACTATATAATGTCCAACAAAACAGGGCAATGGTCGGAGTGTTTTGCCTCTGGGAGAATGGCAGCACGCTGCATTCGGTCTTGCAAATTGTTCGTTACCATGTTGTAGTCAATTCGCCAACCCAGATTTTTACCGCGAGCCCCGGCCCGGTAACTCCACCAACTGTAATTGTGAGGTTCTTTATTAAAATGCCGGAAGCTATCAACAAAGCCACTCTCTATGAATTTGCTCATCCAGTTGCGCTCTTCAGGCAAAAAACCAGAGCTGTTGGCGTTCGATTTCGGGTTATGGATATCAATGGCCTGGTGGCAAATGTTGTAGTCCCCGCTGATAACCATACCTGGCAAGGTCTGCTTCAGCTCCCCGACATAATCGTAGAAGTCAGAGAGCCACTGCATCTTAAAGCCCTGCCGCTCCTCCCCGCTCGAGCCGGAAGGCATGTAGACGCTCATCACTGAGTAATCGTCGTAATCAGCCCTAATGACACGGCCTTCGTTATCGTAGCACTCCATGCCACAGCCGATCTCAACATGCTTTGGTTTCTCCTTCGAGAGGATGGCCACACCGCTGTAGCCTTTTTTGAGTGCCGGATGCAGGTATACGTTATAGCCCAGATCTTCGAAGACAGCGCGGTCAAATTTGTCTTCGCAGGCCTTGATCTCCTGCAGGCAAAGTACATCCGGGTTGGCGGCCTTTAACCAATCCTGAAATCCTTTGGAAAGAGCGGCACGGATGCCGTTCACATTATAACTGATAATCTTCATTAAATTTTTTCTAACTGGTCGAAATACTCAAGTATGTGCCACTTAAGCATTCTGTCCTGCTCTTTAAGGTTTGCAAAAGGTATAGGCTTGATGGAGCGATAGTGCGGCCACCCCTCTTCATCGACCTGTTCTAACTCATAGTAACCCGACAAACTGAATACTTTGCAGGTTGCAATGTGCATCAGGTCCTGCTTCTCCTCCTTAGTGAAATTTGTGATTCCTTTTCCCAACTCCTGTATACCTATCAGGAAGAGGATGGCATTCAGATCAGGTTTCTTTCCGAACGTCTTCATCATAGAAGCCCGCAGGTTAGTCCATCTGTGCTCCAGGTTTGATGATTCGTCTGACATAGGATTGATTTATTAATTTATAGATGGCTGCATTGATGAATGGTTATCTAACAATGCAGCCATGAAACTTTAAAATTTAGGAAACACTTGGCTGTGCTTTCAGTTCCTCCCAATACTCAACGGCTCTTCTGAAATGTGGGATTACAATAGAACCTCCTACCAGGTTGGCAATGGAAAACACTTCAAATACCTGTTCGTCGCTTAATCCTTCCTCATGGCATTTACCCAGGTGGTATTTGATGCAATCGTCGCAGCGCAGTACCATAGATGCCACCAATCCAAGCATTTCTTTTGTCTTTACATCCAGGGCACCCTCCATGTAGGTATTGGTATCCAGGTTAAAGAAACGCTTGATCACTTTGTTGTCGTAAGACATGATGCGCTCATTCATACGTGAGCGATATTCATTGAATTCTTCTATCTGACTCATTGTTGTGTGTGCTATTGCTGTTTTATGCTAAAAAAGTATAACAGATAAAGTTAAGCGAAATTATCAAGAATACCTTAACCATACCAACTAGCTAATGTTCCAGGATCTCCTGTCTTTGCTTTTCCCTGAAGTGTGCCATGCCTGCGATGAGCCGCTGGCTCGTGGTGAGCAATATATCTGCACTGAGTGTAATGTAAGACTGCCCTATACCGACCTACATTTGTTTGGTGCCACGGAGCTAAACATGTTGCAGCAGCGTTTCTGGGGCAAAGTACCGATCCGGTATGCATTCTCATACCTTCATTTTAAACCAAAAGGGCGTGTGCAGCGGCTATTGCATAAGCTGAAGTACAAAGGGGCGCATGAATTGGGCGAGCACTTAGGCCGAAGGTATGGCTCCGTCCTGCTTGATCATCATTATGCGAAGCAATTCGACCTCATCTTGCCTGTGCCACTGCACCGGCTAAAGCTCAGAAGGCGTGGCTATAACCAATCCGATGGTTTTGCGAAGGGGCTTTCGGAGGCGATGCAAGTGGAATGGAGCAACGGCGTGCTCATGCGCAACATCGATACAGATACTCAAACTAAGAAAAGCCGTCTGGATCGCTGGCAAAACGTGGAGAAAGTATTTGAGGTGAAACTGCCTGAGAAAGTGACAGGTAAACGTGTGCTGTTGGTGGACGACGTGCTGACCACTGGGGCTACACTGGAAGCCTGTGCCGCCATACTCTTAGAAAGCGGTTGCTCTGAAGTGAGTGTAGTTACAATTGCCGCCGCTTAATTATGAGTCTCGCCGATGGGTAGGGTATAGCGTTTGTATGTGTTTAGTCTATACCTATTAAGGAGCAATTTTGGATTGGTTGTAAATGAAAAAAGCCCGGGTAAATCCCGGGCCCTTTATTTATAGTAATAACTGTTAGTTCTTATTTGTTAGATCCGGCGTTGATCATCGCGCAACGGAAACCAATTGTTGCAGTTGAAGAATCCTGAGCCATGAATCTTCTGGTACCTGGAGACAGCCAGTAGGCTACGTCTTTCCATGAACCACCTTTGTACACACGCACTTCATTGTTGATCAGTGAGTGGTAGCCTTCGCTGCTGTCATACTGCTCAGCCTCGTCCAGGAAACCATCTCTACGGAATGGGTTAAGGTCTTCTACATCCTGGAATGAAAGCGGACGGTAAATATCCTGTACCCACTCATTTACGTTACCAGCCATATTGTACAGACCGAAGTCATTTGGAGGGTAGCTGTAGATGTAGTCTGTAATCATTGCGCCATCGTTCAAGGAGCCAGCCACACCGGCATAGTCACCACGTCCGCGCTTGAAGTTTGCCAGGAATTTGCCCATCTGCTTGCCGTGCGGGTTACGCAGTTGGTGGCCATCCCAAGGATAAAGTCTTCTGTTGTTCTGGTTCTCGTCTTCGTTGTACTGTGTACCGATCAAAGCCTGAGCAGCATATTCCCACTCAGCCTCCGTTGGGAGACGGTAGTTCGGAAGCACGTAACCCGACTCGATTGAAAGTGCAGTAGCCTCGGTAGGCTCCTGTGCAGCTCTTTTGCCAAAAAGGCCTCTTCTTTTATTAGATCCGCCAGTAGCTTCTTTCGCCAGGTTTTCGTTTACCTTGGCAGTACGCCAGGTACAGTAGTCATTAGCCTGTAGCCAGCTTACACCCACAACCGGGAAAAAACGGAAGCCAGGGTAACGCAGGTAATACGTTACGTAAGGGTCGTTGAAAGAAAGCTGACGAGACCAAACCGTAGTATCCGGCAAAGCTGCTGTGTACACCTCCGGAAGAGAGTCTCTCTTAAGATAGTGTAGATACTCCAGCCAGTGGATGTTGGCAACCTCCGTCTCGTCCATGTAGAAAGATGCCACTGTAACCGTGCGCTCAATGTTGTCACGGGTCATGGCAATGTCCTCTTCCATAGAGCCAAGCGTTGTACGGCCACCCTCAATGAAGACCAAACCTGGTGCCTGAGGGAAATCCTCGTAATCATTTACTTGGAATGCAGTCTCATCCTCGTTATACTCAATACCCGTGGCTGAGCTGTAATCGCCTGGGTCAGTGCTTGTTGGATAACCGCCACCTTTTCCGCAAGATGCAAGAAGCGCACCTCCCACAACAACAGCTGATAAATACTTGATAAGCTTCATAGATTAGGACCTACTAATGATAAGGTTCTTTTAACGTAAATTAGTGTGCAATTATAATTAAATTCAGAATGCCGGACAAACAATGTTATGGTTTATTTTAGGCGCATGCCTGCCTCCGAACAGATTTCCAAAATCAAGTTGTTCAAAAACCAGTGATATTTCATTTGCGCCTCCTGCCTGCCTGCCAAATCCTTTTAGTCCAATATCGTGGCTAAAACCAATTCTAAGCCTGTCAAGCGCTATACCTGTAATCACACCTAAGCTTTGGTCCTGCTCTGCACCGCCGGTAATAGGTACCCCTTTATATATTATTCCTAACGATAGCGGGGCGTAAATAGTATATAAGGCGAAATCTGTACTGCTAGAATTTTGCTGATGCGTGAAGTTAACCGCTGGGCTTACACTGAACTCAGCATTTTTTTGGCGTAAGCCGGTTGGGAGTAAAAATTTGTATCCGGCATTGGCCACAAAGCGCAAAGGCAATTTGGTTGTTTCGGTAAAGCCAAAGGATGGCTGGTTAAGGTGTGATGCATTTAAGCCTACCCAAAACTGGTTATTATACAACAACCCGCCCACAGCGAAACTTAGGTAACTGCTAGGTTCAAAGTGGAGTGCCTCTGCCGAGGTAAGAGCCGTTTGCCCAAAATCGCTTAGCTGATCCCCGAAAACCAGATTGTCGTAATTAACACGCAGTGAAGAAACTGTAGTTTGGAGCCCGGCCGAAAATGCCAGATTGTCGGTTAAACCCGTATGATAAGCATAGGCCAGTGCGGCCTGTAGTTTCTGTAGTCCGCCTATACCTGCCTTGTCTTGCTGTAGTACCAAACCAATGGCGCTCTTGGTGCCATCAAAGCGATAATCGCCGGAGATTTGGTTGGTTACAAAGGAGCCGTTTAGCGAAGGCCATTGGTTGCGGTGAGCCACTGCCACGCTCCAGCTGCGGCCCAGCCCACTGAAGGCGGGATTCAGGTATAGCCGGTTGGCATACTGCTGTGTAAAGTGCGCATCCTGACCAGCGACTGAAAAACCCCAGATGCAGCAGACGAAACAAAAAAACATTTTTGTCAGGGTGATACGCATAATTGGCACTCAATACGTGTTAGAATTATAGAGCTTGTTAAGTTTCGCATGGTTTTCGCTATAAATTTATATAGCTTAGCTTTTACTAAACCCAACCACCTATATGAAAAAAGTAGTCATTGGTTTCTTTATCTTCCTGGTTGTGCTGCTTGCGGCAGCGGCCCTGGTTCCCCTGCTGTTCAAAGATAAAATTAAACAGGCCCTGGACAAAGAGATCGCCAAGAATATAAACGCCACCGTGATTTACGAAACGGATGACGTGAGCCTGTCGCTTTTCCGGGACTTCCCTAACATGTCGCTCGGTGTAGAGGACCTCATGGTCGTGGGGCAGGACTCCTTTGCTACCGATACGCTGGCAATAATCCCTTCCTTCCGGATGGGTCTTGACCTGATGAGTGTGATAGGTGGCAGCCAGCTCAAGATAAATAACATCAAGCTGGAGAACCCGACTATCCGCCTGCTGGTTCTGAAGAGCGGGAAAGCCAACTGGGACATCTTTATACCTGATACAGCCACTACGGTTGACGCGGACACTGCTGCCAGCGATTTCCGGATGGCCATTAAGAATTGGGACATAAACAACGGTACGCTGTTTTATGATGACCTGAGTATACCCTTTGGGCTGGCGGCCTACAATGTACAGCATACGGGTAGCGGCGACTTTGAGAAAAGTGTGTTCGATATGAAGTCCCGAACCCAGGCAGACCGCTTCGTGATGACCTATGGGGGCGCGAATTATATTGAGAACGCCGTGCTGGATGCCGATGTGACCATGGCCATGGACCTGGACCGGTACCTCTATACCTTCAAGGACAACAACATCAAAATCAATGAGCTCCCTTTCCAGTTTGCCGGCACTATCCTGATGCCGGAAGATGATATCGTTATGGACTTGACCTTTAAGGCCACCAATACTGACTTCCGCAGTGTGCTCTCGGTAGTGCCCGGTATGTACAAGGACGATTTCAAGGATATTAAGACAGAAGGAACCCTGAGCTTTGACGGTTACCTGAAGGGTCGCATGAATGACACGCTTATGCCTGGCTTCGGTACGACACTGAAGGTGACGGAAGGGATGTTCAAGTACCCGGATCTGCCGCAGGCTGCCCGCAACATTAGCGTTGACATGCGCATCGATAACCCGGACGGCGATCTGGAGAAGACCGTGATCGATGTACGCAAGTTCCACATGGATATGGGCAAGAACCCGATTGATGCCCGCGTGCTCGTGAAAGGTATGGAAGTAATGCAGGTAGATGGTAACCTGAAGGCCAGCATCGACCTGGATGAAGTGACCAAGGTATTTCCTGTGGAGGATATGACGCTCCGCGGTTTGCTGAAAGTAGATGCCGATGCCAAAGGCACCTATAGTGAGAAGAGTATGCCGGTGATAGACGCTGATATGCGCCTAACCAATGGCTACGTGAAGTCAAAGGATTTCCCCGCCCCTATTCAGAATTTGAATATGGTAACTAATATACTTAACAAGACTGGCAATACAGACGATACTCGTATCAACGTGGAGCGCTTTAACATGACGCTGGACGGAGAGCCGTTGGAAGGCCGCGTGCTGGTGCAGGGTATCGAAAGCCCTGCTTTCGACGGGCAGATCAAAGGGATACTGGACCTGACCAAACTCACCAAGATCTTTCCGCTGGAGGATATGACCGTGTCGGGCCGTATAAATGCCAACGTGGCGGCTAAGGGCAAGATGTCGGATGTAGAGGCAGAGAGGTATAACAACGTAACTGCCAATGGCACCATGGGCATCACGAACCTCAACTTTGTCAGCAAGGACATGCCGCAGGGAATGAAAATCACCAGTGCAGATGCCGTATTCAATAACGAGCGCATCCAACTGAACAACCTGCGTGGTTTTCTGGGCAAGAGCGATATTCAGGCGAGCGGTACTTTGTCTAATTATCTGGGTTATGCTTTAGCTGATAACCAGTCGCTGCGCGGTAATTTTACCCTGAACTCCAACAACTTCAATGTGAATGAATGGATGGTAGATGAGAACACGGGTCAGGCGACCACTGCCACCAGCGAGGCGGAAGGTGTAGTGGAAGTGCCCGATAACCTGGATATTACACTGAACGTGAACGCCAAGCAGGTGCTCTATGATGACCTGAAGCTAAGCAATGTCGGAGGCCGTGTGCTGATCAAGGATAAAACCGCCCGACTGGATGGTGTGAAATTTAACACGCTGGGCGGCACTTTTGTAACCAGCGGCAGCTACAATACCAAAGACTTGAAACATCCTTTGTTTGATATGAAGCTGGATGTGCAGAACCTAAGTTTCAAGGAGGCCTTCAATGCCTTCAATACGATTAAGGCTGTCGCTCCGATTGCAGGTTTGCTGGACGGTACTTTCTCCACTAATTTCAATCTGGCGGGCGAAATTGGGCAAGATATGACTCCGCTTTTCAGTACGTTGGATGGAAGTGGCATTGTGAATGTAGTGAAAGCAGCTGTGCGCGATGTGAAGATCATAGATCAGATTAGCGCCCTGACCCGATTTGATGAGTTGAAGACCTTTGTGATCGAGAACAAGAAGATCGATGCCCAGATTATTGACGGCAGCCTGGTGATCAAACCTTTTGACCTGAAAGTAGGCGATATTGAGATGACCGTGGGTGGCTCCAACAACGTGAATGGAAACATTGACTACGTGACGGCGCTTAATGTGCCAGCCGGAAAGGTAGGCCGGGAGTTGAATACCCGCTTGGGCAGCCTGATCGGCAATGAAGCGCTCAAAACTTCTGATCGCATTACCCTTAACCTGAATATCGGCGGCACACTGGCCGATCCACGGGTAGCACTGGCGGGCGGTAGTGCAAAAGGGCAAGCCAAGCAGCTGGTAGAGAGCGTTGTGAAAAGCAAAGTGGATGAGGCCAAACTGCAGCTTGAGCAGCGCAAGCAGCAACTGCAGGATAGCGTGAAAAACGAGCTGGACAGAAAACGGCAGGAAGCAGAAAACAAAGCTCGTCTGGAGCTGGAGAAGAAGCGACAGGATGCTGAGAAACAGATTAAGAAACAGGCAACAGACAAGATCGGAGACCTGCTTCGGCCAAAGCCTGTCACGCAGCCTACCGACACCACCAAAAAAGTGAATTAGTATTCTTTCTGATTATAAAACGAGGTTGTATAAATGCCGCTATCCAAGGGGTAGCGGCATTTATCTTTATATAGCGATATAATTTTGTGCAACATAACCCCGTTAATCCGTATAAGGGTTGCCATTTGGCGCCAAAATGACTTGAACTTAATCCAATTTCTATGAGAACCAAATTCTTGATTCCATTCGCTATGTTCGGCCTCTTATGGTTTAGCTCCTGCGACAGTGATACTGAAGGCACAGGAACTGCCAAGATGGAAGTACGCATGACAGACGCACCGGGCGACTATGAGGAAGTGAACGTGGATATCCGCTCTGTGCAGATCCACAAAGAGGATACAGAAAGCGAAAGCGGCTGGCAGACACTCGACCAGATCAATCCGGGTGTGTACAACCTACTCGACTTCGCCAACGGAAAGGACACCCTGTTGGCCAGCGCCAACCTGCCAGTCGGCACCATCTCACAAATCAGACTGGTGTTGGGCGATAACAACTCACTTAAACTGAAGAACGGTAGCGTTGTGAACCTGAAAACGCCAAGCGGGCAAACATCAGGCTTGAAGTTGAAACTCAATGCTGAACTAGTAGAAGATGTGACATACGTTGTGTTGCTGGACTTTGATGCAGCCAAGTCAATAGTAGCCAGGGGCAACGGACAATATAACCTGAAGCCGGTCGTGCGCACCATTACTCAAGCCATAGCCGGTGGAATAAAAGGTAAGGTAACTCCTGCCGAATACAAGCCGGGCATCTACGTAATCTCTGCCCAGAACGACACGATTGGTGGCTTTGCCAATGAGGCGGGCGACTTCCTGATCAAAGGTATAAAGGCAGGTACGTATACAGTGAAGTTCTATACTGAAAACAATGAGCACAACAAAACGCTCAAGAACGTGAGCATTTCGCAGGATCAGATCAAAGATCTGGGTATAGTAGACCTGTCTCACAAATAATTTGGGGACATAGGACATCAGGCTCAAGAGATAGGGCTTATTTGCAACCTGCAGCCGCAGTTCGTTGATCAACGCATTTGCTTTGGTGACTTGAAGCCGCACATATAAATTTGCCTTTAAATAAAAAAGGAGCACTACATGATATAGTGCTCCTTTTTTATTTAAAGGTCTGATACCTTATGTCTAATCTCTTGAATCCTTAGTACACCTGTCCCATCAGTTCGCGCACGTAGGTCACGTAGTCGGTATTTGGGGGAGTATGGCCGCATCTGCGGAGGTCTGTTGCAACCTGAGCACGGTGATAAGTTGCATGGTTAAATGCATGCGTCAGAATATCGAGTACGCGGGTGCTGTACTTATTGCCTTGACTGTTTGTATAGTCTATCAGGCGATTAAACTCAGCTTCGTCGCTGCTGGCAACCAGTTCTGCTATTTTGTAAGAAGCATATTGGTGTAGTTTCTGCAACTCTTCGAGCGTGTGCTCCTGCCATACCTTTACCGGGCTCTGGGTACCAGTGATGCGGGCAATCCAAATGGCCTGCGCATTGAGGGCGTGGCTGAAGAGGCGGGCAGAGTTGGATGGTAACTCAGGCAAGCTGGCAAATACGTCCAGCATGGTCTGGTTAGCCCAAATGTTATATTCTGCTAGGTTCTTTAATACGTCGTTTCCTGTCATCTTTAATTAGCTTCTCTTTTATCTTCCCAAATTAAGGTCTCATTTGTCCGTGTATCCAAAAAGTCCGGACAGCGGCCATCGCCTTTTCCGGTTATACCTCCATCCGGCTCACAAAGCAAGTTGCCATCCACGTCGTATACCTTGGATGGTATGTCGCAGCAACGGCCGGTCAGGTAGTATACCTCCTGCTCGTTGTAGGTATAGCGGTATACCTTGGCAGGCGGATTGGCCACAGAGTCTTCTTTCAGACCCCTAATCATTTCGCTGAGCCAGGCCGTAGGCTGCGGCTTGGCCTGCTCGCTGGCCTTCTCACCAGCGACGTCGGGTACCGTTGTATCAGTAGTCTGGCAGCTTTCCATTGCCATCAAAAGCAACAAAGCCATAAGCCAGGCCGTGTATTTCAATACAGCCATATCGATCTTTTTTTAACGGAGCGCAAAGGTAGTGATTTACCCAATAAATGTTTACACAATAATATGGCAAACGCGAGAAAGCTTTACCCTGTCGGGATGCACAAGGTATAGCGGCCTAATTTTAGGCGTACACTTGAACAAGTTATAACGCTACATTTACGTAGGCGGCCCAATAAGGTATGAAGATGAATAGTCCGACAGCAACGGCAGTGAGAGCAGCCATAAGTACGGCTCCGGCGGCAAGGTCTTTGGTTTTGCCAGCCCAGATGTTTTCCATCGGTGAGACGAGGTCTGTGAGCGTTTCGATGGATGTGTTGAAGATCTCGGCCACCCATACCATACCGATACACAGGATAAGCAGGCACCACTCTACCCGGGTTACCTCGAAGCGGTAGGCCATCACCAACACAATGATGCTGGCCAGTACGTGCAGGTGCATGTTCGGCTCGGAGCGGAAAACGGCATTTAGCCCTTTAAAAGCGAATCGGAAGCTGTTGTAGCGGGATCTGATGAAGGAGGGACGGCTCATGCGAAAATATATAGGGGTGCGTATATTCTTATTTCGCTGTGATTATACTCCAATTGCCGGTATAAAGTTAAAACGGAAGCAAATCCTTTTATTCTTCAAAACGCAACGACTCTGCGTTAATACAATACCGAACCTGGCTGGGCGCACGGGCATCATCAAACAAATGCCCTAAGTGCTGTCCACATTGGTTGCAGAGGAGTTGAGTGCGTTGCCTGCCATAGGTGTGGAGCAGTTTTTGAGTAACGTTCTCCCCTATCTGTTCCCAAAAACTAGGGAAACCCGACCCGACTTCGAATTTCTTGCTGGCATGAAACAGCCTGTTGCCACAGTTTGAGCAGGTATAAGAGCCTGTATTTTGGTTGCTTCCCGACACTTTGCCTCTGTGCTTAAACATGCGATTAAAGACAAAGAATTGCTATACGTCTTCCTTCTCCAGGTCTTCCACGGCCACAAACTTCATCGAAAGCGAGTTAACGCAGTGGCGGATGTTTTTTGGAGTAAGGTACTCCCCTTCGAATACATGCCCCAGGTGTGCCCCGCAGTTCGCGCAAACGATCTCGGTGCGGCGTCCGTCCGCGTCCGGTACGCGTTTTACAGCACCGGTTATCTCGTCGTCGAAGCTTGGCCAGCCGCAATGCGACTCAAACTTGTACTCTGAGGTATAGAGCGGCGCATTGCAACGTTTGCACAGGTATACGCCCTCTGCCTTGTTGTGCTCGTATTCTCCGGTGCCCGGGTACTCGGTGCCTTTGTGCACGATGATGCGCTCTTCTTCCGGTGTAAGCTTGTTGTATTCGGATGGGTCTTTTGCGATTTTCATAGTTGATGTGTTTGTTGTATCGGTAAGGTTATACGTTTGCTCAAGAGGACAAGCAGTGGGTTCAGACATTTTTTACAGTTTAGGTCGGGTTCATAAAGGAGGATTGGAATTACTTTAAGCTCATTAAACTACTACAGACGGTTCTATCTAATTTACTTCCAGCGTGTCTCCCGCCATAGCTTTTGCTGCTCATCATCCAAGAAAGTCCAGGCTACGATGCGGCTGATCTTGTTTCCCTGTCCCATCGGGATCGTTTCTACGGTGTGGGCGCCTGCTGTTTTCAAACTATAGAGCACGCTTTTAAGGTTAGCTGCTTTAGAGATCAGAGTTGTGAACCAAAAACAGGCTGTAGCAAACTGCCTGCTTTCTTTTACCATGTTTTCGACGAACCGGGCCTCGCCTCCTTCGCACCATAGTTCGGCATTCTGGCCTCCGAAATTCAGGGTTAGTTTAGCTGGTTTCTTTTGCTGCAGGTTTTTCAGTTTGCGCATTGTGCCGGCCTGTGCTTCCGCCAGCGAACTATGGAACGGCGGGTTGCAGATGGTCAGGTCAATGCGTTCATCTTGTTTGATAATGCCTCTAAAGATATGTTTTGGGTTTGGCTGCAGTCTTAGCTCTATGTTCCCTTTCAGCAATGGGTTGGAGTTTACAATGTTCTCAGACGATTTAACAGAAACCGGATCTATATCAGCGCCGACAAAAGACCAGCCATATTCTTTGTTACCGATGATCGGGTAAATGCAGCTGGCTCCAACGCCCACATCGAGACATTTTACTTTGTTGCCTGTCGGTATTTTGCCTTGGTTAGAAGCGGCCAGTAAGTCGGCGGCATAGTGTATATAATCTGCGCGGCCAGGTATAGGCGGTGTGAGGTAGTGCTGTGGAATATCCCAGTGTTTAATGCCGTAAAAATGCGCTAGCAAAGCTTTATTCAGCGTTTTTACAGCTTTCGGGTCGAAGAAATCCACAGAGGCATCGTTATACTCATTCAGCCTTACAAAGGGTTTGAGCTCCGGACAACTGGCTACAAGCTGCTTAAAATTATAGCGTCCTCGATGCCTGTTGCGTGGGTGCAGCTCTGATTTCTCCTTTGGATGTTCTTTCTTTTTGGGAATCATTAAACTGCTGGAGGTAAACTGGTGATACGTAGGTTCCGGGAATAGTTTGGCAAAGCTATAGTTTCTGGAGGAATTTATCCCGCAAGTTTAAGTGGGGTGATAAATGAGGGTATAGAGAAACGCTAGTCACCAACTGATTGCGATGTTTAACCACAAGTTGCGCTACCACTAAACTTGTGGGGTAGTCAGCGAGCTCATAACCCGTGTTTTTTTGGTTTGTAAGGAACACGTTTTCAACTATTAGCAGCGCAAGTAATGGTACAGCCCCTTTGTTCAGGCAATGATCTAAAATACTGTGACGCCGAACTTCGTTGAGAGCAGATTATCGAGTTGCTTGATGTCCGTTATTAAATTTTTGAAGGCTGGTGTTGACAATAACTCGTGCTCGTTTTTGTGATACAGCCTTTTCAGTTCAGTCATCTTAAAGTAAAATGACTGGGATTGTAGCTTAATCTGTAATGATGCTAATTGATCTTCAATAGCAATCTTTCTCTGCTTCGCCTCATCTATTATTTCGACAGCTGCAGTAAAATCCAGTTCTTTTTGCTGGAAAGATTTAAGGAGTTTGCAGTCATAACTGGCGCATTGTTTTGGTCTGTCTAAGTAAATAGTGCAGCCATCACAATATTTTTTGCAGGGCTGAAGAAAAACCCCATCACTGCTTGCCTCCTCAATCTCCATCAATTCTTTTATTGCAGGCAACTCCTCATGGCTAAGCTGTACAAAGCCAATCAGGGTGCCGTCGCAACATATTCCACAAGACAAACAGATATTGGTTGAATCAATCATACTTACCGCATTTAAGCATTTCTTTCATGTGCACTTTTGAAGATAGCTTAAATAACAGCTAGTAATTGTATAAACGGAACACTGCTCCTTTTAGTCGTCTTTGTTGGCACAAGCTCGCCGTTCGTGCAATTATACTTTTATGTTAAAAGAGTACAGTAGGTTTAGTTGCTAGTTTGAGCTGGCTTGTGCTGGCGCGAGCTTGTAGCTCGTGCCTTTTCTTTTCCACGCAGCTATATCTTCAGCCAAATAGCAGTACGAGCTACAAGCTCGCACTAGCGGGGACTAAATGCAGCTACACCCTATCAAGTCTATTTCATCATGCCATAGGTACACGACTTTGTTGCCCATCTTCATCAGCAATCCTCTGGATGGAGTTTCCAGTTTGTTGTTAAGCGGGAAAGTGTCAGCATAAACAAAGTATAGCCCTTCTACACCTTTTAAAGAAGCAAAGGTTTTCTCTTGGTCAAAGCTGGAAGGGCAATCACCGCAATCAGGCTTGAGTTGGTTAATAAAAACTGCGTCAATCTCAGGATAAATTTTGTAGACTAACTCTAGGTTATACTTGCTGCCAAATAAAATGCGGTCATTACTGTTAAACGGTGTTGGGTCTAGCAGGTAATTGTAGTACTCCAGACACTCTCCGGTGTAGGTGCCAAAATTTTGCAGCTGTGTTTTTACAGATTTTTGTGCTGTGAAAGTATAAACAGAAGTGTTCAGCCTTTTGAAAAGAGTATCGGCAAAAGATTTGTGGTAAACTAGTTTAGGTTCAGTGTTAGTTAAGACCTCTGTTTTTATACCATATCGGTTTAAGAGGCTTCTTTCTTTGGAAATGTCTTCAAATGAATTGCTGGAGGTATCGTGTATAGGAGAACCTATGACTCCCAATTCGCCTTCCGCTAACCTGAATATTGGAAAAAGCAGCTGATCAGGCGCCAAAATTTGACGTTCCTCTGCCGGTGTTTGGCGCAGATATTCTTTCAGTGCTAAAAGGAATTTCTTGTTTTGCTCCGGCAAGTCAGGATTAGCTAGTGCCTTTGCTAAAACATGTTTTTCAAAGTAATCGGCTTTGCTAGCATTAAGTTTATTCCACTCTGCCCAATATTCTTTACACATTTTAGCCATCTGCTCATAGCTAGCCTTGTTGTGTGTGTTTGTAGCTATTGGCTGTAGCTCGGGCTCTTCTGCCACTATAGGAATAGAGGCAGTTCCCAGTTGTTTTTTGCCCTCTTCAGCGCAGGAAAATGTGGAAACACACCAAAAGGTAAGAGCGAGGTATTTTAAGCTGGATTTCATATGTGCCACTAAGTATAAATATCTTACAATATAGTAAAATAGGCATAAAAAAAGCAGCCCCAAATGGAGCTGCTTTTCATTTATCTACAACACAAGTATAAAGTCTTGTGTCTAACGTCTAAAATCTAGCGTCTCAAAATTACTTCAAGCTGCCGATCATATCTTCCGGCTTCACCCACTCGTCGTACTGCTCGTTGGTTAGCAGGTCAAGGGCGATAGCTGCTTGGCGAAGCGTAGTGCCTTCTTTGTGGGCTTTCTTCGCAATTTTAGCAGCGTTGTCATAACCGATGTGCGGGTTCAGGGCCGTTACCAGCATCAGTGAGTTTTCGAGGTTCTCTTTAATGCGGGCTGTGTTTGGCTCTATACCTACCGCGCAATGCTTGTCGAACGAGTCGCAAGCGTCACCGATCAGTTGGGCGCTCATCAGCAGGTTGTAGATCATCACCGGCTTAAACACGTTCAGCTCGAAATGGCCGTTCATGCCGCCCACCGAAATAGCCACGTCGTTACCGATCACTTGTGCACAAACCATGGTCATGGCTTCAGCCTGTGTAGGGTTTACCTTGCCCGGCATGATAGACGAACCCGGCTCGTTTTCAGGTATAAGGATCTCGGCTATACCTGAGCGTGGGCCAGAAGCCAGCAAACGGATATCGTTAGCGATCTTCATCAGCGATACTGCCAGTTGCTTCAACGCGCCAGAAGTTTCCACGATAGCGTCGTGTGCGGCAAGTGCCTCGAATTTGTTAGGAGCTGTGATAAACTGATGACCAGCAAACTCAGAGATCTTCTCGGCAACCAGCACATCGTAGCCAGCCGGTGTGTTCAGGCCTGTACCTACCGCAGAACCGCCAAGGGCCAGTGTGCTCAGGTGCTCTAACGTGTTGCGAAGTGCCTTCATGCCATAGTCCAGCTGGGCTACGTAGCCCGAAAGCTCCTGACCCAGTGTAAGTGGCGTGGCATCCATCAGGTGTGTACGGCCTATCTTCACTACATCCATGTAAGCTTCGGCCTTGCTGTTAAGCGTGTCGCGTAGCTTCTTAACCAATGGTAATGTGTGCTCTACTACTTTCTTATAAGCAGCGATGTGCATGGCCGTTGGGAACGTGTCATTAGATGACTGCGACTTGTTTACGTCGTCGTTCGGGTGTATTTTCTTCTTCTCATCCAGTAAATCGCCACCTAAAAGTACGTGCGCACGGTTCGCCACCACTTCGTTCACGTTCATGTTCGACTGCGTGCCCGAGCCTGTCTGCCAAACTACCAGCGGGAACTCATCAGCCAGCTTGCCTTCCAAAATCTCGTCGCAAACTTTACCAATGATTTCGGCTTTTTCCTGAGCCAGTACGCCCAACTCGGCGTTGGCAAAAGCAGCCGACTTCTTAAGGATAGCAAAAGCTTCGATCACCTCTTTTGGCATCAGCTGACCGCCAATCGTAAAGTTCTCTTTGGAGCGCTGTGTCTGAGCACCCCAGTATTTGTCTGCAGGCACCTCTATCGGGCCCATCGTGTCTTTCTCTACGCGAACTTGCATATCGTTTATACTTAGGTTTAAAGGATCAGTTTATTTGCGGCAAAACTACAAAAAATATTCTTCTTCGTTCCGTATCGCAGGTATACTTCATGCAGGTATAGCCCCAGTGTTTACCGGACTACCCGTTTGCCCGACTGCTCGGCCAATAAGGCGATCATCTCCAGCGGCACCGGCTTGAGGTAAGTCGTATTAAATGAGGTTTGGTCATCAAAATTGATCAGGTATGCTCCCTCCTCCCCCATGTAGTGAATGCTTTCGATAACATGATGCGGATAAGTGCGCTCTTGGTTGAGCAGATTTACGATCTGTACCTGGTTTTCGTCAATGTTGATGTGCCAGCGCATGGCAAACCAGGCCGCCACCAGCGACAGGCCTAGCATCACGCCAAACAAAATACTGTAAGTCCGGGTGGAGCGTATACCTTCCTGCTGCTGCATGTACTGTTTGTACAGTTGGTAGTCGCTGCCCAGCAGGGCACGCTGCGAGAGGCGCAGTGGCAGCATGGCCAATGTTAAGCCGAATAGCAGCCCAGGCGCAAATAGAGCTCGGAAGTTGGGCGTGAGCACATACATATGCTTAGAAGACATGTGCAGAATGCTTGAGAGCATGGCCAGGGCACCGGCACAGAAAACAGATAGTATACAGGCGAATAGGTAGTACGCAATGGTCAGATGCCATTCTTTTTTCTGAAGGTACTTAGCCTCGTCAGTGCTCAGGTGCTGTAACTTGCCTGCCGGCGACATCTTGCGAAGTGCATAACGTACCACTGGAAGCAGAATAGCCACTGCCGCAAAACTAATCAGCAGACTCTTTAAAATCTCTATCATAACAATAACGTATGGCTGTAAAATTAATACGGTATTCTCAATATTGCGTCATCTATAAATTGTATCTCTCCGGGAAGCGGTTGTGCCAAAAGTGTCTTGAAGTTTAGCATTGTACTGATCTGAAGCGCACAGGGCAGCAAAAGCACATAATAAGCTTCAAAAGATTGCACCGGAAACTTTATTTTAGCTATTTTTGATCATATAACTGTTGAACCGAATGCTGTTGCAGGTCGTTTATTTTGCTTCGATGCCGGTTCTTTATTCTGAAGCAGGCTGTTTATTTCGTTTATGAAATTTTCCAAATTGGTGTCATTCATCCGGGATTACCTCATTGCCATAGCGTCTTTCCTGCTGATTTTCCTGGTTACTATCTTCATCTATTCTGAAACCAGAAAGAAAGCGCTGGAACGGAACGAGAAGTTATTCGAGATAAAGGCCGCGCAAATCACGCAGGACCTTGAACTCCGCATGCGCGACTATGTGCAGATCCTGATCGGGGCTAAGGCCCTGATTGTGGCCTCTGACACAATCAGCCGCAAGGATTGGCAAAACTATTATGCCACACTCAAACTAGAAGAGAGTTATCCCGGGATTCAGGGGGTAGGCTATAGCCATGTGGTGTTGCCGGAGGAAATGCCACGTCACCTCCGCCAGATTCGGGCTGAAGGCTTTCACGATTATGACATTCGTCCGGAAGGAGAGCGTGACTTTTATACCTCTATAATTTACCTCGAGCCCTTCAACGAGCGTAACCAACGGGCTTTTGGCTTCGATATGTTCAGCGATTCGGTCAGGCGCTCCGCTATGAAGATGGCACGCGACACACGAAAGCCCGCCCTGTCAGGAAAAGTCAGGCTGATGCAGGAAACCGGCGTTGACGAACAGGCGGGGTTTCTAATCTACCTGCCTGTGTATAAAAACAATGCAGAACCCGAATCTATAAAAGAGCGGCAGCGACTGATCAAAGGTTTTGTGTACAGCCCTTTCCGGGCCAAAGACCTGATGGTGGCCACATTGGGCGATAGTTTCAAAGACCTCGACATTGAGGTATACGATGGTATTAACTTAGGCAAAAACGATTTGCTATACAGTACCGACAGTGTACTGCACTACCATGCTTCAGAAAAAAGGGAGCTTGATATGCTGAGCACCCTTAATATCGGGGGACATACCTGGCGCATTTACTACTCTGCCAAGCCATCGTACATGCGCTCCGCCGATACCGAACTGCCCTATTTCATATTAATGGGTGGGACGATCATCGGCTTGCTTATGTTTTTCATTATCTGGTCTCTCATAAACACGCACCGATCAAACAACCTAAAGCAGATTATTACAGATAATGCTACAGCTGCACTCTTTATGATGGATGCTAGCGGATATTGTACTTTCATGAACCCGGCTGCCGAAGAGATGACGGGCTTCACGTTTGATGAGATCAGAAAAAAGCCGCTTCACGACATGATCCATCATACGCATCCGGATGGAAACCCATACCCATTGGAGGAGTGCCCGCTTGACAGGGCATTGCCGACAAACAATAACATGCGGGCCCACGAAGATGTGTTCATCCGCAAAAACGGAGAGTTTTTTAGTGTAACGGTTGCCGCCCATCCGATTTTCAAAAATGGGGTGCCAATGGCCACGATCATCGAGGTGCGGGATATTACCGAGGAAAAGCGTGCACAGCAGGCTATGATTGAAAGTGAGGCCCGCTTCCGTACCATGGCCGACAACGCTCCTGTAATGATCAGCATTCTTGACGTCTGGAAGCAGAGCGTGTACGTGAACAGGCAGTGGCTTGATTTTACGGGAAGCACGTTTGAAGATAGCATCAACTTCGGCTGGCAGAAGATCATCCACCCACAGGATTTGCCCGCTTTTGAAGATATGTATACCTCGGCGCTTGCGAAGGAGGAAGGCTTCCGGGTGGAGACCCGCATGCGCCGCCACGATGGGCAATACCGCTGGATGGTAGCGACCTGCACGCCTCGTTTTGGGGCCAATGACGAGTTTCTGGGGCACATCAGTTCTACAATCGATATCACCGATATAAAAGAGGCCGACCGCAAAGTAAAGCAGAATGCCGAGTTGCTGCAGAAGCTGTTCTTGGAAGTGCCGGCCCTGGTAGGGCTCGTGCGCGCCTCTGATAAGCGGTACTTGCTGGCCAATCCCTTGTACCGAAAACTCTTCGGCAACAGGCAGCTGGTAGGCAAGCGCCTTGACGAGGCCCACGCCGATCTGGAAATGAAAGGCCTGCTAGAGCACCTAGAAGGAGTGTTTGAGTCTGGGTTGCCGTTTGTAGGTAAAGAAATGCCGCTTATAGCAGACGGACGTGATAATGGCAGCGTTTCGGAAAATTACTTTAACCTGGTGTTCCAGCCGCTCATGGACAGCAAAGGCAAGGCGGAGGCCGTGTTGATCTTTGCTGTAGAGGTAACCGAACTGGTGCAGGCACGCACCAAGCTGGTGTCGGCCAACGATGAGCTCAGCTACAAAAACACGGAGCTGCAGCGCATCAATAACGACCTGGATAACTTCGTCTATACCGCCTCACATGACTTGAAGTCGCCTATCGCAAACATGGAGGGGCTTACCAGCCTACTGTATGATATTTTGGAGGGTAAGCTGGAGGAAGACGACAAGCAGGTGCTGGACATGGTGTCGGACTCTATCAACAAGCTGAAGCAGACCATCGCGGATTTGGCCGAGATAACCAAAGTGCAGAAAGAGCTGCATGCCAAGGTAGAGCCGCTCGCATTTGAGCAGGTGCTGCAGGATGTGATAGCCGACATTGATGGGCTCGTAACTGAGTCGGAAGCGAATATAGAGGCCGACTTCCAGGTAAGGGAGCTGCTGTACGCCCGCAAAAACCTGCGCAGCATCGTGTACAACCTGGTGTCAAACGCCATTAAATACCGGTCGCCGGAGCGCCTGCCTTCGGTGCGCCTAAGCACTCATTTGGATGGCGAATATGTTGTGCTGCAGGTGCAGGACAATGGGTTGGGCATCAAAAAGCAGCATCAGCACAAGCTATTCTCTATGTTCAAGCGCCTGCACAACCACGTGGAAGGGACAGGCATCGGGCTCTACATCGTGAAGCGCATCATTGAGAACAATGGGGGCCGCATCGAAGTGGAAAGTGAGCTGGGTCAGGGAACTACCTTCAAAGTATACTTCAAGCAGGAGCCTGTGGCGGTGCCGCAAACCTAACAGGCCGCTATATCATAAAAAGAGGCGCTATCCCGGATTGGGTAGCGCCTCTTTTGTATTAACTGGTTGCTTTTAGAAGGTATAGCCCAGCGCAAGGCTCCAGGTATTGAATTGAAGATCCTTGTTTCCGTAGCCATAGTCGCTTACAGAAATTTCGCGGTTGAAGCGAATGTCTGCTGATAAGGCATTGCGCTGTACCCCGGCACCAGCCAGGTAGCCTATCGCGTATTTTTCAAGCGTGATTTCAGTGATATGGGTATAGCCGGTTTCATAAGTGACCGTGTTTCTAAAATTCTTTGAAAGAGCCAGGCCATAGCTTAGGCCGGCATTCAGGTAGGGTTGCCACCCCTCCGTGCGAAATCTGTACTTGAGCAGAACAGGTAACTGCAGGTAGTGCGCGTCCAGCTCCATGGTACTTTTGTAGTACCAGTCATGAGGCTGGTTGTGTTCGTAAAAGCTTTTGGCTCTGCGGGAGGTATAAAGCAGCTCTGGCTGAAGCGAGAACTTTTTGCCTTGAAAGCCAAAGTTGAAAAAAATGCCCCCGGTTATACCTGTCGCCCAGTCAAAATCGTGGTTGGAATGTATTCCTGTCTCAAAGTGGTAGTTTGGCTTGAAGGCAGACGCCCCTACCCGCAACCCCCATCGGGTCTCTAGTCTGGACTGTTTATGCAGGATTATGCTCTTCTGTTCCGCGTGGGAGCACTGGTTATAGGTATGCACCAGCTTAGCTAAACCAGTGAGGCTATACCTATACCGGTGGTTTTTCAGTGCGTCGCACTCTTGCAGCATGGCAGCCAGGGTGCCGGCGTAATAGTTTTTGTGCAGTGGCACGACCGCCTGTTGCTGCTTTTGCAGAAAATACTCATAAGAAGGGTGAAAGTTCTGGGCGTAATAAAGCTTGGCAGGCCCATCCACTACCACCTTCAAAAAAATAGTACGCGTCTTCTCGTCCACCATGACCTCCCGCGATTCAAATCTTAGGCTGTCGTCCAAACCATAGCCCTTTATATCGGCCGCATTATAGGTTTTAGCCGTATTGCCCTGCTGCTTGAACTGTATTTCATAAAGCATTTTGGCTGCACTGTTTAAAAGCACCTCTCCCCGTAGCGTGTCGGAAGAACCTGTGACCAGGTATGCGGGTTGCAGCTTTTGGGCTTTCACAGTAGTAAGGCTTACCAACGTCAGCAGTAGGCCAAGGATAATGTAGAGGGTTAGTTTCATAGATAGTATAGTTGTTTACAAATATATAGATTACGTTTTCATTGTTGGATAATGTCACTGAGCGCATTGTCAAAAAACTGCAATCCGGAAGGCCTCAGAGCACTGAATATCCCTGTAATCTGCGTATCTTCGTCCTATGGCCAAGATCAAAACATCCTATTTCTGTCAGAACTGCGGCGCACAGTCAGCCAAGTGGATCGGCAAGTGCCCAGCCTGCGGCGAGTGGAACACCTATGTGGAGGAAGTGGTGCAGCGCGAAGAACTCACGCCGAGCAGTGTCTGGAAAGTAGGCAATACCAGCACTTCGGCCCAGGTGGCCAACAAGCCCAAACCCATAGCCGACATCAGCTACCAGGAGCAGCTGCGCATCCAGACACAGGACCAGGAGCTGAACCGGGTATTGGGCGGCGGTATCGTGCCGGGCTCCATGGTGCTCATAGGCGGTGAGCCAGGTATAGGAAAGTCAACATTAATGCTACAGATCGCGCTAAGCCTGAGCGGGTTCCGAGTGCTCTATGTAAGCGGCGAAGAGAGTGAGCAGCAGATCAAGATGCGGGCTGAGCGACTCATGGCCCAAACCTCCGACTGTTTTATCCTGACTGAAACCAGTACCCAAAATATATTCAAGCAGATAGAGCAGCTGCGTCCACAGGTGCTCGTGATCGACTCCATCCAGACGCTGCACTCCTCTTTTATAGAGGCGGGTGCCGGCAGCGTGAGCCAGGTGCGCGAATGTACGGCTGAACTGCTAAAGTTTGCCAAAGAGAGTGGCACCCCGGTTTTCCTGATCGGGCATATTACCAAAGAGGGTAACCTGGCCGGGCCAAAGATCCTGGAGCACATGGTAGACACGGTGCTCACCTTCGAGGGCGACCGCCACATGACTTACCGTATCCTGCGAACCACTAAAAACCGCTTTGGCTCTACTTCAGAGCTTGGTATTTATGAAATGCTGGGCACTGGCCTACGCGAGGTAAGCAACCCTTCCGAGATCCTGATCTCACAGCGCGAGGACGCCTTCAGCGGTATAGCCATCGGGGCAACACTGGAGGGCAACCGGCCCCTGCTGATAGAAGTGCAGAGCCTGGTGACGCCGGCCACTTATGGCACGCCACAGCGTACCAGCACCGGCTTTGATGCCAAGCGCCTGAATATGCTGCTGGCCGTTTTGGAGAAGCGCGGTGGGTACAGATTGGGTGCACAGGATGTGTTCCTCAATATCGCAGGTGGCCTCAAGGTAGAAGATCCTGCACTCGACCTGGCAGTTTGTGCGTCTATCCTATCCTCTTTTGAGGACATCGCTATACCTACTATTGCTTGTTTTGCGGCGGAGGTAGGCTTGGGCGGCGAAGTGCGGGCAGTAAACCGTATCGAAAACCGCATCACAGAAGCTGAGAAACTGGGCTTCCGCGATATTTATATTTCAAAGTATAACAAGAAGGGGGTCGACCTGAGCAAGTTCTCCATAAACGTCCATGCATTCGGGCGATTGGAAGAAGTTTTTGCCGCACTTTTTGGATAATTTTGTGCTTAAAACAGGATGCAGTTTTACCTTTCTCATAAAATAGCCCAGAAAGTGGGAAGTTGGAATTTTAAGCTATATACTAGGTGTTCAAGACGCTAGCTGCCAAAATTGTAGCTAATGCTGAGATGTAAATACCAGCATTTTATTGTACCCAAAAATATAGTTTATAGTACACTTATACCCGCTTACCCCTATGAGACGAATGCTGCTTTTATCGCTGGCACTAATGCTGACGGTATACCCTTCTTTTGCACAAAACAAAGTTGTGCTGAAGGGGAAAATACAAAAAAACCTAACCGAAGAGGTCACGCTAGCATCACTTCCCTCGCCGCTTCACCCGGAAGAGCGACAAACCGTGGCGCGTTTGGAGAAAGGAGAGTTTGTGCTGGAAATGTCGCTCACGGAGGCAGGTATAGTGGAGTTCATACACGGCGGTGAATCGGTGCCTTTATACCTGGAACCTGGGTATGAGATGAGCCTGAGCTTTACGGCAGGTAAAATGCTGAAAACCTTGAAATTTACGGGGAGTGGCGCTAACGAGAACAGCTATTTGACGCTGCACTCCCTCCACTTTGACGAAGAGGAGGACTACCAAACGCTTCCTGACAACATCAAACTGCCGGAAAGTGAATTTCTGAAATTTCTGGCTTACCGCAAAGAAGACCAACTGAATACGTTTAAGGCGCAAACAGCGAAGTATCCCGTCAACGAAAACTTCAGAAAGCTGATCATGGCGGAGATTGAGTACAGTTATGCCAACGACCGGCTCACTTTCTATGACCTGCGTAATCGGGTAATACTCAACAATAAGTTGACTCCTTCTGCTTCCTACTATAGTTTTCTGACGAAGCTGGATATGAAGCAGCCAGCTAGTTTACAGTGCATCAGCTTTCCGACCTTCCTCCGCAATTATGTAGACTTCCTGGCGCGGCAGGCCAATTTAATTCCGACTGATAAGCACTACTTCAGGAAGGTGTTCGACCTGGTAGGGCAGCAGCTTGACGGTGAAGCCCGCCACATGGCGCAAGCCCATGTTATCCGGCAGTCGCTGCAGCAGGGCAATGTGCTGCACGTGCCTGCCATGCTGCAGGATTTTGAAAGTAACGGAGGAGCGCCAGCCGTGCATGCCTCGCTCAACAGAAAGCTGGAAAGCTATGGTGGCTTAGGTGTAGGAAGCACCGCCCCAGAGTTCAGCCTGAAAGATGTGAGAGGAGACACCGTATCGCTCAGCGATTTCCGTGGAAAGATTGTTTACTTGGGCTTTTGGCGCACGGATTGTGGCCTGTGCCTGGTAGAGCAGCCCCATGCACAAGAGCTTTTCCGGAAACTGCAGGGCTATGACGTAGTAATGATCAATATTGGCGTAGAGGACGATGAGCAGACCTGGCGTCGCGCAGTGGAGTCAAGGGGGCTTAGCGGAGTGCAGTTATACCTCAAAGGTCAAGAGGCCGAGTTGGTGAAGCAATACGGCCTGCGCGATGTGCCCGCCTACTTTCTGATTGACGAGACAGGAAGCATCATCAGTACAAAGCCACGAAGGCCGATTGACAGGGAGGCCGAGAAGGAAATCCTGCAGCATGTGATGAGCAACAGGGCATCTGTTAAATAGTTGCCACTAAGCCGAAAAGCAAAGCCGACTGGAACCCGCAACGGGTCAGTCGGCTTTGCTTTTTAGAAGGTGTCCCGTTCTTTGTGTGTGCCTTAATAACCGTGGATTTGTTTGGCTCGTAATTAAAGTCCTAGCCCCCGACACCGCAAGGGGATTGGTTAAGGAATGATTTTACGGATATCCAATTCATTTAACAGCTAAAAAAATATGGCATTAATCAACAAACGGGACATTGAGAAACTACTCAATGTTCAGAGCAACACCGAAGGCGCACTTTGCATCTCCATTTACATACCCACACACCGTGCCGGACACGAGACCCTCAACGGTCAAGACCACATACTCTTCAAGAATAAAATTAGGGAAGCCCGGACGCTGCTGGCCAAACATGATGTGCCTGAAAATGAGGTTGATGCATACCTGAAGCCAGCCGAAGAACTCTTGAACGATAACGGTTTCTGGCGCCATCAGGCAGAAGGTTTGGCCGTGTTCATCACAAAGGGCTTTTCGGCACACTATACCCTGCCTATCGCCATGCCTGATGTGGTGTATGTGCTGGATCAGTTCTATTTCACGCCCGTGTTACCTATACTTAGTCAAAACGGCCGTTTCTTTATTCTGAGCCTGTACCGTGAGAAAATAGGTTTCTATGAGGCCACCATCGATAAAATCAGGCAGATCGACATTAGCTCTTTCGTGCCAGACACCATGAACAAAGCCCTCAAGTTCGACATCAAGGGCAATGACCAGGATTTCACAAATTCCACCGCCACTGTAAACGGCTCCAACATTGTGCACGGCCCAGGCAGCACCAAAGGAGACGAAGAACATGAGCGTGTCAGGGAGTTTATGCTGGAGATAGACAACAGCCTGCAGCAGATACTCCACAACGAAACGGAGCCGATGGTGCTGGCCGGTGTTGATCATTACTGTGGCATTTACCGCAACATCAGCAAGTATAAGCACCTGGTACCGCAGAACATCAACATCAATGAGAATGGCGATGTCGCGAACATGAAGAGCCTGCACACAAAAGCACTGGATGTGGTGCGGCCACTCATGCAGCAAAGCCACACCGACTCGCTGAGCCGTTATGAGAACGTGGCCGGTACGGGCGTAACTTCCGAAGATATCGCTACGGTGGCCGCTGAAGCTGTGCATGGTCGTGTAGACACGCTCTTTATAGCACCGAGCAGCCCGGTTTGGGGCCGATACGACGCCGAGAGTGCGGCAGCCGAAGTGCATAAAGACTACCAGCGCGGCGATGACGACCTGATCAACCTGGCCGCCATCAAGACGCTTTCGCAGGGTGGTAAAGTGTTTGTGAGCAGTTACAATGGCCTGGCAGAGGCAGGTGAATCTGGTGGAAGCGTGAAAGCCCTTTTCCGTTACTAGGATTTGTTTTGGCCGTTAGCGCCATAAAGTATAATTTAGTGGGGCAGCCTTTTCGGCTGCCCTTCTTTTTATACCTGTAGATGAAGCTCCACTTATCTGACAAGCTCAATTTCCTGTCGAAACTGACGCCGCTGCGCATGTTCAATGCGTTGCAGGTGGTGGGCAGCTACTGGTATTCGCGTATGTCGCGCAAGCCATGGCATTGGGGCGACCCGCTCAGCATTTCGTTTGAGCCCACTACCTCCTGCAACCTGCGCTGCCCCGAATGCCCCAGTGGCCTTCGCTCCTTCACCCGGCCCACAGGGATGCTGCAGAATGAGCTGTTCAAGGAAACCATAGACCAACTGCACAAGCGGCTCCTATACCTGATCTTTTACTTCCAGGGGGAGCCATACCTGCACAAGAGCTTTTTGGAACTGGTGAAATACGCATCCGACAGAGGAATCTATACCGCCACTTCTACCAACGCCCACTACCTCGACAGTGAGACGGCCCGCAAAACGGTGGAATCGGGTCTGGATCGCCTCATCGTGTCGATAGACGGCACCACACAGGAGACTTATGCGGCCTATCGCATTGGCGGCAAGCTAGACAAAGTGCTGGAAGGCACGCGGCAGGTTGTAAAGTGGAAGAAGGAACTGAAGTCCCGCACGCCGCATATCATGTTCCAGTTTTTGGTGGTGCGCCCCAACGAGCACCAGATTGACGACGTGAAGGCGCTGGCGGAGGAACTCGGCGTAGATGAAGTCGTATTTAAGACGGCCCAGATTTACGACTATGAACAAGGCTCGCCGCTTATACCTACTATCGACTATTACTCCAGGTATAGAAACAACGGCAATGGGATATATTCTATTAAGAACAAGTTGCTCAACCAATGCTGGAAGATGTGGCACTCCTGCGTCATCACCTGGGACGGACTGGTCGTGCCCTGCTGCTTCGACAAAGACGCTGAGTACCGCATGGGCGATGTGAAGGCGCAGACCTTCCGGCAGGTATGGCATAGCCCCGGGTACAACCAATTCCGTAAATCGCTGTTACAGTCACGGGAAGAAATAGAAATGTGCCGCAACTGCACAGAAGGTACCAGAGTTTGGGCCTGAGAACCCTGAAAAAGATGTGAAACGATACTGAAGCTTATATGAACGACATTAATAAAGCGCTATCACTTTTATTGAGCAAACTCGAAGACTGGGGAGAGCACCTGATCCTGATGCTGCCAAACCTTTTTGTGGCGCTCATCCTGCTCATTGTTACTTTTTATGTGGCCCGCGTGATCCGCGATGGCCTGGATAAGGTAATCGTCCGTTTCTCGCACAGTCCGGCGCTGAACAATCTGATCTCGACGTTGATATACCTGGCTTTGCTGATGGTGGGCTTCTTCTTCGTGCTCAGCGTGCTGCAGCTCGACAAAGTGGTCGTCTCCATACTGGCTGGTGTGGGTATCATTGGTTTGGCATTGGGCTTTGCCTTCCAGGATATAGCCGCCAACTTCATTTCGGGTGTTATCATTGCCGTGCAAAAGCCGTTTGGCGTGGGCGACATGATCGAAACGAACGACTACTTCGGGATAATAGAGCGGGTTACGCTGCGCACCATCGACATACGCAAGCCCACGGGCGAACTGGTGAAGCTGCCCAACAAGATGGTGTTTGAGAATCCGGTCACGAACTTCTCTGTAAACGGTATCCGCCGCATCGACCTGGATGTGGGCGTATCATATGGCGAGGACCTGGAGCGTGTGCAGCAGATCGTGATAGAAGCACTGCAGGATGTGAAAAACCGCGTGAAGACGAGAGACATTGAAGCGATGTACGATGCCTTTGGAGACAGCTCCATCAATTTCAAGGCTCGTTTTTGGGTAACTTATAGTCGGCAGGTGGATTATGTGTCGGCTAAGAGCGATGCCATTATCAAGATCAAGAAAGCCTTCGACCAGAACGATATCATGATTCCGTTCCCGATCAGAACGCTGGATTTTGGTATAAAGGGAGGGGAGAAACTAAATGAGCACCTCGAAAGCCTGCAGGCGCAGCTAAAGAATGGACGTGGCTTGGGAGAGAACTAAGCCACAGGTATAGCTATAAACAGAAAGGGCCGTCGATGCGGCCCTTT
Source organism: Pontibacter aquaedesilientis (assembly GCF_014773225.1). Classification (GTDB taxonomy): domain Bacteria; phylum Bacteroidota; class Bacteroidia; order Cytophagales; family Hymenobacteraceae; genus Pontibacter; species Pontibacter aquaedesilientis. The sequence continues at coordinate 241,842 of NZ_JACXAJ010000003.1, read as the reverse complement.
CTGTTTTATTTGTCTTTCTTATCTAGGTCTTTCCCAAGGTCCTCCAGCTGCTTTAGGAAGTCATCCACCTTCTCGTCGGCATAAGGGCCGTAGGAGTTGGAGATAGTGCCTCTCAGGCCAGTGCTGGTTTCTACGGCATACAGAATAGACATGTCGTCCGGGTTGCTTTCGCCTTCGAAGCGATAAAAGTCCACAATGCGAACCTGGTCTGGGCTAAAAGTGTGTTTATCTTCCAAGGTGCAAAGTTTGCCTTCACCCGATACTTTAAAGTCATAGGTATAGCCGTCTTTGCGCAGTCTGTTCAGCACATTGACAAGTGATCTTTCTTCTACTTTATCTTGCATAGCGTTTAGTTTTAAGGGATACTCTGTTTAAGTATAGAACTATACGCAAAATCGGACTTTGGATATAAAAAAGGGGCTGGAATAATTAAGGACATCAGGCATGACAGGCTTGTGCATGCCCTTTCGGAGAGGGTAACAGGTATAGCTCACGCCATCCGAAACAGTTTCCTATACCTTGGTTGCTATACCTGAAAAACGGGCTGAGCGTATAAAGCGAAAAGCTAGACCGCTTTCTTTTCGAGCTCTTTCTGGATCTTACTGAAATCGATGGCCGAGCAGCTGCCGCAGCCTTTGGCGCAGCCGGCATGCTTGTTGGGCATAAAGCTGCGGTAGAGCACCCAGCCCATGTAGGCTACCGCTGCCGCGAAAATCAGGAAAATAAGGATGTGCTGTACCATACGCTCTATCAACTACACAAATTTACAAAAAGTTTAGGGAAGCTGTTCTTTCCAGTGCTCGGCAATGGTGTCAAACATTTCCTGGTGGATGTGGCCGTTGCTGGCCACGATCTCCCGCCCGAAAACATAGTCGCCGTCCTCCGTGAACTTGGAGACACGACCACCGGCCTCCTGCACAATAATGGCGCCGCCTGCCACATCCCAGGCGTTAAGGTTATACTCAAAAAAGCCCTCAAAACGGCCGGCAGCCACATAAGCCAGATCCAAGGCAGCAGACCCCAGCCGGCGCACGCCATGCGACTTGCCCATAAAGCTGCCCAGTACCTGCAGGTACTGCTGCGTGAGCCCAAACTCATAATAAGGGAAGCCTGTCGCGATGAGCGAGTCTTTCAGACCAGCTGCCGGAGATACCTTAATCGGGTTGTCGTTCAGGAAGGCTCCATCCCCTTTAGTGGCATAGAAGCACTCGTCCTTGTTGATTTCATATACAATGCCCAGCACTACTTCATCGCCGTCGAGCAGTGCCACACTAATGGAGTAGAGCGGCAGGCCGTGGGTGAAGTTGGTTGTGCCGTCCAGTGGGTCGATGATCCAGTTGAAGCGCTCGCCTTTGGTGTTGTCGGTTTCCTCTTCGGTGATGAATCCCGCCGCTGGCAGCAACTCCCGCAAAGCTTCCACGAGTTGTTTCTCTGCCTCCTTGTCCACGTACGACACCAGGTTGTTGAAACCCTTCATTTCCACTTTGTCCCGATCAAAATTGGCCGCCTCATGCTTAATAAAAGCCCCTACTCTTCTGACGATGATATTGGCATTCTGGCAAAGTTGCTGCAGGTTCATATTTTCTCTTTCACTTTAGTTTGACTGATCGGGCTGCTATGGGTCTTGGCAGCCCAAACCATATACGCTGCTCTCAGGCCAAGGGCTAACACAACCGGGAAAACAGCTGCATGCAATTGCTGCGGCCAAACGAACCACAGCAGAAGCGTCAAGCCTGCCAGCAAGGTTGTGGCCAGCAAGTATTTTTCTACCCAGTTGGGCAATACCCGCATACCTACAAAAGCCGCGGCTATAACGTGTGTTGGCAAGGCCCACAGCAGGTTGTAATTATTGGCAGCGGCCTGATGGTCCGTTGCAAACCATAGCAAGAAAAGCAGAACACCCAACAGACCTACCACTAAGAAGAAGAAGATGTCGAAGGTGCGGCTACGGGTTTTTCGCTTGAAATCGAAGAATGTGATAACCAGTACTATACCAAAAAACAGCCACCAAACCAATACGGGTCCAAATAAGCTAGTGGCCGATGCCGGTGGAGGCGTGTTCTGGAAAATCACCTGCGGCTCTCCTACTAATGGTACCCGCGCACCGCTTTGCGCAATTGTGGCGCTGGCAAAGCCTTCGGATAGGTAGTCTGGCAGGAACATGTATTCATAAGCCTCTGCCTTACGGTCGATTGGCGCCCCGAGGGCCAGGTCTATCCCGAAATCGGACCAGGGCTGCGGAGGCAGGTATAGGTCGATGATGTTACGGAAACTCATGTCCTCATCCATGTGCGCGATGTTGAAAGCAACCTGGTTTGGGAAGGTGGCCTCTATGCCGTCGCGTATGCGGGTGGCGCAGTTATCGAAGAAGAAGTCGTAAAGGTAAAAACGGTTTTCGGGCAGGTAATTATTTGTCAGAAACTGCCAGTACTGTTGCTTCTGCTCCTCGGTGAAGTTAAGTTGCTGCTCATAGATAGAGCGATTATCCTGCGTATAGCTGTAGGCAAAATCCTGGAAATAGGAAATTGAAAGCTTGTAGTTGAGCTTGCCCCGGATAAATTTGAGGTAGAAGCCCGGCTCATTGAAGTCGAAAGTACCATAGTTGAACACGATGTCCAAGCCAGTGGCCGGGTCGTTCACGCGCACAGCACTGTGGCCGAAAATGGCATACAGCTCATCGCCGGGAGAGCAGGTTATCAAACTGATCTTGGCTACTGGTGACAGCTGTGAACCCTCAAACTGCGCCTTCGCCTGCAACGTTAGCAGAAGGAGCGTCAGCAACACGGCCAGCTTTTTAAGGTATAGCTTCATGTTTTATGTTTCGCATCGGAACGCGATGGATACGTTTTTTATAAAATTAATAGTGCTCTAATATGATTCAGCTGTTTCCCGCTGACCGTCATGGTGATAGTAGCTTATTTCGCCCCAGCCCCTGCCAACACAAGCACAAATTCACCCTTGATGGCTTTTGTTGTAAAGATCTCGATCAGCTCGTCTAAAGTACCGTTGATGGTTTCTTCAAACATCTTGGAGATTTCACGTGAAACAGATACCTCGCGGTCACCACCGAAGTACTCTTTAAACTGTGTAAGTGTCTTGAGCAGACGGTGCGGCGATTCATAGAAAATCATGGTGCGCTCCTCCTGGGCCAAACTAATCAGGCGCGTCTGGCGTCCCTTTTTTAGTGGCAGGAATCCCTCGAAGGTAAACCGATCGGTACTGAAGCCTGATTTAACCAGTGCTGGCACAAAGGCAGTGGCACCTGGCAGGCACTCTACCTTCAGCCCGTTTTTCAGGCACTCTCGCACGAGCAAAAATCCGGGATCAGAAATTCCGGGCGTGCCGGCATCCGAAATAAGCGCCATCACCTCACCGGCCTTCATGCGTTCTGCCAAATGGGCGCTGGCTTTGTGCTCGTTGTGCAGGTGGTGACTGTGCATGCGCTTCTCTATACCCAGATGCTGCAACAGCTTGCCGCTGGTGCGGGTGTCTTCGGCCAAAATCACGTCCACTTCCTTCAGCACACGAATAGCTCGCAACGTAATATCCTCCAGGTTGCCGATAGGTGTCGGTACCAGGTATAGATTGGTTTTTTCAGGTTCCTGCATGTAGCAAAGGTATTACTTAATTATCATTTCATCGGCTACCTGGTCGATGCGGCTGGCCAGTTGCTTGTCCTTGTCCGTTACGGTATTGCCGGCATCGTGCGTGGTGAGTTCGATGTCTACCTTGTTGTACACATTGCTCCACCAGGGGTGGTGGTTCAGCTCTTCGGCTATGTCAGCCACCCGGTTCATAAAGGCCATCGCCGCCCTGAAGTCTTTGAACTGAAAGCTGCGCGTGAGTTTGTTGTCTTCTTCTTTCCACATAAGGAGTAAGTCAGGTATAGTAAAAGGTATAAACGTCTAAAACCAACATAGGATTGTCAGTCAAAGTAACTACGCCAAAAATGGCGGCGTATAGTAGAAACTGCCAATATGCGGCGAACACCTAAAACTATGAAAACTATGGCAAACAAACCAAAGTCAGTGCCTGCACAGAAGCAGGAAGAGCAACCTGGCAAAGAGTATAAAATGACCCCACAACCCGAGTACATTCGGGAGAGTTACAAAGGCAGCGATAAGCTGAAAGGTAAAAAAGCCCTGATTACAGGCGGCGACAGCGGTATAGGACGCGCAGTGGCCGTTCACTTCGCCCGCGAAGGCGCCGATGTGGCGATCGTGTACCTCAACGAAGACAAAGATGCCAAAGACACACTCAAACTGATAGAAAAGGAAGGTCGCAAAGGCCTGATCATCGCCGGTGACATTGGGGATGAAGCCTTCTGCAAAAAAGCCGTGAAGCAAGCCGTGAAAGAACTAGGCGGGCTGGATGTGCTGGTAAACAACGCCGCCGAGCAGCACGAGCAAACCGACCTCAAGGACATCACAAAAGACCAGTTGCAGCAAACCTTCCAAACCAACATCTTCGCGATGTTCTACATTACCAAAGCAGCCCTGGAGCACATGAAAGAAGGGAGCGCCATCGTCAATTCCACATCCGTAACCTCTTACCGCGGCAGCGACCACCTCATGGACTATGCCGCTACCAAAGGGGCCATCACGGCTTTCACCAGATCGCTGTCGGGCAATCTGGCTGAAAAGAAAATCCGGGTAAATGCCGTGGCGCCAGGACCTATCTGGACGCCGCTTATACCTGCATCCTTTGGCGAGAAGAAGGTGAAGGAGTTTGGGCAGAATGTGCCCCTTAAACGTCCGGGGCAGCCTTCGGAAGTAGCACCGGCCTATGTGTTTCTGGCCTCGGAAGACGGCTCTTACATGACCGGTCAGGTAATCCATGTAAATGGGGGTGAGCAGGTGGGTAGTTAATCCGGCTAAACCATCGCATCGGAAATGGAGTAAAAACAGGTATAGCTTCGCAAGGGGCGCAATAAAGACAAAACTATGGAAAACAAAGAAAACGATAAGCAGAACCAAACCCAGCCAAACAATGGCAATGGTCCAAAAGACAAGCCAGTGCGTGTGATCGAAGAAGACACGACAGCTCAGGAGTTTAGTGCCGGACACATTATACCGGGGGCTAATCCACCCAAGAACGAGCATCAGCGTGGTGGTTTCGGTAACCGCGACGGCAAAGAAGGCTTCGGCAGCGACACTGCTTCCGAGGGCCCGTCGGCTACCGGTGTAAACGACTATGCCGACGATGGCACGCCACCGCCAGACAACATGCGTACCGAAGACGAAGGTCGCGGTACCTGATTTGAGGAGAATTGAACGTTACGACAGGTATAGCTGCCCACAGGTATAGCACCAGGGCAACTTGCCCATTTTTATCATTATCTTAAAAAAAGGAGAACACATTATGCCATCATATAAGCATACCCAGCCCGGTGGGGCTAATTCAGGAAACCCAACCGGCAAGGGCCAAGACAAAGCCGGCGGCAAACCAGTGGATCCAAATGATGCCACAAGAGCCGAAAACGAAGACCTGGAAAAGAAGTATACCGTGGACGATGCGGATAAAACAGGAGCGAATGTACGCACCAACAACCCAAACCGCCACTATAACAAACCAGGTATAGACAATAACAAGTATAACTAAGCAACAGATAATCAACTGGAATAGCACCTGCTTTGAAAACAGGTGCTATTTTTTTAGCATTTTCAAACCGACTCAGACCAGACGCATCCCGCCATGGCCCGATACGCGATCAGTGACATACACGGCTGCGCCCGCACCTTCAAAGCGCTTGTGCTCGAGCAGCTGCAACTCAATAAAACGGACGAGCTATACCTGTTAGGCGACTACGTTAATAAAGGGCCGGATAGCAAAGGCGTAATAGATTTCATCCTGCACCTACAGAAACAACACTATCAAGTAAATTGCCTGCGCGGCAACCATGACCAGATGCTGCTAAAGGCTGCCTCTAAGGGCGAAGCGGCTCTCAACCTTACGGAGCTGGAAAAGCGGATGGTGCTCCAAAGCTTCGGTATGCACGACTTTAAAAAATTGCCCCCCGTTTACGCTAACTTCATCGATTCCCTCCCCTACTACCTCGAACTCCCCGACTACTTCTTAGTGCACGCCGGTTTCGACTTCAATCAGGACGATCTATTCAGGGATAAAGAAGCCATGTTGAATATCCGAAATTATAAAGTAGACCCAACCCGCCTATCTAATAAACGACTGGTGCATGGTCATACCCCAGTCCCTTTGCATGCAATCAAAAAGAGTGCTATTCACCAAAACCAAAAAATGAATCTGGACGCTGGGTGCGTTTACTACAAAAACGCAGCATTTGGTAACCTGGTGGCATTGGATTTAGACTCAAATTTATTGCACATACAGTGCAATTTGGATCGACCCTATTCGGTTCGCAGAAAAAGCTGATAACTAGCTGATTACGCATGATGTAACGAAAGAGCTAGGGAGCCACACTAGACTTTTTAAATAAAAATCAGTGATACAGAAAATAATAATTTAAAAAAAGAACAAGAAAATTATAGAATATTGATTGCTTATCTTTAATATTGCTTTATATTAATAATGTTTTACACCAATTGAGTAAAACAGCAAAATAATAATCCAAAACATCTTAATAGTTTCTGAGCTGCCTCAAGACAATTTTTTATTTATTGGCTTTTAAAAATAAATAATTGAAACTGGGTTGAAGCAGCTTAGTCATAATTCAATAATATGCTTAGTAAAGCATATTATGTCGCTTTCCGCTTATTTATGGCTATCGCCATAAAATCATGCTTAACCTGATTTTTTAAATATTCACGCCCTAACTCATGAAACACTTTTACAACACAAACACCATCGTGTTATTAACACGATTCGCTACTAAAGCCCCGGGAGCGGCGATGGGTAGTAAAATCTTCTCGGTACTGTTACTAAGCTTCTTCCTGCTGGTGAGTGGGGAGATTATGGGGCAGAATGATGTTACAATTACAAGCATAGGCCCTCAATGTGCAATAGTTAATCAAGAAATAACAATAGGTGGCAGTGGATTTAAAACGGGTAATAATAGTTCTAGAGTAGAAGCTTTAACAGCTGCAACAGGGGGAACATCGTTAGGAGAAATTGCTGCAACGTCAATCTCAGCGACCCAGGTTAAATTTGAACTGCCTCCAGCTTATATGGGTAATGGAGCATCGATTTGGATCAGAGTCGTTAACCCTGCAGGTAACAGTGGTACATTTAATAAAAATTCAGGTTTGTTGGAGCTTAAGCTAAGCGCATCGGCTCCAACATCCGTAACTTCTACTCCACTTTGTGGGCAAGCCTCGATAACAGCTGCAGGTGCCGGTACAGGGCAGAGCTACCGCTGGTATACGGTTGCGACGGGAGGCACGGCAATAGCCGGGGTAACTGGTGCGACTTACACTACCTCGACTCCTGGCGACTACTATGTTTCCATTGTGAACAATGGAACAGATTGTACCACTGAGAGTGCTAGAAGAGCAGTTACGGCCACAACGAACCCTATACCTGCAGCCCCAACGGTAACCAACGCAAGCCGCTGTGGGCCAGGCTCTATGACCATGACGGCATCAGGTGCCGGGACAGGTCAAAGCTACCGCTGGTATACAGTTGCGTCGGGAGGCGCAGCAATAGCAGGAGCCACTGGTGCAACCTACACCACCTCGACTCCAGGCAACTACTATGTTTCCATCGTGAACGACGGAACGAGCTGCGAGAGCACCAGAACAATGGTTACGGCCACCGTGAACGCTATACCTGCAGCTCCAACAGTAACCAACGCAAGCCGCTGTGGGGCAGGCTCTATGACCATGGCGGCATCGGGTGCCGGGACAGGTCAAAGCTACCGCTGGTATACGATTGCGTCGGGAGGCGCAGCAATAGCCGGGGCAACTGGTGCGAACTACACCACCTCGACTCCAGGTACCTACTATGTCTCCATCGTGAGCGACGCAGGTTGCGAGAGCGGTCGATCGGCGGTTACGGCCACCGTGAACGCTATACCTGCAGCCCCGACTGTGACCAACGCAACAGTTAGCCGCTGCGGAGAAGGCGAAATGACCCTAACCGCTTCCGGTGCCGAATCTGGACAAATCTATCGCTGGTACAACCCGAGCGGCGATGTAATAATTGGGCAAACGGCAAATACATATATCACCTCAACTGCAGGAAATTACGCAGTTTCCCTTGTGAACAGTGCAACAAATTGCGAGAGTGTTAAAACGGCAGTTACAGCGAAAATAAAGGAGTTAGTTGATTTAACAGGAGGCAATATCACTATCAGCACCGATCAGCCTAATAATAAGTTGGAGGTGGGTCAGCCAGCCAGGTTTGAAGCTATGTCAGAGATAATTGATAAAAGCGATGCCGACACATATTTCTGGCAGTTTACCTATGACGGAATGACCTGGGAAGGTGCTCCTGGAGCAAGCACAACAAGTCCAATATATACTAACTCGTCTATGCCTGCTGGATTCAGAGGTGTGCGCGTGGATATCAGGCCCCGTCAAGAAAATGTTTGCTATAGTAATCTGAGTGCAAGTGGTGTCCATATGATTTCTAACATGCAAATCGCTCCGCTTCCGGTAGAACTTGTTTCGTTTAAAGCGCAGCCCCATGCACAAGGTGTAAACTTAACATGGGTGACAGCTTCTGAATTAGGGAACAAAGGCTTTGAAGTGCAAGTCTCAACCAATAGCAAAAACTTTACTACAGTAGGGTTTGTGGAAAGCAAAGTAGGCACTACCTCCATCAAACAAAATTACAGCTTCCTGGATACAAAGGCAGCAGCGGGCACGCGTTACTACCGCCTCAAGCAAATCGACTTAGATGGTAAGTCTGAGTACTCCGCTATAAAAGCCGTAGTGCTTGGTGGAGGTACTGGTACAGTTACAGCCTATCCTAACCCATTTGAGGATGTGGTGGTTGTGAAGCTGAACGGATCAGAAACCCGTAAAGTAAGTCTATTATTGACCAACTCCATTGGCAAAACGGTTCTGGCCAAGGAGGAGGAAGCTGCTGGCAACACTGTAACACTGGATACCTCAAGCCTAACTGCTAAAGGAGTTTATATTCTGCATGTGGTAGACAATGGCAGCCAACATGCCTTTAAGCTTATAAAGCGATAGAGAAGGCTTATCATTACAACAAAAACGAGCTGCTTATTTATAGGCAGCTCGTTTTTGTTTGTGCTTACTGCATCGGTCTCTCTCCTTATCTGTCAGGATTCAACAACTATTTGCTTGGTATACGCCGGTTTCAATCTCCAATAGGATAGTCTGTTCAAGTATAAACAAGGTATAAGCGAATACTGCCATTATGAAGTTGGCCGGACCACATTGACTGTTATACAACCGATACATAGTCCAACTATTCTTCACAAGATCTAAATGTGTGCTATTTGTTTAGCTCCACCAGTAACCTAAATGCAGGAAGCATCGGCTATACTAAAGCTACCCACAGCATCTTCATGTTATTGTATCTACGTTTTAATTTATTGCACATATAGTGCAATTAAGATATGTCTACTCAGCAGTCAGAAAGCATTGATAATTAAATGAATATATCTTTAGATTTAAAGAAGTTAAGCAAGTGTAATAGGTTTTTTCAGATTAAAAGCTGTTATAAAATTTAAAATAGTTTAAAAAAAGCATAATAAAATTATAGCTTTTCGGATATGAATTCCTTAATATTGCTTTATATTAATAATGTTTTACACTGAATTGGTAAAACAGCAAAATAAAAATCCAAATTATCTTGAAGTAATCTAAGCTACTTTAAACCAGCCTTATTTTTATTGACTTTTGTAAATAAATAATTGGCTCCTGTTTAAGGTGTCTATCCATGATCCAAAAATATGCTTGATAAAGCATGTCGAAAATGGCTTGATGGCTCATTGTGCTTCAGGTATTACCTAATCTTATCAGAGTCCTCCAACTTTTATTGCGTGTTATGAAAAACATCTACTACACACATTTGGCCACTTATACCCTATGGCCAACCTCCAAAGTGCCCGGACAGGCTTTAAGCAGCAAAGTACTTGTGTTTATGTTACTTTGTGCCTTGACATTGGTTAGCGCAAAGAGCATGGCGCAAACAGGTACTAACGTTTATACCAACCCATTTACAACCTTAGCGCAACAGAACAATGCAACTGCCAATTTAACAAAAGGTATAGGGCCAACTTATCCTGGTGGAGAATTAACAATTAGCACGGGCACTGGACAAAATAATAGTTACGAAGGGTGGATTTACATTGCTACTAACTACCCAGCTAAAGTTGGATATACTTATACATTTTCATTAAAAGCAAGAGTTAGCGGTAGTGGAACAAACAGAAACGGAGCATTTTTCGTGAAAGTTGGCAGTTCAGCAACTAACTTCTCTACTAGCGGGACTACAGTGATTCCGCTTACTGCCCTGGATAGTGACAATATTGTTATGCAGAATTTTACTTCTTCTAAAACACAGTTCACAAGTACGCAGCCGTTAGTTATCGCAATTAATATCAGTGGCAGTCGCAATAATTCAGCCATTCACTTTGATGACGTCATAATTACAGAAATATGTGCTCCAGATGCGCCAGGGGTAACCCCTGCAGGCAGTTGTGCTTCGTCAGCAAGCTTAACATTAAGGGCCTCCGGCGCTACTGGTAGCAACTACTACCGTTGGTACAAAGAGGCACAGGGAGGGACTGCTATTCCAAACCAGACTGGCTCCACATACACCACCGAGGTTCTTACACAAACGACTACATATTATGTAGCGATAGTAAATAATGTGGTTGGTTGCGAAAGCCAGAGAGTGCCCGTTACGGCCAGCATTGCCAAGCTTACTGCACCTACCGTAACCTCAAATGCTCAATGCACAAATGGATCGCGTACCATCACGTTCACAGCAAGCGGTGCAGGAGCAAATGAAGACTACAGATGGTACAACAGCAGTGATCAGGTGGTTGCTACAGGGACTACGATTACCCGAAGTACAAATACCAATGGTGATCCGGGAGTATATTATGTAAGAAAGTTCAGCACAACCGATGCAGGCTGCCAAAGTGATCCGACTTATCTGGTTGTGCCTGGCAACAACCCAACTCCAACTACGCCTGCCAATATCACTGCTAATAATCGATGTATCGGGACTTCGTACACGGTTCAGCCGGTACAGGAACTAGGCATGACCTACAGGTGGTTTAACTCAAGTGATCAATTTCTGACTGAAGGTTTAACCTATACCATTAACCCTGTAAACAGTGGCACTTCCATTTACTACTATAGAAAATTAAACACAGCAACGGGCTGTATCAGTGAGAGGGCTACTGTTACAGTTACAGCGAATGCTTATGAGTTACAACCAAATGATGTAGCTGGACGAGCAACCGTTTGTCAAGGTGCCCAGTCAGTAATTTATAATGTGCCAAGCGTGGCAGGCGCTACTTATTTATGGAGTGTATCATCAAATTCACCTTCTTCAGCTGCAACGATCTCGTCAGGGGCAGGAACGAACCAAATTACTGTAAACTATCCTTCAAGCGGGTTTACTGGTTCGATATCTGTTAATGTCAGTAATAGCTGTAGCAGTTATACTTCGAATCTTGCTGTACAGGCTACAAATGGCAATATTGCTAAAGGCGAAATTGTGGAGCCGAGCAACCTGGAACTAGGGAAGCCTGCTGTATTTAAGTTCGAGATGAATGTGCCAGATGCCGAAATTGTTAATATACAGTGGTACCAGCGTACATCACCCTCTAATGTGTGGAGCAAAGTTGGGTCTGGACGAGATTTGGTTTATGAAGCAATGCCGGGTAATATCAATGGTCTGCAAGTAGATATTGAGTTGCGGCCTACAACAGCGGGCACTTATTGCCTTGCAAACTTAGGTCTGACCAAGACGTACACAGCAAATTCGTTCTCTATTGATAATACAGACATTGTTCCACTACCAGTAGAGTTGGTTTCATTCAAAGCACAGCCTCATACCAAAGGCGTAAGCTTAACGTGGGCAACAGCCTCAGAGCTGGACAACAAGGGTTTCGAAGTACAAGTCTCCACCAATAGCAAAGATTTTGCGACAGTGGGTTTTGTAGAGAGCAAAGCAGGAACTACCTCTATCAGGCAAGAGTACAGCTTCCTGGATACAAAGGCAGTAGCGGGCACACGTTACTACCGTCTCAAGCAAATTGACTTTAGCGGTAAGTTTGAGTACTCTGCTATAAAAGCTGTGGTGCTTGGTGGAGGTACTGGCGCAGTTGCCGCTTACCCTAACCCATTTGAGGATGTGGTGGTTGTGAAGTTAAACGGCACCGAAGCACGTAAAGTAAACGTAATGCTAACCAATTCGATGGGAAGAGCAATCCTGAAGCGTCAGGAAGAAACAGAAGGAAGCATCATTACAATAGACATGTCTGGCATTACAGCCAAAGGTATATACATACTGCACGTGCTTGACAATGGTAAAAAGCATTCCTTCAAACTGATGAAGCGATAGCAGGCACCAGAGTATATAATAGTATTAGCAAAAAGAGCTGCAGGTCCGCCTGCAGCTCTTTTTTCGTTCAACGCATTTCAAGATGCTTTGAAAAGCCTCCCTATCAAGGGCCAGTTTCGGCACTGTTCTCCTGCCCATCTCATCACAGCTTGATCTCTTTCTCGCCCCTCTTATACATGAGCGGTAGCGGGGTCCTGAAGTTGTAATTTTCAGGATTAAGTCCTCCTCAACACAAATATCTTAGTTGGTAAAAGTAATATTCTATAGAGGTAACTTATAGTTTCTGTAAAACAGCATCTTGCATAAACAATAAGTTATCTTAAAAGATGCAAAACCCAAGCAAACTATATTGCACTATAGCGAGATATAGAATTAATCGATTTGCCAATATATTAGATTCCAATGCAATCTTTGGATAGTGAAGAGTTAACGGGGTAAGCTTATATTTTATTTGAAACGAAGTCCAAATATTTAAAGGAAGATCACTAGAGGGCATATATATAAAATATGCGAAATCGCATTCGTAAAGCATATTAATTAAGGTATATTGAAAAGAGACAAAAAAACCATTTAATAAAATGCTGAAATGAAAGATAAATTATCTTATTTTGTGGCAATTAACTTTACAATAAAACAGCACAAATTTTTTCATACCCTTAACTTCTAGCTATGGCACAACTCTACAATCCCCCATTCAACCGGCTAATTTGCTCGCTGCTGCTGCAGTGCGTGATGATGCTGGGCCTTGCCATTACTGGTATGGCGCAAACATACCCAGACCCTTTGAAGTACGATGGTCCGTGGCGCGTAAGCAATCAACCTAATGTGACCAGCTCTGGTTTGAGTTCAGATGGTTTGGAGATCAGCCCCAGTACCTCTGGCGGATCGGCCCAGCTGAGAACAACGACTGCGTTTGTAGACATTAAGCTACATGACGCCAGCCAAGTTGGTACAACAGGGTATAAAGTGAGCTTTAGCCTGATTGCAACTGCACCTGCTGATATGCAGGTAAATTATCGATTAGAAGACGGAAGCACTGTGGTAGCGGAAAATACTTACCCTGCCACCACTGTTGCTTCGCGGCATAATATATACTTGCCGAGCAATGCTACCAACGTAATTTTCAAGCGTGCTGAGTTAAGTTCTGCTTATCTGTTCCTGGACGCTATCGAAGTGTCGCAGCAGCCGGAGCTCGTGAGTTTCAATCCGGCTACAGGTATACCAACAACTGAAGTAACCATCACTGGTGTGCACCTGGATGAAACCAGCAATGTGTTTTTTGGTGCAATAGCAGCAGTGCCTACCAGTAAAAGCAGCACGCAAGTAGTAGTGGCTGTGCCAAGAGGGGCCATTAGCGCTCCCATTAAAGTTGTCACTCCTTATGGGGAGGCAACTAGCGGAACAGATTTTATGGTGCCGAAGCCTGAGTTCGCGAAGGCAGCATTTACCACTGCACCTGAGTTCAGTCCTTCGACTGCTGGTCCCGGAGAAACCGTGGTGCTCAACGGACGTTATTTCACAGATGTAAGGCAAGTACTGTTTAATGGGGTGAATGCTCCTGACTTTGTTGTTGTTGATGATAAGAGCATAACCGTGACCGTTCCACTTGCAGCCACATCAGGACCGATCACTTTGAACAGCCCTGCCGGAAATGCAACATCATCCACATTTACCGTACTTGGCCCCCAGATTATAGCACAGGCAGCCGGTGAGGAAAACGAAGGACTTGAATTCTCGCCAGCAACCGGACCTGTAGGAACAGAAGTAACAATCTATGGCAAGTATTTCCTGGCCGTTAGCGAAGTGCTCTTCAACAATGCGGCAGCAACTTTTACAGCACTAAGCGATAACAAAATTACAGCAACGGTTCCGGTTGGGGCAAGAACAGGTTTTATAACTGTTAAAAGCCCAGCAGGCCAAGCATTAACCGCAACAGAGTTTGAGTTGCCAGCCCCTGCCTTCGCTGATTACACAGTAGATGGCTCCCAGTTCCTGCCAACATCAGCAGGCCCTGGCATGCAAGTCACACTGTTCGGTACCAACCTTGCAAGCGCCAGCCGCGTGGTGTTCTTAGGCGACGAATTGGATGAAACGGATGACAGGGAAGGAACAATCGTAACGCCTTTGACGAGCACTAGCGATACCGAACTGGCTGTGTTAGTGCCAGCAGACGCCAAGTCGGGTCTGATCCGAGTTATCGCGCCAGGTATGTCAAACACAGAAGTGTCAACGACCAGCACGCAAGAGTTCACATTTGTGCCAGCGCCAACCATTGCCAGCGTTGCCACTACTGATGGAGGCCTGACTTATGCCCTGGTAGGCGAAGAGGTAACCATTACAGGTACAAACTTCCAAACTGCCACAACTGTTGCACTTGGCAATGCGACCATTGTGAAGGCAGATCCGAATAATAGCATAGAAGGATTTACTGTGAACACTGATGGTACCACGATTACCTTTAACATACCTGCTACAGCTACAACAGGAAAAGTAACAGTAACCACACTGGGTGGCGAAGCAGAATGGGACGGTACTTTTGATGTTATTTTGGCACCGGTTATCACCGCTGTTGATCCAATAAGAGGGCCTATTGGCAGAAAGATCAAGCTATCCGGAGAAAACCTGAAATATGTGACCGAGGTGACTTTCCTGGGTGATAATGGAGTTGCAGGTCCGGAAGACGTACGGGTGAGCTTTGAGGCGCCAAATGCAAGCGACTCTGAATTAGTGTTTGTTGTGCCAGTAGGTGCCGAGACAGGCAAGCTGTTGGTGACAAACCCTGCTGATGGAACAGAAACCGCACTATTTACGGTAGTCCGCAATCCGGAAATCCTCACCATAACGCCTAATAAAGGTATAGCTGGAACAGAAGTAACCATAACAGGTTACAACTTCCTGAATGAGGGAACTACAACAGTGACTTTTGCAGGTACCCCGGATGCTATACCTGCCGATAACCTAAGCATTACAACTGACTCTACGATGACCGTTAATGTGCCAGCAGGTGCTGTGACAGGTGTTATCACTGCCTCCAATAGCTTTGGTTCAGGTGAAAGCGCTGAGTTCTTTATTTTCCAATTGCCAACCATCACTTCCTTCACTCCGGAGCGGGGCATAGTAGGCAATCAGGTGACGATCAGCGGTACCAACTTCTACGATGAAGGTATGGTGGTCACTTTCTTAGGTGTAGACACCGACAATACAGATAATGTTGTTGCGACTAATATCTCAGTAAATGTGGCGGAGCAGACAATCACAGCTACTGTGCCAGCAGGAGCCGTTACAGGTCAACTAATGGTAACAAACCCAGCTGGTGACAGTGCCCCAAGTACAGAATCTTATGAAGTTGTAACAACAGCTGAGATTCTGAGCTTCACGCCAACAGAAGGAAAAGTAACTGCGCCAGTAACGATCAGTGGTTGGTTAATGCAGAATGTAACTGATGTGGCGTTTAACGGAACAAAGGTTACCGTAACACCAAACGCCGACGGTAAGACCATTAACACAGCAGTGCCAGCAAGTGCTACGACAGGTCCGCTTTCGCTTTACGAAGGTACGGAGTTAGTATTCACGACAACCGAGATCTTCACCGTAATACCTGCGCCAACCATTTACTCTTTCAACCCAACAAGTGGTGTAGCAGAGACAGAGGTTACGATTACAGGTACAAACTTTGAAGGTATAACAGAAGTGCTCTTCAACGGTGTGGCAGTGGAAGACCTGTCAGTTACATCACCGCTTCAAACCGAAGTAATTGATAATGTAACCTACCAGAAGTTTACCGTTAAAGTTCCGAATGACGCCACTACCGGCTTCATTACGATTACAGCAGCAGGTGGCACCGTGGTAAGCGATGACGAGTTTGTGGTGCCAGTGCCGGCGAACATTACTTTCACGCCACAAACCAGCTATGCCAACCAATTGGTAACGATCAACGGTAACTTCTTCAAGAATATCCAGCGTGTAACTTTCAATGGTGTAGCAGCTGATATCGACAACATTGATATTACAGTAGGCGCGGGAGGTGTGGAGTCATTCACAGTAAAAGCGCCATTTGATGCCGGAACAGGTCCGATTGTCATCACAACGTCAGCTGGCGAAGGTACAAGTGCAAGCAACTACACTGTTATTGAGCCTGTGATAACTAGTACCTCAGTAAATCAGGGATATGCAGACAGAACGGTTATAACCTTAACTGGAGATAACTTTACAAAATACTGGGATGAGGTGATCGGCGAAGAAGCCGACGGACTGCCAATAGTTGAATTCCAGGGCGTGAATTCCAGAGTAATTGCCACTGTTGAGCCTGGTTATACCAACACTTCTATTACAGTTACCGTGCCGGCCAATGCAAGGTCAGGTGGAATTACAGTACGCTCAGGTAGTGGTGTGAGTGCTCCTTTCGCCTTCACCGTGCTTGCTCCAACTATCTCTGCCGTAAACCCAACAGCAGTGTATGCCGGAGAGCGTGTGACAGTGACAGGCACTAACTACGTGGATGTGACAAGTGTATCCTACGGTGGTGTTACCATTGCTAAAGATGACGTTACAGGCTATAAGGTGATTGATGAAAACACGATAGAGTTTGTCGCTCCTTTTATGCCTGTCTCAAGCACCAATTCACTAGGTATAACCACTCTGAGCGGAACAACTTCATCAACGCTTTTGACAGTTTATAAGCCAATTGTAGCAAGCATAGTAAGAACCAATACATCAAGTCAAAGAGTGTATGCAGGTGTAAGCACTGTAACCATTACCGGTACCAGGTTTGATGAATACTATGATGGGAACGGGGTTAACAGGGCTGCTCCAAGCGTAACATTTACAGGGGCTGGCTCTACACGTGTCTCTGCTACCATTCAAAGTGCAACCTATAGCAGTAATGAGGCAGGTACAGACGTGCTAGTCGTAGAGGTGCCGGCTAACGCACTTACAGGTAGAGTGCAGGTGACTAGTGGAAGCGGCACAGGACAGTCTGCCGAAATTACCATAATTGGGGCGCCAACTATTGCCTCATTTAGCCCTGCGGCTGAAGTGGTAGGAGGATCGTTTACGATTACTGGTACCAATCTGGACGAAGCCACGAGTGTGACGTTCCTAGGCAGAGAGGAAGTAACGGGAGATGAATTCACCGTTAATGCAGCTGGGTTCACATCCAATACAAGCTCTACCATTACCTTAAACGTGCCGGCAGGAGCAGTGGCAGGAAAGATAATGGTGTCAACGCCACGGACATCGAACAATACTGCGACTAGTTCGAATGTCTTCAGGATTGTGAAAGCACCAGTTATTACAAGCATCGACGAAACAGAGCAGCAGGCCACCAAAACAATCACTATAAGAGGAGCCAACCTGTGGGACGTTTATACCGATAACCCAAGCGGAGCTATCAAAGTGTGGTTCAAAGGCCACGGCAATGGCACAACGATACCTGCACCAGCAGATGAGCAGGTCGAAATTGATGCCACAGTTAACAGCTACGACCTGGTAAACGGGGATTGGGTGATTGTAACGGTTCCAAGAGATGCTATCACAGGGTTCATTAGAGTGGAGAATGCTGCAGGGCAGGCCACTACAGCTTCTGAATTCAATGTGACCAGCCCGGTAATAGTAAGGTTCGAGAAAGTAAGTGGAATTGAGATTAAAAGCGACAACAGAGCCCGAATTGACGAGACAGTGCTTATCAGAGGCTATCAATTAAAGGAGATTGGCTCTATTAGAATAGGTAGCCAGAACGTGATCAGCTTTAAAGAAGCCGAGGGCGATCCGACAACTGCCGAAATAGTTATCCCTAGAGGTGCCAGGACAAATCCTGTTCAAGTTACATCGTTAGGCTACACTGAAACAAGCAGCCAGGCGCTTGAAATTGGAACACCTACAATTGTAGTAACTCCAACTAGCTTAAGCTTCAAGGTTAACGCAGGGGAAATTTCGGAAAGCAAGTCTTATAAGTTAAGCGCTCAAAACCTTGCAATGGGTGAGGATCTTGAGATAGCCGTACTGGATCCTAACAACTTTGTGATATCACTGGATGAAATCAACTGGAATAGAGGATTTTCAATTACACCGGATGAATCTGGAAATGTTGCAGAGCGTCAAATTTTCGTGAGAAATGAGCCAGGCGCAGATGCATCGGTTAATCAGACCGGTCGTGTTGCAAATAGCTCATTTGATGCAACAACAAGATTCGTGGCACTGAACTCGACCATTACCCCACTACCGGTAGAACTGATCGCCTTCAACGCTACCAAGCAAAGCAATGGAGTACAGTTGGACTGGGCGACTGCATCTGAGCAGGACAACGACTACTTCGAAGTGCAGATGACAGAGGACTTGAAGTCTGAGTTTAAAACGGTTGGCAAAGTGAAGAGCAAAGTTGGAACGACTTCAATCCGTCAGGACTACCAGTTTGTTCACAAAGGCAACTTCGCTGGCACTCGTTACTACAGACTGAAGCAGGTGGACCTGGATGGTACTTCGGACTACAGTAAAGTGGTAGCCGTATCAGCGAACGACGTGAACCTGGCTGTTGGACCAAGGGTATACCCTAACCCGATTCAGGCAGACTCGAAGCTGGAATACAACGCTGAGACTGATGGTAAGCTGCATGTAAGAGTAGTAAACATGAATGGCACAGCGGTTTACAACCAGTCTTACGATATAGCGGCTGGCAGCAACACGATCATCCTGAACATGAACAGTAACCTGCCAAAAGGTATCTATATCCTGATGGCAGAATTCAATGGCAAAACAGAGCAGGTGAAACTCCTGAAGCAGTAAGCCAGCGAATTGTAAATAAATTCTGGAAAGGCCCGCCACGTATGGCGGGCCTTTTTGTTTGAGTATGTGGCGGAGGACGAGCAGGATAAGCTAAATTAACAAACCCGAAATCCAGCAGCAGAACCCGCTCCGTATATAAACTTTTGAAACATTGGTTTATTCGGGTGCATGCTTTAATTTTGAAGGATTCTAAAACCATAGGAGCAATGCAAAAAGACACAGCTATATTTGACCTAATTGCAAAAGAAAAGGCACGCCAGACGCACGGCATCGAACTGATCGCATCCGAAAACTTCGTTTCGGAGCAGGTAATGCAAGCCATGGGCAGCGTGATGACGAACAAATACGCCGAAGGCCTGCCAGGCAAACGCTACTATGGTGGCTGCGAGATTGTGGATCAGTCGGAGCAACTGGCCATCGACCGGGCCAAAGAACTATTTGGAGCTACGTGGGCTAACGTGCAGCCGCACTCTGGCGCACAGGCCAATGCAGCGGTGATGCTGGCTGTGCTGCAGCCTGGCGACAAAATCCTGGGTTTTGACCTGTCGCACGGTGGTCACCTTACACACGGTTCACCGGTTAACTTCTCGGGTAAACTATACCAGCCATCATTTTATGGGGTGGAGCAGGAAACAGGACTGATCGATTTTGACAAAGTAGTGGAGACTGCCCGTCGTGAAAAGCCGAAGCTGATCATTTGCGGTGCTTCTGCCTACAGCCGCGACTGGGACTATAAAAAACTGCGTGCCGCTGCCGATGAGGTAGGTGCACTTTTGCTGGCCGATATCTCCCACCCTTCCGGTCTGATCGCCAAAGGGCTTTTGAACAACCCGTTTGAGCACTGCCATATTATCACCACGACCACGCACAAAACGCTGCGTGGGCCACGAGGCGGTATGATCATGATGGGGCAGGATTTCGAAAATCCATTCGGTCTGAAGACTCCTAAGGGGGAAGTGCGCATGATGTCCTCTTTGTTAGACGGGGCTGTGTTCCCAGGTACGCAGGGTGGCCCATTGGAGCACGTGATCGCAGCAAAAGCGGTTGCCTACTACGAAGCACTGTCTGACGATTACATGGGCTATATCCAGCAAGTACAAAAGAACGCGCAAGCGATGGCTTCTGCTTTTGTAGAGCGAGGCTACAACATCATTTCGGGGGGCACAGACAACCACATGATGCTGATTGACCTGCGCTCTAAAGGTATAACTGGCAAGCTGGCAGAAAACACACTGGTGAAAGCCGACATTACCATCAACAAAAACATGGTGCCATTTGACGACAAATCGCCGTTCGTAACGTCAGGTATGCGCGTAGGTACAGCCGCGATCACAACACGTGGTCTGAAAGAGACTGACATGGCCCGCATTGTGGAGCTGATGGACGATGTACTGACCAACAATGACAACGACAGCAAAATAGATGAAGTGCGCAAAGAAGTGAATAGCTGGATGCAGCAATTCCCGCTTTTCGCTTATTAATACATAAAGCTTATTAAAAGAGCCACAATAGATGGACCAACCATACCTGGAGGGAGGAGAACAGCAGCAGGAGATGTCCTTTGTGGATCATCTGGAGGAGTTAAGATGGCATATCATCCGGTCAGTGGGCTCCATTCTTGTGTTCGCTATCGCGGCGTTCATGGCCAAGGGCTTCGTTTTCCATGATATCATTCTGGCTCCTTCCCGCACGGACTTCTTTAGTTATAAATTCATGTGCGAGATTGGGCAGCGCATAGGCTCTGATGTACTTTGCATCGAAGACCTTGGGTTCACGATACAGAGTCGGCAGATGAGCGGGCAGTTTGCCATGCACATTATGGTGTCGCTGGTGCTGGGCTTAGCCTGTGCCTTCCCGTATGCCTTTTGGGAGATCTGGCGCTTCATCAAACCGGGACTATACCCACAAGAGCAGCAAAACTCGCGCGGTGCCGTTTTCTGGGTATCCGTTCTGTTTGCGATGGGCCTGCTCTTTGGCTATTATGTAGTTTCCCCGATCTCGATCAACTTCCTGGCGGGCTATCAGGTAGACCCTACCATTTTGAATGAGTTTGATTTGTCTTCGTACATCTCCACGCTCACGACGCTCTGCCTGGCCTGTGCTTTTATGTTTGAGTTACCGGTTATCGTATACTTCTTCACCAAAGCCGGCTTGCTATCGCCAGAGATCATGAAGTTGTACCGCCGTCATTCTATTGTGGTGATACTGGTGCTCTCGGCGATCATCACGCCGCCGGACGTGATCAGCCAGCTTTTGATTTCATTTCCTTTGATCTTGCTCTATGAAGTGAGTATCAGTGTGTCAAGGAGAATCATCAAAAGCGATCTGAAAAGGTTAAACGAAAATAACGCTTAATATTATGGGATATAAAATAGCTATCGGCGGAGACCACGCCGGCTTCACATACAAAAACCTGATAAAGGAACAGCTGGCTACAGGAGGCCATGAAGTGACTGATTTCGGTCCTGGTTCCGATGCCTCTGTGGATTATCCGGACCATGTGCACCCACTGGCAAAATCCGTAGCAAAAAACGAAGCCGATTTTGGCATACTGATTTGCGGAAGCGGTAACGGTGTGGCCATGACAGCCAACAAATACCAGGAGATACGTGCCGCGCTTTGCTGGAAGGCCGAGCTGGCTAAACTGGCCAGAGAACACAACAACGCCAATGTGCTTTGTATACCTGCCCGCTTTGTATCAGAGCAAGAGGCTGCTGATATGGTTCGTGTATTTCTAGAGACAGCGTTTGAAGGTGGTCGTCACCAGAACCGCGTAGACAAGATCCCTGTTTGCTAAAGCAGGTATAGCGCTTTAACGAGACTTTTTATAGACTGCCGCTGTTTGCGTAGGTGCATAACCTTCGAAAACAGACGGCAGTTTGTGTTTTAGCTCAGGCATGAGGCCCGCTTGGTCTACAATGTAAGCAGGGGCTTCATTTCTGAAATTCAGGTATAGCTCATACACTGCCTGGTACTCGTTAAGACGACCAAAATGTCGTTGCGACAATTGCCAGTTCAGGTATGGCGTAGCCAGTTTGTTGTGCTCGTAGTAGCTAAGGTCATCACCCAACACGAGTACCGTGCTGCCAGAGAACTTAGAGGCTGGCTTTTGCTGCGGCAGTAAGAGGCTGGAGTCATCAATTCGGACAAAGCGCTCGAGGCCCAGCGGTTCCCGGTAACGGAGCAAAATCACGCCGCCCAGCAGCACAAAGAACATCAGGTTAAGGATCCACTTCTTGGTACGACTGGTGAACAGAAACTCCCCGAAATAAGCAATAGGCGGTAGAATAATCAGAAAAGAAGCCACTGAAAGTTCGCTTCTGGTAATCAGGAAGACGACGCTGACGAGCAGCCACACCGTCATGAGTTGCTGAAACTTGCCCTGAAACACCAATCGAAGAGGCAGTGAGGTGGTGCTGATAAGCGATAGCAGCAATATCAAGCCAGGCAAGGCCATAACCAAAGCCAGATGAGCGGGAGGCAGTAACGTGTTAATCCCAAATTGCCAGGGCTGTGCCAGGTGCATCTCCAGGAAAAAGGATGTCGTGTTGGTGTAAAGGTAGTAGGTTATCAGCACAGCATACGGAAACGCAAAACCACACAGCATGAGCAGGAAGCTGCGGAAGGTGTTGGAGGCAAACAGCACGACCCCAAAAGCAGCTACCACCAGAAACAAGGTCAGAGGCAGATAACTCAAGGCCGCCAATCCGACCATGAACCCACCTACAAAAAGCCGGTTGTTCTCAAAGCCCTCCCGGGAGATGGTGATGATATAAGGCAAAGACAGAATGACAAAGGTATTGCCGATGAGGAGAGGCGTGAGCATATCAAACTCAAAAGTGAGGCTCCCCATGAGCAGGTATAGCAGGGCCGGGATATAGCCTTTGCCGGCGTATACCTGGTGCCTGTTTAGGGTGACGTTGAGCATGATGGCCTGGAACAGCAGCAGGAAGGTGGCCGTGAGCCTATAGGTCAGGTATGAGCGGCCCGCTATCACATCGATTGTCCAGTAAACAAAGGCTGAAAGGGGCGCAGTGCTGTCGTAGATATCGCGGTACATGGCAAAGCCATCCGCCATGCGCTCCCCCACCAGCATGGAAAACAACTCAGACGCAGTGGCAGGTATACCCAGGAAAACCAAGGGCAAACGGATAGCCAGGAACAATAATACCAGCAGAAATAAGCGGGATGGCAGTATGCTTCGGAAGTAACTAATCAAAGGAAGACGGAGTTAGAAGGAACTATACACCGGCCTGAACTGAAATGAGTAAGGCACAATTGGGGTAAAAATGCGAAATTAATATGATATTTGCATCTTCATTATGGAAAGTAAAAGACAACAGAAATTTTCGCGCCTTATACAGAAGGAACTGGCAGAGATCTTCCAACGGGAAGTGCCGCACCTTTTTGGCGGAGCCTATATCTCAGTGAGTGTCGTGCGTATGTCGCCTGACCTGGGCCTGGCCAAGGCGTACCTTAGTGTGATGAACGCCAAAAACAGCAACGAGATGATGCTGCAGGAACTGCGCGTCAACACCAAGACAATACGTCACTTGCTGGCACAGCGCATCAAAAAGCAGGTTCGTGTTATACCCGAGTTGGTGTTTTACCTCGACGACAGCGCCGAGTATGCGGCACAAATTGACAAGCTATTCTCTAACCTGGACATCCCGCCTGCCCCTGAGGAAGACGAGGACGACGATACCTACACCCGCTAAAATTTAGCAGCACCCTTATGCAGTATGATCCGATTAAGCGTGTGTTGGGCGATGTGTTCAACAAGACGCCTTTCCTGCGCCGCGTATTTTATAATTTGCTCGACCTGTTGCTGCTGCGTGCCTGGCATGTGCACAAAGAGCTGAATAGCTGGGCGGCTAGCCGTAAAGGCGAAGGGCAGCGCATTCTGGACGCCGGTTCTGGTTTCGGGCAGTATACCTACTGGCTTTCGAGCCAAAGCAGCAAATGGAATATCCTGGCAATGGACGTCAAGGAAGAGCAGATATCAGACAGCAACTGCTTTTTCAGAACGATTGGGCGGCAGAACGTTTTGTTCCGCATAGGCGACCTTGTAAAGTATAGAGAAGAAAATAGCTACGACCTGATCCTTTCGGTGGACGTGATGGAGCACATTCTGGAAGACGTGGAGGTGTTTCGTAACTTTCAGGCTTCGCTGGTGCCGGGCGGCATGCTGGTCATCTCAACCCCATCCGACCAGGGCGGTTCGGACGTGCATGGCGATGGAGAGACCTCATTTATAGAGGAACACGTACGCGACGGCTATAATATACAGGAGATTCAGGACAAGCTGAAACTGGCAGGCTTCAGCAAAGTAGTGGCCCGCTATTCCTATGGCAAACCAGGCCAGATATCGTGGCGTTTGTCTATGAAGTACCCGATGTTGATGCTAAATGCTTCCAAGGCTTTCTTTATAGTGCTGCCATTTTACTACCTGCTCACCTTTCCGGTAAGTTTGGTGCTTAACTGGCTCGATGTGAAGGGCAACCATCCGTCAGGCACCGGTCTGATCGTGAAAGCCTGGAAATAAATTAAATTGCTGAATTGATGATTGTTAAATTGTTGATTCGGCAAAATGACTAAATTGCCCAAGAGGTATACCTACAGGTATAGCACGCTTCGACTGATCCTGGCCATTATACCTGAATATGCCTTTGAAGCTCAATATTGATTCATAAAACAATCAACAATCAACAAAATAGCCTAAGCACCCAATCCAGCTAAATGAACGTTCCTTACCTCATAGCGAAACGGTATTTCTTCTCTAAGAAAAAGAGGAACATCATTAGCATTATCTCCAATATTGCCATGATCGGCGTGGCGGTAGGTACGGCGGCCCTGATCATTGTGCTGTCGGTGTTCAATGGTCTGGAGGATTTGATCCGAACCATTTACACCAGTTTCGATCCTAACCTCAAGATATCGGCCGTGGAGGGCAAATCCTTTGAAACCGATACGGAGTTTATGAACCGGATACGGCGCACGCCCGGCGTGGCCCTGGTAACAGAAGTGATCGAGGACAATGCCCTGCTGCGCTACAACGACCGCCAGATGGTAGTGAAGGTAAAGGGTGTGAGTGAGAACTTCTTCGAACAAAACAAAATTGGTACGTCGGTGGTGGAAGGGCATTACGACCTGTACGCCAATAACAGCTACTATGCACTGGTGGGGCGGGGCGTGCAATACCAGCTCTCCATAAGGCCGAGCAATCAGTTCACGGACATGCAGTTCCTATACCCGCGCAACACCAAGTTCAGCCCTCTTAACCCAGAAGGGGCCTTCAACACGCTGCAGATTACGCCTGGCGGCGTATTTGCCATTGAGCGGCAGTACGACGATGCCTATGTGTTTGTGCCCATACAATTCGCAGAGGAGCTGATGGAGTATGGCCGGAAGCGTACCGCTATTGAGATCAAAGTCGAGCCAGACTTCCGGATAGAGGCCGTCAAGAAGTCGTTGCAGCAGGCGCTCGGAGATGGATTCAAGGTGCAGAACAGCGATGAGCAGCACACCAGTTTGCTGCGGGCCGTCAAAGTCGAGAAGCTGTTTGTGTTCATCACTTTTGCCTTTATCCTGCTTATCGCCTCGCTCAACATCTTCTTCTCCCTCTCCATGCTTGTAATTGACAAGAAGAAAGACATTGCGATACTGGCCTCGATGGGTGCCACGCAAGAGCAGATCCGCAATATCTTCCTGTTTGAGGGGGCGCTGGTAGCCTTTATCGGGGCCTCCTACGGCCTTTCGCTTGGCATGTTGATCGCAAACCTGCAGCAGACCTTTGGTATTGTATCCATGGGTATGGCAACCTCTGTGGTAGACTCCTACCCTGTTAAGCTGCAGCTGCAGGATTTTGTGCTGACAGGTGCCGCCATTGTGGTTATCACCATGTTGGTTTCCATTCGCCCGGCACGCAAAGCGGCCGCCATGTCTGTTACCGAGAACATTTAAGGTATAGCAAGCGCCCATTTTTAGCTGTGCTCCACGCCAAGCTAGAACTAGTCAGACCCAAGCCGGGAACCTATGCATAGGTGGTTTTATATATATTGAAAAACAAAGGGCGCTATACCTTGCAACGGATATTTTTATCCTGAAAATATAAAAATAGTTTGATTGTAGCTGTGATTTGGCGTGTGGAAGGGTAGGAAATCAGGAGTTTTGGGAGTAAATTTGAAGTCCTAAAATTGTACCTGCATGAAAGTATACACCACACAGCCATTTCAGGTGGTATACTCGTTGTTTGAACACGAGTACCTGGGATACCTGTTCGAGTCTTTTGTGGTGCAGATAAATACCAAAGGCCAGCTGACTCTTCAGCACCAGAATATTTCTGCCAAAAACGCCGACGAATTCTCTTCCCGCCTCGATGCCAGAGATTTCAAACTGATCGCCCTGATCGACCAGATCCAACAGGACGCGGTGCTGAAGAAATTCTCTCCTAAGAAACTCTCCCCGATTGATTTTTTCCTGAAGGTATACGACCCCGAGAAGGGCGACAAAAGCATGCAAGAGGCCATCAGCCACTACATACAGGTGCGCATGGGCAAGATTCTGGACATGCTCAGCGATCGTAAGACCTTTATCATGGGCAAGGACGGCGACCCAGCTTGGAAAGAGATACAGGTGGCACCCGAGAAGGCAAGCGTGTTGTTCCATTTCCGCCGCAACGAAGACAATACCCACTACTACCCGACCATTAGGTATAACGGCGAAAAGCTGCACTTCCAGTACCGCAATGCCGCGCTCATTTGCTATGAGCCCGCCTGGCTGATGCTGGACGGTATAGTATACAGTTTTGAGAAAGCCATTGATGGCAAGAAGCTGCAGCCTTTCCTGAACAAGAAATTTATTGTGATCCCGCGCTCGGTGGAGGAGAACTACTATCGCAAGTTCGTAACGCCATTGCTGGAATCGTTTGATGTGCGGGCTACTGGCTTCGACATAAAATCAGAGCGCTTTACACCTAGCCCCTATCTGACCTTTTCGGAGATAAAATCCGCTGATGCGTCGGCTTTGTACAGCAACGGTGGCTTAGAGACCGGCAAGGCTGAACGAGCCAACGCCGCCGATAAGATTCTCTTCAACCTGTCGTTCAGGTATGGCGATTATGTGGTAGAAACGCAGGAGGCCAAACGCATCAGCGTGAGTATGGAGAAAACGGAGGATTCCTATATTTTCCATAAGCTGATTCGTGATGCCGTGCACGAGAAGGAGTATGTAAAGGAACTGGCCAAGCGCGAACTAGAAGTGAAGAACGGGCAGGCGGTCCTGGATAAGAACTCGGCCTTCTCGTGGCTCAACAGCAACCTGCAGGAACTCGAAGACCTCGGTTTCACGGTAGCGCAGGGCGAGAAGAACGGCAAAAATTACTTCATCGGAGATATTTCGGTGAACGTAGGTATAACCGAGAACAACGACTGGTTCGATATCTACGGGACGGTCCGCTTCGGAGAATTCGAAATCCCTTTCATCAAACTCAAAAACCACATCCTGACCCGCAACAACGAGTACCTGCTGCCTAACGGACAGGTGGCGATTATACCGGAGGAGTGGTTTACGCAATACATTGAGCTTTTCGCCTTCTCGGAGGGCGAGCACCAATTGACCCTGCGCAAGCACCACATGGCGCTGGTGAACGACCTGCACAACGGCAACCTGGCGCAGGTAACCATGACGCGCAAGCTGGAGAAACTGCGCGAGTTCGACACCATAGAAGACAAACCGCTGCCGGTGGGTTTTCGGGGCGAGTTGCGACCTTACCAGAAGGCGGGCTACAACTGGCTGCATTTCGTGAAGGACTTTAAGTTTGGAGGCTGTCTGGCTGACGACATGGGTCTGGGCAAGACCGTGCAGACACTGGCCATGCTGCAACACCGCAAAGAGAACGGGGCGGAGTCGGCCACTTTGCTTGTTATGCCGACTTCATTGATTTACAATTGGTTGAACGAGGCCAAGAAGTTTACACCGGAATTGCGCATATTGACCTATACCGGAACCTACCGCGACAAAAACGTGGAACAGTTCAAGGACTATGACCTAATCCTGACCTCCTACGGTATTGTGCGCCTCGACACGGAGCTGCTCAAGACCTATTATTTCGATTATATCATACTAGATGAGTCGCAGGCCATCAAAAACCCGGACTCCAATACCTCCAAAGCCGTACGCTCACTCAAATCACGTCACCGTTTGATACTAACCGGTACACCCGTGGAGAACAGCACCATGGACCTATGGTCGCAGATGTCATTCATCAATCCGGGGCTGTTGGGCAACCAGCACTTCTTCCGCAACGAGTTTCTTAAACCTATCGAGAAGGAGAAGGACGAGCACAAGACCCGCCGGCTTCATGCGCTTATCAAGCCGTTTATCCTGCGCAGGCACAAGTCGCAGGTGGCCCGTGAGCTGCCGCCTAAAATTGAGCATACCACCTTCTGCAAAATGTCGGAAGAGCAGGAGCATGCCTACGAGGAAACCAAATCCTACTACCGCAACAAAATTCTGACGAACCTGGAGGAGAACGGGCCGGGCAACACGCAGTTTATGCTCTTGCAGGGTCTCATGAAGCTCCGGCAGATCGCCAACCACCCCTCTATGGCCGACCCAAACTACGAAGGCGAGTCGGGTAAGCTGAAGGAAGTACTGCGGATGACGAAGAACATTGTCGGCAAGGGGCACAAGGTGCTTATCTTTAGCCAGTTTGTGAAGCATTTGGAGATCATCCGGCAAGTACTGAATGAGAAGGAAATAACCTATGCCTACCTGGACGGCAACACCAAAAACCGCCAGCAACAGGTAGAGCTTTTCCAGAACGATGAGAGTATACAGATATTTCTTATCTCCCTGAAAGCCGGAGGTGTGGGCCTTAACCTTACTGCTGCCGACTATGTGTTCATCCTGGACCCTTGGTGGAACCCGGCTGTGGAAGCACAGGCCGTGGACCGCGCCCACCGCATCGGGCAGCAGAAAAAGGTGTTTACTTACAAGTTCATCACCAAAGACACAGTAGAGGAAAAGATATTGGCCCTGCAAAACCGCAAGATCCAACTCGTGACCGACCTGATCAGCACCGACGAAAACATCATCAAAAGCCTGACGAAGGAGGATATTGACAACCTGTTGAGTTAAACTTAATGGTTGAATTGTTGAAGGTTAATTTGTTGGTTCGATAGTGAATGATTATACCAAAGCCGCAGCATGATACGTGTTGCGGCTTTTTCTTTTGTGGGCAGGTATAGCATGTGAGTCGTATAACTTTGAAGACGGTTATCGGTTAAAAGAAAGGTAGCCCATCAACAATTTAACCATTCAACAATTTAGCAATTCAACCCATGCGCCTCCACCTTAAAACTGCCGTCCAACAAGACTTCCTGAGCGTTTTCCATGCTTTTGACGAGCAGCTGTTTCGGAGGCTGGCACCGCCCTACCCAAAGCTAAAACTGTTACGCTTTGATGGCAGCGACGTGGGTGATCAAGTGGAAGTGGAGTTGCAGACAGGTATAAAGTCATTCCGTTGGACCAGCCTGATCACAGAGCGGGAAATAACCGACACAGCAGCCTGGTTTATTGATGAGGGGCAGGAGCTGCCTCCTCCCCTGCGCCGCTGGCAACACAAGCACCTTGTCACAAAGAGCGGAAACAGCTCCGTGATTCACGATATCATCGATTATGGGACGGGTTTCAAACTTTTGGACCTGTTGCTATACCCGCTCATGCTGGCCCAGTTCGGTATGCGCAAGCCAACTTACAGAAAGGTGTTTGGAAGGGATGAAATGCCATAGAGTAAAGTAGAGCCTTAGGTTGATTGGTAGTGGCAAATATTGCTGTGCGAAACCTTCGCTATACCTAAAACCTTTGCCCCTTCCTGCCAGTTAAGTGCAGGAAAGAAATAATCTGCGTAAATTCGGGTATGACGAAAGCGGCCATTATCGGTTCAGGTATAGGAGGTATAGCCACAGGCATACGGCTGGCGGTGAAGGGCTACGACGTGACCGTATTCGAGGCCAATACTTCGTTCGGCGGCAAGATGCACCAATTCGATCTGCAGGGGTACCGCTTCGATGCCGGCCCGTCGCTGTTTACTCTACCGCATTTGGTGGACGAGCTCTTTACGCTGGCCGGCCGCACGCCTTCCGATTATTTTACCTACACCCGTCTCGATCCAATCACACATTATTTCTGGCCAGATGGCAGCAAGCTCAAAGCCTATGCCGACCCGGATGCTTTTGCCACAGAGGCGGAGCAGCAGTTGGGCGTACCGGCAAAGGATGTGCGCGAGGTACTGGCCAAAAGTGCGCGGCTCTATGATGGCACCGCCGATACCTTTCTGCACAAGTCCCTGCACAAAGCGGACACCTACCTGAGTGCCGATGTGCTCAAAGCATTT
Organism: Pontibacter aquaedesilientis; assembly: GCF_014773225.1. Taxonomy (GTDB): domain Bacteria; phylum Bacteroidota; class Bacteroidia; order Cytophagales; family Hymenobacteraceae; genus Pontibacter; species Pontibacter aquaedesilientis. Next base: position 211,193 of record NZ_JACXAJ010000003.1, on the reverse strand, counting down.
GGCTGTCTCCCAGACCTCGGGCTCACAACGACCATGCACGGTGCCAATGCCAGGCTTTTCAATGATCCGCGCTTTGTGCAACTGCTCGACCGTTTTGCCACCTACAACGGTTCCGATCCATACCAGGCGCCGGGCACGCTCAACCTGATTCCACACCTAGAACATAACATCGGTGCTTTTTACCCCAAAGGGGGCATTTACAGTATTGCTGCCAGTCTGGTGAAGCTGGCCGAAGAGTTGGGTGTAACCTTCAGGTATAGCGAACGGGTGGAACGCATAATCACCCAAAATGGAAAAACGACAGGTATAGAAACCAGCGCTGGCAGGTATAGCACCGGTGTGGTGGTCAGTAATATGGATGTGGTGCCGACTTACCGCCGGCTCCTGCCCGACCAGCCTGCGCCCGAGCGAACGCTACAGCAGCCACGCTCCAGTTCGGCGCTCATTTATTACTGGGGTATAGCGCGGGAGTTCCCGGAGCTGCACCTGCACAACATCTTCTTCAGCGGGGATTACAAAAAGGAGTTCGAGCACATCTTCCGGCACAAGACCATTAGCCCGGACCCGACGGTATACGTGAACATCACCTCCAAACTGGAGAAAGAAGATGCGCCTGCGGGTTGCGAAAACTGGTTTGTGATGGTGAACGTACCGCATCACCAGGGCCAGGACTGGGAGCAGCTCATCCACTCTACCCGAACTGCCGTAACCAATAAGCTGAGCCGCATGCTGCAAACCGAACTTGCCGATGCCATTACATGCGAACAGGTACTGGATCCGCTTCTGATTGAGCAACAGACCTCCTCCTATGCCGGAGCGCTGTACGGCAGCAGCTCCAACAACCGCATGGCAGCCTTTCTGCGACACCCGAACTTCAGCTCAAAGATAAAAGGACTATACTTTTGCGGCGGCAGTGTGCACCCCGGTGGCGGTATACCTTTGTGCCTGTTGTCGGCCAGTATCGTAGATAGCCTGGTTCCCACCGTAACACCCGCTAAAAATCTGAAGCAACATGCCTGACACCGTCAAGACATATCTGCCAGCGATTCCGTTGCAACAGCGCCTGAAGCCTTACGCCTTCGCCCTGGCCTTGGGTGTGCTGGTTATCTTTCATGCGGTAGGACTTTGGGGCTTGCTGTTCAGCGGCGAACCTGAGAAATTTCAAAAACTCACGCCACTCAACCTATTGCTGACAAACGGGCTGCTGTTTGCTTTCCACAGGCGCTGGAATTTGCCATTTGCGCTTTTTGCTGTAGTCGTGATGGTGGTTGGCTTTCTGTCCGAAGTGGTCGGGGTGCATACCGGCCTGCTGTTTGGAGACTATGCCTACGGAGAGGCTCTAGGTATAAAGCTGTTCGACGTGCCCTTGCTCATAGGACTCAACTGGCTTATGCTGGTTTACACGACCGGGCATCTGGTGAAAGATACTCCCTTGCATTGGCTGGGCAAAGCCATACTTGCCGCACTGCTTATGGTGGGGCTAGACTTCTTTATAGAGCCGGTAGCTATGCGATTCGATTTTTGGGACTGGGCAGGAAACCGGATACCCTTCTCAAATTACGCCGGATGGCTGGGGCTGTCGGTTTTATTGCAGGTTTATTTCCAGCGGGGCGATTTCTACAAGCAAAACCGACTGGCACCATACGTATACCTGGTGCAGATGCTGTTCTTCGTTACCCTCTATCTTTTTCTGTAAGTATAACATGTTGTGGCAGGTATAGCCTTGCAGGTTCCTAAGCTATGCCCTACCTTTGCTTGTTAAGATTGGAAGGCCGCCGCGAAATTTAGGCAATACATTCTAAATGGATTTACGTAAGCAGCTTATACGCTCCTTTTCAGTAAGGAGGAACAGAATTAGATTATGATTTTTATAGATACTATATTGAGCGAGCTCCTCCAGTTTTTCAAGCGGGAAGGCATTGAGTCACACACCGATGAAGAGCTTATCAGGAAACTCGATATCCGTCAGTCTACATTCAATGAGTTGTTTCGCAACCGGGCCGATATGGTAAGACAAGTGACCTTGTTCGACATTGAAGAGCAGAAGCGTGAACAGGTGAAGTTACTGGCGAATGCAAACTCCCCTGTGGAGGAGATTATGATGCTGCTGCAAGACGGTATAAGAAAGATGCGGGAGATCAATCCTGTCTATATCTCAGATATGCAGAACAATTATCCAGAAGCCTGGGGATTGACCATGGATTTTGTAAACAGCAACAATCAGCACGTCAATGCTGATATACTGAACAGGGGCATCCTGCAGGGGTACTTCCGCAAGGACATCAACCTGCAGTTGGTTACCAAAATTCTACTCGAGCAATTCTTCATGATGATCAATCCTATGGTGTTCCCGCCAGACAGGTATGATTTAGCCGAAGTTTTCCGAAGCATATACCTGTACTATGTGCGAGGCATCTGCACCGAAGTAGGCGGAAAGCAGGCAGAGCAATTCTTCTCCAGACACAATATATAAGTCCTGATTAACCTATAAATACACAGCGGCCCGAGGTATAGACCCCGGGCCGCTGTTCGTTTAAAATGGTATAAGCAACACGCCTAGCTGATAGACACGCGCACCTTCTTCGTGTATTCGCGGAGTGACGTTTTAAAGTCAGCGCCATTGTCCTGCATGTAGTTCATGATCCAGACAGCTGCTAGCACATGCGTCAGCTGCTCGCCTTCGTCGTCGCCTTCTACCTCAATGGCAAGTGGCTGCTCGTCAACAATGGCGGCCTCAGCGGCCATCAACTCATCCAGTGATTGTGTTTCTACTAATTTCTTGATTGCGGGTATTTTCATGGGTACTTAAATGGTCAGTTTGGAAATCAGGTCACGTACGGCTTCCTCCTTGCTGGCGGCTACGGTGTCAACCAGCTTGCCATCCTTAAAAATGGCGAAGAACGGCAGGTTGGTCACACCGGCCAGTTTTCGGGCCTCCGGGCTGGTCTCGGCGTTCACGTCCACAAAAGCCACGTTGGCAAAAGCCTCGTCGTCAGACATGCGCTTAAACTTAGGCGAGAACAAGCGGCAGCTACCGCACCAGTCGGCGTAATATTTCACTACTACATGCTGGTTTGAGTTGAGTACATTATCGAAATCGTTATCGGTTGCTACTATTACAGCCATGTTATTCTTTTTAGAGGTTAAACATCAGATCAGGTATAGCCTGATCTTACTGAGTGCAAAGTTAAATGTTTCAGGCTTAAAATACGGTTCCTTCTGCTGCCTATACCTTGTCGTTTGGACCGTTAACATAGAATAAGGCCTTTTGTTTAACGTGGGCGGCGGCTTTTCTTAGGCTGATCGTTAAGGAAGGCAACTAGCTCTTTCTTATCGAACCTGATGGTCCAAATGCCCTGCAGGTCACCTTCCCGGAAGTTTATAGCCCGATCTTGTGGATACTTTTGTTTTATCAGTTCATAGTCTGCAACTGCTACCTCTTTGCCAACAGTGCCATGGCAGTTCAGGCAGGTCTCGTTGCGCACATAGATGGGTGAGGTATAAAGCAATTCGTTATTGTCCAACTCTTGAGTCACTATTGGGCCTTCGATTGTTCCTTTGGCATAGTGGGCAAGCCTAGGACCTGCAGCATCGTCCATTCTGTTTTGAGGATTTCGTAGACGACCAGCGGTGCGGTGTGCGAATGCCCCGAACTTATCCTGCAACGCTTGCACCTCTTCGTAGTTCTCGGGCTGGCAGTAAGGTATAGCAGCGGCCACGCCCCCCTGCTCCAGCTGCTCGGCCAGGCGGGTGTCCAGCAATCGCTGCGCCACGACCACAATAGAATCGCCGTGCTTGAGGGCAGCATTGAGAATGTCCTCCTGGGTGAGCCGCTTGATCTTGTGGCGCTCTACTTCCTGGGCAATCTCCTTGCCTCCCTCTATTGGTTTTATTTTCACGTCGCAGCCTGAAACTATAAAGGCTGTGCAAAAGGTTATAGTAGCGAGCAAAGAACGGGCTTTGAACATCTTTCGAATCAAATTTGTAGTAGGATAAATCAGTAATATAACAACTGCAACCAGCATATATGTTTTATTACTTCAACGCCAATTTAGTATCTTTGCAGCTTAAAACCATAACAGAGCGATGTTAGATAAATTAGAAGCCATTAATCACCGGTTTGAAGAGGTAAGCCAGCTGCTTATCCAGCCTGATGTGGCCAGCGACATGAAGAAATTCAAATCGCTGAATAAAGAATATAAGGACCTTGACAAAATAGTAGTAGAGTATAAAAAGTACCTCAACATCCTCAGCAACATCGACAGCGCCAAACAGGTGATCGCGACGGAGAAGGACGAGGACTTCCGGGAGATGGCCAAGGAGGAACTGGACGAATTGCTGCCGCAGCGCGAGCAAATGGAAGAGTTGCTGAAAGAACTGCTTATCCCGAAAGACCCGAATGACAGCAAAGACATCATCATGGAGATCCGTGCCGGTGCCGGTGGCGACGAAGCCTCTATCTTTGCCGGTGACCTGTACCGTATGTATATCCGCTTCGCAGAGAAGATGGGCTGGCGCACCGAACTGATCGACGCCACAGAAGGCACATCAGGCGGTTATAAAGAAATCATTGTAGGCATGTCGGGTGAAGACGTGTATGGCAAGCTTAAGTTTGAGTCGGGTGTGCACCGTGTGCAGCGTGTACCTGCCACTGAAACGCAGGGCCGTATACATACCTCAGTTGCTTCGGTAGTCGTACTGCCGGAGGTAGAGGAATTCGACATCGACCTGGATATGAACGATATCCGTAAGGACCTTTTCTGTTCTTCAGGCCCGGGTGGTCAGTCGGTGAACACGACCTACTCAGCCGTTCGACTTACGCACTTACCAACCGGATTGGTAGCCCAGTGCCAGGACCAGAAATCTCAGCTCAAGAACTTCGACAAAGCCCTTGCCGTACTGCGTTCGCGTATTTATGAGCAGGAACTTGCCAAGAAGCTGGAAGCTGAAGGTGCCCAGCGCAAGAGCATGGTAGGCAGCGGCGACCGCTCCGACAAGATCCGTACCTACAACTACCCGCAGGGCCGTGTGACGGATCACCGCATTGGGTATACCGTGTACAACCTGCCTAGTGTGATGGATGGCGGTATCGAGGACTTTGTAGAACAACTGCGTATAGCAGAGAACTCTGAGCGTCTGAAAGAAGGTGCTACCGCAGAGTAATCTGTTTGTATAAGCTATATTTAGGAATGTGGTGCAGCCGAAAGCTGCGCTGCATTCCTTTTTTTTATTTTAATTGTTAAATTGTCAGATGGTTAAATTGTTAATTGCTGTATCTAAAGTTTATGTTCACTGTATATCTGTGAGGCTTTGGAAGAACAGTGATAGAATTCCATTTTTAAATCTCGTTCAGAAGATAACAGCCATTTAACCATATAACAATTTAACCATTCACTCCTTGAAATACCTCCTTGCCATACTGCCCCTGCTCTTCCTGCTGTCGATGCTTGGCTGCGAACCCAAGGATGAGGTCGTCACAACCGATCCGGAGGCGACGCTGCGTTTCTCAGCCGACACATTGCTGTTCGATACGGTGTTTGTGGCGCAGGGCAGTGCAACCCGCCGACTCAAGGTATACAACCCCAATAAAAATGCAGTGCGCATTAGCAGCATTAACCTGGCCGGGGGCAGTTCATCGCCTTACAAGCTTATCGTCAATGGTCTGGAGAGCCCTGTGGTCAACAACCTGCAGTTGCGCGGCAAGGATAGTCTATACATTCTGGTGAGTGTCAACGTAAACCCGGCTAACAAAAACCTGCCTTTCCTGGTGGCGGACTCTATCCTGTTCAGCACCAATGGCAACCAGCAGAACGTGAAACTGGTGGCTTACGGACAAGACGCTGTATTCCACCGCAAAAGTGTGATTGGCAACACAACCTGGCCGGCCGGCAAGCCGCATGTGCTCCTCGATACGATATTGGTACGTCAGGGCGCTACGCTCACCATTGAAAAGGGAGCCCGCATATTTGCCGGCAACAAGGCGGTGCTACTGGTAAGCGGCACGCTCCGGGTAGAGGGCACACCGGAAGAGCGGGTGAGTTTTGGTGGGGTAAGGCGCGAACCGCAATACGCCAATGCGCCGGGACAATGGGAAGGTATAAGACTGTTGGCCACAAGCGAAAACAACCTTATCCGTTACGCAGATATACGCAACACCATGCGCGGTCTGCGCATCGGCAATCCTGGTAAAACAGGGACATTAGTGGAAGGGTGTGTTATTCAGTATGCTTTTCTGGACGGGATTGTAGCCTTTACCTCTGATGTGAAAGTGGTGAACACGCTCATCCATAACTGCGGGCAGTACGGCTTCGGAGGGCTGGGCGGTGGCAATTACGAAGTGCTCTACTCCACTATCGTAAATTATGAGAATCGCTTGCAGCGCGAAACCCCGGCTTTTGTAGTGGCAGATTATGTTCCGGGGACCAATATAAAGAACCAACCCACCCAATTGCGCCTGGTCAACAGCATGGTGTATGGCGATGGCTCGAACTACATAAACGAAGTGCTGTTGGATGGGACTATCACAGCGGATATTTCGCATAATATACTCCGCACGGAAGCTTATAAAAGCACCTTGAATACAAATGGCAACATCCTGAACGTAGACCCTAAGTTTAAGGAAGTGCGGAAACAAAACTTTAGCCTCGATACCCTCTCACCTGCCAGCGGAGCCGCCCTGCCCCTGCCAGGTATAAGCAAAGACATCAAAGGTAAAACCCGAAGCACCACGAAGCCAGATATAGGCGCTTTCGAGCGTACAATAGACTAGGTGAAATGAGTGAATAAGTGATTGAGTGACTGAGTGAATGGGAGTTAAATATGCGAACGCCCTGAGGAAATGCTTTTATAATATGGCTGCTCCTTTAATTATTCGTTATAAAAGCGCATAATTTCATTTCACTAACTCACTCAATCACTAACTCACTCACTCATCCGCTCATTCACTCAGTCACTCATTCAAAATTCACTCAATCGCTCATTCACACAATCACTAATTCAAAAAGCTATGTGGTTTCAAAAAGAGATAAGACTGCCAGCCGTGAAACGCGGCTTTCACCTGATCACCGACCTGCTGACTGCGCAGCTTCCTGAGCTGGAGAGCTATAAGGTGGGCCTGGCGCACATTTTCATCAAGCATACTTCCGCCAGCCTGACCATTAACGAAGACGCAGACCCCACCGTGCGCCAGGATTTCGAGAGCCACTTCAACCACATGGTACCCGAAAACGCCCCATACTACCGCCATACCTTGGAAGGCCCGGACGACATGCCAGCTCACTTGAAGGCAGCCATATTGGGCAGCTCTGTTTCGGTGCCGATCTCAGACGGCTCTTTCAATCTGGGTACCTGGCAAGGAGTCTATCTGTGTGAGCACCGTGATCGCGCCTCCAAGCGCACAGTGGTCGTAACACTGCAGGGAGAGGGGTATTAGCAAATGTTGGGGCTAGGAAGACCTAGCTACTTCAATATGCTGACTTTTTCTGTACGCAGTCCGTTGGTGCTGGCCATGCGGAGGATATACATACCTGCCGGCAATCCTTGCACATCCAGTCGGAGAACCCTGTCCTGCACCTGCTCCTTTAGCATCGCCTGCCCGTAGCGGTTAATCAACTCAACCTGCAGTACCTCCTGGCGGGCGGCTTGCTCAATGGTGATGAAACCCGACGCCGGATTAGGGTATACCCTCACGTCATTAGGCGTTACATAAATGTAGTCCTCCTTCTCCAAGGTATGGCTCATGTTCTCGTTGGAAGTAGTGAGCGAGACCCGGTAATTGCCCGGACGGCTATACCTGACCGTGGGGTTCTGTTCGGTGGATGTAGCGGGTGTGCCGCCTTCGAAATGCCATAGCCAGGCTGTGGGCTTAAATCCCGCAAACGATCCCTGAAACTGTACCTGATCCCCAACAGCAACCAAAGTGTCTCCTGGCTGGGCAACCTGGAAGCGGGAACGGAGTTCGCCGGTGCAGGCAACCGAGGCATAGACATAACTGCGGGCAGACTGCAAGACGCTTTGCATGTATGTGGCCTGTCCGGCGGTGAAGAGGTTCATGCAGGCATCATTGGTATAGTCCATGTAGTTTTGCCACATGTTCCCATTGGGCCCGTTGTCGCATGAGAGCCTGATCCCGTCAGGGCAGCCTACTGTTTCGCTGAGTTGGTTAGGCGTATCGTCTATGTCGTCGGAGTCTCTGCAGGTGATGCCCAGGCCCCAGATATGCTTGAGCCCAAGCCAGTGGCCGATTTCGTGCGTGGCCGTACGACCCAGGTTAAAAGCCCACATGCTGGTATTGAAGGGAGCAGCCCCCACTGAACGGTGGTGCAGCACAACACCATCGCGGCTGGGAGTCGCACCTGGAGAAGAGGAATAGCCGAGTTCATCGTTACTCAGGTTACAGATCCAGATGTTCAGGTACTGGGTATGGTCCCAACCGTCTATCCCGCCATTGGCAGTAGACTTTACCAGGTCTGAGAAAAAGCTGAAGCTTTCCTTCGATGTTTGTGTGCGGGTGATACCGGTAGTGGGGTTACCCTGAGGGTCCACAATTGCCAGGCAGAATTCTATCTGTGTATCGGCAGCAAGGGATCGGAAGTAGGCAGGGGTATTGGTTGTGTCGGCATTCATGCGCCGGAAGTCCTCGTTGAGCACAGCCAGCTGCGATAATATCTGCTCGTCGCGGATGTTCTCGCCTTGTTTGTTATACACCACATGGAAAACCACCGGCACCGTGACGGTCGCCTGGCGTAAGTGCTGACCTGCTGGGCGTTGGCGCATGGCCTGCTGCACGGCCTCCAGGGTCAGTTTGTAGCGTTGCTCAAAGCCCGGGTCCTGTTGCTTCATCACTTCCAGGTAGCTGTCTGTGGCGCAGCTGCGTTCCCGGGCAGGTACGCTAACCTGTGCCAAACCAGCATAGGTCGTGAGCAGGAACAGAAGCAGTATAAAAAGACGCATAGGCATAAACTAAGCAGGCAGCAGAAGCCACCCAGCTCTAACTTGCAAGCCATGAGTGGCTTAGAATAGCAATATACTGAAATTAACGCTGAAAAAGGTATAGCGGGTGGGTAAGTGTGGCCCCGGAGCGAAAACTTACAGGTTTGCGTCGATGCGATAGTGCAGGGAGTCGCCGAATATAAGCTTTTGCACACCCTCGACACGGTAGCCGGACACATTCCCTGTGCCGGACTCAGCGGTAAGCGTTATTTTTCTTTTAGAGTAGAAGAGTATGTTTTCTTCAAGCACCACCGCCTCCAGGTGCTCCAGCTTTTGAAAAGGCGATACGGTAAGCACAAGTTGCTCTACCGGTGCAGCTGCGTCCTCTGATTTTAAGAAAACGGTGATCGTGCTGCCATTGGGCAAAGTCTGTTGCTGCTCCTGGTAAAAGTCCCGAAGGGCTGGGCGGCTAAGGTCCACTTCCTGGAAAATGGAAAGCTCCTTCTCCCAATCCACATCGCTGGTTTCAATGGTTTCGGTGGGTTTGTTCTGCGTCTTAACAGACTTCAGGACCATAGGCTTTTCGGCTTGCAGGCGTTGGGCTTGTTGTTGCAAATAGCCAGTAAGGTTGTAAGCGGCCTTCTCTCCGTCAGAAACGGGAGGTACAGGCCGCTCACAAGCTACCGCAGCCCAGAGCAGGGCCAAAAATCCGATGATGTTATACCTACCCAATTGCTTCGTTTCTTTGTAACAGTGACTCACCAGTCATTTCAACTGGCTGTTCTATACCCATCAGATCAAGGATAGTCGGGGCGATGTCGCCTAGTCTGCCTGATTTAAGTGTGCCTTTGTAATCCTTGCTCGCCAGCACGAAAGGCACCAGGTTAGTGGTGTGTGCTGTGTTCGGCGTGCCATCCGGATTGATCATGTAGTCCGCATTGCCATGGTCGGCTATCACGATGACGTCATAATCGTTTTCTAGCGCGGCCGTTACGATGGCTTGTGTGCATTCGTCTACCACTTCGCAGGCTTTTACAGCCGCTTCAAACACGCCGGTATGGCCTACCATGTCGGGGTTGGCGAAATTGAGGCAGATAAAGTCAGCCGTCTTGTTTTGCAGCTCCGGCACAATGGCGTCCCGTATATCATAGGCGCTCATCTCGGGCTGCAGGTCGTAGGTGGCCACTTTCGGCGAAGGGCAAAGCAGGCGCTTCTCGCCTTCGAAAGGAACTTCGCGTCCACCAGAGAAGAAGAAGGTTACGTGTGGGTATTTTTCTGTCTCCGCTATCCGAATCTGCTTTTTGCCGGCTTTGGCAATGACCTCGCCCAAAGTATTGTTCAGGTTGTCTTTATCAAAGATCGCATCCACGCCCAAGAAGGTATCATCGTAGTTGGTCATGGTGATGTAGCGTAGGTTGAGCTTGTACATGTTCTGCTCCGGGTAGTCCTGCTGGGTGAGCGCCTGCGTAATCTCACGGCCACGGTCTGTGCGGAAATTGAAGCAGATCACCACATCGCCGTCCTTAATGGTAGCGATAGGCTGCTGCTCATCGTTCACCTTCACGATCGGCTGGATAAATTCATCGGTCACACCAGCGTTATAGGAGTCCAACACCGATTTGATAAGATTCTGGGAAGCAGTGCCTTTGCCGTGCACGAGCAGGTCATAGGCCAGTTTTACGCGTTCCCAGCGGTTGTCGCGGTCCATGGCGTAATAGCGGCCGATAATGGAGGCAATGGAACCGGTAGTGTTTTCCAGGTGCTGCTCCAGTTCGTTGATGTACTTCACTCCCCCCTTCGGGTCGGTATCACGGCCGTCGGTGAAAGCATGGATGTATACGTTGCGTAGTCCGTGGTCAGCCGCAGCCGTGCAGAGTGCCTTGAGGTGCTCGATATGGGAGTGCACGCCACCGTCCGACAGCAGCCCGATCAGGTGTACATCCTTGTTATTTTCTTTGGCATAGGTATAGCCATCCGAAAGGGCCGGCATGGCCGCCAGTTTATGCTCAGCAATGGTTTTGTTAATGCGTACCAAATCCTGGTACACCACACGGCCCGCCCCAAGATTCATGTGCCCCACCTCCGAGTTGCCCATCTGTCCCTCGGGCAATCCCACCGCTTCGCCTGAGGCCTGCAGCGTAGAAGTAGGGTATTGGTTCATGATGGCGTCAACAAATGGCGTGTTGGCCTTGTGTATAGCCGAAACCTCTGGATTAGTGGCAATTCCCCAGCCATCCAGTATTACTAGCATTACCTTTTTATCCATACTGCAAATATAAAACAATCTCCGGTGCCTGCCTTGGCTAAGGCTTATTATTCAAAATAAACGTTATACCTTCTATACCGTTATTCCTTTCAATATCGAATAATACTCTTAAATTTAAAGTCCGGACGCAGGGATGCTTGTTGGCATAGTTTTAGCTACTGACAGGATGAGATTACACACTAACTTTATGAAAAACTTCAAAAACATTGCTGTAGTACTTTTTCTGGCTCTGATTACCACTTTGCTTTCCGTTGGACAGGCTGCTGCCCAAAAGGATGTATTTGATGGCGTAGAGACAGCCCTGCGGGTTGGATCGGCCAAGGACCTGGCCAGGCACTTCGACAGCAAGGTAAGTTTGTCTTTTGCAGATGAGAAGTCAACGGATTACAGCAAAACGCAGGCAGAGTTTGTGATGAAGAACTTCTTCAGTAAATACCCTCCAACGGGCTTTGCCTATAATTTTCCTACACCCAGTGAATCAGTGAAGAAGGACAAGCGCTATGTGATCGGTACCTATACGCATCGCAATGGTTCTTACACCGTTTTGATCCGTGTGAAGGATACGGGAGGCAAATTCCTGATCCATTCCATCGACTTTATAAAAGATTAAGAAGATAATAGTGAGATTTTTAGCAAGGCCCGGGATATATACCGGGCCTTTTTTTATTTTTGCACCGTGAAAGCAACATACCTGACCGAACAAAGCATAGCCGAGTTTATATCCAGGGCTCTGGCCGAGGATGTAGGCGATGGCGACCACTCGTCGCTGGCTTCTATACCGAACGAGGCCCAGAACCAGGCACGCCTGCTGGTGAAGGGCGAGGGCATACTGGCTGGCGTAGAGCTGGCCGGCTATATTTTTAAGCAGGTTGACACTGACCTGCAGGTAGAAGTGCTGCTGCAGGACGGTGCCGTAGTGAAGTATGGCGATGTGGCGCTCACTGTAAAAGGCAAAGCGCAGTCCATCCTCACGGCCGAACGACTCGTGCTGAACTGCATGCAGCGCATGAGCGGTATTGCCACCTATACCCATTACCTGAACAGCCTGATCGCCGGAACAAAGGCCAAGTTGCTCGATACCCGCAAAACCACCCCTAATTTCAGGATGATGGAAAAATGGGCGGTACTGATAGGCGGCGGCGTGAACCACCGCTTCGGGCTATTCGATATGATCATTCTAAAGGATAACCATGTGGATTACGCCGGAGGTATACGCGAGGCAATAGAGGCCACACACCGTTACCTGAAGGCCAAAGGGAAAGACTTGCGCATAGAGGTAGAGACCCGTAACCTGGAGGAGGTGAAAGAAGCACTGGAAACCGGAGGTATAGCCCGCATCATGCTCGACAACATGTCGCCGGTGCTGATGCGCGAGGCAGTGGCTTTGATAGATGGTCGTTTCGAAACGGAGGCATCTGGCGGTATTACAGAAGCCACGATAGCGGATGTAGCCAAGTGCGGCGTGGACTTTATCTCGGTGGGTGCACTGACGCACTCCATCAAGAGCATGGACCTGAGCCTGAAAGCCTATTAATTTGTTTTATCTTGCCCGGCCTTAGCGCCAGGATTTTATATCTTAATATTTTATGCAACAACCAAATCAACGTTACCGGATGCAGCCGGGTGCTGCCCCCAATGCCATCCGTACCAAGAAGTACCAGCTGGAGAAAAACACATTTACAGGTATAGCCTTGGCCAAGGTGTGGCGCCGTGACTGGTGGATGGCCCTTATCCCACTGGTGCTATTGCTTTTGCCGGCAGTATTTAATTTCTCTTGGTGGTGGGTAGTGGCTGCCGTATTGGTAACGCTAATCTTCGTGCTGCTCCGCTCGGCCCAGGTAATGGGCGTAACGCAGATGGAGCAGGGTAATCCGCTGTTTGAGAAACTGAGTTATGAGATAGACGCACGTCAGATCCTGCTGAAGCGCAATGAGCGTGAGGGCATGACCCTAACTTGGGATATGATTGGAGCTGCCGAGCGTAAGGGCGAGTCATACCTGTTGTGGCTGAAGCCGCCAACTGAGGCGCAACTGCCAGGCGGCTGGAAAGGCTGGCTGGCAAAAACGTTTCAGGCCCCGATATTTGTGATGCTGCCGTTCCGGATCTTCAACAGCCCCAACGATATCAAGTTGCTGGAGTCGCTGCTGCGCCGCAAAAACCTGATCGCCTAAGTGATATTAACCTCCGGCAGCCAGCTTGCCGTAATATAAAATTTGCCATGCTACTGCTTTAATCAGTAGCATATTGAATACAAGAAGTATAACCCAAAAAAGAGATGAATAAGAACGTATTAGCAGTATTTACCGCAGTTTGTGGCTTGTTTATGATTTCGTGCGGAACCTCTTCTGATCAGAGACCAAGCACCAAGGCATCAGTAAGCACGGTACCTGCAGGTATGCGCAGCACTTACAATGTGTCTGATGCAGCGGGAGAACAAGGTCATGCAGCCCATGGTCAGGAAGCCGGCCACGACCAGTTAATGCCAAACCATGATGCAGGCGTAAACACAATCGAGAAAGGCGACAGCATTCCTACGTCTGCCACTACTTTACCAGAAGGCGCAGACAAGGACTAGTTCTTTTTTGCACAACGAACCTGCCGCTGCTGTAAGCTACAGCAGCGGCAGGTTTTTTTATGGACATATACATTGGTAACCATACCCAGTGTGTGGCGCTCCGTATACCTGTGTTCCGAAATAAAATAAAAGGTATATTTGCAACCTTATTGCTTTTACACAGCACCTATGGCCGAACAGGAAGAATGGTTTAGTACCTGGTTTGACTCCCCGTATTATCACATCCTCTACAGTAACCGGGACGACCGGGATGCCAGGCTGTTTATGGACAATTTGCTTGCCTACCTTCACCCAAAGCCTGAGCATAAGATCCTGGACCTGGCCTGTGGCAAAGGCCGCCACTCCCTGTACCTGAACCAGCAAGGCTACGATGTGACCGGGGTTGACCTCTCAGAGCAAAGCATACAGTACGCCAGCCAGTTTGAGAATGAGCGCCTGCATTTTGCCGTGCACGATATGCGGGAGGTATACCAACCCGAGGCATTTGACTTTGTGCTGAACCTGTTTACCAGTTTCGGCTACTTCAACAACGAGACTGAAAATGTAGTGGCCCTGCATGCCACAGCTGCTACCCTAAAGCATGGCGGCAAACTGGTCATCGACTTCATGAACACAGATCGTACCATTGCGAACCTGGTGGCGCATGAAGAGAAAGAGGTAAAAGGGATCAACTTCCGCATAAGCCGCAGGGTAGAAGACGGTTTTATCATCAAAACGATCTGTTTCAGTGACAAAGGGCAGGATTTCAGGTTCGAAGAGCGGGTGAGAGCACTGCGTGAGGAGGATTTTCTGGAGTACTTCAGGATGGTGCAGTTGCGTTTGGTGGACGTATTTGGAGACTACCGGCTCAACCCCTATGAGCGTGAGAGCAGCGATCGTATAATCTTTGTGCTAAAAAAATAAAGGGCCATGATCATAGCCATCCTTATCCTATTCTTTACGGTGGTGCTTTCGAGCTTCCTGGTAAAGGTGTTTCCGCCTGATAACATCAAATGGCTGAAAATGGCGCTTGCTTTCAGTGGAGCCTACCTTTTTACCATCACAATCATACACCTGTTGCCCGATGTGCTGCTCAACAACCGGAACCCGCATCTGATTGGTTACTGGGTGTTGGCCGGGTTCTTTTTGCAGTTGGTGTTGGAGATATTCTCGCATGGCGTGGAGCATGGGCATATGCACAGCAGCGGCCACGGCCACAAGCATGTCGGCACGATGCCTTTTCTGTTACTAGGCTCTTTGTTTATCCATTCATTTTTGGAGGGCAGCATTCTGGTGGAAGGCAATAGCAGGCATGTGGGGCACAGCCATGGCGGGGACAACTTTTATGTAGTGCTGCTAGGTATAGCCATACACCATGTGCCGGCGGCTTTTGCGCTTATGTCTGTGCTGTTATCTCGTATCGGGTCTTTTAAGAAAGCTTTTCTGTGGCTGTTGATATTTGCCGTTGGGGCACCGCTGGGTATAATCGTGAGCAATTTGCTGTTGGCGCAGCAAGTGGGAAGCGGAGTGGTGTTCACGGCCCTTACTGGTTTGGTGGCAGGTAATTTCCTGCATATCTCCACCACTATCCTCTTCGAGACAAGTCCCGATCACCGCTTCAACCGGAACAAACTGCTGGCTACCCTGTTTGGCCTGGCACTGGCACTCTTGACAGACTTTATTTAGACTCAGAAAACTTCTATTGGAGTCTGCATCTTAAGGTATAGCGCATAAAAAAAGCTGATAAAATATCAGCCGTCAGTTGAAGGAGTGAGCAAGCTCAATTACATGATGGTGGAAAGCAGCGTAGCCGCCAGTACCTTCAGGGCTAATACAATTGCGCCTGATTTTGCGCTCATCTCACTCTCTTCTTCCTCGGAGGAGGACATATCTTTAAAAAAAGAGAAGGGACTCTCCAGTGCCTCTGCGTCCAGTATAGACTTTTGCTTTTTCTGAGGTGCCGGTTGGGCTGTGGTATTCTTAGGAGAGGCAATTGCCGAGGTTTCCTTAGTTTGCTCTACAGCCGCCTGAGATGTGTCCGAACCATTATGCAACACCGCTGCGCAGGGCGTCGAGACCAGTCCAACCAATAGAAAGGCGGATAGAAAGGCTGCCATAGAAACGGTTCTCCACTCTTTTAACATACCCAAAACTAGGCTGAATTATGCAGAATAACAAATATTGAGTAGGATAATTTAGTGAATAAAATGGCTGGGTAAGTAAGTTGTGTTATTTTGAAGCTAAATGGGCTAGCCAGAAGTTTAACGTGCCGGGGCAGGCTTCACGACTTTAACTTTCACGGGTGCTATACCTGCATTGATGTAGTCCAATCGTCGGGCGGCCGCCTCCGATAGGTCTACGATCCGGCCTTTTACGAAGGGGCCTCTGTCCGTAATTTTCACCTTCACTGATTTGTGGGTCTGCAGGTTTGTGATCTTCACCTTGGTGCCAAACGGCAGGGTGCGGTGGGCGGCGGTGAGTTTTTTGCGGTGATAAGGCTGGCCATTAGCCATTTTGCGGCCATGCAGCTTGTTGCTATAATAAGAGGCCTTCCCTTCTTCGGTGTAGCCGCGTTGCCCTATTGCAGGGTTAGTGCTGGTACAGGCACTTCCTGCCACCAACAGGATGAGGAGTAAAAGAAAGGTGTAATAGGTAAGTGTTCGCATAGGTATAACAGTGTATGTCGATATAGTGGTAGCACATTGGTTAAACGGGAAGCGGGGCAAAGAATTGCCTGATCTCCTGCAGTAGCCGCTTAGTATCTGCCATTTCGAGGGGATGGCGGGTATCAGGCAGTACCAGCAGGCTGCCGTTGCATAGCAAACGGAAAGCCCAGGAGGTTTCTTCTACGCTCACCATGTTATCGCGGTCGCCTACACATACTCTTACCCGGGCATTAATATTGGGTAAGGTGTCTGCTGTGAGCAAGGGTTGTTGGCCGAGGTGCTGCATCATGTCTGCCGTACCCAGTACTACGTCCTGCCAGTCGGTTGGTGCATGGCGTTTCGCAAGCATGGAGGCAAACTGAGGGACTTTTTCCTGTATCTTCTCTGGCTGTAGCAGCTTAACCTCTTTCGCAGCCGTTTCGGGAGACCAGGCGAATTTGGTAGCCAACGTGAATACGCACTTGATGCGTGCCGGGTGATATAGCGCCAGGTATAGCGCCACATAACCGCCCATGCTATATCCAAACACATCAACTTGTAGCAAATCGCACCGATCGAGGTAGCGTAGCACATCTGCAGCAAACTGCTCTATCCGGAAAGGGGCCTGCGGCAAAGGCTCACCGCCATGGCCTGAGAAATTCAGGGTATGGACCGTATAGTGCGGAGCAAGTGCTTCCTGAAGCGGCTGAAGGGTTTCTGCGGAGCCAAGGGCACCATGAAGCAGCAGCAAATGTTGCATGGTTCTGTTCCGGGGGTGATTACATTGCCACCCCTTTAACATAAAGCGGTGGCAATGAATGATGTTACTGTCTGATTTGGTAATTATAAACCTCCACTGCCTGCGTCAGTTTGTCCTTGCGGAACAAGTTCATCACCAATGGGAGGGCGATCAGGCCTGCACCAGCATAAACAACAGGCGAAATATTCACGGAGTTAGGGTTGGTTGAGCTCTGAGAAGAAGATAAAATGCCCACCGTCAGGAGTCCGGCCCCGGCTATACCCATTACAGTTGAGATAACGCGTTCCCGCTTATGGCGCTGCAACAGCACCATGCTCGACGCATTATCGGCAAGCGCCTGCTCCAGGTTATTCTGGTCGAAGGTCATCAGCGGGCCATTGTCTTTCGAGAAGAAATAGATACGGCGACGGCTGGTCCGTGGCATGCCATACCCGTACGGGTTATAGCCCATTGCCGAGTAGTCGATGGTGGTGGTGTAGAACTTGGAGATGCGCGGCCCCTCAAGAACGCGCTTGGCAAACGAATCAAAACGGTTGCCGGCTGCCACACGGGCGAAATAGCCATCATCGCTTTGGTAAACATCCACCATTTCCGGGCTATACTTTAGGGAATCATCCAGCAAGAAAAAGTCCTGCTTGAAGATTGGCGACTTGTACTGCAGCTTGTTGGCATATACCACCTGCCCGTTGCGGAGCTTCACAAAATACCTGCCCTGGCGCTGTTGGGAATAGTCGTAATCCTGTGCCTGAAGATTGAAGCAAAGCAGCAGGGCCGCCAGCAATGTATAGAGAGACTTGTTCATATGTGTAAATAGTTCAGCTAAATTCAATCCGTGTAATATCTTGACCGGTCTGTTAAAAAATGAGTGCCAACATCACCAGCATGCCGGCAAGCGCCAGGTATACCCAGGTCATGAGCTGCCCCCGATGCTTGCTGGGCACCAGGTTGCTTACCAGTACAATGGCTATCAGTACGCATAAAATATAAAGCAGGATAAAAGTTACGGCTTTCACCCAGTTTGGCACTATCGTATTCTCAGCCTGATACTGGTTGTCCAGACCCATTCCTGAGACTAGGTAGCGCAATCCGAAGAACACTACTGTCTCAAAGATAATAAAGTATAAGAGCCCATACAGGCGATTTCGGGCATTAGCAGCCATAACTATAGGTTTTTGTAGAAGTGATAGCCTTTGATATGAAACCCTTCCCGGAAATGGTGTTTTTGGTGTCTTTCTCTGAAAGCATGTTTTTGCAAAGCTGTTGTGCCGGTTGCTCGCGGCTTTAGGCCGTGTGTAAATATAATAACTGATTTTGATACTGCACGGTCGGTTGCGCACGATATACTTGGAGGCCGAAATAAGCCTGAGGAGACGGGCAGCCGACATTAAATGGTTTGACCCTTAAAAAGGGATGTCATTTACATATTTCACAAGGTACCAAGCGTAAGGTATAGAACGTGTTGCGTGCTATAATTTATATATATGTGCAGGATAATGTATTTAAGGCCTATGTTTGGGTAAAAAAAGTGCAATTTATAGTAAGATTATAAGAAAGTAATTGCACATCTATAATATAGTGAAACAATCTTACCGGGATAGTCCGTTAAATTAACAGATGAATGTAGGGATATGAGGTTATTGAAGAATGTTAAATTAGATCATCACTATTTCAACTATGGTGATAAAACACGTCAGATCTTCAGTATAGGTTACGAAGATCTGAAAACGCTTATTTTCTATCAAGATACCAACAACAACTACACGCTTGTAATTTCGAAAGAAGACGATCCACCGCTGATAGTAGAAAAAAAGATATCGCGCGCGGAAGCGTTCAGAATAATGAATACCCGGCTTTAGGCCGGGTATTTTGTTTTAGGGCCGCCTCGTGCTCTATATTGCGTTATGGGAAGTTGGAACAAATACTACAAAATATCCTTTTGGGGAGCCATAGCAACACTCCTGATGCAAATTATGGTCACGGTGGCCGTAGACATGCATCTGGCCGCCATGTTTACACCTATTTACCCGGTATGGGGAATTTTTTTAGTCGTAGGTTGGCGCAAAGAACACCCGCGCAGATAAAACAGGCATACGGTATAAGGACAATAAGTTTTGCTTGTGTTCTGAGGCGATTCACAGGAAAATCCTTAAACTATAGTCTCATCTGAGGCACTTTTCTGATGAATATTTTGCTCTAGGTATAATTAGCCAAAGTAAAATACCTATGTCTGAAGCAACTAACATGACTGATGAGAATGCAGTACAGCACATGTTTCTGCAAGTGGAGAGCAGCGATGCCATATGCATTCTTAACCTAGCCGGGCACCCCTATAGGCTGCGCGAACTTATTTATATGATGATCGAGAATGGTTGCAGGGTAATGAAGACCACAGCCGATCAGTACAACGTATTCAATTACGACAAAGAAACAGTAGAGGTATTTGATTACTTGACATCAATCATCAAAGCCAGATTCGTGTAGCATCGTGGTATAGCTCCACTCCAAAAGCAATAAGGGCTACCGAATGGTAGCCCTTATTGCTTTTGGAGTTCTATAACTGTTTGATGTCAATTTTCTGCGGATTTAACGTCGACTCGTGAAACGGTAGTTTCACTTTGAGTTCACCATCCTTGTATACCGCCTTGATGCGGTTTAAGTCAACTTGTGGCGGAAGCATAAAAATCCGGGTGAACATTGGGACGGCCATTTCCGGGTTTTCCAGGCTTTGCAACACCGAGAAAATGGTGATCTGATTCTGGTGCAGCACCACTCTGAATGACTCTGGGTTAACTCCGGCAGCCCATACTTCTATTACCGCCCCCTTTTTGTTTTTTCTTATATCGGTATAGGTCTCGCTAATGCCACCGCCAACTGTGTTGAGTAAGTCAATCTGCTGTGAAATGCTTCTTAAAAACTCTTTATCCTTTATGATTTTCATCGCTTTCTCATCTGTAGTTTCCAAGATATGCATTGCAAAATGAGTGCCATCAGCATATAAGGGACCAGGAGAGAAACCTATACGGATGTAGGTGACAAAATGGCTTGCAGAGCAGATTTTCATAAAAATGAGCATGCCGTTTTGTCTATACTTATAGTAGAGGGCAAACCAAACTGTTGCTGAAAATTGGATCAAAATGAAGCGCTTTTATTTCATATATAGATTTTTCCCATTGTTGTAAAAAAATTCCCATAAAAGGAATTTTTTCATTCATAATGAGTTCCCCTCAAATGGATGGAGAATAAATAATGAAATCATTTTTAAGGCTGTTTTGTGTAACAAGTTATTGGTATTCAGTATGATAAAATTATATATATAAATCTTAATGGATTTGCTTTAGTGGATTTTAGTGAAATTTTATTGGCAGAATTCGATTGGCATACTTCTTTCATATAAGTAGTCAAACAAGCTCTATATGAAAAACATCTACTTATTTATTATTGCATCGTTATTCTTCGGAATTACAGTTCAAGCCCAGGTAACGGTTTATCATGAGAACTTTAATGGAATGACCAGAGACGCAAACTACCCAGGATCAACAACTTGGCAGTATAGCGACGCTAGCCCAAGTACTGGCACTGCGTCTGGAGAGATGCACGTAAGGTCTATTCCGTCTAATAAACTTAGTGAGACTAAGTTTCTGTATCTTAACAATAAATTCTCTACAATAGGTTATACAGGTATAGCTATTAGTTGGATAGACTATCGTACGCAACCAAATGGTCAAAAAGCTAACAATGTACCTGTAAAGCTTGCGTACAGCACTGATAATGGAGCAACTTACACAGCTGTTACTGTAAGCCAGAGTACTACTTACAATACCTGGAACCGATCTAGCGCTACGCTACCTATCAGCAACGTGGTAACGGAGAAAATCAGATTGCGCTGGGAAATCACAACTCCCTCTACAAACCAGGACTATTACGCTATAGACGATATCACGATCACAGGTATGCCGGAAGAAGGGATTTCGACCTTTGACTGGGGCACACGTCCACTTAATGAAAACCCTTTTGTAGTTTCTGCTCCAGGATCTGCAACTCCTTACTCTCAAGATGGTGTAAAGATATTTTTGTCTAAAACATCTGCCGCTGGTGTAAACATGACGGAGTCTTTGGTAACTACCCGATTCCAATCACCAAAACAATCGCTGTCGCTGGTGCAAACAGGTGCTACCAACACGAATGGCACTGACATTCAGATCCAATTCAATGAACCAGTAAGTGATCTGTCTTTCACGCTTTTTGATGTAGACCGTGTTGGCGGACAGTTTCTGGACAGATTGGTAATTACAGGTGTTAATGCTTTTGGTGGAACTGTAGCTCTTTCACGTAACAAGGTTCAGACGACGACTATGAACGGTTTTACCACTGCAAACGGCGTAGTAGGACAGTCGGTTAGCGATGTTCCTGCAAACTCCACTGAAGGCAATGTGAAGGTGACTTTCTCGGAAGAAGTGGTGCGTGTTGTAATAAGATACCTAAACAGCGACGCCGGCAGTGGCCAGCAAGGTATAGCTATTAATAACCTGTCCTGGAGAAAACTGGTAACGATCAGCCCGCTTCCGGTAACATTGGTTTCTTTTAAAGGAGCATTGCAGAACGGTGCTGTTAAACTTAGCTGGAGCACGGCATCTGAAATTGACAACGATAAGTTTGTAATCGAGCGTAGCCAGGATGGAAAAATATTCAAGGCGATTGGAGAGGTAAAGGGCAAAGGAACTACCAATTTGCTGAACACCTATAGCTTCGCTGACAAAAACCCGGTAAATGGCACAAATTACTACCGTTTGAAGCAAATGGACTTTAATGGTGAGTTTGAGTACTCTAAAACGATAGCCTTGAACCTGGAGATGGCTGCCACTTCTTCGGTTTATCCAACACTTGCCTCTAGCGAAATTACCGTGAAGCTGGGTACAACGGGTGAAAAGACAAATGTGTTGGTAACAGATATGACTGGTAAGCAGGTAACATTGGTAGAGCGTGTGACTGATCAGCAACTTGTATTGCCTGTACACCAGCTGAAAAGCGGCATCTACTTTGTAACTATACAGGGAGATATGCAAAAAGAAACAATCCGCTTTGTGAAGCAGTAAATAAAAGCCTTTTGCTAAAAACAGAAAAGACCGGCAACCACCGGTCTTTTCTGTTTTTAGTAAGTCCCATTTAGGGAACATGAGATTTTATCCCGAACGAATAGGTAGCAAGTGCGTAACTTTTATGGTTACTAAACGGAAGATATGCTATGAAAAAAATCATGATTGTTGTTTCTCTTACAGGTTTTGCCGCTTTGAGTGCCTGCAGCGAAACAGATAAAAGAGTGGATAGTGCGGAAGATATACAAGAGATGGCCTCAGCAGACACCGCTGTGATGTATGGGGACTTGCCCGGGGTAACACAGGCAGATGGCGCAGAAATTATACGCGTGGAGGAAAGCTTCTGGGATAACGTGGACTACAATGCCCCTACCATGCGTGATGAGAAGGTGAAGGATGAGGACGTGGAGGTACGTGGCACCACAGGCTACACGATTTACAGTATGGACGAAAAAATTCTTTTTGATGTAGACAAGGCAACTCTTCGGGCAGGCTCTGAGAATAGACTTAGAAGTATCGCAGAGTCCATTAATAGCCTAAGCACCCGGGGGCCTATCCGCATTTATGGGCACACAGACTCTACAGCGAGTGCCGCTTACAACAAGCAACTGGCCGAAGAAAGAGCCAATGCCGTTAAGAACTGGTTGCAGAGCAACACAGCTATTGATGGGTCACGTATGTCAGTTGTAGCGGTCGGCCAGGCACGGCCTGTTGCTTCTAACGAAACACCTGAAGGGCGTCAGCGCAACAGGCGTGTCGTAATTGTGGCGGCTACCAGTACAGCGCCCGTAGAGTAGAATCCTGCACGGGACTTGCTGCAAAAACAATTCAACTAAAATCAAAAGGCCTTGGCGGTGTCGCCAAGGCCTTTTGATTTCAGTTTCTACTGCGATAATTTGCATGTAAGCAGGCTGAAGAGCTACTGTGCCATATGTTTGAGCTATATTACAAGAACAGTTTGGTAAGCATATACTTTGATAAGGCACATCGCCTTGGCAAAGCTGTTTGGCGACAGACCTTTTGCTTTGCTGTTGCCATCCCTGTGCTGTTAACCAGCAAAATCACTCTATTCGTAAAAGTACAATTTTGGATATTGTGAGTATAGCGTAAGTGCTTATATTTGCGACAGACCTTTTGCTTTGCTGTTGCCATCCCTGTGCTGTTATCCAGCAAAATCACTCTATTCGTAAAAGTACAATTTTGGATATTGTGAGTATAGCGTAAGTGCTTATATTTGCGACCCTAGTAAAGCCTACTCGACTATAACTTTATGCTGGTAACTTATTTTCAGAATCATGTTGTCACCATTTCTTATGATGAAGACATGAGCTTAGGTATAGCCATTTGGGATGGTTTCCTGAGTAGCTCCGATCTGCGGGATGCAGTGGAGGTATGTCTTCAACTGATTGAGGAACACAGGCTGCTGCGTTGGCTGGCTGACAACCGAAAACTCAGAGCGATCAGACAGGCAGATCAGGATTGGATTGTGGATAGCGTCATACCACGCTTGGCAGCAAGCACGCTTCGCCGGAATGCTTCTATTGTTTCGGAAGACCTTTTTAACAAGATGGCTGTTGCGCAGATTATCAAACGTGCCGATAACTTGGGTGACATGGAGCTTATGGACTTTGATGACAAAGAAGCGGCCATAGCCTGGCTGAATGCTCCCCTTTTGGTGCAGCGCCAGGCTTAGTGTAGCATTCGGCTCTTGTTGTTTATCAAAGCCAGCCGCACACCAGTAACAATTTCACTACTTAACGTCCACCTTAGTTGAAGGTGCTCCGAATGCAACTTTACTTTCAAAACAACTTTGTAAGGTTATCTTACGACAAGACACTTCGATTAGGCATGGCCGAATGGAATGGCCGCTTGCATGGGTCAGAGCTAAGAGAGGCCTATTTGCTTTGCCTGGAAATGATCAACCGCTTCTCCCTGACCAGGTGGCTTGCCGACGACCGTATGATGGGAACCATAGCACCCGCCGACCTGAAATGGAGCCTGGAGGTGCACGTGCCCCGTATGGCGCACAGCTCGCTGCTACGCCTTGCCCGTATACCTTCCCAATATGAGAACAACCGGGAGGCCGTTGAACTCATGATTAACAAGGGATACACTTATGACCTCAACCTCGTCCTCCGCGACTTTATTGATAAGCGGGAGGCTATGGCGTGGTTGATGGAGGAGGTGTAGGGGTTACCACAACGCCGATGATTGACCTTAGTTAACCGTTTTTAGTTACAGCGAAATATTTTTCTCAGGGGCGATAAATCTTTACTTTTGGTGGTATTACTGGTAAATACTTCTCGCTATTTAAGTTCCCCTGTCCCCGACATATTGGGCAAATGATGATATCTCAGGGCGGTGCAGTTCTGTAGGTATTTGGACCATCGATATACCTGACGAGGACTTCCGCTTCTAGCTTATCCGTCGCGATAACTTATAGAGCCCTATCTCCATCACTACCGACAGCAATCGTAACATGTGGGTGATTTTAGAGACTGATTCTGGATTTGAGGGAGCACTACGCTTTATTTTAATTCGGTGGAGGTGAGAGAGTAGAAGCCGGAGTTGTGCAGTAGTTGTCCTTACTGCTTTCCTCCTTAAAGCCCTCTGTGTTTTGCTTCCTATAGATCTTCACTTTCTCTCTTTAGAGACAATTTACTTTAATAGCCAATTGCGTCATTAGTTATATCTATACTTGTGTTATTAGTATCTTTAACACTAATAATTTCTTTAGGAGTATCTTTTAAGTGGTTCTATATCTCTGTTAGAGCTGGTAAGTGTATCATAGAGTCTATATTCGTAATCCGTCGTTGCTTCAAGGGCTTTAATAAGCATTGGATTTATCTCAGTATTTAAACTTATAAAATATTAGGCTTGTTCGTGCCTTTAATAAAAATACAAGGAACCCAACGGGTATTTTGTTTTGTAAAGTGTTAATAATAAGGCATATAGATAGTTGTTGTGATTATATTTGTTCCCCTTATTGAAATCGTTGAAAAAAATCATATATTCATTTGGCGATTACAATTAGTTCAATTACCTTTGAAAGGTAATCAGTGAAATATATCAGAGTGGACAGCAATAAAGAGACCTTAGACTTCATTAATCAGTTAATCTTGAAAAGGGATGAGCTATTAGAAAAAGTGAAGCACTATGACTTTGTCATCGCTGATCTAAAAAGAAGTATTGGAGATAGGTCTATTGATGTGTCAGTTACTACAGACAAGAGAACTACTTCTTCTATAAAGCAAAATAACCTTTTTAGTGATATTCTACTTCCCGCGAAATTATCTTTTGATGATCAAGTGGTAGAAGTGTTTGAGCGTATAGGTCGATTTGTAAAAATAAACGACTTTGCTGCTATATTCATCAATCAAACAAATACTTCAAAAAGTACTGAAGGTATTATTAGTGTAGTTCGAAGGCTGAAGAATCAGGGTAGGGTTGTTAATGTAAAGTTTAATAACAATTTCGCTAACACATATTGGGGATTACCTATTTGGGTCAAGGAGCATAATAAACAAGATGTTCTCCTCAAAGAACACTTTCCTGTATCAGATGAGGTATCAGAAGATAGTATCTATGAAGTAAATAGGCAATAAAATAGGCTAGCTGGGAAGAGCTAGCCTACAATAAGCGTTCAAGCGCGCTACCAAGTAAAAACTGCAAGTGAATACAGTGACTGGATGAAGGGGTCCCATTAACCTTGATTCACAGTCTTATCTTGGGAGATAAGGAGTGGAAGCGGTTCATTTACCGCTGAAGCTCCTTTTTCTTTTACAAAGGAATCAAAAATTTATTTGAAAACAAATTTTCATAAAAAAGGAGAGCTTTTAAGCTCTCCTTTTTTATGAAAATTTGTAAATCTACGATCCGCAAGCTTCGCAAGCGTCTGGGTTGTCCAGGGAGCAGCTCATGTCGCTGCGATTCTGGTCTTGCTGGTTGTAGACTGGCTGCAGGGTCTCGGCGGCTTGTTTCTCCACCGTGAACTTGATGGCGTCTACAGCGGCTTTGGTGCGCAGGTAATACATACCTGTTTTCAGGCCCTTCTTCCAGGCGTGGAAGTGCATGGAGGTCAGCTTACCGAAGTTCACGTTCTGCACGTGCAGGTTCAGCGACTGGCTCTGGCAGATGTACGCGCCACGGTCAGCACTCATATCGATGACCGTACGCTGGCTGATTTCCCATACCGTCTTATACAGGTCTTTGATGTTCTGCGGGATGTTCGGGATATCCTGTACCGAGCCATTGGCTGCAATGATATCCTGCTTCATTTTGTCGTTCCATAGACCCAGGCCGATCAAATCTTTCAGCAAGTGCTTGTTCACGATCATGAACTCACCTGAAAGCACGCGGCGTAGGTATATGTTAGAGGTATAAGGCTCAAACGATTCGTTATTGCCCAGGATCTGCGCAGTGGAAGCCGTCGGCATTGGCGCTACCAACAGCGAGTTGCGCACACCGTGCTCTACAACTTCCTGGCGAAGCTCTTCCCAATCCCAGCGTCCGCTGTCAGGTGTTACACCCCACATATCGAACTGGAACTTGCCTTCGGACAGCGGAGAACCTTTAAACGTCTCGTAAGCACCCTGCTTTTTGGCCAGATCCTTGGAGGCTGTCATGGCAGCGAAGTAGATCGTCTCAAAAATGTCCTTGTTCAGACCACGGGCCTCTTCGCTCTCGAATGGCATACGCAGCGCAATGAAGGTATCGGCAAGTCCCTGCACACCTAATCCGATTGGACGGTGGCGCATGTTGGAGTTGCGGGCTTCAGGTACTGGGTAATAGTTGATATCAATTACCTTGTTCAGGTTCATGGTCACGTGATAGGTCACGTCGAACAGCTTCTGGTGATCAAACACCTTGTGGTTGTTTTCCTCTTTCACGTAGCGTGGCAGCGCCAGGGAAGCCAGGTTACACACGGCAACTTCGTCTTCGCTGGTATACTCCATGATCTCGGTGCAGAGGTTAGAGCTCTTGATGGTGCCCAGGTTCTGTTGGTTGCTCTTGCGGTTGGCCGCGTCTTTGTAGAGCATGTACGGCGTACCAGTCTCGATCTGCGACTCCAGCACGGCAAACCAGAGATCCTGCGCCTTCACGGTCTTGCGGGCACGGCCCTCACGCTCGTACTTCTCGTAGAGACGCTCAAAGTCCTGGCCCCAGCTATCGCCAAGTCCCGGTGCTTCGTTCGGGCAGAACAGGCTCCAGTCGCCGTTCTCCTCCACACGCTTCATGAACAGGTCTGGCGTCCAGAGAGCGTAGAACAGGTCACGGGCGCGGTTCTCTTCCTTGCCATGGTTCTTTTTCAGGTCCAGGAATTCGAAGATATCGGCATGCCAAGGCTCCAGGTATATCGCGAAAGCACCTTTGCGCTTACCGCCGCCCTGGTCCACATAGCGGGCCGTGTCGTTAAACACCTTCAGCATCGGGATGATGCCATTGCTCGTTCCGTTGGTGCCTTTAATGTATGAGCCCGTCGCACGCACATTGTGTATGCTCAGGCCGATGCCGCCGGCGCTCTGCGAGATCTGAGCGCATTGCTTCAGGGTGTCGTAGATGCCTGGTATGCTGTCGTCTTTCATGGCCAGCAGGAAGCACGAAGACAGCTGCGGCTTTGGCGTGCCGGCATTGAATAATGTTGGTGTGGCGTGCGTAAACCACTTCTCAGACATGAGATTATAAGTCTCGATGGCAGATTCGATGTCCTCCTTATGGATACCCACGGCCACACGCATCAACATATGCTGCGGGCGCTCCACAATCTTGCCATCGAGGCGAAGCAGGTAAGAGCGCTCCAGCGTTTTGTATCCGAAATAATCGTAGTTGTAGTCCCGGTCGTAGATGATGGTCGAGTCCAGCGTAGCGGCGTGCTTGCGGATGATCTCATATACATCTTTTGCCAGCAGCGAAGCGTTCTCGCCCGTTTTCGGGTCCTCGTAGGTATAGAGGCGCTTCATCGTGTTGGAGAACGACTTGCTTGTTACCTTGTGCAGGCTCGAGATGGCTACACGGGCCGCCAGCACGGCGTAATCAGGGTGTTTGGTGGTAAGCGAGGCTGCCGTTTCGGCGGCCAGGTTGTCCAGCTCAATGGTCGTTACGCCGTCGTAAATCCCGTCAATTACTTTTTTGGCCACCTCAATCGGCGACACATAGTCCATGTGAAGACCATAGCACAGCTTCTCGATGCGTGCGGTAATTTTGTCGAATTTAACGGATTCGCGTCTGCCGTCTCTTTTAACTACTAACATAGCGTATACATTTAGCGGGTGTCAAATGCCCGGGTTGATTATTAGGTATAGGTATAAATAGGACCACTGCCGACGCAGCAGGTTGATACATGCTAATATTTACATAGGCTAATACGCACATAGGTGCCTAAGCCGTTGAAATACTATACTTTAACAGGTAAAGCCAAATGCTTTCTCAAATGGCAGGGCGACTGCCCCGGATGGCGGTTGTTGCCAGGTATAGATTCCGCTGCTTCAAGGTATGGCATGGATGGCTATACCTGATGCGCCCGGATCATAAAAGGTAATTCAGGAAGGGGCAGACCGGATGTGCTGCTCCTATTGTTCCCTAAACCTACTAAGTATTTCAGTTTCTTAAAAGTCTTCGTCGAGCGAAAAAACGTTTTTGTCTTTGTCGCCCATTACGCCGGCCTTCTGGTACTCCGCTACGCGTTTCTCAAAGAAGTTAGTTTTGCCCTGCAGTGAGATCATCTCCATGAAGTCGAAGGGATTGGTGGCGTTGTAGATCTTGCTGCAGCCCAGCGACACCAGCAGGCGGTCGGCCACAAACTCAATGTACTGACTCATCAGTTTGGCATTCATGCCGATTAGGTCAACCGGCAGCGCGTCTGTTACAAATTCCTGCTCAAACGTCACCGCATCGCGGATGATCTCGTGCACACGGCTCTCCGGCAGCTTTTCGTTCAGCATAGAATAAATCAGGCAGGCGAAATCGCAATGCAGGCCCTCGTCGCGGCTGATCAGTTCGTTAGAGAAGGTCAGGCCTGGCATCAGGCCACGCTTTTTGAGCCAGAAAATAGAGCAGAAAGAACCCGAGAAGAAAATGCCCTCCACGGCCGCAAATGCAATCAAGCGTTCTGTAAAGTTCTCGCTGTTGATCCACTTCAATGCCCATTCACCCTTCTTCTTCACACAAGGCACCGTCTCCAGCGCATTGAACAGGTAGTCCTTCTCAGACTGTTTCTTTATATAGGTGTCAATTAAAAGCGAATAAGTCTCGGCATGGATGTTCTCCATCATGATCTGGAAGCCATAGAAGCAGCGGGCCTCCGGAAGCTGCACCTCCTGCATGAAGTTGATGGCCAGGTTCTCGTTTACGATGCCGTCGGAAGCGGCGAAGAAGGCCAGTACGTGGCTGATAAAGTGGCGCTCACCGTCATTCAGGTTCTCCCAGTCTTTCTGGTCCTGCGAAAGGTCTATCTCTTCAGCGGTCCAAAAGCTGGCTTCTGCCTTTTTATACATCTGCCAC
The DNA here is from genome assembly GCF_014773225.1 of Pontibacter aquaedesilientis. Lineage (GTDB taxonomy): Bacteria > Bacteroidota > Bacteroidia > Cytophagales > Hymenobacteraceae > Pontibacter > Pontibacter aquaedesilientis. The sequence continues at coordinate 181,444 of NZ_JACXAJ010000003.1, read as the reverse complement.
ACCTCGTCGTGCTGTATCGGAAATAAAACAAAGCGATTCGGGTTTTCTTGTAGTATGGGCTCCATGCGCGTAAACTTTATTGTTATTTAAACTAACAGCGACACTTCGTTACTGTTTTATGATAGTTGTCAGGCTTAAGGCTCACCGTGCCATTTGGCGAGTGGCCGTAAGGTAACAGGTCTTCAAATATAGTGATAAGAACTTGAAACGGCGGGCTAAAGTTGTTCAATTTATTAACACTCCGTTAAGTGTTTGATTGTCCGGTTTTTACCCTGAAATCAACAGGCTTATTAACATGAAATTGTTGACATATATAATTGTTTAAATATAATAATGAAACTATTAATTCTCTGTTAAGTGCCGAAAAGTGCAAGGGTTGGGTGTTTAAACAAGGGGCTAGGCAGTTTTGGTGCGTGTAAAATCCAAAAAGGTTGAAGCGGTAGACTGGGTCCGGTGTCTGTTTTCCCTGAGAGGCGCAGCTAGTTGTGGAAAACTTAATTCAATGATTTTTGTGGCAAGATTCTGCTGTTTAAGGTGTTGTGGCTGTTTTGAGTAAGTGCGAAAAATTTGTCCACAGATGTCAACACCGTTATCCACATGGTTGTGCATGACAGTTGAAAAAACAGAAAGAATTAAGAAACAATGATTTGCATATTAAATATTAGACCACTAATTTTGCAGACTTAAATTTTCATAAACATACATTGAAGCTGATGTACGCAATTGTAGAAATCGCAGGTCAACAGACCAAGGTAGAGGCCGGAAGGTTCATCTACGCTAGCAAGCTTTCCGGCAATGATGGTGACGCCGTTGAGTTCACCAATGTTCTTCTTACTGATGATAACGGCACTGTAAAATTAGGTGCTCCTTTCGTTGACGGTGTTAAAGTGGTTGGAAAAATCCTTGGCAACGTGAAAGGCGACAAAGTGATCGTTTTCAAAAAGAAGAGAAGAAAAGGATACCGCAAGAAGAATGGCCACCGCCAGCACTTCACGAAGGTCCTGATCGAGAGCATTGGTTAAGCAGTAAGAAGAAATTAAACGTAAAACCTTTTCGGGCTTGGCTTGCCAACCTGATTAAACAGTAAAGAAAATGGCACACAAAAAAGGAGCTGGTAGTTCTAATAACGGCCGCGAGTCACATTCCAAAAGACTTGGTGTTAAGATTTACGGTGGCCAGGACATTATCGCTGGTAACATCATTGTAAGACAAAGAGGTACTGCTCACCACCCAGGTCAGAACGTGGGTATGGGCAAAGACCACACACTGTTCGCTATGGTTGACGGTGTAGTTCAATTCAAAAAAGGCGTGAAGAACCGTTCATACGTTTCTGTATTGCCTAAAGTAGAAGCAGAAGCCTAATTCTGACGATACGACAGGCCTCCGGGCTTGAAAAAATAAAAGGGGCTGCCATGGCAGCCCCTTTTATTTTTAAGGTATAGCAAGAATTAAACACCCAAAGGTCAACCAAGGGGCGGGAATGCCGTAAAAGAAGATATAAAGAGTTATAGCGTGAAAACAATTAAACTCTTTTAGGAAAGGGACACTTTTGGTGTCCCTTTCTGTTTTATGGACAATTGATTATTGCCATGCTCTTTCTATAATTATATTCTGGTGAAACAAAAGTTCGCGTTTTGCGGATAAGTGTTTACCTTTACAGCTTCTTATCAAGAAAGACCGAGGGATTGGGCCCTATGACGTCTTAGCAACCTTGTATCAGCCTGGTGCTAATTCCCTTCTCAGCTATACCTTGGCTGGGAGAAGATAAGAGAGTATATCCTGCCTGGGGTGTCCTTCTTGATAAGCGCATATGTAGACTTAACAAAGAGGGGACACCAAACATGACCAAAACCCATCCGATTTATAACTTGCTGCGGGAGCGTGTGCTCGTGCTCGACGGAGCCATGGGGACCATGATCCAGCGATACCAGCTTTCGGAGAGCGATTTCCGTGGTGAGCGCTTCAGGGACCATCCATCCGACCTCAAAGGCAACAACGACCTGCTTTCCATCACGCGGCCTGACATTATCAAAGCTATCCACTCTGAGTACCTCGAAGCCGGCGCTGATATTATTGAAACAAATACGTTCAGCGGTACCAGCATTGCGATGGCAGACTACGGTTTGGAGCATGTGGTGTATGAACTCAATTACGAATCGGCGAAAATTGCCCGTGAGGCCGCTGATGCAGTAGAGGCGAAAGATCCGGCACACAAACGCTTCGTAGCTGGTGCCATCGGCCCAACCAACCGCACTGCTTCCCTCTCCCCCGATGTGAACAACCCCGGCTACCGTGCCATCACTTTCGACCAGCTGGTAGCAGCCTACTACGAGCAGGTGCGCGGTTTGGTGGACGGTGGGGCAGACCTGCTGCTGGTGGAAACGGTGTTCGACACACTAAACTGCAAAGCAGCTCTCTTTGCGATACAGCAGCATGTGAACGACGGCGGCAAAGAGTTGCCGATCATGGTATCGGGTACCATCACCGATGCCAGCGGCCGTACCTTGTCTGGCCAGACGGTGGAGGCTTTCTGGAATTCGATCTCGCATGCGCCTATTCTGAGTGTAGGCTTTAACTGTGCCCTGGGAGCACGTCAGCTCAAAACACATATTCAGGAGTTGGCTCGCATCTCAGACTGTTACATTAGCGCTTATCCCAACGCCGGTCTGCCGAATGCCTTTGGCGGCTATGACGAAACCGCCGAGCAGATGGGGGCCATTGTGGAGGAGTATCTGAAAGAGGGACTGGTAAATGTGTTGGGTGGTTGTTGTGGCACGACGCCAGTACACACCAAAGTAATCGCAGACTTAGTGCGAAAGTATAAACCGCACGTTCCCACTCCAGTAGCCCCTCTCCCCCGCTACAGCGGCCTCGAGCCTCTCACCATCACAGCAGATACGCTTTTTGTAAATATCGGCGAACGTACCAATGTCACGGGCTCCAGGAAATTCTCCCGCCTGATCGTGGATGGCAAATTTGAAGAAGCCCTCTCGGTTGCCCGCCAGCAGGTAGAGGGTGGTGCCCAGATCATCGACGTGAACATGGACGAAGGGATGCTCGACTCAGAGCAGGCCATGACAGACTTCCTCCACCTGATCGCATCCGAGCCCGATATCGCCAAGCTGCCCATCATGATCGACTCTTCCAAGTGGAGTGTGATCGAAGCCGGGTTGAAGTGCGTGCAGGGCAAATCCATTGTCAACTCCATTTCCCTGAAAGAAGGTGAAGATATCTTCCGGAAACTCGCCTGCAAGGTGCGTCAGTACGGAGCGGCGGTAGTAGTGATGGCATTTGACGAGCAGGGCCAGGCCGATACCCTGCCACGGCGCATCGAGGTATGTGAGCGCTCCTACCGCATATTGGTTGACGAAGTAGGCTTCCCACCCCAGGACATTATTTTCGACCCGAACATTCTGGCCATTGCCACAGGTATAGAGGAGCACAGCAACTACGCGATCGACTACCTGGAGGCGGTAAAGTGGATAAAAGCCAATTTGCCGCATGCACAGGTGAGCGGCGGTGTAAGTAATCTGTCTTTCTCTTTCCGGGGCAATGATTTGGTGCGGGAAGCCATGCATACCGTGTTCCTGTACCACGCCGTGCAGGCAGGTATGGACATGGGCATCGTAAACGCCGGTATGCTGGGCATTTACGAAGAGGTGCCGATCGAGCTGCGCAACCTGATTGAGGACGTGATTTTTAACCGACACCCCGACGCAACCGAGAAGCTGGTAAACTACGCCGACACGATCAAAGGGAAAGGCAAGACAGCCACCGCCGCTGACAACACCTGGCGGGAAGCTCCGGTAGAAGAACGCCTGAAGCATGCCTTAGTGCGCGGTATAGTCGATTACATAGACGAGGACACCGAAGAAGCCCGGCAGAAAGCCACGAAAACCCTGGATGTGATCGAGAGGCCGCTGATGGCAGGTATGTCAGTGGTGGGCGACTTGTTCGGGTCTGGCAAAATTTTTCTGCCGCAGGTGGTGAAAAGCGCCCGTGTGATGAAGAAGTCAGTAGCCTACCTTTTGCCGTTTATGGAGCAGGAGAAGCTGGCCTCCGACACCTCTAAGTCAACGGCTGGCACTATCTTGATGGCCACTGTGAAGGGCGACGTGCACGATATCGGCAAAAACATTGTGGGTGTGGTGCTGGCCTGCAATAATTACGAGGTAATAGACTTGGGCGTGATGGTACAGCTGGACAGGATCTTGTCAGAGGCCCAGGCGCAGCAGGTGGACATTATTGGGCTGAGCGGCCTCATCACGCCTTCACTGGACGAGATGGTGTACGTGGCGCAGGAGATGGAGCGTCGGGGCATGAAGATTCCGTTGCTCATTGGTGGCGCTACCACTTCCCGGGTACACACCGCCGTGAAGATTGCGCCGCAGTACAGTGGCCCGGTGGTGCATGTGCACGACGCTTCGCGCAGCGTGACGGTGGTCAGCAACCTGCTGGGCAGCAACCGCGACAGCTACATCGCTGAAATAAAGGCGGAATATGAGAAACTGCGGGAAGATCACCTGAGCCGGACCAAAGACCGCGCCTTTGCAAGTATAGCCGAGGCCCGTTCCAATAAGTACAAAGTAGACTGGTCGGCAACCGAGGTAACCAAGCCAAGCTTTACCGGAAACAAGGTATACACCAACTATCCTTTAGAAAAGATCATCCCTTACATCGACTGGACGCCTTTCTTCCATACTTGGGAACTCAAGCGGCAGTACCCGAAAATTCTGAACGATCCGGAGTTGGGGCGGGAAGCCACCAAACTGTTTGCCGACGCACAGGCCATGCTGCAGGAGATCGTGGACAGGCAGTTGCTTGAGGCGCGGGCCGTAGTAGGTTTCTACCCGGCCAACGTGGAGGCCGACGATACGATTGCCGTATACGCCGACGATTCACGTGAAAACGTGCTGACTGAGTTCCATACCTTGCGACAGCAGGGCAAGAAAGGGGCAAACGTGCCCAACCTCGCCTTCTCCGATTTTGTGGCGCCGAGAGAAACAGGTATAGCCGATTACATAGGTGGCTTTGTGGTGTCGGCTGGCTTCGGCATCGAGAAACTTTTGGAGCAGTACGAGACGGAGCACGACGACTATCGGGCCATCATGGTCAAAGCCCTGGCTGACCGCCTGGCCGAAGCATTCGCCGAGCACATGCACGAAAAGGTGCGCAAAGAGCTCTGGGGCTACTCACCGGACGAGCAATTGGACAACGAGGGCCTGATTAAAGAGCAATACAAAGGTATACGCCCTGCTCCCGGCTACCCCGGCTGCCCCGACCACACCGAAAAGATCACACTGTTCAACTTGCTGAAGGCAGAAGAAACGGGTGTGATCCTGACTGAGAATTTGGCCATGCATCCGGCATCCTCGGTCAGCGGCCTATACTTCTCCCATCCGGACTCCCGCTATTTCGGCCTCGGCAAGATAGGTGAGGACCAGGTGGCTGACATTGCCTGGCGCAAAGGGATGGCCAAGGAGGAACTGGAGCGCTGGCTCTCACCCAACCTGAACTACGAACCAAAGCCGGTAGCGCAGCAGACGGTGTAAAAAAGATGTTAGATCGTAGATGCTAGACTTTAGACATGTGTTTTGGAGAGATTAGTTTCTTTCAGTAGTCATGAAGTTAACATCAGCATAAGAGCAAAATGGTCTAACATCTAACATCTAGAATCTAAAATCTAAGAAACATAAATTGAAAGTAACCGAGCACTTCCAGAACGCTAACGGCAGAACGCTATTCACCTTCGAAATTCTGCCGCCGCTCAAGGGCGAGAACATGAAGACTTTGTTCAGCCACATCGATCCACTGATGGAGTTTAAGCCGCCTTTTATCGACGTGACTTACCATCGGGAGGAGTATGTCTACAAAACGCGTGAGAACGGTCTGCTGGAAAAGCGCACTACCCGCAAACGACCGGGCACAGTAGGTATTTGCGCCGCCATCCAAAACCACTACAAAGTGGACACGGTGCCGCACCTGATCTGCGGCGGTTTTAGCAAGGAGGAAACAGAGAATGCACTCATAGACCTGCACTTCCTGGGTATAGACAATATGCTGGTGCTGCGTGGCGACTGCGTGAAAAGCGAACAGCGCTTTGTTCCGGAGCCGGGGGGGCATCACTATGCCTCGGAGCTGATACAGCAAGTGGTTGATATGAACAACGGTTGCTACCTGGATGATGAGCAGGTGAGCAACAACTGCACTGATTTTTGCATTGGGGTGGCAGGTTATCCAGAGAAGCACTTCGAAGCTCCGAATATGAAATCGGACCTGCGTTGGCTAAAAAAGAAAGTGGAGCTGGGCGCTGAGTACATCGTGACGCAGATGTTCTTCGATAACCAAAAGTATTTCGATTTCGTGAAGCATTGCCGCGAGGAAGGTATAGATGTGCCGATTATACCTGGCTTAAAGCCGATGACCACTAAAACGCAGCTGACCTTGCTGCCGAGCCTGTTTCATATCGAGATCCCTTGCGACCTGGGTGACGCCATAGAGAACTGCCCGGATAACAAGGCGGCCGCACAGATTGGTGTGGAGTGGGCGATCAAGCAATCGAAAGAGCTGATGGAATTTGGTGTGCCTTGCCTGCACTACTACTCCATGGGGAAGTCGGAATCAGTTAGAAAGGTAGCAGAGGCACTGTTTTGATCGATAGACCTTGGGGTGTTTACAAAACTCGCAAGTGTTTATACCGATAGCCGTTGCTATACCTGATGGTGCGTTTCTTTTAAGGCTGTTGGTTCAGACGTTCGGAGAAGCTTCGCACACTCAGGAGGCTGCTATACCTACAAGGTCGGGAAATCAGGCGACAGTTTGTAGAGCACCGGCTTGCTGGGGCTGGCGTCAAGCTGCAGGCTGGCGATCTGGATATTCAGCAGGTATAGCCCATCTGCAATGTGGTCGGGCACATAGATGAGTTCGGTGATGGTGGCACCGCAGCGGGTATTTTTGGGGTACTGCCAAAAAGCATGGTGGCAGAGCAATTTGCCTTCGTCTAGTTCGCGGTCCACGGAGGGCAGGTCCAGGAGCAGATGCTGTACGCCCTTCTCAGCCAGGTACTGCCCGATGGCAGGTTCCAGATAAGGCGGATTGGTGCCGGAATAGTGGCAGGTAAGCTTTTCGTCTGTATTAGGGAGCGTACGCAGTACGACTGCTTCAGGCTTTATACCTTGCAGTTGCTTTTCCAACTCTTCCAGCAGTACCACTTCATCGCCATTCTCCTGTTTTTGCGGTGTTACGGTAATCAGCTGCGCCACGAACAGGAAGCGTTTCAGGCAATTGTGGATGGTGGCGTTTTCATCGGCAGAAATGTGGCCGTAACACTCCGTATGCGTACCATTGCCGTGGGGCGTCACGTGCACCCGCTTGTAATTGGTGGTGCCTCCTTCAGCCACGCTTCCCACAAAATCACCTACCCGGATCACATCAAAAGCTACGGGCTCTGCCCAAAAACATTCTGGCTGTAATTGCTTGTCGTGCAGCGGCATGGAGATGTCCAGCGGCTGCAGCGGGTTGAAGGTATAGGACTGGTTGTGGTGCGAAATAGTAGCGGTCATCGTTATAAAGTATCTTCCAAAAGCCACAGCAAGGCGGCTTTGTCGGTGCTGAAATTTCTGACTTCAAAATTAACAGTTCCCATTGCTTCAGCCCGGGTTATAACTGATTCAAAAGTTAATCTGTTAAAAACGTTGTCCGGAAGCACACGCGCCAGTTTTTTTATACCTAGCTCCGAAAGCGATTTGTAATAGGTCGTCGATAGCCACTCTTTTGTCTCCGGAAGGAGCTTTCCTATTAGGAGAGCACTCAGCAGGAGCTTATCCGATTCGGTTTCCCTTAAAAACTGGTTGATTCTATCGGCGGTTACGACCATCTCGTCGTGCTCCACCGGCCGCAACCAGGCGTTCATAATCACCCCGTTGCGTCGGTCAATACTTATTCGGCTGATGTCGTTCTGGTAAAGTGTTTCTAATACCTGCATAATGGTCAGAAGAGGTAGCTTAAGCGCCAGTTTCTTATCAAATCTACGAATAAATCTGATGGGATGTATCAGGTTGAGTTTGCGGCTAACCCACAAACAGGTCCAGTGTAATCTGGTCGGCGAGCAATTTGCCTTTGTCTGTCAGGTATAGCACGTCCTCTGCAATCCAGGCCAGGTCTTTTTGGTGGAGTTCCTGCAGGTATACGTGGTGCATGGCCGCTAAGTCATAGCTATACCTGTTGCGCATGATCGCCAGGTCGCAGCCCCAGATGGTACGGAGCGTCGTTAGGAGGTAGTCATTGGCCTGGTCTGCGAGCGTGAGTTCTTCCAGTTCGAATGGCACCACGCCCTGGCCGATCGCTTCCGTATACTTCCTGTTATGCGACACATTGTATTGCCGGCTGTGGCCGTTGAAAGAGTGCGCACTCGGCCCCACCCCCAGGTAATGCACCCCACGCCAGTAATTGCTGTTATGCTTCGACTCGTGTCTGGGTTTACTGAAGTTGGATACCTCGTACTGCACATAGCCATGCTGCTTCATCTGCTCCAGCAGGATCTCGAACTGCTGCGCCGTAAATTCATCTTCCGACGGTTTGAACGAGCCTTTTTTACTCCAGCGGCCAAAAGCGGTGTCGGGTTCGATGGTGAGGGCGTAACAGGAAACATGCTGCACGTTAAGCGAGAAGAGCGTTTTCAGATCCTCCCTCCAAATGCTGTGGTCCGGTGCAGGTATACCGTAAATCAGGTCCACGGTGATGTTGTCGAAGCCGGCGGCCTGTGCGTCGTGCACGCACTGCAGGCTCTCGGTCGCGTTGTGGGCACGGTTCATCATGCGCAGGTGCGGCTCATGGAAGGACTGCAGTCCGATGCTCAGCCGGTTTATACCTGCGGCCCTGAGTTCCTGCAGTTTTTCCGGCGAAAGGTCGTCGGGGTTGGCCTCCAGTGTTATTTCCGCCTCGTCCGAAACTATATATAACCTTTTGATGGTTTGCAGAAGAAGTTGCAGCTCCTCTTGCGTGAGCAACGACGGTGTGCCGCCTCCAAAGTAGATGGTGTGCACCGGCTGACCCTGCAGATAATCCTGTCGAAGTTCCAGTTCACGGACAATGGCCTGTATGGTAGCAGATTTGAGTCCCATAGAGGTGCTGAAGTGGAAATCGCAGTAGTGACAGGCCTGCTTGCAGAAAGGAATATGAAGGTATATGCCGGACAAGGGTTTAATTGTTAAATTGTTGGATTGTTAAATTGTTGGTTTGTTCGTGCAATATGTAAAAATAGCATGCGAGAAACCGTTCAGGCAGTCTTACCTTTGCAGGCAAGCTATTGAGTGCATGTTTCTTAAAAGAGAAACAATTTAGCCATTAAACAATTCAACCATATAGCGTACAAATGTACAAAATCGCTGTCTTAGTCTTGTGCTTATTCGTGTGGCTGCCATTGGCGCAGGCGCAGGACAAGCCGCCGGTTCCCAAACCGGTGCCCCAGCAGACAAAGGCAGCGCTCCAGGTATATGCGGACGCTACCGACCGGCAGGTGCTACGCCAATACAACTACCGCACCCAACTGGCCGACTCCCTGGAAGCCAGTAAGGAGATACGGGCGCTGGTGCAGCGCCTGCACCAGGATGCTTACCTGCTGGCCTCCGCCGACAGTTCCTATCAACGCGGCGACACGCTCCACGTGAAACTGCACATCGGCAACCGATTCGACTGGGCCGAGCTGCGCAACGGCAACCTAAGCGAAGGTATACTGGTGGAGTCAGGCTTTCGGGAGAAGTTCTATCGCCATGTGCCATTCAAACCGGCTGAGTATGCCAAGTTACAGCAGCGGATACTGGACTACGCCGAGCGCAACGGCTACCCGTTTGCCTCCGTCTGGCTGGACTCCATTCAGATCAAAGACAATAAAATATCGGCCGCCCTGATGGTCGAGAAAGCCTTTGTGGTGACCTATGACTCGGTGCAGGTGATGGGCGGCAGCAAGACGCAGCCAAAGTTCCTGATGCGCTATCTGCAGCTATACCCTGGGCAACCCTATAACCAGGACCAGGTGCTGGCGTCGCAGCGCATGCTCACGGCACTGCCTTATATCAAGATGATCCGTCCGCCGCAAGTGCAGTTTGCCCGCGACAAAGCCCGGGTCATCTACTTTATCGAAGACCGGCAAGCCAATCAGCTGGACGGTGTCGTAGGGTTCCTGCCTGACCCGAGCCGCACGGGAAACAAACTCTTAATTACCGGAGAAGCCAACCTGAACATCCGTAACATCAAGGGTAGCGGCAAACAACTGGGGCTGCAGTGGCGGCGCGTGAACCGGGGTTCTGTTATCCTTAATGGCGAATACCTGCATCCCAACATTCTGGGTACTCCCTTCGAACTGGGCACGCGTTTTGGGTTGCTCAAGCAGGACTCGTCCTTTATTACGGTGCAGCCGCGTGTGCAACTGGCTTACAATACCATCCGGTATGGCCGCTTCAGCGTGTTCACGGAGTGGCGTAACTCCCGCATTCTTTCAACGGCTAGCCCGCAAAGCCTGAAAGCGCTGGACCTGGCCGACGCCCGCACCAACACTTACGGACTGAATTACCTGTGGAACAACCTGGATGACTTCTATTTTCCGCGCAAAGGTCGCCTGGTGGAGCTGCAGTTAGCTGCAGGCAAAAAGAAACTGTTGCGCAACCCCAGTCTGGAAAAGGAGTTTTATGACACACTGGAGCTCAACACGACACAACTGAGCCTGGGCCTGCGGCTGGAGAATTTCTTCCGGCTGGGCAAGAGCAGTGCTTTGCTGGCCAGACTGCGTGGAGAGGCTTTGCTCAACGACCAGATTTTCCTGAACGACATGTACCGTATCGGCGGGCTGGCCTCCTTGCGGGGCTTTGATGAGTACTTCTTCTATGCGTCTGCCTACGGCGTTGGCACGCTGGAATACCGCCTGTTCACGGCCGACGACTCCTACGTGCTGCTCTTCTATGACCAAGGCTATTACCGCAGCGACCTGGAGCAGTCGAAGGGCGAAGGGCTGCCTTTGGGCGTTGGAGGAGGTATAAGCTTCAGCACTGGCGCAGGAATTTTTCAGTTAGTTTATTCCGTCGGTAAATCAGAGCAGCAGCCTATGTCGCTGAGAGCCTCGAAGATACACTTCGGGATTACCAGTAAGTTTTAAAAGAAGGCAATTTTTTTGCTGTTTTTGGCAACCAATGCTTGCATAGTAAGTATGTTTATACTACTTTTGTAACACAATAACAGTGCGGGATGGAGCAGTTGGTAGCTCGTTGGGCTCATAACCCAAAGGTCACAGGTTCGAGTCCTGTTCCCGCTACCTAGAGAAGCCTGATTCAGAAATGAGTCAGGCTTTTTTTATTTCCTTTCTTCATTAGTCAAGCCTCTTAAACGCTGTACTCTCGTTCCCATAGTAGCAACCGCCGCTTAATTAGGCATAATATTACGTAGTGAATTTTATATATTGCTGTAATTCTATTTATAGTCTTGCTGCATGAAAACAATACTGCTCCGGTTCTTCTTCATCCTCTGTCTTCTTATTGGGTTAGTTCCTGCATCCTTTGGCTTCGGGGTTTTGCCTTTAACCAGCATAGTGGCAAATACCTCCAATGTACCCGCAGCCCCTGAACCTATCAAAGGGCCTGCAGTAGTCTGTACAGGCATCACTGCAAACTATAGCGTCGATCCAGTAGCAGGGCCCCTAGTCTATACTTGGAGCATCCCCAATGGCTGGACGCTAGTAGCCGAACAAGGAACTAGTCAGATCTCGGTTATGGTGGGAAAAAACGCTGGTGTCATCAGTGTGCTGACTATGAATAGCTATGGAACAAGCGGGATACGGCAATTGCAGGTTGAAGTAACCAATGTGCCAGCGCAACCCGAAGCCATAGTGGGGCCTGCCAGTCTATGCGGTGTTGGCAAAGCGACGTATCGCGTGCAGCCGTTCGTTGGAGGTATAGCCTACCAATGGAGCCTGCCGACAGGTTGGGCAGTAATATCCGGGCAAGGTACGGGCGAGATCGAAGTAGAGGCAGGTGCTGGCAAAGGTACTATTAGCGTAACCACAGGGAATGCATGCGGCCAAAGCGCTCAGGCCACCCTGGTTATTACCATTACCCCAGCCATAGCGAATAACCTTATACCAGCCAACCAGACCGTTTGCGCAGGAGAATCAACGGGCATGCTTGTTGGCAGTGTTCCATCGGGAGGAAGCAGTGTTTATACCTACCTTTGGGAACGCAGCACCATCAGTGCTTCGGAAGGCTTCGCGCCGGCGGCAGGTGCAAACAATACTCAGAACTATACGCCCGGGCTTCTAAATCAAACGACCTGGTTCAGAAGAAAAGTTACGTCCGAAGCGTGTGAGCACACCAGCGAAGCAATGCGCATACACGTATCGGCTATACCTGATAAGCCGGTGATCGAGCAGACAGGCAGTATGGAGCTACGCGCTTCTGTGGCCGGGGAGTATTATGAATGGCTTCGAAATGGTGTGCTGTTGCAGGGAAATGCGCAATCTGTCCAGATCAAAGAGGAAGGGGCGTACAAGGTGCGGGTGCGCAATACGGCAGGCTGCTTCTCCCCCTATTCAGATGCACTGGAGTTCTTTATAAAAGGAACTGATGAGGATACCGTAAAATCAGGGCTAACCATTTACTTAAACCAGGCGAACGGTAAACTGACCATTACCACGCAAGAGCCGTTGCGGGAGGTCGAGTTGCAGATGATTAGCCTGAGAGGGCAAGTAGTATACAGCAAGTACATGCCTCAAATACAAACGCAGTTAGAATTGGAGCTTGGGCATCTGCCCAATGGGGTTTACCTGCTCCTCTTGAAATCATCTTCCAAACAAGTAAAGCGCAAAATACTACTGCAGCACTAACTCCTAATCGTTAGATTTATAAAGCCAGCCTGTAACAGGGTTGGCTTTTTTATTTGTCTTGTTTTCAGTGACTTACAAACCTTGTAGAATATCCGTACATCAGGATAAGGAAATATTTTAAACAGCTTGTAACCTTTTACTTGATTTCGCAATAGAGGTAAAAAGCGTTTGTCTGCTCAACAGCAAGCCAGAAATTCAAGCCTTTCCCTCAGGAGAAATTTTTCCATGTCTGAAAACTTTAGCGCAGTTTATAGGAGATGTTAATGACCACGATTTTGGACTGGTTTGGTAAATCATAATTATTAAAAATTTCGTTATATCCGTGTAACTGCCCATTCACCCTTTAACCCTGATCTAATGCACCGACTCCTACACAGGCATCTGTTCTATAGTTTGCTTGCTTTGTTTGTGTTATTAATTGGACCGGTTCGGGCGCAAACGCCCAATTGTCCGGCTACAATTACAGTTACTTCACCAGACCGAACCGTGCTGTGTCAGGGCGAAACCACTGTGTTGCGGGCAAGCACCGGAACGGGGCTAACTTACGAATGGCTTCGGAACGGAACTGTTATTGCCGGTGCAACCGGCCAAACGCTGGAAGTAAGCACAGCGGGTAACTACCAGGTGCGGGTTTCCGGAAGCGCCTGCCAGACCAACACCTCTGCAGAAACGGAAATCACGGTCAACCCCAGGCCCAATACCCCTAATTTTGTTGCAACGCCTACCACTGCCGCCTGTTCGGGCACCCCACTCTCATTCTCTGTTAACGCACCCCAGGCAGACGTTGTCTATACCTGGGCTTTTGGCGATGGCGGCACTGCCAGAGGCGCAACAGTAACACATGCTTATAATTTGCGCGGCACAGGCCTGGAGACTTTCATGGTGGAGGTTTTCGGAACAAGCACCGTGACCGGCTGCGAGTCAGAAACCGTAACCCGGCAGGTACAGGTAAGGCCGCTTCCGGAGATATCTTTCACAGAGGAAAACAATTTCCTGACTTGCCTCCCCGATACAGTTGCTGACGCCGACATCAGCGTAACGGCAGTGATCACCAACACAACGCAAGAGCCTTACCTGAGCGACATTCGCAGTTATTTCGTGGACTGGGGCGATGGCAGCGCACCGGTGCAATACCGGCCTTCCGACTTTCCGATATCCAACCCCAACCCTTATGCCCAGGTGGGCGATTTCACCATTACCATCTCAGCAGTAGCCGGCAATGGCTGTACGGAGGCATTTACGCAGGTATACAGTGTGAGCAAAGAGCCCAAGGCGGGCTTCTCCCTGAATAAGGAGCGTGCCGATGAAAACCAGCAACCGCCCTGCGTTCCCGTTATCGTAACACCCACCGATAGCGCAACAGGAGGCGGGCTGACGTATCAGTGGTCCGTGCAGCCAGACATGGGCTACACCCTGGAGTCAGGAACTTTAACGGACCCGGCCCCGGTGTTTCGCTTTACTGAGTCGGGTGTTTATACCATCGAGCAAATCGTGACCAACGGCTGCGACAGCGACACGGCCTCGCAGGGGATCGTGGTGGGCTGGCCACAGGTGCAGCCGCCTGCTGGGGGCGTCTTCTGTGGCCCTACCACCCTAGACCTGAGCGGGTTTGGGGGTGCCGGTGCTCCGGGTGGAGGCGGCATTTTCATTGATAAAAACCTGGGAGAGAACATCACAGTCAAGATTGCCATCTCCGGCCCCAGAAGTGAAACACGCACATTCAATTCAGACAATTTCAGCTACTCTTTCAATTTCGACCGGCCAGGCACCTACAACATTACGGTCGAGGCGGTGAACGAATGTGGCAGCTCCAATGCCATTTTTCAGGGGCAGCCGCAGCCGCCGGTACAGGTGGTCATTCTACAGCAACCCGGGCAGCCTACTATTCAGAACCCGGGGATAGTCTGTGAAGGGGACACGGTGCGCCTTGCCCCGACGGGCCCGGGCCCGACCTATGCCTGGTTTGATAGCAATGCCCCCAATGCGACCCCTATCTTCGTGGGACCTTCCTTTACAACGCCTCAACTGCCGGGAGGCATCACCACTTATTATGTCGCAGCTCAGGATTCAGCGCAAGGCGTGCTGTGTGTCGGCCCTCGCCGGGAAGTGACGGTGCGGGTGAACCCACGTGTCACCAATAACCTGATTGAGGGTGACGCTAGCCGGAACGTCTGCCGCAACGGGGTGCTAGCCGAACTGACAGGCACCAGGCCATCCGGGGGCGACCAGACAACGCCGTATACCTATACCTGGCTACGAAGCACCACAGGCCCGAACCGAGGCTACGCAGCAGCTCCCGGTGTAAACAACAACCAGAACTACACTCCTACAGAGCCCATTGCCACCACAACCTGGTTCAGGCGCGTGGTGCGGTCTGCCAATTGCTCCCCCGATTCCAGTAACGTAGTCGAAGTGGTGGCAGTAGATCCGGTCCCTCCAAGTGCCAACACCGTCACGCCGGCCTTACAAGAGATTTGCACAGGCGATTCGCCAGCGCAACTGGTTGGCTCCCAGCCGACAGGCGGAGCGGGCGGACCCTATACCTATCGTTGGGAAATCAGCACGACCGGACCCAATGCGGGTTTTGTACCGGCTCCCGCGCCGAATGACGGGGAGAACTATACCATATCAACCAATTTAACCGGCGACACCTGGTTCAGGCGGATAGTCACGTCTGGCGATTGCGACTCGCCTTCAGAGGCAGTGAGGGTCAGGGTATTCCCGGCGCTGGCCAGCAATACAATTACGCCGGCACAACAGGACGTGTGCACCGGCACGGCCCCGACTCCGCTTACCGGGTCTGCCCCATCAGGCGGAAACGGCACCTATACCTACGAGTGGCAGGTGAGCGCTACCGGGGCCGCAGGTAGCTTTACAGCGGCGCCAGGCACCAACAACCAACAAAGCTATACACCGGGTGCCATCACCCAAACGACGTACTTCCAACGGGTGGTCAAGTCGGGGCAGTGCACTCCTAATATAAGCGGATCTGTGGTGATTAATGTGCGGCCAAGCATAACAGGCAACACCATTTCAGCTCCTCAGGAGATTTGTTCAGGCACTCAACCTCAACCTTTGACGGGCAGTGCGCCATCTGGAGGAAGCGGTGCGATTACCTTCCGTTGGGAAAGCAGCATCAGCGGGCCTACTACTGGATTCAATCCGGCTCCGGGCACCAACACAGGTGCGAGTTATTCCCCGCCTGTCCTAACACGCAACACCTGGTTCAGGCGTGTTGCCCTTTCGCAAGGCTGCGACAATGCCTCGGAAGCCGTGCTGATAACAATCCTGCCATTGCCTGCACCGCCAGTGCTGGCCGTGCGCGACGCACGGGCCTGTCTGGGGGGATCCGCTACCTTGACTGTGTCGAACCCGAATGGCAATACTATCGAATGGTATGATGCGCCAACAGGCGGGTCACCGCTTTTCGTGGGCCCAACCTTCGTAACCCCGGAGCTGACTCGTAATACGACCTATTATGCACAGGCTGTCAATAACAGCAACTGCTCCAGCGCGACCCGCACGGCGGCCAATGTCACCATCGTGACGCCTGTGGCCAACGCCGGAGAGGACGTAACCATTATACAGGGCCAAACAACCGAGCTTCGGGCCTCCGGAGGCGCCACCTATGCATGGGAGCCGGCAGCGGGGCTAAGCAACCCAAATGTCTTTAACCCGGTAGCCAGGCCGGATGTAACGACCACCTATACCGTAACCGTGACGACCCCCGATGGCTGTACTGCCACTGATGAGGTGACGGTGACCGTTATCCCGGCCATTTCCGTTCCGAATGCCTTCTCCCCTAACGGAGACCGAGTAAACGATGTGTGGGAGTTGGGCAACATAGAGAATTACCCGGATGCGCGTGTAGAGATATTCAATCGCTGGGGTAACCAGATCTTCACCTCGAGCGGCTACGGCACGCCTTGGGACGGGACCTACAAAGGCGAAGCACTGCCGGTGGCTACCTACTATTACATTATTTATCTCAACAGCTCCGAAAAACCGATTTCAGGGCATGTGACCATTATCAGATAATACACTATGAAAAAGCTACCCTTTCTTTTAGTTGCGTTTATAGGTGTTGTCGTGCAGGCTTTTGCGCAGCAGCGCCCTCAATATAGCCAGTACATGGTCAATAATTTCCTACTCAACCCTGCCCTCACAGGTATAGAGGACTATGCTGACATTCGGGTGAGCACCCGGCAACAGTGGGTAGGGTTGGATGGGGCGCCTGTTACTTACTATGCGACGGCGCATATGCCGCTTAACAAAGGGGCAGCCAGCACCAAGTACGCCAAGGCATTGGCGCATCACGGAGCAGGTATAATTTTCCATACTGATAAGACGGGGCCTTTGCGCCGCACCGGGCTATCGGGTACCTATGCCTACCACTTGCCGCTCACCCGAACCATTAATGCTTCAGCAGGGGTAGCCGCCGGTATTATCCGCAATTCAGTCAACTCAAGCGACCTGCAGTTTACCAACCCAAGCGACCCGTTGGTGGGCGGCGGGGCCATCAACCAGAATGTGCTGGACCTGACCCTGGGCTTTTGGGTATACTCCCGTAATTTCTCGGTGGGAATCTCTGGGGCGCAGCTGCTCAAAAATGCAGGTACTTTCCGCTCTTCTGAAAACAATAACGTAACTCTCGACCTGCAGCGCCACTATTTTGTCACAGGCAGTTACCGTTTCAGTCCTTTCGGGAGCATAGATTTTATTCCTTCTGTTATGCTGAAGTTGGCAGATCCGAGTCCGCTCGCCATAGATTTTAATTTGCGCGCACTGTACGACGAGCGCTTTTGGGTAGGTGCCTCCTATCGTCACGATGATGCCCTTGTAGGTATGGTAGGCGTATATGTCAGCCCCCTGCTGGACATTTCCTACTCCTACGATGCCACCACATCCAACCTGAACAGGGTAAGCGCCGGAACGCACGAAGTCGTGGTCGGTTTCAAGCTCCTGAACGACCGTCGCATCATTTGCCCGCAATGGGTATGGTAATCGCCTATCTGGTTTTTCTCTCATCACACATCCTGCCTTAGGCCCCGCTGCTGCATATTCAATATTTTATGCACCGTTCACTTTAATTGTTTTTTATATAGCTGATACAGAGTATGTACAATTGTGCATACCTTTGTGCACTTTTCAGAAAAGTGCTAACACCAGCAAGTCGGAAGGCCTGCAAGAAAGAGGAATTAATATAATATTGGGAAGCAAAACCAATTGAGTTGGTTGTAGGACTATGGCGCAAATAACTTTAAACTTTAAAGTAAAATTTGCTTTGTATCTGAAATTATTAAATTTTAGAGGTTAATATAACCAATATTATACGCCATATACTTTAGAAGCTTTATTATGTACTTTTTAAAGTATATACTTGCGTCTATGTTTGGCTTGGAAGGGTAAGAAAGAAAAGGGTTTCGCAAACTAAGGTGGTAGTCTGCAATATCTGATGGTTGAAAAAATTAAACGCCAAATTCTATAACAAACTTATACGAATCTATTTCATGACAAGCTTCTTAAGAAAAGCCTTGTTGCTGGTATTAAGCTTATGGCTGGTTACGTTTGGCGCAAGAGCACAGCAAGCCCCTGCTTTAGGGGTCTTCGCTGGTTATAACGTAGTGGGGTATCAGAAGGTTGTTAATTCAGGGAATACCGAAATGCCTGCCAAACTGGCTTCTGTTCTGAACAACGCCGAAGGCTTTCCTCCCGGCATTGTGCAGCAGGGTATAGAAAACAAAACGGAGGCAGCCACGCAAGCCCACAACGCCGCTACCGCTATCTACAATGCCGCCATCAACTCTCCCAATAAAACACCCATTACCAATGCAAGCTGGACAGGCGGCGCCTTCCTGCCTGGCGTATACGAGCTGAACGGTACAGGGATGATAAATTCCAACCTGGTGCTGAACGGCAACAGAAACCCGGACGCTGTTTTCATCTTCATCATTAAAGGCGATCTCACGATCGCAGATAACGCCAAAATGACCCTGGAGCAAGACGCTAAAGTGTCGAATGTGGTGTGGGTGCTACAAAACAGGCTGATCGTTGGAAGTGGCGCGGCACTGCGCGGCAATTTTATAGCGCAGGAAAATGTGTCTATAGGTGGCAGTACCGAAATTAGGGGGCGCATAGCCTCCCTGCAGGGAGAAGTAAGCATCATCAACTCCCGCTTTTATCTGCCCACAGACCGGGCTATCACCATTACAAGATCTCCGGGCAATGCCGGCACAACCAGTTATTTTATCGGGGAAACGATCACCTATAAAATCACCGTCAAAAACAACGGCCCCGTCGATGATACCAACGTGCGGGTCACCAATCTGCTGTTCACGGGAAGCGATCGCGTATTCACCCCAGACAACGGTATTACGAATTTGCCTGAAGGCGGATTTCAATGGAATATCGGCGGCCTGAAAGTCGGGGAGTCTGTTACATTGACCATAACGGCGGTGTTGCGGGACGCGGGAGAGGGCTTTGTCCGTGGAAGCGTGAGCGGCACCGCGGCAGACGAAATTACTGACAACAACTCGATGGATTTGCGCTTTTGCGTCATTCTGCCTGACGCTGGCGAGATAAAGGGACCAATGGAAATATGCGTTGGGGACGAGGTAGAGTACTACATAAACGAAATCACAGGGGTAACAAAGTACGAGTGGAGCCTGCCGAGAGGGTGGGAGATTATCGGGGAGCGCTTTGGAAACCGAATCAAAGTAAAGGCAGTGGAGCGGAATGCGGATCCTTTCATATCTGTAACGGTGAGCAGTGGCTGCGACCCAAGTCCGCCAAGCACGCTGCGGGTGAACAACTACCCGGACCCTCCACAAACGCCTGGCCCTATCAAACCGGATGAGGGCCTGTGCAAAGGCGAGTCAGCATCGTACTCCATCGACCCGGTAGAGAATGCCACGAACTATATCTGGAGCGTGCCCGAGGATTGGGAAATCACAGGAGGGCAGGGTACCGTCCGCATTACTGTAAAAGTAGGGGAGGCATCGGGGAAGGTAAGTGTGATCGCTGAAAACATATGCGGAAAAAGCGGGGCTCGCTCCCTGGACGTAAAACCGTTTCTTGATGTGCCTAACCAACCCGTAGCCTTGTCGGGCGGCGGCTCAATTACGATTTGCGTTACTACGAACGAAGTGAGCTTCAGTGTTAAAGCAAGTGCCGATGTTGCCCAGTACGTATGGAGCCAGTTTCCGGCTGAGTGGGAGATTCTAAGCGGACAAGGGACTAATACGATCACATTTAACCCGAATGGCAAGGCCGGTGAAATAACAGTAAGCGGTATAAACTCGTGTGGCAGCAGCAGCCTCAAGTTTGAGGTAATTGTTATACCTGACCAGCCTATCGTGCCTGGCGATATTTTTGGCTCCTTCCCGGTTTGTAAGGGAAGCGTTGGCACCAAGTACTGGGTAAATGAGGTACCATTCGCAACAGAGTATAACTGGGCTGTACCCAATGGCTGGAGAATTACGGCAGGGCAGGGAACCCGTGAGATTACCGTGGACCTGGACCCAGATGCCCAGAGTGGCGACATTTCGGTACTGGTGATCAACGCTTGCGGTAAGGAAGGAAGAAGCAAAAAAAATGTGGAGGCCACTACCGCAAAACCAGTTACCCCCGCAGCTATAACAGGCGATGCTTTTACGTGTATCACCTCTGAGACTTATTACAGTACCAAGCCAGTAGATGGCGCACAGTACTATGATTGGGAAGTGCCGGAAGGCTGGCAAATTCTGGAAGGTCAGGGTACTGTCCGCATCAAGGTGAAGTTTGGCACTAAAGAAGGCGACATTAAGGTTAGCGCCAAGAATTCCTGCGGCATCAGTGAACCAGCTGTGTTGCGCGTCAAACCATTCAGCCCAATCCCGAACATTCCGTTTGTGATAACGGGCCCAGACAAGGGCGTGTGCGTGAATCAGACGAAGGTAGTGTTCCAGCTTGATCCTGTAGACCAGGCGCAACGCTATACCTGGTCCTTCCCTACTGGTTGGAGAATTGTGGAAGGACAGGGCACAAACAGAATCATGGTAGATGTGGGCACGCAGTCTGGCACCATACGCGTCACGGCCGAGAACCCTTGCGGAGAGAGCCAGGCTGCCTCGCTTGCCATCTCCCTGCAGCCGGACATTCCGGCCCCTAAACCAGGTCCGATAAACGGACAAACGCAATATTGCGCTGGAAAGAACCAAACCTATTCGATCATTCCGGTTAACGGAGCAGTTTCGTATCAGTGGACCTTCCCTGGCCCAGATTGGGAAGTAGTTGGCGACAGGAACGGTACCAGCATAACAGTGCGAGCCGGAACTACGCAGGGGCAGGTCAAAGTGGCCGCTATCAACAATTGCGGGTCGGTGGGCGAAAGCAGTACCCTGGCGCTGCAACTCGTGGGCGAAGTGCCACCTGCTCCAAGTGCTATTATCACCGACAGAGAATCTTATTGTGGCAATACGGCTAACTTGGTGTTTAGTATTGCGGCTGTGCCAACGGCTACGCGCTATATCTGGACCGTACCAAATGGATGGACTATCACTGACGGAGAAAACACCAGGCAAATTAAAGTAACCGCTGGTACTTCTGGTGGCGAGGTAACAGTTGTGGCGGTTAACTCTTGCGGAGAGAGCCAAAGCGTGAAATTGCTGACAGAGCCACAACGGCCGCTAATGAACCCGGAGGCTATCCAAGGGACACTGGTGCCATGCGACGGAAAAACGAACGCCGTGTACTCTATACCTGCTATCAGTGGAGCTGATACCTACCTGTGGACTCTGCCTGCCGGATGGGAACTAGTGGAGGGAGAGGGTACAAACAAGATCACGGTAAAGGTAAAAGGCGGAGGAACAATTACGGTAAAAGCCCGGAACTCCTGCGGCACAACGGCCGAGTCAAAGCTAGATGTGAAAGTTGTGACAGCCCCGCCGCTTACGCCTGTATCCATTATAGGGAAAGCGATTGCCTGTGCCACCCGCACCACCACTTATGCTGTAGCTGAGGTGGCAAACGCCGCCTTCTACAACTGGGTTGTTCCAACCGGCTGGACGATCATATCCGGCCAGGGGTCGCGTGAAATCACCGTGCAGGTCGGCATCAATTCCGGAGAGGTGAAGGTGGAAGCAGAAAATGATTGTGGCAAAAGTGCAGCCGCCACAGCTGTAGTCGCTACCTCGCCATTGCCGGTCATAAGCCGCATCATCGATAAAACCACCGCCTGTTCAGACCTTGCTGTTTATGAATTGGAGTCGAATAGCATGGGCAGCACCTTTACCTGGTCGGTACCGGCTGGATGGGAGATTATTTCGGGGCAGGGCACGAGTACGATTAGTGTAATGCAGGGCGCAGCCAAAGGCGAGATAACCGTGGTGGCTGACAATGGCCTGTGCCAGAGCGAGCCGGTTACCCTGCTGTCTGATCCAAGCCTGCGCGACGCAGCGCTGACCATACCGAATGTGTTCACGCCAAACAACGATGGCAACAATGACACCTGGACAATCGGAAGCCTGCTCAACTATCCTGACAACGACTTAGTGGTAGTAAACCGCTGGGGCAACGAGGTGTTCAGGAGAAAGGGATACAAGAATGACTGGAACGGCGACAAGTTAGCGGAGGGTACATACTATTATGTGCTGCGCATGACGCTTTGTGACGGCACTGAGAAGACGTACAAAGGCTATGTGATGATCGTCCGATAAGAGAACAAACGAATTAAGGTTATTACAATGCAAAGATTAGGGGTGCTTTTGGTGATGTTGCTGCTAGCCTGGCAAGGCTATGCGCAGCAGGCACCGCAATACACACAGTACATTTTCAATGAGCTGATTATCAACCCTGCCTACGCCGGAAGCAAGGAAATACTGAATGTCAATGCGACGCACCGCAGCCAGTGGGTAGGTATGGAAGGAGCCCCGACCACGCAGACCTTTAGCCTGGACGGTGCCACGCGAAGCGGCCGCATCGGTTTTGGCCTGAATGCCATGAACGACGAACTGGGGGCGCAGCGCCAATTGGGCTTGCACGGCAACCTGGCAGTGCGCCTGCAGATGAGCGAAACGGCACGGCTTGGCCTGGGCTTTGCCGCTGGGTTGGCGCAGTACACACTGGACGGCACCAAACTGAACACAGGCAACTCCAGACCCGACCTGGCTGTACCGCAAAACCGGGTGTCGGAGCTCTTGCCCGATTTCAGAATCGGAGCTTTCTTTAACACCGAACGTTTTTATACGGGCCTGTCGGTTGCCAACCTGATCAACACGAAAGGAGATGAGCTGGAAGTAACTACCCCGAACAGGCACTTTTTCCTTTCAGCAGGTTATGTGCTTGACCTTTCCCCGAGCATCATTTTCAAACCAAGCTTTCTCATCAAAGAGGATTTTAACAGCCCAACCGGTCTGGATCTGAATACATTTTTCCTGCTGGGGGAGCGCATCTGGCTGGGTGGATCCTACCGTACGGCCGTGCAGGTACATAACAAGTATTCAGACGAATATGAACTGGACAGACGCAACGCCTGGGCTGCCATTGCGCAGCTATACCTAACGCCTAAGCTGAGACTGGGGTACTCATATGATGTCAGCCTTAACGCCCTGAAGCAACATCCCAGCCATGAGGTATCCATTGGGTATTCCTTCTTCAAGAAGGAGGACGCACGCATGCTGACCCCACGTTACTTCTAATTATTCCGAAAGAAGACCATGAGAGTACGATTACTAGTGATACTGATGCTTCTTGTAACAGGCCTCGCCTGGCCTGAAGCATCTCAGGCCCAAAAAAAGGAAGTGAAACTGGCCGAGAAGTATTTCAACAACTTTGAATATGCGCTGGCGCTGGAGGCTTACAAAAAGGCGATGGAGCAAACAGAGCCCAACGCCCATATGCTGCAGCGCATAGCCGATAGCTACCGGTTGATGAACAACAGCAAAGAGGCTGAGTTTTGGTATGCGCAGGTGGCCAGCTTCCCGGATGCGAGTCCGGCGAGTATATATTACTATGCAGAGGCCGCCAAGCGGAACGGGGACTATGCAAAGGCCAAAGAGCTTTATCAGCGCTATGGAAACCTGGTACCGGAAAAAGCTGACATGGCCAAGTCGCTGGCCGCTTCCTGCGATACAGCCATGCTTTGGATAAGCCGCCCTTTATCCTACAAAATCGCAGCGGAAGAAAAACTGAACTCCACAAGTGCCGATTTCAGCCCGATACAGATGCCGGCCGGAGCGTTGATCTTTTCGTCGGACAGGCTGTCAGCCGAGGGGAAAAAGAAACAAAGCCAATTTAACTGGACGGGCAATGGCTTTGTGCAATTGTATTTGGCAGCTACCGCTTCCGACTCAACCTGGAGTGTACCGGTGCCCCTGTCAAAAGAAGTTAACACGGACTACCACAATGGGCCGGCCTCCTTCCTGGAACTGGAAGATATGCTGTTTTTTACCCGCACCAACAGCATGAAACGCGGACGTACCAAAACAAACACAGACCCTACCAGTTGGGTAGGCGGCGCAGGAAAAGGCGGCGACTACATCAACAGGCTAGAAATATACATGGCAAAGCGCCAGGATGGAGCCTGGGCAGATGCTGTGCCTTTTGCCTACAACAAACCAAAAGAGTATTCGGTTGGGCATCCGGCCGTGACGCCAGACGGCAAACTGTTGTACTTCGTGTCTGATATGCCGGGAGGTATGGGCGAGACGGATATCTACTACTGTGAGCGCCTGGAAGACGGGAGCTGGGGTAAGCCAGTCAACGCAGGGCCAGCCATTAATACCAGCGGCCGCGAGAGCTTTCCAGCGATCGGGGGCGATGGCCACCTCTATTTTTCTTCGGACGGTCACTTGGGCTTAGGTGGACTGGATATCTTCAAGGCTGAGGGAAAACGATCGGAGTGGACTTCTGTGAAGAACATGATGTACCCGCTAAACTCCTCACGCGACGATCTGGGTATGGTAGTGGATAAAGCCGGAGTAAAGGGATGGCTGTCGTCGGGCAGAGAAAGCGCCACTGGTTCTGATAATATCTACAGTTTTAAAAAAGTGCCAGTGGAGTGTATGCTCGTAGGCCAGACCATCGAGATGGTGGCCCAGCCTGGTACGCACATCAAGAAGAAGGTGGTGGTAGACAATGTGCTTCTGCAGCTGTTTGAGGAGAACATCGGCTCTTTGGATGAAACCCACTCCGACGCTGTAGGCGGCTTTGGCTACAAGGTGCAGGCGGGCATGCAGTATACTATCAGAGGAAGCAAGAAAGGATACCTCACGCAGACGGTCCTGTTTACGCCTGACTGCCGCTTCAGCATTGACTCGCTGTTGGTAGAGATGGTGCTATACCGCGATACACCAAATGTACCGATCGTGCTGGAGAACATCTTCTATGACCTGGATAAACACGACATCAGGCCGGATGCCGCACTGGAACTGGACAAGCTGGTGCGTGTACTGAAAGAAAACCCGACGATCCGCATAGAGCTGAGTTCGCACACCGACAGTCGCCAGACCCGCAAGTATAACCAAGACCTGTCGGAGCGCCGCGCACAGGCTGCGGTTGACTACATCATTTCGAAAGGTATAGACCGCAAACGCTTGGTGGCCAAAGGCTATGGTGAGTCCAGGCTGCGAAACAAGTGCAGCGACTACGTGGAATGTTCGGAAGAAGACCACCAGGTGAACCGCCGCACTGAGTTCAAGATCATCAGTAAGTAATAACCACAGTATAGCAGAAAGCCCCGGTCACCAATAAAAGAGCCGGGGCTTTCTGCTTTTAGGTATAGCTTGTGATTGCTAGGCCAAACTAAAAATCAGAAGCTACTGGGCAGACCAGCCGCCATCAACCGGGAGCATAGCCCCTGTCAGCTGCCCTGCTGTTTCGGAGGCCAGGTATAGCGCCATGTTGCCCAGCGCCTGAACCTCCACAAATTGTTTGATAGGTTGTTTTTTCAACATCACTTTGGCAATCACTTCTGTTTCTGACATTTGGTGCGCCCGTGCCTGGTCCGCTATCTGGGCCTCAACGAGGGGAGTGCGCACATAGCCTGGACAAATAGCATTGCAGGTGATGCCATGCGGCGCTCCCTCCAGGGCCAGCACTTTGGTTATACCTGCCACGCCGTGCTTGGCAGCCACATAGGCCACCTTGTACTCGGAGGCACGCAGGGCATGGGCCGACGCAATATTGATGATGCGGCCAAAACCACGCGCCTTCATACCCGGCCATACCGCCTTCGAGGCATGAAACGTAGCCGACATGTTGATGGCGATGATCGCGTCCCAGCGGTCCTCCGGAAACTCATCCACCGGCGCCACGTGCTGTATACCTGCGTTGTTGATCAGCACATCCACATGGCCCAGCTCCTGCTCAGCTTGTTGCACCATCTCGCGTATCTGTTCAGAATGCTGCATGTTGGCAGATGAAAAAATGACCCTCACCTCGTGTTCCTGAGCCAGTTCATCGGCAATCTGTTGGCCGTTCTGCTCTAGTCCGTTCACTAACAGGTTATAGCCCTGCGCTGCAAATAAGCGTGCTATACCTAACCCAATACCACTGGTGCCGCCTGTAATGATTGCATTTTTCATAAGTGTGTTTCTGTAAATGGAATATAGCTTGTAAAAAAACAAAGCGCCCTTGTGGGGCGCCCTGTTTTCACCTTAATCAAACTACCTAACCTCATTCGTCTTTTTAGAGAATCCCGGGAGGTTCACCTTCAACTCCACAGAATAGAGCCTGCCAATGAATGGCGATGCCACAAACTCCCTCACCTCGGCATTAAATACATTGGTTACCTGAGCCGATGCAGTCAGGTAAGTGTTGAACCTGTAACCTGCGCTCACGTCCACATTGGTGAAGCCGCCCAGCGGACCATAATTCCAGGTTCTGCCAAAGCGGGCATTCTCCTTCAGGCCAAGCGCCTCGTCGGCTTTGGCTGCCACGTTGATGCCCGAGAAGAAATCAAACTCCTGTACCCAGCGGGTGAAAATAGAACCGAAGAACTTGTCTTTGCTGTAGTTCGCCGCCAGGCTGAAGCGATTGGCCGGCGCATTGATAGACAGGTCTAACTGGTTCACCTTGCCATCTCTGTTGCCGTCGTTATTCAGATCATCCTTATCGATGTTATAACCGAAATAAGAGTAATTCGCTACAAAATTAAGCGACTGCAGAGGCGCGAACGTCAGTCCGAAATCAGCGCCGTAGGTGTCTACCTCGCCGAAGTTAACATAGGTTAGCAAAAAAGCCGCCCCCGCTTCTGGTGTGCCCGGTATAACCTGCGACATTGGTACATCGCCCCTTTGCGTAACCTTGCGGCCCTGTGTGGCAATGTTTATAGCTGGGCTCAAGAAGTTTTTGGACTTGTTGTAGTAGGCATTCACATCGAGGAAGAACATATCAGACAGCTTGCCTTTGTACCCAGTCTCCAGGGTGTTGATAGACTCCACTTCCAGTTTATTTATCTTAGTACCGTCGCTCAGGGTATAGCCTTGGCCGTTACCGATCAGCAAACCACCAAACAAGTAGCCTTCTAGGTTCAGGATGGTGGGGGCAGCTATACCTTTGCCGTAAGTAAGGCGAATGGCATGATCATTTTGTGCCCATACCAGGGCCGCTTTCGGGATGAAGTTAAAGCCATAAAATTCATGATTGTCTCCACGGCCTGCAACGAGGGCTTTGAAACCTCCGCCAAGCTGTTTCTCTATCTGGCCATAAAAGCCGAGCTGGTCGACTACGATGGCACCGTCACGGTCGAAAAGGTAGGTGTTGCGGCTGTCAGCGATATCGCGCTGGTACTGGCTGCCTACAATGAAGTCGAAACCGCCAATGCTGTTGTTATACTGCAGTTCACCATTCAGGCGGCGAGAAGCGTCCTTGAACACGGCACCGCGTGGCAGGGCCACTCCGGCAGCCGGCGAGGAGCCAAACCATTGTTCTTTATACGATCTGCTGCGTGCCTCTTCTTCGCTAAAACCCGCATTCTTGAAGCTCAGGTAGTTCTGCGTGCGCTGGTTGATAGCGTAGGTGTCGTCTGTCTTGCTCCAGGTGTGGTATACCTGTGCGAACACACGCGGCGATACATAGCGGGTATGGAGGTAATGCACTTGCCAGTCCTTGATTTGGTTACGGCCGGCATTGGTCTGGGCCAGGTTGTTGGAATTGCTGCCACCATACGACACGATGATGTCAGAGGCATTGTTCACGCTGTAATACATGGCTGCCTCGCCACGCATGGTGTTGAACTT
The DNA here is from genome assembly GCF_014773225.1 of Pontibacter aquaedesilientis. Classification (GTDB taxonomy): domain Bacteria; phylum Bacteroidota; class Bacteroidia; order Cytophagales; family Hymenobacteraceae; genus Pontibacter; species Pontibacter aquaedesilientis. Next base: position 153,358 of record NZ_JACXAJ010000003.1, on the reverse strand, counting down.
TCTGTCCAGGTCAATTTCCGTGGCTCGTTGTTTGGCACCGAAGTAAACAGTGTCATTATAAGCAAAATCAAGACCTTTGGTATACTCTCCGGTAACCTTGAAAGCCATTTTAGGGCTGATTACCTGCGCATGTCTGAAACGACCTGAGAACACTTGCTGGTTGCCGGCACCGAGTGCCAGGGTGGTGCCCTCCGTACGGCGCGGGTCTTTGGTGATCGTGTTTACCAAGCCGTTGTGAGCGTTCGGGCCATAAAGAGCGGCGGCAGGGCCAAGCACTACTTCTATGCGCTCAATGTCTTCCTTCACCACGGTGCCTAGTGGGCCAAGAGGCAAGCCGGTCGCGATGAGGGTCGACAGGCGGGCGTCATTCATTTGCAGGTTCTTTGGGTTGAAGGCGCTGTTGAGACCCCTCACATTGATACCTGTGCCCAGCACACCGGTACGGATGAATTCAACACCCTTCTGACGTGCCAATAGTTCCCCCACGTTGAAAGACGGTAACTCCGCGATGTCTCTGGATGAGATCAGGCTGATAGTGGCAGGGGCTTCGGTGAGTTTCTCAGGACGACGCGAAGCCGTTACCACGATTTCTTCTCCTACCATATTAGTTGTGATCATGGTGACGGTGCCGATATCGGTAGGGCTACCTGCATTTACTGTAACCGACTGCCGTGGGAAGGTATAGCCCACATAGGAAATGCGGAGATTATAGGTGCCTGCCGGCACGTCGACAATGCTGAAATCACCGGCGGCATTGGTTGAGGCGCCCTTCGTCGTGCCTTCGAGCAGGACGGTGGCGCCATTCAGAGGCTCTCTGGAGTCTGCGCCGAGCACGCGACCCTTGACACTGCCGCTTTGGGCCAGTGCGACCTGTGTCACTGCAAAGAGTGCAAACAGGAGTAAGTAAATTTTTTTCATGGCAATGTAGTTTAGATTGTTAAGGTTATGGTTCAGGCGCTATTTCAGGAAGTCCCGGATAGCTTTGTTAAATGCTTTGGCTTGTTCGTATTGCAGAAAGTGGCCTGCTTCAGGTATCATCAGCAGCTGGCTGTTGGGTATGCGGTGATGACCTGCTTCGGCTACCGCCTGGGTGGTCAGGTTAGGGTGCAGGTAGCGGTTCGGTATAAGGGCATCCTGCGCCCCAAAGAGGATTAAAGTCGGTACCTGCACCAGGGGCAATTGCTCGTATACTGGCTCATCTACCATCGCGGCCACGCTACCCGCTACAGCTACGCTGTAAGCCCCGAACTCGGCTGACTCCGCCATTTGGAGACGATCGTCGACCATGTACTGGGCATCCGCAGGCATTTGGTGAAAATTGGCCTTGAAGTTAGCCGTCACTTGTTCTGGCGTGGTTTGCTGCACGGTCTCGGGCGTAACCGTCATCTTGAAGAGCTGCTTTTGTGGCTCCGTGAATGTCTCGAAGCCTGCAGGCGCTGCCAGCACCAGTTTTTTAATGCGCTGCGGGGCTTTCAGGGCAGTGGTGATGGCAATCTGGCCTCCCATGGAGTGACCCACCAGCGTGACCTGTTTTAGTTGGAGCGCATCCATCAGAGCCAGTATATCATTCGCATAGCTGGCCATGCCTAGGGTTATACCTGTTTTGTCGGATTTGCCGTAACCTGGCAGATCGAGGGCGATGCAACGGTAATGCTGGCTTAGTTCAGCCACGTTCTTGTCCCATGCCGGCAGGTAGCTGCCCAATCCGTGTACAAATAGGATGGTCTCTGCGCCCTTGCCCTCGTCGGTATAGGCTACTCGGGTGCCGTTTGGCAACGTTATTTTATTAACTGTATACCTGTAGCGCAATCCCTCAAAAACAGGGTCGGGAACAGCTGGCACCATAGGTGTTGTCTCAGTGCTGGCTGTAGCGGTGTGGTCCATGCCTGCAGAAGCAGTGGCGGGCTGCGCTGACTGGCAGGCCGTGTGTAGGCACAGCAGGCACAAAGCGGCTGAGATTAGCTTAGTTCTTGAGTTCACTTTCATAGGTCGGTTCTGTTAAAAGTGACGCTTCTTCAGTTGCCGGTTCAGGGGCAGGCTGACGGAACACATAGTAGAAAATAAGCCCTACTGCCACCGACGCCAGTATAGCCAGTGCGGCGGCTATACCTGGGTTGCGCACCGGGGCCTGCATATAGGTAGTGAGCCCGCCATAGTACACACTGAAATGCACAATAACGGAAGTAAGGGAGGCGGCAACCGGCGCGATAAGCGGCACCCGGCGGAGGAACATCCCAAAAAGCACCGGCACAAATGCCGCAGAGAAGTATGCATACACCCCGTTCTGTGCAAAAATGCCCACACTCAGGTTCGGGTTCTGCAACTGATCGAAGGTGAGCCAGATAGTGACTGCCGCCAAAACCACAATCACGAGTCGGTTAATGACCACACCGCGGGCTGTAACGCTATCGCCTATGATCGGGGTCAGAATATCGGAGGTGATGGTGATGGAGAGGGACTGGATAAGTCCTTCCAGGGTGGAAAGACCTGCCGAAATGAGTCCGATCACCAGCAACAGTCCCACATACACGGGGAACTCACGCACCACGTAAGCCGACATAATGCCATCCACAGGCAAGGGCTGTCCGTTTATGGTCAGGTCCGGGAAAGACAGGCGGGCATACAAACCGGCAAACACGACTAAGAAGAACAAGGCTTCGGCCAGTACCCCGACCAGCAGGTATAAGTTTACGTCTTTTTCGCTTTTGAGCAGCAGCGACTTAGTGATGATGTGTGGCTGACAGACAATGGCAACGCCAATGATCATCTGGCAGAAAATGATTTCGAAGTTATCCCGGAAAAGGAAGCTCTCTGGGTTGTTTGGCGCCACCAGCAAGGGGTCTATTGCAGCCAGTTTGTCCAGGAAGCCGTGCACCCCGTCGCTGAAGTGCTGATAGCCGGAGCCCAGTAAGATGAAGGCCACGATGAGCATAAATATTGCCTGGATCATGTTTGTGTAGACCATAGAGTTGGCCCCGCCAAACATCATATAGCCAAACACAAACACCACAATGCCGACACACACATGCAGCTCGTTCAGGTTGAGCACACTAGCCAGCACCTTGGTAAGCCCCACGCAAATGAGCACGATAAAAGTGATCAGCAAGAGCGACAGAAAAGCAAAGAACATGGCATAGCCGCGGCTTTTGTACACAAGGCCCATCCACTGGGCCATGGTCTGGGCCTTTACGGCGGTGCCCATTTTGCGGAAGCCCTTGGTGAGCACCACCAGCGATACCAGCGCCGCAACAGGCAGCGCGATCGCCATGGAGATAACGCCGCTTATGCCGTAGAGCGCTACAAAGCCCGGGTTGATGATGAAGGTGGCGGCGCTCGTCATGGATGCGGCCAGCGCCAACCCTACCGCCACCGGCGAGAACGTTACGTTGCCGAGGGCATAGTCGGAGATAGAGCGAATACGCAGCGCACCCCGTACCACAAAAAACAGGATAATGCCTGCGTAGGCGAGTACGAGTACCCAACCTGCCGTTACAAGCTCTGATGATGCCAGACTATTCATGTGCGAATGGTATTATTGCTAAGGAAATATTGAATTAAATTAGCTAATAATAAACATTAACAGAAGCCTATACTTGCCAAATGAGGATAATTTAAGGTGAAATCGGTGAGAGGAAAGGTGGGGTATTCTGAACTGCTAAAGGTTAAATGGTTAAATGGTTGAATTATAGATTGCCTATTGTCGGATGAACGATTCAGATAGGTCGGTATCCCAATGGGCTATACCTTTCTAACTCTTAAACTCCTCAAATCCTCAACTCCTCAACTTACAAAATTTGCAATCGCTTCAGCAAAGCGTCGCGGTGTGTGTTGCCGATAGGAATCTGCTTGCCCCCGATGAGGATGTTGTTGTCTTCGATGGCCTCGATAGCGGTGAGCTGTACGATGTAGGAGCGGTGCACGCGCATGAACTGGCTCCCGGGTAGCCGCTGCTCCAGGTTTTTCAGGCTTTGGCTTACCAAATGCAGGTGTGTACGGGTTTTGATGTTGCAGTAGATATCCTGCGCTTCGGCCCAGACGATGTTTTCCAGCATGACTTTCTCGAGTCGGTTGCGCACTTTCACAAACAGGGCATCGTGCAGCAGGAAATTGTCGGCCTCTACGGTGTCGGTGGTCTGGACAGGTATAGCGGCAGCCTGCACGGGTTGAAACTGACGGGTACCTGCATTGTGTATGGCCAGCTCAATACTGCTTTGCAGGGTGCGGGCGTCGAAAGGCTTGACCAGGTAAGCATGTGGGTTGGTTTGCTTGGCCCGGTCGATGGTTTCTCTGTCCGAAAAGGCCGTCATGAAGATAAAAGGAACCTGGGTAGCCTTGGCTAACAGTGCGGCTGTCTCAATACCATCAAGTTTGCCCTCCAGGGTGATGTCCAGAATGATCAGGTCCGGCCGGTGCTGGTGTACCTGCAAGAGCAACTCTTCGCCTGAACTCACGGCCTGGCATACCTCATAGCCCATCGACTCCAGCGAAAGCGACAGGTTTTGGGCTATCACCACATCATCTTCTGCAATCAGTAGTTTAAGGCGGGCCATAAGTTAAAGCGTAAGTGAAATTGGTCAGGAATATGAGCTCAATATAGCAATTTGATTCCACTGGCAAAATGCGATATTCTCAGAAGTATAGTATAACGGAGATATTTTTGTAAATTGACGTATGCTTGTGCTCTGCTATACCTGCTGTATTTGCCGCTTTTCTAAGCTGTTGACCTTGCTGCTATTTGTTTTAATAGCGCTGCAAACCCGTGCGCAGGTACCCAGCACGGTGGAAGTGACAGCCACACAGCAAGCCATAACGGAGGCTTTGCAGGTATACCACGACCCAAGCGCGACACTGCTGCTTGAGCAGATCCGAACCGCCCGTTTTTCGGCAAACAGTATCTCGGACGTGCTGCAGCCGGGTAAGACGGTGCATTGGGTACGTGTCGTGTTGCGCAACCCCACACACCGCGAAAAGACGCGATTACTCTATGCCGGCGACTGGAGCAACATAGAGCTCTATCAGTTCAGCGAATCAGGCTATACCTTAAAGCGCTCGGGGCAACTGCTGCCCATTCGGGAGCGGGACGTGCCGGGCTATAAACCCTACATACGGCTAGCACTGCTGCCCAACAGCACAACCACCCTATACCTGCGCCTGCAGGGCGATATCAATCTATACAAGCCACAAGCACTGCGGGTACAATTGCTGATGCCTGAGCAGGTAGAAGCCGCAAACCGCGACAGACTGTTCGGACAGGGCATCTTTATCGGCATTATCCTGGTGATGACGCTCTATAACCTTGTGCTCTTCGCATCGGTGCGTGACCGCAGTTACCTATACTACGTGATGGCGCTGCTGGGCACCGGTCTGTACTTTATGTTCTTCCATGGCTTCGCTATTGAACTGCTTTGGCCCAATGCCCCGATCTGGAACGCGCACAGCTTCCCTTTCATCGTGACATTCAATGGTTTGTTCCGGGTACTGTTTACGCGACACTACCTCAATACCCAGCGTACCATGCCGCTTTGGGACAAGGCGCTGATGTTGTTGGCTCTGCTTTATATTCTGCCTGTGGGTATGGGGCTACTTTCTTACTTCACGCCACTCGACCTGCTGCAGGCCTGTGTTAGCTTGATCGGTCTGATCGGTGGTCTGGTGTTGGTGGCCATGATCCTAACAGGTATAAACTCCTTGCGCCAAGGCTACAAGCCCGCACGCTACTTCCTGATTGCCAATGTGTTTTTTGTGGTGGGTGCTTTGCTCTTTATATTGAAGGAGAACCATCTGCTGCCTGATAACCTGGTAACCGTGTATGCGGCGCAGGTTGGCATGGTGGCGCAGGTGGTCCTGTTTTCGCTGGGTCTGGCCTATCGACTCAACACCGTGACGGGCGAACTCAATGCCAAGGTACTTGAAAAGGAGCGACTGGAGCGAGAGAAAGAAACGGAGCGGAAGCTGCTGATAGAGCAACAGAAAAATGAGCTCGAAGTGATGGTGACCAACCGCACTGCGGCACTCCGGCATCGCACGCAGGAGTTGAAGGACACGGTGCGCAAACTCAAGGCTTCGGAACACAAGCTGCGTCGACTCAATTTCTTCAAAGATCGCTTTTTCTCCATCATTTCGCACGACATCCGCACGCCGCTGGCCACACTGGAGTCTTTTCTGAATATACTGTTGAATTTCTCGGATAAGATGAAGCCCGACCAAATGCAGAAGCTGGCCACGCATACCCAGCTTTCGGTGCGCAACCTGCAGGCTTTGCTGGAGAACCTGCTGCAATGGTCGTCGGCACAAACGGCCTCGGGCCATCACGTTCGCTTCGAACCCGAGGTGCTGCCCTTGGCCGAACTGGTGAACCGTAACGTGGCCCTGCTCAAAGACACCGCCGACACCAAACAGATTGCCTGGCAGGTGCAGGTGCCATCTGCGCTGCAGGTGCGTGCCGATGCCCACATGCTCGATTTTGTGGTGCGCAACCTGCTGCACAATGCCATCAAGTTCTCCTACCCTGGCGGGCTTATTAAAATAGCGGCGGAAGCTGGGCCAGGCCATATGGTCACCGTTGCGGTAGCAGACCAGGGTACTGGCATTAGCGCGGACATCCTGGCGACGCTTTTCAAACTGGAAACACCCGCTATGGCTACCAAAGGCACCGTAAACGAGAAGGGCACAGGCTTAGGGCTGTTGCTTTGCCGCGATTTTGTGGAACGGCATGAAGGTAAGATCCAGGTTGACACGACAATGGGGCAGGGGAGCCGGTTTTACTTCACCGTGCCGATGGCTATACCTGAGCAAGCCGCTGACAAGCAAACGCTGCTGGAAGGCGAGATCTGCTAAGGCTGTCTATACCTGTTAATTCGCATATTATGGGCTACGTGTCGGTTGCCAACTGGCATCGTGAAAGCCTATATATTATATATGCAGCGCAAACAGCCCGTTTTCATAAGGAGTTTACCACGAAAATCTGTGCCTACACCTGATACAGGTACGGTTTGGCTATACCTTACACGGTGCTTTTTGGAAATTTCCGTTAGTTTTGGTTCATACTCTTTCCACTAAACAAGCACTGCCATGAGACACCGCCTTCCTGACGGACTGGAACTACACTATGAACTCCACGGAAATAGAGAAGCCTCGCAGGCGATGGTGTTCCTCAACGGGCTTTCCCAGTCAACAGCGGCCTGGGCGGGGCTGGTGCACGCGTTGGGCAAGCAATATCAGTTAGTATTGGTGGACCTGTTGTTTCAGGGCCAGTCTGATGAAGGACCGGAGCACCGTACCTTTGAAGGACACGCCGCCGATCTGGCCGACTTGCTGCGGAGTCTGCAGCTGCCAGCCGACACCACACTGGTGGGTATCTCCTATGGCGGTGCGGTGGCGCAGCGGTTTCTGGTCAATTTTCCGGGCCTGGTGCAGCGGGGGGTGCTGCTTTCAACCTTCCCTTACAAAGACGCTTTCTTCGACTCGATTGGGGCCAGCTGGAAACAGGCATTGCTGGCAGGCGGTTATCCGCTGATGCTCGACGTAATGCTGCCTTTTGTACTGGGCCGCAGCTATTTCCTGAACCCCATTATCACAATAGAAAACCTCAAAAGCAGCAAAACGAGCCAGAGCCCGACCCCGGAGCGGCTGCTCAAGCTGGTGCGCGCCACCGAAGAAAGCGGTAACTACCTCGAAGCGCTCAAAAAGGTACAGGTGCCGGTGCTGGTCGTGCACGGCGAAGAAGACATGCTCTGCACCCCGGAGATGGGCCGCGCCATGTACCAGTCGTTGCCGCATGGGGAGTTGGAAATCTTGCCGAAGGTGGGCCACACCCTTAACCTGGAGTGTATACCTGACCTGATTCAGCTACTCCATACATTTGCGGCCAAGTCTCTGTCAACTTAATCTACCTGAGCTCGATGCGGTGCGTATAGTTTGTGCCGTATGCCACCATAATGGTGTCCATTTGCTCCAACGCCTTATTTAGCTTCCGGTCTATGCCTCTGGTTACGGCAATCACGGGAGTATGAGCCGGTATATAGAGCGGGTTCTCGGTGTACACCATACTGGCCGCTCCTGTAGAGTTCATAAACCTGTTGCTGTCCGAAACCAGGCCGCAAGTAAATTTAAAAATTGTGTTTAATTCAAATTCCCTGGCCTTAACAGGGTCGTTATAGACACAATGGATCGCTGTTTTGCGGGGGATATCAAAGTTGTAAACGAGTGTGGTGTCGGCACTGGGTAAGTGGCCGATCCGGAAATAGTTCGAAGAGCAGAAATAGGGGTCATTGTCAGCAGTAGAGATATTATAGCTTAAGCCATAAACCCGTTCATTAAGCTGGTGGTTGGCCTTGAATTTAAAGCGGTAAAAGCCCTTGTCGTCTGTTTTGGTGGTCAGCTCATTGACATCGAGGGATACAGGCCTATCCTTGATGAGTTTAACCCACATAGCAGCCATTGGCTTGGCACCGCCGTCTGTCGTGATGCGCCCTTCTATCACAACATCTGTTGGCACCGGTGACTCCAGGCTACAGCTGCTTAACAACAGCAGAAAAAACCAGATAAGCTTGCGGTTGAGAAGGTGAGGAATCATCTGCTTACTTTCGAAGTATGAGAACCAATTAGAACAAATCGGTTTTAAGTCAATTTTGTTAAGAAGAGCCTGAATGGGATCATCCTGTAGCCCGAAATTATCTGGCTGTCAATTTAGTTAAAGTTTCTCCTCCAGCCACAAAAAACCGCTGCTCAGCACAAACAGCAGGAAAAACCAGACTACCGGAACCTGCTCTTCTGTATAGGCTGTAGTGTTTTTAGAATTCGGGCTGCGCTGCTGCGTGGCAAACTGCAACGTCGCGTCCCGCTTGCCTTGTATGGCTTGGTGTGTCCACGCTGTGCTGTCCTGCACCAGAAAATAGAATGGCTTTACTCCCTCTGCTTCTACCACATGCCAGCCCAGGCGGCGTGGCCAGAAAGTGCCTTCGTGCATCTCTGGTTGGAAGATGCTTTGTTGCAGGGCTATACCTGTCTGGGTGGTATCGGTAAGATGCCTGATGGTAGCTTCAGGGACTGAGCTCGCCTCACGCCAGGTATAGTCCGTTAGCTTTAAGGTAGCAGGTTGGTGAAGCTGCGGCACTTGTGGTTTGGCCAGTTGCCAGAACTTCTCCTGCACTTCCCGCTTGGCAACCGACGAAAGCAAATGCGCCCAGTAGCTGGCGTAGGTGCTTTGTTTGCCCTCGAGTTGCCAGCTAAAGGTTTGGGGCACCACCGATAGCGCCACGGTGCCCCAACCTGCCCTGCGGCCAGCTGCCAACAGGTTGTTGCCTTGCTCTTCTATCAGTCCCGTTACCGCCTCGCTGCTGACCAAAGTAAAGGGCGAAGCAGGTATAGCCGTGGCCGTGGTACCGTTCGTCCAGCGGGCGCGGGCGTTGCGGGTGTCTTGCTGCGACAAGCGTTTGCTTTGGAAGTTGGTGAAGAAAGCCGTCGTGCGGTTACCCAGCTGTTCGCCCGCGATGGTCAGCACGCCCAGTCCGTCTTCAGTAACGGATCGCTGCAGTGCTGTCCGCTCGATGCTGCTGAGTTCCTGCAAGGCCTGCGGCTCCGTAATGACCACATCGAATTGCTGCAGCAATCTGGCTGAGATGCGGCCTAGGTCCGTGTGCGGCATGTTCAGCCACTCGCGCTGGTGCATGCCCTTGCTGACGGTGCTGCGCAAGGCTACTTTGTGCTGCAACTGCCCCAGGTGGTTTTTCAGAAATTTAAACTCGAAAAGCGGGAACGATGACACCAGCAACACGGCGGGCTTGGCGGCAGGGTATACCTGCACAGGCACCAGGCCGAGGGTATCTGTTTTGTTGCCGGATTTCTCAATGAGCGTGTAGGTATAGCTACCCTCCTGTTTCGGGGTATAGCGCAACTGAAAGGGATGGCGGCCAGTTTCTTTTAAGGTAATGGAGTCGCGTGCCTGCCCAAAGGCCTGCAGGTAGAGGGTGGTTTCTTTGTCGGGTGTCTGGGTGTATTGTCCCGCCACCGTTATGGGTTCTCCAAGTGTAATAGCTTCTGGCCAGGTGATGGAGGCTATACCGGCAGGCATACGGGACAAATGCGGTACCAATGTCGTGTTTTGCAAGGCCTGTAGTTCCTGTTCTGCCAATCCAAAGCCCAGTACATGCACGGTCTGTACCTGAGGATTTTCAAGGCGGAAGGTATAGAGGTCAGGTATAGCAACTGCTTTGGAGGAATTGGTTTGGTAGGTATAGATCAGCGGCCTTGGCTCCAGCCTGTCAAGCAAAATGTCGAGCGAATCAACTTCATACCCCTCAGTCAGTAAAATAGCGATGCTTGGGTCGAGTGCCCGCTGGAAGGTGGGCGGGAAAAGTATTAGCACCAGACTTATACCTGCCACTGCGCTAGCCAATAGCCGCCATGCCAGTCGCCTGCGGTCAGGCCGCCGCCATGCCAGCCAGCCGAGCAAAAGTACGGATAAGATAGCGAGGAGGTATGGTAGGGTGGTGGCCATTTAATTGTCTGAATCAGGGTCTTTAGGATTAAGAAAGATTTTCAGGATGGATCATGTGGCTCAGCAAGTAAGATTAACTGCTAACTGTTTACTGGTTACTGTACTCTGATAACTGTTTGAGATAACTTCTCGCCAGCTTGCTTCGCGTCGTGCCCTGCTTCTGTGGCGATGGTTTGGCTGGTGGCAGCAATTCATGCCAGGCCCGTTCTATCGTCATCAGGCAACTCTTACAAAGCACCCGATTCGCGTTGATGTCGGCGATGAGGGTGCGGAGGTCCTGCATGGCGCGGAGGTAGCGACCGGGTTTGGCCAGCGCCTCTTGTGCCAGTTCCTTTCCGGCCCGCTCGAGAAGCGCCACATCCTGTTGGCTATACCTGTCGCCCTGCTTTTGGCGCTCCAGCCACTTTAGTGCTTCGCGGGTATGCGGCAGTTTGGTTTCGGCCTCAATGGTTCGACGCTCCGTGGGGGCTTTTATTTTGCTCAGGTCGCCTGTCAGTCGCTTTTCGGGTTCTTTGAGCGGCGGCGGGTCGAAACCCGTTTTGGCGGCGTAGGCACGGGTGCTTTGCTGCACCTCCTTAAGCATGCGCAGTGCCTTGTACTCGTATGGCAAGGCCTCTTTCGGACGATGGGTGCGCAGCCGCAGTTCAGCTTCCCACATCTGGGCCAGAGCGCCTTTCAGTTTTGCTTTCACGGCAGGCTCAAAGAAAGTGGCGGCCTCCTCTTGGTCGTGCTTGTGCAGGTAGGGGTCGAGCAAGGCTTCCACACTGGTCTGGTCTTCGAACTCGGGGTGATCATGGCCATCGCCTGCAAAGTGCTCCTCTTCCTTATGCCCTTCTTCGCCCTCCGGTATACCACCGCCCGGACCTATACCTGACTCAAACTCCTCACCCAAAAACTTACCGTAGCGCAGCCGCAGCAACTTTTGATCTACCCCCAAATTGTTGCTTCGTTCCTCGAAAACAGGCCTGCTCAGTGATTTTTGCGCTTTGATCAGCTTTTCGGTGTCGATGATGATCTGGCGCTGGCTGCGGAAGTACTCCGGCACGGGGTTCACGCCCATGGTCAGGTCGTCCATGCTCTCCACGATGGTCGTGTCCTCAATCTGCACAAAATACGTTTCGGAACGGGTATAGCCGCGGTGGTTGTCCCATGCCTGCACATAAAAGTAGAGTTCGTCGCCGTAGGTCATGCCCAGTTTTTGCAGGTCGAGGGTCTTGTTCACGCTGAAACTGCGGCGCTGTCCGCTAAAGCTGAGGCTAATCTTCTCTTCCCGAAACTTCACCGCTTCTCCCGAGCCTTTGGCCACTGTGGCAATCATGTTGGCGTCGCGCAGGCCATAGTCATCGGAAAGTTCGGCCCGGATGGTGACGCGCTGCGGGTCACCGAACAGGATCTCGGTGTACTGCTCGGGCTTCGTGATTTGAATAGACGGGGCTTCGTCCGGAATGATCTCCAAGGTATAATAGGCTGACTTCTGCCCGTTAATAGCAATGTGGTAGAGCGCAGGCTCTGTGAATGTCTGCGATAAGGTATAGCGACCTTTTTGAGATTGCAGCGCAATGGGTTTTCCTTCGTTCAGGACCAATTCTAAAGTGCGGGCAGGCCGGTTGGTTACAATGCGCCAGTCGACCGTAGCTCCCTGCTCCACCCGCAGATTGGGCTGCTCTGCTTTATAAGGTTTGCGGCCGGTATAGGCAGGTGGCGTGACCGTGATTTCGATGTTCTGAATCGTAACAGCCGTGTCGGCTACTGCTGCGGGTGTGTCGGGGAAGTCGAGCTGCATGGGGCCCGAAGAGGTAGAATCGGCGATGGAAGCGGCTGGCAGTGCTGCTATACCTGCCGCCATGAGCAAGGCGATGCCTAGTGCCATGTAGGTCGGCTTCTTTTGCAGATGAAAAACCGACTGCTTTTCAGGTATAGCGGTTTGCAGCTGACTGGCTACCCGCTGCTGTTGCAGGCGCTCCAACAGGTTGAGTTCGGAAGCGGGTCGAAGCAAAAGTCCGGCGCTGTCTTCGAGTTGCGGGTAGTTGCGGTTAAGGTGACGAGCCACCTGCTGCAGGTCGGTTTGTTCTACATGGCGCCAGGCCCAGATCAGGTATAGCACTCCTCCCGTCATAAGCGAAACTGCCACTGCTACCAGCAAAGGCACTTCCAGTCGCCACTTGTACAGGATGGCAGCTCCCACCAATGCTACGGCCAGCGCCTGCAAGGTATGCAGCCACACTTTCGCCCGGATGTACTCCCGGCGGATGCGCTGTAAGGTATGGAGGCTGTCCTGCATTAGGCGGTTTTTCGTTTGGAAGTGATGATTCGCTCCGCTAAAAATAAGAGAAATGCTAACAACACCAGCCAAGGTATAAGACTATACTGTTGTCTTTCTTGCTTGTCCTGTTTGCTGATGGGCTGCACCATGGCGGGCTTCAGTTGCGTTTCGTCCAAGGCGCGGGCGTCGTAGTGGCTGGCGGCTTGCTCTGGCAGAATTAAAGGCAGCAAAAGCTCAGGCAATTGTGTACTTTGCCCCAGTTGGCTCCATGCCGGCCCAAAGCCGCTTCTGAAATGATAAACCTTGCCCAAGCCCAGCCGCTGCTCTGAAAGCAAAGGCTCTCCGGTGGTTATCTGCCAGATAGGGTAGGCATTGTTAGGGGCTATACCTGTTGTTGCAAGCTGATGGATGCTGATTTTTTCTATACCTGCCGAGGCCAGCTGCGCAGTCGTGGCCGTTGGCTCCGAGGCTGATTGCACCCATAGTTTGGCGCCCTTTTCCTGAACCTGCTCCAGCCAGGTACTGGGTACCTCTTCACTGCTTAGCCAAAACAGCCAAGCTGCAGACGTATCGGCCGGGGTTGTTTTAGAAATTTGTTGCGTCTCGATAGGGATACCGGTGTAGTGGCTAATCGCCTGTACAGCCGCTTGCAAGTAACGCACTTCTGACTGCTGCCCCTCGTCATAGGCTATACCTATGCGGAGAGGCTCTTTATTGATTTCAATTCTGTGAGGCACACTGTTGCCCTGCTGTGTTGTAAGGGAATCTCCCTCTGGGCTCAATTTAACCAAGCTGCCATTGATGTTCGTTTCTTGGGCAAGAGCGGCCACTGTCACAGAATGATAGGTAGTGCCTTCGCGGTTGCTGTGGCCTGTGATGAGCAAGAGGCTGTCGGAGCTTAAGGAGTATGCGGCTTGTACCCAGTTGGTTGTGCTTTCCAATGCAACTGGTACCCAACGGATGTTCTCTTGCAATGCAGTTGGAGTACCGCTAAAATGCCGCTGCTGGTCAGAGGTAAAGAGCCAAACACTATCCTCTGCTTGGTCGTATCGTTGTGCTAAAGCCGGAAGTAAACCCCAGTAATTGCCGCTGCTCACCACAGAGTCCGTTGGGTTGCCGCTGAGCGTCTGCCAGGCTTCGGCAGGTATAACTTCAAAGGTGGAGGTGTAACGGTGCAAGGTATAGCCACGCTGCAACAGGTTGTCTACAGTAGGTTTTATTTGGCGGATAGCCGTGCTATGCAACAATTCGGGACTGATTAAAACAGCTTTTTGAGCTTGCTGCGAAGTGGCAGCGCCTTCCCAAACTGGTTTCGCCAAAGCCACCGCTACAAGTAGGAGGATGCAGCAACGCAATACCAGTAGCCACACATCGCTTAACTGGATACTACTCCAACGCCTGCTCGCTGATGGCTCCAGCCAGCGCAGATTCCCAACCTTCACAGTCTTCCCCTGCCGCCTGTTCCACAGGTGGATCGCAATCGGAACCAGTACAGCCGACGCCGCAAATAACCAGATGGGAGAGAGAAAGGTCAATTCAGTTAAAAAGTTAGAAATTTTAGAAGTTAGAAATTATTCACTCATTCACAATTCACCCCAACACCAGCCTGTTTTTCAAAAACGCCCGCAGCGCCTTATCTAGTGGCTCGTCGGTCACGAAGCGGTCGTAGGCGATCTGGCGGTTGCGCATGGTTTTTTCGGTTTGCTGCAGCCAGTGTTGCAGCTTGGTGAGGTAGGTTTTGCGCTGTTCGGCAGTCCCTACCTGCATGGTCTGGCCTGTTTCCAGGTCTTCGAAAGTGAGCGTGCCCTCAAAGCTGAAATCCAGTTCGTTGCGGCTCATCAGATGGCACAAGAGTAACTCATGCCGCTGTGCCCCCAGCTTATAAAGGAGGTCCGTGATCTCATGCTCGTGCTCGTAGAGGTCGGTCACAAAAACGGTCAGTTCCTTTTGGCGGCGTCCTGAAAAAATATTGTGGACCGTGGCTACGTCTGGAAAGCGTCCACTGGGCTTTATCTCCGCCAACTGGTGCCAGAAACGCTGCAGGTGCATGTTGTCGGAGCGGGGCGTCAAGTTGATGAGCTGTTGCTCATGCAGCACATACAAGCCCACCGCATCGCCCTGGGTGGTGGCCAGATAGGCCAGCGAAGCCACCAGAAAGCGGGCATAATCCATTTTGGACAAGCCATTAATGTCCTCGTGCCCCATCGAGGCACTGCCGTCCACGATAAACCGTACCGTGATGTTAGTATCCACCTCGGCTTCCCGGATATAATAGCGATCGGAGCGGGCGAACATTTTCCAATCGAGCTGGCGCAGGTCGTCGCCGGGCTGGTAGCTGCGGTACTGACTGAACTCCAGTCCGGCCCCCCGCCGCAAGCTCTGGTTCTGACCGCTCAAAAAACCCTCGACCACCGTTTTGGCCAGCAGCGGCAGGTCTTTGATGGTCGCCAGTACTTTCGGGTCGATGAATTTCTCTTTAGACAAGGGTGCAGCGGAGTTTGAGTTTCTTGGTCTGTGATTCTATCAAATGCTCGTCCAGTATAATATCCACACCCCCGATCAGCTCCTGCCGCGCCTGTAGCATTATTTTCTTGCCGTGCGCATAAAAGACCATGGCGCAGTCGTGCAGCACGGTTTTCTCACCGGTGCTGTTGCAGTTCTGGTAAATCTCAATCATCAGGATAGGGTCGGAGAACACACGCAGACTGGAGAGTTTGCTGAACTGCAGGGCCCCTTCTTGCCAAAGCGGGGCGCTGCTCACGTTCACTTCGAACTCGTAGTATGTGGTGGCATCCTGCGAACACAGCCGGTAGTCAGCGCTGATGTTAATGTAGGTCCTGAACTTGCCAGGCACACTGTTGATCGTGGACATGGCCAGTGCAAATCCGCTTGCCCAGAACAAAAAGCTGCCGCCTGCCTCTTCCACCTGCAGCCTGTCTGCATAAAAGAAGTAAATTCGCTCGCCGAGCACAGTGCGCAGCACCCTGAGCTGCTCGTCACTTATCTTGACAACATCCATTTCTTCTCGCATACTATACCTTGTTTAGTTCTGCTAAGCTTACGCCAATATAGCTTTGGGTAGTTTAATATGCTGCAGCAATTCTTCCACCACCTGGTCAGGAGTAATGCGCTCCGCCTCAGCTGTGAAATTGACCAGTATACGATGGCGCAGCACAGGGTAGGCCATCGTCTGCACGTCGGCGGCCGTCACGGCAAAGCGCCCCTGCAGCAAGGCCCTCGCCTTAGAGGTGAGAATAAGTGCCTGCCCCGCCCTTGGGCCTGCCCCCCAACGCACGTAGCTTTTGATGTGCTCGCTCGAAGTCGTATCAGGGCGAGTGGTCCGTACTAGCTGGTTAACGTAGGTCAGCAGGTCCTCGCTGATACTCACCTCCCGCACCAGCTGTCGCAGCTGCAGAATCTCCTCGCCCGAAATGGCGGGGTATACCTGCTCCTGCCGGGTACCTGTGGTGCTAGTGAGTATGTTGAGCTCTTCCAACTCGGTCGGGTATTTTATTTTAATATACAGCAGAAAGCGGTCCAGCTGCGCCTCCGGCAGCGGGTAAGTACCTGCCTGCTCGATCGGGTTTTGGGTGGCGAGCAAGAAGAAAGGCTTCGGCAAGGTATAGGTGGTGCCTGCGTAGGTCACTTCGTACTCCTGCATGGCCTCCAGCAAAGCCGCCTGTGTTTTGGGTGGCGTCCGGTTTATCTCATCGGCCAGCACAATGTTAGCGAATATTGGGCCCTCATTGAATTTAAAAAAACGCTTGCCTGTGGCGTGGTCCTCTTCCAGTACCTCGGTGCCGAGGATATCGGTTGGCATAAGGTCGGGTGTGAACTGGATTCTCCGGAAGCCCAAATCCATCGCATTTGCCAAAGTACGCACGAGCAAGGTCTTCGCCAGTCCGGGCACACCCTCCAGCAAGCCGTGTCCACCAGCCAGGAGTGTGATGAGCACCTCGTCGAGCACTTCCTCCTGCCCCACGATTACTTTCTGTATCTCCTGCTTGAGCTGTGGCAGCTTGCCGAGGAGTTGGTTGATGTCTTGTTCAGTCACGTTACCTAAAATCTTTTATAGTGCTTCGCCTGCTAATAGAATAGCTTTCTCCAGAAACTCGTCGCGGCCCTCACGTATGCCTTGTATGGTTTTTTCCACATACACATCCGGTAGGATGCCTACACCATGAAGCTGCGAACCATCGTGTTTTAGTACCTTCATACCTGTCCACGAGATTCTGTAGCCACCCGGTAGCATAAATGGATTAATATTCCCGTTGGTGCCCGCTGTGGGTTGCCCTACGATAGTAGCCAGTTTATAATGTTCAATAAAGCTCATATAGCTCTCGGCATAGCTGATGGCCTGCCCATCAATCAGGAAAATGACCTTGGCCGTCAGGCGCGGCGACTTCGGCCTTAAGCCCCAACTCGACTTCCTATACCCTACTATCTTTTCCTGGTCAGGGTAGATGATGTGCGGGGTCTGCATCCACTGCGACGACGTGTCTCTGGCAGGCAGCAGATAGTTGATGAGGTCATGATTGCTGTTCGGATAGCCCCGCAGATCGCAGATGATGGCCTTGCTTTGCTGCAAAGTCGGCATGGCTGCTTTGATATCTTTCATGGACGCTTTGCCGATATTAACATACGTTACACCAGCAGCGACAGACCTGATATTTTCCGTGGAAGGTATAGCCGTACGCACTTGATTGTAAGAGAAGTTTCTTTTGAGTTCCAAGTCAGTTGTGGAGTTGTCTGCTTTGAGCACCGCCAGTTTCAGCGTTGATTCATGCTCCCCCAAGAGCGATTCTGATTTTGCCCTGTGATTGAGCCAGCCTGGGGTGGCAGCCGATATGTACTGGTGCAGGTTTTTGAAATAGGTTTCTGGTGCCGTGCCATCTATGCTGGTTACAATGTCGCCTCTCGTCAAAGGTATAGCTTCGTCATACACAGCCGTTATGGCCAGTTTATCCTCCACCCATTCCCAGGCGATTGGCGGCAGGTGCGTGGCTTTGTTCTCAGGAGTAGTTACCCACACATGCCCGTCTTTTAGTTTGGCGGTAAGCAGTTGTAGCGTTTTCTGAAAGTCGGTCGCCGTTTGGTCGGTATAGGCACTGGCAAGTGCCTGGCGCAGGTCTCGGTGCCAGTCTGTTTTGGCGATGTCGAAGTACGGGTAGAAGTGCTGGAACACGTTCCAGGTAATGGCAGTATTGCCAAGACGGGTATACAGATTGGCACCGTTGATGTCGCTTGCAGGTATAGCCTCCAGTTCTTTCCGAAGCTTCGTGAGCAAAGTCCTATCAGCGGCTGGATAGGTCTGTGCTTCGGTGCCGTAGAGGGCCAGCGGAACTATGGCCTTTACACCGCCGGCTAAAGTTTTGGCAATATGTTCTCCTAGCTTAGGATGTGACTTGAAAATCTGCGAAGTCTTCTTCTTTACTAAAACGCTGGCCTCTTCGCTTTTAATGGAAAGCCATTTGTCGTCCTTGCTATTCTGTCGAATCATGAACAGGTACCCGTTGCCAGGCTTCCAGCTTAAACCACTGCTAAGTATTTTATCAGCTAGACCTTCCTTTTCGCCTGTAAATTGCTCGTTGTATATCTCTTTCCAGGTGCCGTTATCGTTTACCTTAAGGCTCATGTCGTCCAGCCACAGCTCTCCCTCGCCCATCAAAAAAGCGCCAACCACTATTTTATCAGCCCCTTTGTCCACTTTGCCTTTGATTTCATAGGTCGTCCATTGGTCTGATTGTATGGAGCGGCCTCCCATGTTGTCGAAAAATCCTGTGGAGTTGTTTGTTTTATCTACTCTTACCCACAGGTGGCCTGTTCCTGAGCCTGTAGCCCGTTTCACTTTGCCTGTGAACATGAACTCCTTGCCCTGGAACTCAGAAGCCGGAACAGCTTTCATGATAGGCCCGAACTGGGCCGAAGATGTTTTGACTAACACGGGCCTATTGGTGCGCAGGCTTATGTATGGGCTGTTCTTACCGCCTTGCCCCATACCTTGATGCTGCCAGGCAATGGTTTTGTATTTCTTAAGGCTGGGTGGTGTGGTAGCTGCTGTGTTGAATTTCACTTCCTCATTCTCCAGGTATACCTGGACCGTCGGGGCGATAGGTTGGAACAAGGCGGTGAGCGTGGCTTTCAATTCCTCTGGGCTTTTGCAGCCCTCAACGTGCTTACTGCCATAGATGGCGAAGCGGTCCCAATCGATTTCGGAGGCTTCGTCACTTGGGTGGAAGTAGCGCACGTAACCGTACAGTTTGGTAAAGGCAGCGGCATTATCGATTTTCCTGTCCTGCTGACCATAGACCTGACCGAAAGCAAGTAGAAGAAGAAGGAAGTAGAGTGATTTCTTTTTCATAGCATATATTTTGTACTGTATATATTAGATATTACTAATATACTAACTCGTCAGCGCGTACATTATTATATTCACTCCAAACTTGGTGTTGTCCTCAGCCAGCCAGCGTTTGTTTCGAAAGTCGTAGTCCCATTCGCAGCCGTAGTCTTTGTTGCTGTAGAGCACCCCGATTCTGCCGTTTACCTCTATTGCTTTCAGGTAGTCGTGCACCAGGTCGTCGCCCCAGCCATTGAGCTCGAATGAGGTAGTGGGTGGACCATCTTCAAACGTGAAGAAGCTACGGTAGATCTTGTGGTTGTTAGGTATCTTTTTGAGTGCCCCCTGCCCGAAAATCTGCTTCATCTGCTCCTCAAACGACCTCGCGAACAAACCGTCGATGTCGTGGTTGCAGTCGTCTACAAACACAAAGCCGCCATTGCGCACGTAAGTCTCGAAGTTTTGCCGCTCCTTTTGGTTAAACTGCACCAGCCGGTGGCCGCTCATGTAGCTGAAAGGGTAGTTGAAGAGCTCGGCGCTTTCCAGCGAAATCACCTTCTCCTGCTCGTTCACCTTCACGGTGGTGTACTCGATGAGCGAATGCAACAGGTTGCTCGGCATACGCGGGTCAGTATCCCAGTTGCCGGAACGGTACTGCAGTCGGACAAAGGTGAAAGGTTGCAAATGGAGTTCTGAGTTAGAAGTGCTGAGTCTCGAGTTATTTGTAAAATGAATGCCGTACACAGATTAGCATACGGCATCCAAGGTATAAGCTGCAGTGGCTACACCGCGTCAGACAAGCTGGTGAAGGTGAAGTCACGGATCTTCATCGGCGGAACCAGGTTGCCGTTGATACGCTGCGGCCTGCCCAATGCCTCTAGATTGTTGAGCATGATAATCGGACTCTCATTGAAGCGGAAGTTCTTGACAGGATACTGGATTTTGCCGTTCTCAATATAGAAGGTACCGTCGCGGGTAAGGCCGGTATAAAGCAAGGTCTGAGGGTCCACGGAGCGGATATACCACAGGCGCGTTACCAGGATGCCGCGCTTCGTGCTCTTGATCATGTCCTCCAGGGTCTGGTTGCCGCCTTCCATCACCACCCCGCCCGGGTTTGGTACAGACTTAGCCCCGGTTTTTTCGGCCCAGAAACGGGAGTTGTACAGATTTTTTACCACACCTTTTTCGATCCAGGTCGTCTTCTCTCTTGGGCGACCGTCGCCAGCAAAAGGCGCTGACGGGATTTCGGGGTGCAAAGGGTCGGAGTATACCGTAATACGCTCATCGAGCAACTTTTCGCCTAATTTGGTTTTTCCGCCGGGCTTGCTCAGGAAGCTGCGGCCCTCTTCGGCGTTGCGCTGGTCCATGTTGCCAAACATGTTGCGCAGCAGGTCAATGGAGGCCGCGGGCTCCAGAATAACGGTATACTTGCCGGGCTCCAACGCTTTGGCGTTACGGGAGTTCACAGCTTTGCTGGCCGCTATCTGCGATGCGCTGGCCGTATTGAGTTTGCTTGCGTCACTGAAGTCCTGCGTGACATAGCCTGAGCCGGTGCCGTCTTCGGTACGCATGGTTACCGAGAAGTCCACCACCGTGGACGGATGGTAGCCAAACAAGCCTTTGGAGTTGAGGCGAGCCATAAAGCTCGTCGAGTGCTCCAGGAAGCCTGCGGCTGTTAAACCTTTGTCAGCAGCGGCCTTTATACTCTTAGCCGCAGCCTCTGCTCTGTAAGCAGGGTCTATTTTGGCGGTAGAGTCGAAATACGCTTTTGTGGTAATGTACTTCTGCGGACCGAGCATGGGCACGTACTCCGGGCTTTCCGGCGCAATGCGTGCAATCTCCTCGGCGCGGCGCACTACCTTCTCCAGCGAAGCATCATCAAACTCGTTGATGGTCGCCACACCAGAGCGTTTGCCAAAGCGCGACTCCACTGACATAGACACGTTTTCTTCGGCACCGCTGGTCGATACCTCGTTTCGGGCGTAGCGGATGTTTCCGCCAATATTGCCACTGAGTGTGACCTCACACTCATCAGCCTTTGAGTAAGCCAAAGCCTTTTTCAGCAAAGCCTCGGCTTGTTCTCTTGTATATATTGCCATTTTACTTAATGCTCATTTAGAAAGTGTAAGACTATATTTTACGGGCCGTGTTGATCACATTCACCCCATTGAACCGGGTGTGGGAAGATCCGTGTGAAACCGCGCTAACCTGGCTTGGCTGGCCTTTGCCATCGAAGAAAGAGCCGAACAGGCGGTAGTCGCTTTCGTCGCAGGAGCCGGCGCAGGAGTTCCAGAACTCTTGCGTGTTGCTCTGGTAAGCCACGTCCTCAAGCATACCCACAATCTTGCCTTTGCTGATTTCGTAAAACGCCGTGCCACCAAACTGGAAGTTGTAGCGCTGTTGGTCTATAGAATAAGAGCCACGGCCGGCAATGTAAATGCCTTTGTCCACGCCGCTGATGAGCTGGTCCACGTTCATTTTCTGCTTGCCCGGCGCCAACGATACGTTTGGCATGCGCTGGAACTGCACAGAGCTCCAGTTATCGGCGTAGCAGCAGCCATGCGATTCTTTCTCCCCAATAATATGAGCCTGGTCGCGTATGGCCTGGTAGTTCACTAGTATACCGTCTTTTATCAGGTCCCACTGCTTGGTCTTCACGCCCTCATCGTCCCAGCCAACGAGACCGAGCGAACCCTTTTGCGTTTTGTCTGCGAAGATGTGCACTTTGTCAGAGCCGTATTTGAAATTCTTGGATTTCCACTTATCCAGTGTGGCAAAAGAAGTACCGGCATAGTTAGCCTCGTAGCCCAGCACACGGTCTAGCTCCAAGGGGTGACCCACTGATTCGTGGATGGTCAGGCCGAGGTGGTTCGGGTCCAGAATAAGGTCATATTTACCGGCGGCTACTGACTTGGCAGTTAGCTTTTCTTTAGCTTGCTTGGCGGCTAAGGCGGCGTCTTCTAGCATGTCGTAGGCGTAACGGTAGCCCATCAGGCCAGTGCCTTCCGGCCCCTTTATCTTTTCGCCCGCCTTCGGGATCATATATTCCCAGCCCATGCCCATTGGGGCGCTCAGGGCCTCGCGGGTTCTAAATTTGCCACTGGTTTTGTCGACAGCCGTTACCGTAAAGTTTGGCCAGATGCGGTGAATATCCTGGTCGATGTAAGAGCCGTCGGTAGAGGCAAAGTATTTCTGCTCGTTCACCTGGAAGAGCGCCGAGTTCACGAAGTTAGCCCCATTCTCCATGGCCTTGGCGTTAGCTGCCAAGAGCAGGTCCGCTTTTTCGTTGATCGGTACCTCAAAAGCGTTCTTTTCGATAGGCGTTTTCCAGCTTACCTCACCGTAGCTTTTCACGGGGGCAAGCTGAACGGGCTCCTTTTGGAGTTTGGCATTGGCCTTGGCGATGGCCACAGCCTCGTTGGCGGCCTTGGCTATCCCTTTGTCGCTCACGTCGGAAGTGGCGGCAAAGCCCCAGGTGCCATTGGCCAGCACCCGTACACCCACACCGTATGATTCGGCGTTCACGATGTTCTGCACCTGCTTTTCACGTGTGAAAATATACTGCTGCAGGTAACGGCCAATGCGCACATCGGCATAGGAGGCGCCGCTTGACTTGGCAGTATTCAGGGCAATATCAGCCAGCCGCTTTTTCAGGGCAGGGTCCACCTGTTCCAGCGCTCTCTCCGGAGAGATAATGTCGCCGAAAACAGGGATGGAAGGCATCATGAGCCCGCCAAAACCCAGCGCCGATAGCTCAATAAAATGACGTCGTTTCAAAGTTTTTAAGGTTAAGGTTTAGAGAAGTTTCGTTTTAGGTAACTAAGTTTAGTGATTTGCACGCTCATATCAAAGTATAGACACCAGTTATCAGCCCGATTGTAGCTTTTTCTAGATAAAGGCTGTTTATACCTCTACAAAATCTGTTGGCCGGATAGTAGAAAAGAAGGTACAACACCAACCAGGTGCTATACCTGCGACGACTATGAGCCCTAAAAGCAAAAAAGCGGAAAGCCCTCTAGGGGCTTTCCGCTTTTCGCTTATCAGTAATTGTCTAGTCTTCTAGGCTTCGCGAACCTTTCCCGCCAGGCCTTCTTCTTCGAGTAACTCGTTAAAGGCCTCAGCTTCGTTTATGTTATTGAATTTGCCGGCTTTTACCAGAACGACTTTCTTGCCGTTTACCTGCTCCTCCGCTATCTCCAACGGGAGATGCTTGTCGAAAGCCTTCAATTTCTGGCTAAGCGCAACTGCCTGCTGGTAGTCGGTCGTCTCGATTGTCTGGATGGTATACCCAGTGGCATTGAAGGATGGAGCGGCAGAAGCCAGCCCTGACTCAGTGGCGTCGAGTACTTCTACTTTTACCTTGGCCACGCCGCTTGCATGAATCTCAAGCTTGCGAGCCGCTGCTTCTGATACATCGATAATGCGGTTGCCTACAAAAGGGCCCCGGTCGTTGATGCGCAGGACAACTGACTTTTTGTTGGCTGGGTTGGTCACTTTGACCATGGTGCCGAAAGGCAGAGTTTTGTGCGCGGCGGTCATTTCGTTTTTGTTATAGCGCTCGCCGCTGCTGGTTTTTCTGCCGTGGTATTTACTACCATACCAAGAGGCAGATCCAATTTGGGTTATGTCGTTGCTTTGTGCGAAAGTTGGTTGACTAACTCCGATAAATAGAAAAATGATTACTGTTAAGATAAAGCACTTTCTATCGTTCTTCATATAGTTATTAGTTGGTGAAGCCGCAAAGATACGGAATAATTTTCAAACGAGGCCTTTTACGCGCTATATTGCAAAAGGGTGTAGGGGGATACGCGCTACCCCGCAAAGTTGCTATAAGTCACGTAATGCAAAAAACGCCATTCAGGAGACATATGAGCATATTTTCAAGTATCGTTTTTCAAGATGAGGTCATGCTCGCTTGCTGAAAATATTTTTGCTTTTTTCTTCTGACCTGCTGCCATAACGGGAACTTTCAGGAAGATATTTTGTTAAGGCCGAATCTTTTGCCAAAGCGTATATTCGATAAAAACACAGTGCCATGGACTTTGGAAAACTCTCCGATCTCAGTCTCGTCGACTTCACCCTGCCACCCGACCATCCGGATACTGTGCCGCTGCTAAACAGGTATAGCACAGCGAAAAAGGAAAAGGCGAAGGTATACGTTGGGCTGCCCGTGTGGGTCAACAAGGCCTGGGTGGGCGAGTACTACCCGGCTGGCATGAAGGAGAAGGAATCGCTGCTGTGGTATGGCAAACAGTTCCATACCATTGAGCTGAACAGCACGCACTATCATATTCCCGGCCCGGATACCATAGAGCGCTGGCGGAATTCCGTTCCGCAGGGGTTCACCTTCTGTCCCAAATTTCCGCAACTTATTAGTCACGAAGGGCCACTTGTGAGCTCCCTCGACCTGACGGCCACTTTCTGCGAAGCCATTGCGGGGCTGGAGGATAAACTGGGCTGTTCATTTTTGCAGTTGCCACCCTACTTTGGCCCGAACCAATTGCCCGACTTGGAGAAATTTGTCCAGTATATACCGGAGAGCGTGCCCCTGGCCGTGGAGTTGCGTCACCCAGATTGGTTCGTAGACCATGTGGCCTCGCTGGAGCTGTTTGAAGTACTGGAGAAATACCGGGTAAGTACGGTGCTGACCGATGTTTCCGGCAGGCGTGACGTGCTGCACATGCGCCCGACCACGCCCACCGCCATGGTGCGCTTCGTGGGCAACGGACTGCACCCTACCGACTATACCCGCATCGACGATTGGGTGTCCAGAATTAAGGTATGGCTTGAGGCCGGCTTGCAGGAACTTTACTTCTTCGTGCATGAACCCGACAATATCACCTCGCCGGAGCTGGCCACCTACCTGATCGATCAACTGAACAAGGTATGCGGGCTCGACATAAAGCCCCCGAAGAAATTTGTGCAGGCGGTGCAGGGCGAGCTGTTTTAAAAGATCAAGGCTGCTGACGCAATTGTTATACCTGCGCTTCCGGAGATTCATACCAGTTTCAAGGTATAGCAAGGGCTTGTCGACGCCTCTAACAGGTATAGGCAGAACAAAAAAGCGGCGTGTCCTTCCGGATACGCCGCTTTACTTTGATTAACAAGGTAAGGGTGTTACTTACATTTTGAAGGTATCGTCGCTGATGCCTTTGTTCACTTCCACGCTCTGTACCTCTGCTTTGATCACCTGAGGACCAACAACAGTCTCAATCACGTGCGGGTATTTCACGCCGTTAACCTCTTTGTAGTTCTTGTAACTTTTGGTCTGCGTGATAGCACCCTGAGGCGTCTGCATGCTTTTTACGTCTTTCAAAAGCAAGCCAGTTGCCTTGTCAAAGTAATGCAGTGTCTTCTGGCCATTTTTTGCTGTGGCCTCTACCACATAAGCGTCAGCACCATCTACTTTTTCCTGACCGGCTACAGCTGTCTTAATGCCGAACTTCTCAAAGCGGGTCATCGAGAACATATCAGATTCAGCTTTTGAAGAAGCAAGCTCTTCGGCCGTCATGTCTTTGTTCACACCTTGCATAGGGGCTTCCATTTTGCCTTTGTCGCCGTTGATGATCACGCGCTGCATCGGGTTGTTGTTCATCAGGATCTGAATCAACATTTTGTCAGCGCCTTTTTGCTGCTGCTTAAAGGTAAGGGGCATGCCCTGCACGCTGGCATTCATGGTCACGGTCACATCTTTTACTTTCTCGATGTTCGCCTTGCCACCAATGGCCTGAATGTACTTTGCGATGAGCTGATCGGCAGTCACATCTGTAGGAACTGCTTTGGCAGCTGCCATGTCTACTTTTTCGCCAGAAGCGTCGAAGTAAGTGATGGTGTTGTCGTCTTTGTCGAAGGTCTTCAGTTTGTCAGCGATGTCCTTGGCATTACCAACGGCCAAAATGTAAAGCTGGTCAGGGCGCACATACTTTTGCGCCACACGCTGCACATCGGCTGCGGTTACGGCTTCTACCTTCTTCAGGTAGTTGGCGTAGTAGTCGGCTGGCAGGTTGTAACGGGCAGTCGCGATAGCGTACATGGCCACAGTGCCCGGATTCTCCAAACCACGTGCGAAGTTACCGGTGATATAGGCTTTCGCATAGGCAAGCTCCTTGTCGGTTACCTGCTTTGTTCTGATGTCGGTGAATTCTTTCATAAACTCGGCAGCGGCGCTGTCGGTAACGGCGTTGCGCACGCTGGCCGAGGCGTTGAAACGGCCCAGAATCTTGTCAGAAGAAAGCGAAGAGTAAGCTCCGTAGGTATAGCCATGCTTCTCACGCAGGTTCATGAACAGACGGGCTGTGCTGCCACCACCCAAGATGGTGTTCATTACCTGCGTTGCCACTACATCGTCAGCACCTGGCTTCAGCTCAGCTGGGTTCGTGAATGAAAGTACGCTTTGTACGGCGCTCGGACGGTCCACAATCACTACTTGTGTTTTGCCATCGTGCTTTGGCAGGTCGTAGTTGTGAGAAGGAACGTTGCCTTTTTTCCACTTGCCAAACGACTTGTTCAGCAGTTTCTTCATTTCCTTTGGCGTTACATCACCCACAACGGCCAGGTAGCCGATGTTCGGGCGGTAGTAGGTGCTGTAGTAGTTCTGGATATCAGCCAGCGTTACGTTCTCCACCGATTTCTCAGTAGTCAGCTCACCGTTCGGATGGTTCTTGCCGAAAAGCAACGTGTTGCGGATTTTGCCGGCAATAGCGTCCGGGTTGTCTTTCTCAGAAGCCAGGTTGGCGGCCATCTGCTTCTTTACCTTGTCCAGTTCTTCCTGTGTGAAGTTCGGATTTAGGAGGGCATCAGCAGTCAGGTCAAGTAAGGTAGGCAGGTTCTTCTTAAGGGAAGAAGCACTGAAACCGGTTGAGTTGAACGAAAGGTTCGCACCGATAAAGTCCACCTGCTCGTCGAACTGGTCTTTGCTGCGGGACTTGGTGCCTGTGCGCATCATCTGGCCCGCCATCGTTACATAACCTGCTTTGTCACCTTCCAGAATCGGGTCGCGATCGAGTACCAATGACATGCTTACTACAGGCAGTTTGTGATTTTCCACCACGTATACCTTCAGGCCGTTTTTTAGGGTGAAATGCTCGTACTTGCCCAGTTCAATTTTAGGAGCCGGACCAGCGGGAGGAGGCGTTTGTTTTGTCTGTGCTGTGGCCACCGTGGTGAGCGCCAGCATCAAAAGGAGTATGTTATATATTCTCTTCATCGTCATCTGAATTAATTGCTTGGTTGAGCTGACTTTGGCAGGTAGTGCAACACCACGCGGTTATTTTTGGTGAGGTACTTATTGGCCACACGCTGAATATCTTCTTTCGTCACTTTCATGTAGCGGTCGATCTCGTTGTTGATCAGGTTGGCGTCGCCGTAATATACATGGTAGTTGGCGAGGTTCTCGGCACGGCCAGCCACGGTGCTGTTCTGCTGCACAAACTGGCTCTCCATCTGGTTGCGTAGCTTCTGGAACTCACGCTCGCTGATCATCTCTTTCTTTACAAGATCGATTTCCGCATCCACGGCAGCTTCCAGGTCCTTCACGTCCACACCCATGTTAGCGATGGCGTAGGTCAGGAACAAGCCCGGATCTTCGGTTGGGAAAGGTATGGAAAGGGCAGCAACCGCCTTCTGCTGCTTGTCCACAATCGCCTTCGGCATACGGGCACTTTTGCCACCGGAAAGCAAAGTAGTCAGCATAGAAAGGGCATAGTGGTCTTCGGTGCCTTGTGCCGGGATATGGTACGCCTGGATAACGGCTGGCAACTGGATGTTGTCATACACAATCTTGCGACGCTCTTCCTTCTGGTCAGGCTCTACGATGTTTGGTCTCGGGATCGCCTGCGTGCCTTTCGGAATTTTGGCGAAGTACTGCTCGATCAGTTTTTTGGTCTCACCGATGTTGATATCGCCGGCGATGGAAAGCGTGGCGTTGTTTGGCACATAGAAGGTCTTATAGAAATCGCGGAATTCCTCGATTTTTGCATTGTTCAGGTCTTCAAACGTACCGATCGGGGTGATCTTGTAAGGGTGCTCTTTATAGGCAAGACCGAAGGTGTTCTCCAGAATAGTGCCGTAAGGCTGGTTGTCCACGCGCATGCGCTTCTCTTCCTGCACCACTTTGCGCTGTGTCTCCACGCCTACTTCGTCTACTTTGGCGCCTACCATACGCTCGGCTTCCATCCAGAGGCCAAGCGCCAATTGGTTAGAAGGCAGTAACTCATAATAGTAAGTGCGGTCAAACGAGGTGTTGGCATTGAGGGAGCCGCCTGCTGCCTGCACCATGTTCATGTACTGGCCACGCTCGATGTTCTCGGTACCTTCAAACATCAGGTGCTCGAAGAAGTGCGCAAAGCCCGTGCGGCCTTTTACTTCGTTTTTGGAGCCTACATGGTACAGCACCGACACGGCCACGTTGGGCGTGGAGTTGTCCTGGTGCAGAATCACATGCAGACCGTTCGGGAGGGTGTACTCCGTGAATTCGATCTTATTGCTCTTCGTCTGGGCGAAGGCCGCAAAGCCCGTAGCGCACCACATCAGGCAAAGGATAAGCTTACGTTTCATAAAATAAAGGTTTAGAAATAAGAATGCCCTATGACACGACTTGTGTTATAGAAACTATAAAATTAATCTAAAACTTGGAGGGGTTTTCCACAGGGAGTTGAAAAAACGGGCTTAATCTACAAACCTAGCACGTTCCTATATGAACCTGCCGATTCTATAGACAAAAAAGTCGGCCCTTGCACGTGGCTCAGGTATAGCTGCAAGGTATGGAATGAGTATACCTGCCAATCAATACATCCGCGGCAACTCAATTCCTTTTATCTTCCGGTACAGCCCGAGTGCGGCCTGGTCGGTGAGGCTGGTCACATAATCGGTGATGTGGATGATGCGCTCGTAGTCGGAGGCGCTTTCGGGCAATTTGAGAAACTGCGGCGGTATCAGGTCGGCTATTTTGCGGTGGTGCTTCGACTGAGGCAGGAAGGCGGCTTTCATGCAGGCATCCAACAGGCCTCCGAGTACTTCAAACCCGGCTGCTTCAATCTCCAAAACTGGCTTGTTACGGTAAATGAGCTCAATGGACAGGCTTTTGATCTCGTCCAGCACCGATTTGCAGGAGAGTTCGTTTACCAGTGGCTTGTCGTAGGTGCCGGCCAGGATGTCCTGCTCGTGTTGCAGGAAGATCTGGGCGGTTTCGTTGATGAGCTTGCCGATGATGCGGGCCCTAAGGTAGCCGATCTCCTCGCGCCAGTCATAGAACGTCAGGCTGGACACACGGTCTGGGGCGTCGCCCAGAATCTGGCGCAAAAGTGCTATACCTTGCTGATGCGGAACCAGCCCAAGTTTCAGGCCGTCCTCAAAGTCGATGATGCGGTAGCATATGTCGTCGGCCGCCTCCACCAGAAACGCCAACGGGTGGCGGTTATAAAACACTTCTCCGCCGTTCGCTTTTTTCAACAAGCCAAGTTCCTGCGCAATGGTATTAAACCAGGCCTTTTCGGTTTGGAAGAAGCCGTACTTTTTCTCGCTTGTATTTCTGGTGCCCGCTATCACCGGCAGCGATTCTTTGGGGTACTTGGTAAAGGTGGCCAACGTGGTATAAGTCAGGCTAAGGCCGCCGGGTAGGTTGCAATGCGCCGGATAGGTATAGGTAAGCACCCGGAAACCGGCGGCGTTGCCTTCGAAACGGTGCAGATCTGCCAGTTGGGTGTCCGTCAGGTTATTCAGAAACGGCTGCGCCCCTTCACTCTGGAAATAAGCAGAGATGGCATCTTCACCTGAATGGCCGAACGGCGGGTTGCCTATGTCGTGTGCCAGGCAGGCGGCCGCCACAATATCGCCAAAGTCTGCCTCCTGAATATTCTTCTCGCCGGTAAGCTCCGGGTGCCGTTCCAGGATGCTTTTGCCGACGATCCGGCCCAGCGAGCGACCCACCACCGACGCCTCCAGGCTGTGGGTGAGGCGTGTATGCACAAAATCGCTCTCGGGCATAGGCATTACCTGGGTTTTGTTCTGCAGACGGCGAAAGGCCGAGGAAAACACAATGCGGTCGTAGTCGCGCTGAAACTCCCCACGCACCGATTCGTCAGAGCTATACCTGCTGTCGTTTGTTTCAAAGCGTTTTTTAGAGATCAGGCGACTCCAGGAGGTAGTGTTTTGTGGCATGTCAGGTATAGGTATTGGTCAATCATGAAAAGCCGGGCTTCGTCTTCCAAAGATAGAGTTCCTGCTATAATAATGCTACCCTCCAACCGGTCATTTTGTGCTTTTGACAAGGGCAGTCGCTGCCGTGCTGTTATTTTTGTCTAAACGATGTGACTTTTGTTGGATTTCGATTTAATAAAATCGCGCGTAACAATACTTTTATGATAATCTGTGAAAATATATTTATAGTGTTTGTTGTTTAAATATAAGTTACTTCGAATAGCAAACTATCCTTGTTCATCAAGTAATGTTTCACAACATTTGTATTATTACACCTGACCCTTACCAAGCTATGTAAACTTTCGTGCGCTTTCCGAGCTCTGAAAACATTTTGAAACCGATCCATTATACCTTGCTTAGCCATTAGCCCACAGCATCTGAAAGCTAAGGCCGAGCCCAAATGAAAACAAATGAGTACCAGAAGACAGGTATAGGCTGCATCAGCTTATACCTGTCTTTTTTGTTTGCATTATCATATTCATGGTTAAACTATAAAGAATTCAAGTCGTAAAAATTAGAAGGGGTGCTTAGCACTGCTTTGATTGATGTTTAACCATAACTAGAAGGAGGTAATACGATGAAGCCAATGAGAAGGGAGCGAGGGGGCGAGAGTCTTGCCCCAAAATCTTTTTTCACAGATTTTTTCAGTGATGTAGATCGGTTTTTTGAGAATGACCTGTTCCGAATGCCAGCCCAGATCGGGCGGCAGCTGATGCGCAACATGCCGGCCACCAACATCCGCGAAAGTGAAAAGGAATACACGATTGAGTTGGCTGCCCCAGGTATGACCAAAGAGGACTTTAATATTGATGTGGATGAGGGCATGCTGACGATCAGCAGCCAGAAGGAAGAGGACAATAGCCAGGTGGAGGAAAATTTTACCCGGCGGGAGTATAACTACAGTTCCTTCAGCCGATCTTTCCGGTTGCCCGATGCGGTTAACGCAGAGGAGATAAAGGCCCGCTACGAAGAAGGCGTTCTGAAGATCAGCGTGCCGAAACGAGAAGAGTCTGGTAATAATCGTAAACGTGTGAATATTGATTGAGTAAACACATCCGTAAAGCAAAAGGGGGAGGCTGTAGTAGCCTCCCCCTTTTTGTTGCTATGCTTATAGCTTCACCACTTTAGTTGACCCGCTGTTGCTGCCTTCGCTCCAGCGGAGCAGATAAGTGCCGGCCGCCAAACTGGAAACATTGATTTCCACAATGTCTGTACCGTCTGAGACGGTGGCTTCGGTTTCAAAAATCAGCTTGCCTTGTATGTCGTAGAGTTGCAGATTGAGTTTCGAGTTGGCCCTTACCAGGTATTCGATCTGCAGCACTTCGCTAGGCGTGCCGTTTGCGTTGGCATTCAGGCCGATCGGGTTAGGGTATACCTTGAAGGTACGCAAGTCCTCGGGGTTGAGCACCTGTACTCTGGCCGAAAAAGACTCGGTTCTGTTTTTATACACAACCTTTATGCGATAATAGCTCCTGCGTGGCAATGGGCTTCTGTCCGTAAAGGTGTATTGGCCGGGTCCGGTGGCGCTTACTTGCCCGATATCTTCCCAATTCTGTCCGTTTTGGCTGCGCTGCACTACATAGGAGTCCACATTCGACTCCGTGTTGGTGGTCCAGACTACGTTCACAACACCAGTAGTCCCGAAGGTGGCATCGAAGGTAAACACCTCGGGTGCCAAGTTACAGTCCCCATCCAGCTTGGGCACGATCGGGGATCGGCCACCGCAGGCAGGCGGGTTAAGGCTGCGGGCCATGATCAGGTTCGCCCCTCTGAGATCGGCAGCGCCCAGGTCACGGATGATTCTGCGCGACTCGATCGCATAGTGCATAATGGCATTCTCCAGGATAACGTGCCCGAGTTGGTGCGCATGGCCTAGTTCATGCAGGATTACCGTCTGAAAATCGAATTGGCTTGGGCCCGGACTGCCGGGGCCATACTGCCAGTTAATGCTGTTGTTGATCTCCATGTCGAATTCCGTGAGCCAGAACACCGTGTCGCCAGCCGTTGCGCAGCCTCTGTAACGGCTGATGGTGCGTGCCAACACGCCCTGCCCTGTATCGGAGCTTGGCGCGAACCGGATAACGCTTCTGCCATCATCCGAGATCGTTTCGGTTGTGGTAGGCGTGCCAATCGTCCAGTTGACGTTAGTAGTGCATACCCAGCTGTTCAACGCTCGCCGGAAGCCTTCCTGGGCAGCTGACCTGCTTTGCATGCTGGGAGCGAACTGCAAGGTATAGCCTCCGCTCCTGTTGGCGTCTATCAACAGAGGTTGCACGGGGGTTTTGCCTCCCTGCGCCACTACGTTGGAGTAGGCAAATTCAATGGTGAGCGTCCCGATACTGGATGCGGACGTGCCGTCGTTGGCCGTCACCTTAACCGGGCCTGTGCCTGCCGTGCCTCCAGTAGGCGTGGCGGATGGTACCCTTACCCGGATCTGTGAGTTGGTCCAGGAAATGTAGTCCGTAGCGTATGGCTTTACCAACGTCTTGCCCCCGTCATCGGCGTTTCGAAACTCCACAAAGCCATTGCCCCGCGAACTGCCGAAGTTAGTGCCATTAATAGTGAGGATGGCATTGGTGCCGGCACTCGTTATGGTAGGCGAAATGGTGGTGACAACAGGGGCCTGCGTCGCCTCGGTTGCCTGCCGCCGCTGGCTTTGTTTCAGTATGCCGGAGTCCAGCTGTTCGTTTTCAACGATGGTTGTGAAGTTGCGGCCCGTACGGGTAGTCACGGTGCGGTAGAGTTCCTGCACAGATTCGTAGGCATTAAAAGGATCAGTGGCTGTTGCGCTCTTTGTGTCATATCCTACAAACCCTTGGCGGCTGGCATAGGGCGTCATCACCGGAAGGTTCGTGCTGGAAGCTATACCTGCCTGGGAGCCTTTGGTCAGGAAAAACAAGCCCTGCTGACCCTTGTAAAGCTTCAGTGCCGAGGATACCTCGTGCCTGGTTAGTCCGACAGAGCCTCCCTCTGTGATCACTTCGAGTTGTTTTTCGCGCAATTCGCCCTTAAACAGTTTGAATAACCGGACGGTATAGGCTGTGTAGATGTTCTCCTGGCGGGCGTCCCAAAAAGAGCGCTGGGCCACAACCTCGCCCTCCACTATGATCTCAGCGGCCTTGGTGCGTTCCTCCAGCGATATCGGCGACATGTGCAGGCCTTCGGAGGCGAATGCGGGCAGAATAAGTACCGAAAACAATAAGGCTAGTATAGCTGCGACCCTTGAAGACCCGTAGCTGATGGGTGTGTAAAATGAAATGGTCATAGAATGGTGCGGGTTGACAATTTTTCTGTTGCTATTTAGTACGGTGCCAAGTCTGGAAACGTGTATTTCGTCTTCTTACGAAAAAGAACATCCACGGGTATGTTTAGTTTAATTCCAAATATAATAAAAAAAGCCCTTACCTGATACAGGCAAGGGCTTCGGGAGCAAATAGATAGCTGTTACTGCTGCGTAGACTGTATCTGCACTTTTTTGCCGTCCCGCTTATATGTCAGGTCAAAGGGCTTACCTTCCCTGGTTTTCATGAGGTTGCGGTACTTGCTGTGCAGCGCCTGCGACTGCTTCTGGCCATGGATGTAGAGTCCTTCCTGGTTGATTTTGAAATCCGTCACTTGCTCTCCCTCCTTCAGCAGGCCGTCCTTTATCATCTCCTGCCTTACCTGTTCCAGAATTTCCGTGCGCTCTTCGTGGCTTCTCATGTTCGCCTCATGGCGGCGCATGTTGGCTTCGTGTCGCTTCATGTTTGCTACGTGCCATTTCAGTGATTCTTCCTGGTATCGTCGCATATCGGTTTCGCGGGATTTGCCGGAAGATGCCTCGGCTTGCATGTGGGCACGGCTTTCCACTTCTTTAACATGTTTTTCTATCTGCTCAGTATACCGTGCCATGTCTTGTTCGTATTTTTTCATCATCCGCTTGTGGCGTTCCTGGGCCTCTCTCCGCTCCTTGGAGTTTTCCTCCCCGAAGGTGAGAGGCGGCATCGGTGGAATAGGAGGCAATGCAGGCATGGGAGGCATACCCGCTCTCGGCGCTACACTTGGCACGGCGGGGGCTGGCGGCGCAGGCGGAATTGGTGGGGCAGGCACCTCAAATCCCAGGCTGTCGGGACCAGTGAAGGTATAGGTATAATGGTAAGACCGCTCTTTGCGGCGCACATCTGCCAAGGCTTCTTCCGTTTCCTTGATGACCTGCACACGCTCGGCCTTCTTCATGCGTGGCGCACGTTTGGTCGCCTGCAGGCGCTGCTCTATCAGTTCCTGAAACTCAGGGATGTCCTTTTTAGGGATGCGTTTGCCATTGACGTACAGTTCCGTCACTTTCCCCTTTTTGTTCTTGATCATGATGATATCGGAGGTTTTTCCGGACGAGTCCTGTATGGTCAGGGTGGTGGCCACAGACGACTCTTCTTCAGGTTCCGGCAACTCCAGGGCTACCGGCAGCACATGCTCCTCCTTCGTGACGAAGGTATAGGTCTCTTCGGGTTGAGGCTCCTTCTTCATACCGGCCCAGGCGCCAAAGGAGAGTAGCATAAAGCCACCAACCACTACCAAGGCTGCCACAAAGCCTTCTCCAAAAGAAGGACGCAGGTCGGCGGCGCTCACCAGTCGTTTCACACGGCTGAGCAAAGAGCCCTTGTTGCCGGTCAGGGCAAGTGCATAAGCCGGAGTGGCCGGCATGCGGAGCGTCTCCAGCTGGGCCAGGGCGCGGGCATACGTTACGCTGTCGCCGCAGGCTTTCACAGCCAGGTCGTCGCAGCAGTGCTCGCGCTCGATGCGCACCACCCCCGACATCCACCAAACGGCCGGATGAAAGAAGAAAACGGTTTCTACGATTTGTTGGAGTATGTTAAGCAGGTAGTCATGGCGCAGCACGTGGGCCAGTTCATGCGCCAGCACCGCTTCCACCTGTCGCTGGCTGAGTCCCGTCACGGCCCCGATCGGGAACAGGATAACCGGTTTGAAGTAACCGATGGCCATTGGTACCTGCACCAGTGCCGACTCCACCAACTGCACGCCGTGGCGCACACCCATACTTTGCTTTACCTGTGCCAATGTTTCCTGCCAATGGGCACCGAGGGCCTGGGTTCTGTAGTTTCGCAGTCGTTGGATATAAGCCAACCCACCCAGAAAGCGCAGCGTCATCACCAGCAGACCCAGTAGCCAAATGCTTACCAGCAGTGGCAGATGCGTCTCAAAGTATACCTTGCCGGAATCAATAAACCGGGGCAGTGCCGGAGTGCTCATTGTAGCGGTTTC
Source organism: Pontibacter aquaedesilientis (assembly GCF_014773225.1). Taxonomy (GTDB): domain Bacteria; phylum Bacteroidota; class Bacteroidia; order Cytophagales; family Hymenobacteraceae; genus Pontibacter; species Pontibacter aquaedesilientis. The sequence goes on along the minus strand of NZ_JACXAJ010000003.1, from coordinate 117,805 downwards.
CTTTACCTGAGTGCTATAGGCCACCATTGAGCCAATAGATGAAGCCGCTACCTCCTCGCTTGAATAAACCCGGACGAACGTAAACACAAACAGAACCAATACAGTGGCCAGTCCCAGCAGGGAGACGGTATAGCGCACTTTGGCCGAGTGCCGGTTGAGTAGGATCAGGAGCAGGGCCAGTACAAGGGCAGTCAGGGCGCCTTGCCACAGCGAGTGGAGCAAAGCCCAGCCCAGGGCAGATGTCAGGGTTTCGGGTAAGAAATCGGTGCTGAAGTTCATTTGTCGCCTCCTTTCATTTTATCTAATAAGTCGCGTATCTCGTCCAGTTCCTCCTGTGAGGCCTGGTGGTTCCCCAGAGCCTGCATCACCATTTTCATGGCCGAACCCCTGAAAGTGGTGTCCAGAAAGCGGTCCAGTAGGCGGCGTTGGGTATCTTCTTCCTGCAGCAGGGGCATGTAAACGTGCGAGCGGCTTGCTTTATCGGCCGATAGCATGCCTTTTTCGGCCATGATCTGCATTAGCTTTAGTGTAGTGGTATAGCCGGCATCCTTGGTTTTGCTGAGCTCATCGTGCACAAAGCGCACCGTGCAGGGGCCATGCTGCCAGAGAACCTGAAGGATCTCCAGCTCTGACTCGGTTGGTTTTTGGGATGGGTCTAAGGTCATGTTGTATAGATGATTAACAGGTATAAGCAGTTGCAGCTGCTAATATGTACGAATATTTTCGTAAAAGGAAATGTTTTATACGATTTTTTTCGTAGTTTATAGAAAAAGCATGAAGTTTCAGGTATAGCTTGCTTTACTACAGAAAAGAATCGCTGCAATTCGGGGGAAAATGTAAGAAGGTGTACGGCCTGTTAGCGCACGATCAACCGGAATTTCAGCAAGATCTTTGACTTATGCCCTAGGAGAAGTAGCGACTTGGTAAGGTTTGAACTTCAGATTTTTAATATGGCGCAGCACTAATGCGCCAAAGCAGACTTGATCAGGATAAACTCGTTGATGTTGTCGGAATTGATGACACCAGCCAGGCGGCCGTTGTCCAGCACCGGAAAAAGAGGCGCTTTCGTTTTCTGCAGCTCGGTATAGGCCTCGGCCAGCTTGTCCTGCACATTAAAAGCCTTTACCTCCTGCGTCATGATCTCCGCCACCGGTTTTTCTACCTGCTCCTCCTTTACAGCCTGGATAAGTTGCATGCGCGTGAGTGTGCCCACTACCTGGCCATCCTGCTCCACGACAAAATCATGTTCCGAGCCGGTAAGCAGTTTGCTCAAGGCATCGCGCACGGTTTCGGTGGGGGTCAGTGTCACGAAGTTGGTCATCATGCCCTCTCGCACCAGGTGGCCACGCAAAAAGTCGAGGTGCTGCACGAGCATGTTCTCGGACCAGGCACCAAAGAAAACAAATATGCCGATCAGGATAAGGAAGGGGTTATAGAAAAAGCCGATGAACACAAAGAAGATCGCCAGCATCTGACCGAGGTTCGCCGCAATCTGAGTCGCCCGTACCCGGCCCAGCTTGAAGGCAAGCAGCGCCCGCAATACCCTGCCGCCATCCATCGGAAAGGCAGGTATGGCATTGAAGATTACCAGTATGAGGTTGATGAAGAAAAGCAGATAAAAGAAGTTGGCCAAAGTAATGCGACTGAAGAACTCCTCACCCGGAATATCGCGGAGTGGAGGGAGCACGATCCAGAGCACCAGGGCAATCACCACGTTCACGGCAGGACCGGCCACGGCTATAAGCAGCTCCTGTTTCGGGTTTTCAGGTATACGCTCCAGGCTGGCCACCCCGCCAATGGGCAGGAGGGTGATCATTTTGGTATTGACTCCGAATCGCTTGGCGGTGAGCGCATGGCCCAACTCGTGCAACACCACACACAGGAAAATGGTAAGCACAAATGCCAAGGAAAGCAGGGTGGTAAACAGATCAGAGCCCCGCTGCATTTCCGAGAAAACAATCCAGCCCAGCAGGATAACAAAAGTCCAGTGCACCAGTATCTTGATGCCCGCTATTCTGCCCAGTTTAAGTGACCATTTCATAGGATGCCTCTACATGACGTGTTATACCTATAACGTGCTCACTGTCCATAAGTTAAAGGTATAGCACGTCATGGTAGGCCGGCTATACCTTAGCGTAGAAGCTGTGGCACCACCTTCTCGCCAAACACCTCGATAAAGCGCTCCTGTTGCATGTTCACGTTGTGCAGAATAAGCTGACTGAAGCCCAGATCAATATCCTGCTGAAGCCATTCCAGGTGCTGGGCCGGGTCAGAGGAGATGCGCACGTGCTCGCGCAAGTCTTCCTCCCGCACAAACTTAGCGGTCTGCTCCAGTTGTTCTGCAGTGCGCAGGTCCGAGAGCACAGCGCTCGGGAATATATTGGAGCGCCACTGGTCATGGGCACCCTCTAGCGCCTCTTTCTCATCTTGGGCATAGGATAGCTGCACTTTCAGGTACATCGGTTTGCCCTCGCCTCCACCCTTTCGGAAGGCCTCCACCATTTTTTTAAGTTCTTTAGGCGGGCGTGAAGTCGTGATAAGCCCATCAGCCCAGCCCCCTACCCATTCGGCTGTTTTCTCTGTGATGGCGGCTCCTATGATCATGGGGGCAACCTTCGGGCGGGTATAGAGTTTCGCCTGCTCCACGGTTACGAGTCCGTGGTGCGTTACGGTCTCGCCGTTCCACAGCGCCCGGATGATGTCGACGCACTCTTTCAGGCGGTCGTTTCGGTCCTGCTTCACTGGCCAGTGCTCACCTGTTATCTGTTCGTTGATGTACTGGCCGCTGCCCATGGCCACCCAGAACCGCTCCGGAAACATTTCGGCCAGCGTGGCGGCAGCCTGCGCGATTATGGCCGGATGGTAGCGCTGGCCAGGCGCATTGACAATACCAAAAGGCAGCTTGGTGGCCTGCATGGCGGCTCCCAACCAAGACCAGGCAAACCCGCTCTCGCCCTGGTCGAGGCTCCAGGGGGCGAAGTGGTCGGATGACATGGACGCATTGAAGCCTGCCTGCTCTGCCAGCCGCACAAACTTGAGCAAATCACTGGGTTTGAACTGTTCGTGAGAGGCATGGTAGCCGATTCGCAGATTGCTGTCTTCTTGTTTCATAGGTATAGCCGCATTAGGTTTGGGTTGTAATGCATACGGCTATACTTTGTGCTTTGGTTTCGGAAAAGCGTGACAGTATAGAAAAGGAGCAAACCCTTCAGAGTCTGCTCCTTTTTTATACCAAGAAGTAAGTTGGCCTAGCTTTTCACCTTTTTTAGGAAGCTGCGCACATGCTTGTGAAACGCGGCGGTTTGCTCCTGATAAGGGCAATGGCCGGTATCCATGGGACGGTATGTTGCGTTCGCAAACTTAAACAGGCGGTAGTGGTTCGGGCCCACCGACAGGTCGTTGTTGCCTGAGATAACGAGTACCGGCATTTTAAGGGAAGCCGATTTTATAGTAAAATCCTGCGCATATTCCGGGAAGTCCCATACCTTGCTGCCAAAGTCCCAGTTAAGGGTGGTGTCCATAACAGCATTCATTTGGTCGAACATCTCCTTCTTGGGGTATATCATTTTGTACATCAGGTTGTTTTGGTTAAGCTGGTAAGCCACCCCGTTCAGTGCCTCGCCTATAGAGCCCTCTGCCTTGCGGAAATCCGACTCAGGCCTGCCCAGCAATCTGGCGCCGTTGGTCACGTAGCTCTCCAGGGCATCGTTCAGGTATAGCGTGGTGTTCACGAAAATACCGGCTGAAATGCGCTGCGGATGCTGGTAGGCGTATTCTGTGGCAATGGTGCCCCCAAAGGAGTGGGGCATGAGCATCCATTTGGCGTAACCAAGGTGCTCGCGCAGTTCTTCGAAATCCTGCACGACACGGGCGAGCGAGTAGTCCTTATCCGGGGAGCTGGAGGATCGTCCGCAACCCCGCTGGTCCACATAGATCATGGTCATGTCCTGCTCCACCACGCTGCCGCCGAGGGCGTAGAAATATTTGGTCCAGGAGCCCGGGCCGCCGTGAATAAAGAGACAGGGTTTGCCCTCACCGGCCATGCGCACGTATAGTTGCACGCTGTCGGAGGTGGTAAAGTAAAACGACTTGTTGCGGGCGTGCAATGCCTGCGGCGCAGCTATCAGCGCAAAAAGGAGGCAGGCGAACAACAGCTTTTTCATAGAGTAGGGTTAGATTTTTTGCAAAAGACGGTCTAACTCCTAAAAAGACGCAAGCAGGTACAAAATTATTTAGACAGGTATAGCCGGGCGGCAGACTCAGGCAATTGGTAGGTATAGAACAGGTATGATAGATTTAAAACAACGGGATTTTGAGAAGGAGCTGAGTTTTCAGGCTTCCAGGAGTGGTGGTGCCGGAGGCCAGAACGTGAACAAAGTGGCTTCTAAAGTGGAGTTGCGCTTTCAAGTCAGCGAATCGGAACTGCTGACCGATGACGAGAAATTACTGGTGCTGGAAAAGCTCGCCAACCGTATCAACAGCGAGGGGTACTTACAGGTGATATGCCAGACAGAGCGTAGCCAGCTGAGAAACAAAGACCTTTGCATCGACCGCTTTTATGAACTGTTGCGCCAGGCACTGACCAGGCAAAAGAAACGCAATGCCACAAAGCCAACCCGGGCCTCTGTAAAGCGACGGTTGGAGTCGAAGAAGCGGCAGGCGGATAAGAAGTCGAACAGGGGCTACCGCGGCGGAGATATTTAAATCCTGACCTGAAAGCAACAGTGTATGCCGCCCCCAGGTCAGGATTATGGATTTACTGTCCGGAAGTACCGGCTTGGCCGGATGTTTCTCCTTTCAGATGTTTGTTTAGGAAAGCCAGCACGGCGCTATAGCCTTTTATCTCATTTTCCTTTTTTACAAAGCCGTGCCCTTCGTCCGGGAACACAATGTACTCAACCGGCACGTTGTTCTTTTTCACGGCCTCTACTATTTCATCGGACTCTACCTGCAGCACGCGCGGGTCGTTGGCTCCCTGCAACACAATCAGCGGTTTCTTGATCTGGTGGGCAAAAAAGAGCGGCGACTTGTTGTACAGGGCAGCGGAATCGGTTTTGGGATTGCCCATCTCTTTGTAAAGCGCCTCCCTAAACGACTCCCACCATGGCGGAATGCTCTGCAAGGTGCGCAGCCAGTTAGATACGCCAAAGATGTTTACGCCGACCGCGAACTCGTCTGGGGCAAAGGCCAGTCCGGCCAGCACCATGTAACCGCCGTAGCTGCCACCCATAATGCCGATTTTTTCCGGATCAACATAGCCGGTTGCGGTCAGAAACTTTTTGGACTCAATGCAGTCTTTCAGGTCAACGTCACCATGTTTTTGATCGTCGGCGGCGAAGAAGGTCTTGCCGTATCCGGAGCTGCCCCGGTTGTTCACCGCTAGCAGCACATACCCGTGGTTGACGATGTACTGCATCAGCGGCGAGTAGTTAAGGCGCGTCTGGCCGCCAGGCCCGCCGTGAATCCAGAGCACGGCCGGTCTTTTCTCGCCCTCCTTTATGCCTTTGGGTTTGTAAAGCAGCGCCGGTATCTCCATGCCGTCATAAGAGGTATAGCGCACCACCTGTCCCTCCACCAAATCGTCAGTGTCGATTTTAGGGTTCATAGTGTCAGTGAGCTGCTTCGGCTTTTCTCCGTCAAAGCGGTACACAAACAGGTTATTGGGAGATTTGGAGCTGTTTACATAAAATGACATCAGGCGCTCGTCATCAGAGAAACGAACAGCGGTGATATCGCCGGCAGGCATAGAGGGCAGGGTAACGGGTTGCCCGGTGGCTACCTCGTAAATTTTCACTTCTGTGCGGGCGTCCTTGTTAATGCCGGTTACCCGGTATTTGCCGTTGCGAGAGAAATACGAGTACATAATGTCCCAGTCTGCCTGCTCTACTTCTGCCGTCTTGCCGGTAGCCAGGTCGTAGCTTTTCAGGGAGGTGAACTCCCGACCCTCGTCGGTGAGGTAGTACATCTTTTTGCCGTCAGGTGTAAAGGTTTCCGGATAGTATTTTACGTCCCCCTGTCCTTTGGTCAGCTGCTTCAGCTGCTTGGTCTTGGTGTCGTAAAGGTACATGTCCGTTTTGTTGGTCGTGATGCTCTTCACCAGGCCCAGATAGCGCTTATCCCTGGAAATAGCCGCTACGTCCAGCGCCTGGTCATTTTTGTATACCAGCTTCGGTTTTAGACTTTTCAAATCCATTTCGTAGAGGTCGAACATGCGCTCATCCCGCTTATTGGAAATGTAAAAGAAGCTCTGTTTGTCGTGGCTCCAGTCGGTAAACTCTGCCTTGGCTTTCGCATCCGGTGTCAGGTCACGGGAGGTGCCGTCGGGGTTATGCACATAGAGGTGCGTTATCTCGTTGCCGCCCTGGTCGCTGGCATACAGGATACGATCGCCGTCCGGGAAATAGGAGATCACGAAAACAGAATTGTCTGTGGAATTGGTCAGCTGCTTCGGCTCGCCTCCGCTAACAGGAACCTCAAAGGCGTTGTAGATGCCGGTCTCGTTGCTGGAGTAGAGAATTTTGCTGTTGTCAGGGGAGATGGCATTCCCCCGGATGGAAGTCGTGGCCATGAATTCCTCGATAGAGTAGGTCTTAACCGATGCGGCAGTCTCTGTAGTGGCGGTAGCGGCCGCATGGTCCTGTTCACTGACGGAACTTTGACAGCCGGCCAGCACTGCCACCAGAGAAAGGGTAGCTGCCTGTAATAATTTTTTCATGGTTTTTATAGTTAGTGAGAAGGTATAGTACTCGTTAAGCTACTGAAATGCAGCCTAAAAGGCAAATATTATAGAAATTATATAGTATAAAATTGTAATTTATCTTTAAAGTAATGCTGCTTGAATCAAATAGCTACTTTGCTAAGCTAATAGGTAAGATATTTGTCTAAGCAGAAAGAGAATCCTAGAACCCTACATGAAAAATTACTTTTTGGCAGTGCTCCTGGTGGTAGGGGTAGCCTCGGTTAGCCAGGCGCAGAAATACAGAACGGCGGCAGGTATACGGCTGGGAGGAAATGAGTTTGGCGCTACTGTGCAGCAGAAAATCCTGGAGAAAAGCACCCTGGAAGGTATAGCCCTGGTCGGGGCGCGCGAGTATAGTGGCACTGTGCTCTTTCAACAGCATTTCCCGATTCTGGGCAAGCGCTTTAACTACTACCTGGGAGGGGGCGGACACATAGGCAATTTCAAAGACAGCGGCGTTTTTACAGGTTTGGATGCCGTGCTGGGTGTAGAGTATAAGGTCAACGGATTGCCTATTCTGCTCTCTGCCGACGTAAAGCCAGCTCTGCACTTCAATCATGAAGACTGGGTTAACCTGGCCACAGGCATTTCGATACGCTATGTAATCTTACCAGATAAGAAAGAAAATAAAAAGATCTGGCCTTTCAGTAAACAGGAAGTTGAAGAAGAGAAAGCTGGATGGCCGTTTGGCAAGAAGAAGGAAGAGCCACCCAAGAAGAACACATGGCCTTTCGGGAAAAAAGAGGAGCCCGCGCCAGAGCCTGAGAAAAAGATAGACCTCAAGAAGATATTTAAGAAACAGGAGAACTAACAGAAAGCCCGGCCAAACAGGTCGGGCTTTCTGCATCTTACAAGTCAAGAATTCACTTGTAGCCTGGTCGCGAGCAACGCAGGCGAGGCCAGGTGAAGGGTAGTTAATTGAATTTAAGCTTGTTTTGATGAATTTCTAAAAGGCATATGCCTTGTTATGACAATAGATTCTTGACAGGTATACCGAAGTGCGGAGATCTCGGGAAGAGGCCGCAGGTATAAGACGCTGCCTGGAGCGTAAGGGTGTCCCTGGCTACATAAGCGCTGTTTGGAACGCTACGGTATGTGGATCGGAAATGGCCAGGGTACGCTCTGTTTGGCGCTCAGCCAGCAGCAAACGGGAGTCAAATGTATTTTTCATGGCAAAGCAAAATGCTGCCACCAATACAAATAACAAGATTATGATTTTCATGGTTTTAATTAGGCTACAGGAGCGATCAAGGTGCTAGGGTTGCTCTAAAGTGGCTTTCTCTTCTAAGTTTTCTTCATCATCAGGTGAAATGCGGGGAGCAGTCACTACCACCTCGGGCAATAGGTTAGGGTATTTTTCAAGAGCCTTCAGCTCGTTTCTCTTTTGAATTTCTTTAATGTCGCTGGCGGTCTTTGTGCCGGCTGCGCCAAGGGCTGCGGTCATACCGAATAATAGGATTAGGATTTTCATGATGCTATAGGTTACTGGTTTTTTTGATTTGGGCTTATAGATAGTTAGAGGTGCTGTGGTTGTTGGTTTTAAGCTTTGGCAGCTGTAATAACCACCTCAGGAAGTAGGTTCGGGTAACTTCTGAGCTCTTTCTGCTCTTTTTGCTGCTTATACTTAGCGGCAGTTACCTCAATATCGTCGGCGGTTTTTTTGCAGGTGGCGCCGAAACCCAAGACTAATGCGAAAAGAAGAATGATGATTTTCATGGCATAAATATTTTAGGTTAATTTTTGATTTCTAAGTACTTAATAGATAGTGTGCTTAGGTGAAAGGTTGCTTGGGACTCTGAAATTTTTTTTACTTTTTATGACAAACGTTACATCTCGTGTGTCATGGTTGCAAAGCATTGTTTTTGAGTATGTTATACGAGAAGTGGCATCCAGAAGGGCAAAAACGTGTTCAGGGGCGCACAAGGGCGTTTCCGTTAGCGGACAGCAGCCAGGTTGCCTGCAAAGAGGCGTTTTGAGAACTATCTTATAAAGTAAAGGAATTTAACCTGTTGTAGGTGTTAAGAGTATACAGTACAGCTTTTGAATACACTATAACAGGCGATACAGACTACATGAGTAAAGGCACCCTAATAGCCCTTGGTGGAGGGTACGACGATGATCTGATCAAGCTCATTCGTTCGGAAATCTGCCCGATAAACTCTTCTATCGAAATAATCGCTACAGCAGCCACAGAGCCTGAGGAGTCAGGGATGGCGTATAAGAATGCTTTTGAGGAGCTGGGCTGCGGCAAGGTGCAGTTCATGCTGATAGATGAGGAGCACGAAGCGGACAAGCCCGAGTACCTGGAGCGCATGCGGCAGGCCGATGTGATCTTCTTCACCGGTGGCGACCAGGTGCGGCTAACAGAGTTTCTGAGCGGCACCCAACTGCTGGACATTATGAGCAAACGCTATCACGAGGAGCCTTTGATCATTGCAGGCACCAGCGCCGGAGCCGCCGTGATGTCAGACCGGATGATCTACGATGGCTATGGCCACTACTCCCTTATCAAAGGCGAGATGAAAACGACCCAGGGTTTTGGGCTCATCCAAGGTGTGTACCTGGATACGCACTTTGTCGAGCGCGGCCGGTTTGGCCGCTTGGCGCATGCCGTGGCGCACGACCCACATTACGTTGGCATCGGGCTGAGCGAAGAGACAGGCATTATTATTAAAGAAGGCAACAAGGTGGAAGTGTTCGGTACGGGTGTGGTTACCATTATAGACGCCAGCAAGATCAGGTTTTCCAACACGAGGCAGGTCTCTGAAAACGAGCCTATCGCAGTGGAAAACCTGATTATGCACATGCTGGTGGAGGGCTACCGCTACTGTCTTAAAGAACACCTGTTTCAACCTGTGGAGCATGTGCCGCGGCAGCAGGCGGAGACGAGCAATACGGCTCCCGCAACTTAGCCCTTATACCTTTACTCTATCCTCTTCCTGCAGCTCCATGTTGATGGCCACGCCCGCCTTGGCTCCCTCGGCGGCGGCCACTATCACCAACTGCATATCGCGAGCGGCGTCGCCGGCTACGTATAGCCCCGGAATGTTGGCCTGCTGCAGCCGCCGGGTCTTGATCACGCCTTTGCCCGTAAACTCACAGCCCAGCTGTTTCCCTATATCAGACTGCTGGGTGGTTTCCCCGGAAAAGAACATGGCCTGTTGCTCCCGGCTTTGGCCGTTTTTCAACTTGATGCGCTGCAGCATTCCCTCCTCGCCCTCAAGTCGCTCTATCGCGTCTGTGCATACCTTCACACCATTGTGTTTCAGCAGATCGAGGTCCTGGGTGCGTAGTTTGTCGGTGCCGTCGGTGTAGAGGGTCACATCATCGCTCCAGTTTTTCATGGCCAGCGCCTGCCCTATACCTGACCTTTCTTTCCCATACACCGCAATGGCCTTGTCGCGGCTTTCCCAGCCATCGCAGTAAGGGCAGTGGTGCACGCTCTTGCCATACATGGACTCTATACCTTCCACCTCCGGCAGGGCATCTTTCAGGCCGGTGGCCAGCAACAGCTTGCGGGAATGGTACACATGGCCCTCCTCGTCGTCTATCACATACATGCCTTTGCTGTAGGTGGCGGTGGCGACAGCTTTGTCTATTATCTCGATCTCGTACTTTTGGAGTTCTTCACGTCCCTTCTTGATGAAATCTCTTGGGTTCACGCCATCGCTGGAGAGGAATCCGTTCATGTTGACAGCCCAGCGGTTGCGGGGTTTTCCACTGTCAAACACCAATACCTTGCGTCTGGATCTGCCCAGGATCATGGCGGCGTTGAGTCCGGCCGGGCCACCTCCTATAATTATTACATCATACATAAGTTTCAAAGTCGTGTTTATTGAGCCTATGTAAACGTAGAATACCGCAACAGGATGAACTCGTTTGGGAAAAAGTGCCCGGGCAAAAACCTGAGCAGGCCCAAAGCAGGGCATTTATTTCTGTTTTTCGACTAATATTGGAATTTATTTGAAAAAAGGGAGGCGCACCGCTATTGGAAGTATGAATGTTTTATATATTTGTTTAACCTTACTAACACCCTATATTTAAACAAGTCGCATTTTATGAAAAGCAAAATCTTAGCCCTATTAGGTAGCGCCCTCCTATCGGGCACAGCCATGGCCGGAGGATATCAGGTAAACCTGGCAAGCCAGCGCCAGATTGGCATGGGCCATACCGGCACCGGTTTACTGACAGGTACCTCCAGCATCTTCTTCAACCCGGGTGCCATGAGCTTTATGGATTCCAGAGGAGCTGTAACGATCGGAGGCAGCGGCATCATTTCCAAAATTGCCTACAGTGCGCCAGAGTCTGGAGCTATAACTGCACGAACCGATAACCCGACAGGCACGCCTTTCCAGGTATATGCCGTGTATGGCATCAATGAAAAACTGAAGGCCGGTCTGGGTGTGTACACACCTTTTGGAAGCACTGTGCAGTGGGGAAATGAGTGGAGCGGACGCTATGCGCTGAACCAACTGAAGCTACAGGCAATCTACATACAACCGACTGTAAGCTATGCGATCACTGATAAACTGGGCGTAGGTATAGGCCTGAACTATGTGGTGGGCAATGTAAACCTGCAGCGCTCTGTGCCTGTACAAAGCCAGGACGGAACCGAAGGCGGTATTGAACTGGACGGTTCTACGGAATCGGCATGGGGCTTTAATGCAGGTGTGTACTTCCAGGCAACCGAAAAGCTTTCCATTGGTGTGAACTATCGCTCAAAAGTTGATTTGAGGGTAGAGAATGGCGACGTGATGTTCAGCAACATTCCGGCGGCGGCCCGTGGCAACTTCCCGGATGGCACTAGCTTTAACGCCGAACTTCCAATGCCTTCGACTCTGTCTTTGGGCCTGGGCTTTAAGCCAAGTGAGCGCCTGACATTGGCAGCCGATGTGAGCTACGTAGGTTGGGACGCTTACGAGAAGCTGCGTTTCGACTTCAGTCAAAATGTTGGAGGAAGCTCATTTTCTGAAGCAGGCAGAAACTACGAGAACACGTTTATTTACCGTATAGGTGCTGAGTACATGGTAGCAGACGGCCTGGCCCTGCGCGGTGGCGCATACCTGGACAAAACTCCTGTGCAGGACGGTTACCTGACGCCAGAAACGCCAGACGCTGACTCGCGCGGACTTTCAGTTGGCTTAGGCTATAACGTGTCTGACAATATCAGCCTGGATGCCTCTTTCCTGTACATCAACAAAAAAGAAAGAACCGATGCATCTAACCTCTCTGGTGGTATAGCGGGTACTTACAAGTCTATTGCCTACATCCCTGGCATCGGTCTGAACTTCAAATTCTAATTCTCTTTTCTAAAGTATATGAAAAAGTTTTTCTATAAATCGAGTGTGCTGGCCTTAATGGCTGGTATATTCCTAACAAGCTGCGACCCGGAGATCGACACGCCTTCGTCGAGTGCGGGCGAGCTCAACCTAACCAAATATGTGGCGGTTGGCAACTCACTTACAGCAGGCTTTGCTGATGGCGGTTTATACCGTTCAGGTCAACTCAACTCATACCCGGCTATTATGGCCGAGCAGTTTAAGTTAGTTGGCGGCGGTGAGTTTACACAACCATTATTCACGGAGGCCCAGCGCAATGGTTCAGGCTATCTGCGCCTTACCGGTTTCACTGCGGCGGGTTTACCAATATTAACCCCTGTAACTTCAGAATTAGCTGTGCGTGGCATGGGACAAGACGGTCGAACGCTTCTTTACACTAAATTTGCACAACCGGTGCAAAATCTTGGTGTGCCAGGCATCCGCATGGAGAATGTAACTACGGCTGGCTATGGCTGGAATAACCCACTAGGTTTCAACCCGTACTTCGAGCGTTTGTTGCCAGATGCTCCGGTTCCGCCTAAAAGCGGAGCGCTAACTCCGTATGTTGATCTGGTAGCAGCGTCTAATCCAACATTTTTCACGATGTGGCTGGGTAACAACGATGTGCTTGGGTATGCCACTTCGGGTGGCCAGGGTAATATTACCACTGAGGCTAATTTCAAGACGAACTTAGATGCCATGATGACGGCCTTGCTGAAAACTGGTGTAAAAGGTATGGTAATCAACATTCCTGATGTAACAGGTATACCTTACTTTACGACCAAGGCTACGGCAAGCTTAAGACAGATGGCAGCAGCAGCTAATGCAAAGTTGTATATCACAACTGGTACAGGTACTGTGCGTGAGGCAACTAACGACGACTTTGTATTGCTTCCTTCCACCGTAGGCACCCCAGAGCAGGTAGGTACTATGACAATCCCTCACGGATTTAGCCCGTTCAATGCATTGGCTAACAGCGAAGTGCTTGACAAAGATGAGGCAGCAAAAGTTAAGCTAGCCACACAGCAATTTAACCAGGCGCTTGCCGCCAAGGCTAGTGCGAATGTGGGACTTGTGGATATGAACGCTTTCTTTAACTCTGTTCAAATGAAAGAAGGTAAACCACAGTTGAGCATCAATGCCGTGGCTTATTCACCTGCTTTTATCACTGGCAACTTGTTCTCGCTAGACGGTGTGCATTTGACCCCTCGTGGTTACGCTATCGTGGCGAACAAGATTATTGATGACATCAACAAGAAGTTTAATTCCCGTATACCGAAAGCCGACGAAACCAAGTTTCGTACTGTGCAGTTCCCTGTGAACTAGGTATAGTTACTATCAAAAAAGGCGCCTCCCGCAAAGGAGGCGCCTTTTTTGATTCTGGAGGTTCTAGGTATGCTATACCTTAGTGCGCTTCCAGCCAGTTCTGGCCTACGCCCAGTCCCACTTCCATTGGCACGCTCAGCGGCAGTGCCTGCGACATGAGTTCCACGATTTTCGGTGTCACGATGTCCACTTCTTCTTTCGGCGCGTCGAAGAGAAGTTCGTCATGCACCTGCAGGATCATACGGGTTTTCAGGTTTTCGTGGCGGAGGTACTCGTTTATATTGATCATCGCGATCTTGATGATGTCGGCAGCCGTGCCCTGTATGGGGGCGTTCACGGCGTTGCGCTCGGCAAATCCCCGGATGGTGGCATTGCGTGAATTGATGTCACGGAGGTAGCGGCGGCGGCCCAGCACTGTCTCCACATACTCCTGCTCACGTGCTTTCTCAATGGCACTGTCCATGTATTCTTTTACGGCCGGGAACTCTGCAAAGTAAGCCTCTATGATGTCGGCGGCTTCGCGGCGCGGTATGCCCAGCCGCTCCGAAAGGCCGAAGGCCGAGATGCCGTAAATAATGCCGAAGTTGATTGTTTTGGCCTTGCGGCGCATCTCACTGTCCACTTGGTCGAGCGGCACGTGGAACACCTTGCTGGCCGTGGAGGCGTGAATGTCAAGCCCGTTTCGGAAAGCCTCCTTCATGGTTGGATCACCGCTAAAGTCAGCCATGATGCGCAACTCTATCTGGGAGTAGTCCGCCGAAATGATGAGGTGCTTGCTATCGCGCGGCACAAAGGCCTTGCGTATCTCGCGTCCGCGTTCAGTCCGGATCGGGATATTCTGCAGGTTGGGGTTGGTAGAGCTCAGGCGCCCGGTGGCTGTCACGGCTTGGTTAAAGGAGGTATGCACACGGCCATCCAGCTCGCAAACCAGTTGTGGCAGGGCATCCACGTAAGTCGATTTCAACTTGGAGAGTTCACGGTGGTCCAGAATCAGGCGCACGATCTCGTGCTCGCCGGCCAGCTTCGAAAGAATCTCCTCGCCGGTGGCGTACTGCCCGGTTTTGGTTTTCTTGATTTTGGATTTCCCGTGCAGCCCCATTTTGTCGAACAGCACTTCACCAAGCTGTTTCGGAGAACCGATGTTAAACTCTGTGTCGGCCAGTTCAAAAATGCGGGTTTCTATACCTTTGATCTCCTGCTCCAGTTGCAGTGAAATATCGGCCAGTGCATTGGCGTCGATGGAAATGCCTTCTTTCTCAATATTGGCCAGTACCTGCACCAATGGGTTTTCTACGTCATTGAACAGCTTCATCAAACCCTGCTCCTGCAGCAGCGGTTCGAAGTAATGCTTCAGGCGCAACGTGATGTCAGCATCTTCGCAGGCGTAGTCCTTTACCTGTTCCGGTTTCAGGTCCGCCATGGTGATCTGGTTCTTGCCTTTCGGTCCGATGAGGTCGGTGATCGGCACGGGGCTGTAGTTGAGGTAGGTTTCGGCCAGTACGTCCATGCCGTGGCGCATTTCGGGCTCCAGCAGGTAATGGGCCAGCATCGTGTCGAAGATCGGCCCGTTCACCTCTATGCCGTAGTTCTTCATTACCAGAATGTCGTACTTGATGTTCTGGCCAATCTTGGCGATGTTGGGATTCTCCAGCACATCCTTAAACTCGGCAGCAATGCGCATCGCCTCCTCCGGGTTATCCTGGGGTAGCGGCACATAGTAAGCCTCGCCCGGCAGGTAGCTAAAGGACATACCAACGAGTTTAGCCGTGATCGGGTCAATGCTGCTGGTCTCCGTGTCGAACGAAAATTCCTGCTGCTTTTGCAGGTAGCGGATCAGGCTTGCGCGCAAGTCCGGCGTGTCAATCAGGTGGTAGTCCTGCAGCGTGGTGTTGAGCGTTTGCAAAGGCGCGGTTTCGGTTGCTATACCTATGGCGTCGGCCTCGACGGCAACAGCGGCCCCGGCCACAGGCGAGTCAAAAAGGGAAGTCTGCTGCTGGTTTGACGGCTTGGCTTTGCGGCCTGCTGTTTTCACAGCCGGGGCATCTGCCATGGAGTGACCGAGCACACGCTGCATAAGTTGCCTGAACTCCAGTTCTGCAAAAAGCTCAGCGAGCTGCTCTTCGTTCGGTCCGTCGTAATGCAACGCTTCGGCGCTGAAAGGCACGGGCACATCGCGGTGAATCGTGGCCAGTTCCTTCGACATCATGCCTTGGTCAGCAAAGTTGACCACATTCTCTTTTTGCTTGCCTTTGAGCTGGTCGGCATTGGCGATCAGGTTCTCCACGGAGCCAAACCGCTGAATGAGCGCCTTGGCCGTTTTTTCGCCTATACCCGGTATACCTGGAATGTTATCCACGGCGTCGCCTTGCAGCCCCAGAATGTCAATGACCTGCTCTACACGCTCAATTTCGAATTTCTCCAGTACACGGGGCACATCCCATACCTCCACGGCATTGCCCAGGAAAGCGGGTTTGTAAAGGAAAATATGATCCGTCACGAGCTGACAGTAGTCTTTGTCGGGCGTCATCATGTACACATCAAAACCATCTTTCTCGGCTTTGCAGGCCAGCGTGCCAATGATGTCATCGGCCTCAAAGCCGTCCATAATGAGGACCGGTATGTTGAAAGCCTCCACAATCTTCTTGCAGTAAGGTATAGCCAGCGAAATATCCTCGGGCTGCGCCTGCCGGTTGGCCTTGTAAGCGGCGAAGTTATCGTGGCGGAAGGTTTTGGCGGCCGAGTCGAAGGCGACACCGATATGGGTTGGTTTTTCCTTTTGGAGCACCTCCACCAGGGTGTTGGTAAAGCCGAGGGCGGCCCCGGTGTTCATGCCTTTGGAGTTGATGCGTGGGTTTTTGCTGAAGGCAAAATGTGCCCTATAAATTAATGCCAGTGCGTCTAGCAGGAATAATTTCTTTCTTGGTTCGCTCATGTTATAAAGGTAGAAGCTACCGGCCTTATCTGCAAATATAAGACGCTTGGCACATCATAGCCGCTTTGCGTTCCGGTCATCTGTAACATCGGCGAATCCTTATTCCGTCACTGGTTGGCGAAACATAAATTATATATAGCATTTTAATTATGTTCGGAATAATATTTGTAATTTTCTCATTCGAAATGAAAACAAATACTACAAAAGATTGAAAAGCCTTATGAAGCAACGAATGCGTTTAAAAACCGCCGTGTTGAGTATCGGGATGATGCTGATGGCATTGGTGAGCCAGGGCCAGGACCTCATTATCAAAAAAAATGGGGATGAAGTGGTGGCAAAAATTGTGAAGGTTGGTACTGACACGGTACACTACCGTATGCTGAGCGATGCCAGCGGTCCGTTGCGCTTTGTCTTAAGGCAGGATGTGGCGCAAATGCAACTGGCCACGGAGCCTTCTCAGACTCAACTGAACCAGCTGCCACAGGTAACTACCCCTGACGAGTATGTTGTTGCCGCTGTTGGCAGCCCTGCCGGAGCGGCAGGCAACAAACACAAAGCGGATGATTTGGTGTACCAGGCCCGCCAGGATGCGATGATGTATTACAAAGGCCAGGGACCGCTCTGGGGCACAGCAGGTGCCACCTTCCTGTTTCCGCCAGCTGGTTTGGTGACCGGCATTGTGATGGCGGCTGTACCTCCAAATGTTGACGCCACTTTTCATCCGAATTACCAATTGATGCGCGAGCCAGTATACCGGCAGGCGTTTCAGAAGCAGGCCCACAAACGCAAGGTAGGCAAAGCCGCCGCTGGCTTTGGAATCGGTTTCGGTGCCCTGATTGCCCTAGCCCTGGCAATAGGAAGCTAACTATTTTGGTTCTTTAGCCTGAAGAGTTATCCGTTAAAATCTCGCCGGCTAGAAGTATTTTATTGATTAAATCCCCAATGTGTGGAAAAAATTCTACAGTGCTATGTAGGATTCTACACATTGGGGATTTTTAATTTTTTTATTAATGTATTGATATTCAGTATATTAACTTGCTTTAGATTAATGGCATGGTTTTGATATATAGCCGTTTCAGAAATAAATACATTTCTAGTACCAAGCGCAAAATAAAACTATGAAAAAGACAACATACCTGGCAGCAGCCATCGCACTTTTAGGCTTTGCATCACTTGACGCAAACGCTCAAACAGATAAGAGCAAGAAAAAGTCGAAAAAGAAGCAAGCTATAGAGCAAACTGAGGTGCAGACCGAAGCACAGGTTGGAGCTGAGAACCAGGTAAACCATGAAAAGCAGGTACAGACCCAAACGGAGACTGTAGTCGAAACACAAACTCCTGCTCAAACGGTAACACTGGGCCAAAAAGATAAAAGAGAAGCCATCACACAAGAGGAGCTTCCAGAGCCAGTGAAGCAGGCGCTAAGCGCCGAAGCCTTTAGCAGCTGGCAGGTTGTAGAAGTATATCGGGTAACACCAAACGAGAATGCACGTGGTGCCAATGCCCAGGGATCTGAGAACCAGGCAGAGCAGGCTACTCAAAACTCGCAGGCGCAGAATGCACAGGCTAATTCCCAGGGACAGGGTGCCAAAGCGTTTTATGAGATTTACTTCACCAACGAGCAACAGCAAGACGCCAAAGTGCGCATTGACGCACAAGGCAACATTATAAGAGACCAAAAATAAGCCACAATAGATTAGATATTTTAACGAATATCTGTTGGAACAAGCCTCCGCCACGCGGGGGCTTTTCTGTTTTATACCTGCAGGAGAAACAACTCAGGTATAGCTGGTATGTAATTTCTAAGAAGGCCTAACCCTTAATCGGCGAAGTCAGTAAACAGGCTGTGGTGCGCTTTTATGTGGCAATACTTCTTGCTTGCGCACGAGCTGCGTATATTACTCCTAATTATGCCCAAGATACTTCTGATCGACGACGATCCTACCTTTTGCCTCATGCTGAGTACTTTCCTGAAGCGACAGCAGTATGAGGTGAAGACCGCCTTTACCGCCAACGAAGGCCTCCAGCAGCTGAAAGCCGGGACCTTCGATCTGGTACTGACCGACTTCAGACTGCCTGACAAAAACGGGCTGGAACTGCTGGAACAGATCCGGGTGCTGACCACGGAGGTGCCCGTAATCCTGATGACGCACTATGCTGACATTCGTACGGCGGTGAGAGCCATCAAAATGGGTGCTTTCGAGTACCTTGCCAAGCCTATCAACCCAGACGAAACCTTGCTGACCATACGGAAAGCCCTTAGCCGAAATGCGAAAGGAGTTGAAAGCGAAGCGGCTATACCTATGCGGAACAGGTTTTCATTTGTGAAAGGAGCCAGTCCTCAGTCGCTGCAACTGGAAGAGTACATCGCCCTGATAGCGCCTACCAACATGTCGGTGATCATAGAAGGTGAGAGCGGAACAGGCAAGGAATACGTTGCCCGCAAAATACACCAGAGCAGCAAGCGCCATAACAAGCCTTTTGTCGCAATCGACTGTGGTGCTCTGTCGAAAGAACTGGCCGGGAGCGAACTGTTTGGGCACGTGAAAGGCTCGTTCACGGGAGCCATGGCCGACAAGGAAGGTCAGTTTGAGGCGGCTAACGGTGGCACGTTGTTTCTGGACGAGATTGGCAACCTGTCTTACGAGATTCAGGTGAAGTTGCTGCGGGCCATACAGGAGCGCAAAGTCCGCAAGATAGGCAGCAACACCGACCTAGATGTGGATGTGCGCATTATCGCGGCTACTAACGAGGACCTGGTGCAAGCTGTGAGCCAGGGTGAGTTTCGGGAAGACCTATACCACCGCCTCAACGAATTCAAGATCAACATTTCCCCATTGCGCGATCGGCAGGCTGATATCCTGATTTTTGCGGACTATTTTCTGGAGGTAGCCAACCACGAGCTGGAAAGGGATGTAAACGGCTTTGATGCAGCTGTTACGGTGGCGATGGAGAGGTATAGCTGGCCCGGTAATCTCCGAGAGCTCAAAAACGTGGTAAAGCGGGCCGTGCTGCTGGCTAAAGGCAATGAAATTACGCTGGACGACCTTCCGCCTGAAATCGCTTATCACATACCCATGCCAACCAATATAGTTACCCCGCCAGACGCTACCCGCGTAGCGCCTGTGACCGACTTGCGCAGCGCCACTGAGCGGAGCGAGAAAGAACTGATACTGGACATGCTGGAACGGGTGAAGTATAACAAATCCAAAGCCGCACGCCTGCTCAACATCGACCGCAAGACGCTCTACAACAAAATGCGGCAGTACAACATCGACGCTTAGGCGATCGTATCCGCAGTTATCTGGCTCGGTTCCAGCTCGGACGCCAGTGCCGCAAGAACCTCCGCCGCGTCGTGCTGCAGTTGTTGGGCAATGGCCGGAAGGGTGGCTGTTTGTGGCTGTGGCTGGTGCAGGAGCTGTTCGAAGGTATCCAGTGCCGGCAACACAGTATGGGCTTGCAGGTGTTGGAAGGCCGTCTTCATCTTATGGGCCAATTCGCCTACCTGTCTCCAGTTTTGCGAATCAACCGCTTCCTGCAATTGCGCAAGGTTCTTACGGTTGTCGGCTACCAGTACCTCCAGCACCGCCCGTACAGTCTCTTCATCATCTCCGGCAAAAGCACGGATCTCATCCAAAGTATAAAGGCTTGCTTTTGCGTTCCTCAGGGCAACAGTGCTGCTGACCGTTTCTGTTTTGTCAGGTATAGCTGCGGGTACCAATGCCTTGCTGAGCTTTTGGTGCAACTCCTGTTCTGTAAACGGTTTGAGAAGGTGATCGGATATGGGCGTTTTGGCAAAAAAACGACGGTTGCTGCTCATGATATTGGCCGTAAGCGCCAGTATAGGAACAGTGGCATTTTCTTTCCGGATGGCTTTTGATACAGCTTTTCCGCTCATGCCCGGCAGCTGTATATCGGTCAGCACCACATCAAAATGCTTTGTTTGGATAACATCCAGCGCCTGTTGCCCGTCGTTGGCCAACGTAACCTGCATACCCCAGCGACGCAGGATCAGCTGACAAAGCATGCGGCTATACGCATCGTCATCGATGACCAACACCGACTTGCCTGCCAATACGTCGGCTGCTGCCGTCCCTTGTAGCACCTGGGGTGCTATAGCACTTTCTGCTTCGGCCGTTACACGTTTCATTGGCAATACTATGCTGAAAGTCGTGCCCTGGTTGGGCGTGCTGCGCAGCGTAAGAGAGCCTTCCTGCATTTCGACCAGCTTCTTGCTGATTGATAGGCCCAAGCCCGTGCCACCATACTTCCGGATGATGGAATCGTCGGCCTGGTTAAACTCCCCAAATACGTGCGCGGTCTGTTCCATCGGGATGCCTATACCTGTGTCTGATACCTCGATGAGTACCACGACACGGCCACGGCGCTGCGACTTGAGTCGGCACCGTACATTCACCTCACCCTCATGCGTGAACTTGATAGCATTGTCGACCAGATTGAAAAGCACCTGCTTAAGGCGCAGGCAGTCCCCGAGCAGATGGCCATGGAGGTGCTCATCCATGCTGCAGGAGAATCCTATTCCTTTGGTACTGGCTTTCAAGCGAAAAGTCCGCTCCACTTCGTCCAAGAGATGCTTTATCTCAAAGGGTGCCAGGTGCAGGTAGAGTTTACCGGCCTCAAGTTTAGAAAGGTCCAACACGTCGTTCACAATGTGCAGCAAGTGTTCTCCGGCGCTGTGTATAGCCTGTAGGTGTTCCTGCTGCTGTGGCTGCAATGCCGTCCGGGTCAGCTGTTCCGAAAAACCCAGTACAACGTTCAGGGGGGTGCGAATCTCATGGCTGATATTGGCTACAAAGGATTCCTTGGCCCGTGCCAACTGGATAGCTTCTTTTCGGGAACGTCTTAGTTCTGCCTTGTACTTGCTGCTGCGGGTCAGATCGCGGAGAATGACGATGATAAAAGCAATGCCACTAACGAGACCGAATATACCTACCAGCAGCAGAACCAGTGAGGTTTCTCCAGCGACTTCCCTGGCCTTTTCCGAGCTGAGCCTGGCCTGTTGCAACTCATGCTTCTCCAGGTCATAAATCATGCTCCTGATCTGGTCCATAATCTGCTTGTCCTGCTGCAAAAGTGCCAACTCTTTGGCTACCAACGCATCTTCCTGCTTCTGTACTTCGCGCTGCACCTTATTCAGCACGTTACGTACCTTGGCGATGGATGCTACTTTTGTAGCGCGCGCTTTGCTGGTATCAGTGGTGTACTCCTGCTTAACATCGATCTGAGGAACGACAATGGGTACTGGTGGTTCCTGCTCTTTCGGTTTGGTGTCGGCCCGCTTGGAGAACAGTCTGCTCAGAATTCCCTTTTTACTTTCCTGCTGAGCGGGAGGAGCGTCTTCGTTAAAAGCCAGCCTATCGGAGATCGTGGTGGTAGTGCGCTGGTTGATGGTCGTTGTGGCCTGTTCGGAAGCAGAAGAAGTAATCTGCTGAAGTGCTTTGTCAGAGTAACTGTTACGGTCCCGGTTTTGCCGCTTGATAGCCACATGCTGCTCCATGCTCTTCTTTTTGGCAAGCAGCAGAGCCGATATAGAATCTATCTGTGCCAGCTCCGCAGGGTTATCCTGCATCAGGTAACGGAGCGAATCAATCTGATTGTTGACGGTTCCCAGGTTTTCGAGGTACTCCTTGAAGTGCCTTTCTTCTGTGGTAAGGGTATAGGCCCGAATAGAGCCCTCGGCTGTTGCGATGTCGGCCAGGGTATGCTGCAGCTTGGCCAGTTTGGCGTTTGGCTGAGACAGCACCGTAACAGAGCTAAGTAACTGGGTAAAACTATTGTAGGTCAGGTATATGGCAATGGCAATGATCGAAAACGCCAGTGTGAAACCAATAACTACCTTTGATTTTATGTGCTTGTTGCTAATCCTCATGCTTTGCAGACAGACTCCCTATACCTGATGAAAAGAAGGTTACTGGTTACGTGTTTGTTTAACAGCAAGATAACCAGCATAATATAGGGGTAAACATAGCGCATGCAGAATAGGTTGCACTCGGGCTACCAGCTACTGCTTGCGCCCCCGCCGCCAAAGGAACCGCCGCCAAATCCGCCGAAGCTACCGCCGCCGCCACCTCCAAAGCCACCTCCACCGCCGAACATGCCGCCGCCGGTGCGGAAGGTGCCGAACGAGCCTGGACCGAGTATAGGGCCGCCCAATGTGCGCACGCCACGGCCTCCTCTGCCGCCCCCGCCTTTGAAGCGTGACATGATAAACACCAGCACGATGACGATGATAATGATGGTGATGAGAGAAGGACCCTCGCCCTCGCCTTGGTCAGCCTGCGGGTCGGCCTGATACTCACCGCTTGCCAAACTGATGATCAGGTTAGTTGCTTCATTGAGACCTTTATAGAATTGCCCTTGCTGAAAATTAGGCTTGAGTGTGCGTTCTGTTATACGCTTTGCGATGGCATCCGGAATGATGTGCTCCATGCCGTAGCCGGTCTGTATCGCTACTTTTCGCTCATCCAAAGCCACCAGTATCACCAGACCGTTATCATTTTTACTGCCACCCACGCCCCAGCGTTCTCCGAGTTCGGCGGCATACTGGTTGGCGTCATAATCACCGATAGACTTGATCGTGACAACGGCGATCTGGGTAGATGTTGTGTCGTTGTAATTGACCAGTTTCTGTTCCAGCGCCTCTATCTCTCCCTGGCTCAAGATGCCCGCCAGGTCATTTACCAGTCGCGGCGGAGTAGGGCGCGGCGGGAAATCATTACTCTGAGCGAAAAGCAGGGTGCTAATCAGAAGGAGGTATAGGAACAGGATGGGTCGTTTCATGGTGTGTTATTTTCCGAACGATATGTCGTCGCTCAGTTCGTTAAGGTCGCCCTTGTCATCGTAGGGGAAGTGCGATTTAAGTTGCTCCCCGGCCATAATAACACCCTTGGCTAGACCGGCGGCGTATTCTTTATTTTTGAAGTGGGAGATCACTTGCTCAGTGATGTCCTCCCAGAAATGGTCGGGTACGATGGCATTGATGCCGGCATCGCCCAGCACGGCAAACTGATGGTCTTTGATCGCGACATAGAACAGCACACCGTTGCGCTGCTTGGTCAGGTGCATGTGCAGCTGAGCGAACACCTCCGTGGCACGGTCAAGTGCATCTCCTTCGCAGTTGTTCTCGATGTGCACGCGAATCTCGCCGGATGTGTTGCGCTCCGCCTCCTGTATGGCCTCCATAATGACCTTCTCGTCCGCGTCGGTTATGGTATCTTTGGGCATGACTAGAATTGTTGATTGTTAGTTGTTGATTGTTAATCGTTCTTACTCTCGCAGGGAATGCAATCAACAACTAACAATCATTTATCCTTTAAAACTGTACCGTAGGGGCTTGTTGGGCACCCGGGTCGGCCTGGAAATGGCCTTTGCGTTCGAAGCCGAAAATGCCGGCCATGATGTTGTTGGGGAAAGAGCGCACGGTGGTGTTGTAATCCTGCACAGCCTCGTTGAACTTGCGTCTTTCAACAGCGATACGGTTCTCGGTACCCTCCAGCTGGGCTTGCAGCTCCAGGAAGTTTTGGTTGGCCTTTAGATCCGGGTAGCGCTCCACAGAAACGAGCAAGCGGCTTAGGGCACCTCCTAGTTCGTTCTGCGCCGCCTGAAAACGCTGCAGGTTTTCAGGGGTCAGATCGTCGGCGTTCAGCTGCACGCTGGTTGCTTTGGCGCGGGCATTGATTACACTTTCAAGGGTTTCACGTTCGAAATTAGCGGCGCCTTTCACAGTGTTCACCAGGTTTGGCACTAAGTCTGCGCGACGCTGGTAGGCATTCTGCACGTTCGCCCAAGCGGTTTCTACGCCCTCGTCTTTCTGCACCATGGTGTTGTAGCCGCAAGATGATTGTGAGGCCAGCACAATGAAGCCGATCAGGTAAAAGAAGATTTTTTTCATGTTTTTGAAGGGTATGGTTTGTATACGGTATAAGTACAAAGCTAAGCGATATGATTACGGAAAACATAATATGACGTTGTGAAATTGGTTTTGTGGGTGTGGTTAGTGCTGTTGCAGGTATAGCAGCATGTGCTATTGCATAGTTGGCTTGGCTTCGCCTGTGCGGCGGGCACTCACTTTTTGTCTTGACACAAAAATCGAGGGCCCCTACCCCCAGTAAGCAAAAAAGTCAAGACTCCCCAAACTCGCTGAACGCTTAAACAGTGGGGAGTCATAAAGTGCACATGGCATAGTTATTCGCTTCATAGCTCAGGTGGCAAGTTAGTCTTGCTATACCTGCCAGTGGTATATAATAGTGACGACAACACTTATACCTGTAAGAAGGTAGTGGCGGAAAAGTCCTCCTCAGAAGGGGGCAGGGGGATGACAATCATCAACAGATATCTAGCAGCTACAGCGCCTATACCTTCAAAATGGCAGTGGCAGAAGCTCCCCTCCTTGGAAAATCGAGAACGGGAGTTTGAAGATTTCGAGCGCAGCTCTGAGGGGCAGGGGTGGTTGGATCCGGCAGCTGCAAAAATCCGGCTATACCTCTCCCTGATCCTTAAAAGTCTAATCAAAAATCACTATATTGCTGAAAAAGTGTAGTATATGAAAGTCGTTATACCTGTTGCTGGTGTTGGTTCTAAACTCCGTCCGCACACGCACACGCAGCCCAAATCGCTGGTGCCGGTGGCGGACAATACTATACTGGGCCATATCGTGGAAAAGCTGCTGCAGGTAGGCATCCAGGACTATGTGTTCATTATTGGCTACCTTGGCGACAAAGTGGAAAACTACGTGCGGCAGAAGTATCCTGGCATCCGGGCAGAGTTTGTGGTGCAGGAACCCCGCGAAGGTCTGGGCCATGCCCTCTGGATTGCCCGAGAGACCTACCGCCACGAAGACAGTGTGCTCATCATGCTCGGCGATACCATCGTGGAAGCTGACCTCGAAGCCATTATCGCCTCTCCCAATTCTGTGCTCGGTGTAAAGAAAGTAGCAAAGCCTTCTCTGTTTGGCGTCACGGAAGTCGGCAACGACGAGTATATCATAAAACTGGTCGAGAAGCCGATAATCCCGAAGTCTAACTTTGCGCTGGTGGGGCTCTACAAGATCATGAAGCCCGAAAAGCTGGTCTGTTCGCTGGAGCATATCATCACCGAAGGGATACGGACCCACAACGAGTACCACCTGACCGACGCCCTTATGCACATGATCCGGCAGGGCGAAAAGATGGTGACCTGGAACGTGGACAACTGGTTTGACTGCGGCAGAAAAGAGACTCTATTGGAAGCCAACGCCAAACTCCTGAGCCGGCCCCGGTTTCGTGAGCATGACTTAAGCAGCCAGTACCCAGGCAATATCATTATACCACCGGTGAGCATTGGTGCTAACTGTAATATCTCGCACTCCATCATCGGGCCTAATGTGGCGATCGGTGACAATACCACTATCTCCCGTTCTTCACTGAGCAATTCCATTATCGGAGCCTACTCTGAACTTCAAAATGCTGTCATGCACGACTCTATTATCGGTAGCGACGCCAGTTTCAGAGGGCTGAGCCATAGCCTGAATATTGGCGATAGCACCGAGATCAATTTTGCGCAGTAGAACGGCGAAATGAACATTTTCTTCAAATTCCGTATCTTTATACCTTGTAAAAGCTATTAGTTTTAAACACGATCGTATAGCCTCATGAAAAAAACAACTGTTCTTTTGCTGGCGGGCGGCCTGACTGCCGTCACAGCCTGCAAATCATCCCAAACCGAGAGTACCGCCACTGGCATGAATACCGAAACTACCACGACAGCGCCCGTAGCGGCGTCTGAAACCCAACTAAATTATCCGAAAACGAAGAAAGTAGACCATGCCGACGATTACTTCGGCACCAAAGTGGCTGACCCGTATCGCTGGCTCGAAACCCATAACGAGGAAGTGGATCAATGGGTGGAGGCGCAGAACAAAGTAACCTTTAACTACCTCGATGGCATAGAGTTCCGCGACCAGATAAAAGAGCGCCTGACCAAGATCTGGAATTACCCGAAGTATGGCGCTCCGTTTAAAAAGGGTGGCAAATACTACTTCTATAAGAATGACGGGTTGCAGAACCAAAGCGTGCTTTACGTGCAGAATACACTGGAGAGTGAACCCAAGGTTTTCCTGGATCCAAATAAATTCTCGACAGACGGTACTGTGGCTTTGACCGCCCTGTCCTTCGACAAAGACGCCAAGTATGTTGCTTACGGCACGTCAAGCGGTGGCTCCGATTGGAACACCTATGAGATAATGGAAGTTGCCACCGGCAAGAAGCTTGACGACAAAGTGGAGTGGGTAAAATTCTCTGGTCCTAGCTGGCACAAAGACGGCTTTTTCTACAGCCGCTACGACGCCCCGACCGAAGGCAACAAACTGGCCAATAAGAATGAGTACCATAAGGTATACTACCACAAAATCGGAACACCGCAGAGCCAGGATAAACTGATATACGAAGACAAAACCAAGCCGCTCCGTAACTTCTATGGCCAGACAACTGACGATGAGCGTTTCCTGATTCTGAACGTGTCGGAAGGTGCAAGCGGTGCCAATGCCCTTTACTACCGCGACCTGAAAGACCCGAAGTCTACGATCAAGCCGATCATCGATAACTTTGAGTCGGAGTACGACGTGGTGGACAATGTTGGTGATAAGCTGTTGGTGCGCACAAACAAGAATGCCACTCGCTACCGTTTGGTGCTGATAGATCCTAAAAAGCCGCAGGAGCAGAACTGGAAAGTAATAGTGCCGCAGAACGAGAATGTGATGGGCAATGTATCGCTGGTAGGAGGCCGCATCATTGCTTCTTACATGAAAGACGCTGCCAGCGAAGTGGTGGTATACGACACTAATGGCAAGCAACTGAATAAGGTAGAGTTGCCAGCTATCGGTACAGTAGGTGGCTTCGGCGGCGAGAAAGACGACAAAGAGACGTTCTTCACCTTTACTTCCTTCACCTACCCGCCCACCATCTACCGCTATGATGTGCCGAACAACAAAGTAACCTTGTTCCGCAAGACCGAAGTTGACGTGGATACCGAAGCCTATGAAACTAAGCAGGTTTTCTATACCTCCAAGGACGGGACTAAAGTGCCGATGTTCATTGTGCACAAAAAAGGATTGGAGCTGAACGGCAATAACCCGACCTACCTGTATGCTTACGGTGGATTCAACATCTCACTCACGCCAAGCTTTAGCATCGCCAACATGCTGTGGCTGGAGAATGGTGGCGTGTATGCGATGCCAAACCTGCGCGGTGGCGGTGAGTACGGTGAAGACTGGCACAAAGCGGGTATGACCCCGAACAAGCAAAATGTGTTTGACGACTTTATTGCGGCAGCTGAGTACCTGATCGCCAACAAGTATACCTCCAGCGAAAAACTGGCCGTGGGCGGTGGCTCTAACGGTGGTTTGTTGGTAGGTGCCTTTATGACGCAACGTCCGGAGTTGGCCAAAGTAGCTGTTCCGGCCGTGGGTGTGATGGACATGCTGCGTTTCCACAAATTCACTATCGGTTGGGCTTGGGTGCCAGAGTACGGCTCTTCGGATGACGAGGCACAGTTTAAGAACCTCTATACCTTCTCGCCGCTGCACAACATCAAAGAGGGCGTGAAATACCCGGCTACGCTGGTGAAAACCGCCGATCATGACGACCGTGTAGTGCCTGCGCACTCCTTTAAGTTCATCTCTGAACTGCAGGAAAAGGGCGCTCCGGGCAACCCATACCTGATCCGTATCGACGTGCGTGCAGGTCACGGTGCCGGCAAACCGACTTCACTGGTTATTCAGGAATGGGCTGATACCTGGGCTTTCCTTTATAAGAATATGGGTGTGAATCCGTATGCCAAAAAGCAGCCGTAACAGGTATAGCTGAGATTGTAAATAAGAAAAGCCAGAGCTGCAGCGATGTAGCACTGGCTTTTTTATGCCCTTGCTTGGCTGGTTCTAAACCCGATTCCTGCGTACTTTGCAACACGAACCATCCCACACGCTATGAAATCTATGACTGGGCAAAGTGCGTTCACCGTACGCTCCACAGAGACTGACCAAAATGGGCAGGCGACCTTACCGGCACTGGTCGGCTACATGCAGGAAGCCGCCTGGGACAATACCGCCACCATGGGCATTTCGATGTATGAACTGCTGGAGCGGGACCTTACTTGGGTGCTGCAGCGCATGCGGGTCGAGATGTTCCGCTACCCGAGACACCGCGAGAAGATTGTGGTCGAGACCTGGGCGTCGGGACGCGAGCGGGTATTCCTGCACCGCGATTTCAGGGTATACGGCGCCGACCGGGAGCTTTTGGGGCAAGCCACCAGTGTATGGCTGGTGATGGATGTGGTGAAGCGCCAGCTGGTATCGGTCCCCGACTTTATTACGGCCGTGGAAGTAGTGCCAGGGCAGGAACCGCTGCCTTTCGCTAAAGGCAAATTGCCCCAACTGGAAGAGGTCAGGTATGAGCAGCGTATGCCTGTGCGCTGGCACGATATCGACCTGAACCGGCACGTCACCAACACACGCTACCTGCAGTGGGTACTCGAGACGCTTCCACCAGAAATACTTGAAAAGCAACAGTTAAAAGAAATTGACATTATCTTTAATGCCGAAAGCGCCTTGGGTGACAAGGTAATAGCCACAGCAGGGCCAACACACGAGCTGGATGTCTTTCTGCACAAACTCACCAGCTCCGAAACAGGCAAAGAACTGGTGCAGGCCAGGACGAAGTTTGGGAGTTAGAGAGTTAAAAAGTTAGAGAGTTTAAGAGTTAAAAAATCAGAAAGTTGGTGTCTTCGTAGGGACAGGTCGCGACCAGTCCGAATCGTGCAAGGGGTAACCTGTTCGAAGCGTGCTCCAAACCATTTAACCATTCAACAATTAGCAATCAACAATAAAATGATCAACATCAGAAAAGGAACCATAGACGACCTGCCGCAGGTACACGATTTGATTAAAGAATTGGCGGTATACGAAAAGGCGCCCGATGAAGTAACCAACACGGTAGAGGATATGCGCTGGGATGGATTCGGTGAGAATCCGATTTTCAGGTTCTTCGTGGCCGAGACCGAAGAGGGGATTGTAGGTATAGCCTTGTATTATATCGCCTATTCCACGTGGAAAGGCAAGATGCTTTTTTTGGAGGACCTCATTGTGACCGAGCGCCTACGCCGCAGTGGCATCGGCAAAATGCTGTTCAATGCCGTTGCCCGCGAAGCCAAGGAAATTGGTGCCAAGCGTATGAAATGGCAGGTGCTCGACTGGAACGAGCCAGCTATCGGTTTCTACAACAAAATTGGGGCAAATCTGGATGGCGAGTGGATCAACTGTAACATGACCGAAGAGCAAATCAAAGCCTACAGTGCCGATTAAGGTATAAGTTTATACCTGATCAGGCTGTAGTATTCAAGAGACAGGCCCGTGCTAAGGTATAGCGCGGGCCTGTCTATTGAAACTGTTTTTACGCTTAGTCCCGCTCCACGTCTTTGCCCACTATCTCGAGCAGCGACCGGAACGCCACAAACTTCTCCGGATAGCGCTGCAGTACTTTGGCCTGCAGTTCCGGGGCGTGCTCGCGCTGGTATTCCTCCAAGTCTTCGAGGCTGCGGCAGGTATACTGCACGGCGTAGGTGGTGCCGCCATTGTCCTCTTCGTTCAGGAGGCGGGCTATCTGGTTGTTCAGGAAAAAGCCAGTGGCCATCACTTCCGGGATGTGGGTGCTCTTCATCCAGTTCAGCCACTCTTCGGCCACACTGTTGTCGATGTTGATCGTTACGTTGTAGATAATCATACCCAAAATTACGAAATTGGCAGGCTTAAGTCAGGTATAGCGGCCTAAAAATTATGGGGGCAGGTGTTTGCAGACCCAGGCTATACCTGCTCCTGCATACAGAAAGCCTCCCCAGTTGATGGTTGCTCAACCGTTTGTAATAGGATCAGCATTACTGGCAATGCCAGCTGCCTTCCCGGCTCTTAGCCTGTGTACCGGCCGACGGGGCCTGGTAGGCAACCAGAATAGCGCCCTGGCCTGTTCTTGGCAATAGCTTAAGTGACCCCTCCTGCAGCTGTATCTGCAATACGCCTTCTTCATTCGCTATGGCCTTGAGTGTGCCGGCGCTATCGCGCAAGGTATAGTAGCTGTTGGTGTTGAGGCCGGTGGCAGTCAGGTCTTTCACCTCGTATACCTTCTGCTTTGTGATGGCTCCTGCTTTGCTGAGCGCTACCTTGTTGGTGCTCTCCACCTTGCCGCCTATCCACAGGTCTTCACCCAGGCAGGCAGAGGTTTTGGCAATCAGGTCGAAGTATGCCTCCTCTACGGGCTCATCCATCGCCGCGACGGTAATGGCTCCAACAGATGGTGCTGTAGTGGCCTGCGGGGAGGAAGTTAGGTTTTCTGCCTTGTGCTCTACCTTAGGTGAGCAGGAAACAAGTAGCAGTGCAGTCAAGACGACCCAAAGGGATAAATCGGAAGTTTCAAGAGTAAAGAATTTTTGCATAGGCTATAGTATATTATAGTTGATATATACTATTTATACTAGCCTTAGTGCATTTTAGTTGTTGGCGGTGTAATTATAATTGCTGATTTAAGTTTTTGATTTTAAATAACTTAGGCCATGTATTAACCAAACTGTATATTTTGGGGTTGCAATGTTTCCAGGAGGGCTACAAAGGCTCCATATAATTAAGGTCTTTGCCGTATGTTTCGTCCAGCGTCAGGATAGAAATAATGGCAATAGCCATGCACAAAATACCCAGTAGCAAGGCACCGGGCACCAGGCCAACCCCATCTTTGAGAGCGCTAAAGGTAAGTGTAAGTGGCACTACGGCGCCACGCACAAAGTTGGGAACAGTGGTAGTAACCGTGGCGCGTATGTTGGTGCCAAACTGCTCGGCTGCTATCGTCACGAACACGGCCCAGTAGCCGCCCGCAAAGCCAAGGGCCACGCATAAGGTATAGAAGGCCGTTAAACTGAAGTTGCGCCCCAGCAGGTATACCCCAACAAAAATACCGGTGAGCAGCAGGAAGGCCAGCACAATGCTGCGCCTGCTCTTAAAGCGCTGACTCAGGAAACCGCTGGCAAAGTCGCCGAAAACCAAACCGAGGTAACAGAATGAGACAGCCCTGGCTGCCGATACGGTGTCGGTGACGCCGAGTGCCAGCCCGAACTCCGGCGAGAAGGTAATCAGAATACCCACCACATACCAGATCGGTACTCCTATAAGAATGCACTTGAGGTACTTCCAGAAGCGTTTGCTGTTGGTAAAAAGCGAGAGAAAGTTGCCCCGTGTCACATTGGTCTGCTTCAGGTCGTTGAACATACCCGACTCATATACCCCCACCCGCAGCAAAAGCAACAGCATGCCCAGTCCGCCGCCAATAAAATAAGCCGTTCGCCAGCCAAAGTACTCACCCACTATACCTGCCAGTATGGCTCCGGATATACCAATCGTGGCGACCACCATCGTGCCATAGCCGCGCTTCTCCTTCGGCAACACCTCCGACACCAGCGTAATGCCAGCGCCCAACTCACCGGCCAGTCCCACGCCCGCCACAAAGCGGAGCACGGCATACATGGGTATGGTAGTTACAAAGCCATTGAGGATGTTGGCGATGGAATAAAGGAAAATTGAGCCGAACAAAACCGAAAGCCGTCCCCGCTTATCGCCCAGCACACCCCAGGCTATCCCTCCAAGTAGCATACCGGCCATTTGCATGTTTAGCAGCAGCACGCCTTCTTCGAGCAAGGCTGTCGGGTCGGTAACGCCCAACGACTGCAGACTGGGTATGCGCACAATGCTGAACAGCACCAGGTCGTATATATCCACAAAATAGCCCAGAGCCGCTACAATTACAGAAGCGTTAAGCAGGTAATGTTTTTTGGAAGATGATTGAAGGGTCGGCATAAGGTTCAGTGAATGACAGCATTAAATATAGTATTTTGAATATCATCACAAAAGTAAGTGAGGGTGAATACTCGTTTTTAAAACATTTCTTTTAGATTAGAGGCAAAGAGATTCTATACCGAACGACATGCAAAGCCTAAGCAAGAAGCTGCAACTGAAACCAGGATATCACATACTGGCGCTGAATGCGCCGCAAAACTTTGCCGAAACGCTACAGGCCGAAGGGTGCCATGTTACCGAGACGAGTTCGATGCCTGAAAGCGGGACAACTTACGATGCGGTGCAGCTTTTTGTGAAAGACAGCGGTGAGCTCAACGAGTACATTCCGCTTGTTGTGATGGCGTTGAAAACGGATGGGCTGCTTTGGATCGCATACCCTAAAAAAAGCTCACAAGTAAAGTCGGATTTAACGCGTGACAAAGGCTGGGAAGTGGTATTCGAGCTCGGTTACGAAGGTGTTCGGCAGGTGGCCATTGATGAAACATGGTCTTCCCTCCGTTTTAGACACATGTCCGAAAGGAAAGGGCCGTCTAAATTTGGGGTCGATATGCCAGGTATAGACCGTGAAGCCCGTACCGTGGAAATACCAGATGATTTGATGGAGGCCCTGGAGGCAGTTGGCTTATTGGAAACTTTTGAGAAACTGGCCTTTACACACCGCAAGGAGCATGTGCTGGCCATAATGGAGGCAAAACGCCCCGAAACCAGAGCCAACCGCATCGGTAAGACCATCGAAATGTTACTGGGGCAGCAGGCTAAACGTTAAACAGATAAGAATGAAAAGCGAAAGACCGCCTTCGGAAACACGAAGGCGGTCTTTTGTCTTTTTGACGATGATGGCGAACTTAGTTTACAATCACATTAAAACTCACATCCACGTCGGTCTCACCGGCTGTGGTATTGGTGCCGGTTTTAATCCCGCCCGGTTGGTGCTTGAGGATAACCCGTAGTTTGCCGGCACCTGTGTTCGGGCCCGTGTTGATGGTTGTTTCCAAGCCTACAGGGCGGTTGTTGGCATCTCTGTCCTTTATTTCGACGCCCACTGAGGCATTGCTGCCCGATTCCGGTGTGAAGGTATACACAAACAAATGCTCATTTGTCTTCTGTTTGATTTCGTTGGTAACGTTGACAGAAGGTGTTTTGCTGTCGTCAGCCAAGGTGATGGTCGCGTTATACACCGTGTTGGCCTTCAAAGTCAGGGGGCCATTTTGCACAGGCGAGCCACTCAACGTACTGATCGTGGCCGTTGCGTTCTGGCCTTTGCCCTCTGGTACAAGCGACAGCATCACTGTGGTGATTACCTCGCCTTCTTCATCCGGACCCGGACCATCGTCATCGCCGCAGGCAGTTGTTGTGAGCAGGGCTCCCATCAGCAAGAAGGCTAAATACGGTCTTAACAGCTTTTTCATATGAGTAAGTCTAATAGGGTCTTGGAGAAAAATGGTATAAGCAATAAATATATATAAATAATACGCTCCGGTGAAATTCCGGTGAAGATTTACGGGAATTCGGATGCAACGTCTGATTTCCAACCCGAAAACCTGATGTCTTCCTAATTCAGCGCAATTGAGTCCGGCTATATAAGTGGCTCTCGGAGTTGCTACCCCCCTTGCAACAATTCAAAAAGTAAAGGGGATATCAACAGATATCCCCTTTAGGAGCAGTGTGCGCAATAAAACTACTCTAGCCTGATGGCATAAGTCACATCGGCATCCGTCTCGCCGGTGCTGATGGTGCTGTTGTTTGTTTTAAGACCGCCTGGCTGGTGCTTTAGTACCACACGAAGAGAACCTGATTGCGCCGTGGATGATGTCTGAAGCGTGTTTTCCAATCCAACAGGGCGGTTGTTGCGATCTTTGTCAGTTTTTGTAACAGTCATCAAAGTGGCCGGAGAAGGCACGAAGAAAAACTCGTGCTCATGGCCTTCTTGCTTGATCTCTGCTGTCAGGTCTTCGTTATTCGCCTCGTCAAGCACCCGAATGGTGGTTGTGTAGGTAACGCCAGCCTTCAGCACCACAATGGCTGGTGTCATCACCGGAGCGTTGCCGCCATCGCCGTCCAGGTCTCTGTAGGTAGCCGTAATGGGGGTACCGCCGCCCTGTGGCGTCATTGTGAGTGTCACGGTTGTAATGAGTTCTCCTTCCTCATCGTGTGGTTCATCATCGTGATCGTCGCATGAGGTGAATGACACTAAAGCGGCGATCAGTATAAAAGTTAGGGGCAGTCTGAATATTTTGCTCATGATTAAATGGTCTTATAGAGGTTTGCTAAATAATGGTTTAAGCTTCAATTTGATAAAGATGAACTGGGCCTAGCGTGTGCTGAAATCCAGCGGAAGTTTCACGCGGAACAGCAGCATGCGACCCATGTCATCAGTGAAGTACCGGAAGCGGTTCAGGTAGTCGCGATACGACGTGTTGAGTAAGTTGCTACCGGTAATGCCTAACTCTACCGGCTGGTTGCCGATGCGCAACGTGGTGCCGGCTTCCAGGTTCAGCAGGAAGTAACCCGCAGGCGGATCCATGTAATCCTGTTCAGTTTTGGTCGGGACACGGGTCTGTTTGGCCACGTAAGTGCCGCCCAGCGCCAGATAGGAATCCGTTAGTTTGCCCAGGGCCGCAAGCGGCTCGTAACGAAGCATGTTGCTATACCTGTCGGCAGGCACACCCACAAGGTGGTCATCGAGATTCAGGTTGGTGGCTCTGACAATTGAAGTGCGTGACTCCAGGTATAGCTGTTGGGTGAATTTATACTCCAGGTCCAGGTCTACTCCCCTGAAAACGGCGTCGGCCTGCTTGTACTCAAACGTTGGGAAAGCCCCGCGGATGGTGAGCGTGGGTGGCTGCACCGGCGCCAGGTAGATGTATTCGTTGATGAAGTTGTTGTACACGCTCAGCTTTCCGTTCAGGCGCGGGTTGGCATAGTAAGTTACTGACCCCTCGAAGTTGTAAGCCTGTTCCGAGTTCAGGTCACGGTTGCCACGTTCGTAACTGGCTGAGCCATGGTGCACCCCGTCGCTGAAAAGCTCATTGGCTCCCGGAGCCCGCCAGGCCGAAGTAGCGCTCAGTCCAAAAGTCAGGTGATAACCTACGTCGTACAGAGCGCCCAAAGTGCCAGAAACGTTATGGAACTGGTACTCTGGCCGAATAATGTCGGAGTTGCGCTCCCGCTTCGTGATGCTGAGCTTCTTGTAGTCGTACCGCACGCCACCCTCCAGTTGCAGTTTGTCCTTACGCCACTTTTCGGTGACAAAAGTCCCTGCCGTGAAATTGCGGAAGAACGGAATGAAATACCGCCCCTGGTAGGTATTGTTCTGGTAAAGGGTTGTTATACCTGCCGAACCCGAGAAGTTGCCCGCTGGTGTGTGCTCCCATACCGTCTCGGTGGTGTGCGTGGTAATGTCCAAGGTCAGTTCCGGGTTCGAACCGGAGGCGCGGTGGGCATCATACTCCTCCCGAATGTTGCGCTGCAAGCCGTACACAAATTCCAGCTTGCCGGCACTGCCGGTATCCCAAAAGACTTTGGTCTTGAGCAGATGATGAGTCACATCCTGGTAGGGCCGCTCGATGGCGTAAGTGAAATCGTAACTGGTTTGTTCCGGCCGCTCGCGCCCGATGGCGTTTTCCAAGTCGGTCAGGTTGCCAATGTGCGACGCTTTCAGGATGCCCAGTTTCGTGTTGAATTGACTATAAAACGCCTCCGCACCGAAATTCTCTTTCTTATACCCAAGTGCTCCCGAAAAATTCAACTCCTGAAGGCCTGTATTCTGCATAAAATAGTCCGCTGTTCTGGCATTTCCTGCACGCTTGGCCGTGCCCTGCAGCCGCCAGCTCCAAGCCGATAACCTCGTCGCCTTTCCCTCCACAGTCGCTGACACCCCTCCTTGCCGGTTATTAGTCGAGCCCAGCAGGTTCAGTTCGCCGCCCACGCCAGCCGAGTCGGGTAGAGCGCTTGGCTCCACGATCACCACACCGCCAATGGCGTCAGCACCGTAGCGTACGCCGGCGGCCCCTTTCACTACTTTCAGCTCGGAGGCTACAAACGGGTCGATCTCCGGGGCATGTTCAGAGCCCCACTGCTGTCCTTCGTGACGCACGCCATTGTTGAGCAACAGAATCCGATTGCTATGCAAACCGTGAATAACGGGTTTGGAGATGGTCGGCCCAGTCTGTATGGTCGACATGCCTGAGATGTTCTTAAGCGACTCACCCAGCGATAGGCCGCGTGTCGACTCCAGTTGGCGGCCGGTCAGCGAGCCGGTAGACTGTGCCTCTTCGGCCAGGCGGTTGCCTGTGATCTCCACCTCGCTAAGTTGCCTGGTGTCGAGGTGCAACGTCAGGTTGCGCACCGTAGACGAGGCCATTCTGAGAGATGGTTGCTCCGGAACGTACCCGATGTAGGTTAGTTTTAAGGTATAGCTGCCCCGGCAAAGGTGGTGGAAGTGGTAGTTGCCGTACTCATCGGATAGAGTGGCCCGCTGTAACTCCTCTATGTAGATCGTCGCGCCGATGAGCGGCTCACGGGTATCGTGGTCCAGCACCTTGCCCGAAAGTGTCAGGCCGCAGTCCTGCTCTGGCCCGTCGCCGTTTGTGAACAGTGGCCCCTGCGCCAGAACCGGGCCGACCACTAACAGCAGTAGCCACGACAGCAGCGTGTTTAAAAAAATGGATTTGAACACAGTGTAGGTATAAGGTAGGAGAAGCACTGCACACCCTGTCTGCAAAAAGCGCAAATGCAGGTGTTCGGGCTTACCCTAGTCAACAAAAAATAACGGGAAACCAGCGTACAGCATACTAAGCCATTAATTTGAAACGGGTATGCGAAGCTGATTTTAAAGGATAGGGGATTAAACTACGGCAGGCGGGCCGCGCAGCGCAAGGCGTGCATGGGCGTCAAATGCCTGGTAAGCGGTATACCGGGCGGTGTGCTCCGGCAAAATAGAAAGCTCAGGGAAGGTATAGACTTCGGTTACGCCATGGTAAGGCGCCCCAAACAGATCTTCGACCGGACAGTGACTGTGCTTCTTATCGACTTGCGCCTTGTTTTGGTCGCCTGCTAAGTGGCTATGCTCGGTGTGGGCATGGCTGTGCAGGCTGAGCAACAGCTGGTCCGGCACCATAGCACGCGTGAACAGCAGCAGCAGAAAAAGGGCGATATATGTCGTGAAACGGTGCACCTATAGTCAGTCAGTCAAAACAAAGATAATCGTTTTTTTAACATGGTTGCATGAGCAAACAAACAATCCGGCGGTCTAGTTGCACATCACTGAGCGAGATACCTGGAGGATTCATGCCAAAACAACAAGTTTTATACCTATGTAAGACTTAACGCGGAAGGTATAGCGGATGTTTTCTGACAACCTGTCACAATCCGGGCTGTTCTATACCTGTGGAACAGGATTTGAAAGCGATTGGGCAGGAAGGCTCCTGTCCTTTTTGAATACATCGATTAAGAAGACATCACTTATTAAAATATAGATTTTAAAGGTATAGCACATGGAAGAAAGAGGTAACATTTCGATTCACACCGAAAACATTTTCCCGATCATAAAGAAGTTCCTTTACTCCGACCACGAGATTTTTCTGCGTGAGCTGGTGAGTAATGCTGTGGACGCCACCCAGAAAATGAAGCGCCTGTCATCTATCGGTGAGTACAAAGGTGACCTGGGCGAGCTGAAAGTAGTGGTAAAAGTGGACAAAGACGCCCGCACCATCACTATTTCGGACAACGGTATCGGTATGACAGCCGAGGAGATCAAGAAATATATCAACCAGATTGCTTTTTCGGGTGCCGCCGAGTTTGTGGAGCGCTACAAGGATGCCGGGGAGCAGAACCAGATCATCGGTCAGTTCGGTTTGGGCTTCTACTCTGCTTTTATGGTGGCCGACCGTGTGGAGATCGTAACCAAATCTTATAAAGACGAAACCGAATCGGCGCACTGGACCTGCGACGGCAGTACCGAATTTGCCATTGCCCCTGCCCATAAAGAAGACCGCGGCACAAACGTGATCCTGAATGTGGCTTCTGATTCAGAGGAATTCCTGGAGACGGCCCGCATCCGTACCATTCTGGACAAGTACTGCAAGTTCCTGCCAATTCCGGTTGAGTTTGAGGGCGAGATCATTAACAACCCGAATCCGATCTGGACGAAGCAGCCATCTGAACTGACGGACGAGGACTACAAAAACTTCTACAAAGAGCTATACCCATTCTCAGAGGCCCCGTTGTTCTGGATTCACCTGAACGTGGACTACCCTTTCAATCTGACCGGCATACTCTACTTCCCGAAGCTCAAAAACGATTTCGAGATACAGCGCAACAAGATTCAGCTCTACTCCCGCCAGGTGTTCATTACCGACGAGGTGAAGGACGTGGTGCCGGAGTTCCTGATGCTGCTGCACGGTGTGATCGACTCGCCGGACATTCCGCTGAACGTAAGCCGC
Source organism: Pontibacter aquaedesilientis (assembly GCF_014773225.1). Taxonomy (GTDB): domain Bacteria; phylum Bacteroidota; class Bacteroidia; order Cytophagales; family Hymenobacteraceae; genus Pontibacter; species Pontibacter aquaedesilientis. The sequence goes on along the minus strand of NZ_JACXAJ010000003.1, from coordinate 79,161 downwards.
TCGTTCCTGCAGGCTGACTCCAGCGTGAAGAAGATCAACACCTATATCACCAAAAAGGTAGCCGACAAGCTGAACGAGATCTTCAAAAAGGACCGTACGGCTTTCGAGACCAGTTGGGAAGATATCAATGTGTTTGTGAAATACGGCATGTTGAGCGACGACAAGTTCTACGAAAAGGCCAAAGACTTTGTGCTTTTGCAGAACACCGAGGGCAAGTACTATACCTTGGAAGAGTATAAGACGCAGGCACAGGCGAACCAAACCGATAAGAACGGCCAGTTGGTGCTGTTGTATACCTCGGATGCCGACAAGCAGCACTCCTTTGTGGAGGCCGCCCAAAACCGCGCCTACGACGTGCTCAAGCTCGACTCCGTAATTGACAGTCACTTTATCGGTATGCTGGAGCAGAAGCTCGAGAAAACCACCCTGAAGCGCGTGGATTCTGAGACGATTGATAAGTTGGTCGAGAAAGATGAAACCAAGGAAAGCGTACTGAACGATACCGAGAAGGAAGACCTGAAGAAGATTTACGAGACAGCCATCAACAACCAGAACATGAAGGTGGAAGTAGCCCCGATGTCGCCTGACGATGCCCCGGTGATTATCACGCTGCCGGAGTTTATGCGCCGCATGAAAGACATGAGCAAGGCTGGTGGCGGCGGTATGATGTTCATGGGCAATATGCCGGATACCTATAATGTGACCATCAACGCTAACCATAGCATCAACCAGCGCATCCTCAAGGCCAAAGATGACAACAAAGAGCGCATCGCCCGTCAGGCCTTTGATCTGGCGTTGCTGTCGCAGAACATGCTCTCTGGCTCTGCCCTAACCGCCTTCGTGAAGCGCAGCGTAGACCTGATCGACAAAGAATAGCATTACCTTTTCATAATTACACTTAACAGGATAAAAGCGGTGCCCAGTTGGGTGCCGCTTTTTGTTTTGTGGCGGCTTACCCTGTGAACTAAGCAGCTCGACGAAAAGTTATAAGGGCTAAACTCATTGGCGGGTTGGCAGGTATATGATTTATCCGCATATTTACGTTGCTTAAAAAAGCTTTATACCTATGCCTATCTGTAGGGCATTGATTCTAACTAATATCATGAAGCACTTTCTTCCTCTTGCCTGGCTTGGGTTATTGTTGGTCGTGGGGCTTACAGGCTGCAAACCCTCTGCCTATAACAGCGACTACAACCTGAGCCGTGCCGCCCTGAAGCAAAGCGCCAAAGACGATGCAGTAGCCCTTGCCGATACCGCCAAGCCATCGATGGAGACGGGTAAAGGCTTAGAGGAAGTAGAAGAGAAACATCAGAAAAAACGCAAAAAAAAAGCCAATAAGCGCTATTTCATGGGCGAAAGAGTAGCCCGTGGCTTTGTGAAGTCCGGTGGCCGCGGCGACCGTGAAGTAGTAGAGACCTTTAGCTACCTGGTAGAGCACCAAGAACCGGACCCTTACGCCCCTGAAAAATATTACTACGACACCAAAAAGCGCAAGCTCTACAAAACCCGAAATGAGGTGGATCCCGATCAGCACAAAGTCCTGCATGGTCCTTACAAAAAAGAGCAAGGCGGTGAAGTGGTGGAAGAGGGTTACTTCTATGTCGGGACGAAGCACCTGCGTTGGGAACGCTACAACCGCAACGGCATTTTGTTATCCAAAGAGCATTTCGAGAAAGGCTTTTTGCGCGACGCGGTAGTAACCTATTACGAAGGCACCAAAAAGATAAAAGAGGTGATACCTTATGCCTACGGCGAGGTGCAGGGCACGTACTACCGCTTCTACGAGAATGGGCAGCTGGAATGGACCGGGCAGTATCAGAAAGGCCGCAAAGTGGGGATTTGGGTGAAGCACTTTGATTTCAGAGCCCGTCGCCAGTATGAGTACCAGTACCCTAAAACGCCTTACGAACCAGCAGCAGAGCCCTATCTGGTGAAGCAGTACGACCGCCACGGCACCCTCATCTACGAAAAGGACAAGCTGGACAAGCGGGCCTCAGCCCGTTAATGAAAGGCGTCTTCGATGTGGAAGATCTCCGGCGGTTTTGTCATGGTGATGGCGATAATGTCAAACCGGATATCCTCCTGCCAGCCCGATTTCAGGATATAGGCGTCGGCCGCGTTGAGGATCATGCGCTGTTTGCTGCGGCTCACAAACTCTTCCGGATAGCCGAAGTCATCATTGGTTCGGGTCTTCACTTCCACGAACACCAGTAAATCGTCTTTTCGGGCAATAATGTCAATCTCGCCTTTTCCCATGCGCAGGTTGCGCTGCACAATGCGGTAGCCTTTTTCGCGCAGGTGGTCGGTGGCGAGGTCTTCGCCATTGAAACCGGTGGAAAGATGTGGTGCCTGGGGAGTCGTCATAAGCTGGCTTTCATTGCCTTAAACTAAAAAGCACCATTCGGGGTTTTCTCTTCAAGGTATAGCCCACTGGTGTAGCAACCAGTTTGCGTATGCCCCCTAACAGCCGTATCTTTGATGAAAATTAAGTGAAGGCGGGTTGCTTAACTCTGCTATACCTTAGAAATCGGACCAAACTGTGTTGATCGAACAATGGCTTTGACAATGGGAGGTATAAAAAAGTCTTGTGTCTTAAGTCTTGATACTTGTGTCCTTTAAAAAAGAAACAACGTGGTACAGAACAAAACGATAAAGTTTGAGCACCTGGGGCTGATCGACTACAAGGAAGCGTGGGACTACCAGGATAAGCTCTTTACGGGTATTCTGGATATGAAGGCCGCCAACCGCAACGCGGACCCGGAAGCACAGCAGACGACCCCGAATTACCTGTTGTTTTGCTCACACCCGCATGTGTATACCTTGGGCAAGAGCGGACACGAGACGAATTTGCTCATCAACGAGGCAGGACTGGAGGCGAAGGGAGCCACGTTCTACAAGATTAACCGCGGCGGCGATATTACTTACCACGGCCCGGGTCAGATCGTGGGCTACCCTATTTTGGATCTGGACCACTTTTTCACTGACATACACAAGTACCTGCGCTTGCTGGAGGAGGCCATTATCCTCACTCTGAAAGACTATGGTATAGAGGCTGGCCGCATAGCAGGTCTGACAGGCGTGTGGCTCGACCATGTGGAACAGAAAAACCCGCGCAAGATCTGTGCGATGGGCGTGAAGTGCAGCCGCTGGGTGACCATGCACGGCTTTGCCTTCAACATCAACACCGACTTAGATTATTTTAACAACATTGTGCCATGCGGCATCACCGACAAACAGGTAACCTCACTGGCCAAAGAACTGGGCCGCGAATTGCCGATGGCGGAGGTGGAAGAAAAACTGCTGATGCATCTGGCCGGGCTTTTCGAGGCGACTATCACAAAAGAGTAAATGAAAAAAGATATTGATTTCACCCCGGTAGAAGGTGTGGCCGTGGCGATAGCCGCTACAGGCGATATTCCGGAAGAGCGTACCTGGAACGTATACCTGATCAACAACAATAATGTGCCATTGGATAATGTGTTTGTTACGTCCAAAGGGTACGGCATTATCAAAGACGAGGAGGTAAAGACATCGGTGCTGCGCCACATGTTTGAACGAGTGGAGCCCAAAAGTTATGTGCAGGTAGAGGTGATCGACCCGTCGGTATTCAAACTGAACAACGAGTACTGGGTGAGTTACTACATAGACGGCAAAATCTATGATAAGCGCTTTGTTTTCGTGCCCGATTCCATCACCGAGGACCACCTGATCGAGATCAGCATGCTGCAAATGCAGGGCGTGCTGCATTCGTAAGGTATAGACCTTTTATCTCTTCCCGAACGTGTTTTCAGTACATCGCACAAGGTATAGTTTAGGGCTGTTTTTGCTGCTATTGGTGTTGGCTCTGCCACTGCAGGCGCAGGTGCTGCCTCTCGAGCAGAAAAACACTATCAGCGCTGACTGGCAGGTATACGATGCCGGTTCCGGTGATCTCACGCCTTATGTGGCCAGTATGCACACAGGCTATGCCGCCGTGCATCAGTGGGTTTCCGTTGCCCCGACACAGCCATTTTTGATCGATTTCACGGCCAAAAAGGAACTGTGTCTGTTTCTGAATAACCAGTTGATCTTTGTGGCAGACTCTGCGTCTGCGTATACCCTGGACTTGGCAACCTATAGCCGGCAAATTAAACCAGTGAATGGCCGTTACCTGCTCTCTGTCTGGCATCCGTCCGAGCAGCCCAATGTGCTCACCTTTCGGAACCGGGTGCGGGTGGTTGGCACCTCGGAGCAGGAGAAGGCAGGCAGTTTTTCGATCAGGCTGCGGGAGTACGTAAACCAGAACGCCTTTATAGTCTTCATGCTTCTGATCGGGCTGATTTATGGGGCGCTTAAAACCAATTTTCCGTCAGATTTTCAGGGTGTGTTTGGTATGAGGTCGTTTCTGCAGACCAAGTCGCCCGAGGAAAGCGTCCTGACCAAGCCGCTTAGCACTTGGTCCAGTGTGCTGTTCATTCTGGCCTTTTCGCTGTCGCTTGCGTTGCTCATCGCCGCTATCCATACCAACGTGCAGCATGTGCGCCTCTTTAACCGCCTCTTCCCGGTCTCAGAGGCCGACATTACGACCAAAATACTATTCTACACTTTTCTGATATTTGCGGTTATCCTGCTAAAGTACCTTTTCCTGAAAGTGATGGGCTTTATCTTTGGCCTGGAGCAGATTGTGAAGTTGCAATTCGGTGAATTTCTGCGTTCTCTGTTGTTTTTGGGCTTGTTTCTGCCTGTGGTGATGTTGCTATACCTGGCGCTGAACAACCTGGTGCCCGATACGATACTCACCGTCTCCAGCCTGGCGGTGTTCTTAGTGCTGGTAATCACCATCATTAGGGTCTTTGCCACAGTAAATAAGAAGACATCTGTGATAAATTTGCATTTATTTTCTTACCTTTGCGCCACAGAAGTGATTCCGCTGGCGATTATGCTGAAATTTATCGTGTTCAACTTTTAAAAACACAAATCGGCATACCTGGCGGGCAAGGCAGGTTACATAAAAATAACAGACCACCATTATATGGCTGAAAGTAAAGAAAAGGCTTGGGCAAACCCTGAAAGGCATAGCATTCCGATCAAAAGTATTCTTGTAACACAACCACAGCCAACTACTGATAACTCCCCTTATCTGTCAATAGCGGAGAAGTATGGTATCAAAGTTGATTTCAGGGCGTTTATCGAAGTGGAGCCGGTGTCGTACAAAGAGTTCCGCAAAGACAAAGTGGATATCCTCTCGCACACAGCCGTGATCTTTACCAGCCGCAATGCGGTAGATCATTTCTTCAGAATCTGCCAGGAAAGCAAAATTGAGATGCCCGCTGACATGAAGTACTTCTGTATTTCGGACCAGACGGCCTATTACCTCCAGAAATACATCACCCTGCGCAAGCGCAAGTTGTTTGTGGGCGAGAAAACAGCGAAGGATCTTTTTGAGGTGATCAAGAAGCACAAGAACGAGAAGTTCCTGTACCCTTGCTCCAACATCCGCAAAGACGACATTCCGGGTTTCCTGGCTTCGAACAAGATCAAGCACACAGAGGCTGTTATATACAAGACTGTTGCAGCCGACCTGTCTGACCTGGATGACGTAACCTATGACTGCATAGCGTTCTTCAGCCCCTCGGGCATCAGCTCGCTTTTCATCAACTTCCCGGAGTTCAAGCAAAAAAATACCCGGATAGCGGCTTTTGGACCAACTACGGCCAAGGCAGTGCGCGACGCAGACCTGGAGTTGGACATCGAGGCCCCAATGCCAAACGCGCCATCCATGACGGGAGCCATAGAGGTATACATCCAGAACCAGAAGCTGGCCCAGAAAAAATAAGCGATCGCTTAAAATAAGCTTTGGTTGGAAAACACTGAAACGCAAAGGCAAGTAGAATCAACCATCTGCTTGCTTTTGCGTTTTAGTGTTTAATATATATATTTGGTTCAACTCTGACTATAAACGGTCTTTTGCTTTCTTGCCTAGTCGCAACAGCCTATGAAAAAGATTATACCTGCCATCTTGTTGCTGTTTGTTTGTCATCTGACCTCCTGGGCACAGCAGCAGCCTCAGTTTACCCATTATGGGTTTAATGGCATGTATATAAGCCCTGCTTACGCAGGTATAACCAACCGGCCTGAGGTGCTTTCTATATATAGGTATCAATGGCTAAACTATGAGGCTAGCTTTGACGATGGAGGTTCTCCCAAAACGCTTCTACTGAGTGCCCACACGCCGGTAAGATTCTTGAAGGGAGGACTGGGGATCAATTTGGTGCAGGACCAGATTGCCAACACGCGCATACAGCAGGCCGCCATAAATTACTCCTTTCACCTCAACCTGGGAGAGGGCAAACTAGGGATCGGCCTGCAGGGAAACATTAACAATATTCGCAAGGGCAGCTACCGGGCCATAGACGAGGGCGACCCCAGTGTGCCTTTCAATAACTCCGATACGAAGTACGACCTTGGGGCAGGTCTTTGGTACGAGTCAGAACTGTTCTATGCAGGCGGCGGCATCACCAACTTACTCCGGTCTTCCTATGAATTTATTGATGTAGATAACACAGGAAGTGGCCGTGTGATAGGCGAAAACCATATGTATGCTACAGCAGGGTACAATCTGGCTGTTACAAACCAACTGGTGGCAACACCTACAGTCCTTCTAAAGCATGACACCGAAACATTTTCATTCGATGCGGGCGCCCGTGTGACATTTGATGAAAAATATTGGGGCGGTGTGAATTATCGGCATCAGGAAGCTGTTAGTGCGCTAGTAGGTATAGCGTTGTTACAGGAAAATGCGTTGCGGATAGGATATGCGTTTGATTTCACCACATTCAACAGGGATGCGAAAGCTCCCACCTCCCATGAGGTAATGGTTTCCTATAGATTGCCGGAGCCTATTGTAAGGTTCCGCCCTCCCGTGCGAACACCTCGCTACAACTTCACTAAATAATTTTTATTGCTTTTGTATTTATCAGGGAAAAGCTGTATTCTTGAAAAAATACATTTGAAATTTAAGGCTTCTGTGGTATAATATTCTTTGTATTGTACCGTTGGAAAATTATAAATAGTTGTCTTATTTAATTGTTTTTGTTTTATTTCTAAATCTCAATATATTTGCTACACCAGTAAAAGTGTGCATTAAACTGTGTAGTAAACATTGCTTAAAAATTTACTTTTTTCCAACGTCATCATGAACAAACTATTAAAGCTGTCTTCCTTCGCTTTGGCGGTGGTACTGCTTGCGAGCTGTGGATTGAGGAGAGGGCCGCAAGGTGATCTTGTCGGCGCAGAAGACCGTCCAGATTACAATCCACAAGCTGTGCCTTACGGTATGGTAGCCTGCCCGGGCGGTACCTTCCACATGGGCCAGGCCGACCAGGATATTGCAGCCACTATGGCTAACCTGAACAAGCAGGTGACAATAGGCGGCTTCTATATGGACGAAACCGAGATTACGAACAACGAGTATCGTCAGTTCATTGAGGTGATGGTGAATGACTCCATCGACGTACTTGGTGAAGACTTTGTAATGACGCAGTTATACCCTGATACGACGGTATGGGTGCGCGACTTTACTTATCACATGGGCGATCCGCTGATGGAATATTATTTCTCTCATCCGGCGTTTGACGAGTACCCGGTAGTTGGTGTTAACTGGTTTGCGGCCAAGTATTTCTCTGATTGGAGAACGAAACACAAAAATCAGGCGAATGCGGATAACGGAATGGCCCCAATGCCTAAGTTCCGCCTGCCTTCTGAGGCGGAATGGGAATATGCAGCAAGAGGTGGCCGCGACATGGCGGTATACCCTTGGGGTGGCCCATACCTGCGCAACGCCAAAGGCTGTTTACTGGCTAACTTCAAGCCGGGCCGTGGCGACTACTACAGCGATGGCTTTACTTACACCGCACCGGTAGCCCAGTTTTTCCCGAACGACTTTGGCCTGTATGATATGGCTGGTAACGTGGCAGAATGGACTGAGGATGCCTACGCTGATGCTACCGTTCCGATCACATGGGACTTGAACCCGGTTTATTATGATGACAATGAGCCTCGTAAAGTAGTAAGAGGTGGCTCTTGGAAAGATATTGCATATTTCCTTGAAACAGGCACCCGTAACTTTGAATATCAGGACTCGGCCAGATCATATATTGGCTTCCGTAATGCCATGATTTACCTGGGAAGATCTTCAGGAAGAGAGTTCAGATAGTCAGTAGAAGTCGCTTACAAATTAACATTCACAAATAATACCCAATCGTTCACATTTAATTTTTGAAAACAAAATGAGCAAAGCTAGAGGTCGCAGTTTCTTGTACGACGTGTTGATGCCCAAAGTGTATGGTCTTGGTGCCGCCGTCGTTATTATTGGAGCGTTGTTTAAAATTCAGCACTGGGATGGAGCGGACTTGATGCTCATCATAGGCTTGGGTACAGAAGCTCTTATTTTCGCGTTGAGTGCATTCCAGCCGCAACCACATGATCCGGATTGGGCAAGAGTATACCCACAGTTGGCCGATGATTATGCTGGTGAAGCACTTATACCTGCTACAGCAACTGGCGGTGCGTCAGTTACCAAGAAGCTTGATGATATGCTGCGTGACGCGGACATCACGCCGGAGACCATTAACACTCTAGGCCTTGGCCTGAACAGACTGAGCGAGACTACTGCTCAGATGGCTGACTTGAGCCAGGCTACAGCCGCAACAAATGACTACAGCGTACGAGTAAGAGCAGCCGGCGATCAGCTGGAGCGTATCACGCAGGCTTACTCTACAACAGCGGATGCACTTGCCCAAATGGCCGGTTCTACTGTGGATGCACAGCAGTACCACCAGCAGGTACAGAGCATGACAAGAAACTTAGGTGCTTTGAATGCTGTTTATGAAATGGAGCTTCAGGATGCCAACAATCACCTGAAAGCGATGAACAAGTTCTACGGTAACCTAAGCATGGCCATGGAAAACCTGACCGACGCCAGCAAAGACACAGAGCAGTTCAAGCAGGAAGTTTCTAAACTGACGCATAACCTACACTCACTGAATACAGTGTACGGTAACATGCTGACAGCGATGAAAGGTTAATTCCGACACATTTCCTAAATCAACAAGAAAACAACAGTAATCTAAGTATAAAATGGCTGGAGGAAAAGAGACACCACGGCAGAAGATGATCGGTATGATGTACTTGGTACTGACCGCGCTTCTCGCCCTACAAGTGAGCTCCGCTATTCTATTAAAGTTTCAGTTTCTCGACGAAAGTCTTAAAGAGGTAAACGATAAAACGATAGTAGATAACGCAGGAGTAGTATCCAACATCAAGTCCAAGGTCAGCGAAGGCGGTAACAGAGCAAAGGATAAAAATGTCCTGTCTGAAGCTGAAGCTGTGAGAAAGGAGACTTCAGAACTTGTAAACTATATCCGTGGCCTTCGCACTATGCTGGTTGAGAAATCAGGTGGTACAAACGAAGAAGGACACTATGCGAACCCAAGCGCAGAAGATATCGTGGCCATCAACATGATCGGTGCTGCCAACAAAAACAACGGCGCCGCTTATGAACTGAAGGAAAAACTGAACAACTATGCCAAGTTCATGCGCAAGTACAATGAGAACATGCCAGAGAGCTTAGCAAGAGATGGAAAAGATGATCCTATCGCAAGCAAAGACCGTGAGCAGCGTAACAAGGACTTTGCTCAGCTGAACTTCGAAGCTACGCCAGTAGTGGCAGCATTGGCAACGCTTTCTCAGAAAGAAGCTGAAGTACTGAAGTACGAAGCGGATGCCCTGCAGAACCTGGCTCAGAAAGTAGGTGCTGACATTATCAAGTTCGAGAAAATCTTCGCGATGGCACGTGCCGAGTCTAAAACGGTTGCAGCTGGCACGAAGTATAAGGCAGACATGTTTATTGCTGCTTCATCTGACGCCATCACGCCTAGAATGACATTCCAGGGTAAGCCAATCAATGTGGTAGACGGTAAAGGCCAGATCGAATTTACGGCAGCCGCCACCAACTACGACGCTGACGGTAATTCTAAGCAGACCTGGAAAGGTCAGGTGATCATCGACAAGAACGGTGAGCAGGAAGTATTGGATGTAACGGAAGAGTATATCGTGGCTAAGCCAGTAATCCAGGTACAGTCGGCTTCAGTTCAGGCACTTTATTTCCAGTGCGCGAACGAGTTGAACGTACAGGTGCCGGCATTAGGTGCAGTGTATGACCCAAGTTTCAGCGCTACTGGTGGTTCTGCCATTAAAGGCGCTAAAAAGGGTCAGGTAACGATCATTCCTAATTCTACTGAAGTTAAACTGAACGTAAGCAGCGGCGGTAATGCACTTGGCTCTGAAACATTTAAGGTTCGTCCTATCCCGAGACCATCTTTGGTAACGGTAGTGAACGGCAAGCCAGTAGATCAGAAGAGAGGTATACCTGCACAGTCTATCAGAGCGGTAGAAATCCAGGCAGTAGCTGACGAAGGCTTCAAGCAATTTTTGCCACAGGAAGCTCGTTATAGAGTAACCAAGTGGAGAGCTTTCCTGGTGAGAGGTTCGCAGCCAGTTGACCAGGCAGAGTTCAGCAGCCCAAGTGGTGACCTGAGCAGATTTGCCGCAAAAGCTGGCAAAGGCGATAGAGTAACAATAGAAGTATTGGAAGTAAAGCGTTTGAACTACCAGGGTAACCCGGTATCGGCTGCGGCCTCAGGCGATGGTATCTTCACAATACCTCTTAACTAACAAAGATTAGAAGCTTACAGAGAGTATGAAACTTATAAAAGCAGTAGGTGTAGCAGCGGGTATATTGTTCTCATTCGGAGCAGTGGCACAGCAAGTGTCTACCACGCAGTCTAGCAATCCATCAGCAAGACCTATTCCGGAGTCAGATGTTCTGTTTAAGAAGACAGTATGGCGTAAAATAGATTTGCGTGAAAAGCAAAACAGGCCAATGTTTTCTGAAAACAGAGAGATCACCAAGATCCTGATCAGCGCTGTGAAAAGCGGTGAGTTGGTGGCTTACAAGACTGACTCGGTAAATGTGCCATTGACTAAAGCAGAATTTTTGGAAAACATGACTGCCAAGGATATGGGCGGCGGTTTGACAGAAGAAGAACTTGCTGCTGGTTTCGGTGAGCAGAAGGAAGAGGACGATGCTTGGGGTGCAGCCCTGGGCAAAACCGCTACTAAAGAAGCTGGCCCTGTAAGCAACGAATATTTTGCAAAGCAGCTATACCTGTTGGAGTTGAAAGAAAATGTGGTGTTCGATAAAAAGCGTTCCCGCATGTACCACGACATCCAGACAATCAGTATTAAAGTTCCTTCTACACTGAACCCACTTGGGTTTGAGCAGACAGTAGGAAGCTTTAAGATGAGCGACCTGGTAAAGGTGTTCAGAAACAACCCAGAGGTAGCCATTTGGTACAATGCGCAGAACGACGCGCAGCACAAAAACCTGGCAGATGCTTTTGACCTTTGGTTATTCAGCTCTTACATCACCAAAATATCAAACCCTGGCGACAGAGCCCTTGGCGATATCTATGGTGGTGGTAAGAAAGGCCTGTTAGCGGCTCAGGATGCACTAGAAGCATTGATTGAGTATGAATACAGCCTTTGGAGCTACTAATATTCCAAATGTTACACACAAAAAAGGAGACTCGCGAGAGTCTCCTTTTTTTATGCATTGTGAAAATAACTTTACGGGAATGGCTAATTGGTTTGGATGGCGCTTATCCATTAAAACCACCCAGGAGATGCTATTTGCAGGTATAGGAAGATATTGAAATGATAGACTTTACAGAATCATTACGCATCGGGCTCTAAAACTATTCAGAAGAAGTGCTGGCATGTAAGTGCTCAAATAGAATGGTCGCCTTGCGTTGACCTACCTCTGCAGTAAGTTCAGCGAGTGTCAATTCTCTGAGTTTTTTCACAGACCTGAATTTCTTGAGCAAGGCATCTGCTGTGGTAGGGCCTATACCTTTTACGTCCGTCAGTTCAGTCTTCAGGGTGCCGGCGTCGCGCTTGGAACGGTGAAACGTAATGGCAAAACGGTGTGCCTCATTGCGTATTCGCTGAATCAGTTTCAATGACTCAGATTTCTTGTCAATGTAAAGCGGCAACGTGTCGCCTGGGTAAAAGATCTCCTCTAAGCGTTTGGCTATACCTACAATGGCGATCTTGCCCCACAAATCCAGGTCTTTCAGAGCCTGCACGGCGAAACTAAGCTGCCCCTTGCCCCCATCGATCACGATTAATTGTGGAAGAGGCTGGTTCTCATTGATCAATCTTCGGTAGCGGCGTGTAACGACTTCATACATGGATTCGAAGTCATTGGGGCCAATTACTGTCTTAATGTGGAAATGTCGGTAGTCTTTTTTGCTGGGTTTGCCATTTTTAAAACAAACCATAGAAGCCACTGGGTTATCTCCCTGAAAGTTAGAGTTATCGAAGCACTCGATCTGCCGTGGCAGTTCTGTCAGGCGGAGGTCTTTCTTCAGCGTTTCCAGAACCCTGATCTCCCGTTGCTCACCTAAGCTCTTGTTCTGCTCCTGACGACCTTCCCGCTCTTTGCGCAGGTATAGCGCATTCTTTAAAGAGAGATTGAGCAGCTTTTTTTTGTCACCAATCTGCGGCTGCGTTATGGTGATGTTATCGAGTGGTAAAGTAAGCTCTATATTGGTGATGATTTCGCGGGAAGTGCTCTCAAACTCATGACGCAACTGCACAATTACAGAGGCAAGCAGATCTTCGTCCGTCTCGTCCAGCTTTTTATGCAGCTCAAGCGACTGCGTTTGAATGATAGAGCCATTCATCACCTTCAGATAATTGACAAAAGCGCATTTCTCATTCGAGGTGATTGAGAAGACATCGATATTGGAAAGCGTATTGCTAACAACAGTTGATTTGGCTTGGTAATCATCCAGGATGTCGAGCTTTTGTTTGAATTGATGAGCTTGCTCAAATTGGTACTCCTCCGCAGCCGCAGCCATACGCTCCTTAAAATAGGTTTTGGCGATGGATAGGTTGCCCGACAGAATGTTTCTGATTTGAGCTATGTACTGATTGTACGTCGTCTCATCCACCAAATCTTCGCAAGGACCTTTGCAGTTGCCGATATGATACTCCAGGCATACCTTAAACTTGCCGGCTGCTATGTTGTCAGGGGAAAGATTATAGGTACAGGTACGTAAAGGGTATAGCGTCCTGATCAGGTCCAGAATAACATGCATGGCCGTGCCGCTCGGGTAAGGGCCGAAATAGCGTGACCCGTCATTCAGCTTATTGCGTGTACTGATGACACGGGGAAAGCGCTCATTTACAATGCAGATGTAAGGATAGGTCTTCCCGTCCTTCAACAGAATGTTGTACTTGGGTTGATACTGCTTGATCAGGTTATTCTCCAGCAGGAAAGCATCTGCCTCGGTGTCCACAATCGTGAACTCGATGTCCTGTATCTGCGAAATAAGTTTTAGTGTTTTCTTATTATGCTGGGCAGAGCGATTGAAATAAGAGCTAACCCGCTTCCTGATATCAATCGCTTTGCCTACATAGATAATGCCCTTATCATCAAAGAATTTATAGATGCCGGGCTTGTGTGGCAGGTGTGATATTTTCTCTCGCAGCTTTTCGTTTGCAGCCATTCTCCTTCTTCATTAGATAGCGTCCAAGTCAATTTTAGTAGGTAGCTGGTAGAACTCATCCCGCTGGGTTGAATCTATCTGCATGCCGTTGTTATACTTAGAACAATCTAATTCTACCGATAAAGGAGTAGAAGGTTTAGGGAATGGGTCTTTTGAAACCTCGAGCGTCTTGTCGGCATATACCTTCTGCATAAAACTTCCATAGATCGGCATGGCCAGTTTGTTACCCTGACCCAGCGCAATAGTACGAAAGTGAATCGAGCGGTCGTCGCCGCCAACCCAGGCGCCGGCAACCAGATCGGGTGTGATACCCATGAACCAGGCGTCGGAGTAGTTTTGTGTAGTACCCGTCTTGCCACCGATTTCGTTCTTCAGTCCGTTGCGATGACGTAAGCCATAGTAGGCCGTGCCGCCCGGTTCCGCAGCCGCTTTCAGCATGTGCACCATCATGTAAGCAGTTTCCTCACTCAACGATTCTACAGTCCTCGGAACAAATTCTGCGAGTACATTTCCATGCTTATCCTCGATGCGGGTAATGAAGTTAGGTTCTGTCCAGGTACCGTTGTTTACAAACGTACCGTAGGCTCCCACCATGTCATACAAGGTTACATCGTTCACACCCAGAGCAAGGGAAGGGTTCGCTTCCAGCGGGGTAGATATACCCATGCGCTTCGCTGTCTTTACAAGCGTTTCGGCTCCCAGCTTATTTACCAGGAAGGCAGAGATAGAGTTTACGGACTCAGCAAGTGCTTTGCGAAGCGTGAATTTCTCACCGGAGAACTTATTGTCCGCGTTGTTCGGGCACCACATCGTGCCATCAGACAATGGGATGCATACCTGTGTATCGATTACTTCGTAGCATGGGTAGTAGCCATTTTCGATAGCAGCTGTGTACAGGAACGGCTTGAAGGTTGATCCCGGCTGGCGGGCACCCTGCTTCACGTGGTCGTACTTAAAGTGCTTGTAGTTGATGCCGCCCACCCAGGCTTTGATATGGCCTGTTTGCGGTTCCATTGCCATAAAGCCGGTTTGCAGGAAGTGCTTGTAGTGCTTAAGCGAGTCCATCGGGCTCATCACTACCTCTTTTTCCCCATCCCAGGTGAAGATGGTCATCGGGATTTTCTTGTTCAGGTAATAATTGATAGAGTCCTGGTCGCCGTCGAAGCGGGCATGCAGCCTGCGGTAGCGATCGGTACGTTTGATGGCCGACTCCAGATAGTTCGGAATCTCCTTGCCCTGACGGTCGATCCATGGGTTGCGTCCTTTCCAGTGCGAGAAGAATTCTTTCTGGCGGTCCTTCATGTGTTCCTCTACCGCCTGCTCGGCATAACGCTGCATGCGCGAATCAATGGTTGTGTAGATCTTCAGACCATCGGCGTAAAGGTCGTAGCCATTTTCACGGCACCATTTCAGCAGAAACTTACTGGCTTCGGTACGGAAGTACGGGGCCAAGCCAATGTTCTGATTCTCAACGCGGTAATTCAGTTTAATGTCAGTGTCTTTCAGCTTTTCGTACTCTTCGGCAGGGAGGAAATCATATTTGACCATCTGTGATAAGACCACATTGCGACGGCGTTTAGAGTTCTCCGGGTTGAATTTAGGGCTATAGAAGTTCGGGTTTTTGAAAAGCCCTACCAGCACAGCAGATTCCTGTACCTCCAAGTCACTGGCATTCTTGCCAAAAAAGGTTTTTGCAGCTGACTGCACCCCAAAGGCATTGCTACCGAACTCAAATATATTAAGATACATCACTATGATTTCCCGTTTGGTGTAGGATTGCTCCAGTTTCACAGCCATGATCCACTCCTTCGTTTTGTGGATGAGCGTGCGGAAGCCGGGTTTATCATTCAGGTAGCCGGTGTTAAGTTCTTCGCCACGGGTCCGGAACAGATTCTTGGCCAGCTGTTGCGTGATCGTGCTACCTCCGCCTTTGGAACTGCCGATCATCAGTGAGCCAAACACACGCACCATCGCCTCAGGGTCTATGCCGGAGTGTTCTTCAAAACGGATATCCTCAGTGGCCATCAGGGCATGCACAAAGTTCTCGGGCAGGTCCTCATAATCGATTGGCGAGCGATTTTCGCGGAAGTACTTTCCGAGCATTTGGTTGTCGGCAGAGTACAGCTCAGAGGAGAGCGAGCTTTTGGGGTTCTCCAGTGTGCGCATGTTGGGCAGCTCCCCGAATAGATTCAGGAAGTTAATGCTTACCGCATAAATGTAGAGAATAAGAACGGCCAGGCCACTCAGGAAAAGCAGCCATAGGGTAGAGATAACTTTAAGGTATACCTTCTCTTGCTTCGGACGGGTAGTCGTAGTCATGTTAATTATTGGTTCTGAAATAATTCAGATAAGCTTCTAAATCTTTCTTCTGCAGCAATTTCTGGAAATTGGCAGAAGACACTACAAAGGTAGTGAATTCTACGCCTCTGATTTTACCAATCGGCGACTGAGGCGCTTTTTGTTTGATATTGTAACCTTGGGCAGTCTTCAAATCGGGGAAAGCCCTAACGACAAGCATGTCTTTGCCAGTTTCAAAGGGAGCACTCTCCATTTCCAGGGACTGGTTTTTGAAATAAGTGTTGTTATACTTTGCATACCTGGTAGCCACATCCTTGAAGGAAGCGTGCTCCTCCGGGTATATCAGCACAAAATAATAAGCCGTATCAGGGTTGCTGGTATAGGCCAAAGGATCTGGCGTCTCTTTCTTTTCAGTATCAATCGGCGTTACCACCTGCGAAGTGTCATTGCCAGCAGTTTCGGATGCTACATTGCTCAGACTTGAATCAGATGATTGCACGTTGGTCTCAGGCTGAGTAACCGACGTGTTAGGTATAGCCTGTTTGTTGGGCTGACTCCTCTCTCTTGCAGAAGCAAGAGCAATTCTTGTGCTAACTTTTTGTTCCGGTGTTCTGTCGTCCGTCTTCTGGGCAACAGGCGGAGCGGGGGCATCCTGACGTAGCTGCTGTTTGCTCTCCAGCTCGCTATACCTGGATAAAAGCTGCTCAACCCGTGGTATCAGAGGGCTAGACGGATACCTGGCCTTGAACTGAAGCAGTTGCTCACGCAGGGTCTGCGGCTTCTCGGATCGGGCCGTGATCATGGCACCCAGAAAAGCAGCCTTGTCAGGTATATCGTTCATCGGATACTGGCGGTTGAGCTCAGACAGGAGAGCGGTTGCCAGTGGGTAGTTGCCCTGCTCGTAATGGGTATAGGCAGAGTCGTACAGCGCGTGGGCCTTTATGTTATCGAGCGCGTTCTTGCTCAGGAAATTCGGGTCGTCCACCAGCATGGCGTAGGTGGTGTTCGGGTACTCCTGCTTTATCTTGCTGTAATAAACGTCCTTAAGCTCGTTGCCTGTGCGGCTGTAGATCAGGTATAGACTGTAATAGGTTTCGGCGGCATATTCAGAACGCGGGAAGCGCTTCAGGAACTGTTCATAGGTGGCAGTGGCACGCTCCTGGTCATTAAGCTTCTGGGCATAAATGTTGGCCAGTCTGAACATCGCGTCCTCCACCATTTTCTCGGACTGTTGTATCGCCAGGGTGGTGGCAGGTATATTTTGCAGGTAAGCATCGATCTGCGTCTGTAGCCTGGCTGCCAGGGCCTCCTCTGTCTCGATGGTGGCTTCGGCTGGTTGCTCCAATGCCACGGCCTCCTCCTGACCGGCTGTTTCGCCTCTGCTCAGCAATCGCCAGTTGTCCTGCAATGGTCTGTCGCCCCAGCGTCGCACGAATTCGGAGCGGGCTGTCGCCATGGCTGCTGGGTTATCAAAGTAGAAAACACCCGTATTACCACTGCTACCGATGGCGGTGGAGTTGTTGCGGTTTCCTAAGGTGCTATTATTCTGGCGATCAGGTGCGCGGCGGTTATTCTTTTTGTTCTCCTGTAAGCGGGCCTGCTCCTGTTGCCGGAGATCTTCCTCTTGCTGTACCAGGTTTTGGACGAAGGCCAGTCTTTCCGCTTCGCTCATCTGGGCCAGACGCTGCAGGCTGTCCTGGGTCTGAATGGTGTTGTATTGTTTGGCAAAGTCAGTGAGGATATTGCCTCGTTCCACAACAGCCTCATATTCCCTGGCCTGCTTGGGGTATACCTGGACAGCGCTGTCATAATAGGCTTGCGCCAGATCATATTTATTGAGATTCTCAAAGTAAATCTCACCGGCCAACAGGTAGGAGTATGCCTTCTGGTTCGGGAGCGAGCCTGACGTTTTGAGTGATTGACTCAGGTTTTCCAAAGCCTTGTCATAGTGCTGCTGGCGGCGCTCGAAAACAGCCATCTCATAAAATATCTTGTCGCGGTATTCGGTGTTTTTCTCGTCGCGTAGCATTTTCTGGTAATAGCCTGCGATCCGGTTCAGATCCTGCGCATCGGACAATTCTGACACCTGGCCCAGGTATAGCCTGCTGAAGAAGCCAAGGTCATAGGGAGGATTACGGCGCAGGATACGGCTGTAATGTTTGTAGGCCTCTTGGCGCTTCCCCTGTTCCTGGTATAAGCGGGCCAGCGAGAAGCGTACGCGGGACTGGTCGTCCTTCTTGTCAAAGTTGGGGATGGAAAGATCCAGGTTTTCGATCACAGCGGCTGTGTCCCCCTGTGCCAGGTGGTACTGCGCACGCGCCAGGTATAGTTCCCGTGCATTGTCCCGGTTGAGGCGTTCCTTGCGCAAAAATTCGGATACCTGCTGGGCATTGTCCATCTCACCCATCTTCATGAAAGTACGCATGAGCCAGACAAGTGCCTCGTGTTTCACGTGCCTGTCCTTTCCGTTGGCGTTCACATAGCGAAAGGTTTGGGCGGCCTCCGGGAAATTGAGTTCGTAGAAGCGCACTTTTCCGATCAGCAGATAACTGTCGTCGATCCACTTGCTGTTTTGGTGGTACTGTATCGGGAAGGATGCTTTTTTGATGACATCTTCGAGTTCTGCAGCGTTGGCCTTGTAGGTAGCAGAGTCGATGGGCGGGAAAATGGGCAGCGGCCGGTTGTAATCGTACACCGTCTGGTCCTGAATACCCTTCTCGATGGCATCTAGCTTTTCCTTGGCCAGGAAGTAGCCGTTGTAACGGGCCGTTGTGTTATGGTAGGCCTTGCTCAGCGGGTTATTGCGCTCAGCAGAACAAGCCACCAATAGCAGGCAGACGAAGGACAGGAGGATGTAGGTCGATTGTTTGCTCAAGGTATAAAAATGTGCAGCGTTTTTGGGCAACATAAAAAGGGCGCCTTGCCCTATATAACGCCACCGGTATACGCTTCAGTATCTGGTTTGGGGCAAGGAACAGGGCAGAGCCTTCTACAAAAATACAATAATATATGAACTATTGCAGAGCAGTTGCGCAAAGGCAGTTGTATATCTCCGAAGCCAGCTATTGAACTATGGAAAAGCGGAAATGGTTTCAGGCCCAGAACAGATACAAAGGCGTGGTTACTTGGTTCAGAATTGCATCTTAAATTGTAGGGGGATTGCGGGTATGCCCACAAAAAAGCGTAATTTTGCAAACTCTTGATAAACACCAGACACAATGCCACAACCAGACGATCAGAAACCTAGGCGGGAAGAGTCTTTCAAGTCTTACCTGAAATATTCGGGACTGGCATTCCAAATGATCGGGGCCATGGTGCTGGCCGCCTGGGCGGGCACAAAACTGGATGAGACGATGGGGAACGAAAATCCCTGGATGACCATTGTGCTGTTGGTATTGGCCGTGGTAGCCTCCCTGGTGTTAGTTATAATGTCCTTAAACAAAAAGCAGTAACAAGTGAATTTCTTCAGAAACCTCTTGATTTTTACGGGTGTGGTCAGCATTGGCGTTGGCCTGCTCTCCCATTATACCGGCACGGCGCTGGTGCATCCCCTTATCTGGTACATCCTATTATTTTTTGTAGTAGTCACAGCACTTGCCTATTATGTATCACGGCTGGGGGTGAGCTATGATCCGGATAACTTTCAGCTTTACTACTTTGGGTCGATGGGTTTTCGGATGATCCTGAGCATAGCGGTCATATTTATTTACGTGTTTATGTACTCCGAAAACGAGCTGCAGTTCGTTTTCAACTTCTTCGTGTTATATTTTCTATTTACCGGGTTTGAAATCTACAGCTTATTGGCTAACTTCGCACCGCATTTGAAAAAGCATAACGAAGTATAGCTTTATAAATTTTAAAGGTTGCTTCTAAATCTCTCTTAATGAAGAAGTTATTTATTTTACTGTTTTCCTTCCTGACGATCTCTGCCTATGCAGAGGCACCGGTTGAAGGCGGCGAGTTTAAGCCAGGCGACATGATCACGCATCACATCGCAGATGATTACATCTGGCATTTTGCTGATGGTGTTACACTCTATCTGCCAGTGATACTGGTTGATAACGGCCAGTTTAATGTTTTTTCATCCAGCAACTTCTATGACGAGAACCATGAGCTGGTGCCTTACGGTGGCTATGTAGTGTCGCACGGTCACATCTACCGCGCTGATGCGTCGGGCCAGCCATCTGCTGACCAGTCTTCTCTCCTCGATTTCTCTATTACCAAGAACGTGGCTTCACTTTTTGTTAGTGTGGCGTTGCTGTTCTTTGTATTCTTTACCATTGCCGGAGCCTACAAAAAGAACCCGGGCAAGGCTCCAAAGGGTATACAGTCATTCTTTGAGCCGATCATCATCTTTATTCGTGATGAGATTGCAAAGGCGAACATAGGGCCTAAGTATGAGCGCTACATGCCATACCTGCTCACGGTGTTCTTCTTTATCTGGTTCAACAACCTGCTCGGCTTGATGCCGGGTGGCGCTAACCTGACCGGAAACATTGCTGTGACGCTGGTGCTGGCGACGCTGACACTCCTTATTACTGTGTTTAGCGGTAACAAAAGCTACTGGGCGCACATTTTTGCGACGCCTGGCGTTCCAAAGTGGCTGGCTCCAATTATGATTCCGGTAGAGCTGATTGGTATTTTGACAAAGCCTTTCTCCCTGATGGTTCGTCTTTTCGCCAACATCACAGCGGGTCACATCATCATTCTTTCCCTGTTTAGCTTGATCTTCATTTTCCAGAGCGTTGCAGTTGGTCCTTTAAGTGTAGCGTTCGCTACCTTCATGAACTTCCTGGAGCTGTTTGTGGCCCTGTTGCAGGCTTATATCTTCACGCTGCTTTCAGCCATGTATTTTGGTGGCGCAGTGGAAGAGCACGATCACGTGGGCGACATGGGGCACGGAGACGGTGCGCATCATTAATCTGAATTCTTTTTTTTAACTATATATAACTATAATTATGTTAGCAATTTTGCTTCAAGCAGTAGCAGCTACAACCGATTTCGGTTTGGCTATCATGGGTGCCGGTATCGGTGCTGGTCTGGTTGCCCTTGGCGCTGGTTTGGGTATTGGTAGAATCGGTGGCTCTGCCATGGAATCTATCGCTCGTCAGCCAGAAGCTGGTGGTAAGATCCAGACTGCTATGATTATCGCGGCTGCCCTTATCGAAGGTGTTGCACTGTTCGGTGTGGTAGTTTGCTTGCTAATCTCTTTCAAAGGCTAATAACCTTTGTAATTGGTCTCTCGTCCGGACGCATGGTCCGGACGGAGAGGTCAAATCCTAGTTAAATAGTTAAAAGTACAGTCAGCTATAAGGCTGGCAATCGATTAAAGTACCTAATATTCAAATTCATACACAATGGAATTAGTAACCCCAGGTATAGGTTTAATTTTCTGGCAGACGGTGACGTTCATCATCGTGCTGTTCCTGCTTTCCAAGTTCGCCTGGAAGCCTATTATGAATGCCCTGCACGACCGTGAGGCTTCTATTGAGAAAGCATTGAGCGCTGCTGAAAAAGCAAAGCTTGAGATGCAAGGCCTGAAGGCTGAGAACGAGAAGCTGTTGGCTGAGGCCCGCATGGAGCGTGACAAGATCCTGAAGGAAGCTTCAGACGCTGGTAACGCCCTGATTGAGTCTGCTAAGCAGAAAGCAAACGAAGAAGGTGGTCGCATGATCACTCAAGCACGAGAGGCTATCGAAAATGAGAAGCGTGCTGCCATCACAGAAGTGAAGAATATGGCTGCCGTGCTTTCTGTTGATATCGCGGAGCGTATCCTGCGCAAAGAACTGAGCAACCCACAGGCACAGCAGGAGCTTGCCAAGGATTACATCAAAGAAGTAACGCTTAACTAATCGTATCACATAGCCGGGCAAGCCGCATAGGTATAGGCCGGCCATAATAAAGCAATATGTCAGAAATTAGAATTGCTTCGAGATACGCAAAGTCACTGATTGAACTGGCGCAGGAGAAAGGTGTGCTGGAGCAGGTGAACGAGGACATGAACATGTTCGCGAGAACCCTGGACCAGAACAGAGAGCTGAAGCTCCTGATGCGCAATCCAATCGTGAAGTCAGACAAGAAGCTGGCCGTGATCAACGCACTGTTTAAAGGCAAAGTGAATGAAATGACTCTGGCCTTTTTCAAGATCGTAGCCCAAAAGGGCCGTGAGTCAGTGCTGGAGTTCATTGCCCCTGAGTTTACAAAGCAGTACAACCTGTACAAAGGCATCACAACCGCCAGTGTAACCACTGCTATGCCGCTTACAGAAGAACTGCGCAACGAACTTGGCCAGCGCCTGGTAGCCCAGACTGGTCAGAAAGTGGAATTGGAAGAAAAAATTGATCCGTCCTTGATCGGTGGCTTCGTGCTCCGTGTTGGCGATCAGCAGATTGACAGCTCTGTGAAGTATAACCTGAGCAAGCTGAGAAATAAATTTAAAGACAACCCCTATATCAATAAATTATAATCATGGCAGAAGTAAGACCTGACGAAGTATCAGCCATACTAAGAGAGCAGCTTTCCGGCTTCCGTTCTGAGGCAGAATTGGAAGAAGTAGGTACAGTACTGCAAGTGGGTGACGGTGTCGCTCGTATCTATGGCCTTTCCAAAGCACAGTCCGGTGAGTTGTTAGAGTTTGAAAACGGACTACAGGCGCTTGTTCTGAACCTGGAAGAAGACAATGTAGGTGCCGTAATGCTTGGCGACTACAGCGAAATCAAAGAGGGTGCCACTGTAAGAAGAACCAACCGTATCGCCTCTGTTAAAGTAGGTGACGGCATCATTGGCCGTGTGGTGAACACACTGGGTCAGCCGATCGACGGTAAAGGTCCTGTAGCAGGTGAGTTGTACGAAATGCCATTGGAGCGTAAAGCGCCAGGTGTAGTATTCCGTCAGCCGGTAAACGAGCCAATGCAGACTGGTATCAAGGCGATCGACTCCATGATTCCAATCGGCCGTGGTCAGCGTGAGTTGATCATCGGTGACCGTCAGACTGGTAAGTCTGCCGTTGCAATCGATACAATCCTGAACCAGCGTGAGTTCTTTGAAAAAGGAAAGCCTGTGTTCTGTATATATGTAGCTGTTGGACAGAAAGCATCTACTGTAGCGCAGGTAGTTAAATCCCTGACTGAAGGTGGTGCAATGGATTACACGGTAGTAGTTGCGGCTTCTGCTTCTGATCCGGCTCCTATGCAGTTCTTTGCTCCATTTACTGGTGCTGCCATCGGAGAGTTCTTCCGCGATACCGGCCGTCCTGCCCTGGTTGTTTATGACGACCTTTCTAAGCAGGCAGTTGCTTACCGTGAAGTGTCTCTGCTTCTTCGTCGTCCTCCAGGGCGTGAAGCTTATCCTGGTGACGTATTCTACCTGCACTCACGTTTATTAGAGCGTGCCGCTAAGGTAAACTCTTCTGACGAGATTGCCCGTAACATGAACGACTTGCCAGAGTCTATCAAGCACTTGGTAAAAGGTGGTGGTTCTTTGACTGCCCTTCCGATTATTGAGACACAGGCTGGTGACGTTTCGGCTTATATCCCAACAAACGTGATCTCGATCACAGATGGTCAAATCTTCCTGGAGACCAACCTCTTCAACTCAGGTATTCGTCCTGCGATTAACGTAGGTATCTCTGTATCGCGTGTGGGTGGTAACGCTCAGATCAAGGCGATGAAGAAAGTATCCGGTACGTTGAAGCTTGATCAGGCGCAGTTCCGTGAACTGGAAGCGTTTGCTAAATTTGGTTCTGACCTGGATGCCGCTACCAAGCTGACAATTGAGCGTGGTCGCCGTAACCTTGAAATCCTGAAGCAGCCACAGTTCTCTCCAGTGCCAGTAGAAGAGCAGGTAGCCATTATCTACTGCGCTACAAACGGCCTTCTGGACAACGTGCCAGTGTCTGAAGTAAGAACTTTCGAGAAAGACTTCCTGCGCACTATGCGTGCTCAGCACCAGGACACACTGAACGCACTGTTGGCCGGCAAACTGGACGACGAGACGACAGGTGTTATCAAGCAGGTAGCAAGAGAGCTTTCTGCCCGTTACAAAAACTAATATTTGGTTATGAGTTAGAGACTGCTGACATGAGGCGGTCTCTAACTTTATGCTCATAACAAACATAATATGGCAAGTTTAAAAGAGGTTAGAAGCCGCATTACATCCGTATCGTCTACTCAGCAGATCACCAAAGCCATGAAAATGGTAGCGGCTGCCAAGTTGAGACGTGCCCAGGACAACATCCTGAGAATGCGTCCATACGCGCAACGACTGGGTGGTATCCTGACTAACCTGTCTACTCTGACCGAAGGTTCGGTGTCGAACAAATACTCTGAAAAGCGTGAAGCCAACAGAGTGCTTGTGATTGTAGTGACATCTGACCGTGGTCTGGCCGGCGCTTTTAACTCTAACATCATCAAGGCGGCCACTTCCCTGGCGCAGAGCAAATACCGCAGCCAGCAGGAAGCAGGTAACCTGACTTACCTGACTATCGGACGCAAAGGCTATGAAGCACTAAGCAAGCGAGGTTTCAAGGTGATCGGTGACTATACCGGTACTTTCGCTAACCTGTCGTTTGATACGGTGCGTGTGGCTGCAGAGCGTGCCATGGATGGCTTTATGACGCGTGAGTTTGACCAGGTGGACTTGATTTACAACGAGTTCAAAAATGTGGCAACTCAGATCGTGCGCACCGAGCAGTTCCTGCCAATAGAGGAAAAACCGGTTGAAGAGACAGCTTCATCCGTGGTGTCTGACTATACATTCGAGCCTTCTAAAGAAGAGATCATCGAAGAGTTGATACCGAAGTCACTCAAGATTCAGGTATACAAGGCAGTACTCGAGTCAAACGCTTCGGAGCATGGTGCCCGAATGACTGCGATGGATAAAGCAACCGAAAATGCCGGTGAGCTTTTGAAGGAACTGAAGCTGACCTACAACAGGACACGTCAGGCAGCCATTACCAAAGAGATTCTCGAAATCGTGGGTGGCGCAGAGGCTCTGGCTTCAAAATAAGAAGTAAGACAACCAACATATAAGCAACGCCCATCAAATCCGGTGGGCGTTCTTTTTTTGTTGAAAGATTGCCTGCAATGTTATATTATTGTTAAAACACCAAAATAGGAAATTGGGCAGGTAACAAGTCAAATCCTGAGACCTATATTTGAGAGAGCCAATAAGATAGACATGAATTTTACAAAAGTTAAGACTGGTGCCAAATCACTTTTAGCGCTAACTTTTATCCTGCTGGTGCAGGCCTGCGCTTCAACAACGGCCATCCCCACTGCTGACAACGTTGGACAGGATGTAACCGGTGTAGATGGCAGACCAAAACTGGTGGTAGGTATCGTGGTGGATCAGATGCGTTACGACTTTCTGTACCGCTATTGGGACAAGTACAGCGAAGGTGGTTTCAAAAAACTGGTTAAGCAGGGTTTTAACTTTAAAAACACACAATACAGCTATGTGCCGACTTATACTGGTCCGGGCCATGCCTCCATCTTTACGGGAAGTGTACCGGCCATAAACGGTATCATTGGCAATGCCTGGTTTGACCGTAGTACAGGCACATCGATGTATTGCGTTGAAGACAAGACTGTAAAAACCGTAGGCAGTACGTCAGATGCTGGTCTGATGTCGCCACGCAACCTGCTGACTACCACCATAACCGACGAACTGCGCCTTTCAAATAACATGCAGTCGAAAGTAGTGGCGATTGCCTTGAAAGACAGAGGGGCCATTTTGCCAGCCGGGCATACCGCTAACGGAGCCTATTGGTTCGATTCGCCTACCGGCAACTGGATCACCAGTACTTTCTACGCAAATGAATTACCTGCCTGGGTGCGAGAGTTTAATAACCAGAAACACCCGGATAGGCTGATGCAAGAGGTATGGAATACCTTGCTGCCGATTGAGCAGTACACGGAGAGCACAGCAGACGATATGCCTTGGGAGCGTGCGCTGCCCGGCGAGAAACATCCGGTTTTCCCGCACAACATACCGGCCCTTAAAGGCAAAGATTATGAACTGATCCGGTCTATACCCGCCGGTAACAGGCTGACAACAGATTTTGCGCTGGCAGCATTACGCGGTGAGAATTTGGGTAAAGGAAAGCACACCGACTTCCTGGCGCTCAGCTATTCTACCCCCGACTATACTGGGCACTCCTTTGGGCCAAACTCCATTGAGGTACAGGACGTTTACCTTCGCCTGGACCGTGAGATCGAAGAGCTCATCAATGTATTGGAAAAGGAAGTTGGGAAAGGCAATGTGCTGATGTTCCTGACAGCGGATCACGGCGCGGCGCATGTGCCTGCTTATATGGAGTCTTTGAAGATCCCGTCAGGTATAGCCACTTCAGGCGTTATGAGCGATTCGCTGGAACTGCACCTGAACAAAACATTTGGAAAAGGACGCTGGGTAGAGCGCTATACCAATCAGCAGGTATACCTGAACCATAAAACTATAGCTGGAAAGAAGCTGACCAGACTAGAGGTGCAGGAGGCGGCTGCCAACTATGTCATGCGGTTTGATGGCGTGGCCAAAGCTATTACGGCAGAGGCGATACAGCGTGCCGGCTGGGCCGGTGGCCTGATGTCGCGTCTGGAGAGCGGTTACAATGCGCAGCGTTCCGGCGATGTGATTGTGGTGCTGCAGCCAGGCTGGTTCGAGGGCTACGGCAACGGGCCGCAGAAGGGGACAACGCACGGCTCGTACAGCAACTACGACACGCACGTGCCGTTGGTGTGGTACGGCTGGAAAGTAAAGCCGGGCGAAAGCTCTGCTGAAACAGCTGTTTCGGATATTGCGCCGACCATTGCTTCCTGGCTGTACATACAAGAGCCAAACGGAAGCGTGGGCAAGCCATTGCAGGAGTTAATGAAGTAACATTATTTGCCGGATCATTCTTTCCGGCAGACATTTAAGTATAAGAAGAATATGAACGAGAATTTAGAAAGAAATAACCCGTGGCATAGCGTAAGCTATGGTGAAGAAGCCCCGGCAGTAGTGACTGCCATCATTGAGATTCCGAAGGGTTCCAAAGCAAAGTATGAACTGGACAAGGACAGCGGCATGCTGAAACTGGACCGTGTGCTTTTCTCTTCGGTAAACTACCCAGCCAACTATGGCTTTATACCTAAGACCTATTGCGACGATAAAGACCCACTGGATATCCTGGTGATTTGCTCGCTGGACGTGCAGCCCATGTGCCTGATCGACGCGAAAGTGATCGGTGTAATGCGCATGATCGACAACAACGAGGAGGATGACAAGATCATCGCCGTGGCCAACAACGACATGTCGGTACGTCACATCAACGATATCTCTGAGTTGCCGCCGCATACCCTGTTGGAAATGCGCCGTTTCTTCGAGGATTACAAAAAACTAGAGCACAAAGAAGTAATCGTGGAGCAGTTCCTCGGTCGCGAGCCAGCTTATGAGATCATCCAGGAAAGCATCAGACTATACAATGCTACTTTTGGAGAGCCACAGCCAAAAGACCTGATCTAAAGATTTTTACTTTTCCTGTTAAGCCTGACGTAGATTCAAACCTGCTTCAGGCTTTTTTCATTTATACCTGAGTGGGCCTTGCTTGCAGCAGCAGATTTACGAACTTGCAATAGAGGTATGCGCAACGAACAAGAGATAAAGACAACGGATGCCAAGGCTATACCTGCACTGATCAAAGGGTTGGTGGAGGCTTTGCTGTATAGCAGCCTGTTCATTTCTGGCTGCGCATTTTTCCTCACCATCGAAACCTACCTGCTGACAGGTATAGCCGTATCGGTGCCGATGGCGCTGTTCGTGTTCCTTGCGACATTATTTGTTTACAACACAAGCAGTATACAACGCACTTGGCGTGGTTGGAACAGGGCCGGGAGTGAGCAAGCCTGGGGAATCCGATATCAGAAGCAACTAGCAGCGGTGGCTATGCTGAGCCTGGTTGGCGCGATCACGATCTATTTTGTATACGGGCTCCGGATCAACTTCTGGCTTGTGCTCTTGCTGGCACTCATCTCGGTTGGGTATACTGTGCCCTTGCTATTCCGGCGGGTGAAGCCACTGCGAAGTGTGCCGCTGCTAAAGGTGTTCCTGATTGCTTTGGTGTGGTCGGTTGTCACGGTGCTGTTCCCTTTGGTGGACGCGAGCGTCGAAATAGAGGCCGGGGCATTGCTGCTTTGGGCCAGGCGCTTCCTGTTTATCTTGGCGCTGGCCCTGCTCTTCGATATTCGGGATTATACCTACGACCGCAATACCCGCACGCTCACTTTTCCGGGCTTGATCGGTGAGGGCTATACCCGGCTACTGTCCTTATCGCTTTTGCTGCTATACCTGGTTTTGGTCAGCTACACAGAAAATGGGCCGGTACTGATTGGTCTGGTAAGCGCTACCCTGGTGGCTAGTTTGATTGTGTGGCACGCTTCGGAAGAAAAACCGAGAATATACTATGCCCTGCTGGCCGATGGCGCCATGCTGGTGCACTTTGCCTTTGTCTATCTGGCCCTATCCTGATTAGCTGTCAGATGTTGAAAGGCCTGCGGGAGATGCTCGATCACATCGGAAGCAATAAGCGCGATTTCTCCCACTGAGGCTTCCGCCAAATCTCCTGCCAGCCCATGCACATACACGCCAAGCTGGCAGGCCTCTTTTAAACTATACTGTTGCGCAACCAAAGCCGTGATGATGCCGGTCAGTACATCGCCGGTGCCACCTGTCGCCATACCTGCATTACCGGTAGTATTAAAATAGATATCCCCTTCCGGCGTGCAGATGGCAGAGTGACTACCCTTGAGCACCATGTAACAGGTATACTCCCGGCAAAACCTGCGAAGTTCCTCTAACCGATCATACTCATTTTGGGTTTTGCCGACAAGCCGCTCAAACTCTTTGGGGTGGGGCGTGAAGATGATCTTGCCTTTCGGGAGTTGCGCCTTCAGTTTTTCGCTGCTGGCTATCAGGTTGATCGCGTCGGCATCGATCACCAAAGGCAACTCGGTGGTAGCAAGCAACTGGCCCAGCAGCGTTTTGGTGACCCGCTCCGTTCCAATACCGGGGCCTATACCAAGGGCGTTGTGCTTCTCGAGCGACTCGGGCAATCTGGACAAATGCTTGCGGTGTGGGTCGGGCAAAAGCATGGCTTCGGGCACGGCAGTTTGGAGCACGTCGTAACCGATGGCTGGTGCTTGTACTGAGAGCAGGCCCACCCCACTCCGAAGGCAGGCACGGGCGGCGAGTACGGCAGCACCCATTTTTCCATATCCGCCACAAATCAGCAGCGCATGGCCGTAAGTACCTTTGTGCGAGAACTTTTTTCGGGGTTTGAGCAGCTGCTGTATTTCTTCCTGGTTGATAAAGTGGTTATTCGTTTCTGCTCCTTTGATATACCTGGGGCTAAG
Organism: Pontibacter aquaedesilientis; assembly: GCF_014773225.1. GTDB lineage: Bacteria > Bacteroidota > Bacteroidia > Cytophagales > Hymenobacteraceae > Pontibacter > Pontibacter aquaedesilientis. The sequence continues at coordinate 49,862 of NZ_JACXAJ010000003.1, read as the reverse complement.
GCCAATCGGAACGGTATGCCACTCTCCTACATACAGATGGTGCTGCGGCAGAAAGAAGGCCAGTTTTGGCAGCTCGAAGCTTACGGTATAGGCTGCCTGTAGGATGGCGCTCTCTAGTGGTGTTTGCTTGTCGGTATAAAGGCCAGACGGTATATCGATGGACGTGACGCAGGCGGCGCTTTGATTAATTCTGTCGATGGTTTCTGCAAATAGCCCGGTTACAGGCCGGGACAGGCCGGTGCCGAACAGCGCATCGATCACGCAGGCATCGGCAGGTATAGCTGGCAGGTCCTTTTTGCTTTTGATTGCTTGTGGCGTTACTTCGTGTGGCAGCCTTTCTAGATTGATCTGAAAATCATGTGAAGTCTGGTCTCCTTCGTTAACAAGGTATAGCTGCACGTCGTACAGCCGCTGGTGCAGCAGGCGGGCCACTACCAGACCATCGCCGCCGTTGTTGCCGGGGCCGCAGAAGATGTAGACCGGTTGCTCCGGCGTGAACTTGTTTTCGAACCAGCCCGCAAAGGCCCTGCCCGCCCGCTCCATCAGTTCTTCAGACGCAATGCTTTCCTCCTGGATGGTCTGTGCATCGGCTTCTCGGGTCTGTGCTGCGGATAGGATTTTCATTTTAGCGTAGCGAAGGCGTTAGACTTAACTATACTTTAGAATGCGGAGATGGTTGTAAGGCCTAAAATGCCAGCGTGGCGGTGAGCTTCAGCTTCAGGTTATCCTTGGCATCGGGCAGTGCATACGGGCCGTAGCGGTAAAATGCACCAACGCCTATACCTGAAAAGGCCGAACTGATGACATTGTTGAGCATAAGACCGGACTCAAAGAAACCTTTTCGCATGTCGCTGTACTCCAACGTAGACAGTTCAGGTATAGTCTGTCGCAAATCCCCGATACCAATGTTCTGGACAAGCACCAGGTCGGGTTTGAAGATTTTGGTTCGGATTAGTCGCTTGCCCAGGTCCTGGCGCAGGAAAAGGGCGGCGTAGCGGTCAGCGAAAAACTCGTAGGGACGCATGGTCTCAAAGCCTTCGCCGGCATATACCTTGTAGTTGGAGCTGTAGCTGCCGTAGCCATTGTAGAGACTCACGAAAGGAGCATTGCCCTGCACCAACCCGCCCACCAGGGTAACAGTGGTTTCTCCGAGGCTCCGCTGCCGGAAGGTGCCTTCTGCCCGAAGATCCAGCCTATTATAGGTATAGCCGTCGCTGCCGAAGGCGTCTATCCCCTGGGTATACTGCAGCCACAGCACAGGATAGGGTGTAGCCAGGGGCATGGTCCGGTTGAAAAGCCGCATGTATTGCTCGCCATAGGCAAATCGCATACCTAGAGTCGCTTCTGTTATGTTGTATTCCGGCTGCGGTACTTCTGGTTCCGGGGTGAAAAACGGGAGTGTCGGGCGACGTTGCTCCTGCCGTATACCTGTCTGCAATTGCACGTAACGCAGCACACGTCCAGAGAGTGTTGCACTGCGTTGAGTCGTATAATCCAGGTAGGGCAGCACGGCCGGGCGCAGGTCACTGAGCAGACTACGCTCCCGGAAAGGCAACCGGCGACCTCCGGGTTCCTGCACATCCTCAGCGAATGCCGCCGAAAGGGTCAACTCCGACGGTTTGTGTAACTTAATAGCTGCGTCAGCCCCATATTTGTGTTCCTGGTCCCGCAGGCCGTAACCCCAGTAGCCACCCACCGAGAAGCGCTCAGAAAGCAGGTCATTCGTATGGGCACCTATACCCAGGCGCATACCCTCGAAGCGGCTCACCTTAAACAAGCGGTTCAGGTCGAGACTGATGGGGCCGATAGGGAGTTGCTTTGCCACCAGGTACTCCATCGTGCGGATGGTACGGTCGAGTTTCTGCTCTTTGCCCACGCTGTCAAGGCGCTGGTAAGTAACCTGCTCTTTTATGGATAGTGAATCGGGGCGGTACTGCTGCCAAAACTGTTCGGGCTGACGCCAGGCGTTGGGTTGCTGCTCCAGGGCGATGACATTAAAGTCGCTTCGCCGCAGCGGTGGGTTGAGGTTTACGTTGGTGATGTAGGTGCGAATATGCCCAAAAGGCTGGTGGCCCCGCATGTAGATTTGCTGCACGGTCAGCTCCACGTCCAGTTCCGCCGGGAACCATTGCCGGTTGTCTACCTTCACAAACTGCTGCTGCAGCTTCAGTCCCCTTTTCTCATCCGCCGGTGACTCGGCGATCACATTCTGCACCGCCCAGCCGTCGCTGTTTATATACAGCAGCCCCTTTAGCCCATCGAAGTTCTTGCCGGGCTGTGGCGCATAAGAAATGATAAAAACTGTGTCTGACCCCACCACAGCAGCTTCCTGCAGCACAAAGTCATACTTCCGGATACTGCCCGTGCTCAACGGACTCAGATAGCGTTTGCCAAAAAACACCGGCATGTCGTCGTATACCGAAAACTCGCGCGCCTCGGCAGCCACCACCCCAAAACTTGGTTGCTGCAACCCTGATACACGGGTAGCCAATATGGTTTCTTTCGAGAAGTTGGGACTTAGGTGGGCATAGTCCGTGATGCTTTCCATCAGGAAGAGGTGCTGCTTGGCGAGCAGGTCGCGCATGCGCAGGGTCGATGAATCCTGGGAAGAGAGGCTAAGCGTATCGCTCAATTCCAGGTCAGCGGGTGCGGTGGCAGTCAGGATGAACTTGTTGTAGGTGCGGTAGGTATAGGCCGGAATGTTTTCGGTGCGGTGTCGCTCCCGGTTTTGGTTGGCCAGTTGGATGATGCGGTGCGCCGGATTCACACCGGAGCGGATGACCACTTCCTTTATTTGTGCTGCAGCGGGGGATAGCGCAATGTTAATCTGAGAAACTGAGTCAGGTACAACTGTTTGCGGCGCATAGCCCACATAGCTGAAGCGCAGGCTCGTTATGGGGTGGCTGTGGCGGAGTTGGTATTGGCCCTCCAGGTTGGTCGTGGTGCCGGTCTCGCCTTCATTCACGACAACGCTCACAAATGGAAGTTTCTCCCGGGTGGTGGCATCGCGCACGGTACCTTGCACAGTGTATACCTGTGCGGAAGCGGTTATGGCATACAGCCAAAGGGATAGCAGCAGGAGCAGGTGGCGCTTGGACATGGAGTAAAGATATAAAAAAGAACTGGCGCCCCTCCACTTACAGGAAAGGCGCCAGTTTATACCTGAAAGCAGGCCGGAAGGTTAGAACGTCACCGAAAGGCCCATCCCCGGCTGTCCGCTCGGCAGCACGACTGGCACCACCATGGTATTGTAGCCTTTGTTCTGGAACAGCTTGTCGTGTAGCCAGTATACCGTGTTGGTCGACAGTATACCCACACCGGCCCCGGCCAGCACATCGGCCATCCAGTGCTTGTTGTTCATCACGCGCAGTGCCCCGGTCGCTCCCGCCAAGGTATAGCTACCCACACTTATCCAGGGGCTCTTGTGCCGGAATTCCTTGTCAACAACCGTGGCGATGGTGAAGGCATAGGCCGTATGGCCAGAGGGGAAGGCATGTTTTTCACCGTTGGGACGCTCCATGTTAGTCCACCTTTTGGCAGGCCACACAATGGCAGAGGTCAGTACGCCGGAGGCCAGCAAGAGAGCCGTCTGACGGGGCATTTCGTGGCGGTTCTGAGACGAGAACGCGTTAAAGCCATACATGTATGCTATCGGCAGAAACATGAGGTAGTCATCCACCTTCGTGCTGAAATTGGGGATGGTCTTGTGTCGCAGGTCGCGGGCATCGTGGCTGCTGTAAAAGCCATTTCCCTGCATGGTATACACCCCGGCACCGATCAGGGCGGCGGCTGGCAGCACCGCACGGGTCAGGTAACGCTTATTGCTTCCCTCAAGCAGCTGTGATTTGGTGAACGGCTTTTTCTGGCCTGGGTATACCGTGTCGGCAGGTATAGCCTGGAGCGTCCTAACGGATGGTAATTCCGCCATATCAGGTATAGCCGTGTAGGATGGGACAGGTGAGGCGTCAGAAAACAGCGGCAGCGTATGTTGCTGAAGCCGGGTTTGCGCCAGTACTGGTTGGGCCAGCACACTCAGCCACAGCAAGTGCACTGTCAGGATTTTAGATAGTTTCAAAAGCTGTAAAAGGTTTTGTTGTTAAAAGCCTCTTAGTAAACCTTTTGAGTGTGAAAATCGTGCCGTGACGGCATGTGTTTTTGAGTTAGCGGTCTACTTCGCCCAGTACGATATCTATGGAGCCCACTATAGCGATAAGGTCGGCCACCATGCAGCCACGGCTGATTTCTGGCAGTACGGACAGGTTCACAAAACTAGGGGCACGGCCATGGCAGCGGAAAGGCACGTCGCTGCGGTCGGTGGTGCGGAAGAAAAAGCCGAGTTCGCCGCGCGGTGTTTCGCCCCGGAAATAAAGCTCCTGCGTGCCGGTCATGCGCATTTTCTTGGGACAGGTCGCCTGCGGATCAAAGTCCGGGGTGCGCTTGTGCTCACCGGTTAGTTTGTCAAGGCACTGGCTGATAATCTTGACAGACTCGCGGCACTCCAGCGCGCGTACATAGTTGCGGTCCCAGCAGTCGCCGGTGCTACCCATAATACCTTCACCGATCGGCACTTCGAACTCCAGTTCCGGGTATACGCTATACCCATCGACGCGGCGCAGATCGTGGCGCAGGCCCGAACCACGTAGCATAGGCCCGGAGCAGCCGTAGTTGATGGCCACATCCAGCGGCAAAATGCCCACGTTGGCAGTGCGGTCTATGAAGATTTTATTGGAGAGTAAGATGGTATCCAGCTCATCCAGTTTAGGTTGCAGGTAGTTGATAAATTCGCGACAACGCTCCTCAAACCCGATAGGCAGATCATAATAAAGCCCTCCCACCCAGATGTAGTTATACAACATGCGGGCCCCGCTAACCCACTCGAGCAGGCGCTGTATGTGTTCGCGGTCGCGCAACAGCCACAGAAAAGGCGTGAAAGCCCCGATGTCGATGGCGTAAGTGCCGATAGCCAGAAAGTGAGACGCCAGGCGGTTCAGTTCGGCCACTAGCACCCGGATATACTCTACCCGCTTTGGTATCTGATCGCTTATACCCATCAACTTCTCTACGCCCATGCACCATACATGCTCAGAGTTCATGGCAGCCAGGTAGTCCATGCGATCCACGTAGGGGATGGTCTGGTTATAGGCCATGCTCTCGGCGTGCTTCTCGAAGCAACGGTGCAGGTAGCCGATGTGCGGGGCTACCTCTGTCACAATTTCCCCGTCGGTTACCACCTCCAGGCGCAGTACACCGTGCGTACTCGGGTGCTGCGGCCCCATGTTCACGATCATCTCACCCGCACGCAGGTGATCCAAGCTGAACTTGTTCGGCTCCGACTGCAGCAGGTAATCTTTGTAGATAGTTGACTGGCTCAAGTGCGAATGGTTAATGATCTCCAAAGTTCGGAAAAATGGCGGAATTATATAGAAGTTCGTTTTGGAAGATGTTTTAGTCGGACTTACGTTATATATTATTAGGCATATATAGTATATTCGTTAGTCCAGTTACGTTTATACAGTAGTTACCCACCATATGAAAAAAGAGTTCGTCATATCAATAATAATTAGTCTGACATTTTTGTCTTTAGGCTTCGCATTGCTTCACTACGAACTAATTGGATATGGACTTTCATTCTTTGTGTTCTTGCCATTTGCACTCGGATACATTTTAGGGAAATCAACAATTAAGACAATCAGCTTGTGGGGACTTATTATTTCCCTTGCCATTTTCTTCATTTTACTTTTAGCCGGGGGACTTGAAGGAATGGTTTGTATTTTAATGGCAATGCCTTTAATCATGATTGCAATAGCACTTGGAGCATTTCTAAAACATGTCATTAAAAAGTACCGCAATACAGACAAGGAAGACAACTTGATTAAAAGTTCGATTTTACCGTTTTGCCTCTTTCTGACATTCGGATTCATAGAAACAGAACTGACAAAAAATGATCAATTCATAATTGAAGTCAAATCAGAGATAATTCTTCCTTATTCTTCGATTCAAGTTTATGAGACTATAAAGTCAGTTGACACACTTGATGCTGAAAAACCTTTCTTGATGAAACTTGACTTACCAATTCCTCAAAAGTGTGTGCTTGAAGAAGAAAAGGTTGGCGGAATAAGGACATGCTACTTTCAAGGCGGACAAATAGTTGAAAAGATAACCGCACTTGAAAAAGGCAAAGTTTTGAAAATGGACGTAATCGACTATCAATTAACGGGAAGAAAATGGCTCGGCTTTAAAGAAGCAATTTATCTCTTTGACGAATTAGAAAACGGACAGACAAAAATGACAAGAATAACGACTTATACTTCCGAACTATATCCAAGATTCTATTGGAGACCATTGGAAAAAATTGGAATTGAACAGGAACATGAATACGTATTCAGCAACTTGAAAAAAGACTTAAAAAATAAATACGGTGGGTAACAAAGCATATAGTTTATGGCGAGTGAACGGCTGCCAGCTAGGCTTTCGCCTCCTTAGCCAGCTTTGGTTTCGGTGGACAGGAACGTGCTTCGAAACCGCCACAAGCCATATGCAAACCGTTGGCAGTATTTAATGTCGCAGGTGACCCAACCGTAGATAGAAAGTTCAAACAAAACCAATATGGTAGCGACCAGTGTGGCAACAGTAGAAACGCAAATGCTTATCAGAAAACCTGTCGCAACAGTTTTTCAGGCATTCATTGATCCGGAAATCACGACCAACTTCTGGTTTACAAAATCGAGCGGAAAATTGGAGACAGGGAAAACAGTAAGATGGGAATGGGGCATGTATGGCGTCTGGGCGGACGTTCTGACAAAGGAAATAACACCGGATAAACTAATTGCAACAGAATGGGGCGATCCTGCCACCAAAGTTGATTACTTGTTTACCGCATTAACAGATGAAATGACGTATGTGGTAATCAAAAATTACGGGTTCAAAGAAACAGGAGACGATTTAATTCAGGCAATTAAAGACAGCACAGGCGGTTTTACGACCGTTTTAGACGGACTAAAAGCATATTTGGAACATAATATCAAACTAAATTTAGTGGGGGACAAATTTCCTGCAGCGGTAAGAAACTTGGGGAAATAAGTAGAAAGATAGGTGTAAAAACCTCTGACAGCAGGTATAGCACATAGCGTGAGGAGTGCCAGCCAAGGCTTAAAACATCCTACTCTGGCTTCTCCCGTTTGTCCGGGAATGGGTCTTCTGACGAGATTATCTTCATCGGCTCACCACGAAAGCCGCTATACTCATTGTGTTGGTCGTAAGGCACTTTGATGCCATGGTAATAGTCTTGCAACTGGTAATCCTTCCGGAGCGGGTGGCCCTCCCAGTCGGCCGAGCACAGGATGCGGCGCATATCCGGATGACCCTTGAAGTAGATGCCAACCAGGTCGAAAATTTCCCGCTCCTGCCAGTCGGCGGTGCGCCAGATGTGGCTCACAGTCGGTACGGCAGGTATAGGCGTTTCGGTGTCGTTATTGCGCGGCACGATCACTTTGAGCATCAGGTGGTGATCGTAAGGTATAGCGTAGAGGTTATACACCACTTCCATAGTGCCTGCCTCCGGGCCATTGTCTATACCTGTCACGCTGGAGAGGAAGTCGAAGTAGGTGAGTTCATTGTCGTGCAGCTCCAGGCATATCTCCGCCAGGCGCTCCGTCTGAAGCACCAGGTATGGCTGCAGGTTGTTTGTCGTTTCCGAAACGATCACCTCCGCCCCAAACTGCGCGACTATAAAATCTTTTAGCTCTCCGAAGTTCATTTTAATTTTGAATGAGTGGATGAGTGATTGTGTGAATGAATAATAATTAAGGGATTTAAGCGATTGGGTTTTGCTGATTTTTCATTTCAAACTCATCGTTTCCTTCTACAAAGCGCTCTCCTGCCTCCTGATTCGTCATTTCGGAATTATCATTATTCATTCTTTTCGACATAATTTGCTGCACAGCTCTCGGGGCACGTATGGTTTCCTGGCGAATGATCTCCTGCAGTCGCAAAAATCCACCGATCAGTGCCTCGGGCCTTGGCGGGCAGCCGGGTACGTACACATCCACTGGTATAATGCGGTCCACGCCCTTCACTACATGGTAGCCATGCTCCCAGTAAGGACCGCCGCAGTTAGAACAAGAGCCCATCGAGATCACATAGCGCGGCTCTGGCATTTGTTCATACAGTCGGCGCACCCGGTCAGCCATTTTGAAAGTAACCGTTCCGGCCACAATCATCACATCCGACTGACGAGGTGAGGCACGAGGGATAATGCCAAAACGGTCCAGGTCGTAGCCGGAGGCGTAGGCCCCCATCATCTCGATGGCGCAACAAGCCAACCCGAAACCCATCGGGAATAGCGAGGTCAGTCGCGCCCAGTTGAGCAGGTCGTCCAGTTTGGTGATGATCACACCGCCTTCGCCCGTTTTGTCCTGTGGAGTATTCAAGTGGGATTTAAAAATTAGAAATTAAAGATGATTTTGAGTGTTCAATCAGCAGCCATTGAAATTGCTAACGATTGGATATCAACCACGCGTATTAACTGTTTATTGATTACTGTTAACTGATCACTGTTTGTTCCTGTTTCGCTGTTCGTTCACGCGCTGGTATACCTCCATCGGTATACGGGAGCGGCTCTTTGGCACTACAGGTTTCGGCTTTATCCAGTCGAGGTGGCCTTTGGCCCAGGCATAGGCCAACCCGAGTACAAGCACGCCGATAAAGATGAACATCTCGATCAGCGCAAACCAGCCCCAAACTCCGTTGGTCGCCTCAATCAGGTCGCGGCGGCCAAACACTGTCGCCCACGGGAACAGGAAAGCCAGCTCCACGTCAAAAATGATAAAGATGAGCGCCACCACATAGAACCGCGGATTGAACTGTACCCAGGAGTTGCCGATCGGCTCCTCCCCGGATTCGTAGGTGGTCAGCTTTTCTGCATTGGGCCGGTGCGGGCGGATAAGCCTGGCTGTGAACAGACCAATGACCACGAAGATTGCCCCCCCGATCAGAAAGAGCAGGATTGTCCCGAAGTCCGACAAATAAGTTTCTTCTGCCATAGTGCCGCAGCGTTTACACAAATTTACAAGAAATTCAGTTAATCTCGCTTTTTTAGGTGAGGCCTGGCTGGTGATGGAGAGGTGATAGGTTTCGCTGGCTTATAGTATCTGCCCTGCCATTTCAAGAAAGGAGTTTAACAGCTTCTCAGAAACATACCCTTAACAACCTTTCCATACCTATACCTGTACCCAATAAAACATCACTTAAACATAAACCACTATGCTTACCGGACGCGTCAATGCACCAGAGATCAACACACCACATGGCTGGCTCAACACCGACCGGGCCTGGTCTATCAAAGATTTCAGGGGCAAGATCGTGCTGTTGGATTTCTGGACCTTTGGCTGTATTAACTGCCAGCACATTGTGCCGGACCTGAAGCGGCTGGAAGAGGAGTTTGCCGATGTGCTGGTCGTGATTGGGGTGCACTCGGCCAAGTTTGATGCCGAAAAACAGAGCGAGACGATCAGGCAGGCGATCCGCAAGTTTGGGATTGAGCACCTCGTCGTGAACGATGCCGATTTCAGAATATGGGACCAGTTTGGCATTAAGGCCTGGCCAACTACCGTGCTGATAGACCCGCATGGCAAGGTGGTCGGGCAGCATGCGGGCGAAAGCGTGTATGACACGGTGCGACCCTACATCCAAAAGATGAAAGAGGAATTCAAGGAGGAGCTAAACCAGGAACCCCTTCGGTTTCATGTAGAGCAGCCCGAAGAGCATTCGCTTTACTTCCCTTCCAAACTCATCAGCGACAGCGAAGGCAACCTATACCTGTCAGACAGCGGCCATAACCGGATCCTCAAGCTCAACCAGGAAGGGCAGGTACTGGAGGTGATTGGGAGCGGCGAAAGGGGCTTTCACAACGGGGGCTTTGCCGACACTACGTTTAATGAGCCGCACGGATTGGCACTGCACGGGAATACCCTGTATGTAGCAGACTCCAAAAACAACGCTATCCGGAAAGTAGACCTGCTGCACAAGATGGTCAGTACAGCGGCCGGTACAGGAGAGCTGGAATATTACTTTTACGAGGACAAGATCGGGGAGCCGGTGAACCCCAACAGCCCCTGGGATTTGCTCATACATGGAGACAGTCTGTTTATTGCCAGTGCCGGTAACCACCAGATATTGCGCCTAGACCTGGAAACGGGCCAAGTATACCGCTTTGCCGGCAGTGGTCGCGAAGCACTTACCGACGGAACCTTGCATGAAGCAGCTTTCAACCAGCCCAGCGGACTGGCCATAAACGGCGATGTGCTCTACGTGGCCGATGCCGAAGCCAGCGCCATCCGGACTGTCAACCTCAAAACCGGGATGGTGCTGACCCCGCTCGGTCGGGGCCTATTCGATTTTGGGGATGTGGATGGTCCTGTGGACGATGCCCTGCTGCAGCACTGCCTAGGCCTGGAGATCATCGATAGCGACGTGTACATTGCCGATACCTATAATGGCAAGGTGAAAGTGCTTGACATGGACCGCCATCGTGTACGCACCCTTGCCGATGGTTTGCAAGAGCCGAACGATGTGCTATACCTGAATGGCCAACTTTGGGTGACCAGCACCAATAGTCATCAACTCTTTAAAGTGGACCTGCACTCAGGAGACAAGCAAGAGGTGAAAGTTATTAAGAGTCTCGAGTCCTGAGTCTTGAGTTGAGAGTAGTTTTGTAGGGACAGGTCGCGACCTGTCCGAAGCGTTACCCGACCTATCTGAGCGTGCATGAATAACAAACACCGATCAACGAATAACGAACAACGATCAACGAAATAGGCTATACCTTTACACCCGGATGAGCACGCTGGTTCGGTTGGTGCGCAACATCGGGGGCGGGTACTTCGATCAGGCTGTTGCGGAGTTTCTGGAAAAAGCGAAGCGTGACCTGAAAGATCGGGCTCATGATAAAGGTATAGAAAAAAGTCGCGATAAAGATTGGCCCACCCAGCAAATAGCCAATGCCGAGTACGACACACTCCACGAGTATGCGCGTTCGGCTTACCGAGAGTTTCGTCCTTTCAGAGAGTGCCAGCATAAAACCATCCCGTGGGCCAGCGCCCACTCCTCCGGCAATGTAAAGGCCTCCGGCTATACCTGCTATAATGATCGAAACCGCCAGATTAAGGTAATCGAGCGGGGTGTTAGTGGCTGTTGGCAGAATATCGAGCCAAAGGAACAGGTCCATGAAGGGGCCGATAAGCAGGGCGTTCAGGAAAGTACCCACATTGATGTACTTCTTGTTAATGAACCAGGAAATGGCCACAAAGAACAGGCCGACCAGTGCACTCCAGGTGCCAATGGTAAATCCCATCTTCTGAAACAAAGCCACATTCAGCACTTCCCAAGGGTGCAGACCCAGGTACTTTACCTTTACGGCGATGGCGTTGGCGAAGCCAAACAGCAGCAACCCCAAAAAGAAAAAACTATAGCTAACTACTTTTTCGCGCATTGTCAGAGTGTCCCTTTTTGAGCCGGGACTGGGCTAGAACAAACATGGGCGCAAGAAAGTTAAATTTAGCCGGATATCATGCAAAATAATGTGGCAACAACGGGCTCAGGCCGCATTCTGCTTGTCGGGTAAATGCTGCTTCACACGCAATGCCTGCTGTAAATGTCGCTCCTGGTGCAGCACCATAAACTCCAGCGTTTCCCCGATCCGGAGTTTCAGTAGTTTGAAGAACTCTACAGGTATAGCCTTTTTGTTCAGGTTGGCTCCTTTGGCTTTATCCAGCAGTTGCAGCAGCTCGGTCTGGTGGTCCAGAAACTCCTCCAGCGTCTGGCGGCCTAGCTGGCTGTCGTTGGGGTTCATGCGCTTTAATGTCGTGTTCTTTTTGCCGTTGTCCGGGCGCACCATGTCCAGCGACTTTTTGCCGAGCCAACTGTAGCTGATCGTTTGTAGGAAATTGCCGCCGGAGTTGCTGGCGATGGCTTTGGCCAGGGCCGGGTTGTAGTAGCGGCTATACCTGTTCAGGTGCTCGAGGCACTCCAATATGCTCCAGCTATCGGGCGCAGGCTTGTGGAGCAGCAGGGAGAGGTCCATTGGTGCAAACGAACTGATAACGGTGTGCTTTTGATTGCTGGCGAGCCGGATAAGCTGTTCTAAAGTGTTCATAGCGTTCATGATTTTATTTTGTACGCTCCAAAGGTATAGATCGTCTTAACCTGAATCCTTGACGGCAATCAAGATTTATGATGTTTGCTGTGAGTAATCTAGTATTATTTTAAATTTTTCTGTAGTTTAAACACCTCAATACAAAAAACATCCGGTATGAAACCTGTTACAATGCGCTTTGTCTTATTGCTGCTCACTTGCGGCCTGTTTTCTGTAGATGCCTTTGCGCAGTACACGCAGACCAACGATATGGAAGGGCGTCCGGTGCACGAGTATAGCACCATCAATATGCAGGGCTCACCTTATCTATACCCGGATTTTGCGCAGGGGACTATCCTGCTCAAGAACGGCACCATTTACCAGGGCATCAACATGATGTATGACCAGGTGAAGGACGTGATCGTGTTTAAGGGCAAAGACGGGAAAGTGAAGGAGTTGATGGAGCCCGTTCAGGAGTTCAAGATCAATTTTATCCAGAACAACCAGGCCACCGAGAAGACCTTCCGCAGAGGCTTCAGTGGCGATAGGCTTTCTCCTGAGGCTTATTTGGAAGTACTGGCCGATGGCAACACGGTGCTGTTGAAGCGAACGACTAAAAAGATTTTTGACCGCAAAAACTATAGCTCTGCCACTATCAACCGGGAGGTGCAGGAGGCCGAGGATTATTATGTCGCTACTGGCAACAAGGTAGTGAAGGTGAAGAAAACCAAAAGCTCATTGCTGGCCGCCATGCCTGACAAAGCTGATTACCTGGAGTCATATATCAAGTCCAATTCCCTGATCTTGCGCAACGATAGCGACATGGCCAAATTGGTGGCTTATTATAATACCCTATAACGAGACGAGAGGTATATATGCGGCAGCATGCGGCTGGTGGAAAGGTATAGCATTTGCTCTACCTGCCCCAGCCAGATCGGAAAGACATGTTGGTGCAACTGTATCTGCTTCTTTCAAAGCGGAGGTTATGTAATTTAATCTCTTTCGGTTGTAAGGTGCCTTACCTCCTCTGCCTAAACCCCACAAACCCCTCTAGCCCATCCATCTCTACCACCTCTACTTTCTCAACCCGCGCCTGGTCGGGGCCTTGGTGCGCCCATCTTTCTAACTCTTTCAGTGCCTCCAGGTTTCCTTCGGCTTCGAGGTATACGGTGCCGTCATCTTCGTTTTGCACGAAGCCGGTCAGGCCAAGCTCCAGCGCCTTCTCCTGTGTGCTGGCCCGGAAGAACACACCTTGCACCTTGCCGTGCACCCGCATCGCGACGCGTTTCTTGTTTTTGTTTTCCATCAGGTATAAGTCTTTTTCTAAAATCAGAAAAACGGGCAGCGCAGGTATAGGTTATGCGCAGTTGGGTATATGGTTTCCAGAACGTTTATCCCTTGCCGTCGTGTTATCAAGTGGAGCAGGAGTATAGCTGATTCCTGAAATTTAGATTATCTTTAACGCCCCCTTGCGCGAAAGCTGCGGGGCAGGTATAAGCCATACAATATGTCATTACTATTCAACGATTTTAAGAGCTGGGAAAAGCATTGCGCTGAAACCGGCGAACCATTATACCAGCCCGTTCTGGATTACGAGGTAGAGCAGAAGGGCCGCACCGAGGCATTCATCTGGGAGAACATTGCCAAAGCCTATGAGGTGATGAAGGATGCCGTGCATACCGGCCTGACCGAAGATATGACCTCACGCTCAGGTATGGTAAACAACAGCGCCAAGAAAGTAGCCAAATCGCCGGTGACGGTGCTATCGCCGGAGTTTCAGATGTTGGTGTCGCGCGCGCTGGGTGCCAAGGAGGTAAACTCCTGCATGGGGCGTGTGGTGGCGGCTCCTACGGCGGGCGCTTCCGGTATACTGCCCGGTACGCTTACCACGCTGCAGGAACTGCATGGACTGGAAGACCGCAGCATACACGAAGGCCTGTTGGTGGCAGCAGGTATAGCGCTCATTATTGAGCAGAATGCCTCATTGGCCGGAGCCGTGGGTGGTTGCCAAGCGGAAACAGGAAGTGCAGCGGCCATGGCGGCGGGTGCCATTGTGTACTGCCTCGGCGGAAATGTAGAGCAGGTGTTCACGGCAGTGGCCATTACCATACAGTGTATGCTGGGCTTGGTATGCGACCCTGTGGCGGGGCTGGTAGAGGTGCCCTGCATCGTGCGCAACGCCAGTGCGGCAGCCATCGCTTTCTCTTCATCTCAAATGGCTATTGCCGGCGTTAGCGCCGTTATACCTGTCGACCAGTGCGTAGCGGCCCTCGGCGAAGTAGGCGAGAGCATGGAGCGCAAATACAAAGAAACAGCCCTTGGCGGTTTGGCCAACACCCCGAAAGCCCGCGAAATAGAGAAGTTCGTGCTGGTGCAGGACGTAGAAATTCTGCCGGACGAAACCGAGGAAAACAGCTAGAGTTTAGGAGTTTGAGAGTTTGGGAGTTAAGAAGGGAGCAACTTCATATCTTAGCTAAATCAGATAAGGGCAGTGGCTATGTCAAGTCGCGGCCCTTATTTTTTTTATCCCTATACCTTCTGTTCCGGGACCTTCATCCTTAAAATCCTTTAATCCTGCGAATCCTGATTCAGAACATGATTTCACGGCATAATATATGAGCGTGCTATCGACACAACTATCGTGTTGTAAATAGCTCAGTTTGTATACTATGAAAAATGTACTGCTAAGAGTAGCGTTGGCCGGAGTGCTGGCGCTGCCATCCTGCACCTTGCCTAACATGGCAGTGGAACCAACCTTTAAAGAGCAGTCGCAGGAACTGACGGTAGAGGGCCGTAAAGCTTATAAACCTAATGGCAGCTTTATGGTTGGCAACTATCGTGTTGCCCAAGTGAACCGTGGCTGGAGGAATGCCAGTGGTTTCAGTATGCTCGGTTATGAGAACATCAAAATGAACCAGCGCTACGAGTTCAGCTTGCAAAGCCCTGCGGGCGATCAGTGGTTCGCATTTGGGGCCAGCCGCTTGCAGGAAAAAAACCTGCGGTCAGACAATGGCATAACCTTGGCAGTGGGTAAGAATCTGGAGTATTTTGTGACACACTTCACTTCGCCTGTAAGCGGACAATGGTGCTTGCTTACCGTAGACCCGGGGCAATATGTGTTGCGCAAAAAGTTTGAAGGCGAACTAAGCAACGGAGGCCAGCACTATAAAATAGCCCCAATTTATAAACTGGAAGGCTCCAAACTGCCTGCCGGCGATATAGTGGGCTATGAATTTCTGCAAGATGGCAAGCGGATGGCGGCGGTGCAAGTCATCAACCACGGCAAGGTATGGCTGGCGAAGGAGCTAGAAGAAGATAGTCGTATGGTACTGCTCACAGCGGCATCCTCGCTTTTGCTGTACGATAAGTTACAGGGCACCACCGACGAAATGGCCGACATGCGATAAATTTATCTGTATCTGTTTCAGAAGAAGCGGCACTTAAAGCTAGTGCCCTTCGTTCTATGTATAATTCCTGTTTTCAGTGAAGCGCCTGCGAGTTGTAGAATTCTTGCAGGCGTTTTTTTGTGCAGCACAGGTATAAGCTCGTGTCTTGATTAGGTAAAAATGCCGGAGAGTTAGTATCTTGTTGCGTACTAATTCACAGGCGCATGACCGTTTCAAGAATGGCCCAAAACCTCATCGGCTCCGAGATCATCAAGCTCGCCGGTGAAGTCAACGCAATGATTGCCAAGGGGGAACAAATCTGTAACCTCACTATTGGCGACTTCGACCCCAAGATATTTCCTATACCTGGCGAACTGCGGGCTGGTATAACCGAGGCCTACGCCGAGGGACATACCAACTACCCGCCTGCCAACGGGGTGGCCGTGCTCCGCAAAGCCGTAGCCGACTTCACCCGTGACAGACTGGGACTAACATATCCGGAGAATGATATCTTGGTAGCCGGTGGCTCACGCCCGCTTATCTATGCTGCCTATTTGGCCGTTGTCGACCCAGGTGATAAAGTCGTATTCCCCACCCCGTCGTGGAACAACAACCACTACTGCCACCTATCAAGCGCCACGCCTGTGATGGTAGAGACCAGCCCGGACAACAATTTCATGCCGACCGCTGCTGATGTAGCTGCCAGCCTGAAGGGAGCAACCTTGCTGGCCCTTTGCTCTCCGCTGAACCCGACCGGTACCATGTTCTCTAAGAAAGACCTCGAGGACATTTGCGATTTGGTGATCGCCGAGAACAAGAGCCGCGCGGCAGGTGAAAAGCCGCTGTATATGCTGTATGACCAAATCTACTGGATGCTGACCTTCGGTGAGCACAAGCACTACGACCCCGTAAACCTGCGCCCTGAGTTGCGCGACTATACCATTTACATCGACGGCACCTCCAAATGCTTCGCAGCCACGGGTGTGCGTGTAGGTTACGCCTTCGGACCAACCGAAGTGATCGATAAGATGAAGTCTATTTTGGGTCATGTGGGTGCCTGGGCTCCTAAAGCCGAGCAAATCGCAACGGCCCGTTTTCTTCACCAGGCCGAAGCGGTGGATGTATTCCTGGATGAATTTAAACACAATGTGCGCGAAAGTCTGGATGTGCTCTACGACGGGTTCAAAGACTTGAAAAACGAAGGCTACAGTGTGGACGCCATTGAGCCGATGGGGGCGATCTACCTTTCCGCTAAATTTGACCTGGCCGGCAAAACCACGCCATCAGGCCAGGTGCTGCAAACCAGCAAGGACATCAGCTTTTACATACTCGAAGAGGCCAAATTGGCTGTGGTACCGTTCTCTGCCTTTGGTTCTGCTCCTGAGTTGGCCTGGTTCCGACTATCGGTAGGGGGTGCCTCTCTGGAGAGTATAAAAGACTCGCTCGGGAGGTTAAAAGAAGCGTTGCAGAAGTTGAAGTAATTAAGACAAGTAAAACAGCAAAGCCGCCCTCGACTAGTTCAGGGCGGCTTTGCTGTTTTGTTAGTAAGGTATAACTCACAAATTGGCGACACGGTGCTTGCTAGATTTGTCGCAATAGACGCTAACCTAGCGCGGGACTCAGTCCCGTGCCAAGCCATAAAAGCGAGTCTGCGACTCGCGAAAGCCAATCCTACTCCACTCCAACCGAAATTTGCCTTGATATACTTTCTTCCAGTGAGATAAAGGTTTCCGTGCGGTGAACCCCTCCTATACCTTGTATATGCACGTTGAGCACTTCGCGCAGGTGCTTGGTGTCGCGGCAGATGATCTTGACGAACATACTGTAGGAACCCGTAGTGTAATGCAGCTCCACGATCTCAGGTATGTCACGCATTTTCTCCACCACTTCTTTGTAGGCTGAGCCTTTTTCCAGAAACACCCCGATAAAGGCGCAGATATCATAACCGATCGCTGCCGGATTTATCAGTAATTGGGCGCCCTGCACAATGCCCATCTCTGTCAATTTCTTGAGGCGCACATGTATTGTGCCGCCCGAAACACCCAGTTCTTTGGCAATATCTGTATAAGCACGGTTCACATTCTGCATGAGCAGGTGCAAAATCTGTCGGTCAAGTTTGTCAATTTGTAAATCCATTCCCTTAATATATGCTTGATTTTAGACGTTCAGCAAAATTAAAAACTATATATTGATTAATTTTTAACAAATGTATTTAAATGTTAAATAATTTTCAATAAAAATAATCAATAAGTATGTTTGTAATATATCAACCCATTAAAAAATAGATAGAATGGAATTGCAAACATTAACAGAACCGACGGCATTGGAAGCTACGATGAAGCACCTGAGCCGCACGTCCCTGCCCAAAGTGCTCCAGGTACAGCAGGGGATTATCCGTGCCACGCACGACTTTATGTTCAAGAAAGGGCTGACGCAGCTGATGCCGCTTATGCTCTCGCCCATCACCGACCCGCTCAACCACGGTGTGGTAGATGCCAGCATTGGGTATGCCGATCAGCGCTGGAGCCTGACCAAGTCGATGATTTTTCATAAACAGCTGGCTTTGGTGAACCCCGAACTGGAGAGCCTGTATATCGTGTCGCCTAATGTGCGTCTTGAGTTCTCGGACCGTGCTGACACCGGCCGCCATTTGTTTGAGTTCACGCAGGTGGATTTCGAGTTTCGGGGCAAAGATCGCTTCTTTGTGATGGAGTTTATGGAAGAACTGGTGAACTACATCTTTGCCCGCCTGAACAAAGAGATTCCTGAAATCCTGATCGAGTTGCGTGGTGAATTGATGCCGCAGTATGAGAAGTGGCCAGTGCTCCGTACTGAAAAATTAGAGGCCGCTCTCGGCTCTGACTATGAGAAGCTGAAATCGGAGGAAGCGACAGAGCCGTTCTGGCTGATCAACCATAAGCGTGAGTTCTACGACAAAGAAGACCCAAGCCGCCGCGGTACTTACCTGAACTATGACGTGATCTGGCCAGAGGGTTTCGGTGAAGGCTTGTCAGGTGCAGAGCGGGAGCACGAGCACAAGCAAATACTGAAGCGCATGGACGAAGTGGGAACCAGCACCGATACCTTCAGGCACTACCTGGAAGTGGCCAAAGCGGGCTTACTGCCTAAAACCGCCGGTGCCGGTTTCGGTGTGGAGCGTATGACGCGGTTTATCTGCCGTCTGAAAGATGTAGATGAAGTAACGGTATTCTCGCGCAAACCATGCACAGCAGCAATTTTTTAAAGATATAGCGTATGGATGACGGTAATAATAGTAGCTTGGGAGACCAAGCTGATAATGAAACATAAAAGGCCTGCAACACAAGTTTGCAGGCCTTTTATGTTTATAGAGCGAACTAATTTACTTAACCTCCCGCTCCTTCCAAAGCTGGTTAAACGACTTTGGTGCTACTTGCAGCGGCTCACGACGCTTGCTCCATGTGTCTTTCAGCACTTGCTTCAGCACGAAGTTCTTTACGCCGGCTGGTGCCATGTTCAAGAGTTTACGGCTCTTCATAGCTTTCAGCCACAGCTTGAAAGTGGTGCGTTCGCTTTTCTCGGTAAAGCCTTGCTCCACACTCTGGCGGCGATTGAGCAGCAGCAGGTTGTGGATATTGATTTTAACAGGGCAAACCGACGTGCAGGCACCGCAAAGCGAACTGGCAAAACTCAGGTGCTTGTTCTCGGCCATACCGTTGTAATGCGGTGTGATCACTGAGCCAATCGGGCCGCTGTAGGTGCTCTCGTAGGTATGGCCACCGATGTTCTTGTATACCGGGCATACGTTCAGGCAGGCGCCGCAGCGTATACAGTTCAGGGCTTCCCGCTTCTCAGGCAGGGCCAGCAGCTCGGTGCGACCATTGTCGAGCAACACGACATACATCTCGTCCGGGCCGTCCTTCTCGTTCGGTTGGCGTGGGCCTGTAAAAATGGTATTGTAAATGGTGACTTGCTGGCCAGTGCCGCTCGTACTCAACAAAGGCCAGAAAAGGTCGAGGTCCATCACCGACGGCAGAATCTTCTCTATACCTACAATGGCAATGTGCGTCTTCGGGAAAGCAGTGGACAGGCGGCCGTTGCCTTCGTTTTCGGTAATGGCCACGCCTCCGATATCGGCAAGCAGAAAGTTGCCGCCGGTTATACCTACTTCGGCTTCGGTGTACTTGGCGCGAAGCAGGCGGCGGGCAGTGGCTACCAGTTCTTCGGCACTGTCGGTCGGGGCTATGTTGAGTTTCTTTACAAACAGGTCGGCAATGTCTTTTTTGGACATGTGCATGGCCGGCGTCACGATATGGTAAGGCCTTTGCTCGGCCAGCTGCACGATGTACTCGCCGAGGTCCGTTTCCACCGTCTCGATGCCGTTCTTCTCCAAAAAATTGTTTAGATGAACTTCCTCCGTCGTCATCGACTTAGACTTTACGACCGAACGGGCACGCTTGCGCTTCATAATCTGTCCGATCTCTTTGAGCGCCTCTTCGGCATTTCGTGCCCAGATCACCTTGCCGCCACGGGCCGTAAAGTTGGACTCAAACTCCATCAGATACTTGTCTAAGTTATTGATGGCATTTGTTTTTATAAAAGAAGCCCGCTCACGGGCAAGTTCGTGGTCGCTGTATTGGGTAAGGCCACGCTGCACAGCGGCATTGTACTTGCCGATGTTAAACTTAATAGTGGAGCGGTGGCCCAGATCAAATGCTTTTGTTTCGGCGTCCTGCAGAAACTGTTTTAGTCTACTCATAAGATAAACCCTATGGTCTTTCCCGAAAATGGCTGATTTCAGGAAGTGTCATTAAAAGAAAAACACCCTTAAAGTTAGGGTGTTTTTCTCAAAGCTAATAAAAGCGGAATGTTTTTATGATAAACGGCCGCTTGCGTGGGTTTAGTGCATTACTTTTTGTTGCTGTCCACTACAATACGGTTGTCGCGGTTGGCAAGCTCCCACGTCACGTGAAACGCCAGGCGGGCGGCTTTCTCGGCTTTCTCGAAAATGATTTTGTCTACTGTGTCGGTTGCCTTGTGGTAGTCGGCGTGCACCCCGTTGAAATAGAACACGATTGGAATGCCATGCTTGGCAAAGTTGTAGTGGTCGGAACGATAGTAGAAGCGGTTCGGGTCATTCTCGTCGTTGAACTTGTAGTCAAGGCGCAGGCCTACGTGCTTCTGGTTCATTTCCTCGTTGATCTTGTGCAGCTCCGAAGAAAGCTTGTCTGCGCCGATCACATAGATGTAATTCTGGTCGTTGGTCTTCTCTGCGTCGAAGTCCATGCGGCCGATCATGTCAATATTGATGTTGGCTACTGTGTTCTCCAGCGGGAATACCGGGTTGTTAGCGTAATACTCAGAACCGAGCAAGCCTTTTTCTTCGGCGGTAACGGTCATAAACAGAATGCTGCGGCGTGGACCCATGCCGTCTTTCTTCGCTTGGGCAAAAGCCTCGGCAAGCTCGATCACGGCTACAGTACCGGAACCATCGTCGTTCGCGCCATTAAAGATCTGACCATCCTCTATACCTACGTGGTCATAATGAGACGTTACCACAATCACTTCGTCTTTCTTGTCAGTGCCTTCGATGTAGCCCAACACGTTTTCAGATGGAAGCGCGTCGCTCTTACGCTCTGTCTTTATTTTCACGTCTTTCACAGCCGTGAATGTGCCCGGTGTCGGCTTGCCTGCTTTAGCTACGGCATTGGCATAGGCAAACATCTTTTCTGGTGTAGTGCCCAGCAAGGCGGCGCCCACCTGCGGCGAAACATAAAGCGATGCGGTGCTGCCTTGCGAACCATTGCCTTTTAAGCCAATGGACGGACGCGACAGGAAGTTACGGTAGCGCTGCGTCAGGGACTTAAATTCATCCGTAGTGGTGCCCGTCACGATCAGCACGCTTTTGGCGCCACGCTTGGTGGCAGCGTTGCGTTTCGTGCGGAAGTCGTTACCCCAGTCAGATGCCTTCTCAGAACCGCTTACCAGGAATTTGCCATCAGCACCCTTTGGCTCACCGCCTAGTACCACAACCATCTTGCCGGTCACATCGATGTTGGCGTAATCAGAGTAGTTGTCGGCATCAATACCGTAGCCGGCGAACACCACTTCGGCGTTTTGCTCAGTCTGGTAAGGAGATGCGCCCAACACAAAGAAGTCCTGCCCCATCATAAATTTCTGCTTGCCAACCATGATGTAACCGTCGCCCCACTGGCTGCGCTCCAAATTAACTGGCTGGTAGTAGGGGTTGGTACTGTTTTTAACTGGTCCAACCAGGCCATCCTCTTTAAACTCGCGGGAGATGTACGCGGCAGCCATTTGGAGACCCTTAGAGCCTGTGTCGCGGCCTTCGTACTCGTCCGAAGCGAGTATGTGCAGGTGCTTGGACAGGTCAGCGGCTGTGATGGTGGCAGCGTATTTCGGTGCGGCTTCACGCAATCGATCAACTTCCGTTGCAGGAGCCTCAGCGGCAGGGCTGGTGGTAGGCGTCTGGGCGCAACCTGTAGTCAGGAAGGCAGCCAGCGCATACACATAAAACTTGTTGTACTTCATGGTTTGCTGTAAGGTGATGAAAAAGGTTAGCGAATGATTATTGTTTTACGATCAGGACGGTGGCAAAAGCAGCAACGCCTTCTTTCTTTCCCACAAAGCCCAGGTGCTCCGTCGTGGTGGCCTTAATGGAGATGTCATGCTCCGGTATACCCATCACTTTGGCCAGGCAGGCTTTCATGTCAGGTATGTGCGGGTTCACTTTGGGTTCCTGCAGGCAGATGGTGGAATCGATGTTGCCGATCTCGTAGCCTTCGCGGGAAAGCAAATGCATGACTTCCTTCAAAAGGATCTTGCTGTCGATGCCCTTGTACTGGGGGTCTTTGTCGGAGAAATGGAAACCGATATCGCGCATGTTGGCGGCACCCAGCAGGGCGTCGCAGATGACGTGAATGAGCACGTCGGCATCAGAATGGCCGAGCGCACCGTGTGTATGCGGGATCTTAATGCCGCCGAGCCAGAAGTCCAACCCTTCCTGCAGTTGGTGCACGTCGTAGCCAAAGCCGGTTCTTATTTTGATTTTCATAATTTGTATGGACGGTATAGCGCCTGCCCTATATAGACACAGGTATAAAAAGTAAATATAGCCGCTTTTACGCTTTTGGCACTACATGGTGGCGCAATTTTCAGGCAATTGACTCAAACAAGACAGAAAGGTTTAAAAAGCAACAGCCAGCCGCCGGTGAGGGCAGCTGGCTGTATACAGGTATATATGGAAAAGCGCCTTCGGCTTAGGCCTTAGCTTCCACAAGGGAAGGATAATCGATATAGCCTTCGGCGCCAGGTGAGTAAAATGTGTTCTTGTCGGCTTCCTGCAGTTCTTCATTTTGGCGGAAACGCTCCGGCAGGTCTGGGTTGGCGATAAACGGCACACCGAAAGCCACCATGTCGGCTTCTCCGGCCTCAATTACGGCATTGCCTCTTTCCTGCGTGAAGCCTGCATTGATGATCAGACTGCCTTTGTAGATCGGGCGGTAGCGTTTGGCAATGTTTTGCTCGGCATAAGGTATAGCGCTCACGTCATTGAAAGGCTCCGATAGGTGCAGGTACGACAGCTTGTAGTTGTTGAGTTTTTCGATGATGTAATCGAAGGTCGGAATGGTTTCCTCGTCCATCGTCATCCCGAAAATGCCGTGCAGACTTGGGTTCAGACGCACGCCTACACGCTCTATCGGCATCACTTCCTGGATCGCCTCAATCACTTCAAACAAGATGCGGGCTCTGTTCTCTATCGAGCCGCCATACTCATCGGTGCGGATGTTGGACGTGGCATTGAAGAACTGGTGCAGCAGATAGCCATTTGAGGAGTGAATCTCCACCCCGTCAAAGCCCGCGTCCATGGCGTTTTTAGCAGCGGCCTTGTAGTCCTGCACAATCTGCTTGATTTCAGGTATAGTGAGGGCACGCGGCGTTACGGTTTTCTTGAAACCCTGCGGGGTATAAGACTGGTCGTTCGGGTTAATGGCCGAAGGAGCCACTGGGAATTCACCGTTATGGAAATCTGGGTGCGACATACGACCTACGTGCCACAGCTGTGCGAAAATCTTTCCGCCCTCGGCGTGCACCGCAGCAGTAACCTTTTTCCAGCCGGCTACCTGTTCTTGGCTATACATGCCGGGCGTGTTGATGTAGCCCACGGCTTGCTCTGAAATCTGTGTACCTTCCGATATAATCAATCCCGCACTGGCGCGCTGGGCATAATAGGTCACCATCAGGTCGTTTGGCACATTGCCCTCATTGGCGGCACGGCTACGCGTCATGGGTGCCATGATCACGCGGTTATTCAGTTCTAAATCGTTGAGTTTTATCGGTCTTAAAAGTGGTTGTGACATAATTGTAGTTTGAAAGTTAGAGAGTTAGAAAGTTTAGGAGTTATCCTGCCTGCACCGTCTTCCTCATTTTTAATTCGTAATTCTTAATTAAATAATGTCCCAGTCGGGAGCAAAAGGCGGATTCACGACACGCTGATTGTCTTTTTTCAACTGATCAATCTGGGCGACATCCTCTGCTGATAGCTCAAAGTCGAAGATGTTGATATTGTCTTTGAGGCGCTCCACTTTGGATGTCCTAGGTATAGCCAGCACGCCGTCTTGCTGAATTAGCCAGCGCAGTGATACTTGCACTTCGTTCTTGCCATATTTTTCGCCAATAGCTTTGAGAACCGGATTGTCGAGCACTTTGCCTTGTGCGATCGGGCTGTAGGCAGTCAGAGAAATATTGTGCTTACGCAGGTAGGTATAGAGCTTGGTCTGGTTGATCAGCGGGTGATACTCTACCTGATTGGTGATAATGTCGGCACCTGTGGCCAGCACTTCGTCAAGCAGGGCAGTCGGGTGGTTGCTCACGCCAATGTACTTGGTGTATCCTTTGCGCTGCGCCTCCATCAGTTGGTCCATGTACTCGTTTACCGGCACGTTGCGATTGGGCCAGTGGATGAGCAACAGGTCCACATAATCAGTCTTGAGTTTGCGCAAGCTTTCCTCCACCGATGGCAGGAAGTCTTTTTTATAAAGGCTTTCCCGGAAAACTTTTGTCGTCAGAAAAATCTCATCACGGGCTATACCTGAATCCTTGATGGCTGCCCCTACACCCGCCTCGTTCTGGTAGATCTGTGCCGTATCGATGTGGCGGTAGCCATCCGATATGGCAGCGGCTGTAATCTCACGGGCTACATCATCGGTTAACTGAAACGTGCCCAAACCTAGAGCAGGTATAGAAGCTTCTTTTATAGTGATGTTCTTCATGAATATCTTAGTTTGTACATTATTTGTGCATACAAATATTAGGATAAAAAAATAGCTCAGCCCCTGAGCTTGTCGAGCAAGTTGCTTACTAAAACGGCCTCTTCCTGCGTCAGGTTATGAAAACGCTGGAAAAAGGCAGGCATCTGCTCATCTATCTGACTTAACAAATCCTTACCTGCAGAGGTCAGCCTTAACTCGATCATGCGGCGATTTGCCTGGCAGATGTCACGCGTCACATAACCTTTCTCGATCAGCTTGTCCACGAGGCGGGTTACGTTGGAATTTCGGTCTACCATGCGTTCCTGCACCTCTCCAAAACAAACCGGCTTATGGTGCTGGCCCCGCACAATGCTCAACACATTATGCTGCTGCAGCGTGAGCCCAAACTGCTTGAAGAAAGGGATGAACTGCTGATTCAGCCAGTTGTTCGTGAACAACAGATTGACTACCATGCGACGGTGGTCGTCCTTGAAGTCTTTCTGCTGTATTTCGTCTTCTATACGCATAGGGCTGTTTATAAGTGCAAAGGTAAAGTTGTTGTTTGTATATACAAATATTGAGGCGTAAAAGTTTCGGAAAGCTTATCTGTATCTATACATAGGGTTCCTATTCCAAGTATTTTCAAGATTGAAGGATTTGTAGGATTGGGTATTCGTATATGGTCAGGACAGGGTGCGCCTTGTCCTGACAGGAGAAAACGGAACGCGGCTTATACCTATAGGTATATGCTGTAGCAGCACTGTTGGAATCGCGATACTACTTTTGGAACACCGTATCAAATGTTATCCGTTTGGCGCTTCCAGTTGAAGCTTGCGCAGTGACATCGGCCTTCACACGCCATTTGCCGTCTGCCATTTTGGTGCCTTCTATCAGACCGCCGTCTAACGGGTGGGTGTTACTGCTTACCCACGCACCCCATTCTTGGTAAAAACCTTTGGCAATGGGAAGCTCGGCCCCTTCGAACCGAAAAGTTGTCGCGTCTTTTCCCACTTCAAAGGTCAGGGTATAGCCCCATTCATCATCCATGGTGTTTTCGCATTCCGGGGCTACATGGCTGTAACTAAATACAAGGTTTTCCCCGTTCACCACGTGATAGTAATCCTGCTGGGCGTCTCCGTTGTAGTGTACCGCAATGGATTTGTTCGATTCAAAACTGCTGCTGTTTCGGGCTGGGTTACAGTCGTCCTTGTCGCAGCCCATCAAGGTTAGGGTAATGCCAAGGAGTAAGGGGAGAAGTTTTTTCATAAGGTATAGAAGATACACTGTCTACATGATTGACCCCCTCGAAGACCAAATGGTTGCAGGGCTATACCTAAAAAATAAAAACGGCTATAGTTCGCACCACAGCCGCTTCCAAATCATAGAGCTTATACCTAACCTAGGCCTCCTGCTCCATTGGTTTCTCTTTCTTCTCTGCCTTGTAAAGCAACGTGGAGCAATTGTTCGGGTCGAGCACCTCTTTGGCGCAGCGCAGGATGTCCTGCGGCGTGACGGCCTGTATCTTCTCACCTTCGGTGTTCACGAAATTGGCGTCGCCCAGCAGCTTACCATAGGCCAGATTCATGGCGCGGTTCAGGAGCTCGATCTCAGAGAATACCAGTGAGGTCTCGGCTTGGTTCTTCACTTTATTCAGCTCTTCCTCGTCCACCAGTTTCTCCATCAGCTCTTGATTGATTGCCTCAATAGCACGATTGGCTTCGTAAATGTCCACCCCTTCGTTGAGTTTGCCTTGGATGATCAGCAAGCCCGGCTCGATGGAGCCCGTCACGGAGGCCGCGATGGAGTTGAATAGCTTCTGCTCTTTTACCAGTTGCTCATACAGGCGCGAGGACTTGCCACGACCCAGAATGTCGCTGATCAGGTCGACGGCATAGTAGTCTTCGTGCGTGCGGCTTGGCATGTGGTAGGCTTTGTAGATGGCGCTCAAAGGCACATCGGCGCTTGTTTCGAGCACACGCGGGGCCTGCTGCTTTGGCTCATTAGGTATAGCACGCTCGTACTTCTCGCCGGCAGGTATAGGGCCAAACCATTTTTCGGTCAACTCCTTTGCCTGGTCAAAAGTGATATTTCCGGCTACCACCAGCACGGCATTGCTCGGGGAGTAATGTTTCCTGTGGAACGCTTTCACGATGTCCATGGTCGCGTCTTCGATGTGCGCAATCTCCTTGCCGATGGTAGCCCACTTGTATGGGTGCTGCTCATAGGCGAGCGGACGAAGCTTCAGCCACACGTCGCCATAGGGCTGGTTGAGGTAGTTTTGCTTAAACTCCTCTACGACCACTTTGCGCTGCACTTCCAGGCCGTGCTCGCTAAAAGCCAGATCCAGCATGCGGTCCGACTCCAGCCAAAAACCGGTTTCTATGTTCTGGGCCGGCAGCGACAGGTAGTAATTGGTGATATCAGGACTTGTAAATGCATTGTTCTCGCCACCCACGCGCTGCAGGGGCTCATCGTATACCGGGATGTGTTTGGAGCCGCTGAACATCAGGTGTTCAAACAGGTGTGCAAAACCCGTGTGCTGTTCTTCCTCGTCACGGGATCCCACGTCATAAAGCACATTCAGCACGGCCATAGGCGAGGTATGGTCTTCGTGTACGATCACCCGCAGGCCGTTATCCAGCGTAAATTCCTCGAACTGTATCATAATCTTCTTCTCTTTTAAGGTGACAACCCATGTTGCCTGATTTTTCCCTGTTATTTTTTTCAACAGGTATACTTGGAGCCCTGTTCTACCAAAACCGGCAAATACTTGCAGGCCTGACAGGTTTTATGTAGCTTTTGCTTTCTTTACGGGCTTTCGGACGCCGCATGTTGCGTATGTCGGGCCGTTAAGACACGAAGTACCGAACAAATTTATAAATTAGCACCATAATTAGCGGCGAAAGCAAACGTTCTGCTGCCATACCACAACGAATTTCCCTGTCAATAAGATGAACTATAACCGCAAAGAATACTCTGACGACGAACTGATCGCATTATACAAAGGCATTCTGAAGCCACGCATGATCGAAGAACGCATGCTGGTGCTGCTGCGCCAGGGCAAGGTGAGCAAGTGGTTCTCAGGTATAGGCCAGGAGGCTATCTCGGTAGGCTCCGTTATGGCCCTCGAGTCAGATGAGTATATCCTGCCGCTGCACCGCAACCTGGGAGTATTCACGAGCCGCGAGGTGCCTTTGGACAGACTCTTTGCGCAGTTTCAGGGCAAGAAAACCGGCTTTACGAAGGGGCGTGACCGTTCTTTTCATTTTGGCTCCAATGAGCACCACATTGTGGGCATGATCTCGCATTTGGGTCCGCAGCTGGCCGTGGCCGATGGTATAGCCCTGGCGGATCTGCTGGATAACAAAGAGAAGGTGGCGCTGGTATTCAGCGGTGACGGCGGTGCCTCCGAAGGCGACTTCCATGAGGCGCTCAATGTGGCGGCTGTCTGGAACCTGCCGGTTATATTCATGATCGAGAACAACGGCTACGGTTTGTCTACGCCGAGTAACGAGCAATTCAAGTTCAAGCACTTCACCGACAAAGGTCCGGCCTACGGTATAGACGCCCTCCAGATCGATGGCAACAATATTGTGGAGGTATACGACACCGTGCGACAGGCTGCCTACAGCATGCGCAAGAATCCGCGCCCGATGCTGATCGAGGCAATTACTTTCCGCATGCGTGGGCATGAGGAGGCCAGCGGTACCAAGTATGTGCCGCAGGAGCTGTTTGAGAAGTGGGCTAAGAAGGATCCGGTGGAGAACTTTGAGAAGTATTTGCTCGACGAAGTGATTCTGACGCCCAAAGCCATAGAAGGAATACGCGAAGAGATAAAGGCTGAGATTGAGGAAGGGCTGCAGACTGCCTTTGAAACCCCAATGCCGGAAGTCAATCGCCAGGAGGAGCTGGAGGACATGTACCGTCCTTTCGAGCAGGA
This sequence comes from Pontibacter aquaedesilientis, assembly GCF_014773225.1. Classification (GTDB taxonomy): domain Bacteria; phylum Bacteroidota; class Bacteroidia; order Cytophagales; family Hymenobacteraceae; genus Pontibacter; species Pontibacter aquaedesilientis. The sequence goes on along the minus strand of NZ_JACXAJ010000003.1, from coordinate 21,155 downwards.
AGTAATCAAGCCAGCCACAGATGCCAAAACAGAGAAGCGCTATGTAGACGCTATTTCGGACGGACTGCGCCAAAGCATGGAACGTTACCCGGAGCTCGTGCTGATGGGGCAGGACATTGCCGAGTACGGTGGCGTGTTCAAAATAACAGAGGGCTTTGTAGACAAATTCGGTAAGGAACGTGTGCGCAATACACCGCTTTGCGAGTCGGCTATACTAGGGATAGGATTGGGCATGTCCATTAAAGGCAAGAAAAGCATGGTTGAGATGCAGTTTGCCGATTTTGTGAGCTGCGGTTTTAACCAGATCGTGAACAACCTTGCCAAGAGCCATTACCGTTGGGGCCAGAACGCCGATGTGGTGGTGCGCATGCCAACAGGTGCCGGTACCGCAGCAGGTCCGTTTCACTCGCAGAGCAATGAAGCGTGGTTCTTCCATACTCCGGGTCTGAAAATCGTATATCCGTCTTCGCCTTATGATGCTAAAGGTCTGCTGAATGCGGCCATCGAAGATCCAAACCCTGTTATGTACTTTGAGCACAAATTGCTCTACCGCTCCATCTCGCAGGAGATTCCGGATGACTACTATACCATTGAGATCGGCAAAGCCAAATTGGTAACCGAGGGGTCTGATATTTCCATTATCACCTATGGTATGGGCGTGCACTGGGCCAAGCAACTGCAGCAGGAGATGACCGACATCAGTTTCGATATACTGGACCTGCGTTCGCTGCTGCCTTGGGACAAAGAGGCCGTGCGCGAAACCGTAGCCCGTACCGGCCGCGTGATCGTGCTGCACGAAGACACTATGACCGGCGGCATAGGCGGCGAAATATCAGCCTGGATCGGCGAGAACTGTTTCGAGCTGCTCGATGGGCCGGTAACTCGGGTGGCGAGCCTGGACACGGCCGTGCCGTTTGCGCCGCCGTTGGAACAGGAGTTCCTGCCAAAGCAGCGCCTGCGCGAGAAGGTGGAGCGAATCATGGCATTTTAAAACATTGTATAGAGTAAGATAACTTGCAGCGTGATGCAGAAAATTAAATTTTGGATAGTACCCCTGCTGTGTATGGCGCTGCTGCTGGGAACAGGTTGTCAGCGCAAGGGGATACCTTGCCCTAAGCCGGGGAAGACGACCAAGTTGTCAGGCAAGAACGCCAATGGCCTGGAAGCTGTGCGGGTGGATATGGACAAGAATGGCCGTGTGAAGAAGAAGCGGTGGCTGATTTTTTAGGGGAGTAACCAGCGCCCCTGAATTCAGTATAATAACTGTATACGGAAAGGTGGTATGAAGAAGCAGAAGTTTGACAAGCAGGCAAAAGGATTGGTTGTGTTGACCTGTCTGTGTTTTTGGGCAGCCTGGCCTGCCTTGGGGCAGATCAGTTACAAAACTGTGGACAGGCACGAGCAGTTAAAAAGGAAATCGCTGCGGGAGGCAAGCCAGACAGAGACCTCCGCTTACAAAGACACGCACCTGAACATGGAGGCCTATACCTTCAAGAAGGGAGAGTCAGGTAAGACAAACTCGCGTTCCAGGTCCAGGCTGCTGCGTACGGGCAATGTCCCTGACCCTGCATCTGTCCAGCAGGCACCGGCAAAACGGGAAAAAAAAATCAGGCTATCCCGTAAAAAGAAGTCGGTAAACTAAAAAGAAGACATTTATGAATTGGCATCCGCTTACGAGTGCAGAGCAATTAGAAACAGTAATAGAAGAGTCGAAAAGCACTCCGGTGGTCATATTCAAGCACAGTACAGCTTGCTCGATCAGTTCAACGGCCAAAAGCAGGCTGGAGCGCCAGTGGGGTGGAGCCGGGCTAGATCATATCAAGCCCTACTATCTCGATCTGATCAGGTATAGACCTGTGTCAAACGAGATAGCAGAGGTATTTCAGGTACAGCATCAGTCACCCCAGATTCTGTTAATTCAGGATGGCATGTGCATTTATGACGCATCGCATTTGGGTATAAACCTGGACATGCTCAAAAAAAACATCACAGCGTAGCGCGTTCTTATAGCGGCTACGCTGCTTTAATGAGTTAATACAGGAAGTTTATTGTCTGCTTGACATCCGGGTGAAGGCTCAGGGCCACCGGGCAGGTGCGGGCGGCATTTTCAAGCATAGCCTTCTCCTTTTCAGAGTAAGGATTAGCAGGCATTCTGAAATTAAGCACAACCTCGGCAATGCGTCGCGGCTCAGCAGACATGATTTTGGTAGTCTCGATTTGCATGCCATCAATTTGAATACCATTTCGGTTGGCTACAATACCCATAATGGTCATCATGCAACTGCCCAGGGCGGCGCACACAAGGTCCGTAGGCGAAAATGCCTCGCCTAAGCCATTGTTGTCAACGGGGGCATCGGTAATAACGGTGTTGCCGGAGGAGAGGTGACAAGCTGAAGTGCGCAGTTGTCCGGTATAAGTGTTATGGATGGTTGCCATATAGCTGTAATTTTGTTTTGCGCGTAAATTTAAGCAGATTTAATCAAACCTTAACCGTATTGAAGGTGGTAAGAAACCTGGTACTCACAATTGCTTTCGCCCTGTTGGTAGTGCTACCGGCAGCCGCACAGTCCGACGATGATTTCAACAATGAGTTGAGTTACGGCATTAACCTGAACTCCAATGGGGGTTTGCTGGGGGGCGTATTCGTTCGCAGCTCATACTTCGTAAAAGAGCGGCTCTATCAGTTTGGAGGCCTGGAGGTGGTCGAAGTGAAGCATCCGAAGGAGAACCGGCTCTACAATCCGGGTTCGGGCGATCATTTCATTGCCGGAAAACAAAACCATTTCTTTGCGGTGCGCCCGCAGTACGGGGCGGAATATGTGCTGTTTCGCAAAGCGACTGAAAGCGGTGTGCAGGTGAATGCCGTGGGCGCCGCGGGGCCTTCGCTGGGTTTGCTGGTGCCCTATTACATCCGGTATGACTATGGCGGTGGCTTTCAGGGCGATGTGCGCACAGAGGCTTATGATCCCGCAAAGCACCTGAGTTTCGAAAACACGCTAGGCAATGCCAATGTGTTTACAGGTATAGGAGAAACGAGCATGAATCTGGGTTTCCATGCCAAAGCCGGCCTCAGCTTTGAATACGGCCGTTACAAAGAAAGCATCACAGGCCTGGAAGTCGGGTTCACGTTTGAGCAGTACTTCAAAGAGATGGTGATGATCCCACAAACCAAAAATTACAGCACCTTTACCTCCGTATACCTGAACATCTACTACGGTCGCCGGAAATAGAGGCTGCCGAACATTTTTCCCGAACTGTTTGTTTAGAGGGCAGTGCCGCAAGCCGGGTTGGTGAAGCGGTACATTTCTTATAGTTATAGCGAAAGTCTTAACGCATAAACCCCTATCTTTGCAGCATGGATGAACTATTGACACTTCCGGTAATACAGCCTAACGCCAAGCCCGAGGGGCTGAATGCGCTGGGGCAGCCCCGCAAACCAAACTGGCTGCGCGTAAAGTTGCCGGTGGGGAAAGAGTATGCGAAGGTAAGAAGCATAGTAGACGAGTATAAGCTGCATACGATCTGTGAGAGTGGAAACTGCCCGAATATGGGCGAGTGTTGGGGAGCTGGTACGGCTACTTTCATGATATTGGGCAATGTGTGTACACGGAGCTGTTCGTTTTGCGCCGTGGCGACAGGCCGACCAAACGAGTATGATACCGACGAACCGCGCCGTGTGGCTGAGGCCATCCAGCTGATGGGCGTTAAGCATGCGGTGATCACCTCTGTTAACCGCGATGAGCTGAAGGACCGTGGCGCCGCCATCTGGCACGAAACAGTAGCCATGGTGAAGCAGCTTTCTCCTACCACAACAATCGAAACCCTTATACCTGATGTGAAAGCAAACTGGGACGCCCTGATTACAATGATCTCGGCAGGCCAGGAAGTGGTTTCTCATAACATGGAGACCGTGAAAGAGTTATACCGCCGTGTGCGGCCGCAAGCCAAGTATGAGCGTAGCCTCGAGCAGATACGTCGTACCAAAGAATATGGCCAGCGTACCAAGACCGGCATTATGCTGGGCCTGGGCGAAACACGCGAACAGGTTTACCAGGCAATGGACGACCTGGCGGCCAATGGTTGCGATATCCTGACTCTGGGGCAGTATCTACAGCCAACCAAACTGCACATTGAAGTGGCGGAATTCATACACCCAGATTTGTTTGACCACTACAGAGAAGAAGGTTTGAAGCGCGGAATCAAATATGTGGAGTCGGGTCCTTTGGTTCGGTCGTCATATCACGCCGAACGTCATGTGCATGTATAAATTTTTTAATAAAAATTATTAAGGAAGCTTTGCGATAAGATGTACTCCCCTGGCATGATCATTTTGTCAGGGGAGTATTTTTATTGTACAGTTTCGTTCCCTAAATTTCTCTATTTCTCCTGAGATTTTTTCACTTTCTTTGTTGCGCCTTTCGTGTAAATCTGTAATGTATATGGAATATACAACAAAAATAACAGTTCATTAGTATATTCAGATATGTAGCTTTTGAGATTTTCCAGGGCTACTCAAATAAGATTTTGCACTACTTTTTGCAGAGATTAAAAAATTAAGAAGGAAACATTTATTGGAATAGTCTTACATTATTGCTGTTGCAACACGTTTCTGGATGAACAAGTATTGCATTTTTTATATTGCATTAAACTAATTTAAAATATATGAGTATCTGCATATAGTAAAAGTCAATAAAAATACTTTTATATTTATGCGAATTATGTTATTCCTTTTAATTTACCCATATGAGTAGAATTCTACTGCTTCTCATCCTGTTACTGACTACCAGCATCACCCATAGCTTCGGCCAGTCAGAAATATCCCTCGGGAGGGCTAATAGGTTTATTGCATTAGCCAACAAAGAAATAATTGTAGAGGGACCTGATAAGACATGGATTCGTGGTGACATTGGCACCAGTCCCAGTAAACTGATTACCGGTGAAAATAACCTGGTTGTGACAGGTAAGATCGAGAAAGGGACTGAACTCGCTGCAGAAGCAATGAGCGATATCAGAAGAGTATACCAGGAACTACGCATGTTGCCCGCTGACGCCTCCCTGAACAACGAACTTGGGAATGGCCGCGAAATATTGCCGGGTGTTTACCACATCAATGGCAATGCTACGATAAACGATATCTCACTGCTAGTAGGACAGGGTGCCTCTAATCCTGTTTTCATATTTGTAATCGACGGCAACCTGACCGCTAACCCTGGCTCGCTAAGTCTCTCCGGTTTAGGGGTAGAGTCCAAAAATATTTATTGGGTAGTTAATGGCAACGTGGATATCCGTACGCCGAGTACCCTCTATGGCAATGTCATCGCAACAGGGGATGTCAGGTTTGGCAAAGGGGTTAATTTATATGGCCGTGCTTTCTCATTAGATGGCAAAATAATTTTCGATACCAATTCAACTGTTCTCGAAAATGTTACAAATGCCGACTTGGTTGTCGATAAAGTGGTAGATAACAAAGATGTTTCGCTCGGCTCGCGAGTAACCTACACTATAACGGCTATTAACAATGGTCCTGGAGTGGCTCACAATGTAGTTGTGAAAGAGCATATTCCATCAGGTCTGAAGTTTCTTGAGGCTAAACCTGCCTCAAAAGGCACATATAACCAAACCGCAAATGAATGGGTGATTGGAGATATGGAGGTTGGAGAACAACAAGTTATTAAGCTGGTGTTTCAGATTATCAGTGCAGGTAACATTGTGAATGAGGTGATTATTATAGGCAATAATCCCGATCCCAAACCGGGTGACGAGGAAAAGGAGGAAGAGATCATTCTGCCTGACCTGGGGTTGACCAAAAAGATACTTAACCCGAAAGATAGCTATAACCTGGGCGACGTAGTCGCTTACGAGATCAAAGTGGCCAACAATGCCTCTACGGTGCAGGCGAACATAAACGTGCGCGAGCAGCTGGCCGAGGGGCTGGAGTACGTGCGCCACGAGGCCTCTGTCGGCACCACCTACAACAAGGAGACGGGCATCTACAACATCCCGACGCTGGCCGGCAACACCTCGGCCACGCTGGTGGTCTACGCCAAGATCGTGGCCGTGGGCAGCATCCGCAACGTGGCCACCATCATCGGCCGCACGCCCGACAACGACAAGGACCCGGATAACAACGAGCAAGAGGTAGAGATCGAATTGCCGGACCTAGGGCTGACCAAGACGATCGTCGACAGAAAAGACGACTACAAGTTGGGCGACGTGGTCGCCTACGAGATCAAGGTGACCAACAACGCCAAGACCGCCCAGGCGAACATAAACGTGCGTGAGCAGCTGGCCGAGGGGCTGGAGTATGTGCGCCACGAGGCCTCTGCCGGCACCACCTACAACAAAGAGACGGGCATCTACAACATCCCGACGCTGGCCGGCAACACCTCGGCCACGCTGGTGGTCTACGCCAAGATCGTGGCCGTGGGCAGCATCCGCAACGTGGCCACCATCATCGGCCGCACGCCCGACAACGACAAGGACCCGGATAACAACGAGCAAGAGGTCGAGATCGAGCTACCGGACCTGGGGCTGACCAAGACGATCGTCGACAGAAAAGACGACTATAAGTTGGGCGACGTGGTCGCCTACGAGATCAAGGTGACCAACAACGCCAAGACCGCCCAGGCGAACGTGAACGTGCGCGAGCAGCTGGCCGAGGGGCTGGAGTACGTGCGCCACGAGGCCTCTGCCGGCACCACCTACAACAAAGAGACGGGCATCTACAACATCCCGACGCTGGCCGGCAACACCACGGCCACGCTGGTGGTCTACGCCAAGATCGTGGCCGTGGGCAGCATCCGAAACGTGGCCACCATCATCGGCCGCACGCCCGACAACGACAAGGACCCGGACAACAATGAGCAAGAGGTAGAGATCGAGCTACCGGACCTGGGGCTGACCAAGACGATCGTCGACCAAAAGGACAGCTATAAACTGGGTGATGTGGTTGTTTATGAGATTAAAGTAACCAACTATGCCAAAGGCGCTCAGAACAATGTAAATGTTGCCGAAGTGCTCGCCGAAGGCTTGGAATACATTAGGTATGAGGCGTCTGTCGGTACTTACAACCATAGCACAGGTATCTATAACATCCCGACGCTGGCCGGTAAAACAGCAGCCACACTCAGGGTGTTTGCCAAACTGGTACGCACAGGGAACATACGGAACGTTGCTACCATCAAAGACCGTACGCCCGACAACGACAAAGACCCGGATAACAATGAGGAGGAGGTAGAGATTGTACTGCCGGACCTGGGGGTAACCAAGCAACTGGTAAGTACACAGGGTGAATACTACGTGGGCGATATGGTGCAGTATAAGATCGTGGTAACTAATTACGCCAAAGAACAGGCAACCAATGTAAAGGTTGAAGAGAAACTGCCCGAGGGTTTGTTGTATGTAAGCCACCAGGTTAATAGAGGTGAGTACAATCAGTCAACGGGAATGTTTACGATCCCGGTGCTGGCCATCGACGCCCCGGCTGTCCTGACAATTACGGCACAGGTGGTTAAATCAGGCAGCATCAGAAACATCGTGTCCATTATCGGCAAAGATCCAGTAAACCCTACGGACCCAACTGACCCAGGGGATTATAAGGACTCGGATCCGGACAATGACGACGACGAAGTTGTGGTACCGGTAGGCTGCCGTCCTAATGTAGAGGTTACCATCGGAACGGCACCAACAGCCGTTTGTATCAACACAGAAAACCTGACCTTTAAAGCAACATCCAATGTGATAGGAGGAACCTATAAGTGGGATTTGCCGGCAGGCTGGAGATTTGCAGCAGGTTCAGGGCAGGGCAGCAACGAAATAACGGTTATTGCCGGACCTACAGCTGGAGCCAACAAGATAAAAGTTACGGTAACAGATCAATGTAAAACGAATTCCGCCACTGCTGAGGTAACAGTAGACTTAACAGGCAACCCAACTGCGCTGAGCATAAACGGTGACAACACAGTTTGCTTCAATGGAGAAGGCATTCGCTTGACTGCTCCTGCAGTTGACGGCCTGACCTATAAGTGGACAGCAAGCGTGAACTTGGAGATTGTTGGGGAAGATAACAAGACCAACGTGACCGTGAAGCCAAAAGGCCAAAGCCTGTTAGGCGGCAAGGTATACCTGACTGTGACAAACAGCTGCGGCCTGAGCACTACCAGTGAAAAACTGATTCTTGTGACTCCTGCCCCGGCTGCACTTGGTGCTATCAAAGGCAAAGCCGATCTCTGTGAAGGAGAGGAAGTGACCTTCAGCATCGACGAAGTGGTTGGTGCTACCGGCTATACCTGGACTATACCTACCACAGCAGGCTGGCAAGTTGTTCGAGAAACTAAAACGAGCATCACCGTAAAAGTTGGTTCAGACAATGGAGCGATTCGGGTAACAGCTAACAACGGCTGCAGCAGTACTTCTGCGGTTCAGTTAGAATTAAAGGTAACCAAATTGCCAACAGCCCCGGCTATTGAAGGTGCCGCTACTGCCTGTGCAGGCGATGAAGTAACCTATACCGTGAAGCAGCCGATAGACGGAATAACCTATACCTGGAACGTGACAGGATGGACACTGAAAGGCGCTGCAACAGGCAATAGCATTACAGTAGTGGCAGGCAGTGGCGCTGGCAACATCAGTGTAACGGCAAGCAACAGATGCGATGAAGCAAGCAACAGCATGACCGTAGGTATTACGCCTAAACCTGACAGTCCAGGCACCATCTCGCACGATGTTAATGTTTGTCAAAACTCGGCGGGCAACGTCATCAGTATAACCGAAGTACCAGGCGCTACCTCCTATACCTGGAACCTGCCTGAAGGTTGGGTTATTACGGGTGGCCGTAATACAAACCAAATCACTGTAACGGTAAACGAGAAGGGCGGTACGGTAAGTGTGACAGCCGATAACTGTACAGGATCTAGTACACCGGCAACGATTACTATCAACATCACACCACCGCCGGCACCGGTTACCCGCATCACCGACAACAGCAATGTGTGCGAGGGCCTGATCTACACAGCTGATGCGGTGGCGGGCGCCACTTCCTATACCTGGACCGTAACCGAAGGCTTCACAATCGAGTCAGGGCAGGGGACTCCTACCATCAAGGTGAAGGCTAACAGCACCAATGCTTTTGGCCGTGTGAGCGTGATGACCCATACGGGCGGCTGTGTTGGTTCTGCGGAGTTCAGCATGGACATTGACGCGAAAGTGGCCGACGGACAACTGGACTTCCCGAAAGCCTTCAGCCCGAACGGCGACGGCAAGAACGACAGCTGGCTGGTGAAGAACCTGGAGAAATTCCCGGACAACGAGATGGTTATCTTTAACCGCTGGGGCTCTGAGGTATACAAGCAGAAGAGCTACAAAAACGACTGGACGGCCACAGGGCTGGAACAGGGGACTTACTTCTACAAAGTGAGGGTAAAACTGTGTGATGGCGTGTACAAAGAATATACCGGCTATGTGACCATCTTCCGATAAGCGACCGCAATGTCTATTGAAAACTTTATTACCATGAGAATATTTTATACCCTGCTGGCCCTGATGCTCACTTTTGCGGCTAGTGCCCAGCAAAACCCACAGTACTCGCAGTACATCTTCAACAGTATGGCCATCAACCCGGCCTATACCGGAACCAAAGGTGTGCTCAACATCAATGCCTTTCACCGTTCGCAGTGGACGGGTTTGGAAGGAGCTCCAACCACACAGGCCCTGAGTGTGGATGGAATTACCAGTAGCGAACGCCTGGGTTTAGGAATGAACTTTACCCGCGACAAGATCGGGGCTTATTCTACCACCTCGGCCTACGCTAATGCCGCTGCCAGAGTGTCGGTGAGTGCGCGTGGTGTGCTGAGCTTAGGTATAGCAGCCGGCATTGTGCAAAGCGTGATGGACGGTACTGAGCTGGGTGTGCCGGACGATCCGAGTATCCCCGCAGGGAGGGATGTTTTCTACAGACCAGATGTAAAACTGGGCGTGTACTTTAATACGCCGCGTTTTTACGCCGGACTTTCCGCCTCTGATATTATCCAATACAAAGACGTTTTCCAGATCGAGCCGATCCGCCACTATTATTTCACGACAGGTTATGTATTCGATGTAAGCAGTTTTGTGAAATTAAAGCCAAGTGTGCTCATCAAAGAAGACTTCAATGCCCCAGCCAACGTGGACCTGAACGGCTTTGTGCTACTAGGCGAAAAACTGTGGTTGGGCAGTTCCTACAGAACAAGCATGAACCTGTTCAACAAGAATACGGAAGCTGACCCGGTGAACAAGCGTACCGCCTTGGCCCTGATCGCAGAATTGCAGGTAACCAGTGCCCTGCGCTTGGGTTACTCTTACGATAAAATGCTCAACGACCTGAGTGGTTTCCAATCACATGAGATCTCGGTAGGTTACTATTTCTTCAAGAAGCAGGATACCAAAATGCTGACGCCGCAATACTTTTAATTTCTAGCTCAACCTGCATATGAACTTCAAACATATACCCTTATACCTGATTGTAGCTGTCATGCTTGGCATAACCCCTGCCGCTCAGGCGCAGCAGGAACTCCGCAAGGCAAACAAGCACTACGAAAAATTCGAGTTTGCGCTGGCTTTGGAGCAGTACACAAAAGCAGTTGAAAAACGCAAGCCCGATGTGAAGACGGCCGAGCGCATAGCCGACTCTTATCGCCTGACCCGCCGCTCACAAGAAGCTGAAAAATGGTATGCACAGGTAGTGGCCATGCCAGGCCGTGACCCGCAGAATATCTACCACTATGCAGAGGCTCTTCGCAGCAACGGCAAGTACGAGGAAGCCAAGCAGCAGTACATGCAGTGGGCCGAAGAAGTACCAGAAGTAGAAGAGCGTGCGCAAGCACTAATGGAGGCCTGCGACAAAGCCAAGAGTTGGATGACGCGCCTGCCGCTAGCCGAAGTGCAGCGTTTGAATGGACTAAATGCCAAGGGTTACTCCGATTTCAGCCCGATGAACTATGGGAAGGACGGCCTGATCTTCACTTCAGACCGTGGTACTGAAATAAATGGCAAAGCAACCGGCACTTATGGCTGGACCGGCCGTCCATACCTGCAGCTGTTTATGGCAAGTCGCGATGGCAACGGCAACTGGGGTAAGCCCACGGCGCTGCACGAAATGATCAACGACCAGTACCACAATGCCACGGCCTCGGCTTCGGAAGATGGGCAGACGCTTTATTTCACCCGCACCCACCTGGTGCAGAAGCGCAAGCCCGGCAATGCCGACCCTACCTCTTGGGTAGACAAGGCGGCACAGGCACAGGAGTACATAAACCGACTGGAGATTTTCTCATCACAAAGACGCGGCACTACCTGGTCAGACATCACGCCATTTGCCTTTAATAATGTGGAAGAGTATTCAGTAGGGCACCCTGCCCTGTCGCCGGATGGCAAGATCATGTATTTTGTGTCGGACATGCCAGGGGGTATTGGTGAAACGGACATCTACTATACCTTGCGTCAGGCTGATGGAAGCTGGGGAGAACCTGTGAATGCGGGCATCCTGATTAATACGCCGAGCCGTGAGAGTTTCCCTTACGTGGACAATAACGGTAAGCTCTATTTTTCCTCTGACGGGCACATGGGCATGGGCGGTCTCGATATTTTTGCAGCCGAAGGCAAGCATGCTGCCTGGACCGCTGTTAATAACATGGGCTACCCGGTGAACTCGCCTAAGAATGACTACGGTATCATGTTCAACGAGGATGGTGAGACGGGCCTACTGTCTTCTAACCGAGAAGGGCAGGACGGAACCGACGACCTCTATAGCTTTAAGATACTGCAGAAGCCTGTTGTGCTGGCCGTGACCACGCTCGCGCGTAAACAGAACGAACAGAAGCGTACCATACAGGTGGCCCTGCCACAGGTGCAGTTAGCGATCTCTCAGAAGAATCTGAACGACACCAGCACAGTGACCACCAATACAAGGGGGCAATACTTTATGGATGGCCGCAAAGGCAACACCTACGCCCTGCAGGGTACCAAGCAGGGTTACCTCAACCAGAAAACGACAGTTGAAATACCAAAGACGGCTGCAGATACGGTGCAGGTAGCATTGGTGTTTGACCGTGATGAAAAGAACGTGGCCATTGTGCTAGAGAACATTTATTACGACCTGGATAAGTGGGAAATTCGTTCGGACGCTGCCAAAGAGCTGGATAAATTAGCAGAAGTGTTGGTGTCGAACCCAACCATAAAGATTGAGCTTGGCTCTCATACGGATAGTCGTGAAAGCCTCAAATACAATCAATTGCTTTCAGAGCGCAGAGCACAGGCCGCCGTGGATTACCTCATCGAAAAAGGTATAGCGAAAGACAGGCTGACAGCAAAAGGATATGGCAAGACAAGGCTGGTAAATAAGTGTACTGATGGCGTGCAGTGCCCAGAAGAAATGCATCAGCAAAACAGAAGAACCGAATTCCGGATCAAATAAGAATTTTCACTAAGAGATTTAAGATATCATTAGCTTTCATAGTTTGGAAAGGCTCCGCAGATTCTACGGGGCCTTTTTCTTTATTGGCAGCTTACAAAAGCAGTTTAACTTTATAAGTTAACCAAGTGCCACTTATAACTGTTACGATCCGGTATAGCTTGCCAACTCTCACATAAGTATTAAACCAAATGGAGTGTGGCGCGTTTGGTTAGCAGCTAACTTACCTACATGAATCACTCGCTTACATGAATACAATGACGTTACTGATCCGCTACTTCTTAATAATCATATTGCTGCTCTTCCCATTGCTTAGCCACGCCCAGGAACAGATAACTGGACAAGTATTGGATGCACAAACCCGCCAAGGGCTGGAGGGTGTAACCGTTACGGCCAATACAGGTGAACAAGCACTGACCAACGCGACAGGTCGCTTTGCCCTAGACTTAACTAATAGGGCCTCTTTTTTACTGATATCGCATATTGGGTATAAGCCGGACACGGTTTTTTCACTGAATGTGCAGCAAGGTATGGCCCATCAGGTATACCTGCAGCCACTGACGACCAGCCTTTCGGAAGTGATCGTGACGGGCTACGAGAGTAACCGGCCTTTGCTGGAAACGGCAGGAGCATTGAGCGTGATAGATCGGGAAGTCATCCAGCGCTTTGATGAAAGTTCGTTGGTGCGGGCCGTGAATACCGTGCCGGGTGTGCGCATGGAGGAAAGGGCCACGGCCAGCTACCGACTCTCCATTAGGGGCAGCAGTTTGCGTTCGCCCTATGGTATACGCAACGTGAAGGTATACCTGGGCGAAATTCCCCTGACAGAATCCAACGGCATCACCAACCTGAATTTGCTGGACGCGGCCAACTTCAGCCGCATGGAAATTTTGAAAGGGCCAACGGGCAGCATCTACGGAGCGGGTACGGGCGGCACCGTGTTGTTAGAACCCCGCCGAGCCAATGCCGGTGAAAAGACCTTTCAGGTCGGTTCCACTGTCGGGTCGTTCGGGTTGCGGCGCTATACAACCAGTGCCAGCGTAGGCAGCGAGAAACAAAGCCTATACCTGCAATACACCCGTCAGCAGCTGGATGGGTACCGAGAGCAGTCAGCCATGGACCGCGAGACACTCTTGCTCACGTCCACTTTCAACCCATCCGAGAAAAACACGATCCGGGCGAACCTGATTTACTCAGACCTCTTCTATGAACTTCCCGGCGGCCTGACGGCCGAGCAGTATGGGCAGGACCCCAGCCAGGCTCGCGGCGGAAGGTTCGGAAGCGTAGCCCAAAATGCGTCCATGAATCAGAAAGGTGTTAACATCGGCTTGTCGCAGGAGTACCGCTTCAGTGATAGCTGGAAAAACACGACTGCGTTGTATGGCTTGTTTAGGTATAGAGATCACCCTTTCAACACGGATTACGAACGCAACACCAACCAGGAGTACGGTGCCCGCAGCCGCTTCGTCTACAACACAAGCTTAGGAAACGTGGCAACGACTTTGACCTTTGGCGGAGAATATCAACGGGGCTTTGAGGCAGCCCGTACCTACGATAACAACCAAGGTATAACAGGGGCATTGCGCACCGATGACGAGGTATTGGCCAAAACGGGATTGCTTTTCACACAAACTGAGTTTGAGCTGCCCGGCAACTGGATTGCTACGGCTGCGCTCAGTCTGAATAATACAAAGTATGAAATTACCCGCCTGCACCAGGCTCCAACTGGCAGCCCTTATCAATTTACCCGCGATTTCAGTGCGGTGCTTTCGCCGAGGGTAGCATTGCTTAAGCGTCTGTCCGAGCAGGTATCGGTGCACGGAAGCGTGAGTGCGGGCTTCTCACCGCCTTCTGAAGAAGAGTTATTGACCTCCGATGGGGCCCTGAATAAGGAATTGGAAGCCGAGAAAGGCATAAACTACGAAGCAGGTGTACGCGGCTATACCTTGGGCCGGAAACTGAGCTTTGATGTGGTGGCTTTTCATTTGAGGTTGCGCGAAACCATTGTGAGTCGGCAGGATTTGTCGAGTATAGCAGTTTTCCGGAATGTGGGGGCCACCTCGCAGAGCGGACTCGAAACAGCGGTGGGCTATACCATAATCGAGCATGCAAGCCAGCCTGTCAGCCTGCTGAAGGTATGGGGGAGCTATACCTACAGCCACTTCCGTTTCCGTGATTACCAGAAAAATGAAACAGACCTGACCGGCAACAAACTTACCGGTGTAGCCCCTCATACTCTAACCACTGGCCTCGACCTGGCAACACGCTTTGGACTATACCTTCACCTCACCGCCAATTATATGGACGAGGTTCCGCTGACAGATGAGAACACAGTTTATGCGGAAGCCTACCTGGTGGCAGGGGCACGACTCGGTTTAAAACGGGAATTAGGGCAACACTTTTTGCTGGACATTTTTACCGGAGCCGAGAACCTGAGCGACCAGCAGTATAGCCTGGGCAACGACCTGAATGCTTTTGGCGGACGTTATTTTCAGCCGGCCTCACCCCGAAACTACTATGGCGGGTTTAGTCTGGCTTATAGGTTGTAGTTAGTCCGGCAATCCTACATCGTGCCAGGTGGGTACTGTGCCAGCATGGCGGCAATAGCCCTTCTGATTTTGCTCTCCTCCGTCTGTTTCGCATCTATATCTCCTGCCACTATGCCGCGCCAGACTAGTTCGTTGGAGGTAGCATCTATCAGGTCGATGAACATGGTGCCAACCGGATATCTGCCGATGGGTCTGTAATTAGGAAAGTCCGTGGTATTGTAATTGAAACGGTAACCGTACCAGTAGCTATACCCGAAGTCAGGCGATTCAGCGGCTGCGGCCGGTGCCTGTGCCACGGCGAGGTCATAAGCTACTAGCAAGTCTGGGTCTTGGGCATCAGGCTTAAGGCCCTTCTTCACCAGCTCGGCAGCCACGGCGTCGCGCACCCGCCTGTCGAACAAAGGTTCAAACTGAGTGGGGTCGGCACTGGAGCCAGCAGCCGTTGGCTCTACCAAAGCGAAGGTATGGTATACCTGGAAATCCACGGTGCCGTCGAAAGAGGTGTCGGCAACAAAGGACGGCAGACAGCTACTCAAGCCGATAAGCAGTACAGTAGCAAGGTATAAAAAGCTGTTTTGAGTAGGTATAGCGTGTCGCATGGCACTGTTGGTTTAGGTATAGAAGCTTGATTATACAACAGGTATACGACACGGAACAGGCTGTAGGTATAAGCTACCTTGCCACCCAAAACAAAAAAGCCTGACCAAACGGTCAGGCTTTTCAGGTATAAGCTTAAGAAGGATTAGCCGATGGCTACCATCTCGTTTTCATTCTCGTTGTAAGCCTCAATTGGAGCGCAAGAGCAAACCAGGTTACGGTCGCCATAAGCGCTGTCTATGCGGCTAACGGTTGGCCATACCTTGTTGTCGCGTAGGTAAGCCATTGGGAATACCGCCTTCTCGCGAGAGTAAGGGCGCTCCCAGTTCTCCACCATGGCTACTTTCAAGGTATGCGGTGCGTTCTTGAGCACGTTGTTTTTCTGGTCAGCCTTGCCCGCTTCGATCTCGCGGATCTCTTCACGGATCGAGATCATCACATCGCAGAATCTGTCCAGCTCTTCCTGTGCCTCCGACTCGGTTGGCTCCACCATAAGCGTGCCTGCTACCGGGAACGATACGGTTGGCGCATGGAAACCATAGTCCATCAGACGCTTCGCAATATCCTCTACCTCTACACCGAACTTCTTAAATTCACGGCAATCCAGGATCATCTCGTGTGCGCAACGGCCGTTAGCGCCTACATACAGCACAGGATAATGTTTCTCCAGACGCGCCTTGATATAGTTCGCATTCAGGATCGCCACTTTAGTAGCTTCCGTCAGTCCGTTGCCACCCATCATCGCAATATAAGCATAGGAGATTGGCAGGATAGAGGCAGAACCCCAAGGTGCAGCCGAAATAGCATTGATCGCTTCCGGACGACCTAAGTCAACCACAGCGTGACCCGGCAGGAATGGAGCCAGGTCTTTCACCACACCGATCGGGCCCATGCCAGGACCACCGCCACCGTGAGGAATGCAGAACGTCTTGTGCAGGTTCAGGTGACAAACGTCAGCGCCAATGTGCGCCGGCGACGTAAGGCCAACTTGTGCGTTCATGTTGGCGCCGTCCATGTAAACACGGCCACCATTGTCATGTATTACCTGGCAGATCTCGATGATAGATTCCTCATATACACCGTGTGTAGATGGGTAGGTCACCATCAGGCAAGACAGCTCGTTTTTGTACTGCTCAGCCTTCGCACGCAGGTCCGCCACGTCGATGTTACCTTTCTCGTCGCATTTCACGATCACTACTTTCATGCCGGCCATTACCGCCGAAGCTGGGTTGGTTCCGTGCGCAGAAGAAGGAATGAGTGCTACCGTACGGTGATGATCGCCGCGAGACTCGTGGTAAGCACGGATTACCATCAAACCAGCGTATTCGCCCTGCGCACCTGAGTTGGGCTGCAGTGACATCGCATCAAAACGGGTAATCTCGCAAAGCCAAGCCTCCAAATTCTTGAAGATCTCAGCATATCCTTGCGTCTGGTCAGCAGGAGCGAACGGGTGCAGCTGCCCAATCTCTGGCCAGGTCACCGGAAACATCTCGGCTGTAGCGTTCAGTTTCATGGTACAGGAACCCAACGAGATCATGGAGTGAACCAAAGAAATATCCTTGTTCTCCAGGTGTTTCATATAGCGCAGGATCTCATGCTCCGAGTGATGCTTGTTGAACACCTCGTGCGTCAGGTACTCGCTTGTGCGGATTAGTTTTTCAGTCCAGGTGATCTCTGTCTCCTCTGGCAGTTCGTCTATACCTAGCACGTCAGCCGACTTGCCGGCTACTTTGGCGAACACGGCCAGAATGGCTTTCACATCTTCCAGTTCTGTGTTCTGGTGGAGGGAAATACCGATGAAGTTCTCTTCGAAGTAACGGAAGTTGATACCTGCCGCTTCCGCTTCTGTACGGATAGCGTTTTTCATATCAGCACTCTCCACCGCGATTTTCAGCGTGTCGAAATAAGCTTCGTTCAGTTGCTCAAAGCTCAATGCTTTTAATCCTTTCTCGAGTTGCTGCGCCAGGGCGTGTGTGTTCAAGCCGATATACTTTAAGCGACGTGGGCCATGGTAAACGGTATACATACCCGCGATTACCGCCAATAGTACCTGCGCCGTGCAAATGTTAGAAGTAGCTTTCTCGCGACGGATGTGCTGCTCGCGTGTCTGTAGCGCCATACGATAGGCCTTGTCGCCGGCAGCGTCCACCGAAATACCGATGATACGGCCCGGGATCACACGCTTGAAAGCGTCTTTTGTGGCAAAGTAAGCCGCATGCGGACCACCAAAGCCCATTGGTACACCAAAGCGCTGGGTAGTACCCACCACTACGTCGGCACCCATCTCACCCGGAGGGGTCAGAAGCGTCAAAGAAAGAATGTCAGCAGCCACAGCTACCAGGATATCCTGCGCGTGTGCTTTGCTAATGAAATCAGTATAATCAAAAATGGCACCGTCGGCAGCAGGATACTGTACCAAAGCACCGAACAATGTTTCGTCAGCGAAATCAACTTCGCGGTGGTCACCGATCACCAGTTCAATTCCGATAGGTATAGCACGAGAAGTAAGGATGTCCAGTGTTTGCGGCAATACTAAGTTGGACACGAAGAAGCGGTTGGCATTCTTGCGGGTGCCTTTGCGCTGGGCAAAAAACATACCCATAGCCTCAGCGGCAGCGGTTCCTTCGTCCAGAAGCGATGCGTTGGCAATCTCCATGCCGGTCAGGTCCATCACCATGGTCTGGTAATTGATCAGCGCCTCCAGGCGGCCTTGTGCGATCTCGGCCTGATAAGGAGTATAGGCGGTATACCAACCCGGGTTCTCCATGATGTTGCGGAGAATCACAGGGGGCAGAATGGTGTCGTTATAGCCAAGGCCGATATACGACTTGTATACCTTGTTCTTTCTGGCGATCTCACCGAATTGCTTCAGGAAGTTGGTTTCAGAAAGCGCCTTTGGCAGATTAAGCGGCTTTTTAAGTCTAATGGCGGCCGGTACGGTCTCCTCAATCAGTTGATCCAGCGAGTTTACCCCGATGGTTTTAAGCATGTCCTGCATTTGCTCTTTGTCAGGGCCGTTGTGGCGCTCCTTAAAAGTATCAGCAGGTTTTGTTTTAAGTATCATAACGATGAAGTATTGATTGGGAATTTTGGGATTTTCTATTGCTCTGGAAGGCAAGCCAAAGGCGCTCTTTCAGTAATTTCTACAAAAGTAATAGTAATTGTTTATTATATTGAAGCATGAAAGCTAAATAGTTCTGGGTGTGACAAGTGCCTTTAACACTATTATATAAGGAGCATCTCTATATAAGGTATAGCGGTCGGCTTTCCCCAGCCTTTCAAACACAAATGCTAGCATAACAATTCACAAACACGCACCTATGGAAAAAGTTAAGATCGGGATTATAAAGGAAGGCAAAATACCAGTAGACAAACGCGTGCCGCTCACCCCTAAAAAGTGTGTGGAAGCCATGCAGGGGTTTTCAGGGGCAGAGGTGGTGGTGCAACCCAGCGACGTGCGTTGTTTTACAGACGAAGAATATGCTGAACTGGGTATAACCCTGCAGCAGGACTTAACTGATTGTGATGTGCTGATGGGGGTGAAAGAAGTGCCCGTTGACCAATTGATTCCGAACAAGACCTATTTCTTCTTTTCCCACACTATAAAGAAACAGCCACACAATGCCAAACTGCTTCGGGCTGTACTCGACAAGAACATCACTCTGATAGATTACGAACTCCTGACAAACCAACAAGGACAGCGAGTAGTAGCCTTTGGCAGGTATGCAGGTATAGTTGGTGCTTATAACGGTATCCTTACCTATGGCAAGAAGTGGAAACTTTTCGACCTAAAGCCTGCCTACCTGTGCCATGAGATGGAAGACATGCAGGAAGAATATTTTAAAGTAAAGCTACCCCCGATAAAGATTGCCGTAACCGGGGGTGGACGTGTGGCAGGAGGCGCCATGGAGGTACTAGACAAGATGGGCATAAAAAAGGTGAGTGTGTTCGATTTCCTGTACAAGCAGTTTAAAGAACCAGTCTACGCGCAACTGCACTCAGGCGACTACAACAACCGTCCCGATGTGGAGGTATGGGACTCGCCGGATTTTTATGCGCATCCGGAGTTATACCAATCGACCTTCCGCAAGTTCACAAAGGTGACGGATCTGCTCATGGCCTGTGCTTACTGGGACCCACGTGCGCCGAAGCTATTCTCAGAAGAGGATACACGGCAACCCGATTTTAAAATCGACACCATCGCCGACATCACCTGCGATGTGGATGGCTCTATACCTACTACCAAACGCGCTACTACTATAATAGAACCTACTTACGACTATAACCCAAATACCGGCGAGCTCGAGCCTCCTTATAATAGAAAGGATAACATTACTATAATGGCTGTTGACAACCTGCCATGCGAACTCCCTCGCAATGCCTCCCGTGACTTTGGTCGTAACATTATAGATTATGTGTTCCCACAGTTCTTTAATAATGATGAAGGGGGAATGCTCGGCAGAGCCACAATAGCTAAAGGAGGAGAGCTGACCGAAAGATATAAGTATCTGCAAGAGTATGCTGAGGCTGCTGCCGTGTAGGTATACACTGTTTATAATATAGTAGTAAATAAGGTATAGCCAAATATGTAGGCTATACCTTATATTGTTTTAAGGCAAGGTATAAAGCCTATATAATATAGAATGGGAACGAAGGAATTGATAGAAAGAGAAAGACCATGCAGGAACATGAAGAAACTCCTAAACTATTTTTAAAATTTTAAAGGTGCAACTCAGCTAGTTAAGCGGAACCGCCCGGTGTCCGGGGCCAAAGTTGGCGGCTACCCCTTGCGGATTCGGGGATTTTTGAGACCTTTGCACTCCCAACCCGGACAAGCCGGAGGGGGGAACGGGCCAGCCGGCAGGGCGGCCCGCGGCGGCTGGCTCAACGGGCAAACGTCGGAAAGAAAGACTGAGAAAAAAACTTTCGCCGAGGGCTTGCAGATTGAGAAAAGCTGCTTACCTTTGCACCCCGCTTCGAGAGGAAGGGGATTAGGGAAGGCCGCTCACGCAGGCCGAAAAGAAAAGGAAAAAAAGTCTGAAGAGGTTGTTGCGGATTGAAAAACTCTTCTTACCTTTGCACCCCGCTTCACAGGGAAGCGTCCTGGAGCGCCTGGTAACACAGGCCGGAAAGGGAAAGGGAAAAAAGTTTTTGAAAGTTGTTGCAAGTTCGAAAAAGCTTCTTACCTTTGCAACCCGCTCCGAAACGAAGGTTTCCGGGGCGAGAGAAACAGAGTGCCGATCGGCCGGAAGGGTTGAGAGGGAAGAGAAAAAAGATTGAAATTTTGCTTGTGGATTCGGAATTGTTTTCCGACCTTTGCACACCGAAAACGAGGAACGCTCGGCACGGGAGCGCAAGCAAGACAGGCCCCAGGAGGTTGGGGCGCTACTGGAAGAGGAAGTCTTCCGAAAGTTCTTTGAGAGATTGTTGAGACAGAAAAGAAAAACAAGATAGGTACATCCGCGCGGGTGTGACTGCAGAGTCACCCACCGCGTCAATTCAAGAGAATTAAAAAGGAAAAGGCCGGGGTCGAACGGACACATTAGCTCTTCGGAGCTTGAAAA